>JAXMBZ010000006.1:0-231689 GCA_046349615.1 Planctomycetota bacterium
CCGGCGTGCTTCGAGCTCGACAGCTTGAGGTTCGGGTTCGTCGCGACCTTGGGCTCGGCCGGACACGTGAGCGCGACCTCGGCCTCGACGGGCTCGACGACCTCGATCTCCGCGGGCATCACGGGCAGTTTCTGCCGCTCGAGCACGCTCTCCGTCCGACGCGGATAGCTGCCGAGCACCTTGAGGTGGTTCGTGTGCTCGCGCAGCGCGGAGAGCGCCGCCTCGACGCGCGCGTCGGACACGTGGCCCTCGAAGTCGACGTAGAAGACGTACTCCCACGGCGTCGCGGGCTGCGGCCGGCTCTCGAGCTTCGTCAGGCTGATGCCCTGGTCGTTGAAGGCGGCGAGGCACTGGAGCAGCGCTCCGCGGCGGTGGTTCACGGCGAAGACGAGCGACGTCTTCGCGGGGCGGCGCGGATCGACCTTCTCGACCGAGCGTCCGATCAAGAGGAAGCGCGTGAGGTTGACGCGCTCGTCCGCGATGCCGCGCGTGATCACGGCGAGACCGTACTGCCGCGCGGCCTCTTCCGACGCGATCGCGGCGACGCGCGCGTCCTGTTCGATCGCGATCGACTCCGCGGCGCCGGCCGTGTCGTGCCAGCTCTCCGCGCGCACGCCGACGAGGCCGTCGAGGAAGCGCTGGCACTGCTGGAGGGCGACCGGGTGGCTGCGGATCGTGCGCACCTGCTCGAGCACGGTGCCCGACACGCCGACGAGGCAGTGCTCGACCGGCCACACTTCCTCGCCGACGATGACGACGTTGCGCTTCGCGAGCAGGTCGTACACCTCGTTGATGCTGCCCGCGATCGTGTTCTCGATCGGGAGGAGCGCGTACTCGACTTCGCCGCCTTCGAGCGCGTCGATCGCGGCGACGAAGCTCTTCTTGCCGAGACGCTCGATGCGCGCGACGTCGCGCGACGCGAACACCTTCGTGATCGTGAGGTCGCTGTAGCACGCCGGCACGCCCTGGTAGGCGACGCGCACGGCCTTCGCGGTCCCGGCCGCGCCGGCGGCTGCTTCGAGGAAGCGCTCCTGATCGCGACGCGACCAGTTCAGGATCTCGCGCAGCACGCGGCCGGCGAAGTAGCCCGAAAGGCCGAGCTTCTCGGCCTCGCGCGTCCACGTCTCGAGCACGGCGCGCTCGCGCTCCTCGTCGACGAACGGAGCGTCGGGGTTCGCGCCCTTGTGCGAGCCGATCGCGCGCACGGCCTGCATGCGCTCGGCGAGCAGGCGCAGGAATTCACGGTCGAGGCGGTCGATCTCGGCGCGGGAGCGGAGGAGCGGATCCATGAGCGGTGCGGTCCGGCCTCCCTGGACGCGCGTGCACTCCGCGCGCCTCCCGTGCGGCGGAAGGCGTGGAGCGGAGAGGTCCTCGGGGCAGCGACCACCACTAGCCGCTGCCCCGGGACGATGGGAAGGGAGTTGCCAACGAAATCTACCCCGCGTTTCGGGCGCGCGAGGTCGAGCTCGGATTCGTTCGCTCGAGCGCGGATCGACCAGGAAAGTCCTTCCGGGGCGCGGAGCTCGGCACCCGCGCGCACGACGCGTCGCGGCGAGCCGCTCTCGCTCGCACGACCCGACGCCGCGAGCGCGGCTCACGCGCGCAACCGGACGCGCGAGCCGCGGTCACCCGCGCGGTGCGATGCGCGAGCGGAGTTCACCCGCGCGGCGCGAAGCGCGTCACGCGCGCGAGCTCGCTCCACGCACGCCGCTCGTCGGCGGAGAGCTCCTTCGGCAACACGATGGAGAGCTCGACGAGCAGGTCGCCGCGCGCGCCGTCCTCTCGCGGAAGCCCTTGTCCCCGCAGGCGCAGTCGGCGTCCGCTCGACGAACCCGCGGGCACCGCGAGTTCCGCCGACCCGCCGCCGGGGAGCGCGAGCGGCACCCGCGCACCGAGCGCGGCCTCGTGCGCGGCGACGTCGAGGCGCGTGACGAGGTCGTCGCCGTCGCGCGCGACGCCGGTGCCGAGCTCGACGTCGAGGCGCACGCGGAAGGTCCGCGCGCGCGCGTTCGAGCGTCGTGCACGCGCGCCCTCGACGCGGGCACCCTTCGCTTCGGCCTCGAGCGCGAGCACGGCGTCGGGCGGCGTCCCCGCGGGGACGTGGAGCACGCCGGTGAATCGGCCTTCGCCGCCGAGTTCGAACTCGACGCGCACGTCGCCGCCGCGGACGAGCGTTTCCGGCGCGACGCGCGCGTGCAGCGTGGTGAACGGCGCCTCGCTCGGTAGCCCTTCGTCGACGATGCCCGAGAAGTCGAAGCGCGCTCCCTCCGCGTCGAAGAACGCGCGGAAGAAGTCGGAGAAGCCCTCGAACGGCGCTCCGTCGTGCGCGCGACGCGAACGCGCGAAGCCCGCGTCGCCCGCCGGCGGTTCGATCTCGTCGCCGTCGCGCCAACGCACGCCGAGGCGGTCGTAGCGCGCGCGCTGCGCGGGATCGGAGAGCACCTCGTACGCCTCGGCGATCTCCTGGAAGCGCTTCGTCGCGTCCGGGCTCTTGTCGACGTCGGGGTGGTGCTTGCGCGCCATCGAGCGGTACGCCTTGCGCACTTCGTCCGCCGTCGCGCCGCGCGCGAGCCCGAGCACGGCGTAGTAGTCCTTGTACTTCACGCGGGAGCCCTCGTTTCGAAGCGCGCCGATCGACAAGCGGCGTGCCGTCGAACGGGAGGAGCGCGTCGTCCCTCCCAGTCCGCGCGCGCGCCCCGCCGGCACGCGGTCCCGCGGCTCCTGCGCGCCCCGCGCACGACCCGAGCTGCCACTCGGACACGCGCGGCTGTCACCACGGCAGGAAATCGGCGGCGGAGCGCGCGTCTCGCCGCGTTCGACGCGTGGCACGCACGTTGGATGAGCGGCGCGAACCACGCGGCGAAAGGCCGCACGACGAAGGAAACCCGACCATGCGCAACATGCTCCCTTGGAAGCGGAACGGCGGCGCCGGCTCCGCGTGTGAACTCCCGACTGGAACCCGCCTCGCGCACGACCCGCTCGAGGCGTTCTTCACCGACGCCGACCGTTGGTTCGCGCAAGGCTGGCCGACGCCCGCGGCGGCGCGCGTTTCGCCGCGGATGGACGTGATCGACGCCGGTCACGAGTACCGAGTCACGCTCGAGCTCCCCGGCGTCGACGAGAAGGACGTCGAACTCTCGATCGACGGTTCGACGTTGATCGTGAAGGGCGAGAAGCACGCGACCGCGCGCGCCGAGAACGAAGGCGTGCTCCACGCGGAACGGACGCACGGCGCCTTCCAGCGCGCGCTCGAGCTCCCCGTCGAGATCGACGCGAACGCCGTGCAGGCGCGGCTCGAGCACGGGCTGCTCGTGATCTCGCTCCCGAAGAGCGAGAAGGCGAAGCCGCGCAAGATCGAGGTGAAGCGCGGCTGACGCGCGGAGCCTGCCGAAACACGACGCGCAGCCGAGGCTCGCTGCCCTGCTGCGCGTCGAGGTTTCGTCGTGGAGTCCGACCCGCGGTCGAGCGTCTCACTCTCGGCCGAGCCGCGCCCGCGCTTCCGCTACTCGCGGAAGGCCCCGAGCTCGCGCTCGAGCTCCGCGAGCGGCACGACGCGCGACGTCTGCGTCGCGAGTTCCTTCACCTGCACGGCCCCGTTCTTCCACTCCTCGTCGCCGAGCACGAGCGCGACGCGGAAGCCGCGCCGGTCCGCGTACTTGAGCTGCGCGCCGAGCTTCTTCGGCTCGGGGTAGAACTCGACGCCGAAGCCCGCCGCGCGGAGGCGCCGACACAGCGCGAGGTAGTCGGGGAGCCGGCCCGCATCGAAGAACGGCACGAAGATCGGCGCCGACGAGCGCCGTTTCTCGACGAGCCCGAGTTCCTCCATCGCCGCGAGCAGTCGATCGAGTCCGAGCGACGCGCCGATCCCGGGCAAGCGCTCCTTCGTGTAGAGCTGCGCGAGGTTGTCGTACCGTCCGCCCGAGCACACCGAGCCGATGCCGGGCAGCGCGCCGAGCACGGTCTCGTACACGGTGCCCGTGTAGTAGTCGAGTCCGCGCGCGATCGAGAGGTCGATCGAGAGGCGCTCGGCCGCGATCCCCGCGCTCCGCGTCGTCGCGACGAGCGTCGCGAGCTCCGCGAGCCCCGCCTCCGCGCGCTCGCTCCCCTGCACGTGCGGACGGAGCGCTTCGAGCAGCGCGTCGTCCGTCGCGCCGGCGCCGAGGCTCTCGCGCAGGGACGCGAACGCGAGCACGCGCCGCGCTTGATCGGCCGTCGTGCCCGCCTCGCGCACGATCTCCTCGGCCACCTTGTCGGGGCCGATCTTGTCGAGCTTGTCGATCGCGCGCAGCACGGGCACGAGCTTGCCCGCGAGCTCGAGCCGCTCGAGCACGCCCGTCAGGAGCTTCCTGTTGTTGACGCGGATCCGGAAGTCGTCGAAGCCGATCGCGCGGAGCAGGTCGTGGATGACGAAGCCGACCTCGATGTCGGCCGCGAGGTGCTCGACCCCGATCGTGTCGAAGTCGCACTGCATGAACTCGCGATAGCGTCCGCGCTGCGTGTTCTCGCCGCGCCACACGCTCGCGATGTGGTAGCGCTTGAACGGCATCCCGAGTTCGTTCGAGTGCTGCGCGACGAAGCGCGCGAGCGGCACGGTCAGGTCGAAGCGCAGCGCGACGCGGCGTCCGCCATGGTCCTCGAACGCGTAGAGCTGCTTGTCGCTCTCCTCGCCGCCCTTGCCCGTGAGGATCTCCTCGTACTCGAGCGCGGGCGTGTCGATCGGGAGGAACCCGTAGGAGCGGTACACCTTGCGCGCGGTCTCCACGAGCCGCTCGCGCGGGATCATCTGCTCGGGGAGGTAGTCGCGGAAGCCCTTGAGTGTGCGCGGTTCGATCAACGCCATGGCGCGGAGAGGATAGGCGAACGGATCGCCCGAGGCACGCGTCCGCGCACTCCGTTCAGCGCGCGCGCATCTGCGGGAGCTCGGGCGCGGGCGCGTCGTCCGCGAGCCGGTACACGGACACCGCGGCGCCCTCCGCCGCCCCGCCGCCCGGGAGTTCGAACCGCACGTTCGCGTCCGAGCGCCACGCGAGGACGAGCCCGTCCTTCGCGCACGGATCGTCCGCGCCGCGCGCCGATGCGAGCCTCTCCAGAACGCTCCCCGTCCACGTCCGCTCCGCGAGCGCCTCCAGCAGCGGCGCGTCGAGCGCGTCGAGCGGGCTCACGACGACGTAGCGCGCTCCCGCGCCGCGCAGATAGCGCACGAGGTGCGCGGGTTCGGGCGCGAGCAGCGCGCGCGCGGTCTCGCGGAGCCCGTCCGTCGAGCTCGCGGCGCCCTGCACGGTCGCCACGGCCGGACGGCGCGCGTGGAAGAGCACGACCGCGCCCCGCCGGGGTGTCGCGAGCACGCCCCACGACGGACGCGCGTCGGGGTCGTTCCACGCGGCGGGCGCCGCCGTCTCCGTGCGGATCCAGCGCAGCGCGCGCAGGAGTTCGACGCGCGCGACGCGCTCGTCACCCTCGATCGGCGCGGGCCGTGCGAGCGGCACGCCGGCGAGCAGCGCGAGCGCGGCGCCGCCGAACGCGACGCGCGCGCGTGCCGGAGCGAGCTCGCCCCATCGCGCGTCGATCGCGCGCGCGACGAGCAGCGCGACGGGGACGACCGCGAGCCCAACGAAGCGCCGTTCGACGAGCGCGAGCCCGAGCGCCGCGAGCGTCGTGACGACGAGGAACGCCGCGACCGGATCGCGGCGCGACGTCCACGCGGCGCGCGCGGCCCACGGAGCGAGGAGCGCGAGCGGCGAGAGCGCGAACGCCGCCCCCAGGAGCTCCCGCGCGCCGCCGCCGAACCACGGGCGCGCGCCGGCGTCGAGCGCGGTGACGAGCTCGCGGTGCTCGCTCCATCCGCGGCCGCGCGCGACGAGCGCCTCGAGCGCGCCCGGGAGCCCGTAGAGGATCACGACGATGCACGCCGCCATCGCCGCGGCCTGGAAGAAGCGGCCGCCGCGGCTCGACGACAGCGCGAACGCGGCGAGGAACGGGATGCCCGCGAAGAGCGGGATGCGCAGCGCCGATTCCCACGCGGTCGCGAGCTGCGTCGCGCCGAGGCCGAGCTCCGGCGCGGCGCCGGGCGGGAGCTGGCCCGCGAACGCGGCGACGAACGCATACACGAGGCCGGCGCGCAGCACGTTGCGCCGCGCTTCCGCGTCCGCGCTCCAGGCACGCAACGCGAAGCCGACGGCTCCGCCGAGGAAGAGCAGCCCTCCGCCGAGGAAGCTCGCGCACACGAGCCCCATCGCCGCGCCCGCGAAGAGCGCGGAGAGCAGGCCGTCGAGCAGCGTCTCCGCACGCAAGGCGAGCGCCGTGGTCCACGCCGCGAACGCGAGCACGAGCGCGCTCCACGCCGTCGCGTCGAGCTTCCCCGCGGCGCCCGCGCCGATCGCCGCGGGTGCGAGCGCGACGATCCCCGCCGCGACGAGCGCCGCGAGCTCGCGCCGCGGCCCGCCGCACACCGAACGCGCGGCCGCCCACGCGAGCAGGATCGTCGCGAGCCCGAGGAACGGCGAGATGCGCACGCCGATGCGCTCGAGCCGCGCCTCGTCGACGCCGCCTTCCGCCGGGTCGACGCCGCGTTCGGACAGGAAGCGCCCGGCGAACCCCGAGAGCAGCGTGTCGTACATCGGCAGCCACGGGCTCTCCGCGCCCCCGGGGTGGTTCAGGTACGGATCGCGCTCCGCCGCGCGCGGCAGGCGCAGCGCGAGTTCGGCCGCGCGCAGGTGGTAGCACGTGTCGGGATCGTCGAGCAGCCAGCGCGAGCGGATCCAACGACCTTCGTCCTCGCCGAGCTTCTGCGGCGACGCCTGCGCGAGGCGGAGCGCGAGGCCCAGGGCGACGAGGAGACCGAGCAGCGCGATCGGAAGCGTCTTCACGTGCCCGCGTTCGAATCCGTCAACGCGTCGGGTAGGTCGAGAGAACGAAGGACTTCCACACGGCCTCGAACTCGAGCGGGCGCATGCCGTAGATCTCCTTCATCGCGTCGCCGGTCGAGACCTTGGCCTTGAGCTTCTTCGAGAGCTCGTAGAACTTCGCGCCGTCCTGATTGATCAAGTAGTCGACGTAGCTCATCGCGACGGCGTGCATCGGCAGCGTCAGCGTGTCGACGTTCTGCACGAACACCTCGGCGACGGGCGGGAACTTCCCTTCCGCGACCATCTTCCGCACCGCGAGCCGGAACTTGCCGCCCTTGAAGTCGACGTTCGAGTTCTGCTCCTGGTAGCAGTAGTTGTCGCAGATCCCCCAGTAGCGGTCCTCGAACCAGTGCGCGAGCCCCTCGTCCATCCAACCGCCCTTGATGTTGCCCATCCAGCCGGCGGGTGCCACGTTCGAGAGCAGGAGGTGCGTCACGCTGTGCACGAGGTTCCGGTGCAGCGCGTCGTCGTCCTTGAAGTTCTGCTTGTTGCCGCAGATCGTGTAGCGCGGCGTGCCGCCGAGCAGCTTCACGCCGCCCTTCGCGTTCTGCTCGCAGAGCGCGAGCCCGCACTGGTTGTGGTCCTCGGGCAGGTACCACACGCAGATGTTCGGCTTGCCCGAGAACTGCTTGTCGGTGACCTGCAGGCGCGCGCAGAAGTCGGCGTAGAGCGACTCCATCCGCTTGAGGTAGAGGTGGAGCAGCTCGTGCCGCGTGAGGCGGCGCTTCTCGACCTTCATCTCCTCCATCTCCCACACGAGCACCATGTGGGTCGACTCGGCCTTGCGCACCTCGCGCTTCATCGCCTTGTCGATGTACTCGAGCGCGGTCTTGCGCGAGGCGACCTTCGCCTTGCGGTCGGCGAGGAACTTCTCCGCGACGGGGTCCTCGCAGTCCTTGCAGTCGACCCAGCCGACGCCGCCGCACGTCGGGCAGCCGGCGATCTCGCTGCAGTAGAGGACGTCGAGCTCCCACTCGCACTCGTTCGCCGGGTGCTCGGGACACGGCAGGCGGCCGAGGTCGTGGCACTTGATGCACTTCTGCGGCGCTTTCGGCGGCTCCTGCTGCGGCGCGTCGACGGTGCACGGATCCGAGCACGAGACGGCGAGCGACACGGGCTCCGCTCCCCCGTACGCGGCGCGTCCGTCGGCGAAGGAAGCGAGCGCGAGGAAGACGAACGGTCGGAGGAGGGAACCGAGCTTCCTGCGCGCGTCCATGTTCAGAGGAGCTCCTCGATGACCTGCTTCTTCGGGTCGAAGCCGCGCAGGCGGATGCGCTCGGCGACGCCCGCGGGCAGCGCGGCTCGCGGCGCGAGGCCGACGAGCTCGCTCTCGCGGATCGAGACGCCCTTCGCCTTCGCGAGGCCTTCGATCTCGCGGTACACGCGCTCGAGCCCCGTCGCGGTGTAGTTGCAGACGTTCATGCTGACCTGCGCGCACTTGAGGTCGTCGAGCATGAAGCCCATCGCCTTGATGCCGGGGAGACCGCCGTCCTTCTCGCGGATCTTCTTCGCGATCTCCTTCGCGAGCGCGAGGTCCGTGCTCTCGAGGTTGACGTTGTACGCGACGAGGAAGAAGCGCGCGCCGATCACGGTGGCGCCCGCGGTCGGGTGCAGTTGCTTCGGCCCGCAGTCGGGCGCGCGCGTCGGATCGGTCGCGATCGCGTCGCGCAGCTTCTCGAAGCCGATGTTGCGGACGTCGGGGAGGTTCTTGCGCGCCGGCGTCTTCGCGGCGGACTCGTAGAAGTAGACGGGGATCTCGAGCTCGCGCCCGACGCGCTCGCCGAGCGCGTGCGCGGTCCTCACGCACTCCTCCATCGACGAGCCCTCGAGCGGCACGAAGGGCACGACGTCCGTCGCGCCGACGCGCGGGTGCTCGCCCGTGTGCTTTGTCAGGTCGATCAGCTCCTTCGCCTTCGCGATTCCGCGGAACGCGGCGTCGGAGCACGCGGCGGGCGAGCCGACGAACGTGACGACGGCGCGGTTGTGGCTCGCGTCCATGCTGTGGTCGATCAGCTTCACGCCCTTCACGGCGCGGATCGAGCCGAGGATCTGCTCGAGGACTTCGGGCCGACGACCTTCGCTGAAATTGGGGACGCACTCGACGAGGGACATGCTCCGATTAGAACCGGTCGCGGGGGCCCCGGCCAGGATCCTCGGGGGGGTGGATCCGGTCGCACGAGGCGCGAGCCGTCGAGCGCCCGTCGCGGCGAGCGCGACGGCGACGGGAGGACGTCGAGAGGCTCCAGACGAGCGAGACTTCCCGCGCCCCCTCCGAGTGCACGCCCCAAGGCTCGAGCATCACGGTCCGACAGGCAGCTGAGATGTGCGCCCCTTCAAGCCTTGGACGTGGGCACCCTGGAACCCGTAGGACGAAACGCGCCTCTCAGGCCGCGAGCCCGAGGTCCGTGGTGGAACGTGAGCGCCCGCACGGGAGCGGTTTCCGGAACCCACGGAGCCGGTAGCCTGTCCACGTCATTCCCAAGCGTCCGCGCAATCGTTCTTACCTCGTCAGCTCGGGACGCATGCATCTCCGCCTCACGGAGACGAGCGAAGGCGGGTTCATCATGACCTGCCCGCACGATCCGGCCCTCGTGACGCAGGCCGAGACGAGCGCCGAAGCGTTCGAGAACGCGGTCCACGCCGCTCGCGTGCTGAAACTCGCGCGGGGCCGGCTGCTTCGCGAACTCCGCTCGAAGTCGAAGGCGCGCTGAGCTCCTTCGGCAAACGCAGAGGCCTCGAGTTCGTTTTGCAGTGGCCCGCCGACCCGATGCGGTGTCGTGGTGCCTGGAAGTCGCCCCAATGCGGCGGACCTCGAGACACGGTCACCCGCGCTTCCTCCGCGATCGAAGCACGCAGGCCGCAGCGAGCATCCCGAGCCCGCCGCCCTCGAGGACGAGCGCCATCCAGCCGAACAAGGCCCACGTCGAGCCGGCGTGACCACCGCTCGTGACGCCCCGATCCGGCGCACAGGCCAAGTTGCCGACCGCCCAGTACGCCGCGGGGATCGCCGCCAGCACGATCCATGCGAAGCCGAGGTCGCGGAGGTACCGCCACCGCGCGAACGAGTCCTGCGGGTCCAGCACGGCGAGTTCGGCGCGGTCGACGCCCGAACTCGATCGCACGTCGAACCCGAGCTCGCGTGCGCGAGTGACGAAGCGCTGGTCCTCGAGCGGAAGGAACGTGATGCCGCGTGCGCGCGTCGGGACGAGCAGCCGGACACCGAGGAACCACGAGCCCTCGCGCAAGAGGATCGCGGCGAGCTGCTCCCGGTCGACACGCACGATTCGCCTGCCGAGCACGTCGATCCCGATCCCGTGCGCACACAGGCGCGCTCCTGCGAGCGGCATGGTCGCGAAGAAAAGCCCTCCGAGCTTCACCCCGCCTGCGAACCGCTCCGGCGCGCAGGCGCAGACGACCGGATTCGATCCCGAGTTCATCGCACCGCGTGCACGACCTTGCCGCGCTTCACGACGCTCGCGACCGGGTTGCGGCCGAGCTCGTACACGAGGTGCCGGTGGTTCGGCACGTCGAGCACGACGACGTCGCCCTGCTTGCCCGCCTCGAGCGTCCCCAACCGATCGCCGCGCCCCAGCGAGCACGCCGGGTTCAAGGTCGCCGCGGTCAGCGCTTCGCCCGCGCTCATCCGGTAGCGCAGCGCGGCCCACGTGAGCGCCTCGGGCAGGCTCTGCAGGTAGCAGCTCCCCGGGTTGAAGTCGGTCGAGATCGCGACCGGGAGCCCGCGGTCGATCATCGTGCGCGCCGGTGCTTCCTTGTCGATGCGCAGGAAGAGCGGCACCACGGGGCAGAGCACGGGCACGACGCCCGCTGCGCCGAGCGCCTCGATCCCCGCGTCGCTCACGAACTCCAAATGGTCCGCGCTCGCCGCGCCGAGCTCCGCCGCCAGTTGCGCACCGCCCAGCGCCGACAGCTGATCGACGTGCAACCGCAACCCGAACCCGAGCGCGCGCGCGCGCTCCAGGATGCGCCGCGAGTCGTCGAGCCCGAACACGTGCCCCTCGGTGAAGATGTCGCAGTACTCCGCGAGCTTCGTCTCCGCGACGCGCGGCAGCATCTCCTCGACGAGCAGGTCGACGTACGCCGGCTTCCGCTCGCGGTACTCCGCCGGGTAGTCGTGCGCGCCGAGGAACGTCGGCGCGATCTCGACCGCGTGCGCGCGCGCGCCGTCGCGCAGGACCTCGAGGCACTTGAGCTCGTCCTCGAGCGTCAGTCCGTACCCCGTCTTCGCCTCGATCGTCGTCGTGCCGAGCGCGAGGAAGCGGTCGAGCCGCACGAGGAGCCGCGCGAGCAGTTCTTCCTTCGACGCGCCGCGCACGCCGCGCACCGACGACAGGATCCCGCCGCCGGCTTGCGCGATCTCGACGTACGTCGCACCGCGCGTGCGCAGCTCGAACTCCTCCTCGCGCGTCCCGAGGAACACGGGATGCGTGTGCGCGTCGACGAAGCCCGGCACGATCGTCCCGCCGCGCGCGTCGAGTTCGCGGACCGCCGTGTGTCGGGCGCGGAGCTCCGCCTCGGGACCGACGTCGACGATGCGTCCGTCCAGGACGGCCACGGCGCCGCGTTCGACCACTCGGATCGAACCGAGCGCGCGGCCGCCGGCCGGACGGGAACCGATGGGCGTCGCGAGCTCCGCGGCGCCGCGGACGAGGAGGTCGATGCGCATGCGGCGTCCGAGCGTAGCGGCGTGCCTCCGGCGGAGGGAGCATTCCCCGCTCGGATCCGCCAGGGATACACTCCGTGCCATGCCCCCCCAAGCCGTTGCGCGCGGCCTCGCCACCGTCGTGTTCGTCGGCACCTGCGCCTTCGCCGCCTGGCAGGGGCGCGCCGTCGAAGACCCCAGCCGTTCGCGCGGCGGTGCCTCCTCCGCGTCCACGAGCGCGCCCGCGGAGCTCGGCTTCCGCCTGCGCGAGTGCGCGAAGGAACGCGGCCTCGCGTTCCGCCACGAGAACGTCGCGCTCGATCCGAAGCTCGACAACATCGCGGTGCAGATCGCGGGACTCGGCGCCGCGGTCTCCGTGTGCGACGCGAACGGCGACGGCTGGGCCGACCTCTACGCGACGACGAGCAAGTTCGGCGCGAAGAACGCGCTCTACGTCAACCAGAAGGACGGCACGTTCCGCGACGTCGCGGGCGATGCGGGGCTCGCCGACGTCAACGGCCCCGGACGCGGCGCGTCGATGGGCACGCTGTGGGCCGACGCGGACGGCGACGGCGATCAGGAGTGCCTGCTCTACCGCTACGGCAAGCTCGCGCTCTTCCGGAACGACGGCGACCTGCGCTTCACCGAGGTCGCGGTCGAGGCCGGCCTCGACCGCTGGATGAACTCGAACGGCGCGACGTGGATCGACTACGACCGCGACGGGCTGCTCGACCTCTACGTCACGGGCTACTTCCGCGAGGACGTCGACCTCTGGAACTTGAAGACGACGAAGATCATGCAGGCGAGCTTCGAGTTCGCCACGAACGGCGGGCACAACTACCTCTTCCACAACTTGGGCGGCCTGCGCTTCGCCGACGTGACGAGCGAGCTCGGCGTCGACAGCACGCGCTGGACGCTCGCGGTCGTGGCGGCGGACCTCGACGGCGACGGGTGGCAGGACCTCTACCTCGCGAACGACTACGGCCCCGAGGAGTACTTCCGGAACGTCGGCGGCAAGCGCTTCGAACGCGCGCAGAAGATCGGCCTCGACGAGAGCTCGAAGAGCGGCATGTCCGTGACGCTCGGCGACATCCAGAACGACGGACGCCTCGCGGTGTACGTCACGAACATCAGCAAGCGCGGCTACCTCTTCCAAGGGAACAACCTGCGCCTGAATCGGCTCACGCCGGGCGGCGGGTTCCTGCAGAACATCGCGGAGGGCGCCACCGAGGATTGCGGCTGGTCGTGGGGCTCGCAGTTCGGCGACCTCGACAACGACGGCAAGCTCGACCTCGTCGTGCTCAACGGCTTCGTCTCCGCGAACGAGAAGCGCGACTACTGGTACGCGATGACGAAGCTCGCGATGGCGCAGGGCTCGATCGCGGAGGACGCCGCGAACTGGCCCGCGCAAGAGGACCGAAGCCTCTCGGGGTACGAACGCTCGCGCCTCCTCTTGAACACGACGCCCGACACGGGCGCGAAGAGCGTGCGCTTCGTCGACGTCGCCGAAGCGGCGGGGCTGAACGACCTCGACGACGGCCGAGCGGTCGCGGTCGCGGACTTCGGACACCGGGGCGCGCTCGACGTCGTCGTCGCGAACCAAGCGGGACCGCTGCTCTTCTACGCGAACGAGCCCGACCGCGCGCGACACTGGATCCAGTTCGAGCTCGCCGGACGCGCGCCGAACACGAGCGCCGTCGGAGCGCAGGTCGTGCTCCACTGGAACGGCCGCAAGACGCTCGGCGCGGTCCTCGCGGGCAGCGGCTTCTGCAGCCAGAGCGAACTCGCGCTCCACTTCGGCCTCGGAACGACGGACGCAGTCGAGAAGGCCGTGATCCGTTGGCCTTCCGGCGCGGAACAGACCGTCGAACGTCCGGCGATCGACCGCCGCCACCGGATCGAGGAGCCCGCACGATGAGCGCCGCATCCGCCACGACGCTTCCCGCGGAGCCGACGACCGCGCCGCGCAAGGGCCTCGACGCGCGCTGGTTCTCGGCGACGCTCTTGACGGTGATCCTCTTCGTCGGCCAGTGGAAGTTCCAGATCCTCGGCGACGACTACTCGGGGTGGGCCACGGCGCTCGCTTCCGCGGTCGTCACCGAGTACGTGTTCCATTGGATGCACACGGGGAAGCTCGCGAACCCGCTCTCGGCGTACATCAGCGGCAACAGCGTCGCGATCCTCGTCAAGCCGCAGGGCTCGCTCCTGTGGCCGTACGTCGTCGGATCGGTGCTCGCGATCCTGTCGAAGTACGTGCTGCGCTACCGCGGAAAGCACCTCTACAACCCGACGAACTTCAGCATCTGCGCGCTGCTCCTTCTCGCTCCGGGCGCGGTGAGCATCCTCTCGCACCAGTGGGGCAACGACCCCGTGATGATCGCCGTGATCTGGACGGTGGGGCTGCTCGTCGTGACGCGGGCGAAGGTCCTCCACCTGACGTTGGGCTACCTCGGGTTCTTCGTCGCGTTCGCGTGGTTGCGCACATGGCTCAACGGCCAGGCTCTGGGTACGGAATTGGCGCCCGTGACGGGGCCGATGTACCAGCTCTTCATGTTCTTCATGGTCACCGACCCGAAGACGATCGTCAGCGGCAAGAAGCAGCAGTTCGGCGTGCTCTTCCTGATCGCGCTGCTCGAGTGCGTCATCCGCATCGGAGCCGATCGCGAGTGGATCTCGACCGACAACCCGCTCGCCGTCGCGCCGCCGATGTTCGCGCTGTTCATCCTGGGCGCGCCGCTCTTCTGGCTGCAGCTCTGGCGGCAGCGGAAGGCGGCGTGAGGCCGTGAGCGCGTGACGTCGGAGGCGCGTCCCGCGACGACGCTCGAGCGGTGCATGCCGTTCCTCGTCGCGCTCGTGTGCGCGGCGATCGGTCTGCGCGAGCTCGCGACGAGCCACCCGCACGAGGACGCGTTCATCCTCTTCGAGTACGCGCGCCACGTCGCCGCCGGCGACGGCATCGTCTTCTCGACGGGCGGGCCGCGCGCGGAAGGAGCGACGGACTTCCTGTGGATGCTCCTGCTCGCGGGGAGCGCGCGCGTCGGACTCGACGTCGCGGTCGCGGCGGTGCTCTGGAACGCGGTCGGCGCCGGGCTCGCCGCGGCGGTGTTCGCGCGGCGCGTCGCGCGCTCGACGCTCACGGGGTCCGCGCGGATCGCGGCGGCGCTCGCGGCGGCGTGCGTGCTCGGCTCGAGCGCGGCGGTCGCGGGCTGGGCGGGGTTCGGGACGACGTTCTACGCGGGAATCGTGCTGCTGCTCGCCGAGCTCGCGCTCGCGGACTCGGCGCGGGGACGGCGCGCGGCGCACGTCGTCGCGCTCGTCGTCGCGCTGACTCGACCCGACGGGGCCGTGCTCGCGCTCTCGTTCGCGCTCGTCGCCCTCGTGCGCGGCGCGCGCGCGCGTGAGTTCCGCTCCGACGCCGCGTGGGCCGTCGGCGCGGCGCTCGCGGGCGCGCTCTACTTCGTCGGACGCCGCGCGTACTTCGGGCTCGACCTCCCGCTGCCGCTCTACGTGAAGTCGCACGGCGCGGAGCCGCCGACGCTCGCGGGGCTCCTCGAGCGGCCGTTCGCGGTGCTGCCGGGCCTGCGCGCGCTGCTCGGATGGTGCACGAGCCGGCTCGGACCCGCGCCCTGGCTCCTCCTCGCGTTCGTCGGCGCGTTCGCCGCGGGGCGGCGCGATCGCGTCCGGGCCGCGCTGCTCGTCGTCGTCGCGCTCGCGTTCGTCGCGGCGCTCGCGCTCGGACGTCCCACGCAGAACTACGCGCTGCGCTTCCAGGCACCGGCAGCGCTGCTGGTCGCGCTCGCCGCGTGGCGAGTCGCGCTCGCGAGCGACGTCGCGGCCCGCGCGGCGCGGGGGCTCGCGTTCGCGCTGCTCCTCGCCGCGGGACCGGGGCTCGAACGCGCGGGCGAGCAGCTCGCGTGGAACGAGCGCGGGCGGAGCTACATGGACGTCTTCCCCGCGCGTGCCGCGCGGCACCTCGGCGCCGGAACGACGATCGCGCTCACGGAGGCGGGGCGACTCCCCTACTGGACGGACGCGCGCTGCGTCGACGTCGTCGGGCTGAACGACCCCGTGTTCGCGCGCCGGCCGCCGCGCGTCGAGGACCTCGAGCGCCTCGCGCCCGACGTCGTGTTCTTCCACGCCGCGGACGCGCTCGCGTTCGGCGGGGCCCCGACGGCGCTGAAGGACGTGACGCGCGCGGAGCTCGCGGCGCACGTGACCGCGACGGGTCGCGCCGCGTTCGACGCGCCGCTCGCGAGCTACCCGCCCGGCTCCACGCCCGAGAGCGTCGCGCCCGCGGTCCTCGCGCGCTTCCTCGCCGATCACGCGGGCTACCGCATCGTGCTCGCGCGCTACGAGGGCGAGTACCGCCACGTGTGGGCGTTCCGCGCGGACCTCGCGGGGCTCGACGAGCTCCTCGCCGACTTGGAAGCGTCCCACGCACCGTCGGCGTGGCGGCCCTACGTCGACGTGGCGCGCGACGTCGCGCGTTGACGCGCGTTCACGGCTTCTTCGCGACCGCGATCAGCGACGTCCCGTGCCAGGGCAGGAGTGCGTCGAGCCGCCGCAGGAGCCAGACGCTCGAGTTCAGCAACTTCATCTGCACGCGGCCGAAGTGGCGCCGGCGGAGGATCTTCCCGTTGAGCCACCACGGGATCGTCGTCGAGCGGTTGAAGTCGAACATGCGCTCGACCTGGAAGCCCGCCTTCACGAGCGCTTCCTCGAGCGACTTGCGCGAGTAGCGCCGCTCGTGGCCGAGGACTTCGTCGAGCGTGCCGAAGAGCCCTTGGTTCTGCGGCACGAGGATGATCGCACGTCCGCCGGACGCGAGGGCGGAGCGGATGTTCGCGAGCGAGGCCGACTCGTCCTTCAGGTGCTCGAGCACGTTCAAGCACACGACCGTGTCGTACGCGCCCGCGACCGCGCGGAAGTCCGCGGGATCGGCGAGGTCGACCTTGCGCACGTCGAAGTACGGCCGTCCGAGGAAGCGCGAGCGCAGGTAGTCGAGGTAGAGCGGGTTGACGTCGCTCGCCGTGTAGCGGTCGCGCGGGCAGAGCGTCTGCGTCATGTTCCCGATGCCCGCGCCGATCTCGAGCACGCGCGCACCGAGGTGCGGCCGCACCGCGTCGCCCATCCACCGGTTGAAGTTCGGGACGTTCGAGAGGCTGACGAGGATGTTCGAGCCGTACTCGTCGTCCTTGTAGATGTCGTCGATCACCCACCAGTGGAGCATCGTCGACAGCGCCTTGAACGCGTCCGAGAGGCCGATCTTCTTCCCCTCCTCGTACGTGCGGCCCGAGTAGCTGATCGGCACCTCGAAGATGCGCGCGCCGCGCTTCTTCAGCTTGAACGTGAGCTCGGGCTCGATGCGGAAGTCGTTCGAGCGCAGCGGGATCGACTTCAGGAGCGGAGTGCGCACGGCCTTGTAGCAGGTCTCCATGTCGGAGAGGTTCAGGTCCGTGAGCACGTTGCAGATGCCCGTGAGCAGCTTGTTCCCGAGCGTGTGCCGGAAGTAGAGGACGCGCCGGTAGTCGCCGACGAGGAAGCGCGAGCCGAAGACCGCGTCGGCTTCGTCGCGCACGAACGGCGCCATGATCTTGGCGAGGTCCTGCGGGTTGTACTCGAGGTCCGCGTCCTGGATGACCGTGACGTCGCCCTTCGCGAGGTCGAACCCCGTGCGGACGGCGCCGCCCTTGCCCTGGTTGCGCTCGTGCTCGACGTAGGTGATGCGCTCGGGATGCTCCGCGGCGAGCTTGCGCAGGATCTCGCGCGTGCCGTCGGTCGAGCCGTCGTCGACGACGATCAGGTCGAGGCGCGAGATCAGCGGGCTCTCGACGGCGAGGACGCGGCGGATGGATTCGGCGACGAGATACCGCTCGTTGTAGACCGGCATCACGACCGACAGGGACGGACTCATCCCGTCCAAGCTAGCAACCGCCCGAGGGAAACCCACGGGGGAGCACCGAGGCGCGGGGGATCAGCTCGCGAGCCGGCGCGCCTTCTCCTCGCGCGCGGTGAACGTGCCGCCGATGGCGGCGCGGATGCGGCGGCGCGCGCGGAAGAGGATCATCTTCATGTTCGAGAGGCGGACGCCGAGGCGTTCGCTCGCCTCCGCGTAGGAGAGCCCCTGCACCTCGATCAGGTCGAGCGCCATGCGGTCGCGCGGCGCGAGCCGTCGGGCGGCCTCTGCGTACTGGCAGAGCAGGATCGCCCAGGCCGCCGCGAGGGAGTCGTTCTCCTCGTGCTCGACGAGGCGGATCGACGGATCCGCGCGGTCGTCGCGCGGCTCCTGGAGCCCGGCCGGGAAGGACTCGAGGGCGATCGTCCGGCGGCGCGCTCGGGCCCGGCGGAGGACGTTGCTCGCGATCGTCCGCGACCAGACGCGGAAGCTGCGGGGCTGGTCGTCGCGGAAGCTCGCGGCGTAGCGGTAGATGTTGACGAACGTGTCCTGGACGACGTGGTCGACGTCCTGCGCCCCGATCCGGCCGCCGGCGAGCCCGGCGATCCAGACGGCGAGCGCGGGCTGGGCCAGTTCGTGGAGCGCTTGGAACGCCTGCTCGCCCCGCTCGTCGCGGAAGAGGGCCATCAAGGCGGTCTCGAGCCGCGCGACGTGGAACTCGGGTTCCTCGCCCGGGAGCGCCTCGAGGACGACGCCGCGCTCGACGAGCCGGCGGAGGGTCCAGGGGTTCTTCGGGAGGGCCGGGGCCGGGGAGAGCGCGGGGGAACGGGGCATGACGCCGACTTGGCGAGGAATGTGCCGAGGGGAAAGCCGGCCTTCAGGATCGACGCAAACCCTTTCGAGACATGGACTCGCGCCTCCCGAATCCGGTCCTTGAGCGCGCGGACCGAGCCTCCTGTTCCGGCCGGGTAACGCCCGGAGGGGCCGCTGCTCCGGAACCGGGACGCCGTGGCCGCGCCGCGAGGCCGTAGGATGGCGCCCGTTCACGCTCCGCCCGGCCTCCGGCCGACAGCCCCGACGCCTTGACCCTGCCGTTCCTCTCCTCCGGTGCCGCCGCGGCCGAACGCGCGCTCGACCTCGTCGAGTTCGGGCCCGAGGTCCACGAGACGCTCGCGGCGCTCTCCTGGGCGGCGCCCTGCCTCCTGCTCGCCGGGTTCTTCGCGATGCTGCGCGTCGCGCTCCTGCGCTCGCACGCCGGCCGGGTCCTCGCCCGGCGGGGCGCCGAGAAGAAGCGCGACCGGATCGAACCCCTGCTCCAGCGCGCCGAGGAGCTCGCCGTCAGCGCCGAGATCCTGGAGGTCGCCTCCGAGGTCGTCTTCCTCGTCCTCCTCTATCAAGCGCTGGCGGAGCACGCCGACCTCGGTCCGTGGGCCACGCTCTGGACGGTCCTCTCCGCGGTCCCGCTGCGCCTGGTGCTCGGCGAGTCGCTCCCGACGGCCCTGGCGCTGCGCGGGGGCGACACGGTGCTCCTGTGGACGCTGCCCGCGTTCCACCTCCTTCAGCTCCCGCTCCAGTGGCTCGTGCGCGGGCTCGTCGGGGTCCGGAGCGCGTTCCTGCGCATCGTCGGGCTGCGGAAGGACCCCGCGGCGACCCGGCAGATCGTCGAGGAGCTGCGCGAGGTGATCGCGGAGTCCGAGATCAGCGGCGAGCTCGACCCGACCGAGAAGGCGATCATCGAGAACGTCATGACGTTCCGCGACGTCGGCGTCGCCGCGATCATGACCCCGCGCACGGAGATGCACGGCGTCGAGATCGAGGCGGGGCTCGCCGCCGCGGCGCGCATGTCCGCCCAGACGGGCCACAGCCGACTCCCGGTCTACGACGGCAGCCTCGACACGATCCTCGGCGTCGTGACGGCGCGCGACGTCGTGCGCGTCGCGGCGGAGAAAGGGCTCGAACAGGGCACGCTGCGCTCGATCCTGCGGCCGGCGTACTTCGTGCCGGAGACGAAGCGCGTCTCCGAGCTCCTCGCCGAGTTCCGCCGCGAGAAGATCAAGGTCGCGATCGTGCTCGACGAGTACGGCGGCACGGCGGGCCTCGTCACGCTCGGCGACATCCTCCAGGAGATCGTGGGCGACATCCAAGACGAATACGGCGACGCGCGCGCGCAGACGCTGCGCCGGCTCTCGGACGGCTCCGTCGAGGTCGACGCCAGCCTCCACGTCACCGACGTGAACGCGGAGCTCGAGCTCGAGCTGCCCGAAGGCGATTACGAGACGCTCGCGGGGTTCGTGCTGGCCGAGCTCGGCCACTTCCCCCAGCGCGGGGAGCGCGTCGTTCACGGAGCGTTCGAGCTCGTCGTCACCGACGCGAGCGATCGGCGCGTCTACAAGGTGCGCGTGCGGAAGGTGCAGCAGGATCGCGCCGCCTGACCCCGAACGCGCGCCAAGGACCGCACGCGCGCGTGTCGCGCTCGGCGCGCCCGCCTACACTGCCGGCATGCCCGTGCGCACCGACCGCGCGCTCGTCCTCACCCGTCATCCGTACGGCGAGTCGTCGCTCGTCGTTCACGTGCTCACGCACGGCGCCGGCCGCGTCCACCTCCTGGCGAAGGGCGCCTACCGGACGACGTCGCGCTACTTCGCCGTGCTCGACCTGTTCGACACGCTCGAGCTCGAGTTCCAGACGACGCCGGGCTCCGACCTCGCGCTCCTGCGCCGCGGCGAGGTCGCGACGCGGCGCGCGGGGATCCTCGGCGATCTCGCGCGCTACCGCGCCGGGCTCGCGATCCTCGAGCTCTGCGAGCTCGTCGCACGGGCCGAAGCTCCCGAGCCGCGGCTCTTCGAGCGAACCGAGGCCGCGCTCGACGACCTCGCCGCGGGAGCGCTCCCTGCGGACCTCGTGCTGACCGCGTGGGAGCTCGCGCTCCTCGACCTCCTCGGGCTCTTCCCCGCGCTCGACCGCTGCGCCGCGTGCGGCCGCGCGCCGGGCGTCGTCCGCGGGCTCGCGGGCCGCACCGCGTTCTCGGCGGGCGCGGGAGGCCGCCTCTGCGCGCCGTGCGCCCGTGAAGCGCGCGCGAGCGGGCGGCGCGTCGGCACGCTCCCGGTGTCCGTGCTCGACGCTGCGCGCGCGCTCTGGCAGGATCCTCGCCCGGCCGCCGCGCCGCCGCCCGAACGGTTGACGCTCGTGCGCGACTTCGTCGAACGCTTCCTCGACTACCATCTCGAGACGCGCCCGAAGAGCCACCGCCTCTTCCTCTCCGTCCAGAACCGCAACGCGCCGCAGAAGGGCGCCCGCACCGCCCCGCACGAGCGATGACCTCGATCCCGCGCCTCTTCCTCGCCCTCTCGCTCGCCCTCCTCGCGGCGTGCTCCGCCGCCGGACGCAAGCTCGACGCGCGCGAGGTGCCCGCGGCGCTCGCGGCGGCGAAGCAGGACCTCGCCGCCGGACGGACGGCGGACGCGCTCGACCTCCTGCGCGGCGCGGCGAACGCGACGGGGCTCGCGACCGCGGTCCGCGACGACGTGCAGCGCACGCTCGAGGACGCGGCGGCGCGCCGCATCGAGGAACTCTCGCGCCCCGGTTGCGACCCCGACGACCTCGCGGACCTCGTCGACCTCGAGCTCCCGCGCCAGCTCGCGGTGCTCGCGGGTCTGCGCGCCGCGCGCCTCCTGTTCCAGGAGGGCGAGGCGTACGACGCGTACAAGCTGATCAAGAAGCTCGACGTGAAGTACCCCGAGCACCACGAGCGCTTCGCCGCGGGCGAGTTGCTCGTCGAGATCGGTCTGTGGCTCGTCCCGAACGGGACCGGCTGGCTCGGGATCGGGCATTCGACCGGCGACGCGCAGGAGGTCCTCGAGTACCTCATCCTCCACCACCCCTCCGCGCCGCGCTGCGACGAAGGCTACGTCGCGCTCGCGCGCATCTACGAGGACGACCGCGACTGGCGGCACGCGATCGAGCGGTACGAGTTGCTCGTGCTCAACCACCCGACCTCGCCGCTGCGCCGCGACGCGCAGGCCCGCATCCCGCGCCTGCGCCTGCGCGAGTTGCGCAGCCCCGAGTACGACCGCGGCGAGCTCCTGACGGCGCGCGCCGAACTCGAAGCGTGGCTCTCCGACTACGCGGGCCAGGAGGGCGAGCGCGAGGTGCGCATCGACCTCGGCGACTGCCTGCGCCGACTCGTCGACAGCGACCTCTCGATCGCGCGGTTCTACCGCACGGTCGGGAACGAGTACGGCCAGCGCTACCACGCCCAGCGCGCCGCCGAGGAGGCGCGCCTCGTCGGCGACGAGAAGCGGCTCGAGGCCGCGGCCGAGCTCACCCCGAAGGCCGTCGAGGCCGCGGCGCCGGCGGAGAAGGCGCCGTGACGCGCTCCCTCGGACTCGGGCTGGCGGCGGCACTGCTCGCGGCCCTGATCGCCGCGGGCTGCGGGTACGGCACCGGCCTCGCGGTCAAGAAGAGCGGCATCGAGTCGATCGGCGTCGCATTCTTCGGCAACGACACGCTGGAGCGCGACGTCGAGCGCGACTTCCAGCCGGAGCTCGCGCGCGCCCTCCAGGACCTCTGCGACGCCCCGATCGACCGGATCGACCGCGCGAGCACCGTCATCCAGGGCACGGTCCGCCAGTACCACCGGCGCAGCGGCATCCGCAGCCCGGAGAACAAGCTCCTCGAGACCGGGATCTACGTCGAGGTCGAGGCCGCGCTCTACGTCCGCGGCGAGCCGAACCCCTCGCGCGGACCGGTTCGGGCGAGCACGTGGGTCGGGTTCGTGATCGAGCCCACGGGCGAGCACGAGCGCCAGGCCCGCGAACGCGCGTTCCGCCACGTCGCCGAGGAACTCGTGCTGGACCTGTTCGCCCCCGTGCACTAGGTACGCGGCCCGATTTCGGGCCGCACGGGTTTCAGGACGGCGCTTCCGCTCCCTATCCTGATGCAGGGTCCGCCTCCCCCGTGCAGGGTCCCTCTCCCCGCGCCGATAGAAGAGCATCCATGTCCGAGTCCAAGACGCCCCAGAACGACAAGGGCCGCAAGGCCCGCTCCTTCGGCTCCTACGCTCTGTTCCTGTTCGTCCTGATCGCGATCTTCCTCCTCATCGGCGGACAGAAGTTCAAGTCGGTCAAGGAGCTCAACCAGGACGAGTTCGAGCTGTTCCTCTACACGGGTCAGATCCAGTCGTTCAAGTTCGACGGACCCAACACGATCGAGGCGGAGCTCACGGGCGAGCGCGGTGCCGTCTCCGTCGCGTACGAGTCGCTCGACGCGGGCAGCCGCGACGGCCTCGGCGCGCGCTTCACCGAGATCCAGCGCCAGGGCCCCTACGCCTTCGTCGACGACCGCGACTTCCAGCGCGCGCTCTCCGAGGGCATGTACACGCCGCGCAGCGCGCGCGTCGTCAGCGTCCGTCAGCACGACGGCGCGACGCCGAAGGCGCCGGCGGGCACGAAGGTCTCCGATTCGGGCGAGAAGACGGACCGCCTCTTCGTCCAGGTGTTCGCGCGCTCGCGCGCGGCGTGGGACGAGAAGCACCCGGGTGAGGAGCCGAAGTTCCCGCTCGACAAGCACAGCGGCACGAAGTGGCTCGAGGTGCAGAACGTCGAGGACCTCGGCGCGACGAGCGCGGTGCTCGCCGCCGCGAACGTGCACGCGGAGGACGTGCCGATCAACCTCGGCCGCGCGATCCAGTACCAGAACCCGAACTCGATCTGGTCGACGATCTTCCTCTACTTTGCGCCGTGGATCCTGATCTTCGTCGTGTTCCTGATCTTCATGCGCCAGATGCGCAACCAGGGCGCGGCGGGCGGCGTGATGAGCTTCGGGCGCTCGCGCGCGCAGCTCTACAGCAAGGAGAACCACACCAACGTCACCTTCGACGACGTCGCCGGCGCGGACGAGGCGAAGGACGAGGTGCGCGAGATCGTCGAGTTCCTGAAGAACCCCGGCCGCTTCACGCGCGTCGGCGGACGCATCCCGCGCGGCGTGCTGCTCGTCGGCCCTCCCGGCTGCGGCAAGACGCTGCTCGCGAAGGCGATCGCGGGCGAGGCCGACGTGCCGTTCTTCTCGATCAGCGGCTCCGACTTCGTCGAGATGTTCGTCGGCGTCGGCGCGTCGCGCGTGCGCGACCTCTTCAAGCAGGCGCGCGAGAACTCGCCCTGCATCATCTTCCTCGACGAGATCGACGCGGTCGGTCGCCGGCGCGGTTCGGGCCTCGGCGGCGGCCACGACGAGCGCGAGCAGACGCTGAACGCGATCCTCGTCGAGATGGACGGCTTCGGCACGGACGAGGGCATCATCGTCGTCGCCGCGACGAACCGGCCCGACGTCCTCGACCCGGCGCTCCTGCGCCCCGGCCGCTTCGACCGCGAGGTCGTGATCGACCTCCCCGACGTCAAGGGCCGCGAGGACATCCTGCGCGTGCACCTGAAGAAGGTGAAGTCGGCGGGCGACGTCGACGTGTCGACGCTCGCGCGCTCGACGCCCGGCTACTCGGGCGCGGACCTCGCCGCGATCATCAACGAGGCCGCGATCATGGCGGCGCTCGCGAAGAAAGACGAGGTCTCGATGGAGCACCTCGAGGAAGCCCGCGACAAGGTGCGCTACGGCCGCCAGAAGAAGTCGCGCAAGATCGAGGAAGAGGACCGCAAGATCACCGCCTACCACGAGGCCGGCCACGCGGTCGTCGCGTCGGTCCTGCCCGAGGTCGACGACCCGCACAAGGTCACGATCGTGCCGCGCGGCCGCGCGCTCGGCTCGACGATGGTGCTCCCCGACAAGGAGAGCTACCACATGCAGAAGAAGAAGATGCTCGGACAGCTCTCCGTGCTCTTCGGCGGCCGCGTCAGCGAGGCGCAGTTCTGCGGCGACATCTCCGCCGGCGCGTCGGACGACATCCGCCGCGCGACCGAGCTCGCCCGCGCGATGGTCACCGAGCTCGGCATGTCCGACAAGATCGGTCCGATCAACTACGCCGAGCGCCAGGGCTCCGACTTCCTCGGCACCGAGCTGATGAGCGGCAAGTGGCACTCGGAGGACACCGCGCGCCAGATCGACCAGGAGGTCGAGGGCGTGCTCAAGCAGGCGTACACGCTCGCCGAGCGCATCGTGCGCGAGAACGCGGCCGGCATCGAAGCCGTGACGCAGGGGCTCCTGCGCTTCGAGACGATCACGGGCGACGAGGTGCGGAAGCTCCTCGCGGGCGCCTCGCTCGACACGCTGCGTCCGACGCCGCCTCCGCCGCCCGCGCAGAAGCCGACCGCTTCGGCGCCGGCGACGCACACGCCGTCGTACCCGCGCGGCGGCGAGCTGCCGGGCAAGCCGGGCTTGTCGCCCGCGTGACGCGCGCGGAGAGCGCGCGATGAGCCACGGAGGCCGGATCCGATGACCCACGGGTCGCAAGGTCCGGCCTCCGGTCGTTCCGGCGCGAGCGAAGGTGCGGCGCGCACCGGATTCGGGCGCGCGTCGAGCGAGCTCCCCGCGGGCCGTCGGCCCCCGCTCGTGATGGGCGTCGTCAACGTGACGCCCGACAGCTTCTCGGACGGCGGCGCGTACTTCGACGCGGACCGAGCGATCGAACACGGCCTCGCGCTCGTCGCGGAAGGAGCCGACTTGCTCGACGTCGGCGGCGAGTCGAACCGCCCGGGCTCCGAGCCGGTGAGCGAGCCCGTGGAGCTCGCGCGCGTGCAGCCCGTCGTCCGAGCGCTCGCGGCGCGGGCCGGCGTCCCGATCAGCGTCGACACGACGAAGGCGCGCGTCGCCGAGGAAGCGCTCGCCGCCGGCGCGTCGATCGTGAACGACGTCACCGCGGGCCGGGCCGAGCCGCGCATCCTCGCCGTCGCGGCGCGTGCGGGCGCGACGGTCGCCTTGATGCACATGCTCGGCACGCCGCGCGACATGCAGACGGACCCACGCTACAGCGACGTCGTGACGGAGGTGCGCGCCTTCCTGCGCGAGCGAGCCGAGTCGGCACTCGCCGCCGGGATCGAGCGCTCGAAGCTGTGGATCGACCCCGGCATCGGCTTCGGGAAAGCGCTCCAGCACAACCTCGAACTCCTGCGGCGTCTGCGCGAGCTCACGGAGCTCGGCTACCCGGTGCTGCTCGGCGTGTCGCGCAAGTCGTTCATCGCGGGCGTCGAGGAGGCCGCGGGATGCGCGCGCTCCGCAGCGGACGAGCGGCTCGGCGGTTCCCTCGCGGCGCTGGCGATCGGCGTGGTGAACGGCGCTTCGATCCTGCGCGTGCACGACGTGCGCGCGGCGAAGCAGGCGGCGCTCGTCGCGAGCGCGATCGAGGGCCGCTGATCGCTCGGATGCATGCACGGCAACTCGCGACATCGGCGCGGTACGCAGCCGTGGAGCCCCGGGCGAAACGACGGTGTCCGTTCGCCGAATCACATTCGGCGCACGGCAGCCGGATAGCCGTGCTGGTCGTCATGAACCGGCGACAAACGGCTCGCCGCCGCCTGGGGCCTCGAGATCGTGGAGGCCCGACCTTTGCGCAGCACCCGGCCCGTCGCGGCGTCCCGGTCAGCACGCTCGCGCACGGAACCGTGAACGGCGCAAGGAGTCGGCTCCCGAGATCCGCGGCGAGTTCGTCGAGCTCGTCCCGGTGGCGCGGTTGCAGCGCCGATCGTGATCGAGCTCCGCAACGACCGCCGACTACTGGAGGATGACTCTGTCGTCGCCGAGGCACTGGCGCATGTCGCGCGGGTGCTCGGAACCCGATCAATGCACCTACCGAAACAGGCCCCGCTTGACCTGCTCCAACTGCGTCCCTAGGATCCGACACGCTCGCCTTCGGTCCCGACATGGGCTCGAAGCACTGTCATTTGTTTGAGGAACGGAAACTCATGCTCGCCGTACTCGCACTCTGGGTGTCGGCCCTTCAGGGCGGATGCAACAATACAAACTACCACATTATCACGGGGCCAGGAATCGATCCAGGATCCCAAACCACAGAACCCTGCGGTGAGACGTCCGTCACTGTTTCTGTTCAGGTGCAGACGGGGGGTGCAATCAGAATCGTGACCGGACAGGCGCAGGGAAGCGTCTCCGTGACCGTGAAAACCCCTGACAAGTGCATCAAGTCCTACACGGAATACGGTGCAGACATTCACGAGTGTCAAGGTCCACTGCAAGGATGGGATTGCAATCCGCAGGGTGGAACCGTCACCGTCAAGTACTTCAAGGCCGACAATCCTTGCCCGACGCTCCCAACCGACCTCTCGAAGTTCCTCGGCGCCTATCGGGCGTCGATCGCCGGCGGCTCGATGACGATCTCGGTCCCTTGCACGGCTCCGAAGGATGCAACGTCCACGCTGGACCCGAGCGGACGGACTCGCAAGACCGCGAAGCTGACGAAGTGCACCACCGGCATGATAGAGACCGGAGTGATCGACACGCGTCCGGAGGTCTTCACGGATCACGGCCAAACGATGTTGCGTTACGCGGGCGATGCCGCGTCGTTCGATTTCTCGCAGGTGCCGGCCACTGCCCGAGTCAGCAACGAGCTCACTCTGACGGGCGTCGACGATCTCTACGAGATGTTGACGAGTGGATCGAGCGAGCCCCTGCCCTCTCCGCTCCAAGCCGTACGGCAGTCCACCGGGCCGCTGAACTGGATCGACGACATGGCCTGCACGGTGACCGATTCGTATACGTTGGACGCTGCGGGTGACACGATCGCCGTCAAGCGCGTCCAGCAGCTCATGGGAGATCTGCGCGGCGACGGCGATTTCTCGCTCGAACTTCCCGAAACGGTGAATGACGAAGCCGGGAAGCCGGTTGCGTTCAGCACGCGATGGACGCGAGTCGCGGGGAACCTGTTCTCCGCCGAAGCGAGCGGTCTCACGGGGTCAATCCTGCCTTGGACGAACGGCGCGACCGCGCTCGCGATGAGCACCCAACTCGCGCACACACAAGATCTGATCGAGTGGCTGAACGATCCCTACGGATTGGCTTCGTCGGACGCGGCTCGATACGAGTCGCACGAACTCTCGCCGGGCAAGTACCAGGTGACTCGTCATTACGACTGGTCCGCTGACAACGGTGTCGAGGTGCCGTTGCCCGTCGTCGCACTCCTCGGCGAAGTACGCGTGTGGACGATCGACGCAACCGGAACACGTCCACGAGTGACGCAGATCGAGCACAAGTACGGCGGGACGACGGTTCAGCGCGTGGTGTTCCAGAGAGATTCGGAGGTCGTCTCGGGCACCTGGCGACCCGCTCAGTGGAAGATCGAGACTTTGGACGCCAGCGGCCAAGTCGTTTCGACGTCGCAACTGGCCGTTACGGCCGCGCGTCGTCCTTCGGCAATACCGTCGACGCTCGAGTATCCGAAGCCTCCCTCCGGCATCTGGTACGTGCTTCTCGCCAACTGACGACCGAGCGCCGTGCACCGGCCCGCGCGGGTGCATCGAGGCATCGCACTCCCGAACGCTCGAGCGCGCGGTCGAGAGGGGCTCGATCGCGCCATGGAAGCGGCGACCTTCGTGGTCGCCGCTCCTTTCGATTCGTGCGCTCCTTCACGGCTCCGACGGACGGGGCGGGAGAACGACACCATGTCCACTCCGCGCGCGAGGACCGGCCACGATCTTCGCCTGCCCCCCTCGACGCTGCGCGCCGGTGCGAGGCTCGCGCTGATGCGCATGCTCGGCACGCCGCGCGACATGCAGCGCGCTCCGCACTACGTCGACGTCGTGGCGGAGGTGCGCACGTTCCTGCGCGAGCGCACCGAGTCGGCACTCGCCGCCGGGATCGAGCGCTCGAAGCTGTGGATCGACCCCGGCATCGGCTTCGGGAAGACGCTTCTGCACAACCTCGAGCTCCTGCGACGCCTCGGCGAGCTCGCCGAGCTCGGCTACCCGATCCTGCTCGGCGTGTCGCGCAAGTCGTTCATCGCGGGCGTCGAGGAGGCGCACGGTCTCGCGCGCTCGCCCGCGTCCGAACGCCTCGGCGGGACGCTCGCGGCGCTCGCGATCGGCGTCGTGAACGGCGCGTCGATCCTGCGCGTGCACGA
This sequence comes from Planctomycetota bacterium, assembly GCA_046349615.1. Lineage (GTDB taxonomy): Bacteria > Planctomycetota > UBA1135 > UBA1135 > JADJNY01. The sequence continues at coordinate 28,476 of JAXMBZ010000006.1, forward strand.
CGTGCGCGCGGCGAAGCAGGCGGCGCTCGTCGCGCACGCGCTCGAGCGCCGCTGATCGCTCGGATGCGCGCGGCGAGCGACCGCGCGTTCGACGACGAGCGCGCGATCCCCGCGCTCGGAGCTTGCCCCGCGCGCGACCTGGAGCGCACAATCCGCGCGCCGCGTCGTCGTGGTCGCGGCAGCGAGGGGACCTGAACTTGAAACCGGAACGCATCTTCGGCACCGACGGCATCCGCGGACGCGCGGGCGACGGATGGCTCTCCGTGCCCGCCGTCACCGCGCTCGGCTGCGCGCTCGGCGACGTGCTCGTGCCGCACGGCGACAAGAAGAAGAAACACCGCGTGCTCCTCGGCCACGACGGTCGGCGCTCGGGGCCCGAGCTCGAGGCGGCGCTCGCGCGCGGCCTCTCGACGCACGGCTTCGACGTGACGAGCTGCGGCCTGATCACGACGCCGGGTCTCGCGCTCCTGACGAAGATGGAGCGCTTCCAGATCGGCGCGATGATCAGCGCGTCGCACAACCCGGCCGAGGACAACGGCATCAAGGTCTTCTCCGGCGAGGGCGACAAGCTCTCCGACGAGCTCGAGCTCGCGATCGAGGAGCGCCTGCGCGCGACGCCGTCCGTGAAGCTCGACGGACCGCCGCCGCCGGCGGACCACGAGCTCGAGAACCACTACCTCGCGCACCTGACGGACAAAGTGGCGCACAAGCTCCCGCTCGACGGCGTGCGCATCGTGCTCGACTGCGCGAACGGCGGTGGTTCGCGCGTCGGTCCGCGCGTGTTCGGACGCCTCGGCGCGCAGGTCGTGTCGATCTCTGCCGAGCCCGACGGCGACAACATCAACCGCGAGTGCGGCGCGACGAAGCCCGCGCGCTTGCAGCAGGAAGTGCGCTCGCAGGGTGCGGCGATCGGGATCGCGCTCGACGGCGACGGCGACCGGTGCATCCTCGTCGACGAGAAGGGCGAGCTCGTCAACGGCGACGGGATCCTGACCGTGTGCGCGCGGCACATGGCGCACAAGAGCGAGCTCCCCGACCCGCGCATCGTCGCGACGGTGATGTCGAACCGCGGGCTCTTCCGCGCGCTGCGCGACGTCGGCGTCGGGATCGTGACGACGGACGTCGGCGACCGGCGCGTCGTCGAGGCGATGAAGCGCGAGAAATTGAAGCTCGGCGGCGAGCAGTCGGGGCACATCGTGTTCGGCTCCGAGAACCACTGGATCGGCGACGGGCTCGTGACCGCGCTGCACGTCCTGCGCGTGATGCGCGAAACGAAGAAGCCGCTCAGCGAGCTCGCGGGTGCGTACCGCGCGTTCCCGCAGGTCCTGCTCAACGTGCCCGTCGCGCGCCAGCCGTCGCTCTCGTCGATCCCGAGCCTCGTCGCGGCGCGCACGCGCTTCGAGGAGGAGCTCGGCGAGGACGGGCGCGTGCTCCTGCGCTACTCGGGTACGGAGCCCTTGGCGCGCGTGATGGTCGAGGGCCCGGACCTCGAGCGGATCAAGAAGCAGGCACAGGAGCTCGCGAGCTTGATCCAGGCGGCGATCGGGGCGGCCTGACGATCCCCGCGTGCTGGCCGGCGCGGACGGGATCGCCTACCTTCACGCCCCCGTGACCGTCGTCGCCCTCGAATCCTCCCACCGCGCGGCCTCGGTCGCGGTTCGTCACGACGGCCGCACCGCCTCCGCGCGGCTCGAGGCCGCGCGTGCGCACGCCTCCGACCTCTTCCCGCGGCTCGAAGCGCTGTTCCGCGAGCTCGGCGCGCGCCCGGACGCGATCGCGACCGTGATCGTCGGCACCGGCCCCGGCAGCTACACCGGCCTGCGCGTCGGGATCGCGACGGCGCTCGGGCTCGCGCGCGGCAGCGGTGCGGAGCTCGTCGGCGTGCCCTCGGGCGAGACGCTCGTCTTCGAGCGCGTCGAGCCCGGTCGCGAGGCGGTCTTCCTGCTCGACGCACGCTCGAACGAGCTCTACTTCGCGCGCTACCGCCGGACCGCCGGCGGGGTCGACGCCGTCGAGCCGCCGTGCGTGCTCCGCCCCGAGGCGCTCGCCGAGCGCCTCCCCGAGGGCGTCCCGATCTTCGGCGACGCGACCGTCGCGGACGCGGCCCGACTCGACGCCGCGGCGCGCGCGCGCCTCGTCTCCGACGCCGTGCCGTCGTCGGAGGCCCTGCTCGAGCTCGGCCTCCGCCGTCTCGAGGAGCGCGGACCGACGCCGCCCGACGCGCTCGAGCCGCTCTACCTGCGCCCGTTCGCGACGACGCAGCGCAAGCGCTGAGCGACCACCCGGCTCGAGTCGTCGCGCTCGCTCGGTCGCGCTCTCGTTCGCGACGCGTTTCGACCGCCGCTCGACGCTTGGAACCACCCGCGCGCGATGGCATCCTCCGCCGCGTGACCGTGTACCGCGCTTGGGCCGACATCGACCTCGATGCGTTGACCCACAACCTCGCCGTGATCCGCCACAAGGCGGGCCCGGGCACGCGCATCGTGCTCGTCGTCAAGGCCGACGCGTACGGCCACGGCGCGATCGCGATCGCGAGCCACGCCGTGCGCTGCGGCATCGGCGCGCTCGGCGTGTCGACCTCCGCGGAGGCGCTCGAGCTGCGCTCCGCCGGCATCCGCGTCCCGATCCTCGTGCTCGGCACGATCGTCGACGACGAAGCGGTCGACGCGCTGCGCTGCGACGTCCACATCGCGCTGCACTCCGGCGAGCGGCGCGCGATGCTGCAGGAGCTCGCGCGGCGCCTCGGGATCCGCGCGAAGGTCCACCTCAAGGTCGACACGGGCCTCGGCCGCCTCGGCGTGCTCCCCTCGCGCGCGGTCGACCTCCTGCGCGAGATCCGCCGCTCGTCGCACCTCGAGCTCGCGGGCGTGATGACGCACGTGAGCTCGGGCGAAGGTGCCTTCGCCGCGAGCACCGCCGAGCAAGCGCGCGTGTTCGAGGACGTCCTGCGCAAAGCGCGCGAGGAGCGCTTGCTCGCGGGCTGGATCCACATGGCGAACTCCGCGTCGCTCTTCACGGGCCTGCGTCCGCGCTACGACACGGTGCGGCCCGGGATCAGCGCGTACGGAGTCCTCCCCGCAGACCTCCCCGGCGCGGGCGACTTGCGGCCGATCCTCTCCCTCAAGACGCAGATCGTCTTCCTGAAGGACGTCCCGCAGGGCACGCCGGTCGGCTACGACTCGACGTGGCGCGCGCCGCACACGACGCGCGTCGCGACGATCCCCGTCGGCTACAACGACGGCGTCCCCTGGCGCCTCTCGAACCACGGCGCCGTGCTCGTGCGCGGTCAGCGCGCGCGCATCGTCGGACGCGTTTCGATGGACTACACGACGATCGACGTCGGCCACATCCCGAACGTGCACGTCGGCGACGAGGTCACGCTGATCGGCACGCAGGGCCACGAGACGATCTCCGTCGAGGAAGTCGCCGCGAAGGTCGGCACGATCTCGTACGAGATCACGTGCTCCGTCGGCAAGCGCGTGCAGCGCCGCTACGTCGGCGGCGAGACGATCGTCCTGCCGAGTCAAGGCGCGCCGTTCACCGCGTGGCCGCACCGGCTCCCGCGCATGCCGTCCGTGAACCTCGACGCCGAGCCCGCCGAGCGCGAGCTCGACCTCGATCCGCCGCACGGAAGGAGCTGATCCTCCGTGCGGGCCCTGCTCCGCCTCTCCGGTCGACTGCTCCTGGGCCTCGCGCTCGTGGTCGGCTGGTTCGTGCTGATCCTCGGCGGCGGGCTGTTCATCGCGCAGGAGACGGGCGTCCTGCGCTCGACCGTGCTCGACACGCTGCGACAGCACGCGGGCTCGCTCGGGGACGACCTCTCGGTGAAGGAGGTCCGGTTCTCGTGGCTGCACCCCGCGCTCGAGCTCGAGGACGTCGCGCTCGGCGGGAACGGCGAGCTCGCGCTCGTGCGCCGCGTGCGCGTCGAGTTCGCGTTCTCGCGCGAGGACGGGCTGCGGATCGCGCGCATCGACGCGCGCGGCGGCCATGTGCGCATCGCCCCGGCTCTGCGCTCGGGCCTCGACGGGTTCGCGCGCGGGCTCTCCCCCGCCGCGCCGCCGGCGAGCGGTCCCCGTCCGCCGCAGCCGCCGGGCCCGCAACTCACCGTGCGCGACCTCGGCGTCGACTGGGAGACCGCCGCGTGGGGTCGCGTGCCGATCGGACGCGTCGACGTCGACCTCGCGCTCGATCCGGAACACGGAGCGACGCTCGACGGACGCCTGCTGCCGTATCTCGCGCCGCTTTCGCGCGACGGCGCGAGCGGCGTGATCACGCTGCGCGGCCGTTCGTCGGGCGCGTCGTCGTTCGACGTCGTCGCGTCCGCCGCGGGTGTGCCGCTCTCGACGACGTCGATCCCGAAGGGCACGACGCTCGACGCGCTCGTGCCGTGGGAGCCGCGCGGCGTGCTCGGGCTCGACCTCACCGCGAGCTTCAGTCTGGACGGGAGCACGCTCCCGCGCGCCGATGCGCACGTCGAGGTGCGCGACGCGAGCGTGCACGTCCCCGGCAGCGACGCGACGATCTCCGGCGGCTTCCTCGCGTTCGAGACGCACTACGCGCCCGCGAGCGCCGAGGAGCTCGGCTCGCCGCGCGCGTGGACCGGGCGCGGGCGCGCGCTCGGGGCGTGGAACGAGACGCGCGTCGACGGTTGGGCCGTGCTCGGCCCCGACGCGGGCACCGCGAGCGCCGCGCGCGCGTGGTTCGCGTGCGACGACCTGCCGCTCGAGGGCGCGCTGCCCGCGCTCTTCGGCACGGCGACGGCCGCGCGCGAGTCGTGGGACGCGTTCGAGCCGCGCGGACGCGCGAAGGTGCGCGCGTCGCTCGACGTGCCGAGCGCCTGGGACGGCGAGCGCCCGCTCTTCGACGTCGCGCGCGTCGCCCTCGCGCTCGACCTCGACGGACGCGCGGGCATGACGTACCACGGCTGGCCGAACCTCGCCGGCGGCCGCTCCGATCAGGGGTTCCCGCTGCCGCTCGAGCACGTGCGCGGCACCGCGACGTACGCGCTCGATCCGCGCGCGCTCCGGCGCTTCCGCATCGCGCTCGTCGAGCTCGCGGCGGACCATCCCTCCGGTCCGATCCACGGGAACGGCGTCGTCGAAGCGCACGCGGCCGACGCGCCGCCGACGCTGCCCGGCCACGGCTACGGCGAGATCGAGCTCGCGCTCGACACGCCGAAGCTCGCGGTCGACGCCGTGCTCGAGCGCGCGCTCGACGGTCTCGCGGGCCCCGTTCCGCCCGCGTCGACGTGGAGGCCGTTCGCGCCGAAGGGCGGCGACATCGGCGTGAACCTGCGCCTCTGCCGCAAGGTCGACATGAACTGGCTCGCGACGGACCTCACGGTCGACCTGCGCGGGCTCGGGCTCGCGTGGGCGGACCTGCCGCTCCCCGTCGCGGACGCGCGCGGCACCCTGCGTTTCGTTTCGGACGGGAAACGGCAGAGCGCGCTCTCCGTCGCGGCGCGCGCGAAGCTCGAAACCGCGCGCGAACTCGCGCTCGCGCTGCGCGTGCAGCTCGATCCGACGGCGTCCGGCGCGTCGCACGGACGCGCGCTCGACGAGCTCGAGGCGATCACGGCGGACGTGCAGCGGCTCGCGCTCGTCGGGAAGGACACGAAGGAGCTCTGCGCGCACGTGCGCGAGATCGGCGACGCGCTCGACCTCGCCGGCCCGCGCGGCTTCGTCGACGCGCACTACGAGCGCACACGTGAGCGCGCCGGCGGCCCCTACACGACGCGCGCCGAGATCGCCCCGGCCGCGGGCGCCCCCGTCGAGCTCCAGTTGAAGCAGTTCCCGATGCGCACGAGCGACGTGCGCGGACGCGTGCTCGTCGGCGTCGTCGAGGACCCCGCGCGCGGTGCGCCGGCGTCGCACTCGACGATCTCCCCCATCGTCGGGCGGTGGACGAACGACGTGCAGGTCGCGTTCTCCGCGAGCTTCCCCGAGAACGTCGTGCGCGTCGCGGGCGCGGGCATCGACCCCGCGAGCCCGAGCCTGCGCGGCAGCATCGCGGAACTGCTCGGAGGCGCGCACGGCGCGGAGCCCGACATCTCGGGCATCGGCCTCGCGGGCCGCATGGACTTCCAGGGCGAGATCCGGCTCCCCGAGAAGCCCGACGCGCGCGCGCACAGCCGCTTCGACCTCCACCTGCGCGAGAACACGTTCAAGAGCGGCGAGAACTTCGCGCTCGAAGGGTTGCGGGGGCGCGTCGTCCTCGAAGACGAGGTCCTCACCGGCGAGCGCCTCGACGCGCGCCTCGCGGACACGCCGATCGAGCTCACGAAGGTCGCGTTCCGCACCGCCGACGCAGGCTTCACGTTCGACGCGGACCTCGCCGCGCGCGACGTCCCGATCAATCGCCGCCACCTCGCGCCGTTCTCGGATCCGAAGACGATCGACGCGCTGCTCGACGAGCTCAAGTGGCGCGGGAAGCTCGACCTGCGCGACGGTCATGTGACGCTCACCGGCCGCGCCGCGAACGACGCGAAGCTCGTCTTCCGCGGCACCGTCGTGCCGAAGGAGATGTCGATCGTCCTCGGCCTCCCGCTCGCGGTGAAGACCGCGGAAGCGCGCATCGAGGAGCTCGTGCTCGAGGGCGGACACATGCGGACGCGCGCGCGCGTGCGCGGCTTCTCGGGCCAGGTCGCGGGGCGCTCGCTCGAGCAGGCCGAACTGCTCGTCACCTACTTCGAGCCGCGGCTCTCGATCGAGGACATGACCGGCAAGTTCGCCGGTGGGGAGCTCCGCCCGCTCGGCACCGACTCCGATCGCGGCGGCACGCTCTTCTCGATCGACCTCACCGAGCCGTATCCGTTCCAGCTCGCGCTCGACCTGCGCGACGTCAAGGTCGAGGAGCTCCTGCAGGGCCTCTTCGTGTCGAACGTCGCGAACAAGGGCCGCCTCGAGTGCCAGCTGCGCCTCGTCGGCGACGAGAAGGACCTCTTGAAGATGCGCGGGTCGGGCTCCGTCGTGCTGCGCGATTCGTACCTGTGGTCCGTGCCGGTGATCCGCTCGTTGCTCGAAACGGTGCGCCTCGGAAGCACGGTCACGTTCGACAGCATGGCCGCGAACATCGACGTGAAGGACGGGAAGATCGCCATGCGCGACATCCGCGTGGCGAGCGCGGCCCTCCAACTCGCGGGCGAGGGCACGCTCGACTTCGACGGCACGCTCGACTACGCGCTCGACGTGCAGCTCACCGAGATCAAGAACCTCGCGTGGCTCCTGCGCTTCGTCACGTGGGTGACGGACAACATCGTCTCCGTGTCGATCCAGGGCGATCTCGATCGCCCGTCGATCCGCGCGCACTGGTTCGGGATCTTCGGCCGTCGCGGCGGCTATCGCGCGCTGCCGCTGCCGGGGTATGCTCCGCTGCCGCCGCGCTTCTGACGCGGGGCGCGACGCATGCAGATCTACGCCGTGATCATGGCGGGCGGCTTCGGCACCCGCTTCTGGCCCGCGAGTCGAAAGACGCTCCCGAAGCAGTTCCTCCCGATCGGCGGGCGGCGCACGCTGATCGCCGAGACCGCGGCGCGGTTGAAAGGCCTCGTCGACGCGGAGCACACGCTCGTCGTCACCGGCCGCGACCACGTCGACCTCGTGCGCAAGTACCTGCCCAAGGTGCCGCGCGAGAACGTCCTCGCCGAACCGTGCGGCCGCAACACGGCGCCGTGCGTCGCGTGGGCCGCGGCGGAGATCGAGCGGCGCGGCGGCGCGTCCGTGCAGATCGTGCTCCCCTCCGACCACGTGATCCAACCCGCGAAGGACTTCCGCCACCTGCTGCGCGCGGCGTGCGAGGAGGCGTTCGAGACGCGCGCGCTCTGCACGCTCGGCGTTCGGCCGACGTTCCCCGCGACGGGCTACGGCTACATCGAGGGCGCGGAGGAGCTCGGCACGCGCGGCGGCAAGAGCGTGCGCCGCGTCGCGCGCTTCGTCGAGAAGCCCGATCGCGCGCGCGCGGAGCAGTTCCTCGCGAGCGGCCGCTTCTTCTGGAACGCGGGCATCTTCGTGTGGCGCACGGACGCGATCCTCGCGGCGATGGAGCAGCACGCGCGCGAGATCGTCGGGCCGGTGCGCTCGATCCGGAGCGACGCGGACGCCGACGCGATCTACCCGAAGCTCCCGTCCGCGCCGATCGACGTCGCGGTGATGGAGAAGGCCGCGAACGTGCGTGTGCTCCCGATCGACTTCACGTGGAGCGACGTGGGCTCGTGGGCGGCGCTGCCGGACGTGCTCGCGGCGGACGCGCAGGGCAACTTCGCGTCGGGCGGCGCGAGCGTGCTCGCGCACGAGGCGTCGGGCTGCGTCGTGCACGGGAAGACGGGCGAGCTCGTGGCACTCGTCGGCGTGAAGGACCTCGTCGTCGTGCGCGCGGGCAAAGCGATCCTCGTCATGCCGCGCGAGCGCGCGCAGGACGTGAAGCACGTCGTGACGCGCCTCGAGCGCGAGGGTCCGGCGTTCCTGTGAGCGCGGTGCCGCGAGCGGTGCGCGAGCCCACGCGCGACGGAAACGCGCAGCCGAGCTCCTGGAGCGCGCGGGCATGAAGGGCCCCGTCCTCGCGATCGACCACGGCACGAAGCGCACCGGCTTCGCGTCCGTCGACGCGCTGCGCATCGTCAGCAAGGCGCTCGACCCGTTCCACGGTCCGGGCGACGACGCGAAGCTCCTCGAGCACGTCGCGGCGCTCGTCGACGAACGCGACGTGCGCCTCCTGCTCGTCGGGCTCCCGATCAACGTCGACGGGACGGAGGGCCCGCGCGCCGCGGAGGTGCGGGCGTTCGCCGCGCGCCTCGCGACGCGGCTGCCGCGCGTGCCCGTGAAGCTGTGGAACGAGACGCTGACGACGAAGGCGGCGGAGGAACTCCTGCGCGAAGCGGGACATCACGGCAAGGACGCGCGAGCGCGCCGCGACAGTTGGAGCGCGCTCGTGCTCCTGCGCGATTGGATGGAGAGCGGCGAGCCGGGGTGAGGCGCGCGCTCTAGCGCGGCACCGCTCCGCCGATCCACGCGACGGAGCGCGCGATCGCCTTCGCGTCCCGCAACACCTCGTGCCCCGCGCCCGCGACGCTCTCGCACGTCCCGCGCGGACCCGCGAGCGCCTTCGCCGCGTTCGCGTCGACGAGCGCATCCGCTGCGCCGCACAGCACGAACACCGGCACGCCGAGTTCGCCCGCGCGCGCGCGATACCGCCGCACGGCCTCGAGCGCTTCCTCGCCCGCGCGTTTCGTGATCACGTCGTGCGCGAGCGCGTCGCCGCTCGCGTCGCTCTTCCACCCGAGCTTCCCCGGCGCGTTCGGCCCGACCTTCTTGAACAGCTTCGCGAGCCCGCCCGCGTCCTTCGGCAGCTCGAAGCGCGGCTCGACGAGCGGCGCGGCGAGCACGAGCGCGCTCACGCTCCCCCGCCGCTCACACGCGTACGCGAGCGCCCAGATCGCGCCGAGCCCGTGCCCGACGAGCACCTTCGGCGCCTCGGGTTGCCGGTACGCGAGGTGGTCCTGCACGTCGCCGAGGTCGCGCAGCACTTCCTTGATCCCGTTCGAGTGCCCGCGCTCGCCCTCCGAGCGCCCGTGGCCGCGCAGGTCGGGCAGCGCGACCGCCCAGCCGTCGGCCGCGAGCGCGCGCGCGAGCTCGAGGTAGCGTCCGCCGTGCAGCCCCGCGTCGTGGACGATCGTCACGGCGCCGCGCGGCTCGCCCGCGGGCGCGAGCTCCTGCACGTGCAGGAGCACGAGCCCCTCCGCCTTGTGCTGGATCCCGCCCGCCGCGTCGCCGTCGGGCGTCGAGGCGCGGAGTTCGAGGTACGTGACCGTCGGTTCGAGGGCGCTCATGGGCCCGGCGAGGGTAGGCGCGCGCCGCGCGAGCGACAAGGAGCGCGCGCTCGCTCGACGACCTCCATCCGCGCGGCGACTTCCGAGCAGGCTCGCCGACTTCCACGCGCGTGCCGCGCCGAGCGCGCGCTCGATCGGCTAGGATGCGCGCGGCGTGAGAGGCCTGGACGGCCGCTCCGGCGGGGTGAAAGCCTCAACCGGGGAGGAAAGTCCGGACTCCACGGGTCAGGGAGGTTGCCAACGGCAACCGGCCGCGAGGCCAGGGAAAGTGCCACAGAAAACAAACCGCCGACGTGGGGCGCGAGCTCCACGGGCAAGGGTGAAACGGTGCGGCAAGAGCGCACCGCACTGCTGGTGACAGCAGTGGCAGGGCAAACCCCTCCCGGAGAAAGTTCAAATAGGGAAGGTCACGAGGCGACGACCCGCGTCCAGAGCCTTCCGGGTAGAACGTTCGAGGCCGTGCGCGAGCGCGGTCCCAGAGAAATGGCCGTCGCCCGTCGAAAGACGGGGACAGGATCCGGCTTATCGGGCCTCTCACGCCGCTTCGCTCCCGCCGTCGCTCCGGCGGAGCGCACGCCCGCTCACGATGTCGCTTTCCCACAACCGGTTGGGGCTCGCGGCTCGCGGGGCTTCGACATCTTGACGAAATCGAGCAGGTGCCCTTATCGTCACGCCCTCGTCGCTCCGGGTCCGCCCCCGGGGCCCCCCGCGGCAGGTCCGCGCCTCACCCACCCGCCGCCCCCCCCCTCGGCACCGCCTCGCGCGCGGGGCCGAAACCACAGCCACCGCCACCATGGAGTTCGTCTTCGTCGTGCCCCGGACGGCGCTCTTTCCCGAGTGCTATCCGCACGGCCTCGTCCCCTTCCGGGACGTGCCGCAGCCCGGTGGCTTCTCCGCCCGCGCCTTCGAGGACGTCGTCGCCCGCGAGGGGTTCTTCGTCGAGCGCGAGCGCGCCGAGAAGACGCCCGCGTGGAAGCAGGTGATCCCCTACTCGATCGTGCGCTGGGACTCGCCGGACGGGGTGCGCGTGCTCTGCACGCGGCGCCTCAAGAAGGGCGGCGAAGCGCGGCTCCACGACAAGCACTCGATCGGGATGGGCGGACACGTCAACCCCGAAGACCTCGAGGGCGCGGCGACGCGCAATCCGGTCGATGCCGGCACGCGGCGCGAGCTCGCGGAAGAGCTCGTGGTTCGCGGCGCGTACGAAGTCCGTCGCGTCGGCCTGATCAACGACGACTCCAACGCGGTCGGCGCCGTGCACGTAGGCGTCGTCCAGGTCGTCACGGTTTCGTCACCGCCTGAAATTCGCGAGACCGATGTACTCGAAGGCCGCTGGGTCGCGATCGATGAGCTCACTGCGATGCTCGCGACCGGCGTGAACTTCGAAACCTGGTCCGCACTGCTCGTCCCGCACCTTGCCGAGCTCGTCCCTCAACCCCTCGCCGCACACTCCTGAGGCGGGGCACGAAGAAAGTCCGATTCGATCCTCATGAGCACCACCAAGAAGAAGAGCGAAATGGGCCCGGGCCGCATCTACGACATGCTGCTCGGGGCTCGTACCGCCGACAAGATCACCGTGCACTTCAAGGACGGCCGCGTCGTCCACGGAGCGCTGATCTTCAACCCGTACAAGGGCACGGGCCGCGTGATCAACATCGACCAGGAAGTCAGCATCGACTTCGCCGTCGACGAGATCAAAGACCTGAAGATGTGAGCGCGCGCACGCGCCGAAAACTCACCGCGCCCCGCGGGCCCGACGGCCGCGGGGCGCGGTGTTTTGTTGCACGATGAGACACGCGCCGAGAGCATGACGGGCCGCATGATCCCGAGCGTTCTCGCCCTTTCGATCGCTGTCCCTTCGCTCGCGACATCTCGTGCGGGCGAGACGATGCCGCCGCAGCACGGCGCAGTGCTGCTCGCCGAGAACGAGGGACGCTTCGTCGCCGTCTCCGCTCTCGAGGATCGCGCCGAGGTCCTGCTCCCGCTCATCTCGCGCTCGGAGTGCGCGCCGCGGGCCGTGCGCGAACGCGACGGCGTGCATCTGCGGCTCGCTTCTGCGACGTCGCGAGCGCTCGCCATCGATCGTCTCGAGCTCGTGTGGGTGCCGCACGCTCCCGGCGATCGCGTGGTCGGCCCGCGCGACGATCAGGGCTTCCAAGTCCTGCGTGACGCACGCCTGCCGACCTCGATCGTCCGAGGGGAAGCGCTCGAAGCCCGTCTCGCGCGGAAGGACGAACCGCTCGCTCCTCCGGATGCCGGGGCAGACGAACTGCTGCCGTACTTCGCGCGCCAGGACGCCGTGCTCGGTCCTTCCGGGCCGATCTGGATCGCCACGCCGACCGAGGACCTCACGCTCCAACTCGTCACGCAGGCAAGCGAGCTGACTCCGAACGCTCGCGCGGCGCTCGAGGCCGAGCTGCTCACGCACGAGCTCCGTTCCGAAGACGCGGGCTCGCGCTACTACCACGACGACGCAAGGGAAGCGATCACGCTCTGGGGCGTGTCGTGGACGCCGCGGATCCGCACTGCGCCGCGCGACGCGAGGCCCTGGCTCGAGTTGCGCGATGGACGCATCGACCAGGTGCTCTGGGCGCACGTCGCACGCGTGCCGATGGCGAGCACGCGTCGAGTTCGTCCAACCGCGTTGCATACGGGACCGGTGGAGCGTTGGACTCGCGGCCGCACTCGACCGGGTTCGCTCGAGTGGCCCGAACTCGACGTGCGCGACGACCGACTCGCGGCGCTCGCGACCGGGCCGACGCTCGACCTGCTCGAGGAGCACGATGGACGCAACTCGGTGATCCCGCCGAATCAGGTGCTCGAGCTCGTCGTCCCCGTGCCGGAGTCCGCCCCGGACACGACGTGGACGCTTTCCGTCCGCGTCGGTTGCGACTCGCAGCCGCCGTACGAGCCGTGGGGCGACGCCGCGCCCTCCACCGCCCTCTTCCACGACGTCACGCGCGATGCGGGGATCGAGTTCGTGCACCTCGAAGGCCCCGACGAGCAGCTCGACATCCGGCCGACGATGGGGCCCGGTGCCGCGTGGGGCGACGTCGACGGCGACGGGTGGAACGATCTCTTCCTGCCGCAGGGCGGCGGGCGTGACGGATCACGCGTGCCGACGGCGAAGCTCTATCGCAATCGCGGCGAGGGCACGTTCGAGGACGTGACCGCGCGCGCGAACCTCGGCGTGCAAGGCCGCGGCATGGGCGCGCTCTTCCTCGACGTCGACGGGGACGGCGACCTCGATCTCTTCGTCGCGAACTACGGCGCGAACAAGCTCTACCTGAACGACGGCGCGGGGCGCTTCACCGACGTCACGCTCGCCGCCGGGCTTCCGCAGGACGAGCGCTGGCACGCCGCGGTTTCCGCCGCCGACTACGATCGCGACGGCGACCTCGATCTCTACGTCACGAGCTACCTCGACTACGACCCCGCGAAGATGCCGCCCGCGGACGAACTCGGTCGCTACCAGCGCGAGGACCCGCTCGAGATGCTCCCCTTCGCGTTCCCCGGCGAGCGGAAGCAGCTCCTGCGCAACGACCGCATCAAGTCGGGCCCGACCGACGCGTCCGCGCCGCGCGATCCGTCGCAGCCGAACGTGAAGGCGCTCTCGTTCCGCTTCACCGACGTCACGGACGAGCTCCACGTCGCCGATGCGAACGGCCGCGGCATGCAGGCGATCTTCTGGGACTTCGACCAGGACGGCGACCAGGATCTCTACGTCGCGAACGACGTGTCGCCGAACACGTTCTACCGCAACGAGGGCGATGGCACGTGGAAGGACATCTCGCTCGCGACCGGCCTCGACGATCCGCGCGGCTCGATGGGTCTCGCTGTCGGCGACGTCGACGGCGACGGAGACGAGGACCTCTTCGTCACGAACTGGCAGCTCGAGTCGAACGCGCTCTACGTGAACAACCTCGTCACGCACTCGAGCGCGAAGCACCGCGTCGCGACCTTCCGCGACCAATCCGTGCAGGCGGGCCTCGCGCAGCTCTCCGTCGGCGTGACGAGCTGGGGCTCTGAGCTCGCCGATCTCGACCTCGACGGCGACCTCGACCTCGTCTACGCGAACGGCTACACGTCGCCCGACTACGAGTCGACCGGCATCTGCGTCGGCCAGCCGTCGCACCTCTTCCTGAACGACGGCACGGGCAAGTTCACGCCGGCGTTCGAGCTCGCGGGGCCCGACCTCGCCGAGCCGCTCCCGTCGCGCTGTCTCCTCGCGTGCGACTACGACCAGGACGGCGACCTCGACCTCGCGATCACCGCGAACAACGCGCGCGCGCGCCTCCTGCGCAACGACGCGCGCGTGCGCGGGAAGGACGGAGCGGTCACCGGGCTCGCGGCGAACCGGCACTGGCTCGGGCTGCGCCTCCGCGCGCGCGGCGCGAACCGCTTCGCGATCGGCGCGGAGGTGCGCGTCGAGGCCGGCGGCCGCACGCTCCTGCGCACGCTGCGCGCGGGCACGAGCTACCTCGGCGGCAACGCGCCCGAGCTCCACGTCGGCCTCGGCGACGCCTCGAAGGTCGACGGCGTGCGCGTGCGTTGGCCCGACGGGAAGACCTCGACGCACGCCGTGTCGAGCGTCGACGCGTTCGTCGTGCTCACGGAGCCGGAGTAGCGCGTGCTCGCGCTCCGCCGCCCCGACGACGCCGCGCTCGCGCGCTTCGTCGCCGAGGCGCGCGAGTCGAGCCTCACGTACGAGTCGAGCGCGCTCGCAGGCGGCGGCGTGCCGACGGGATGGGACCTGGATCATCACCGAGTCGAGCTCGGGGACGGCGCGGCCGCGTTCGCGTGCGCGAAAGAGGCGCTCGAGCGCTGGGCGCAGTTCGAGCTCGGCTGGGTCGAGCTCTTCCCGCGCGACGCGCGCATCGCCGTCGGCACGGACGTCGCCGTGCTCGTGCGCGTCGCGGGCGTCGTCTTCGTCAACGCCGCGCGCATCGTTCGCGTCGTCGACGAGCCCGCGCGCTTCGGCTTCGCCTACGGAACTCTCGCGCGACACGCCGAGTGCGGCGAGGAGAGCTTTACCGTCGAGCTCGACGCCGCGACCGGCCGCGTGTGGTACGACGTGCGCGCGCGCTCGCGTCCGCGCCGGCTCTGGGTCCGGCTCGGTCGACCGTGGGTGCGGCGGCTGCAGCGACGCTTCGCGCTCGATTCGCTCGCAGCGATGCAGCGCGCCGTCGGCGGGGAGCGCACGGAGGATCGCGCGTGAACGAGCTCGAATGGAACGTGTTCGTCGAGGACTTCCGCGGCACGCTGCGCCGCGCCGCCGAAGAGCTGCGCCGCGTCCCCGAGGCGCAAGCCGAGCTGCGTCCGCACGCGGGTGCGTGGTCGCAGAAGGAGATCGTCGGCCACCTGATCGACTCCGCGTCGAACAACCACCAACGCTTCGTGCGCGCGCACT
This sequence comes from Planctomycetota bacterium, assembly GCA_046349615.1. Taxonomy (GTDB): domain Bacteria; phylum Planctomycetota; class UBA1135; order UBA1135; genus JADJNY01. The sequence goes on from JAXMBZ010000006.1 coordinate 43,709, forward strand.
TCCAGGACGATCTCGTGTTCCCGGGCTACGACCAGGACGAGTGGGTGCGCGTCGAGCGCTGGCAGCACGCGCCGTGGAGCGAGCTCGTCGAGCTGTGGCTCCTCTACAACCTCCAGCTCGCACGGCTCTTCGCGTCGACGCCCGTCGAGCCGCGCACGTCGCCCCGCGCGCGGCACAACCTCGGCGAGATCGCGTTCGGCGACGCGCCCGAGCCCCCGACGCTCGAGTGGTTCCTGCGCGATTACGTCGCGCACCTCGAGCACCACCTCGCGCAGGCGGGGCTGGAGCACGTGCTCCACCGCGACGCGTGAGCGCGCGGACGGCGCGAATCCCGCCGCCGCTCGTCGCGCTACGAGCCCGGGTCTTCCGGGTACGGCTCCATCTCGGGCTCGAGCTCGACGTGGACCGCGTCCGCCACGCGGTTGATGTAGTTGAAGTACGCGACGACCTGGATCGCGTCGTGGATCGCGACGTCGTCGAAGCCGACCGCGCGCAACGCGGCGACGTCGCGCTCCTCCATCGCGCCGGGAGTGCGCGTCAACTTCTCCGCGAAGACGCAGAGCGCGTGGTCGCCGCGACCGAGCTTCGCGGTGCGCCAGTCGCGCGCGAGACGCTGGAGCCAGTCCTCGCGTTCGTCGTCGAGCATGTCGGCGACCTCGGCACGGAGGTCCCACGTGTGCGCGATCGTTCAGTAGTGACAGCGGTTCGTGCGGCTCGTCACGACCGCGAGCAGCTCGCGGCGGCGGCGCGAGAGCCCGTCCTTCCTGAACATGACGCGCAGGTAGAGCCCCATCGACGCATCGAGCACGTCGGGCGCGAGGCTCATCGCCTGGAGGATCTGGAAGACGCGCCCCGCGCGCTTCACCGCGGCGGCATACGTCTCGGCGAGCGCGCCGCTCGCTTCGTCCGGGGAGAGGGTGCGGATCCAGGGCATGTGCTCACAACCGATCGAGCTCGACCACGCGCACGTTCCGCACGCGCGCGCCGCCGCCGTAGAACACGAGGCCCGCGCGCACGCCGGCCTCCTTGTCGTCGAGCTGGCGCACGGACACCTCCTCGCCGTCGAACGACAGATGCAGCTCGTCGTTCGGGAGCCGCGTCACCTGGAACCGCACCCACGCGCCGCTCGCGACGTCGACCTCGCTGCGCCGCGAACCCTGGAACATCCAGGTCGAGTACCCGTTCGGGTCCGTGACCTGGTCGATCGGCGCGAGCACGCCCGGGCCGAGCTCGTGGAACGGCGGATAGTCGCGGCCCGAGCCCTCGACACCGTTCCCCGGCCGCGGGCGGAACGCGATGCCTTGCACGGAGTGCACCCACGGGAGCTCGACGCCGAAGATCACGACGGCGTCCGGCGTGTCGACCCGGAGCTCGCCCTCGAGCCGGAAGCGCGGCGCGAGCTTCGATTCGACGAAGAGCGAGGCCATGTCCGTCTCTCCCTTCGGCCCGCGCGCGATCGTGCACGCGATCTCGCCCTGGTCGAGCGCGAAGAAGCCCGGCTCGCACGAGAGGCCGTCGAGCGTCTTGCCGTCGAACGGCAGGTACGGGCGCTCGAGGGCGAGCGTCCCCTGTTCGCGCAGCTCGCGCACGAGCTTCTCCGCGCGGTCTCCCTCGAGCACGAGGTCGAGCCACCGCCGCGCGAGCGCGAGCGCGGTCTTCGGCCGCGACGCGGCGAGGTGCTTCGCGATCTCCGCTTCGACGCACTTTCGGTAACGCGCCTCGCCCGCGGCGATCCTGTCGAAGCCGCCCGGGTCCGCGCGCCGCGCGACGAGCGCGGCCGCCTTCGCGGTCGCTTCGTCACCGGCGCGAGCGGCCGCGCGGTGCGCGCGGCGCGCCCAGTACAACGTGACGTCCTTGTCCTCGAGCTTCTGCGACTTGTCGGACACGACGCCGGCGAGCTCCGCGAGCCCGAGCAGGGCCCCGGGATGCTCGGGCGTGTAGGCGAGCACGCGCTCGTAGTCCTCGCGCGCCGCGTCCGCGGCGCCGCGCTTCGCCGACGCACGCCCGCGTTCGAGGTAGTGGTCGCGCGCGCGCTCGGGTTCCGACTCGAGCTCGTCGAGCGCGAGCATCGCCGCGACCCACTGCTCCTCGAACGCGTCGAACGGGAGCTTCGCCGTCTCGAGCACGGAGCGCTGGAACACCGTCCAGCCGCTCGTCGCCGTGCCGGAGCGCACGACCTCGATCGCCTTCTTGAGCGCGGGCCGGTACGGCCGCGTGCCGTCCTCGCGCTGGTACTGATCGAGCCAGTACACGAGGCCCCACGCGATCGAGTACTGCTCGCCCGTCAGGAACTTGTCCTGCGGCGCCTCGATCGTCGCGCGCAGTTGCTTCGGATCCTGCTTCAAGAGCAGCGCGAGCACGCGCAGGCGCTCCCACGCGGGCAAGCCGACGTGCACCGAGCCGTCGTCGTCGATGAGCGCGCCCTCGTAGAAGGTCGCCATCCCTTCGTCGAGCCAATGCGGAGCGTCGCCGAGTCCGACGGAGAGGCGCATGTACTGGTGGCTCGCCTCGTGCGCGAGGGTCTCGAACAGGAACGAGAGCGGACGGCCCTCGTCGCGCGGATCGTACGCGAGCAGCTGGAACGTGAACTGCGGCTTCTTCGCGCCCTCGGCGCGGCCGCCGTCGGTCTTGAGAAGGCCCTTCAGCCCCGCGTTCTCCTTCGCGGGCGGGAACGCGGTGCAGAACTCCGCGCGCGTGCGATAGAGCCGCACGTCGGTCTTGCCGACCTGCATCGACGGATCGGCCGCGTACGCGCGGCGGTAGTGCAGCGAGAGGTCCTCGAGCGCGCGCGTCGCGAGCTGCAGCACGTCGTACCCGATGTCCGACGCGACGACGTAGCCCTTGCTCGCCGCCTTCCCCGCGTCCTTCCACGCGGCGTGCTTCTTCCGCCAGTCCTGCAGGAACGCGCGCGGCCGACGCAGCTCGCTCCGGCCGAGCAGCCGCTCCGCCTCCGCGCGCCCGTCGTCGTCGAGCTTCGCGAGGATCCCGTTCACGGTCTCCCGCGCGAGCTTGTGCCCGGGCTTGTACGCGAGGATGCGCCCCGCGACGTCGAGCGCGTTGCGCGCCTTCTTGTTCTTGCCGTAGAGGTCGAGCGCCCAGGTCAGGTCGCGCGTGTATTCGTCGCGGCTCGCCTTGAGCGCCGCGCTCGCGGGATCGAGCTTCGCGATGCGCGCGCCGAGCTCCGCGAGCTTCGCCTCCTTCGCCTTCGGGTCGTCGAACTCGAGGTCGTCGTAACCCGCGAGCGCGAGGAGCGCGTACGCGAGCTCGCCGTCGTGGTCGCTCTTCTGTCCGAGGAGGACGGAGAGCCGCTCGAGCGCCGCGGGGTCGTCCGGGTCGAGCGCGCGCTCTTCCTGCACGCGCGCGATCTCCGCGTCGAGGTCGAGCGTCGGCGGAGCGACGGGCGCGAGCGCGACGAGTTCGGTCGCGGAAGGCGTGTTCGTCGTCGACGGCGCGCCGGCGAGGAAGGGCGCGATGAGCGCGGGGAAGAACGGGTTCATGCGGGAGACCGGAGCGGGCGGAATGCGAAGGGAAGAAACGCACGCGCGCGGTCCCTCGGACGAGTCCCGCGCGCGTGGAGGCCGAACCGCGCCGTACCGCGCGGCTCGGGCGTGGGTCACAGCGACTTCTTGTTCAGGTAGAAGTCGTAGCGCTCGTATTCCTTGTGCGTCGAGCGCTCCTTGACCTCGTTCACGGTCTTCGGCGGCGGGACGATCACCTTCTCGCCCTTGCGCCAGTTGACGGGCGTCGCGCACGCATGCGCGTCGGCGGTCTGGAGCGCCTCGACGAGGCGCAGCACCTCGTCGACGTTGCGCCCGACGTTCATCGGGTAGTAGACGAGCGCGCGGATCGTGCGCTTCGCGTCGATCACGAAGACGGCGCGCACGGTCGCGGTCGACGACGCGCCGGGGTGGAGCATCCCGTACTTCGACGCGACCTCCATCGAGAGGTCCGCGATCAAGGGGTACGGGATCTCGACGTCGAGGATCGACTTCAAGTTCTCGCGCCACGCGAGATGGCTGTGGATCGAGTCGATCGAGAGGCCGATCAGCTTCGTGTTCAGGCGCGCGAACTCGTCGCTCTTGCGCGCGAACTCGGTGAGCTCGGTCGAGCACACGGGCGTGAAGTCCGCGGGGTGGCTGAAGAGCACGACCCAGCTCCCCTTGTGCCAGTCGCTGAACGTGATCTCGCCGTGGGTCGTCGGGGCCTTGAAGTCGGGGGCGGGTTCGCCGATGCGCGGGATGCCGCCGGTGCACGTCGTCTCGGTCATGGGTTCCTCCTGGGTCGGGACGAGAAGGTGGAAGTCTAGCGTCGCCGCGGCGGTCCCGCAGGGTGCTCGCCGTGCTCGACCCACGTCGAGAGCGCGCGTGCATGGCGCGCCTTGGTGGTCGCGAGTTCGGAGCAGCGCTGCGCGAGTCCGAGCGCGCCCGTCGCGGCGAAGTAGCGCCCGCAGCCGAGGTAGCGGTACTCGAGCGACTCCGCCGCGTCGTGGCACAGGCGCAGCGTCAATTTGCGCCCGCCGAGGAACCGCGTCGCGTGCAAGAGACGCGCGAGGACGCTTCGCCGCCGGCAGTGCGAGCGTGCCCGGCCGCCGAGGTCGTTGATCAGGGCCTGGAGCCGCGCGAGCTGCGCGTCCTGCTCTTCCGCGAGCGTCGCGAAGAGCCGCGCGAGCTCCGCGTCGCTCGACGAACGCGCGAGCAGGAGGTCGATCGCGCGCGCGCCGAACTCCGCGCGTAACGCCTCGTCGAGGTCCGCGACGAGCGCGGCGGGCACGCGCGCGGAGCCGCTCTCGACGGGCGCGTTCACGGGGCCTTCACTCCGTGCTCGAGCGCTTCCGCGAGCGCGTATCGCTCGAGCGCGAGCGGCGCGCGCTCCCACCGATCGCGCAACGCCGCGCGGATCTCGGCCTCGGGGCGCGCGCCGAGCGCGGAAGCGACCGCGCGCCGCAACCGGACGCCTTTCGCGCCGAGTTCCTGCGCCGCAACGTTCGGGTCCGCGGACGGCGCCAGCAAGGGCACGAGCGCCCGCGCGAGTGCCAGGTCCTTCGCGACGCGCGCACCGAGCGCGTTCACCGCGGCGATGCGCACGCCTTCGGGCTCGCGCGCGTCGAACGCGGTGCGCAGGAGCTCCTTGCGCGCCGCGTCGGGCGCGGCGTCCGGATCCGCGCACGCGCCGAGGAGCGAGACGAGCTGCGTTTCGAGCGCTCCGTGCGGCGACGCCGTCGCGCGGCGCGCCGCGATCCACGCGTACGCGCCCTTCGGTTCGGCCGCGGCGTGCAGCGCGGCCGCGCGCGCGAGCACGTTCCAGCTCCATCCGTCGGCCCAGACCGAATCGGCGAACGCCGCGAGCTCCGCGTCGGGCGCGCTCGGCCGCAACGCGTCGAGCGCCGCGCAGCGCACGCTCGAGCGCTCGTCCTTCGTCGCGATCCCGCGGAGCTCCGCGCGCGCCGCCGCGTCGCCGAACGCGCCGAGCGCGCGCGTCGCGGCTTCGCGCACGGCCTCGCAGCGGTCCTCGCGCGCCGCGCGCCGGAGCGCGTCGAAGAGCCGCGCGCGGTCCTCGCCCTTCGCCGTGGGCACGACCTTCGCGAGCGCGTTCGCCGCGTCGAGCCGGAATGGAGCGCGCGAGCACGCGCCGAGGATCGCGAGCCACTCCTCGCCCTTCTTCACGTCCTCGCAGCGCTTCGCGAGCGCTCCACGCGCGTCGAAGAGCACCCACCGCGGCGTCTCCGAGCACGCGAACACGAACGTCTGCTCGCGCGCGGCGAGCTCGACCGATTCCACGCGCGTCCCGGCGCTCGTCGCGAGCTCGACGTCGACGCGCGCGTGGAACGCGGCCGGCACGCCGCCGTCGGTCGACTGCACTTGTTCGACGCGGACGAGGACGCGCCCGTCCCGCGCCTTCCACGCGACGCGCAGCTCGGGGTGCCCCGGCGTCTCGAAGCGCTCGCGGAAGAACGTCGCGAGCGAGCTCCCGCTCGCTTCCTCCATCGCCGCGCGCAGGTCGTCCGTCACGACGGAGCCGCCGCGGTGCCGGCCGAGATAGAGCCGGATCCCGCGGAAGAACGCGTCGTCGCCGAGGAGGCAGCGCAGCTCGTGCAGGCGCGCCGCGCCGCCGGGGTACACGTGCCCCGTGAAGAAGAGGTCCATCGGCTGCCGGCACACGTCCCACACGATCGGCCGGCGGTGCGCGCCGGTGTCGCCCGCGACGTAGGCCTCCTGCGCGCGGCGCGCGGCGATCGCGTACTCGTCCGCGCCGCGCGCGTGCTCGGTCCACAGCGCGCCGAAGTACGTCGCGAAGCCCTCGTTGAGCCACACGTGCGACCAATCCGCGCACGTCACGAGGTCGCCGAACCACTGGTGCGCGGCTTCGTGCGCGATCAAGCCGTCCATGCCGCCGTCGCGTCGCGAGCGCTCGTCGCCGAGCGCCGTGTCGGTCAGCGTCGTCGCGGAGACGTTCTCCATGCCGCCGAACGGGAAGTCGGCGACGCAGGCCTGCGCGTACTTCGGATACGGGTAGCGCACGCCCGTCCGCTTCGAGAAGAGCGCGAGCACGTCGCTGGTCGCGGCGAACGAAGGCTCCATCTCGCGCTCGAAGCGCGGATCCGCGAGGAACGCGAGCGGCACGCCCTCCCACGCTCCGGTCTTCGTCGTGAACTCGCCCGCGACGAGCGTGTCGAGGTACGGCGGGTGCGGGAAGTCCATGCGCCAACGCTCGACGGCGCGCTCGCCGCGCTCGACGCGGTCCGTGCGCATTCCGGACGAGAGCGTCGTCCACGCGCGCGGCACGTCGACCGCGAGCTCGAACGTCGCGCGGTCGCTCGGGTCGTCGACGCACGGGAACCAGCCGCGCGCGTCCTCGCACTCGCCCTGCGTGAAGACCTGCGTCGGCGCACCGTCCTCCTCGTCCGCGAACCAGAGCCCGCGCACGGGCGTGCCGCCGTACTCGATCGCGAGCTCCTCGAACTCGCCGCTCGCGAGCGGCGTCGCGAGCGTGATCGCGAGGACGCCCGCGTCCTGCCGGAAAACGAGCGCGCGCCCCGCGCGGTCGACGACGCGACGCGCCTCGAGTCCGTCGAGGTCGAGCTCGACGTAGTCGACCGCCGCCGCGCCCTCGACGGTCCAGAACCGCACGCGCGCGGTGCCGTCGACGCGCCGGAGCGCGGGGTCGAGACGCAGTGCGAGGGCGTAGTGCTCGACGTCGATCGCGCGACGCCGCGGAGCGAGCGGGCCGGCAGCGGGAAGGGCCGTCGTCGGTCTCGGCTCCGTCGAGGACGGAGCCGCGCACGCGGCGGCGAGGACGAGCACGAGGGACGCGACGCGCGGGGTTCGGTTCATGCGGGGCTCCGGAGGACGCGCAAGATAGCCGCGGCACCTTCCGCGCGCGGAGCGCGCCGCTAGAATCCCGCGCGCGTGGATTTCCTCCTCGAGTGCGTCGGCTTCCCGCCGGATCAACCGATCGACGAGGTCGTCGAGCTCGTGCGCACGCGCGGCGAGCCCGCGGCGTGGCGCGGCGACCCCGAGTTCCACCGGCGGCTCGCGCTCGGCGGCGGGCTCGAGGTGCGCATCGATCGCGAACCGGAGCAGGCGCATTGGAGCGTGCTCCCCTACTTCCAGCCCGACCACCGCCTGCGCGTCGCGGTCGACGAGATCCGCGCGCTCCCCGACTCGCCGTTCGACGCGCTGCTCGTCGGTTGGGCGGCGCCGCCGGTGTTCGACGAACTGCGCGGCGAGCGGCCGGGCGCGTATCGCCTGAGCCTGTTCGTCACGGACGCGCGGCGCCTGCCGCCGAAGCTCCCGCGCGGACACGTGCTCGCGGTCAACGTCGCGGCGTTCGCGCTCGACGTCGACTACGTCGGGCCGGACGACGGAGCATCGCTCGTCGACGTGCCCGAGCGCGAGAGCGGCGCGAGCATCGTCCCGCTCGGTTCGCCCGAGGATCCGGGCGGTTGCGCGGAGGTCTCGCTGCGCGTGAAGCGCGTGACGCACCTCGTGAACCCGTTCACGGAGGTGCGCGTCGCGGTGCTCGAGGTCGACGCGCCGGAACGCCCGCTCCACCTCTTCGTCAGTCGCTGGCAGCTCGAGCAGGACGGGCTCCCCGAGCCGCGCCCGGGCTGGCGCATCGAAGGGACGTTCTTCTTCATCGGCCGCATCGCGGGCGGATTGCCGCGCGGTCCCGTCGGCGGACGGAACGGCCGCGAGCGGTTCGGCTGAGCGAGCGGCGTTCGCGCGGAGGTGCGAGAGCGAGATCGCGGAGTCCGGCCGCGAGCGCTCGAGGTTCGATCGCACGCGTTCGAGGGCCGGGCGGAAGCTCGCCGAACCCGAGACCTCATGCGTGAACTCCGTGCAGGAGCCCGCAAAGGTCCGGCGCGAACCCGCGTAGGAAGCGCACGAGCTCCGGCGCGCGCCGGGCTCGCTCGTTTTCGGCCGAGTTCGAGCTCCCCATGACCGCCCCCAACGCCTCCACGTCTTCGTTCACCGGCCCCGGTTCGACGGGCAACGTGCTCGCGGCGCTCGCGAACGTGCTCGTTCCGGGTCTCGGGCAACTGCTGCAGGGCCGACTGCTCGCGGCGTTCCTCTTCTTCGCGTCGTCGACGCTCTTGATGCTGTGCTGCGGGCTCGGCCTCGTGTTCTACGTGTGGGCGATCGTCGACGCGGCGCGGTGGCGCGCGCCGGTCGGCTGAGCACGGGCCGGTCGGTGAGCGAGCGAACTCCCCGCTTCTCGGGACGGGAGGCCGAGATCCCTCGGGATTTTCGATGCCCGCGCGATCCGAGCGGCGTCTCAGCCCGTGTGAGCAGGATGTCTCGATTCAACGCCCCTCACTCCGAAGGATCGATGGTCACCCTGGAGCACGTTCGCGTCGCGTGGGAAGCGGAGGTCGAAAATGCAAGGCGTCTCTCACAGCGAACGGCGGTCCTCATCACGATCGAGGCGGCGGTGCTCGGAGTCTGCGCGTCACACCTGACGCAGACGCCTCGGGAACTGGCCCAACGAGCCTGGCTCTCCTGCTCCACCGCACTCGTCGTCGCCGGACTCGTGCTACTCCTTCGCCCTCGGCGACGCGGCAGCCAGCCAGCCACGGCGAGTCGGAACATGATCGCGGAGGTCCGGACACTGCTCTCGCTCTCCACGGACTCCGCCCTCCGAGCGCGCGCGTTCGCGATCCAGCAGACGGTGCGCGCCGTCGAGGACCTTGCCGCGCGCAATGCGCGCAAGCAGCGGGATATCGATCGGGCGCAGATCGCGCTCCTGTTCGCGGCCCTCACCCTCCTCGGTGGAGTCTTCGCCGGGCTGATCTTGACGAGCGGACGTTAGAATCGAACCAGGTGAGTCATGATCCAACGAAACCACGCACCGGTCGGAGAAATCGAAGTCCACTTCGAGGAGCTGCCTTGGGGGGCTCCCGAGTGGACCGCGCTCACGGAGGCGGAGCGCGCGCGCCGCGTCGACGATTGGCTCCGACGGCGCGCGGAGTGGATCGTCGCGCGCTCGGAAGTGACGAACGCGGAGATCGCGGAGGTCCAACGGACTCGCGGTCTGTTCGGGTTCACGACGTCGGTCTGAGCGCGACGAGCGAGTTTCTCCGTGATTTTCCGTGCCCGATGCGCGCGAGCGACGTCGTGTTCGGCGTGGGGAAGCACGACGCGCTCGAACCTCGGGAACAGTCCGCCGCGGAGCGGTTGGTGGAGGCGCGCTTCCACTGGGATGCGGAGGTCGAGAACGCGCGCCGGTTGTCGCAGCGCACGAGCCTCCTGATCACGATCGAAGCGGCGCTCCTCGGCGTCGGCGCGGCGCGGCTCGGGACGGTGCCGGCCGATGCGGTCGAGCGGGTCCTGCTCACCTGCGCGGGGCTCACCGTGCTCGTGGGTCTCTTGTTCCTGCTGCGGCCGAAGCGACGACACCGCGGGCGTCCCCAGGCGAGCCAGTGGCTCGAGGAGGGCCGGAGCTCGGTCTCCACGCCCGGAGCGAGCTCGGTGCTGCGAGCCCGAGTCCTCGCGCTCGAGCGGACCCGCAACGCCGCCGTGGACCTCGGTCGCCGGAACGTGACGAAGCAGCGCGACATCGATCGTGCGCAGCTCGCGCTCGTCCTCGCCGCGACGTTGCTCACCGCGCTCGGGCTGACCGCGCTGTTCCGCGAGGCGGCACGCTAGAATCCGAAGGAACCGCAAGGAGTGACAGGAATGATCCAGCGCATCGAGGACAAGGCCGAGTTCAACGAACCCGTCGACGAACTCGACCTCCTGACGGACGAGGAGTTCGAAGCGCTCTCGGACGACGAGCGCGAGCGCATCGAGTCCGCGTGGGTGGAGCGCTTCCAGGCGTGGTCACGGCGCTTCCGGCGCGAAGCTCGCGAGGAGATCCGCGAGCTCGAGCGCACGCGCGGCTTCTTCGGCATCACGACGTCGGTCTGAGCGCGGGCGCAGGACCCGCTCCGCGCACTGCGAGCAGCGCGGAGACCGTCGCTCGGTTCCTTGCGAGCGCGGCGCGCCTTCACCACAGATCGCGAGGAAGCGCGAGCGCGACGTCGACCGCCGCGCCCCGCGCCTCGCGCGCACTCACTTCGCTTCGCGCCAGCCGACCGTCTTCTCGACGCCGTCGTCGTTCGCGCTCCAGCCGAGCTGCAGGACGACCGCGTCCTTCTTGGCTTCGTCGCGCGGCAGCACCGCGCGCACCGTCTTCTTCCACGTCCCGGTGAACGACTGCGCGGCGACGATCGGCTCGATCGCGGCGCGGAACTCGTCCGCGTCCTTCTCCGTGTCCCACACGGTCGCGAGCACGAGCATCCGGCTCTCGCCGTTGCCGAGCAGCACGAGGCGGTCGCCGCCCCAGCCCTTCGACGCGACGCCCGTGTAGCTGAGCGTCGCGAGCGCCATCAGGTTGTTCGCGTCGATCCCCTTGCGCTCCGCGAGCGGCGTCGTGAGGAGCGCGAGCCCGATCTCGCCGAGCGTGTCCTCGCCGAGCACCTTCCAGCCCGCGGGGAGCTTCGTCACGTCGAACGCGATGCGGCGCGGTTCGTCCTTCTGGGTCTCGTCCCAGTACTTCTCGGGATGGAGCACCTGCTCCGTCGAGCGCGGCGGCGAGCGGAACGCCTTCGCGAGCTGCTGGCTGTACGTCGGCGCGGGAGCTTCGTCCTTCGCGGCTTCCTTCGGCGCGCTCGCGTCGAGCGGCTTGTCGCCGTTCGCGTCCTTCTTCGGCGCCTTGGGCTTCTTCGTCTTCGGCGTGCTCTTCTCGACGAACGTCTGCCCGCACGTGTACGCGGCGAGCATCGGCTTCCACACGAACGGCGGCAGGTCCTCCATGCCCGCCATCCCCATCTTCTGGAACTCCATGAGCGACGCGGGGTCGAGCTTCGTCGCGTTGCCCATCATCCACTGCGTCATCGTGCGCGTGCCGCTGCCCTCGCACACCGACCAGTAGGCAAGCGTCTGGTCCGAGTCCTCGCCGAGCTTCTTCGCCGTGCCATCGAGGTCGTAGAGCTGGTCGTCGAGCGCGTGCACGAGCTCGTGCGACATGATCACGCGCCCGAGGTCGCCGTCGAACGTGTCCATGATGTAGAACGTCTTCGTCGGCGGGTCGTAGAAGCCCCCGACCTGCGACTCGAGGAACTGGTGCGTCGCCTTCTTCAGGTCGAGCGACGCGGGCACGAGCCCGAGCAGCTTCGCGCACTGCTCCTTGAACGCCTCGCGTTCGGGGCTCGTCTCGAGCGCCTCGCGCTTCGCGAGGTAGTCGAGCAGCGTCGCCTTGTCGGCGAGCTTGACGGGCACCTTCTGCTTGAAGGACTCGCCGCGCAGCTTCTCGATGTCGGCCTGGATCGCGGCGGCGGAGGCCTCGAGCGCGGCCTGCTTCGCGGGGTCGATCGCGGGCGCCTTGCCGTCCTGCGGGAGGAACGCGGCCGGCGCGAGGACGAGCGGGAGGACGGCGGACGAGAGGAAGGTCATGACGATCTCCAGGACGCGTGCGGTACGAGGACGGCTCCCGCGCGCTTCTCGCGGCGGGGAGCGGGCGCTTAAGATCCCCGGCCGACGATGGACCGGCAAGCAAGAAGCACGCAAGCGCGGGGGGCGCCCGGCGCGGACGCCCGAAGCAGCGCGGTTCGGGCGGACTCGGTGCCCGAAGAGCAGGCTGCGTCGCTCCGCCGCGCGTCGGGTCCATGGCGCGGCCTCGGCGCGCTCGCGTTCGCCGCGGCGCTCGGGGCCTGCGCACCCGAGAGCGCGCGTCCGGTCCCGCCGGGTCGCGGGCCGATCCTCGTCGGCGAATTCCACTCGTTGACCGGCGCGGATTCGGCTCGTGGGCGCGCGCTCCACGCGGGGTTCTCGCTCGCGATCGAGGAAGCGAACGCGCGCGGCGGGATCCACGGACGAGCGATCGAGGTGCGCACGTTCGACGACCGCGGGCGCGCGGACGAGACGCAGGTCGCGATGCGCCGCCTGCTCGACGAGGACCGCGCGGTGCTCGTCGTCGGCGGCACGAAGCCGGCGCTCGCCGACGTCGCCGCGCGCGAAGCGGACGGAGCGCCGTACGTGTCCCCGTTCGGTGTCGGCCTCGAGCCCGCGGGCTCCGCGCGGCGTTTCGGCTGTCGGGCCGACGCGGCGTGGTCGGACAAGGACCTCGACCCCGCGTTCCTCGCGAGCTGGAACGCGCGCCGCTCGCTCGAGCCGGCGGGCGCGGACGCGGCGCTCGGCTACGACGTCGGCCTCGTCGTCCGCGCGGCGCTCGAGGACGCGAGCACGTACGACCCGAAGGACCTGTGGGCGGCGCTGGCCGAGCCCCGCGCGCTCCGCGGCGCGCGCGGCGTGAACCTCGGCGAGAGCGGAGCGCGAGCGGCACGCGCGATGGGCACGGAGCCCGCGTCGCGCTGACCCGGGGCGCGAGGGAGCACGGCCCCGCGCGCGCCCTGGCGGCGCCGCGGACCGGCGCCTATCCTCCGGCGCCATGAACCTCTTCCTGCGCAAGCTCTCGTCGGATCCCACGGAGGCAGCGCACGGGGGCTCGGGCCTCAAGCGCACGCTCACCGCCGTCGACCTCACGCTGCTCGGCATCGGCGCGATCATCGGCGCGGGGCTCTTCTCGAGCATCAAGGAGATGATCGTCGGCCGCTTCGCGGCGGACGGCACCTTGATGATGCACGGCGCGGGCCCCGCGGTGATGCTCTCGTACGCGCTCACCGCGCTCGCGTGCGGTTTCGCGGCCTTGTGCTACGCGGAGATCTCCGCGATGGTGCCCGTGTCGGGGAGCGCGTACTCGTACTCGTACGCCGCGTTCGGCGAGCTCGTCGCGTGGATCATCGGGTGGGACCTGATCATCGAGTACGCGATCGGCAACGTGTACGTCGCGCAGAGCTGGGGCGACTACTTCCAGACGTTCCTGCACGGCATGAACCAGGCGTGGACGATCCCCGCGTGGCTCACGAAGGACTTCCAGAGCGCGACGGGGCTCGTGCACGCGGCGCAGGCGACGCTCGCGAACGCCGCGGCGCCGCTCGCCGACCAGGAGGCCGCGCGCGCCGTGCTCGCGCAGTGGTCGAGCGCGCCGCGCCTCGGCGAGTGGGTCGTCTCGGTCAACCTGCCCGCGATGTCGATCACGATCGCGCTCACCGTGCTCCTCTTCCTCGGTATCCGCGAGAGCGCGCGCGCGAACGCGATCATGGTCGTGCTCAAGCTGGTGCTCGTCGCGACGTTCATCGGCCTCGGCTTCTGGGCCATCCTCCACAAGGGCGAGAACCACTGGACGCCCTTCGCGCCCAACGGGGTCAAGGGCATCTGGCAGGGAGCGGCCCTCGGGTTCTTCAGCTACATCGGCTTCGACGCGGTCTCGACGGCCGGCGAGGAGTGCAAGAACCCCCAGCGCGACCTCCCGCGCGGGTTGATCGCGTCGCTGCTGATCTGCACGGTGCTCTACATCCTCACCGCCGCCGCGCTGACGGGCGTCGTGCCCTACGAGCTGATCAAGACGAACGATCCGCTCGCACAGGCGATGGAGTTCATGGGGTACACGAACTTCGCGACCGTGTTCGCGTTCGGCGCGGTGATCGCGATGACGGCGGTGCTGCTCGTGTTCCAGCTCGGCCAGACGCGCATCTTCATGGTCATGGCGCGCGACGGGCTCCTGCCGAAGGTGTTCTCCAGGATCCACGCGAAGCACCAGACGCCGCACGTCTCGACGTGGGTCACCGGTCTGATCGTCGCGGTGTCGTGCTCGCTCCTGACTCCGGACCAGGCGATCGGGCTCTGCAACATCGGGACGCTCTTCGCGTTCATCCTCGTCGCGCTGGGCGTGATCGTGCTGCGCGTGCGCGAGCCGAATCGGCCGCGCCCGTTCCGCGTCCCGCTGTATCCGATCACGCCGGTGCTCGCGATCGTCGCGTGCCTCGGACTGATCGCGGGGCTCGAGCTCTCGAACTGGCTGCGCCTCGTGATCTGGCTCGCCGCCGGGCTCGTCGTGTACTTCGCGTACGGGTACCGGAACAGCGTGCTCCGCCGGCGGCTCGAAGGCCGGAGCTGAGAGTCTCACGCCGCGGATCCCGCGGCGCGCGTTGCAGGGCGCGGGGGGCGCCGCTACCCTCGGGCCGCCGCTCCCGGCGGAGCGTGCTCGGCCCCCCTCCGCGACCCCGGCGCTCCCGAAGCGCTCCCCCACGCTCCGCGCATGCTCGACGCCAAGACGACGCTGCTCCTCGTCCTCGGGATCGTCGGCGCCGGGTTCGTCGTGTTCTGGGGCTTCGAGCTCGCGCGCGCGAAGCGCACCGGCGGCGAGCGCGTCGTGCCGAACGCGTGGGAGCTCCTCGTCGGGTTCGTCACGGACTTCCTCGACACGCTCGGCATCGGCTCGTTCGCGACGACGACGACGCTCTACCGCTGGCGGAAGACGATCGACGACCGGCTGCTCCCCGGCACGCTCAACGTCGGGCACACGCTGCCGACGATCGCGCAGGCGTACATCTACACGCAGGTCGTCGAGGTCGAGATGACGACGCTCGTCACGATGATCGTCGCGGCGGTCGCGGGGTCGCTCTTCGGCGCGCCGATCGTCGCGCGCTGGCCGCGGCGCAACGTGCAGGTCGGGCTCGGGCTCGCGCTGCTCGCGCTGACGGGCGTGCTCGTCGTGCGCCAGCTCTGGCACGAGCCGACGGAGGGCACGCTCGGGCTCTCGGGCGGGCTCTTCGCCGCGGGCGTGATCGGCAACTTCGTGCTCGGCGCGCTGATGACGATCGGCGTCGGGCTGTACGCGCCGTGCCTCGTGATGGTCTCGATGCTCGGCATGAACCCGGGCACGGGCTTCCCGATCATGATGGGCTCGTGCGCGTTCTTGATGCCGGTCGCGAGCGTGCCCTTCGTGCGCGCGAACGCGTACTCGCCGCGCGCGGCGCTCGGGCTGACGCTCGCGGGCATCCCCGCGGTGCTCGTCGCGGCGTACGTCGTGAAGAGCCTGCCGCTCTACTGGGTCAAGTGGCTCGTCGCGGCCGTCGTCGTGTACACGGCGGTCACGCTGCTGCGCGCCGCCGCGCGCGAGAAGACCGCACCCGCGAGCTGATCGAAGCACACGAAGGCTCCGCGCCGCGGGGCCGTCGCTCTCCCCCATCGAAGAGGAACTCATGGCGAACCTGTGGATCAAGAAGCCCCTCGACAAGCTCGTCGTCGAAGCGGACGAGTCCGAGAAGAGCCTCAAGCGCACGCTGGGCCCGTGGGCGCTGATCGCGCTCGGGATCGGAGCGATCATCGGCGCGGGTCTCTTCGTGCGCACGGCCGCGGCGATCGCGGAGCGCTCGGGCCCGTCCGTGACGCTCGGCTTCCTCGTCGCCGCGATCGGCTGCGCGTTCGCGGGGCTCTGCTACGCGGAGTTCGCGTCGATGATCCCGATCGCGGGGAGCGCGTACACGTACTCGTACGCGACCATGGGCGAGTTCGTCGCCTGGATCATCGGGTGGGACCTCGTGCTCGAGTACGCCGTCGGCGCGGCGACCGTCGCGATCGCGTGGTCGCAGTACCTGAACAAGTTGCTCGAGTACCTCGGCATGCGCGTTCCCTACGAGTGGTGTCACTCGCCATGGGAGACGGGCGCCTTGCCCGGCGGCGGCGAGGTGCACGGCATCATGAACCTGCCCGCGGTGTTCATCCTCTTCCTGCTGACGCTTCTCTTGATCCGCGGCACGCGCGAGTCGGCCTTCGTGAACGCGCTCATCGTCGTCACGAAGGTGTCGATCGTGATCCTCGTGATCGCGATCGGCTGGGGATACATGAACCCCGCGAACCACGCGACCTACATCCCCGAGCCGACGACCTACACGACGCCGCAGGGCGTCACGCACCACTACGGCGGCATCTGGGGCATCCTCGGCGCGGCGGGCGTCGTGTTCTTCGCCTTCATCGGCTTCGACGCGGTCTCGACGGCCGCGCAGGAGGCGAAGAACCCGAAGCGCGACATGCCGATCGGCATCCTCGGCTCGCTCGTCGTGTGCACCGTGCTCTACATCCTCTTCTCGCACGTCCTCTCGGGCGTCGCGACGGTCGAGGACTTCCGCACGCAGGGCCGCGAAGCCTCCGTCGCGTTCGCGATCACGAAGTACATGCCCGGGTACGACTGGCTCGCCAAGGGCGTCACGGTCGCCATCCTCGCGGGCTTCTCGTCGGTGATCCTCGTGATGCTGCTCGGCCAGACGCGCGTCTTCTACTCGATGAGCCGCGACGGCCTCGTCCCGAAGGCGTTCTCCGACGTGCACCCGAAGTACCACACGCCGTACAAGTCGAACTGGATCTTCTTCTTGGTCACGTCCGTGTTCGCCGCGTTCTTCCCCGACTCGATCGTCGGCGAGATGACGAGCATCGGGACGCTGTTCGCGTTCATCCTCGTCTGCGCCGGCGTGTGGATCCTCCGCGTGAAGGCTCCGAACCTGCCGCGCGCGTTCCGCGTCCCGCTCGTGCCGGTCGTCTCCACGCTCGGCATCGTCGTGTGCCTCGCGATGATCGCGGGACTCGGTTGGACGAACTGGCTGCGACTCGGCGCGTGGCTCGCGGTCGGCCTCGTCATCTACTTCGCCTACGGCATCCGACACAGCCGTTTGAACGCCTCGAAGCCGAGCTGAGCTCGCCTTCGGTCGACACCGCACGGCCGCTCCCGCACCGGGGGCGGCCGTGCGCATTTCGGGGTGCGGCGCGCGCGGGTAGGATCTCCGCCCCCATGAGCACCACCACGATCCCCGCCGCGGACCTGAAGCCCATCGGCCCCGTCGACCTCGCCGCGGAACGCGCGGAGCTCGGCCCCGCGCTCGAGGACGCCGTGCTGCGCGTCGTGCGGAGCGGCGCCTACGTCCTGGGTCCCGAGGTCGAGCGCTTCGAGCAGGACTTCGCGCGCTACCAACGCTCGCCGAACCCCGGCGTCGCCGTCGCGAACGGCACGGACGCGCTGATCGTCGCGCTCAAGGCGCTCGGCGTCCAGGCGGGCGACCACGTCGTCACGTCGCCGTTCACGTTCTTCGCGAGCGCGGGCTCGATCGCGTGGATCGGCGCCGTGCCGAAGCTCGCGGACGTCGAGCTCGACACCGCGCTGCTCGATCCCAAGGCGGCGGAGGCCGCGGTCGATTCGCGCACGACGTGCGTGCTCCCCGTGCACCTCTACGGCCAGCTCGCCGACATGCGCGCCTTCCGCGCGCTCGCGGATCGGAAGAAGCTCACCGTGCTCGAGGACGGCGCGCAGTGTCACGGCGCGGAGCGCGACGGCTACCGTTGCGGCGAAATCGGCGACGCGGCGGCGTTCTCGTTCTATCCGACGAAGAACCTCGGCGCGTGCGGCGAGGCCGGCATGCTCCTCTCGAAGCGCGCCGACGTGCTCCAACGCGCGAAGCGCCTGCGCGACCACGGCTCGCCCGCGAAGTACGCGCACGCCGAGATCGGCACGAACACGCGCATGCAGGGGATCCAGGGCGCGGTGCTGAACGTGAAGCTCCCGCACCTCGAGCGTTGGAACGCGCGCCGCCGCGCGATCGCCGCGCGCTACGACGCGGCGTTCGGGAACTGCGCGGAGCTCGCGCTCGTGCGCGCCGCGAAGGGCGCAGCGCACGTCTACCACCAGTACTCCGTGCGCGTCACGGGCCGGGTCGCGCGCGACGCGGTGATCGACGCGCTGAAGGCGCGGAAGATCGCCGCGGCGGTGCACTACCCGACGCCGGTGCACGTCCAGGAGGCCGCGAAGTCGTGGGGCTACGCGCTCGGCGCGTTCCCGAACGCCGAGCGCCTCGCGCGCGAGGTCCTGTGCCTGCCGGTGCACCCCTTCCTCTCCGACGCGGACGTCGAGCGCGTCGTCGAGGCGGTTCTCGCCGCCGTCCGCGGCCGCGCGTGACCCGCGCGCGGGCCGCCGCGCTCGGAACTTCCTTCCGGGCGGGCCGCCCGCGCTTGCCCGCGGCCCCATCCGCCACCGATAAAGAGGCGCATGCGACCTCCCCACCTCGCCCTCGGTCTCGCGGGCACCGCGCTCGCGACCCTCGCCGTCCTCGCGTCCGCGCAACGCGGCGGCGGCGCGCCGCAAGGGCGTGGAGCTGCGCCCGCGCCGACGCCGAAACCCGCCGCGGAACCGGCCCCGACACCTGCGCCCGGCGAACGCGCGCGCGGTGCATCGAGCGCGCCGAGCGCCCCGAGCGCCCCGAGCGGCGGATCGAACGCGCGAGGCGGCGAGCGCGACCCCGCGGCTCGCGGCGGCGAGCGCACGAGCGACGGCGCGACGACGCAGGAGGGCGCGCCCTCGACGCCGCCCGCGCCCGAGGTCCCGATCGCCGAGCGCGCGCCGCAGTACTTCACGATCGCCGACTACGATGCGAACGGCTGGATCGGTTTCACCGAGGCGCAGAAGAGCCTCGGCCTCGACCGCGCGGGCTTCGCCGTCTACGACAAGGACAAGGACGGGCGCATCGACTACGACGAGTTCGCCGCGCGCTACCAGGACGTGCTCGCGCGCGGCGGCGCGTTCCCGCCGCCCGTGAAGAAGCCCGAGACGCGCAAGCCGCCGCGTCGCGAAGCCGCGGACCTGCTCGCGCTCTACGACGTCACGCCGGACGGCGTGCTCGACGTGCGCGAGCTGAAGCGCGCGCTCTCGGACTACGAGGTCAAAGAGCCCCCCGCCGACGACGTGTTCGCGTCGCTCGACCGCGACGCGTCGAAGGCGCTCGAACGGATCGAACTCGAAGCGCTCGCCGACCTGCTCTCGCCCAAACCCGCGGAGAGCGCGGAGGGCGCGAAGTCGAAGGCGAAGAACGTGCTCGAGCTCTTCGGACGCTCCGTCCCGCGCGAGGAGCGCGAGGGCGCCGTGCACCTCCCGCCGCAGATCCCCGGCCCCGTGCCGACCTTCCGCCGACTCGATCTCGACGACGACGGCGCGATCGAGCTCGACGACCTGTCGGCGCTTCAGCGCCCGCTCCAGCTCCACGTGCGCCTGAACGCGGTGTTCGCGACGCTCGACACGGACGCGGACGGGAAGCTCTCGCCCGAAGAGCTCGCCGCGTCGATGCGGCACAAGTGAGCGCGCGACGCCGGCGCGCGAGCCCCGGCGTCACGCCGCGCACCCGTGCGCCTCAGGTGCGGTGCAGCGGCACGAGCGGTTCGAGCCGCGGCCCCTTCTCGGGATCCGCGACCGCGAACTGTCCCTCGCCCTTGAGCGTCGCGCCCGCGAACGTGCCGTCGAGCGCGAGCGCGTAGAGGTGCAGCCCGAACGTCGGCACGCCCTTCTCGTCGACGAGCTCGGGTTGGTAGCGCGACTGGCGCTGCGTCTGACGCGTCACGCGCCGCAGCACCTCGAGCGCGGCGTCGAGCGGTGCCGCGCCTTGGCGCATGAGCTCGATCATCGTGAAACTCGCGTTCGAGAGGATCGCGGACTCGCCGCGGCCCGTGCCGCCCGCGCTGCCGACGTCCTGATCGCAGTAGAGCCCCGCGCCGACGATCGGCGAGTCGCCGACGCGCCCGGGGATCTTCCACGCGAGGCCCGACGTCGTCGTCGTGCACGCGACGGCGCCGCTCTTCGCGAGCGCCGAGCAGTGGATCGTGCCCGTGACGCGGTGCTCGTTCCACCTGCGCGCGGTCGCGACGCGGCGCTCGTCCGCGGACGGCAGCGCGCCCGTGAACGGCAGCTTCGGCGGCGGCGGGAGCCAGTCGTCCTCCTTCGAGAGGTTCTCCTTCCACTCGAGCCACTTCTTGCGCGAGGCCTCGGTGAGGAGCTCCGTGTGCGGATGCCCGTGCTCGCGCGCGAAGCGGTACGCGTCCTTGCCGACGAGCAGGCAGTGGTCCGTGCGCTCGAGCACGAGCCGCGCGACCTCGGACGGATGCAGGATGTTCTCGATGCACGCGACCGCGCCCGACTTGTGTCGCGGACCGTACATGCACGCCGCGTCGAGCTGCACGACGCCGTCCGCGTTCGGCAAGCCCCCGAGCCCGACGCTGTCGTCGTTCGGGTCGGCCTCCTGCACCTTGACGACTTCGATCACGACGTCGAGCGGGTCCGCGCCGTCGAGGAGCTTCGCGTAGTGGAGCTTCATCCCCGCGAGCCCGTTCGCGCTGCCGATGAGCACGGGATGGTCCTTGCGCGGCGTGCGCACGCGCGGCTCCTGCGCGTCCGACGCGCGCGTGCGCGCGACGGCGGTGGAACACGAGAGCGCGGCGCCGGCTCCGAGCGCAGCGCCGAGGAGCGTGCGACGGTCGATCGAACTCTGGGCGTCGGTCATGGGATCACTTGGGGGGAACGGGTTCGGTGGAGCTCGCGGGCGCGGGCGCGCTCGCGGGGTTCGTCACGTTCGGGAGGCACGTCCGGCGCAGGCTCTGCCGCGCGCCGAGCGCCCACGCGCGCCACATCGTCGCGAGCTCCTCGTCCTTCGCGGCCGCGGCCGCGGCGAGCCGCACATCGAGCTCGAGCTTGAGGCTCGCGAGGTAGCGATCGAGGTCCGCGGGCTGCGCGTCGGCGACGGCGAGCGCGCACGTCGCGACGGCCGAAGCGGAGCGCGCGAGCTCGGCCGCGTCGACGTGGTCCATCCGATCGAGGCTCGTGTGGTACGCGAAGTCGGGGAAGTGCCAGAAGAGCACGGCGGGGATCCCCTTGCGCAGGAACTCGGAGTGGTCGCTGCCGCCTTCGTACGGATGCTCGCGCGTCGTCCACGGCGTGCCGCGCGTGCCCGCCGCGTCCGCGACGTCGAGCAGCGCGCAACGCGCGATCACGTTGAGCCCCGACGGCGCGAGCTCGTCGCGGTTCACGGGCGAAGCGCCCCACGCGGTGTGCTCGTCGGGCGCGAGCGGACGCACCGCGCCGGGGTCGGGCATGCGCTCGAGGAGCGCCGTCGCGCCGGTCTCGGCCGCGGACTCGCCGAGCATGTCGGCGGAGATCCCCGCGACGACCTGGAGCTTCGTGGTCTCGAGGAACCAGCGGCTCTCGGAGTTCTCGAGGCCGAAGAGGAACACGATCGAGCGCGCGGGCCGCGCGAGCGTGCCGGCGTGGATCGCGTCGGCGAGCGCGCGCGCGACCTCGGTGATGCCCGCGAGACCGCTCGCGTTGTCGCACGCGCCGGGCTCCTGCACGTGCGCGGCGACGACGACGGCTTCGTCGGGGCGCGACGCGCCGGTGATCGTGGCGACGAGCGTGCGCACCGGGCGATCTTCGAAGCGCGTCGAGGCGGAGAACTGCACGCGGACGCCCGGATCGGCCGCGAACGCGCGCGCGAGCTCGTCGTGGACGCGCTTCGAGATCCGCGCGACGGGCAGCGGGCACGGGTAGCGCACGCTCGAGTACTGGATCGCGTCGAGATGGCGCTCGCGGCCGGTCGGATCGACGTTGTAGCCCTCGATCCCCGCCGCGAACACGCCGAGCGCGCCCTGCTCCTTCGCGCGCGCGAGGTCCTCGCTCGACGGCGGCGACTCGAGCACGACGAACGCGCCCGAGCGCGCGGCGTCGAGCGAGAAGACGAGCTCGCCCTCGAGCTCAGCCGCTGGGACGCGCGGATCCCCCGTCACCGCGACCGAGAGCGCGCCCGTCGTCGAGGGCGCGTTGTGCGGCAGCATCGTGCGCGCGGCGTCCTCGCGCCCGGCGAACGCGAGCAGCGTGCGGTCTTCGTGCTCTCCGAGCAGCAGGAGGTGCGCGCTGAGCGGCGTCCACGCGGGCGAGCGCGCGTCGTGCTCGAAGGTCTCGAGCGCGAAGCCGTCCGCCTCGCCGTACCCCGCCGCGGCGAGGTCGCGGCGGATCCGTGCGAGCACGGCCTCGAACCCGTCGTTGCCCGGCTCGCGATAGAAGCCGTCCGCGAACCGCGCGAGTTCCATCGCGCGCTCCGCCTGGAACGCACCGAACACCGTCGACGCGAACCGCGCGGTCCCCGCGACCCCGCGCGCGACCGCCGGCCCCGCGTGCACCGCCTGCTGCGGGAGGATGTCGCGCGGACGATCGCTCGGCGCCGCGGCCTCCGCCTTAGCGCGCATCGCCTCGAGCGTCGCCTTCGACGGCTCACCGCGGCACGCGGCGAGGAGAGCTGCGGCGAGGAGGAGCGTGGAGGCGCGCATGCGACGGCTCAGCGAGGCAGGTACTTGTCCAGGAGGAGCCCGAGACGCAGCCGCGCGTCGGCGGGGATCGCGTCGGGCGCCGTCATGATCGCGTTCTTCAGCGCGGAACCGCAAGCACACTTCGGCGGCGCGAGCAGGCGCGGCACGGCGTCGAGGATCAGCGCGCGCGCCTTCGCGACGTTCTGCCGCATGACGGCGAGCACCGCGTCGACCGTCACGTCGTCGTGCTGCTCGTGCCAGCAGTCGTAGTCCGTCGCCATCGCGACCGTCGCGTAGCAGAGCTCGGCCTCGCGCGCGAGCTTCGCCTCCTGCAGGTTCGTCATGCCGATGACGTCGACGCCCCACTGGCGGTAGATGCGCGACTCCGCGCGCGTCGAGAACTGCGGGCCCTCCATGTTCAGGTAGGTGCCGCCGTCGTGCATCGTGAGACCGAGCGCCTTCCCGCCCGCGAGCAGCGCCGCGCGCACCTCGGGGCACACGGGATCGGCGAAGAGCACGTGCGCGACGACGCCGTTCCCGAAGAACGTGTCCGCGCGGTGGCGCGTGCGGTCGAAGAACTGGTCGATCACGACGAAGTCGCCGGGGTGGATGTCCTCGCGCATCGAACCGACGGCGGAGACCGACACGATGCGCGAGACGCCCGCCTTCTTGAGCGCCCAGACGTTCGCGCGGAAATTGATCTCGTTCGGCGCGATGCGGTGGCCGCGGCCGTGCCGCGGGAGGAAGACGAGGCGTGTCCCGCGGTACGTGCCGGTGATCAGCGCGTCGCTCGGCGCGCCGAACGGCGTCGAGAGCTCGAGCTCGCGCACGTCCTCGAGGCCTTGGATGTCGTAGAGCCCCGAACCGCCGATGATCCCGATCGTCGTCCCGCTCATCGTTTCTCGCCTCGCTGCGTGTCCGGCTTCCGTCCCGGGTTCCGCCGGCCGATCGGCTTGCCCTTGTCCTTGTCGCCGCGCTTCTTCGTGTGCGGCTTCTTCGCGTGCGGTTTCCTCGCGCGCGACGAGCGACCTCCGACTTTCGGCGGCAGGAACGGCGCGCGCCGGGGAGCGCGAGGCTCTTCCTCGGGCCCGAAGTCGTCCTCGTCGTCGGGCTCGGACGCCGGGCCCTCGGCCGGCGTCCCCCGATCCCCGCGCACCGCACGCTCGTCGCGCTGCCCGCGCGAAGGCCGTCCCGCGCGTCCGCTCGGGAGTTCGCGCTCCTCGCCGTCGTCGTCCTCGTCGCGCTCGCCGCCGCGGCCTTCCTCGAAGCCCCGCGGCGCGTACGGCGCGGCGGAGCGTCCGAGGAGCCGCGCGACGAGCACGGTCGCGTACGAGCCGCGCGGGAGCTCGAAGGCGAGCGTCACGCGTCCGGGATCGCGTTCGGACTCGAACGCCCGCAGGAGCCGCGGCCAAACGACGAGGTCGCGCTCCTCGCCCTTGAGCTGGAAGCCCCCGATGCCCTCGATGCGGAACTCGCGCGGCGCGACGCCTTCCTCGCGCAGGACCGCGGTGAAGAGCTCCTTCTGCTTCGCGTGCTCGACGTCCTCGAGCCCGACGCCCGGCAGGCGGAAGCGATTCTGGAACGCCGGATCGGAGTGCACGGCTCCGCGCGCGAACGTCAGCTCGCCTTCGATCGAATCCACGTGCTGACGCTCGGTCCGCGGAGTCACCGTGTGCACGTAGCGGTCGACCGCGCGGTTCCAAACGTGCGACTGCCACGCGAAGAGGTGGATCAGCCGCAGCCGCGCCGCCACGCGCCGCCACGCGCCGTGCAGGTCCTCGGGGTCCTTCGCGAGCACCTCGAAGACCGAGTGATGCGCGCCGAACGCTCCCGCGATCTCGCGACACGCGCGCCAGTTCCCCCACCGCGACTCGAGCGTGCGCTTGAACGCGGCGTGGCGCTCGTCGTCCTGCGCGGAGCGGCCGCACAGGAGGTTCTTGAGCGCGACCTCGAGCTCGCCGCGCGCGAGATCGCGCGCGATCCAGCCCTGGCCGAAGCGGAGGTTGCCGAAGCGCTGCTCGCCGAAGTAGTTCACGAAGCCGTGCTCGCGCACCTCGGCGAGCGCCGGCTTCACGCGCGCGGCGAGTTCGGGAGTGAGCCCGCGCAGGGTGACCTCGAACGCATTGCCCTCCGAGTCGCCGCTCGTGAGCGGGCCCATCGCGAAGCCGACCTGCTCGATCTTCAGCTCCGCGCTCGTCCAGCGCACCTCGCGGCCGCCGAGCACGCTCATGTACTGCGTCGTGATGCCCTGGCGGTCCTTGAGGCCCGCCATCCCGACGTCCGAAGGCTCGACGCGCGCGAGGTTCGCGAGCGCGCGCGCGGCCTCGAACGACGTCAGCTTCTTCTTCGTGACGCGGTACACGCGCCATTTCCCGCGGCGTTCGAGGTACCCCTCGGCGAGGAGCTCCTGCACGCGGAAGTCCTGCGGTCGGCTCTTGATCTTCATCGCGGGCGGAACTTCGACAACTGCTTGAGGACGCGCGCGAGATCCTTCGGGATCTGCGACTCGACGACGACGCGGCGCGGTTCGGCACCGGACGCGGGGAGCGGCTCGGGGAAATCGATGCGCCACGCGTGGAGCGTGAGCCGGTCGATCAGCGGCGACTCGACCGCGCCGGGCTTGCGGCGGTAGCCGCGCTTGAAATCGGAGAGCGCGAGCGACTTGCGCCGCCCGTAGAACGGGTCGACGACGAGCGGGAAGCCGACCTCGCGCAGGTGCACGCGGATCTGGTGCGTGCGGCCCGTCAGCGGCTCGGCGCGCACGAGCGTGTAGCCGTGGAAGCGCTGTTCGACCGCGATGCGCGTGCGCGCCTCCTTGCCGGCGTTGCGGTCGATGCGCATGCGGCCGCTCTTGCGCTCGTCGGGACCGATCGGGAGGTCGATCACCTCGCTCGCGCCGTCGTCGAGCGGGTACTCGCCCTCGACGAGCGCGAGGTAGCTCTTCTGGATCGCGCCCGTCTCGAAGCCCTCGCGCAGCACGCGCTCGGCCTCGACGTCCTTCGCGACGAGCACGACGCCCGTCGTGTCCTTGTCGAGCCGGTGCAGGAGGCGCGGACGGAACGTGAGCGGCGTCGCGGGCGCCGTCGGATCGTCGGGCGCGTCCCCGGTGCGCTCGAACGCGAGCTCGAGCAGCGCGCCCGCGAGCGACGCGTTGCCCTTCGCCCAGCGTTCGGGCTCCGCGGCGAGCCCCGCGGGCTTGTCGACGGCGAGCACGTGCTCGTCCTCGTAGAGCACCGGGACCTGAGTCGCCGGCGCGACGGGGACGTCGGGCAGGTCCTCATCCTCCTCGAAGTCGATCACGAGCACTTGATCCGTACGCAGACGTTGCGACGGAAGCGCGGGACCGCCGTCGACGAGCACGCGGCCTTCGCGCACCTGACGGCGCAGGAAGCCCTTGTTGAGGAGCGGGAACGAGAGGCACAGGAACTCGTCGAGCTCCATGCCCACGCGCTCGGGAGGGATCGGGAGGTGGTAGACCACGAGCGGAGCGGCGCGGGCCGCGCGGTGTTCAGCCCGACGCGCCGGCGCGGTGCGCGGGCGCGAAGATCTCGCGCTTCAGCGCGCCGACGTAGGGCAGGTTGCGGTAGCGGCCCGCGTAGTCGAGCCCGTACCCGACGACGAAGAGGTTCTCGACCTCGAAGCAGCGGAAGTCCGCCGTCAGCGGCACCGTGCGGCGCGCGGGCTTGTCGAGGAAGACGCAGGAGCGCACCTCGCGCGCGCCGCGCTTCATGAGCTCGGCCTTGATGCCGTGCAGCGTGCGGCCCGTGTCGAGGATGTCGTCGACGAGCAGCAGATTGCGGCCTTCGATCTCGTTGCCCGAAGGGAAGAAGTTGATCTCGAGCTCGCCCGAGGTCGTCCCTTCGCCGTAGCTCGACGCCGCGAGGAACGCGAGTTCGAGCGGGATCGGGATGCGCCGGATCAGGTCGGACGCGAACACGCACGACCCCTTCAAGATCGACACGACGGTGAAGTCGCGACCTTGGTACGTCCGCGTGAGCTCCGCGGCGACGCGGTCGATGCCCGCGAGGATCTCCTTCTCGCTGTAGAGGATGCGCTCGATGTCGTTGTGCAGGGTCATGGAGGGAGGGCCCCGTGAACGCGGCGCAGCAGGATAGCAGCTCGGCCCCGAGGCCGCATCGGCGGGAGGCCGAAAGCCCGCGGGCCTCGACATTCGCGGCGAAAGACGGGCTGGAACGCACCGTCGACTTGCGGGCGAGCAATCGAATGGTAGAGTCCCGCCCGCACGATCGAAATCTCGCGCGCTCGCGAGATTCCATCTCGACTCACGCTTTCGGGCTCGACCGCGTCATCGCGCGGCAACCGGCGGCCAATTCGCGAGTGGAATCCGACGCACGAGGACTCGCTCCGCGGCGACCGGAAATCGGAAACCGACGCGCGGATCCGATCCATTTCCAGCATCGCAAACGCGCGCTCTCCCGCGCGAAGTTCGCCACCGACGAGTCCATGAGCAAGCGTCCCTACACGCGTCGCACGGAAGAAGAGAAGATCCTCGAGCTCGAGGCCAAGATCCAAGAGCTCAAGCAGCGCGCCGAAATGAAGTCGCGCAAGGACGGTCCCGTGCTCCGCGAACTGCGCAAAGTGAAGAAGACACTGACGCGCTTCGTGCAGACGTCGTACTCGTGCGAGCGCGTCGACCTGGCGACGATGACCGAGGCGTTCCTGGCCGGTCTCGAGCGTTCGGCCGGCGCGGTCGGCGCGATCGAGAAGCGCCGCGGCGGACGCGGAGCGAAGAACGACGACGAGTGAGCCCCGCGCGCACTCCACCCCGCCATGCCCCTCCACCGCGACCCGAGAATCGAGGTCCTCGCGTCGGAACGCGTGTTCCAAGGGCGCATCTTCGAGCTCGTGAACGAGTCGATCCGGCTCCCGTCGGGCCTGCGGCAGGAGCTCGCGGTCGTCGTGCACCCGGGCGCCGTCGCGATCGCGGCGGAGCGCGACGACGGGTCGCTCGTGCTCGTGCGGCAGTACCGTCACGCGCTCGGACGCTGGATGCTCGAGCTCCCCGCGGGCCGGCGCGAACCCGGCGAGGAGCCGCTCGCGACCGCGGTGCGCGAACTCGAGGAGGAGACGGGCCTCGTCGCGAGCGATTGGACGCTCCTGCAGGAGTTCGTCCCCGCGCCCGGCTTCTGCAGCGAACGCATTTGGGTGTTCCACGCGCGTCGTCTCGCGCCGGCTCCCGCGCGGCGCGCACACGACGCGGACGAGGAGTTCGAGCTCGAGCACCACGCGCCCGACGCGCTCCTCACGGGGCGGACGGACGACGGCAAGACGCTGCTCGCCGCCGCGCTGCTCCTGCGCCTCAGGGAGCGCGAGCGAGGCCGCTGAGCCACGCGAAGCCGCCCTGTCCCGGCAGCGCGCGGCCCAGCGCGTCGACGCGGAGGATCCCGCCCGGCGCGGCGAACAAGGCGCCGTCGCCGAACGCGAGCGGATGATCCGGGGCGTGGAGCGGCAGCGCGCACTCGAGTTCGAGGACACCGCGCGGGCCGTAGCGCCGCGCGCGCGCGCCGTTCACGTCGGTGACCCAGACGCGCTCCTCCCCCGGCACGACGCCGACGTGCTGCGCGTCGAGTCCGAGCGCGACGCTCCATGCCGGAGAGAGCTTGGTGTCGAAGAGCGCGAGCCGATGCCCGGGACCGACGTCGAGCACGAACACGCTGCCCGGGAGCGGTCCTTCGGCGACCGCGCCGATCATGCGGTCGGTCCGCGCGAGCCCGAGCACCTTCTTGGAGCCGTCCGGAGCGACGCGGAGGAGCGTGCCGTCGGTCGCGCCGATCACGACGTCGGCCCCGGACGCGCACAGCGCGTTCAGGTGCTCGCCCTCGTGCAGGATCCGTCCCGTCCCGTCGGGCGCGACGCGCCACACTCGATCCCGGCCGGGTCCCGCGCCGCCGAGCTCGATCACGAGCGCGTCGAGCCCGCCCCAGAGCGCGAGCGACGCGGCGTCCTCGAGGTAGAGCTCGTTCGTCTGCGCGCCTCCGGCATCGAGGCCGGTCAGCCGGGCGCCGAAGCTGCCGGTTCCGTTCCCCGAGCGCAGGACCCAGAGCCCGCCGTCGACGCGGGCCGCCACGGCGAGAGGCCAGGCGAGTTGGAGCTCGCGGACGCGCAGGAGGTTGCCGTCGAGCCCGACGACGCGATGCGCGTCGCGGTCGGCGGCCCAGGCGCGGACGTCGGGCGCGCGCTGAGCCTGGCCCTGGACGGCCGCGGGGAGGACGAGGAGGAACGCGGCGAGGAGCGAGCCGCCGGCGAACCACGCGAGGTGCCGCATGCGCGCGGCGCGGAGATCGTGCTGCATGCCCCGACGACGCCGGTGACGGTCGGCGGTCGCCGAGAAACTCCGAGCTTTCGCGCGCGCCCGCCCGCGCCGGTCGAGGTTTCGGGGAAAGGCGCGTCACGCGCCGCTGCGTGGAAGCGTGCGCGTCACGCGCCGCCGCGCTCGGAGTCGACGCCGCGGCGACGGGCGCGGCCGTGGCGTGCGATCAGGAACGCCGCCGCGACGAGCGCCGCGACGACGCCGAGCAGGAACAGGATGCTCCCGTTGAGCCCGGCGGCGAGGTCCGCGCGGTCACGACCGACCGCGCTCGCGCAGAGGCCTCAGGCATATCCGCTCGCCGCGCTCCCGCCGAGCGCCGCGAACGCGAGCGCGGCGCGTGCGAGCGCTCGTCGCACGGAGCGCGCGCTCACCCGCCGCTCCCCGCCGGCGCCGCCGGGTTCCACACGTAGAGGAAGAAGTACACGAGCACGCCCGTGACGGACACGTAGAGCCAGACCGGGAACGTCACCTTCGCCCACTTCTTGTGGCGCGTGAAGTCGCCCGTCTGCATGCCGCGGCGCGCGTGGACGAACGTCATCACGCACAAGGGCACGTTGACCGCCGCGAGCACGACGTGCGTCAAGAGCATCCCGTAGTAGAAGAGCTTGAGCGCGCCCGCGCCGTGGTACTTCGTCACGCCGAGCTCGGGGATCACGACGAAGTGGTACCAGAGGTAGCTGCCGAGGAAGACGAGCGAGACCGCGAACGCCGCGAACATCAGCCGCGCGTGCAGGTCGCGCGCTCCGCTCTTGATCGCCCCGAGACCGGCGAGCAGCAGGAGCGTCGACGCGCCGTTGAGGCACGCGTTGACGAGCGGGAAGTCCATCACTTCGCCCCTTCGAGGAAGCGTGCGCGCGCGGCGATGAGCTCGAGGTGCTCGTCGCTCTCGCCGGAGTAGATGCCGCGGATCCTCCCCTGCGCATCGATCACCCAGAGGCGCGTCTGATGCGTGACGAACTCGCCGACCGGCGCGGTGCCGGGCTCGGCGCGTTGGTTCTTGGCGACGAAGCTCGGCATCAAGCCGTCGATCGTGGCCCTCGGCCCGGTGAGCATCCACCAACGCTCGGGGTCCGCGCCGACGCCCTCCGCGTACGCGCGCAGCACCTCCGGCGTGTCGTAGTCGGGGTCGACGCTGAACGTCACGAGCTTCGCGTGCGTGCCCTTCAAGAGCTCCTGCAGGCGCTTCATGTTGCCCGTGACCTTCGGGCACGGCCCCGTGCAGCGCGTGAAGACGAAGCCGGCGACCCAGACCGTGCCCGCGAGGTCCTTCTTCGCGACCGGCTTGCCGCTGCGCTCGGTCAACGCGAAGTCGGCGAGGTCGCCGAGGGCCTCGGCCGAATTCGCGGAGAGCGCGACCGGAGATTCGTCCCCGCCGCTGGCGGTGACGGCGCCGCGGTCGCAGGACGGAGCGAGGAACGCGGCGCACGCGAGGGCCGCGACGACGGAGGTTCGGTGGACGAGGTTCATCTCAAGCGACGTAGAAGAGACCGAGCAGCGCGAGCCACACGCCGTCGACGAGGAAGCCGTACCAGCTCGCGAGCTTCGCCGCGTGCGCGGCGCCGGGCCGCGTCGCGGGACGGAGCGCGAGCACCGCGCACCAGAGCACTCCGCCGAGGACGTGGAGCCCGTGCAGACCGGTGAGGACGAAGAACGAGGAGCCGAACGTGCCGCTCCTCCAGTCGAAGCCCGCGGCGAACTGCGCGCGCCACTCGAACGCGAGCAACGCGACGAACGCGGCGCCGAGGAGCGAGCAGAGCACGAGCGCGCCGCGCAAGGCGCCGCCGCCTTCTCCTCGACGCGCGCGCGACAGCGCGAGCGCGAGGACGATCGAGCCCGCCGCGAGCAGCGCCGTGCCGATCGCTCCCGCGCCGCCCGACACGTGCGCGCGCCCCGCGCTCCACGCCGGATCGGCGGAGCGCAGCACGAGCACGGCCGAGACGAGCCCCGCGAAGAGCATCACCTCGGTCGCGAGGAACAAGAGCACCCCGACCTCGCCGTTCGTGTACGCGGTGCGTGCGCGCGGTCCGTCGGAGAGCGCGGCGGCGTGCTGCACGGCGGCCTCAGCCGAAGATGCGCGCCCGCACGAGCGGGTCGCAGAACACGCACGCGAACACCGCGGGCAGGTAGAAGAGGGACACGATCAGGAGCGTGCGCGCCGTCGTCGTGTTCGCGCGGAGCGCGAACCAGGCCGAGCTCGCGACGTACGCCGCGCCGCAGACGAGCGCGCCGACGAGGTACGTCCAGCTCGCGATGCCGAGCACGACCGGCGCGAGCGAGACGGGCAGGAGCACGAGGCTGTGCAGGAACGCCGAGCGTCCCGTCACGCGCTCGCCGCCCGGCATCGCGGGCAGCATCTTGAGGCCCGCGCGCGCGTAGTCGTGGCGGAAGAGCCACGCGATCGCGAGGAAGTGCGGGAACTGCCACACGAAGAGGATCGCGAAGAGCGCCCACGCCCACTCGCCGGCGTGCTCGGCCGTGGCGACGTAGCCGACGAGCGGCGGGGCCGCGCCGGGCACCGCGCCGATCACCGTGTTCAGCGTGCTGTACCGCTTCAGCGGCGTGTACACCGCGACGTAGGTGAAGAGCGTGCCGAGCGCGAGGAACGCGGCGAGCAGGTTGCAGACGTACGCGAGGCCCGCGACGCCGACGACGCCGAGCAGCGTCGCGAACAGGATCGCGTCGCGCACGCTCACGCGCCCCGTGGGCATCGGGCGCTCGCGCGTGCGCTCCATCGTGCGGTCGATGTCGCGCTCGAGCGTCTGGTTGAAGGCACTCGCGCTCGCCGAACAGAGCATCACGAGGAGGCCGGTCCACGCGCAGTGGACGAGCGACGTCCCCCGCGGCGCGCCGAGCGCGGCGCCGACGAATGCGGCGAGCGCGACGAAGCCCGTGATGCGCGGCTTCGTCAAGGTCAGCAGGTCCGAGGCCCAGGACGGCGTCTCGGCGCGGTCGAGTTCGGCGCCGCGCAGCTTGAGGATGCTCATCGCGCGCCCTCGCTCGCGGTCGGCCGGAACGCGCGGAGCGCGCACGCGACGACGGTGAAGAGCAGCGCGGCGCCGCCCATCACGTGGAAGGTCGGGAAGAAGGACTGGTGGAGCTCCGTCGGCGTGCGGCCCTGCCCCACGACGAGGTAGACCCAGACGAACGCGAGCATCCCGAGCGTGATCTGCAGCCAGAAGACGCTCCAGAGCGCGAGGCGCAGGCGGCGCAACGAAGCTCCATCGGACGCCGTCGAAGCGGCCTTGCCCAGCGCGTGCGCGAGGAACGTCACGAGCCCCGCGACGCCGAGCAGCATCACGACGTGCGTCACGAGCGCGGCGAGCGACTGCCCGTGGCGCAACCACGCTCCGACGACGATCTGCGCGTAGACGACGACCGCCGCGGCGAGCGCGACGCGGCCGAGCGCGCGCCGCTCGGGCGTCGGCGCGGAACGCGCGGACCCCTCGGGCGCGAGCACGAGCGCGGTCGCGCCGAGGAGCACGAACACGAGCTGGCCGATCGAGCCGTGGAGGAACGCGAGGTCGGTGCTCTTCTCGAGCACGCGGTAGCCGCCGAGCACGCCCTGCCCGATCACGGCGAGGAGCCCCGCGACCGCGAACGTCCGCGGCAGCGCGCGCTTCTCGCGCAGGAGCGTCGCGACGACGGTCGCGATCGCGAGCAGGCCGACGAGCATCCCGAACAGGCGGTGCGTGTGCTCGACGAACGCGCCGAGCGAGTGCACCCAACGGTCGAGCGGATAGAGCGGCAGGAAGAAGTCGCCCTTGCCGGGGTCGACCACCCACCACCCGTCGATCGCGAGCCCCGCGTCGAGCGAGGTCACGCTCCCGCCGAAGAACACGAGCGGGATCGCGGCGCCCCACGTCGCCCACGCGAGCCGGCGCGGCCACGGGCTCGCTGCGGCGGGCGCCTCGGCGGCGGCGTGGAGAGCGGTGGGCGCGGCGGTCATGGAGGGCGGAGAGTCTACCCGCGGGCGGGCGGGCGCGCACGTCGCTGCGCTCGTGGCGCCGCGCGCGTCCCGCAGGATGACCGCGCGCAGGCGGAACTCACACTCACGCGGGCTCGGTCTGCCGCACGTGGTCGCGCTCGCCGTCGCCGCCGTACTCGTACGGTCCGCGGAAAACGACCGGCTCGCCTTCGAAGTTGCCGTGCGGCGGCGGCGACGCGGTCTGCCACTCGAGCGTGTTCGCGCCCCACGGATCGCGCTCGCCCGTCGGCTTCGAGAGGAGCGTCTTCACGACGTTGACGACGAGCACGAGCTGCCACGCCGCGAGGAGGAACGCGCTCTTCGTGATGAACTCGTTGACGGGCTTCAGGTGCGCGAGTCCGCCGTACACGTACGGATCGGCGACGCGGCGCGGCTGGCCCGCCATCCCGAGTTGGTGCATGAGCAGGAACACGCACGCCGTCAGCACGAACGTGCCGACGAAGTGGAGCTTCCCGAGGCGCTCGTCGAGCCGCCGCCCCGTCATCTTCGGGAACCAGTGGTGCAGCGCGGCGAACACCGCGAACATCGACCCGCCGAACACGACGAAGTGGAAGTGCCCGACGACGAGCGCCGTGTCGTGCAGCGGCACGTCGACCGGCGTCGACGCGAGCCACAGGCCCGAGAGCCCGCCGATCACGAACAGCGCGACGAAGCCGACCGCGTTCAAGAACGCCGCGTCGTAGCGCGGCCGCGCGCCCCACAAGGTCGCGAGCCAGTTGAACACCTTCACCGACGACGGCAGCGCGATCAGGATCGTCGACAGCATGAACGCCGTGCCCGCCGCGGGGTCGAGGCCCGAGACGAACATGTGGTGCCCCCACACGAACATCCCGAGCACGACGATCACGCCCATCGAGAGCACCATCGGCTTGTAGCCGAACACGGGCTTTCGGCCGTGCACCGCGAGGACGTCGCTCACCATCCCCATCGCGGGCAGCACCATCACGTAGACCGCGGGGTGGCTGTAGAACCAGAAGAGGTGCTGCCAGAGCAGCGGCAGTCCGCCGGTCGCCTGCCCCGCCGCTTCGGGCGAGAACTGGTTCACGACGACGTGCGCGGGCGTGTAGAAGCCCGTGCCGAGCAGGCGATCGGCGAGTTGGAGCAGCGCGCCCCCGGTGAGCACGGGCAGCGCGACGAGTTGGATGATCGACGAGAAGAAGAGCGACCACACCGTCAGCGGGAGCCGCGTCCACGTCATCCCCTCCGCGCGGAGCTGGATCACCGTCGCGACGTAGTTGATCGCGCCGAGCGTCGACGCGACGCCCGCGAGGAACAGCGCGAGGAGCCACAGCGTCTGCCCCGCGCCGCTGCCGGGCGCCGCGCGCGCGAGCGTCGAGAGCGGCGGGTACGCGGTCCAACCCGACGCGGGGCCGCCGCTCGCGACGAAGAACGACGCGAGCGCGACGATGCCCGCCGGCACCATCAACCAGAAGCTCGCGAGGTTGAGCCGCGGGAACGCCATGTCCCGCGCGCCGAGCATCAAGGGCAGGAGGAAGTTCCCGAACGCCCCGAGCAGGAGCGGCACGACCACGAAGAAGATCATGATCGTGCCGTGGAGCGTGAAGAGGACCGTGTAGCCCTCCGGCGTCATCACGCCGCCCGTCTCCGGGTAGAGCGCCGCGCCGACGAGCGGGACCTTCGACCAAGGCCACGCGAGCTGCCAGCGGATCGCGAGCGAGAGCAGCCCGCCGAGCACGAGGAAGAACGCGCTGTACGCGAGGAACTGGAGGCCGATCACCTTGTGGTCGACCGAGAACACGCAGCGCCGCCAGAAGGAGCTCGGCCCCGCGTCCGTCGCGTGCGTGCTCATCGAGCGCCCTCGCCGTTCGAGTGGAACTCGCGCGCGAGCACGGCGAGCCGCGCGTCGAACTCCGCGCGCGGGAGCACGCGCAGCCGGCCCGCCATCTTGTAGTGGCCCCACCCGCAGAGCTCGGCGCAGACGATCTCGTACTCGCCGGGCTCGCGCGCCTCGAACCAGATCTCGGGCCGCATGCCGGGCACGACGTCCTGCTTGACGCGCAGCGCGGGCACGAAGAACGAGTGGATGACGTCGCGCGAGACGAGCTGGAGCACCACGGGTTCGCCGGCGGGCACGCACAGCTCGAACGCGCTCTCGAGGTCGTCGAGCGTGCCGAGCTTCCCGTCGGCGCCCGGGTACACGAAGTGCCAGTCGAACTGGCTCGCGACGACGCGCGCGGTCACGGGGATCGCGGGGCGCGCGCCCGCGTACTTGAGCTCGCGCCACTCGTCCATCTGGTCGTACGCGAGGAACGCGAGCACGCACGCCGGCGCCGCGGTCCACGCGAGTTCGAGCCGCAGGTCGCCGTGCGAGCGCTTCGCGCGCCCGCCGCGCGCGCCGCGCCCCACCGCCCACGCGAGGAGGAGGAACACGAGCACGAGCACCGCGCCCGCGATCCACGTGATGAGCTCGAACAGCGCGTCGATCCGCGGCCCGAACGCGGACACCCCGTGCGGGAACCACCAGCCGCGCTCGCGCGCGACGGCGAAGCTCCAGACGCACGCGGCGGCGAGCAGCACGAGCAGGAACGCCGTCAGCCGCCGCATCCCGCGTCACCGATCGGCGCGGACGGAGAGCTCGTCCTCGAGCGCCTTCTCCGCGAGCGTCCGCGTGTAGTGGACGAGCGCCCAGATCTCCTCGCCCTTCAAGTTGCCCGACATCGCGGGCATCGGACCGCCCGCGATGCCCGAGGAGATGCGGCGATAGAGGTCGATCGGACGCCGGCCGCCGCGGAACGGATCGCGGCGCAGGTTGCGCGGGTAGATGTCGAAGCCCCACGCGTCCTGGTACGCCGCCGTCTTGCGCCCGCGGTCGTCGAACTTGAACGCGACGGGCCCGTCGCCGCGGCCTTCGTTGCCGTGGCACGCGGAGCAGTTGCCCTTCGTCGCGTCGTGGAAGAGCTCGTCGCCGAGCGCGATCGCGTCCGCCGTCGGCTCGGGGATCGCGCCGGGCCACGTGACGACCTGCGTCGGCGCCTTCTCCCACTTGCCCCAGACGAGGTCGAGCGCGTCGTCGAACGTCGCGTCGGTCACCTCGCCTTCGTCCTCGTACGCGAGCGCGACCTGCGTCTCGACCTCGCCGCGCACGGCGAGGAAGCGCGCGTAGTCCGCGAGTCCTTGGCGCTCCGCCTCCGAGAGCCGCGCGAGCGACGGCATCGACGTGCCGTAGACGCCGAGCTCGAGCACGCGCAGGAGATCCGCGCGCGTCGGACGTCCGCCGTCCTTCACGCTCGTCCACTTGAAGATCCCGCGGCGGAAGTCGCGCGGGCGCGGCTCGAGGAAGTTCGCCGTCGGTCCGTCGCCGCCGCCCGAGACGCCGTGGCAATGCAGGCACTCGATGCGGTAGAGCTCCGCGGACTCGGCGAGCGACGGATAGAAGCCCTCGAAGAGCTCGCGCGCGGCCTGCTTGCGCGCGTCGACGGGCTTCGACGCGTCGGCGACCGCCGCGCGGAACGCGGCGAAGAGCGCGGGATGGCCGCGCGGCTCCGCGACGTCGTCGAACGCGCCGCGCTCGATCGCGTCGAGTTCGCGCGCGAAGCGCTTCCGGTTGTCCGCGACGAGGCGCGCGCGCGACGCGTCGTCGAGCTCGCCGCTTCCGCCGGCGTCCTTCGGGCGCTCGGGGTGCGCGGGGTCGAACTTCGCCTCCGTCCACTCGGCGCGCACGGGGTAGTGCGGCGCGATCGGCTCGCCGAAGCGCGCCTCGAGCCCCTGCGCCACCTGCGCGAGCACCTCGGGGTGCTCCTGGAGCGACTTGCGCGTCGACGCCTGCACGTCGAAGCGCAGATCGACCGCGCGCGCGTCGAATCCGCACCCCCCAGCGATCAGCGCGAGGAGTGGGAGCAGGAGACGGGCTCGCGTGGAGATCGGCATCGGCGCTCCGAGTCGGGCTCGGAAGCTCGTCAGTGTCCGCGGCGCGGCCCGATCGTCAAGCAGGAGTCGGACACGCACACGCGGCGCCGCAGGCCGATTCCTCCTCCACCCGCTCCGCGATGCGCCGGAGGAGCCCGGCTCGCGCACGGACCGCGCGCGTTCCGGCCTCCGCGTCGATCTCCTGGTACCTCCGCACCGCCGCCGCGTCGTGCACGTCGTCGAGGAGTTCGTCGGCGAGGGGCAGGAGGATCGACTCCTCCCAAGTCGCGTGCGCGAGCTGCGCGATCGCGTACCGTTCCGCGAGGAAGACGAACCGGTCGAGGCTCGCCCAGTCGCCGTACGCAGCGCCCTGGAGACACTCCGCGATCTCGGCCATCTCGACGCGCTCACGCACGTGGTCCGCCAGGAGCTCGGCGACGCGCGCACGGGCGAGTCCTTGCTCGAAGAGCGCGGGGAACAGGCCCTCCTCCTCCTTGCGCTGGTGGTAGACGTTCGCGCTGTCCCGCAGGAACTCGACGAGTTCGAGCGCGGACGAGGCGTCGAACGTCCCTCCTCGAACGACGAGCTCGGCGATGCGTCGCAGGCTCGTCGCCGCACTCGCGACGAGCTCGTGTTCCGAACGGAGCTCTTGGACGGCTCGTTTCATGGCTGGGGTCCTTCACGGAATCCTGCTCGGTGGAGCAGGCGAGCACACCCGTGTTTCGGAATTGCAACTTCCCAAAGTGGTGCGCACTCCGTCGTGGGCCGCGCTCGGGCACGGCGAACGCCTCGACGGGTTCGCGAGCGTAGAATCCGCTCGATGCGCCCGAACCCCGAATGGTCTTCCGTCCCGGACGTCGCCGACGTCGAGTTCTTGTGCGGCACGCGCTCGAGCGGCGCACCCGATCTGCTGCTCGAGGTCCCCCACGGCGCGACGCGGAGCGACGACTTCTCGCGCCTCGCCTCGACGCTCGTCGGCGCGTACCCGGACGACCTGCGCGACTTCTTCTTCGTGAACACGGACGTCGGTGCTCCCGAGGTCGCGCGCCGCGTCGCCGAGCGCTACGTCGCCGCGGAGCCCGAACGCGCGGCCGTCGTCATCCGCTGCCGCATCCCGCGCACCTTCGTCGACTGCAACCGCGTGATCGACGCCGCGACGAAACCGGCCGCGAGCGCCGCCGGCGAGATGACGCCCGGTCTGCACGCGTGGGTGCGCGATCCGCGCGATCGCGAGCGGCTCCTCGCGCTCTACGCGTCGTACCGCGCGCTCGTGACGAGCGCGTTCGAGCGCGTCTGCGGCCGCGGCGGGCGCGCGCTGATGGTGCATTCCTACGCGCCGCGCAGCGTCGACGTGCCGGTCGACGACCGCATCGTCGAGCACCTGCGCGCGGCGTACGCGCCCGACAAGGTCGGCACGTGGCCGCTGCGGTCGGAGGTCGACCTGATCCTCGACGCGCCCGACGGAGCGCGGTACGCGTCCGAGGAGCTCGCGGAAGGCGCCGCGTCCGCGTTCGCGGCGGCGGGTTTCGCGGTCGCGCGCAACGGCGCGTACGCGCTCCACCCGAGCACGCTCGCCCACGCGTTCGCGCGCGAGTTCCCCGGCCGCACGCTGTGCCTCGAGCTGCGCCGCGACCTGCTCGTGCGCGAGTTCACGCCCTTCGCGGAGATGCGCGGCGAGCCCTCGAAGGTCGACCGCGTCGCGGCGCCGCTCGCCGAGGCCGCGGTGCGCGCGGCGCGTGCCGCGAACGCCGCGAGCGCGTAGACTCCCGCGCGTGAACCGCTCCCCGCTCCTCGAACTGCACCGCGCCGCGAACGCGCGCCTCGCGCACGGCGACCCGCCCGAGCTCCTCACCTACGGCGACGTGCCCGCCGAGTACCGCGCGGCGACGGAGGGTTGCGCGCTCTTCGACGCGACCGAGCGCGCGCGGATCGTCGCGAGCGGACCGGACGCGCAGGGTTTCCTCCATCGCCTGCTCGCGAACGACGTGCGTGCTCTCGCGATCGGCGCGGAGCAACGCAACCTGCTGCTCTCGAGCAAAGGCAAGGTGCTCTTCGCGTTCGAACTCGCGCGCGCCGCGGACGCGCTCGCGCTCGAGCTCCCCGCCGCGCGCGGCAAGGCGCTGACGGCGGCGCTCGACCTGTACCTCTTCTCGGAGAAGGCGACGTTCGCCGACGAGACGGAGCGCTGCGCGCCGATCGAGCTCGTCGGGCCGCGCGCGGTCGAGCTCGCGCGCACCGTGTGCGGCGCGGACGTGCCGTCCGAGCTCGGACGCTGGAGCGCGCCGACTTGGGACGGCGGCGAGCTCCGCGCGAGCGCGCGCGCGATCGCGGGCTCCGCGGGGATCGCGCTCGACGCGGGCGAACGCGCGCCCGCCCTGTGGCAGGCGCTCGTCGCCGCGGGCGCGCGTCCGGCGGGCCGCGTCGTGCGCGACATCCTGCGCGTCGAAGCGGGCGCCGCGGAGTTCGGCGTCGACGTCGACGACACGGTGTACCCGCAGGAAGCGCGGCTCGAGGCCGCGTTCAGCCTCTCGAAGGGTTGCTACATCGGGCAGGAGGTCGTCGCGAAGATCGACACGTACGGCGGCCTGAACAAGCGCCTCGTCGCGTTGAAGGTCGCGCACGACGACCCCGTGCCGCGCGGGACGCGCTTGATGCGCCTCGACGAGGGCGAGTGGCGCGACCTCGGCGTCGTGACGAGCTGGGCGTACTCGTTCGTGCTCGACACGGGCGTCGTGCTCGCGTACGTGAAGCGCCGCCACCAGAAGGCGGGCACCGAGTTCCGCGTGGGCGACGGCCCCGCGACCGCGACGATCGTCCCGCTGCCGATCCGCAAGGACGCGCTCGCGGTCACCGGCGAGTTCGAGTGACGCGCGCCGCTACTGGATCGGCCCGAAGGCCTCGGGCGTGCCCTTGTACTTCGCGAGCTCGACGCGCACGTCGAGGTCGCCGAGGACGGGCACGGGCAGCGTGCCCGAGATCAACACCGGCACGCCCGTCTTCGAGTCGAACCAGATCTGGATCGTGCCTTGGATGCCGAAGAGGCCTTGGAAGCCCTCGCCGTCCTTCGGCTCGCCCTCGGGGATGCGCGTGACGAGCTTCACCTGCGTGCACTCGAAACGGCCCGCGGGGACTTCGAGCACCTTCGTCTTCTTCGCGCGCGTCAGGTCGACCGTCCAGAGCTTCTGCTTGTCGACGAGCGGGAACGAGACGTTCTCGACGCCCTCGCGGACCATCGTGCGCGCGAGGTAGACGGCGGAGAGCATGTCGAGCGTGCCCGGCGGGATCTCGCGCGTCTGCGCGGGCTTCCAGATCCGGTGCTCCATCTTCTTGCACTTCTCGCAGTGGTAGGGCTTGCCCCAGATCCACTTCGACTCGACGAAGTGCTCGAGGTTCTTGCAGTCCTTCTCCTTGCAATGCCCGTCGTGTTCGTAGGTCGCGACGAGCTTCTCCTCGACGACGCCGAGCTTGAGCTTGCGCCGGCGGTTCTCGCTGCCCTTCTGCGTGTCCGTGAGGAGCACGCGCGGCATCACCTGCGGCAAGTGGCGCACGTAGAGCTCGTGATCGAGCTCGTAGCCGAGGTGGTTCCCACGCGCGGTGCTCTTGATCCAGCCGACCTCCTTGCCGCTCCTCTTCGCGCCCCCGCCGCGCGTCGGGAGACCCTCGATGTACGGCTCCGCGCCGGAGGAGAGCGTCACCTTGCCCACGGTCGGCTCGCCGAGCGCGCCGAGGTCGATCTCGACCTCGAACGAGAGTTCCTCGCCGCGCGGGATCAGGAGCCCGAGTTGCCCCGGGCCGCGCTCGAGGCGCAGGTCGCCCGTCGGCGCGGGACCGTCGGGCTCGCCGACGAGCTCCGTCGACTCGCCGCCGCCCTCGCGCGCGGCGGGTTCCTCGGTGCGCGGCGCGTTCGCGGCGACGGAGGTGGAAGCGTGTTCCTCCGCGCGCGCCGCATCGGCCTCGTCCGCGCGCGCTCCGGCGTCGTTCGCGCGCGCAGCGGACTCGTCCGCAGGTCGAACGGAGCCGTCGTCGCGCGCCGCGATCGACTCCGCGCGCAGGGTCGCTGCCGCGGCGTCCTCCGCGCGCACGCTCGTCGGCGCGACGAGCACCCCGGGCTCCGCCGTGCGCGGATTCGCGGGCGCCGATTCCGTCGCGCCGCCGAAGCCGAGACACGCCGCGAGCGGCCCGAACGCGAGCGCGAGGCCGAGACGCGCGAGCCACGCACGCGCCGTCGGCGCGACGAAGCCGCGCTCGGCGTCCATGCGCCGCGTCGCCCGCGTCCCCGTCGCTCCCGTCCCCCCCATGGCGCCGAAAGCCTACGCCTCGCCTCGCCAGCGCGCGATCCTCGACTCGGCTTCCTCGAGCGCGACGCGCGCGGGCGGACGGTCCTCGGCGCGCGCGCGCTCGAGCACCTCGACGAGCGCACCCGCGATCCGTTCGCCGATCGCGGCGACGGGCTCGCGCTTCCCCTCGAGGTGGAACAGCACGCCGCGGATGAGCGCGCCCGAGTTGATCACGAAGTCCGGCGCATACACGATGCCGCGCTCGTGCAGTCGGTCGCCGTGGAGCGGGCGCACGAGCACGTTGTTCGCACCGCCCGCGACGACCCGGCAGCGCAGGCGCGTCAACGTCAGGTCGTGGAGGATTCCGCCGAGCGCGCACGGCGCGAAGACGTCGCAGCGCTGGTCGTACTCCGTCGCGGGGTCGATCAGCTCGAGGTCGAGCTCCGCTGCGACCTCCTCGCCGCGCGCCGCGTCGATCTCGGCGGCGAGCACGCGCGCGCCGCGCTCGACGAGGCGCCGCGCGAGCCCGCGCCCGACCTCGCCGAGTCCTTGGACGACGATCGTGCGCTCCTTCCAATCTTCCTTGCCGTCGAGGAAGCGCAGCGTCGCCGCGAGCCCTTGGAAGACGCCCTCCGCCGTCGCCTCGGAGAGTTCGCCCGGTCCCGTCGGTCCCGGATCGGTGACGTAGCGCGTGCGCTCCGCGACGGCCGCGAGCTCCGCGGGACCCGTGCCGACGTCGGGGCCGGTGTAGAAGCGGCCGCCGAGGCGCTCGACGAGGTCGCCGACCGCGCGGTAGGCGGCTTGGAGGTCGAGGTCGGAGCGATCGAGGAGGACGAGCTTCGCGCCGCCGACCGCGAGGCCCGCGAGCGCGCACTTGTGGCTCATCGCGCGCGAGAGCCGCAGGCAGTCGCGCAGCGCCTGGTCCTCGTCGAGGTAGCTCCAGCGCCGGATCCCGCCGAACGCGCGCCCACGCGAGCTGTCGTGGATGCCGAGGAACCCGCGCAGACCCGTCGCACGGTCGTGGAACGCGATGACTTCCTCGAAGCCCTCGCGCGCCATGGCGTCGAGGATGTGGACTCCCATGCTGCTGTGGCCGCGTTTCCCCCGGGCCCAATCTAACTGCACGGACGGGGCGCGCGACAGTACCCTGTCCCCGCCGGCAGCGCGCGGGAAGGAACCTGCGCGCGCGGCGTCGAGCCCCGCATGAGAACGTCCCCCGAATCGTCCGGCCGCACGCGGCCGAACGGAGTTCCTTCGTCCGCCCTCGTCCTCGGGCTCGCGCTCCTCGTCGCGACCGGCTGCCGCGCGAGCGGAACGAAGAACTCGGAGTCGGACGGCGCGCCGAAGAAGCCGATCGCAGAGCTCGTCGAGGCGACGAACACACCCGAGCCGATCGGCCAGCTCCTCGCGCGGATCGACACGGCGATCGAGCGCTGGAACCAGCTCCAGCTCTCCGGGCAGTCGGGCGAGGACCGCGAGAAGGCGCGCAAGCTCGAGCTCTGGATCCAAGGCGAGGCGCACCGCCGCCGCGCGGAGATCGTCGAGCAGCTCGAGAGCGGCGCCCCGCAGAACCGCACGATCGCGGCGATGGCGCTCGGCTTCACGCGCGAGACCGAGGTGCAGAGTCCGCTGCTCGCCGCGCTCGACGATTCGGACCCGGGCGTCGTCAGCAACGCCTTGCTCGGACTCTGGCTGCTCGAGCGCTCGGACACGCCGCTCGAGAAGATCGCGGGGCTCCTGCGGACGAGCTCGGATCCGACGCTCCGCAGCAACGCCGCGCTCTGCCTCGCGAGCCTGACGAGCAAGGGCGCGAAGGACCCCGCCGCCCTCGAGGCCGCGCGCGTCGGACTGCTCGACGCGGAGCCGGGCGTGCGCAGCCAGTGCGCGCTCGTGCTCGGCAACCTCGTCGACAAGGCCTCGCTCGACTCGCTGACGGACCACCTCGTCGATCCGGTGCCGCTCGTCGCCGCCGCGAGCGCGCGCGCGATCGGTCACATCGGCCGCAACGAACCCAGCGCGAAGGGCAAGGCCGCGCGCGCGCTCGTCGCCGCGCTCGACGAAGCGAAGGGCGCCGCCGAGAAGGAGGTGCACTCGAACCTCGTGTACCTCGCGGGCGTCGACCACGGGAAGGACGCCAAGGACTGGCTCGAATGGGCGCTGCGCCTGCCGTGAACGCACCGGGCCGAGGGCGCGGAGCGGACACCGCCGCGCGCGGCCTCGTCGTGGGTT
This sequence comes from Planctomycetota bacterium, assembly GCA_046349615.1. Taxonomy (GTDB): domain Bacteria; phylum Planctomycetota; class UBA1135; order UBA1135; genus JADJNY01. Next base: position 86,885 of record JAXMBZ010000006.1, read on the forward strand.
CGCTCGGCCCCGTGCGCGCGATCGGGGTCGCCGCGCTCGGCCTCGGCACGCTGATCCTCGTGCCGTACGTTCGCGCCGCGTCGAGCAGCTCGCGTTCGGAGGACCCGAAGCCCGGCGCGCAGGAGCCGAAGCCCGCTCCCGACGCGAAGCAGCCCGACGTCCCCCGGCCGAAGCTCCCGCCGCGCGTCGCGATCGGCGGCGTCCGCCTGCTCGAGACGACCTCGACCGTCGTGTTCGCGGGGCGCGAGAAGGAGCCGCACGAGCTCGTCGCGACCTTCGCGTTCCCCGAGCGCGCGCGCCTCGCGCTCAGCGCGCCCGTCGCGGAGGGCGTCGCCGCTCGAGAGCTGCGCTACCGCTTCGGCCCGAACGTGTACGGCGCGTCGAACGAGCGCGCTTCGACGGTGCTCGCCGGCGCGGCGCGGCTCGAGGTGCTCCGCGACCTCGAGCTGCGCGCGGCGCTGTTCCTGTGGCCGGACGGCGTCGAGTGGAAGGGCGACGGGCTCGTGCGCGAGGCCGCGCGCGGCGAGCTCGGCACGCTCCGCGCGACGCTCCCCGCGCCGAGCGCGCCGCCGACGGAGCTCGCGCTCGTCGACGCGCAGGGCGCGTGTCTCGTCGCGTTCCGCGCGGTCACCTGGGTCGAGGAGAAGGGGCGCAGGTTCCCTGCGACGCTCGAAGCCTGGCGCGGGGACGCCCTCGGCTACCGCGAGACGGTCCAGGAGCGCGACACGACGCGCACCTACGTCGACTCCTACTTCCTCCCCGGCGATCGGCGCGAGGGGCCGGTCGAGTCCGACCGCGTGTTCGGCCGCGTGCGCGACACCGAGCTCCCGCGCTTCGCGGCCCGGCGCGTCGAGCTCGCCGGAGGGCTCACCTGGAGCGCCGTGCGGCCGGAACTCGAGCGGATCACGCGCGAGTGGGCGGCGATCCTCGCGCCGAAGGGCCTCGCGGTCGAGCCCAACTGGACGGTCGAGCTCGGCGCCGCCGGTGAGCCGAAGGCCGTGCTCGTCCGCCTCGCGAAGCCGCCCGAGGTGCTCCCCGAGGGCTTCGCCTGGAGCACGGCCGGTCCCGCCCGCGTCGTCGCGCTCGAGGGCGTCGAAGGCCTCGCCGGCATCGATCTCTCGAAGCTCCGGGAGAGCCTGCCGCCCACGGCGCGCCTCGGCGCTCCGTACGTCCGGGTGCCCGCTCAGCCGGGCGGCGTGCTCGTGGTCCAGCCCTGGGCGAAGGGCGAGTGACCACTCCCGGCGCGCCGGGATGCGACAGATCGGAGCGAACCGAGCCTCCCGCACCCCGCGGGCGGCCTGCCGCGGAGCGAACGCACGCGGCACCCGGTTTGCAGATCCTCAACGTCGAAGTCCCCGAGGTGAACCTCATGAACACCCACCGCCCCTTCTCGCTGGCCGCTTTGACCGCTCTGGGTCTGCTCGTGCTCGCGCCCGAGGCCCGCTCCATGGCAGGGGATCGTCAGCGCGGCGGCGCGTCCGGCGGCGGTGGGTCGAGCGCGCCGGTCTCCCGTCCGGCGCCCTCGCGCGGCGACGGCGGCGCGGCGCGGTCCGCGCCGACCCCGCGCTCCGCCCCGGCGGCGCCGCAGGTCCAGCGTGAGCGTCCTTCGACGCCCGCGCCGACTCCGACGCCGCGGTACGACCCGCCGGCGCGACGCGAGGCACCTTCGCCCACGCCGGTGACCACGTCGCCGCGCTCGGCTCCGGCCCCGACTCCGATTCCGGACCGGGGAGGGGCGGCGGGCGGCGGGGGCCGCTCGGGAACTTCGACGACGCCGAACTCGGGCGGCAGCCCTTGGGTCCCGACTCGGCGAGACGACTCCGCGCGCACGGCGCCCCGCCGCGAAGCTCCGCCCCAACCGACGCCGTGGGTCGACGGGGGGTCGACCCCGACGTCGTCGGGCGGAGCTTCCGGCGGCGGCGTCCCGACCTCGCGCCGCGTCGACGACGGGTCGAACGGCTGGAGCGACCGACGGAGCGAGAGCCCGCGCATCCCGCCCGGCGGCACCTCGGGTGAGCGCCTCGATCGCGTCTACGACTCGACGAACCCGCGGACGATCGACCTCTCGGGGGTCGGCGCGCCGACGCGCGCGCGCTTCCCCACCCCCACGACCTCGTCCGGCCCGACGCGTCCGGGGCTCGGCGCGCGGCGCGTCGACGCGCTCGACCGCGCCGCCTCGACGGGCGCACGCCGACTCGAAGGACTGGACGCGCGCTCGGAAACGCCCGTGCGGCTCGACACGCCGATCGCGGCGGACGTCGATCACGCCTCGCTGCGCGACCGCTACGCGCGGCGCGGCGAACTCGGTCAACCCGGCGAGGCGCGACGTCGCGAGGCGCTCGCGGACGCGGCGAAGGGGGCCGAGGCCTCGCGCGCGCTCGACGGTTCGCGCCGCAAGGAGGCGCAGGACTCGTCGCCTCCGGCGCTCGACGGCGAACGGCGCAAGGCCGCGCTCGACGCCGAGACCACGAAGGGCACGCCCGGCGCGCGCGTGCTCGATGGTTCGCGCCGCAAGGAAGCGTTCGGCGCGCAGCGTCCGGAGCTCGACGGCCGCCGCCGCAAGGAAGCGCTCACCGAGGACTCGGCGAAGCCCCGCGCGCACGACGGCACGCTGCGCAAGGAGCGCCTCGCGTCCGAGGACCACGCGACGGCGAACGACCACGAGCGCCGCATCCGCGCCGCGCGTGTCGCCGCGGTCCAAGAAGCGAAGCTCGAGCACCTCGCCGAGCTCCGCCGCACGCGCCGCGCCGAATACGACCGCGTCCGCGCGACCGGGGACCGCATCGCCGTCGCGACGAACACCGGCCTCGCCGTCGCGCTCGGCACGACCTTCGGCGCCTGCGGGTCGCGCGCGCCGTGGGGCTTCTGGGACCCGTACTGGACCGGATACCACGGCGGACACCACTACGAGTGCAACCCGTGGACGAACTGGGGCGTCACGTGGTGGTGGGGTTGGACGTCGTGGGCCTGGCCGTGCTCCTCCTGGACGTTCGGCTACTGGTCGAACCACTGGAGCTTCTGGTGGGGCAACCACGGCTCGCCGTGGTGGTCCTACGGCTGCGGTTCGTACCCCGTCTACTACTCGGCGATCGTCTACGACACCTACGACCCGGCTCCGGTCGTCGTGTACCGCGAGCCCGTCGTGATCGTGCAGGAAGCCCCCGCGCCCGAGGCGCCCCTCGCGCCGGCGCCGGCTCCCGCCGCGCCCGCGGGCGAGGGCGTCGTCCGCCCCGGCGACTCGGTCGTGCCCGTCCCCGCGAAGCCCGCGCAGGACGCCGCCGCGTCCGGTCAGGCGTCGACCGTCTACCTCGACAAGGGCGATGCCGCGTGGCGCGACGGGCGGTATGCCGACGCGGTCCACTTCTACGCGAAGGCCGTCGAAGCGGCGCCCGACGAGGCGGTGCTGCACCTGATCCTCGCCGACGCCCTCTTCGCGACCGGCGACTACCACTACGCCGCGTACTCGCTGAAGAAGGCGCTCGAGCTCGACGGGACGCTCCTCGAGACGACGCTCGACAAGCGGACGCTCTACCCCGATCCGCGCGAGTTCGACCGCCAGCTCGAAGTGCTCGAGCAATACGTCGCCGATCACCCGGTCGACGACGACGCGCGCCTCCTGCTCGCGGCGAACTACCTGCTCGCGAAGCGCCCCGCGCAGTGCGCGGACGTGCTCTCGAGCCCGTACGCGGTCGCGTTGCGCGAGAGCGCCGTCGGCAAGGCCGTGCTCGATCGCGCGAATGCGCAGCGCAAGTAGCTCACTGGACGTGTGATTTTCGATGTCGAGCGGCGGGTGTCCGGGGGGGCATCCGCCGCTCACCTTTTCGTCGCGCGCGTCAGAGCGCGAGCTCGCGCGGGCCTGGATCACCCGCGAAGACCTCGACGCGCGGCTTGCGGCCGAAGCGCGGCTCGAAGGCGCGTTCGAGGCGCTCGGCGAGCTCGACCTCCGCGCCGCGCCTGAGCAGGATCACCGTGCAACCGCCGAAGCCCGCGCCGGTGAGGCGCGAACCGAGCACGCCCGGACTCTCGACCGCGGTCTCGACGAGCAGGTCGAGCTCGGGCACCGACACGTCGAAGAGCTCGCGCAGCGACGCGTGCGCGCGCGTCATCTGGACGCCGAGCCCCTGCGGGTCGCGGCGCTGCAGCGCGTCGCGCGCGGCGAACGTGCGGGCGACCTCGTGGATCACGTGCTCCGCGCGGCGCGCGACGGCGGGCTCGAGCTCGTCGCGATGCTCGTCGAGCACCTCCATGCGCACGTCGCGCAGACAGCGCGCCTCGGGTTGGTGGTGCCGCAGCGCCTCGAACGCGGCGCGGCACTGCGCGACGCGCTGGTTGAACGCGCCCTGCGCGAGCTCGCGCCGCACGAGCGTGTCCGCGATCGCGATCGAATAGACCCGCGCGTCGAGCGGCATCCACGACCACGTCGTGTCGCGGCAGTCGAGCCACAGGAGCTCGCCCGGTCGCGCGAGGCCGACCGCGAACGGATCCATGATGCCGCACTGCACGCCGACGAAGCCGCGTTCGGCGCGGAGCGCGGCTTGGACGAGCTCCATGCGCTCGCTCTCGAGCTCCCAAAGTCGGTCGAGCACGAACGCGGTGCCGACGCAGATCGAAGCGGACGACGAGAGCCCCGCGCCGACGGGCAGGTTGCCGCCGAAGAGGAGCTCGAGCCCCGGGAGCCGCGCCGTGCCGCCGCGCAGCTCGGCGAGCTCGAGCATCTGGCGCAGGACGCCGAGCGGGTAGTCGCTCCACGCGCTCGAGCGCGACTCGGGCACCGCGTCGAGCTCGAACTCGAGCGCGTGTCCGTCGAGCGTCGACTCGAAGCGCACGCGGCGGTCCGTGCGCGGGCGGACGGCGAGGAAGGTCCCGCGGTCGATCGCCGTCGGCATGACGGGCCCCCCGTTGTAGTCGAGGTGCGCCCCCATCAGGTTGACGCGGCCGGGCGAGAAGAAGAGCCGGGGCGTTCCCGCAGCGGCGAATCTCGCTTGGAACTCGGCTCGATGGCGGACGAGCTCCGTCTCGAGTTCCCCGTGCGGTCGATTCATGCCGAGCGCATCGTTCCATGCCGACGCGCGGGGCGCCAGCGCGGCGGGCACGCCTTTCTCCGGCCTCGCAGCTCTGCTAGCTTCGGGTGCATGGACTCCACCGCGCGCCTCCCCCGCCGCGCCCGCGCGCTCGCCGCGTGCGTCGCCGCGCTCTGCCTCACCTCCGCGTGCGCGAGCCTCGAGTTCCGCCGCGACACGCAGACCTCGGGCACGTTCACGTCGCGCGGTTGGTCGTTCACGATCCTCTCGTTCGACATCCCGAAGACGGCGGAGCAGATCGCGCGCGAGAACGCCTCCGACGCGAACCTCGCGAACACGCAGGTGACGGACGTGCTCGTCGTGCCGTGGTTCGGTCCGCTCGACTGGCTGCTCGACATCCTCGGCATCAGGTACTGCCGGATCGACGGAACGTGGGGATTCCCCGGCCCGGTCGAAGGAGAGCGAGCCTCCAACCCAGGATCCACGCCAGGATCTTGAAGCCCGCGCGCGCGCTTCCGGCGAGCGTGCCCGTGATCTTGCTCGTGCCGATGCGCTCGCGATAGCGCACCGCCACCTCGCGCACGGTGAGTCGCGCGACGCGCGCCTTGAGCTGCATCTCGACCGTCCAACCGTAGTCCTCGTCGCGCATCGCGAGGTGGCGCAGCGCGTCGACGCGGATCGCGCGGAACGGCCCGAGGTCCGTGTGCCGCGCGCCGAAGAGCACGCGCATCAACGCGCACGCGAGCGCGTTCCCGAAGCGCGCCTGCGGGAGGAGCACGCGCCCGCCGCGCGGCCCCGCGACGCGCGAACCGACGACGAAATCGGCCTCGCCCGCGAGCACCGGCCCCGCGACGAGCGGGAGCTCCTCCGGGAAGTCCGAGTGGTCGCCGTCGAGGAACACGACGACGTCCTGGTCCGCGAGCGGCGCGAACGGCGCGGCGCGCGCGCCGAGGAGCACCTCGAGCCCCGAGAGGCACGCGCGGCCGTACCCGCGGCGGTCCTCGCGCACGACAAACGCTCCCGCCGCGCGCGCGACCTCGCCCGTCCGGTCGCGCGAGCCGTTGTCGACGACGACGAGCACGTCGACGCGCTCCTTCGGCAGCTCGGCGATCACGAGCGGGAGCGCCGCCTCCTCGTCGAGCGCGGGGATCAGGACGGCGACTCGGGGACGGTGCGATGAGGGCTCGACGGGCGGCACGCGGCGCGTAGTCTATGCGCGCGCCCGGCGCCTCCCCCACGTGCAGCTCGAGATCGTCTCCCCGCTCCACGACGCGCGCTTCACGGCGCTCCTCGACGCCGCGTTCCAGCGCACGGACCGCGAGTCGAAGCTCGTGCGCGAGCTCGCGCGCGGCTACCCGGACTTCGACCCCGGCCTCGCGCTGCTCGCGTCGGACGGCGGCGCGCCGCTCGGCTGCGCGCTCTTCGTGCCGCGGACGATCCGTCTGCGCGGCGCGTGGGTGAAGGTCGCGATCGCGGCGCCGATCGGGGTCCATCCCGCGGCGCATCGTCGCGGCGTCGGACGCTTCCTGCTCGCGACGGGCCTCGGCGCGCTGAAAGACCGCGGCCTGCGCGGCGCGATCGGGATCGGCGCGAGCGAGTTCTACGGCGCGTTCGGCTTCGAGAGCGCGTTCAACGCCTACGTCCAGCGCGTGCCGGTGCTCGCGCTGCCGGTGGAGGGCGACACGTCGAATTGGCGCGGGCTCGCCGAGCGCGACCTCGCGCTGCTCCCCGAGCTCCACGCGCGCTGCCTCGAGGGCGTCGACGGGTGCGAGCTCCGTCGCGCGGCCGCGCTCGAATGGGAGAGCGCCGCGCCGGGCTCGTACACGCTCGTCGCCGAGCGGGACGGCGCGCTCGAGGCCGCACTGCGCTTCCGCGTGCGCGCGGAGGTCGAGCTCTCCGAGTGCGTCGTCGCGAACCCCGCCGGCGTCGACTCCGTGCTGCGCTTCCTCCGGCGCCTCGCGCGCGAACACTCGCGCGGGCGCGTCGACACGCACCTGCCGCCGAGCCATCCCGTCGCGCGCGAGCTCTTCCGCCGCGGCGCCGTGAACGAGTCGAACCGCCTCGGCGGCGCCGCGCGTCTCGCGGTCGTCGATTGGCCGGGGCTCTTCGCGGACACGCGTGCGAGCTGGCTCGCCGCGCTCGAGCGTGCGAAGCGCGACGCGGTGTCGCTCGGCCTCGGCGGCGTCGACCACGAGCTCGCGCGCCGCGGAAGCGAGCTCGTCGTGACGCCGGGCCGGCGCGCGAGCGCGCACGTCGCGCTCCCCGCGGGCTGGAGTGCCGGGCTCGTCACGGGCCAGCTCGACCACCGCGACCTCGTGTTCGCGCACGGCGCCGAGCCGGAGCTCGCTCGAGCGTTCTTCCCGGGCGGCACGCCGCAGTGGAGCTACGCGCCGATCTTCGAGGTCGCCGACGAATGAAACGCGCGCGGGCCCGCGTGACCGCGAACCCGCGCGCTACTTCACGCGCTGCACGAGCACGAAGCCCAGCGTGCTCTCGAACACCTGCGCGTCGCCCGGCTTCTGCGCGAAGACCGTGAGGAAAGGCCGCGGCAAGTCGGGCATCGTGCGATGCACCCAACCGAGCTCGCCGCCGCGCTCCTTGCCGCCCTGGTCGTCGTTCACCTCGCGCGCCAGCACGCCGAAATCCTCACCCTTCTGGAGGCGCGCGAGCAGTGCGTCGGCGAGCTCCTTCGCTTCGAGCTGGTTGCGCGTCGTCTTCGTGCCGACGCCGAGCGCCTTGTCGTGCTGCACGAGGATCGCGCGCACGCGCGCCCAGTTGTTCTCGCGCAGCGAGCCGTCGACCGCCGTGAGCGGGACGCGCTTCAAGATGTGCCAGCCGATCGGCGAGCGCAGCGGCGGCGTCGTCTCCCCCACGCCGAGCTCGAACGCCGCGGCCTTGAGCAGCGTGTCGCGGGCGCCGCGCTCGTAGATCGCGAACTGTCCGCCGCGCTCCGCGCACGCGCGGTCGGTCGAGTGCTCGCGGACCATCTGCACGAAGTCGGCGCCGCGTGCGATCTCCCCCGCGGCGAACTCGATGCGCTTCTTCGCGTCGGCGTCGGTCTCCGGAGCTTCGACGCGGAGCTCGAGCACCGCGGCCCAGGTGTCGATGCGCTGGAAGACGTGCACGCCGTCCGGCAGCACGATCGGCGCGCTGACGCCGCCGACGTCGGCGGTGAAGAGGAACGCGTCGAGGTCGGGCGCGAGCATCCCCTTCGCGAACGAGCCGAGCATTCCGCCGGTCGTCTTGTCCGGCGCCTCCGAGACCTCGACGACCGTCCGCGCGAAGTCGACGCCGCCGCGCAGGCGGAGCGCGAGGTCCTGCGCGCGCTCGAGCGCGGCCTCCTTCGTCCGGGTCGTGCCCGGCGGCGCGTGCTCGGCGCCCTGGAACGCGAGCAGCACGTGCCGCGCGGAACGGAGCTCCGGCGGCGCCGGATCGAGGTAGAGCGGGTGGAGGAGCGTCGAGACCTGCGGCGCGAGGGCCGCGACGACCGCGGTGAGGAACGGCGCGAACATGCGCGTCGGAAGATACGCGCTCGGCCGCGGAGACGCGAACGCGGGGCCGCGACCGGGACGCGCGCGGGGCGCGGCGGGAGCGACGCGCACGCTCCGAGCTCACGGGAGCTCGACGCGCACGTCGTGCTCGTCACGGGAGCTCGACCCGCACCTCGTACTCGTCGACGCCGGTCGGCACCTTCACGTCGGGCACCGTCGTCTTCGCGAGCCCGCGCTGCGCTTCGAGGCGGTACTCGCCCGGGAGGAAGCGCCCGAGCTCGACGCGGCCGTCGGCGTCGCTCGCACCCTCGCCGCTGAAGAGGCCTTGGATCGCGCGCCCCGCGTCCGCAGCGCGCGCCGCGTTGCCGCCGCTCTTCGCGACGAGCTCCGCGCGCGCGCCGGACGCAGGACGGCCGTCGTTGCCGTAGATGCGCGCCGTGACGACGACGCCCTTCTCGAGGACGAGCTCGACGTCGCGCGACTTGCCCGCGGACTTCGCGAGCTCGGCCGACTTCGATGCGGAGCGCGCGAAGCCGTCCTTCGTCGCGCTGACCTCGTACGTGCCGGGCGCGAGCCCTTGGAGCTCGAAGCGCCCCTCCGCGTTCGTCCGCGCGCGATCGCCGGCGCCGCGTTGCTCTTTCGCGCTCGCGAACACCTCCGCGCCGGAAACGGGCGCGCCCTGGGCGTCCTTCACGACGCCGACGATCGCGAGCGCGGCCGGGAGCTCGATCTTGACGCCGCGCGTGACGCGGTCCTCGTCGATGACGACGCGCATCGGCTCGCTCGGCGCGTGCTGCGCCTTCGCCTTGCCGCGCGGACGCGCGACGAGCTCGTAGCGGCCCGCGTCGAGGCGCTCGAACGAGAAGCGTCCTTCCTTGTCCGTCGAGGCGCGGTACGCCGTGCCCTCGCCGCCGATCAACGAGCCGAGCAAGCCGCCCTGCCGCTCGCCGCGTTCGCGCGGACGCAGCACGAGGTCCGCTTCGGTCACCGCGTTGCCCGCGGCGTCGACGACGAGGCCCTCGAGCCCGCCCTCGGGACAGTGCAGCGCGATCACGAGCTCGGGCGCGTCGGGCACCTCGAGGCGCATGCGCACCTGGCGGCCCGCGCCGTCGAGGTTGAGCTGGTAGTCGCCCGGCGCGAGCCCGGGGAATTCGAACGTGCCGCCTTCCTTGACCTGCGTCGCCTTGAACTCGACGCCGAGCATCGTCTCGCTCTCGAACGTCACGGCGGTCAACGTGCCGCGGTCGACGGGCTTGCCGCCGCACGCGATCGTGCCGCGCACGCGGCAGCCGCCCGCGGAGCTGTCGACGACGTCGTACTGCACGATCTGTCCCGCGGGCACGGTGACGAGGTCGAAGTTCAAGTTGCCGAGGAAGCTCGCGGGGTTGAGCGCTTCGTCGCCGCGCGTCGCGACGAGGAAGTACGAGCCCGCCTGCACGTGCTTCATCTCGTACGCGCCGTCGGCCGCGGACTGCCCTTGGTAGAGCGCGCCGCCCGACGGATCGCCTTGGCCGCCCATCGCCGTCGGCGAGAGCGCGACGACGATGCTCGACGGCACCGGGCGGCCGAAACGGTCGACGACCTTGCCGCGGATGCCGCCGCCGGCGTTCATCACGACCTTCACGCCCTCGAGCGGCGCGTTCTCGGGGAGCACGAGCCCCGTGGCGCTGCCCGACGCGTAGTCGCGGTGGAACGCGAGCACCTTGACCTCGCCCGGCTTCACGCCCGTGAGCTCGAAGAGCCCCTTCGAGTCCGTCGTCACGGCCTTGTCGCCGAGGAGCCCCAGGCTCGCGAAGTAGTTCGTGAACCCCGGCGGCATGTCGCCGACCATCTGCTCCATCGGCATGCGCGGACGCCGGCCCCTGTCGTTGCGCCGCTGATCGCGCAGCGCGGCCGCGGGCGTGTTGTCGAGCTCGCGCGCGCCCGCGGGGAACGCCGCGACGCGCGCGCCGGCGACGGGCTTCTCGTCCTGGTCGACGACGAGGCCGCGGATCGTCCCGCCGGGCGTCATCGTCACGATCAAGCCCTTCTTCGCCTCGCCCTCGACGACGACGACGTCGTCGACGACGCGGTCGAGGTAGCCCGGCGCGCTGAACACGAGGCGCGCCTTGCCGGGCTCGACGGAGCCGAGCTCGAACCGGCCCGCGGGATCCTCGAAGAGCACGCCGCCGCTGAACGGATTGCGTCCGCCGGGCGCCGCTTCCTCCGTGTCGACGCGGTCGGCGGTCGTGATCGTGAACGTCGTGACGGGCTCGGACTTCGCTTCGTCCATGACGACGCCGGAGACCGTGCTGCCGCGATGGAGCGTGATCGTGAGCTCGTCCTTCGCCTTCTCCGGGTTCCAGTCCGCGCGTCCGTCCTGGAAGCCGAGCTTCATCGCGTCGACGCGGAACGGCGCCTTGCCGGCGAACGGTCCCGCCTCGAAGCGGCCCTCGGCGTCGGTCGTCGGGAACGACCAACCCTTCACCGCCTGCGCCATCATCGGCGCGAGGCTGAAGTCGAAGCCGAAGTTCTGCCAGTCGACCATGTTCCAGCGCACGCTCGCGCCGGCGATCGGCGCGCCCGACGAATCGACGACCCGGCCCTTCACGAGCGGGCCGGGATGGAGCACGAGGTCCGGCGACGTCGACGGCGCGCCGTCCACGACCGCGACGTGCGCGCCGAGCGAAGGCAGATGTCCCGGAGCGATCGCGACGAGGTCGACCTCGCCCGCGGGCACGTGGCGCATCGTGAACGAGCCGTCGGGCCCGCTCGTGCACGCGGTCGTCGCGAGCAGCTCTTCCGCACAGCGCAGGTCGCGCAGGCCGCGCGGAACGGCGCCGAGCTGCGCGCCCGCGAGCGGCGTCTTCTTCTCTTCGTCGTCCTTCGGCGCGGAGACGACGCGCCCGGTGATCGTGCCGCCCTCCTTCGCGCGCAGCTCGACGAGCGTGTCCTCGCCCTTCTTCACGACGAGGTCGATCGCGTGCGTGAGCGCGAAGCCCTCACCCGCGGCCGTCACCTCGTAGCCGATGCCCGGCGGGATCCCTTCGAAGAGGAACGCGCCGCGGTCGTCCGCGCGCGCCTCGATCATCGTCAGGTCGCCGGTGCGCGCGCGCTCGATGAACTGACCGGGGCCGGGGACGAGCTCGACCGTCGCGCCGAACGCCGGCACGCCGTCGGGCCGCAGCACGCGGCCGAGCACGCGCCCGCCGCCGAGCACGAACACGTCGAGCGGACCACCCGCGCCGGACGCGACGACGCGCGCGCGCTGCACGCCTTCCGGCGCGTGGTACGGACCCCGCGCGTCGACGTACCACGTGCCGACGCGCACGCCCTCGAAGTGGAACGCGCCGTTCGCGCTCGTCTCGGCGACCGCGATCGATTTCACGCGGCCGGACATCCCGCCGAGGCCCGCGATGCGCAGCATGCGGCCGAGGAACACCGTCGCCATCGGCGGCGTCGGGAGCAGGTCCACACGCACCCCGCCGACGCCGAGCCCCGTCGCGCGGTCGATCACGCGGCCGTCGAGGCGGCCCGGGCCGGCGAGACGCACGCCGACGGGCACGCTCGCGGCGCGCGCGGAGTCCTGCGCTGCGGACTCGAGCTCCGCGCGCCGCGGATCGTCGACCGCGAGCTCCGCGTTCGCGACCGTCGAGGACGACGCGGCGGGGAGCGGCGTCGCGCCCGCGTCCGTCGCGGCGGGCGGCGTCGCGAGCAGCCGCCACAGGAGCACGACGAGGAGCCCGAGCGCGACGAGGAGGAAGACGACGTTGCGCGCGGCCGAGCCGCGGCGCGAAGCGTGGGGTGTGGGCATGGGGGTGCGCGGCCTACGCTCGACGACGGGCGGACGTGACGCGGGAAGGCGCGGCCGTCGTCCATGATACGGCGCCCCGCGCCGCGAAGCCCGCGGTCCCGGCTCGTCGGGCCCGCGCGCGCGCGCCGGAGCGCGAACGGAGCGGTCGAAGTGATCGGTCGCGCGAGCGGCCTGGGCGCGAGCAGCCGTTCAAGCGCGCGCCGGAGGCAGCTCGCCGCGCCGGCGCAGCTCCGTCACGGCGGACGCGAGCACGGCCTCGAACGGCGCAGGGGTCCACCCGAGTTCGCGCCTCGCCTTCGTGGCGTCGAGGCGCAGCTCGCAACCGAGCATCTTCAACGCTTGCGGCGGCGCGAGCTCGATCGGGAAGAAGGCGTCCCACGCGCGGGCGAACGGGATCGCGCACGCGAGCATCCAGCGCGGGACGACGAAGCGCGCGCCGCGGCCGTCGACGGCGCGCGCGATCACGCGGAAGAGCTCGATCGTCGGCAGGTGGCGCTCGACGAGGACGTAGCGCTCGCCGCGCCGGCCGCGCTCGAGTGCCTGCAGCGTCCCGTCCGCCGTGTCGTCGATGCCGACGACGCTGATCGAGCCCGGCGGCGCCGCGATCGGCCCCTTCCCGCCCGCGAGCTCCTTCAGGAACTTCAGCGTGTTCGAGCGCCCCGTCGCGGGCCCGAAGATCGCGCCTGGATTGACGACGACGACGTCGAGCGCGTCCTTCGCGGCGAGCACGAGCTCCTCCGCCGCGCGCTTCGTGTCCGTGTAGTGCACGCCGAGGTGTCCGAGGTTGAACGGCGCGGTCTCGTCGATCGCGCGGCCGTCCTTCGACTCGCCGACGGCGACGACGGAGCTCACGAAGAGCAGGCGCGCCGCGCGCGCGGCCTTCGCGGCGTCGAGCACGTGGCGCGTGCCCTCGACGTTGATCGCGACGGCTTGCGCATGCTCGCGCGTCTTGTAGCTGATCAGGGCACCGCTGTGCACGACGAGGAGCACGCCGCCCGCCGCGCGCGCGGCCCGCGCAGCGGCATCGCAGGCGCGGAGCACGCTCGCGCGGTCGACGAGGTCGCCCGCGTGGAGCGCGCAGCCGAGCTCCGCGAGCTCGCGCGCAGCCGCGACGTCGCGCACGAGCGCGTGCACGGGCACGCCGCGCGCGCGGAGGCGCCGGACGATCGCGAGGCCGAGGAAGCCGGTCGCGCCGGTGACGAAGACGGGATCGCGCGGCGTGAGCGCGTGCACGATCGGGTTCGGTTCGGGGGCCATGGCGCGCGGACAGCTTGCCGTCCGCGCGCGGGCCCAGGAAGCGTGCGTCCGCGACGCGCGCGGTACGCGCTACCCCGAATGCTCCGGCAGCGTGATCCGCGCGATCGCGCCGGGCCCTTCGCCCTCGGGGAGGTTCTCGAGCTCGATCGTGCCCCCCATCTCGTCGACGAGGCGCGCCGAGATCGCGAGCCCGAGCCCGGTGCCGTGCGTGCGCGTCGTGAAGTACGGCTCGAAGAGGCGCGCGCGCACCGTGTCGGAGAGCCCGACGCCGGTGTCCTGCAGCACGAGGCGCACCTTGCGCGCGCCCGCGGCCTCGAGCCGCTCGACGCGCACGCCGAGCTTGCCGCCCTGCGGCATCGCCTCGATCGCGTTCGACACGAGGTTGATCAGGAGCCGCCGCAGCTCGCTCTTGTCCGCGAACACGCGGCCGCCGCCCGGCGCGCGCGTGATCTCGACCTTCGCCTCCGCGGCCCACGCTTCGTTCTCGGCGAGCACGTCGTCGAGCACGACGCCGAGATCGACGACCTCGGGCGCGTGCTTCCTCGAGCCCGCGAACGCGGAGAAGTCGGCGGCGATCTTGCGCATGTGCTCGACCTGGCGCGTGACGAGCTGGATCGTGCGCTCGAAGATCGAGTCGAACTCGGGGCTCTGCTCGTCCTTCGCGCGCTTGAGCAGCGCGGCCGACAGCGCGATCGGAGTCAGCGGGTTCTTGATCTCGTGCGCGACCTGCCGCGCCATCTCGCGCCACGCGGCGTCCTTCTCGGCCTTGATCAGCTGCTTGCGGCTCTCGGCGAGCTGCTCCGTCATCTCGTTGAAGGAGCGCGCGAGCTCGCCGAGCTCGTCGCGGCTCTTCACCGTGACGCGCGCCTCGAGGTCGCCCGAAGCGACGCGCTTCGTCTGCTCGCGGAGCGCGACGATCGGCGCCGTCGTGCGCCGCGCGATGAACACGGTGAGCACGACCACGATCGCGAGCACGGCGAGCGTCGCCTTGACGAGCGTCGCCTGCAGGCCCTCGATGAACGCGGTCACGTCCTCGTTGTCGATGCCGACGCCGACGACCCAGCCGAGCCCGCCCTTCTCGGGCCCCGCGCAGTGCTTGAACGCCGCGTTCTTGCGCTTCTCCTTGAACGTGTACTCCGGGTAGAAGCCCATGTCCTGCGCGCGCGCGGCCTCGACGAGCTGCGGGAGGTTCACGGGCGGATCGGAGACGCGCGCGCCGTAGAGCGACGTCGTCGGGTGCGCGATGATCGTGCTCGCGTCGGCCGTCCAGAGCCACGCGTAGCTCGTCTGGTAGATCCGGTAGCTCGTCGTGTCGGGCTGCCCGTCGACGCGCTCGAGCCCCTTCGGGCGCTTCGGCTTGAGGATCTTCTCCTGGATGCGATCCCAGCGCATCAGCGCGTAGAGCACGCCGACCGTGCGCTCCGGGTCGAGGTACCCGCGGACGGGCACCGCGATGCCGAGATGGTAGTTCGCGGGGTGCGGGACCTTCAGGTCGACCTCCGGCGGGAGGTACGGCGAGACGTGGTGGTCGACGAGGACGGCCTGGCGCTCGTCCGCGACTCGGCGCGCGAGCGCGCGCTGGAACCAGTCCTCGCGAGCGTAGTCGCGCGCGGCGAGCGCGGCGCGCACGTCGGGGTTGAGCGCGTTCCCGTGGCGGTCGGCGACGTTCGAGACCACGTACCGGCCCTGGAGGTCGACCGCGAGGATGAGGTCGTACTGGCCGCTCTTCCGCACGAAGTCGTCGAAGCTCCCGCGCACCACGGCGGTCGCCGCCGCGTCCTTGTCCTCCTCGAGCGCGAGCGACGTCATCGACTCGGACGCGCGCCGCTCGATCTCGCCGGAGCGCTCGAGGAGCTCGTCGTCGAGGCGCTGCGCGAGGTCGCAGGCCATCGTGAGCAGGTAGTAGCGCACGACCTCCCAGTGCCGCTTCGCCGTCTGCGTGTCGACGTACCACGCGAACCCGATGAACGGGATGCACACGGCCGCGAGCACGGTGAGGATCCACTTCGTCGAGATGCGGCGCAGGAGGTTCATCGCGGCGCGTGGATTCTCCGCGCCCGCCGCAGCTCGGAGCAAGCGCCCGCTCGGTTCGCCCTCCGCCCGGCGCCGTTCCCGCGCGGCGTCCGGGGGTGCGGACGCGAAACGACCGCCTCGGGGTCCGCGTCCGCGGCGCTAGGCGATCCAGTCGAGCCCGTCCGGTTCCTCGAACACGAGGCGCTGCACGAGCCGCTCCTCGGAGAGCTCGTGCTCGAAGAGGTCGTTCACGAGCGCGCGCACGTCGTCCGCGATCTCCGGGTCGGGCGGCTCCGCCGTGAGCCGCCGGTCGAGCGCGTCGATCCGCGACTCGAACTCACGATGCGCCGCGAGCGTCGCCTCGATCCAACGGCGCGCGCTCCCGCTCGTCTGCTCGCTCAGGGTGAAGACCTCGCTCGCCTCCTCTTCCCGGAAGTGGCGCCGGAGGAGCCGCGCGAAGGCGTCGAACTCCTCGCGCACGCAATCGCGCCGCGCGGAGCCCGACTCGCGTCGTCGACACGCGGAGAGCTGCTCGAGGAGCGAGCGAGCCGAGCGCCGGAACGCTTCGTGCTCGCGCCGCAGTTCCTCGACCCGGCGGGAACGCACGACCGCTTCGACGCGTTCGCCGGTCTCGTCCCGCGGGAACTCCTTCGACGGTTCCATGTTGCGAACCTAGTCCCGAGCGGCGCTCGGCGCGCGTCGGTTCCTGTTCGCACGCGCGCCCGCTCGGCCGACCCGAGACACCGCGGCGGACCTACCCACGTGCGATGCGGACGCCTGCGCACTCGAGCGCATGTCGCGAGTTCGCGCGCGAGCGATGCTCGAAGGCAGAGCGATGGCTCGACGGAGGACACCATGCAGACCCTGACTCGGATCCTGGCGAAGGACATCATGCGTACGGACGTGGCGACGCTGCGTCCGGAGGACACCCTCGAGAGCGCGATCGAGCTCTTCGAGGAAATGCACATCAGCGGCGCGCCCGTCGTCGACGGCGCCGGCGCACTGGTGGGCGTGCTGAGCGCGAGCGACATCGCGCGCTTCAATCGTGAGAAGGGCCGCGGCCGCGCGCGCACGGAAGAGCGCCCGGAAGCACTCGAAGACGAACTCAGCGAGGAGGAAGGCCTCTTCGAGGTCGACGCGTACTCCGAGGAACTCCTCGGGAGCGAGCGCGTCTGCGATTGGATGACGGCGCGCGTCATCACGGCGCGGCCGGAGTCGACGCTGCGCGAGCTCTGCAAGCTGATGTCGCGCGAAGCCGTGCACCGCGTCGTGATCGCGAACGGGCGGCAGCTCGTCGGGCTCGTCACGAGCTTCGACGTGGTCCGCTGCGTCGCCGAGAACGGCTGAAGCCGGGGAGATCGAGAGCCGAGCGGCGCGCGCCTCGCGCGCGGCGCGCACCGCGGCTCGAGCGCTCGCACCGGTCCCTGCGCGCTCCGGAGTCCCCATGATCGATCGAGAGCCGCCGAGCGACCCCGCCTCCGTCGCCCGGGAGCACGTCCACGTCCGCTCCGAGATCGACCGCCTGACGGCGCGCCTCGCGGAGCGGCTGCGCGGGGAGGGCGCGCCGACCTTCGCGCGCGAACTCGCCGTGCTCGAGGACCACCTCCTCGCCCACTTCGAGCACGAGGAGCTCTCCTGGAGCGCCCTCGCCGAGCGCATCCAGGACCCGGAGTACTGTGCGTGGACCGCGCGGTTCACGGCCGAGCACCGCGCGTTCGCCCTGCGGGCGCGCGAACTCGTCCTGAGCCTCGCGGAGCGCGAGCACGCCGGTCTCTCGCCGCGCGCGGACCAGGCGGCGCGCCTCGCCGAGCTCTTCGAGGACCTGCTCCGCCACGAGCGCGGAGAAGGCCACCTCCTCGCCCGCCTCGCCGGGTGGGAGGACGAGGGCGGCTCGGAGCGCTGATCGCGTCGTCGACCGCGCGCCGCGCGCGTGCTCCAATCCGCGCCGTGCCGAAGGGCCTGCGCCGAATTCTCCTCGTCCGCCTCTCCCACCTCGGCGACGTCGTGCACGCGTTGCCCGTCTTCCATGCGCTGCGCGCGGCGCATCCCGAGGCGGAGCTCGCCTGGGCCGTGCAGCGCGAGTTCGCGGGCCTGCTTCGCGGGCTCCCTGGGCTCGCGCGCGTGATCGAATTCGACCGCCGCGGTGGAGCGCGCGCGTGGTTCGCGCTTCAGCGCGAGCTCGGCGCGTTCCGCGCGGACTGGTCGATCGACGCGCAAGGCAACGTGAAGAGCGCGGCGGCCGCGCTCGTGTCCGGCGCACGCGTGCGCACGGGGCTCGCTCGCGCGGATTGGCGCGAGCGCGCGGGCGCGTGGCTCGTGAACGACCGCGCGCCGAGCGCGGCGGGCCCGCACGCGATCGATCGCATGGAGGCGCTCGTCCGCCACGTCGCGGGACCGCGCGCCGCCCTGCGCTTCGATCCCGCGCTCTCGCCCGAGGAGCTCGCGCGCGACGACGACGGCGAACCGCGCGCGGTGCGAGAAGCGGACGTGCTGCTCCACCTCGCGACGCCGGGCGACGTGCGCGCGTGGCCGCCCGAACGCTTCGCCGAGCTCGCGCGGGAGCTCGCCGCGCGCGGGAAGCGCGTCCTCGTCGTCTCGGGGCCGGCGGAGGAGGAACTCGGCCGCGCCCTCGCGCGCGAACTCGACGCGCCCGACGTCGCGCACTGGGTCGGTCAACGCGGCCTGCGCCGGCTCGCGCGCGCGTTCACGCTCGGCGGAGCGCGCGGCGCCGCGTTCGTCGGCTGCGACTCCGGTCCGATGCACCTCGCGTGGGCGTGCGGCCTGCGCGTCGTGTGCCTCGCGGGTCCGCAGGACGCGCGCCGCACCGGTCCGTGGCCCGTTCCGCCGCCCGTTCGCGGGGACGCGAGCGGGCCGCGTCACGCCGTCGTCCGCGCGCGCGACGAGCCCGCGTGCGCGCCGTGTCTCGCGCGCCGCTGCACGCACGCGGAAGGCCCGGTATGCATGCGCCGCGTCGCGTCCGAGGACGTGATCGCGGCGCTGGAGTCGTTCGCTCGCGGCGCGTGAGCCGCGGCGTGCGCTACTGAGGACCGCCCGCCTTCGCGAGCGCGCGCACTTGATCGGCGACGTCGCGGTAGTCGGGCCAGAACTGCGCGATCTGGCGCAGGAGCTCGAGCTTCTTCGCCGCGTCGCCCTCGCCCACCGCCTGCGTGTAGAGCCGTTCGGCGCGCTGCACGTAGTCCTCGAGCGTCTCCTTGCGGGTCAGCGCGTCCTTGTAGTACGCCGCGATCTTGAGCAGCGCGGCGTAGCGCTCGATCGCGTCCTGGAACTTGCCGTCGCGTTCGAGTGTGAGCGCGTCCTTGTAGAGCGAGTCGTAGCGCGCTTCCTGGACGCGGTTCTTGAGCCCTTCGAAGCGATCCTTCTGCTTCTGGGTGAGCCGCGCGCCCTCGTCCACGAGCTCGAGCGCCTTGTCGAGCCGCCCGCGCACGATCGACATCTCCGCGTCGCGGTAGATCTGGGCGACGTGCGATTCGACGTCGCAGCTCTCCTTGCCGACGCGCGCCTTCGCGTTGTCGGGGTCGAGCGAGAGCGCGAGGCGGTACTCGTTGCGCGCCGCGTCGAACTTGTTCTCGGACTCGAGCGTCTCCGCGACGGTCACGCGCGCGGCGGCGAGGTCGATCGAGACCTGTTGCTGGCGCGCGTCGAGCTGCGGGGTCTGCGTGTACTTCTCGCTCTTGCCGTACTCGCTCTTGGCCTGCTCGAGCCAACCCGTGTGGAACGAGCGCAGGCCGTCCTCGTAGTACGCCTTGCCGAGCCCTTCGCGGTAGTTCACGGCGAGCGTCGCGTCCGCCATGCCCGACAGCGCGCCGCGGTTGCCCGGGTCGAACTTGAGCGCGCTCTCGTAGTGGCCGATCGCCTCTTCGAGCTTGTCGCTCGCGTGGGCTTCCAAGCCGAGCGCGAGGTAGTGGTCGGCGAGCTTGTGCCGCGTCTTCTCGATCCACGTCGCGGCCTCGGAACGGTCGGGCGCGAGCTCGTGCGCGTCGTGGAACACTTGAAGCGCCTCCACGTCCTGGTCCGCGAAGGTGAGGCGCCGCCCCTTCTCGAGCATCCACGCGAGCGTCGCGTCGCGGTGCACGCGCTCCGCCGCGGCGTCGCCCGGCTTCTCCTCCGCGAGCTTCGCGGCGCGCGCGACGGCCTCCTCGTAGCGGCCGTGGACGATCAACCACTCGACCCGGCTCGAGTCCGACTCGCGCGTCGAGGCGCAGGCGGCGAGGGTGAAGAAGAGCGCGAGGGCGGAGGGACGGGGTTCGATGCGCATGGGGTTCCGGTCGGCGTTCGCGAGACCCGCGGCCGGTCCGGGCGCGGGGGTGGGGCCCTCCGACGACGGTCGGGCGGACTCCTTCCCGTCCCTATCGTAGAGATCGGCCTCCCCCTTGATAAAGGAGGCTCCCTCCTCCGCTTCAGGTCCGCATCGAGTCGTACAGGACGAGCCCGAGGCTCCCGAAGAACAGGACCGGCAGCCAGGCGGCGTACCGCGGGTCCATCGAGCTCTGCAGCCCCAGGTTGCGGAACACGAAGTCGACCGCGAAGTAGAAGACGCAGAGCAGGCACCCGGCGGCGAGGCCCTCCGCGCCCTTCCCGCGTTCGTGGCGGAGCAGGATCGGGAGCCCGACGAGCAGCAGCACGAGGTTCGCGAGCGGGAACGTCAGGCTGTACTGGAACATCGTCTGGTAGACGGCACGGTCGGGGTCGCGGCGCATCAGCTCGCGGACCTCGGAGAAGGAGAGCTCGAGCGGGTTCTCGCGCGCGCGGTAGTAGGAGAGCGCGAGCGCCGGGGTGAAGTCGAAGCCCTCGAGCATCTGGAGCGGGCGCTCGACGCGCGTCTGGTCGGGGCGGACCTCGCGGTAGACGCCGCCCTCGAGCCACCAGCCGGTCCGCCCGTTCCGCTCGACCCACACGGCGCGCGCGGCCTCGATGCTCTGCCCGGTCGACGGCACGATCGCGTCGATGCCGCGCGCCTCCGCGACCGGCGGATCGCCGACGGACGGACGGAACTGCGTCAGGTGGACGAAGCTCCCGTTCAGGTCGCGCAACCAGAGGTGCGGGTAGACGCGGTCGAGCTTCTTGTTCTCGAGCACGAAGCGCACGGCGTCGCGCTTGTTCGCGAGGTCGAACGCGAGCGCCTCGCGCAGCCCGAACATCCCCGCCGCGACGCCCGCGGACATCAGGAAGATCGGCGCGAGCAGGCGGTGCGCGGACACGCCCGCGGCGAGCGCGGCGATCGTCTCGTGGTGTTTCAGGAGCCGGCTGACCGTGAAGAGCCCCGCGACGAGCGTGATGAACGGCGCCACCTGCAGGAACACGAACGGCACCTGGAGCAGGTAGTAGCGCGCGATCAGGAGCGTCGGCGCGCGCGTCCCATCCGCCCACGCGTCGAGGTAGTCGTCGAGGTTCGACGCCATGTCCAGGATGAGGAACAGGCCGACGACGAGCAGGAACGCCGTCGCGTACGACGACAGGAACAGCGACCCGACGTAGCGATCGATCCGCCCGCCCCAGTTCAGCCAGCGCCCCCTCATTGGCGGAACGCCTTCCGGAGCAGCACGAGCCCCGCGATCGTCCCCGCGATCACGACGCACCAGGCGCCGAGCGCGGGCGGGATGACGTGGCTCGTCGAGAGCTCCTTCGAGAGCCGCATCGAGAGCAGGTAGTACGCGAGCGCGTACCCGACGGCCGCCGAGAGCGCGCCGAGCTGCGTCCCCTTCCGCAGGAGCAGGCCGGTCGGCGCGCCGAGCAGGAGGAACAGGAGGTACGTCGACGAGAGCGCGCGGCGGTTGTGGACCTCGTACACGTACGCGGCGCGCTTCTCGTTCGGCGTCTTCGGGTCGACGGCGAGCTCCTGGAGCTCCTTCGACGTGCGGTGGCGCGTCGCGGCGTACGAGCCCTCCTTCTCCGTCAGGATCTGGTCGAGCGCGATGCGGAACGTCGGGTTCTGGTTCCGCGCGTCGGAGGGCCCGACGAGGATGCGCGCGTTCGTGAGGTGCACGTAGACCTCGGTGTCGGTGATCTGGAAGCGCACGCGCTCGGCGAGGATCGTGCGCGCCTTCTCCTTGCCGTGCTCGGGCACGTAGAGGACGGCGTTCAAGAAGTCCTCGCCCTCGCGCCACGCCGAAGACAGGAAGAACGAGCCGAGCTTGAGCTCCGTCTCGCCGGGCTTGAGCTCCTTCACCTGCTCGCGGAGCGCGCGGAACTTGTAGCCCTCCTGCGCGCGACGGATCGCGGGCATCGCGTCCTCGAGCATCCAGTCCGTCGCGCCCGCGCAGGCGAGCGCGAGGAGGAGCGAGGGCAGGAGCATGCGCAGCGGGTTCCAACCGGCCATGCGGATCGCCGTCCACTCGTTGTCCGCCGCGAGCCGGCCGTACGTCGACACGACCGCGAGCAGGAACGAGAGCGGGAGCACGTAGGGCACGAGTCCGGCGATCAGGAGCGGCAGGAAGCGCAGCACGCCGACCGTGTTCACGCCCTGGAGCTTCGCGACCGCCGCGACGGCGATCACCGGCAGCGCGATCACGAACATGCCCGCGACCGCGAACAGGAACGCGGCCGTGACCTCGCGCAGGACGTACCCGAAGAGCTTCATCGCGGGCTCGAGCCCCCTACCGTGCCGGATCGCGGCCTCGATCTCCAGAGCGCGCAGCGAAGTTGGCGCGCGGTGGAGCGCTCGCTCTCGCGGTCGGGCCGCTCGCCCGAGAACGTCGTTCGCCGACGGACGACCTCCGCCGGAGCAGCGCATCGCCGAACGACGGCGATCGCGGAACGACGGCGCACGCACGGCCGATCCTGCGGCGCGCGTGGACCCGGGCTCCGGTCGGGCCCGCGCCCCGCTACGATGCGCGGGTGAGCGACCTCGAGATCGTGCTGCTGAAGGAGACACCGCGACGGAGCGTGCGCCTCGAGCTCGAGGGCGGCGTCCCGCTCCGCGTCGTGAAGCGCGTCCCCGCGGAGGGCCTGCTCGGCCTGCGCGCGCGCCGGCTCGCGAGGCGCGAGTTCGAGGTGCAGAAGCGCCTCCACGCCGCCGGGCTCGCGGTCCCCGAGGCGCTCGCGTTCACCACGCTGCGCGGCGCGGTCGAGCTCGTGCAGCGTTGGGTGCCGGGCGCGGTCGAGCTCGCGGAGCTCCTGCACGGTGCGCGCACGTCCCGCGCGACGCCGGAACGGCTCGCGCGCGCGCTCGGGACGCTGCTCGGCCGCGCGCACGGGCTCGGGCTCGACCATCCCGACCTGCACGAGAAGAACGTGCTCGTCGACGCGGACGGCGCGCCGTGGCTGATCGACTTCCACGGCGCGCGGCTCGCGCGCGGCGGGGACGCGGAACGCGCGCGGCGCGACCTCGTCGTGCTCGCGGCCGCGACGCGCGAGCGCGTCTCCGTGCGGCTGCGCCAGCGCGCGCTCGTCGCGTGGGCGCGCGCGGCCGACGAGCGTTCGCGCGGCGTGATGGAACTCGGCGCGCTCGCCGCGGAGCTCGAACACGCGGCGCGCGGTCGTCGGCGCTCCGTGCTCGCGCGCGCGACGAAGCGTTGGGAACGCCCGTCGAGCTCCGCGCGCGCGTTCGAGCTCGCGCGCGGCGGACGCGGCATGACGCGCGCCGAGCTCGACGACCGCGCGGTCGAGGAACTCCTCGCGCGCGCGTGGGACGGCCCGCGCTTCGAGTGGTCGGGCGAGCTCGCCGACCTCGGCCGCCGCGCCGCCGTGCACGCGCTCGCGCGGTTGGAGCCCGCGCGCGTCGCCGCGGCGTTCGTCGCGTGCGCGCGCCTCGCCGACCACGCGATCACCGCGGCGCGGCCCGTGCTCCACCTGCGCGCGCCCGAGTGCGGCGCGCTCGTCGCGCTCCCGCTCGGCACGCGGCCGATCCCGTCCGTGCTCTCCGAGTTCCGCCTCGGCGGCGCGAAACCCGCCGACGCGTGCCGCGCGGAGCGGCGCCGCGTCGCGGAAGCGCTCGGAGCGCTCTTCGGCGCGCTCGAGGACCGCGGGCTCGCGCTCGAGCTGCGCGGCGGAGCGCTGCACGCGGCGCGCACGGGTCCCGCGTGGGCGCTGCCGCCGTTCGCGCTCGCGGAGCGCCCGCTCGACGGGAGCGGGACGCCGTGGCGCGCGGGCCTCGCGCACCTCCCCGCGGCGGACGGCGAGGAGCGCGCGGCGTTCGCGCGCGCGTGGCTCGCGGAACAGCGCGGCGGCGCGGCGGCCTCGCGCGCGCTCGCGGAACGCCTCGCTTCGGACCTCGGACTCGCGCCCGACGCGCTGCGCGTCCAACTCGCCTTCGACACGGGCGCCGCGGCGAACGCACGCGACGCGGGGACGCCGCGGGATCGAGAAGCAGGGACGGTCGAGCTCGCGAACGACGATCGCGCGTCGCGCGAAGCACCGCGGTCGAGCGATTCGGAGGCGCCGCGTGGCTGAGAAGCTGCGGCGGCGCGTGCGCGCGAAGCTGCTCTCGGGCGTCGCGCGCGCCGCGGGCGTGCTGCCGCCGCGCTGCGTCGAGTTCGCGCTCGCGAGCGCGAGCCCGCTCGTCGCGTTCACGCGCGCCGAGCGCACGACGCGCGAGAACCTCGCGCACGCCGAGCTCGTCCCCGGCCGCGCGCTCGAGGACGCCGAACGCGACCGCATCGCGCGCGGCGTGCGACGACACGGCGCGCGGCTCGTCGCGAATTGGCTGCGCCTCGCGCGGCGCGGCGCGCCCGACGACGCGCGGAGCGCGTGGATCGACGCCGAGGTCGCGCTCGACGCCTCGATCGAGCACTTGGAGCGCGCGCGGCGCGACGGGCGCGGGATCCTGATCGTCACGGCGCACCTCGGCGACTGGGAGCTCCTCTGCGCGCGGCTCCACCGCCTCGGTCTGCGCGGCGCGGTCGTCGGCTTCGAGCGCCCGAACGACTCGACGTCGCGCTGGCTCGAACGGATGCGCGCGGGCTACGGCGTGACGACGCTGCCGCAGCACACGAGCGCGCGCGAGCTCCTGCGCATCCTGCGCGGCGGCGGCACGCTCGGCCTGCTCTGCGACCTCGAGGTGCGCCGACTCGACGGCGCGTTCCTCCCCTTCCTCGGCGTGCCCGCGCTGACGATGACCGCGCCCGCGGCGCTCGCGCGCGCGGCGGACCTGCCGCTGCTTCCCGCGCGCTGCACGTGGGACGGCGCGCGCTGGAACCTCGCGTT
This sequence comes from Planctomycetota bacterium, assembly GCA_046349615.1. Taxonomy (GTDB): domain Bacteria; phylum Planctomycetota; class UBA1135; order UBA1135; genus JADJNY01. The sequence continues at coordinate 111,622 of JAXMBZ010000006.1, forward strand.
CGAAGCGCCGCTCGCGCTCGACCCCGCGCTCGACAAAGAGGCGGCGCAGCTCGACCTGCTCGCGCGGATGAACGCGACCTACGAGCGCTGGATCCGCGCGACGCCCGAGCAATGGGCCTGGCACCAACGCCGGTGGCGGACGCGCCCCGGCGAGGTCGACGCGCTCCCGCTCGTCGAGCAGCGCCGCCGCGAACGCGAACGCCGCCTCGCGCAGGGCAAGGAGGTCGCGCCCAAGCCCGAAGCGAGCGCGCCGGACCTCCCGCGCACGGCGAGCGACGTTGGAGCGCGGTCCGAACGAGACGAGCGCGCTGCGCGCCGGGACGACTCCACTTGATCGGGCGGGCTCGAGCCGCTCTCCTCGCGCGCGCCCCGAGGGGCTCCGCGTGCGCATCCTCCGTTCGAAGCTCGTTCGTCGCGTGATCCTCGTCGTCCTCTCGCCCGCGGCCGCAGTCCTCGTCGGCGTCGCCCTCGCGAACGTGGTCGTGCTCCGCAGCGGCGGAGCGCGCGTGAAGAGCTCGATCGACGCGCTCGCGCCCGCGCCGGTCGCGATCGTGCTCGGCGCCGCGGTCAAGCCCGACGGGACGCCGTCGCACGCGCTCGAGGACCGGCTCGCGCAGGCGGTCGAGCTCTATCGCGCGGGCAAGGTGGAGAAGCTCCTCCTCTCGGGCGACCACGGCACGGAGCACTACGACGAGACGAACGCGATGCGGCGGTTCGCGCTCGAGCGCGGCGTCGCGCCGGAGGACCTCTTCTGCGACCACGCGGGCTTCTCGACGTGGGACACGTTCGTCCGCGCGCGCGTCGTGTTCGGCGTCACGCGGGCGATCGTCGTCACGCAGCGCTTCCACCTCGCGCGCGCGCTCTACAGCGCCGAGGCGAACGGCATCGAGGCCGAGGGCGCGCCGTGCGACGCGCGCACGTACGCGAAGAGCGCGTGGTTCGAGCTGCGCGAGTGCGGCAGCCGCGCGAAGGCGTGGCTCCAGGCGCACGGCGTCGCGTCGGGCGCGCGCGTGCTCGGCGCGCCGATCGCGATCGACGGCGACGGCCGGACGAGCTGGGATCGGGAGCGGGGTTGAGCGGCCCGCGGCGGCTCGCCCCGAGGCATCCGCGACTTCAGGAAGCTCGAACGCGCCCCTGAACTCGCACGATCTTTTCCTGAAGTTGCGGTTGCCGTGAGCGCACCCCGGATAGGGTCTCGTCACCATGGCTTCAGGTCCGGTCCATCGCCGCCGTTGGGGCGTCCCCGCGCTCCTCCTCCTGCTGCTGCTCGCCGCCCTCCCCTGGACCCTGCGGACCGTCCGCGCCGCGGGGCGGCCCCCGAACGTGATCCTGATCACGCTCGACACGCTGCGCGCCGACCGCCTGGGCTCGTACGGCTGCCCGCGGCCGACCACCCCGAACCTCGATCGGTTCGCGGAGCGCGCGACGCGCTTCACGCACGCCTACACGCCGCAGGGCTTCACGCTGACCGCGCACCTCTCGCTCTCGACGTCGCTCTACCCGAGCGTGCACCAGGTCGACGAGAAGCACGCGCTCCCGCGCAAGGTGAAGCTCCTCTCGGAGCGCCTCCATGCCGCCGGGTACCGCACGCTCGGCGTCGTCGACGACGTGCCGTGGATGGCGCCGCAGTACGGGTTCGCCCGCGGCTTCGACGCCTACGAGCAGGTGCACGGCGACGCCGCCGCGAAGACCCGCCTCGTCGAGGAGCTCCTGCGCGAGCCGACCGACGCGCCCGTCTACCTGAAGCTGCACTTCTTCGACGTCCACTCCGACGCCGGCGACACGCCGTACGAAGCCCGCCGCGACGACACCGAGCTCTTCACGAGCTGGTACCAGGGCCCCTACCGCGGCTGCAGCGAGACGGGGAAGTGCGGCACGCAGCACCTGATCGAGATCCAGACGACGGGCCGCCTCCCCGACGCGGACGTGCGACGCTTGATCACGGACGAGTACGACGCAGGCGTCCGCACGCTCGACCGCCAGCTCGGCGACCTGCTCGGGTTCCTCGAGCGCACGGGCCGCTTCGACGACTCGATCATCGTGATCACCGCGGACCACGGCGAGCTCCTCTTCGAGCACGACACGGTGCTCCACGGACACCTGTGGGACGAGAGCCTGCACATCCCGCTCCTCGTGCACCTGCCGGGACAAGCGCACGGCGCCGTCCGCGACGACCTCGTCTCGCTCGTCGACGTCGCGCCGACGCTGCTCGACCTGCTCGCGCTCGCGCCGATGGAGCTGAGCCAGGGGACGAGCTTCGCGGGCGCTCTGCGCGGCGAAGCTCCCGCGGAACGCCCCGTCGTCGAGCTCAGCGCGAACACGCTCGTGTTCGGCGTGCGCGACACGCGGTGGAAGCTCTTCGGGCAGAACGAATACCACCTGTACGACCTCGCGGCCGATCCGCGCGAGGCGACGAATCTGTGGCGACAGGATCGGATCGAAGGTCCCGCGCGCGTCCTGCGCGAGGCGTTGCGCACGCAGCGCCTCGCGGCCGCCGACCTGCGGCGCGTGGTCGGTGCGCCGCTCCCGCTCGGGACGCTCGACGACGACCAGCGCGCGCGGCTCGACGGGCTCGGCTACACGAGCGGCGAGGACGCGCCCGAGCCGGACGACGACGGGCTCGAGCGCTAGCTCGCACCCCCGCGCCGGCACGGACCGCATTCCACGCAGGGGCCTTGCGCACCTGTGCGGAGTGCTCGCCTCCGCCACGTGGCGATGCAATGGGGTCGTGATCTGCGCCGATCGCGCAGGCCCGCACCGTCCGCCCCGCGGACACGAGCATCGACCATGACCCGAACCTCTCCCACTGCCCCCCCCGCCGCCTCGAAGTCCCCAGCCGCGACGCAGCACGTCTACCTCTTCGGCGCGACGCGCACCGAGGGCTCCGCCGCGATGAAGAACCTCCTCGGCGGCAAGGGCGCGAACCTCGCCGAGATGTGCCGGCTCGGCATCCCGGTCCCCCCCGGCTTCACGATCAGCACCGAGGTCTGCGCCCTCTTCACGAAGGACGGCCGCGACGCCGTGAAGAAGCTCGTCGAGCGCGCCGTGCTCGACGGCGTGAAGCACGTCGAGCAGGAGATGAAGAAGACGTTCGGCAACTCCGCCGATCCGCTGCTCTTCTCCGTCCGCTCCGGCGCGCGCGCGTCGATGCCCGGGATGATGGACACGATCCTGAACCTCGGCCTGAACGACGCCGCGGTCGAAGGGCTCGCGAAGAAGGCTGGCAACGAGCGCTTCGCGTGGGACTCCTACCGCCGCTTCGTGCAGATGTACGGCGACGTCGTCATGGGCCTGAAGCCCGTGTCGAAGGAGGACCACGACCCGTTCGAGGTCGTGATCGACATGGTCAAGGAGAAGCGCGGCGTGAAGCTCGACACCGAGCTCGGGACCGCCGACCTGAAGGAACTCGTCGCGCGCTTCAAGGCGCTCATCCGCGCGCGCACGGGCCGCGACTTCCCGAACGATCCGTGGGAGCAGCTCTGGGGCGCGATCTTCGCCGTGTTCGAGAGCTGGAACAACGACCGCGCGAAGGTCTACCGCGAGTTGAACGACATCCCCGATTCGTGGGGCACCGCGGTCAACGTGCAGGCGATGGTGTTCGGCAACCTCGGCGACACGAGCGCGACCGGCGTCGCGTTCTCGCGCGACGCGGGCACGGGCGAGGACCTCTTCAACGGCGAGTTCCTCGTCAACGCGCAGGGCGAAGACGTCGTCGCGGGCATCCGCACGCCGCAGCAGGTGACGCTCGAGGGCTCGCGCCGCTGGGCGCGCCTCGCGCTCGTCGACGAAGCGACGCGCCGCGCGCAGTACCCGTCGCTCGAGGAGCTCATGCCCGCGCTCTACCAGGAGCTCCTGCGCGCGGAGACGACGCTCGAGAAGCACTTCAAGGACATGCAGGACCTCGAGTTCACGATCCAGGAAGGCCGCCTCTGGATGCTCCAGACGCGCAACGGCAAGCGCACCGGCGCGGCGATGGTCCGCATCGCGATGGAGATGCTCGAGCAGGGCATGATCGACGAGACGACGGCGCTCCTGCGCATGACGCCGGACCGCTTGAACGAGCTCCTGCACCCCGTGTTCGACGCGCACGCGCGCGCCGCGGCGGGCGTCGTCGCGCGCGGACTCCCCGCGTCGCCCGGCGCCGCGAGCGGCCAGATCGTCTTCTTCGCCGACGAAGCGGAGACGTGGGCGAAGAACGGCAAGAGCGTGATCCTCGTCCGCCAGGAGACGAGCCCCGAGGACCTGCGCGGCATGAGCGTCGCGAAGGGCATCCTCACCGCGCGCGGCGGCATGACGTCGCACGCGGCCGTCGTCGCGCGCGGCATGGGCAAGTGCTGCGTGTCCGGCGCGGGTGCCGTGCACGTCGACCTCAAGGCGCGCACGATGACGATCGGCACCCGCACGTGGAGCGAAGGCGAGTGGATCTCGCTCGACGGCTCGACGGGCGAGGTGTTCGACGGCCGCATCGCGACGAAGGACGCCGAGCTCAGCGGCGACTTCGGCAAGCTGATGACGCTCGCGGACAAGTACCGCCGCCTCGGCGTGCGCACGAACGCGGACACGCCGGAGGAAGCGAAGATCGCGCGGCGCTTCGGCGCGACGGGCATCGGCCTGTGCCGCACCGAGCACATGTTCTTCGAGGGCGATCGCATCGTCGCGATGCGCGAGATGATCCTCGCGGACGACGAGGCCGGCCGGCGGAAGGCGCTCGCGAAGCTCCTCCCGATCCAGCGCGGCGACTTCGAAGGCCTCTTCCGCGCGATGGACGGCTTCCCGGTCGTCATCCGCCTGCTCGATCCCCCGCTGCACGAGTTCGTGCCGCACGACGAAGCGGGCCAGAAGGTGATGGCGAAGGAGCTCGGCGTGTCCGTCGGCAAGATCCGGCTGCGCGTCGAGGAGCTCCACGAGTTCAACCCGATGCTCGGTCACCGCGGATGCCGCCTCGGCATCACGTACCCCGAGATCACGGAGATGCAGGCGCGCGCGATCCTCGAAGCGGCGCTCGACGCGCGCGCGAAGGGTGCGACGGTCGTGTGCGAGATCATGATCCCGCTCGTGGGTTCGGTGCGCGAGTTCAACGCGCAGGCCGAGGTCATCCGCAAGACGGCCGCGCTCGTCTTCGCCGAGCGCAAGGAGACGATCCACTACCTGATCGGCACGATGATCGAGACGCCGCGCGGCGCGCTCGTCGCGGAGAGCATCGCCACGCAGGCGGAGTTCTTCTCGTTCGGCACGAACGACCTGACGCAGATGACGATGGGCTTCTCGCGCGACGACGCGGGCAAGTTCCTGCCGGCGTACATCGCGCGCGGCATCTACGAGAAGGACCCGTTCCAGTCGATCGACCAGAAGGGGGTCGGCTTGCTCGTCGACATGGCGGTGAAGAAGGGCAAGAGCGTGCGTCCGGGCCTCGAGGTCGGCGTGTGCGGCGAGCACGGCGGCGATCCGGCGAGCGTCGGGTTCTTCCACAAGGTGGGCCTCGACTACGTGAGCTGCTCACCGTTCCGCGTGCCGATCGCACGGCTCGCGGCGGCGCAGGCGGCGATCGGCGGTTGAGAGCCAGCGCGTCGTGCGCAAGCACGGCGCGAGCGACGGTCCGTCCCGCGCGGCGCGTCTCCGGACGCGCCGCGCGGTCGTTTCGGTTCGAGGGAGCGCTTCGCCCAGCGCGCCGTTTCTCCCCCAGGATTGAGTCGGGGAGAAGCCCAAGCTCGAGTGCACCGCTGCACAGCCTCCGGGGACGAGCGCCAGCATCTCCTCAGCGCGGGCGACGCCCGCAACCCAAGGTGAGTGGGGACTGGTGTCGGTCGGGGCGCAATTGCCAGGTGGGACGATCAAGGGCAAAGGGGCGCAACGGAACACACGCGTGTGCTCCGCATCACGGACCCCGCGCAGTCCAGGGCCGGAGGACCGGCCCTGGACTGCGCGGGGTTCAAGTTGCTCTCAGCAACTCATGCCCGCCGCCACGAAAGTGTGCGCGCCGCGCACACACTCTCGGAGGTAGTAGCTCAGCGCGGGCGACGCCCGCAGCCCGACGTGACGAGCGAAATGCGCGCGCGGGGCGAGCACTTTCGGAAGTAGTCGCTCCGTCGAACGCGCCCTGCCCGGCCCTTCGTGTGTCGCTCTCGAGCCGACGAGAGGATGCCTGCCCAATCGACGGCGCGGTCGTCTCGGTCGCGCGCCCGTGCTGTTCTCCCGAGCGCAGGAATGGACACACGTGCTCGCGGACAGCGGGTGAGAGTGGTGATCGACCGGTCGTGCCCTGCGCAAACGAGTAGAGCACGCATCGGGCGCATCCTGCGTTCTCCTCCCGCCGCGCATCAGCGCTGGGAGATGTCCGCCCAATCAACGGTGAGGACCACGGGCTCCGACTGCTCGAGTCCGACGGCGACACGGGGTCCGCCGGGCGAATCGAGGCGACTTGCGCGTGACCGAGCGTGGACTCACCATCGAGGGACATGCGCTGGCTCTCGCACCCGAACGCCGGCACGCAGCTGCGGCGACGCACCCTCTGCGCGTTCGCGCTGTTTTGTGTCGCGCTCGGCATCGGCGTCGCGCGGTACCAATGGAATGCAGGGGACGACGCACTCCCCTGGATCGTACTGGCGGCCTGCGCGCTCCCGGTCTGCCTCGCCGCGCTGCTTTTGTGGATCGTGCTCGTCGTGCTCGCGTGGGAGCGCGGCGAGAGGAAGCTCTTGACGATCCTCCTGTCCTGGGTGATCGCGCTGGCGTCGAGCGCCGCGTGCATCGGGAGCTTCTTCGCGACGGGCTGGGCGTCGGCTCGTTGGACCGTGTGGCGCCTCGACGTCGAGTCGAAGCCCGTGGTCGAGGCGATCGAACGCTTCCGCGCGCGCACGGGTCACGCGCCGCGGTCGCTCGACGAGCTCGTTCCTGCGGACCTCGAGCAACTTCCAGTCGAATTGGCGGAGTGCTTCTACGGGTTCACGCCCCTTGACGGCGAGTTCGACCCCGTCATCGGCTGGTACGACCTCGGGCCAGCCGACGCCGCGTGCCCGAACGTCATGCGCCGCCCCATCGGACCCCTGGAGCGCGCCGTGCTCGTCGCCGAGATCGACGGGGACGGCGCGGTCCGCTTCCTCTGGATCGAACGCGGACGCAGAAGCGCGAACAGCAAGTTCGACGTGCGAGGATGGCGCGGCGATCCGCGCGCGCGCCTCGAGGCCGCCTCGGCGCTCGTCGACGACCGTTCCGCGTGGCGCGGGCACCGGCGACTGCTCGAGGAGCTCCTCGGACCTTTCGACGGGACCACACCTCGCAGCGCTTCCCCCTGGGAACTCTGGGGCCGACGCCGTGACGGGCATCGAGAGCTCTTCCTCTATCGTCCACTCGCGGACTACGAGGACGCTCTCAATCTGCGTGGGTTCCGCCGGATCGGGAGCTGGTCCTTCGGCATCGAGGACTAGCGAGGATCTCTCGAGAACATCGAGCCACACGACCGCGCGCGCTCCCGCTAGTGAGGATCGACGATCTGCCCGCAGCGCGACCCACTGACGAGCGTGTCTCCCTAGTGCGTCCTTGCTGCACTCGGCAACTCGATGTCTGCCCAATCAACGAGGCCGTGCCGCTCGTCGCGAAGAGGGCTGCGCTCTTGACCTCGAAGCGCGCGTGACGATTGGATCGCGACGCGCACGCACTCGCTCGCAACGAACTGAGTCGCACGCACGGTTCGAGCTCACTTCGGAGCGTGTTTCTTCGAGAATTCCGGTGCCCGATTCGAGTTCCGAGCGTCAACGCAGCAGAGCGATGAAGTCCACCTCGACTCAACCCTCGTTCGACTTTCCGCGCCGCGGCGGCGCGCGGCCCGGCGCAGGACGCAAGCGCGTCGCCGAGTGCGCGTCCGTGCCGCATCGCGCGCGGCCGAGGCTCAATGGCCGCGCTCCGCTGCACGTCACGCTCAAGCTCGCGAAGGGACTCCCGAGCCTGCGCGCGAGCGCGACGCACGCGGTCCTGCGCGACGCGTTGCGCGCGGGCGCCGAGCGCCTCGGCTTCCGGCTCGTGCACTACGGCGCGCTCGGCGACCACGTGCACCTCGTGTGCGAAGCCGCGGACGAGCGCGCGCTCGCTCGCGGGCTGAAGGGCCTCGCGGTGCGCATCGCGCGCGCGTTGAACCGGCTGTGGAACCGCGCGGGCGCTGTGTTCGCCGACCGCTACCACGCGCGCGAGCTGCGCGTTCCGCGCGACGTGCGCAACGTGCTCGCCTACGTCTTCGGCAACGCGCGGCGGCACGGCGTCGTCGTCAGCGAGCTCCTCGATCCGTGCAGTTCCGCGGCCGTGTTCGACGGGTGGAAAGACGCGCCCGCGGTTGCGCATGCAGCGGGCGGCGGCTCGACCTGGCTCGCGCGAGCGCGCACGTGGCTGCTCACGGTCGGCTGGAAGCGACACGGGTTGCTCTCGATCCGCGAGCTGCCGCGCGGGACGCCGCTCGCGCGCGCGCCGGGCTGATCCAGGCGGGCCCGAGCGAACGTCTGCGTCCGTCGCGCCGTCGAGTTCGCGGCCGTGAGTTCGAGACGACGCTCGCGACCGAGCGCACACGGCGCTGCACGTCGCTCGCGACCGAGCGCTCACGGCGCTGCGGTTCCCTCGCGACCGAGCGCTCGCCACTCTGCTGGACGCTCGCGCGCCACTCCTCGCCGCGCGACTTCGAAGGAGGAATCGCACCGTGCGCGCGGCACGCCCGTCACGGCGTGCCCTCGTCGCCCCCCCGAGAAACGGCAGGCGAAGGCGGCCTCCGCGGACTGGAGTCGGATCTCGTGCCGGGTCCGCAAGCGCAGGACGAGCAAGGGCCGCACCTCCGCCTTGTTGCCCCCATCGCGCACGGCTACGCTCGCCCCGCACCACACCGAGCCCGAGGAGCACGTCATGACCGCGCAGCGTTTGAAGGACTACGTCGGAGGCCAGTGGGTCGATTCGTTCGCGAAGACGACGCAGGACGTGCGCAACCCCGCGACGGGCGAGGTCCTCGCGCTGACTCCGCTCGGCGGCGCCGCGGACGTCGATCGCGCCGCGAAGAAGGCTCACGAGGCGTGGCAGAGCTGGCGCACGACGCCCGCCGTGAATCGCGCGCGCTACCTCTTCGAGCTCAAGTCGCTGCTCGAGAGGAACGCGGAAGAGCTCGCGCGCACCGTCACGCGCGAGAACGGCAAGACGCTCGACGAAGCACGCGGTTCCGTGCGCCGCGGCATCGAGTGCGTCGAGGTCGCCGCGGGCGCGCCCTCCTTGTTGATGGGCTCCGTGCTCGAGGACGTCGCGAAGGGCATCGACTGCGAGTCGATCCGCCAGCCGATGGGCGTCTTCGCGTGCATCGCGCCGTTCAATTTTCCCGCGATGGTGCCGCTGTGGTTCTATCCCTTCGCCGTCGCGTGCGGGAACACGTTCCTCTGCAAGCCGAGCGAGCAGGTGCCGCTCTCGCAGAAGCTCGTCTTCGACCTGATCCACGACGCGAAGTTCCCCGCGGGCGTGCTCAACCTCGTCAACGGCGGCAAGGAAGCGGTCGACGCCCTCTGCACGCACCCGTTGATCCGCGGCGTCAGCTTCGTCGGCTCGTCGCCGGTCGCGAAGCACGTCTACGAGCTCTCCGCCGCGCACGGCAAACGCGTGCAGGCGCTCGGCGGCGCGAAGAACTTCCTGATCGTCATGCCCGACGCGGACAAGGAGCTCACGCTCAAGGCGATCACGGACTCGGCCTACGGCTGCGCGGGCGAGCGCTGCCTCGCGGGTGCGGTCGTGCTCGCGGTCGGCGACGCGCACGGCTGGTTGCGCGACGGGATGAAGCAGCGCGCGCAGGGCCTCGTGATCGGCGACGGTGCGAAGACGGGCGTCACGCTCGGCCCCGTGATCAGCGAAGCGCACCGGAAGAAGGTGACGGGCTACATCGAGCAGGGCGTGAAGGAAGGCGCCGAGATGGTCGTCGACGGCCGCAAGGCGAACCTGCCGAAGGACGGCTACTTCCTCGGCGCGACCTTGTTCGACCAGGTGAAGCCCGAGATGACGATCGCGCGCGAGGAGATCTTCGGGCCCGTGCTCTGCCTGATGCGGGTCGGCTCGCTCGACGAAGCGCTCGCGATCACGCGCGAGCAGCCGCTCGCGAACGCGAGCTCGATCTTCACGACGAGCGGCAAGAGCGCGCGCACGTTCAAGTACACCGTCGAAGCCAGCATGGCCGGCGTGAACATCGGCGTCGCGGCGCCGATGAGCTTCTTCGGCTTCGGCGGCGCGAAGGGCAGCTTCTTCGGCGACCTCAAGGCGCACGGGCGCGAGGCGTTCGACTTCTACACCGACAAGAAGGTGGTCATCTCGCGCTGGGAGTGAGCGCGCGTTCGACACGCGCACAGCTGCGGGCACGCGCGGCCTGCGCACGCGGCACGTTCAGCACGGCCACTGCGCGCTTCACGTGCAGCACGACCGGTGAACGCTGCACGTGCAGCGCGGCCCGAGTGCAGCCGACGCGCAGCCGGACCCCCGTCCTGCTCCACCCCACGCCCGCTACGGGCACACGGTGAACCACACCGCCGTCGAGAGGCTGCTCAAGCTGGCCGTTCCCGAGCCGTGCAGCCACGCCTGCGCCCACACGGTCTCCCCGCCCGTGAACGGCGCGCCCACGGCGAACGGAATCGCCGCGCGGGCCGCGTTCCAGTCCACACTGAACTGTCCATCGCAGGCGCCGAGCGTCCCGCCCGCCGAACGCAGGTGCGTGCGCTGCAACGGCGACGCGACGCAGAGCAGCCCCGTTCCGCTGCCGAACGGCACCGCTGCCGGGCCCGTCACGCCGTAGAAGACGAGCCCGATCGACTGGCCCTCCGCTGCGCTCACGCTCAGCACGAAGCCCGAGCTCGCGCTCGCGCTCGGCGTGCCGGAACCCGTGAGCACCGGCACGCAGCCGTGCGTCGTCGGCGTGCCGTCGCAGAACGACGCGATCGTCGCGGAGCAGCCGACGCGGTCGCGCACGAAGATGTCGCGCGCGCCGTTCGTGTCGCCGACGACGAGGTTCGACGCGTCGCTCGCGAACGACACGCAGCGCCCGTCGAGCGAGATCGCGGGCGCGGTGCCGGACGTGGTCGCCTGCGCGCCGGTCGAGCTCACGTCGACGCGCTCCGTCTCGCCCGTCTTGAGGTCGTGAACGAAGACGTCGTAGCCCCCGTTCGTGTCGCCCGGCACGAGGTCCGATGCGCTGCTCGCGAAGGCCACGAATCGTCCGTCGCCGGACAGGTGCGGAGTGTAGTTGAACCCGACGACCTGCGCGCCGGTCGAGCGGACACTCGCGCGCAGCGTCTGTCCCGTCAGCCGGTCGTGGACGAACACGTCCGTCGCGAGGTTCGTGTCGCCTGGGACGAGGTTGCGGGCGTTGCTCTCGAACGCGACGAACCGCCCATCCGCCGACAGCGCGGGCGGACTGAACTGTCCGGAGCCGAGGTCGGCCTGCGCGCCCGACGAATCGACGCTGACGCGCGTCGTCTCGCCCGTCGAAAGGTCGTGCACGAAGATGTCCGACGCTTGGTTCGTGTCCCCCACGACGAGGTTCGTGGAGTCGCTCGGGAACGCAACGAACCGGCCGTCGGCGGAGATCGCCGGCCACGTCGTCTGGCCGTTGCCCGGAACGCCGAAGGAGTCGACGGCGGCCTCGAGGGTGACGCCGGTCGAGAGGTCGCGGACGCGGCCTCCGCGGTACGCGACGAAGCGCCCGTCGCCGGAGATCGCCGGCGCGATGCCGCCGTTCGGGAGCCCGGCCAGGTCCACGCTCGCACACGTCGTCGTGCCCGTGAGGCCGTCGTGGACGAACACGTCCCAGCCCGTGTCGAGGTCGTTCGGCACGAGGTTCGTCGCGAAGCTGCTGAAGGCGACGAACCGCCCGTCGGCGGAGATCACGCAGTCGTAGGAGCTCCATGCGTTCGCCTGAACTCCCGCCGAGTCGACGCTGACGCGCCGCGTCACGCCCGTCCACCGATCGTGCACGAAGATGTCTTCGGCGTCGTTCGTGTCGCCGGGGACGAGGTTCGTCGCCTCGGTCTGGAAGGCGACGAAGCGGCCGTCCGCGGAGAGCGAGCTCGCGAGCCCCCTCCGATCGCCCTCGCTTCCCTGCGAGTCCACGCTGACGCGCACGGTCGATTGGGCCGCCGCCGCCACCGAGAGGAGGACGAGGGCGAGCGAAGCGCGCGCCTGGATCGCTCCTCCCGAGCCGCGAACGAACGCGCTCCGCACCGCACCCGACGATCGCGACGACGAAGGAAGCATGACTCCACTCCTTCGGGCCCGCTGCGGAGGACGATCACGGCCCGCGCTCCAGCGCGACGGCCTGCGCCGCTTCTCCCAGGACCCGCGTAGCGCATCCTGGCACGTGGACGGCGCGGCGGTCTGACCCACTGGGCGTAGCGGGGACAGGAGGAAGGGGCAGCCGCCGGACGGCGCGCCCGCACCCGAGCCTCCGAACTCGGCGCGGCGACCGAGCCGCTCAGCGCAATCTCCCCAACCAGCTCCACAGATCGCGCGCGAACGGTCGGCGCACGTCGAGGAGCGCGTTCGCGCGCCAGCGTCCGAAGCGCTCGAGGAACCAGTCGACCGCCATGTCGTCGAGGCCCTGCTCGATCGGATAGGCGCCGCGCTCCGAGGCGAGCGCTTGGAGCAGGCGGCGGAACCCGATGCGCTTCATCGACTCCATGCGCGCCGTGACGCTCGCACGTTCGGCGTCGCCGCGCGTGAGCTCGGCCTCGCGCGGATCGAGGCGCGTCGCGACGCTTCCCGCGCGGAAGCCGACGCAGAGCCCGCGCTCGACGATCGGCGCGAGGTCGAGCCGCGGGAGCGCGGGCGACGGCGTCCGGTCCCGCTCGCCCGCGGAGCTCGCGCCGCGCTCCTCGCGCGGCCCGTCGCCCGTCTCCCAGCGATCCGAGACCGATGCGCGCGCGCCGTGGACGACGACGCGGCCCTGCGCGTAGTCGCGGGGCTCGACGACGAGGACCTCGAGGCCGTCCGTGAAGCGGTACGCGCGCTCGTGCCCGTCCGCGCGCTTCGTGCGGCGCGCGCTCGCGATGCGCTCCGCGCCGACGAGCGCTTTCGCCGCGGCGCAACCGTGGTAGGCGTACGCGGAACGATCGAAGAGCACGCGCTCGATCGAACCGGCGGCCGCGCGGACGGTCTCGTACCACGGCAGGAACGCGACGTCCTCCGCGACGCCCGCGCGCTTCCACGGCGCGAGCAGCGGCGTGTGCCGCAGGTGCTTGAAGCGCAGGACGGGCGTGTCGATCAAGAGCTCGATCCGGCCGCGATCGAAACGCATCAAGTCGATCAGGACGAACGGCACCGCGTCCTTGCCGACCGCGACGTAGACGACGTCGCCGTCGGCGAGCTCGCTCCCCTCGAGGCTCTTCAACGTGCGCACGGGCCATGCGCGGCCCGCGGCGACGAGCTCGCGCTCGCTGCGCGCGAGCACGGCGCCGACCTCGAATTCACCGGCGAGCGACGCGAGCGCCGGCAGCGCCGTCTCGCGCACGCGTTTCCCCGCGCCGACGATCCAGACGCGCTTCATCGGCGCGCGCCTCCAGCGAGCTCGCTCGCGAGGCGTCGCGCGAGTCGGAGCGACAGCGCGGCGATCGTCCACGTCGGGTTCGCGCACCCGCTCGTCGGGAACACGGAGCCGCCCGCGAGCCACACGTTCGCGGCGCCGTGGAGCCGGAGCTCGGGATCGACGACGGACGTGCGCGGGTCGCGCCCCATGCGCGTCGCGCCGAGGTGGTGGCTCGCGTCTTGATCGATGGGCCACGGGTCGGCGCGCTCGAGCTCGCCCTCGAGCGTCCCGAGCCCGTTCGCCTCGAGCTCCGCCCGCAGCACGCGATGGAGCTCGACGAGCGAGCGCCGGTCGAGCTCACCGCACGCGTGCTCGACGCGCGCGAGCGGCACGCCGTACGCGTCGGCGCGCTCGGAGAGCGTCACGCGGTTCGCATCCGAGGGCTGCATCTCGAGGAAGTTGCGCACGCGCACGCGCCGGACCTTCGGCCGGCGCTTCCCGACGCGGAACCACGCGTACTGCGCGACGCTGAGCGGATGGAGCGCGACGTTCGCCGCGAGCCCCGCGGCGCCGCGCCCGCGCTCCTGCAGGTCGGAGTCGTCGCCGGTCTCGGACCAGTCGCGCAGCTCGACGACCTCGTCCGCGCGCGCCGCCTTCCAGCGCGCGAAGAGACCGCGGCTGCGCTTCACGAGCGCGACGAGCGACTCGACGCCTTCGTCGTCCGACCACGGGAAGAGCGGCTCGAAGCGCACGTAGGCATTCAGGAGCCCGAGCTCGCGCTGCACGCTCTCGTCGAAGCGCAGCCCCGCGTAGCCCGCGAAGCCCGCGTGCAGCGAGCCGAAGAAGTACGGCGCCGACGTCACGGGCCGCACGAGCGCGAGCGTGCCGAAGTAGTTCTTCGGGTGGTTCATGAAGCCGCGGCCGACGCGTCCGTGCGCGTTGCCGAGACCTGCGGGAGACGCGTCGCGCGACACGAGCAGGAGCCGCGCGTTCTCGATGCCGCCCGTCGCGAGCACGAACGCGCGCGCGCGGACGAGGAGCTCGCCGCGGCTCGTCCGCACGCGCGCGGCGACGACGCGGGGCTTCGAAACGTCGCTGGCGGCGGTGGACGCGCCCTCCGTTCCGGAGGCCGCGCGCGTGACGAGCTCCACCACGGTCGCGTCGAGCAACACGTGCACGTTCGCCGCGTTCCACGTCGCCGCGCACTCGCGACCGAAGTCCTGCGGCTCGCTGCGCGCAAGGAACACCTTCTCGACGAGCTTCGACCAGCGCGGTTGGAGCTCGCCCTTCGCGCGCAGCCTCGCGAAGCCGTCGACGCCGAAGTCGGCGAGCGCGGGGAAGCGATGGCGCTCCGCGGCCTCCGCGTAGAACGGGAGGAGCTCCTCCCGCGCGATCGGCCAACCCTCGCAACCCGCCCAAGCGCGCGGCGCGAAGTCGATCGGATCGAGCGGGCTCGAGAGCCCGGCCCACGTCGTCGACGCGCCGCCGAGGACGCGCTCGCGCGAGCGCTCCTTGACGTGGATCCCCGCGGACTCGACCGCGCGCAAGAGGTCGCCCTTCTCGGTCGGCCGCGCGCGCCCGCTCTCGAGCACGACGACCGCGAGCCCGCGTTGCGCGAGCGCGCTCGCCACCACGGCGCCCGCGGGCCCCGTGCCGACGATGCAGACGTCGTACTCGGGCCGGAGGTCGGCGGCGTCGCGCTCGGCGAGGTCGAGGATCATCGGGGGGGCCGCGCAGTGTGCGGCGCGCGCGCACGCGTTGCGAGCCCGCGCCGCGTGCGCGCGCTGGATTCGGCGCGTCGGAGCGCGCTCCTCGGGCGGGGCGCCGGCCCGATCAGGGCGGGGGGCGTCACCGGAGCGCGCGCGTCCGCACCCACGCTCGCCCTGGGCACCGAGGAGCTCTCACCTCGAACCGGCTTCAAGCCCGCCCCCCACGGGCGTCGATCCAGCCGGGAATGCGCTTCCTGACGACCCGTGAGCTCGCCGGCATCGCGACGGAGCGGACCTTTCGGCCCGGACGCGCCGGACCGACGCTGCTCGCGGGTGGGATCTGGGGGCTCGCCGCCCTGCCGTTGTTCGCGCGGGCCGAGGTCGCCGACGCGGCGGCGTCGATGCCCTGGTTCGCGTGGGTGCTCGCGGCGCCGGTCCTGCTCGTCGCCCTCCTGCTCGCCCTCGTCGTGCTGCACGGCACGGCGGAGTTCGCGCGCAAC
The DNA here is from genome assembly GCA_046349615.1 of Planctomycetota bacterium. Taxonomy (GTDB): domain Bacteria; phylum Planctomycetota; class UBA1135; order UBA1135; genus JADJNY01. The sequence continues at coordinate 127,344 of JAXMBZ010000006.1, forward strand.
GCGTGGCGCAAGAGCGCGTGGTCCGCGCGCACGGCTTGGGACGGCGTGTACCTCAACCTCCGGTCCTGGCAGAACGCCCACTTCCCCGACGACGGACCGACGATCGCGTTCGTCCCGTGGAACGAGCTCGCGAGCGCGACCGAGCTCGTCGAACGCGTCGATCGCGGCACCGCGCGCCGTGCGCCGCCCGCGCGCCGGTTCCTCGTGCTCGAACTCTCGAACGTCGACACGCGCGAGCTCGAGGCGCTCCTTCGCGAGGAGGCGACGCGCCCGGGACCCGAGCGCAGCTTCTTCGGATTGCGCTCGCGCGGACGCTACCACCACACCCCCGTGATCGTGCCGCGGCCCGGCGTCGTGCAGGTCGAGTGGCTCGGCCGCGGCTTCCGCGACGAGATCGCGCGACGCGTGGTCACGTCGCCGACGACGCGCGTGGAGCGCATCGCGGACGCGTCGCGTCCGATCGAGGACCGCATCGCGGAGCTCGTCCAGCGCGGCGATCCGCTCGCGGCCGTCGAGCTCGCGCGGCGCGAAGGCGGGCTCTCGCTCCTCGAGGCGAAGGAACTCGTCGAGAGCTGCGGTCGCCGCGCGGCCTGAGCGCGCGGGAAGCGTCAGCGCGCGAGCCGCGCGCGGAAGTGCGATCGCCGCGCGGCCTGAGCGCGCGAGAAGCGTCAGCGTGCGAGCCGCGCGCGGGAGAGCGGTCGCCGCGCGGCTGGAGCACTCGGCCCGCGAAACCTCGTCGCGCTCGCCCTGCACTCCGCTCTCGAGATGCCCCCGCCGAAGCCGACTCCGAGTAGGACCGCGTCCGCCGCCCCGATCGTGCGCCGAGTGCTCCTCGGCCTCCTCCTGACCGGGGTCCTCACGCTGATCGGCCTCGGCGTCGGCTTCGCCCTGATCGGGCCCTGCCCCCGGATCGAGCCCCGCTGGCTCCTGCCCTACGTCGCCTTCGGGCCGGGCGTGCTCGGCTACTCGGTCGGGGTCGCGACGACGCTGTTCCTCGGTCTCCGCGGCCCGCGGAGGCCCGCCTCTTGATCGGGCCTTGACCTCGGCCTGATAGCCTATGCGCAAGGGCCTCGCACGCTCCTCACGCATGAAGCGCGCCCGCATCCTGGTCGTCGACGACGAGCCCGATCTCGTCGAGCTCGTCAAGCACCATCTCGTCCGCGAGCACTACGAGGTCTTCACCGCGAACGACGGCGAGCGCGGGCTCGCCGAGGCGCGCGTCCGGCTGCCCGACCTCATCCTGCTCGACCTGATGCTGCCGGGCCTCGACGGCCTCGAGATCTGCCGCCGTCTGCGCGGAGACGCGCGAACGAAGTCGATCCCGATCGTGATGTTGACGGCGAAGGGCGAGGAGTCGGACGCGGTCATCGGTCTGATGCAGGGCGCGGACGACTACGTGCGCAAGCCGTTCGGCATGAAGGAGCTCCTCGCGCGGATCGCGGCGCGCCTGCGCTCCGTCCGCGGCGACGACGGGCCGGAGCTCGAGAAGGTCGCGCGCTTCGGCGAGCTCGTCGTCGACCCCGTGAAGCACGAGGTCACGCTCGCGGGCGAGACGGTCGTGCTGACGATGACGGAGTTCAAGCTCCTCCACTGGCTCGTCGCGCACAAGGGCCGCGCGTTCACACGGCACGAGCTGCTCGACGCGATCGTGGGTACCGAGGCCGTGATCATCGACCGCAACGTCGACGTGCACGTCGCGACGCTGCGGAAGAAGCTCGGCGAGTACGGTCAGCACATCGTCACGATCCGCGGATTGGGGTACAAGTTCCGCGAGGCGCCGACCGCCCACGCGGAGTGAGCGGCGCGCCGACCGCAATGAGCTTCGACCGCCTCTGGACGCGCATCTTCGGCTCCTTCGCCGCGGTGCTCGTGCTCATCCTCGGCGCGGCGGCGTGGCTCGGCGAGGTGCGCATCCGTTCGTTCCAGAAGGCCGAGGTCGAAGCGCGCCTCGCGACCGCCGCCGACCTGCTCGCGGAGCCTTCGACCGCGGCGCTCGCGAGTACCGCGCCCGATCCGGCGTTCGAGGCGCGCATCCGCGAGCTCGGGCGCGCGACGGGGCTGCGGCTCACGATCGTGCGCGTCGACGGCACGGTGATCGCCGACTCGGAGTCGCCGCTCCCGCTCGCGAGCCACGCCGAGCGCCCGGAGATCCAGGCGGCGCTGCGCAACGGACGCGGCATCGACGAGCGCCGCAGCGCGACGACGGGCCACGCGACGCACTACCTCGCCCTGCGCGTGGAGACGCCCGGCCGCGTGCTCGGGTGCGTGCGAGCCGCCGCGGAGCTCTCCGAGATGGAGCGCGCGCTCTCGGCGCTGCACGAGGGCCTCGTCGCGGGCGCCCTGCTCGCGCTCGGCCTCGGTCTCGTCGCGTCCGCGTGGCTCGCCCGCCGGATCGCGCGGCCGCTCGAGACGATGGCGGAACAGGCGCGCGCGTTCGCCGCGGGCGAGCTCGAGCGCAGGATCGCGCCGCGAGGACCGGCGGAGACGCGCACGCTCGCGGCGACGCTGAACTCGATGGCCGAAGCGCTCGGCGAGCGCGTGCGCGGCGAACGCGCGGCGCGCGCGGAGCTCGAGACGATCCTCGCGAGCATGGCCGAAGGCGTGGTCGCGGTCGATGCGAAGGAGCGCATCCTGCTCATGAACGACGCCGCCGCGCGCCTCCTCGGGCTCGCCGCTCCGCTCGCGACGGGCAGCGCGCTGTGGCAGGGGCTGCGCTTCCCCGAGCTCGAACGCGAGCTGCGGCTCGTGCTCGGCAGCGGCGAAGGGCGCCACGTCGACGCGCCGTCCCCCGCGGGCGGCGGCCGCACGCTCGCGCTCTCGATCGCGCCCGTCGGCGTGGTTGGGGAGGACGCGGGCGGGCCGACCGCGACCGGCGCCGTGCTCCTGCTCTCCGACGTCACGAGCGTCCGCAAGCTCGACCAGATGCGCGTCGACTTCGTGGCGAACGTCAGCCACGAGCTGCGCACGCCGCTCTCGGCCGTGATGGGCGCGCTGGAGACGCTCGCCGACGCGGACCAGGACGACGAAACGCGCGCGCGCTTCCTCGAGCTCGCGATGCGCAACGCCGCGCGGCTCAAGGCGATCGTGAACGACCTGCTCGACCTCTCGGCGCTCGAGGCGCAGGACGAGGGGCTGCCGCTCGAGCTCTTGTCCCTCGGCGAGCCGCTGCGCGCGGCGGCGAGCGCGCTCTCGGGCGCCGCACAGAAGAAGGGCGTGCAGCTCGAGCTCGTGGTCGGCGGGACGGGGCCGGTGCTCGTACGCGGCCACGCGCAACGCCTGGAGCAGACCTTCACGAATCTGATCGCGAACGCGATCCAGTACACGCCGGCCGGCGGCCGCGTCACCGCGTCGATGCGCGTCGACGCCGACGAGGCCCGCGTCGAGGTCGCGGACACGGGGATCGGCATCCCTGCCGCGGCACTGCCGCGCGTATTCGAGCGCTTCTACCGCGTCGACCGCGGCCGTGGACGCGACAGCGGCGGCACGGGGCTCGGCCTCGCGCTCGTGAAGCACGTCGCGCTCGCGCACGGCGGCCAGGTCGACGTGGCGAGCGAAGAAGGACGCGGCTCGACCTTCACGGTGCGGCTCCCGCGGGCGAGGAGCGCGTGAACACGACCGCTACGACCGAGGACCCGACACGCGAGCGAAGGCCGACGCCGGCCCGCCGAGGAACGAAACGATGAAACCGCAGATCGAAGACGACCTCACGGCGCTGACGCGCCAGGTGCTCCACATGGGCGGGCTCGTCGAGCGCGCCGTCGACCGCTCGCTCGGCGCCTTGCTCGAGCGCGACAAGGTTCGCGCCCGCGAGGTGATCGACAGCGACGAAGAGGTCGACCGGCTCGAGAACGAGGTCGAGGAGCGCTGCCTCGACGTGCTCGCGCTCCGCCAACCCGTCGCGCGCGATCTCCGCTACGTCGCGGGCGTGCTCAAGATCAACTCGGACCTCGAGCGCATGGCGGACCTCGCGGTCAACATCGCGGAGCGCGCGGAGATCCTGTCCGAGGTGCCGCCGCTCCCCTTCCGCCCCGACGTGACGCGTCTCGCGGCGCTCGTGAAGCGGATGGTGCGCGACGGCCTCGATTCGCTGCAGCGCCTCGACGCGCAGCTCGCGTTCCGCACGTGGCAGGCGGACGCGGAGGCGGATCGGCTCTATCGCGAGCTGATCGGGCAGGCGATCCAGTTCATGAGCGAGCACCCCGAGCGCCTCGGCGACGTGATGCACCTCGTGGGCGCGCTGCGCAACCTCGAGCGCCTCGCCGACCACGCGACGAACATCGCGGAGGACGTGATCTTCGTCGTGCAGGGCCGGATCGTGCGCCACCACATGCGCGAGCTCGATCCGGACGCGGCGAAGTCCTGACGCGACGCTTCGGACGATGCGCGCCACGCTCTCGCGCGTGAGGGCGAGGTCGTGAGGCGACGCGCTCGCGTGCGCGCGGTACGCTCCTGCGCGTGAGCTCGTCCACCGGCCCCGACGCCCTCGGCTTCCAGCGCACGCGGTGGAGCCTCGTCCTCGCCGCGGGGAAGACCGCGGACCCCGCGGCGCGCGCGGCGCTCTCGGAGCTCTGCGCGGCGTACTGGATGCCGCTCTACCACTACGTCCGCCGCCGCGGGCACGATCGCGCGAGCGCGGAGGACCTCGTGCAGGGCTTCTTCGCGCGCTTCCTCGAGCGCGACGACGTCGGCGCCGCGGACGCGACGCGCGGACGCTTCCGCGCGTTCCTGCTCACGGCGCTGAAGCACCACCTCGCCGACGAGCACGACCTCCGCACCGCGGAGAAGCGCGGCGGCGGGCGCGCGCCGCTCTCGCTCGACTTCGAGCGCGCGGACTCGGAGTGGCGCCTCGAGCCCGCGACGGACGCGACGCCGGAGAAGGCGTACGAGCGCGCGTTCGCCGAGGAGTTGCTCGCGCGCGCGCTCGGCCGCGTCGAGCACGACTACGCGGAGCGCGGCGAGGCGCGCGCGTTCGGCGTGCTCGTCCAGACGCTGACGGCGCCCGGCGCGCTCCCCTACCGCGCGCTCGCCCACGAGCTCGGCACGAGCGAGGGCGCCGTCCAGGTCGCCGCGCACCGTCTGCGCGAGCGCTGGCGCGCCGCGTTGAGGGACGAGGTCGCGAGCCTCGTCGACGACCCGGCGGACGTCGACGAGGAGCTCGCTTCGCTCTTCGCGGCGCTCGGGGGCTGAAGCGGGTACGGCGCGGGCGCGCTCTCCCCCGGAAGCGTGACGAAACTCCGGAGAGCGCTGTAATCTCGCCGCGGCGCCCCCTCAGTCGCTCGCATGACCACCCCGAAGACCTGCCCGCGTTGCGGCGCGACGTACGAGCCGTCGCGGAGCCCCCACGGCCTCTGCCTGAAGTGCCTGGTCGGCGTCGGCATGCGCGACCCGGGCGAGGTCATCGAGACGCAGGGCGCGCCGCGCGAGACCGCGCCGGCGCTCGACGCGATCGCACCGCTCTTCCCCGAGCTCGTCCTCGAGGAGCTCATCGGCCAGGGCGGGATGGGCTTCGTCTACCGCGCGCGCCACCCCGAGCTCGATCGCAAGGTCGCGCTGAAGCTCCTCGCGCGCACGAACGCCTCCGACCCCGCCTTCGTCGAGCGCTTCCGCCGCGAAGCCCGGACGCTCGCGCGCCTCGCGCATCCGGGGATCGTCACGATCTTCGACTCGGGCGAGCGCGGCGGCTGGTGCTACCTCGTGATGGAGTACGTCGAGGGCGCCAGCCTGCGCCACTTGATGCGCTCGGCGACGATCGAGCCCAAGCAGGCGCTCTCGATCGTGAGCCAGGTGTGCGACGCGCTGCAGTACTCGCACGACCAGGGCGTCGTCCACCGCGACATCAAGCCCGAGAACGTGCTGCTCGACCTCTCCGGCCGCGTGAAGCTCGCCGACTTCGGCCTCGCGCGCGTGCTCGACAAGGAGCGCGGCGCGTTCGCGCTGACGGGCTCGCACCAGGTGATGGGCACGCCGCACTACATGGCGCCCGAGCAGTGGGAGAAACCGTCGACGGTCGACCACCGCGCGGACATCTACGCCGTGGGAGTCGTCTTCTACGAGCTGCTCACGGGCGAGATGCCGCTCGGCCGCTTCGAAGCGCCGTCGAAACGCGTGCAGGTCGACGTGCGGCTCGACGAGATCGTCTTGAAGTCGCTGGAGAAGCAGCCGGAGCGCCGCTACCAGCACGCGAGCGAGGTGCGGAGCGACGTCGATTCGGTGGCGAGCGGCGCGCCCGAGCCTCCGACGCGGCGTGCGCCGGCCGTCTCGACCGCAGTGCGCGACTTCGGGGCGGCTTCGATCTCGAACGGGAAGAGCTTCCTCCTCGGCCTCGTGTTCTTCGTCGGGCTCTACAGCGTGCAGGGCGTGCTCGCGCACCTGCTCGGCCTCCTGTACGAGGTCGTCACGGGAGAGGGCCCGATCCTCGGCACGATCACCGGCCGCAGCGCGTTCATCTTCGTCGTCTTCCAACTCGCGTACGGACTGCCCGGGATGATCGCGGGCTGGCACTTCCTACGGCTCTCGTCGCGCGCCTCGCCCGTCTGGTCGACGCGGGGCTGGACCGGCTTCGACGGCGCGGCCTGCGTCTACGCAGCGATGCTCGTCTACCTCTTCGCGGTCTCGGTGAGCCAGGGCACGCCGACCGTGATCCTCAATCACTCGACGCTCTACTTCGGGATCGGTGCCCTCAGCTTGGGAGCACTCTCGTGGCGCCGCTGGTCGTGGCGACCGCGAGCGGAAGCTCGGCCCGCGTGAGCGCTGGTCACCGCCGCGCGGGCTCGACGAGGTCCCAGCGGTTGCCGTAGAGGTCCTCGAACACCGCGACCGTGCCGTAGGCCTCGACGCGCGTCGGTTCGACGAAGCGCACGCCGCGCGCCTCGAACGCGGCGCGGTCGCGCGCGAAGTCGTCCGTCTCGAGGAACAAGAACACGCGCCCGCCGCCCTGCTTCCCGACGAAGCGCGCCTGCTCGGCGTCCTTCGCGCGCGCGAGCAGCAGCGCGGCTCCCCCGTCTCGCGGAGCTCCGCGGGGCGCGACGCGCACGAAGCGCTTCGCCCCGCCGAGCGGCGTGTCCTCGAGCAACTCGAACCCGAGCTTCGTCGTGAACCAGACGATCGCCTCGTCGTAGTCGCGCACGAGCAGCGCGAGCGCGGCGAGGTGCGGACCGCGCGCGCTCACAGGACGAGCTCCATGTCGTTCGAGCGCAGCCGGAACCCGAGCGTCGCGTACAACGCGCGCCCCTCCTCCGTCGCGTGCAACCGCACGCGCGTGAAGCCGCGCGCACGCGCCTCCGCGGCGAGCGCCTTGACGAGCGCCGACCCGACGCCGCGCCGGCGCCACGCGGGCGCGACCCACACGTGCGAGACGTAGCCCTCGAACGCGACGGGGTTCGAGAGCGACGGGAACCGGTCGAGCCGATGGAGCGCGCACGAGCCGATCGCCGCACCGGTCGCATCCTCGGCGAGCCAAACGAGCGCCGCCGCGCGCGGGACGAGGTCCTGGTAGGCCGCCCGCGTCGATCGCTCGAACGCCTCGCGCCGCGGCCCGGGCTCGAGCCCCTGCGTCTCCGCGAAGATCGCGACGCGCTGGAGCACGAACGCGTCGACGTCGGCGGGGCCGGCGAGGCGGACCTGGAACGCGGACGGAGCGCGGCTCACGGCCCGACCGTACGGCCCCGCCCCGCGCGCGTCGAGGGCCCCGCGGGCTCCACCCCCCCTCCGAAGACGCCCCGAATGACGCCGCGTTCGCCGTCTCTTGAAGGGATCTTTGCAGAGCGAGGGTGGAATCCCGGCGGTCTCAACCACCCCCAACGAGGAACGAAACGAATGAAGCTCCTGACCCTCGCCGCGCTGCTCCTCGCGGCCCCCGCCGCCCTCGCCCAGTCGATCCAGGTCGACGCGAAGCTCCCCGTCTACAAGCCCATCCAGGGCGTCTCCGGCGCGATCAAGTCGGTCGGCTCGGACACGCTGAACAACCTGATGACGCTGTGGGCCGAGGACTTCAAGAAGCAGTACCCCGCCGTCACCGTCGAGGTCGAGGGCAAGGGCTCCGGCACCGCGCCGCCCGCCCTGATCGAAGGCTCCTCGACCTTCGGCCCGATGAGCCGGCCGATGAAGCAGAAGGAGATCGACGACTTCCAGAAGAAGTTCGGGTACGCCCCGACGAGCGTCGCGGTCGCCGTGGACACGCTCGCGGTCTACGTCCACAAGGACAACCCGCTCGCGCAGCTCTCGCTCGAGCAGGTCGACGCGATCTTCTCGAAGTCGCGCAAGGCGGGCTACGCGAAGGACATCACCACGTGGGGCGACCTCGGCCTCACCGGTGAGTGGGCCGACAAGCCGATCTCGCTCTACGGCCGCAACTCCGCGTCGGGCACCTACGGCTTCTTCAAGGAGCACGCGCTCGCGAACGGCGACTACAAGGACACCGTCAAGGAACAGCCGGGCAGCTCCGCGGTCGTGCAGGGCATCGCGAGCGACAAGTACGCGATCGGCTACAGCGGCATCGGCTACCGCACGGCGGACGTGAAGGTGCTCAAGCTCGCGAAGGACGCGAAGTCGGAGGCCTTCGACATCGGCCTCGAGAACGCCTACTCGGGCAAGTACCCGCTGACGCGCCTCCTCTACATCTACGTCAACAAGAAGCCCGACGGCGCGCTCGACCCGCTGCGCCGCGAGTTCCTGCGCTACGTGCTCTCGAAGCAGGGCCAGGAAGCCTGCGTCAAGGACGGCTTCTACCCGCTGACGCCGCGCATCGTCGAGCAGGGCCTGAAGTCGATCGGCGTCGAGTTCGCGCCGATCGAGGCCGGGGCGAAGCACTGACGATCGCTGCTCGCGGCGTCGAACGGCGCCGCGAGCCCACGAGCTCCGCATGCCGAACCCGAGCGAGGCTCCGCGACGCCGACGACGCACCACGCGTCCGTCGGCGCGCGCGTTCGAGGTCCTGTCCGGGACCGCGATCCGGATCGGCGGCATCGGCACGATCGCCTCGGTCGCGCTGATCCTCGTGTTCCTCGTCTCCGTCGTCGCGCCGCTGTTCTCGGACGCGCGCGCGACGGAGCGCTCGACGCGCGCGCAGGTCGACGCGGGCGCACCGAGGCTCTCCGGGCTCGACCCCGAGACGCGGCTCCTCTGGACGCTCTCGGAGCACGGGCGCTTCGACGTGCGCCGCGTCGACGACGGCGCGCTCGTCGAGACGCGCGAGCTCGCGGGGTCGAGCACGCTGACCGCGGCCGCGCTCGACCCCGAGGGGGCGCGCGTCGCCCTCGGCTTCGCGGACGGGCGCGTGCAGGTCGGGCACATCGGCTTCACGACGCGCTTCGCCGCGGAGGACGAGCGCGACACCCTCGCGCGCGCCGTCGACGCGCACGGGCGCGGCGTCGCGGGACGCGAGCTCGTCGAGCGGCTCCCGGACGGCGTGGTGCGGCTCACGGCACTGGACCTCGCGCTCGAGCCCGCGACGACCGTGTTCGAAGGCGAGGGCGTGGTCGCGCTCGACCGTTCGACGACGCCGCGCATGGACTCCGTGCTCGCACTGGGCGCGCGCGGTGCGTTCGCGCTGATCGAGCTCGAGCGCCGTGAGAACATGCTCACCGGCGAGGTGGAGCTCGAATCCCGGCGTCACGCTTTGTCCCTCGAGCGCGCGCCGGGCGACGTGCTCCCCGCCCGCGTGCTGCTCAACGAGAGCGCGACGAGCGCGATCGCGCTCTGGACCGACGGCCGCTTGATGCGCTGGGACCTGCGCGCACCGGACGCCGCGCGCATCGCGCAGACGACGGACGCAGCGCCGGGCGAGGCGACGGTGACGACGGCGGCGTGGATGCTCGGCAAGACGACGCTCGTCGTGGGCACGTCGCGCGGCGCACTGCACGCGTGGTTCCCGGTGCAACGCGACAACGCGTCGACGGGGGACGGCATCGAGTTCGTGCGCGCACACGAACTCGCGCGCTCCGGGCCCGCATGGGTCGCACTCGCGAGCTCCGCGCGCAGCCGCGTGCTCGCGGGCGCCGACGCGGACGGCGCGATTCGTCTGTGGAACGTGACGAACGAGCGCGAGCTCCTGCGCGTGGAGGCCGGCGCCGCGCCCGCGGGCCTCGCGCTCGCGCCCAAGGAAAATGCGCTGCTCGCGCTCGACGCGAGCGGAGCGCGCGCGTGGGACCTCGACCTCGCGCACCCCGAGGCGAGCGTCGCCGCGCTCTTCCGCCCCGTTTGGTACGAGGGCTCCGCGGGCCCGGAGCACGTGTGGCAGTCGTCGAGCGGGACCGACTCCTTCGAACCGAAGCTCGGCCTGTGGCCGCTCGTGTTCGGCACGCTCAAGGCGACCGTGTACTCGATGCTGTTCGCGGTGCCGATCGCGCTGCTCGCCGCGCTCTACACGAGCCAGTTCCTGTCCGCGCGGCTGCGCGCGCCGATCAAGGCCGCGGTCGAGATGATGGCGAGCCTCCCGAGCGTCGTGCTCGGCTTCCTCGCCGGCGTCGTCGTCGCTCCGGTGATCGAGCGCGTCGTACCGTCGGTCCTGCTCTCGTTCGCGACGGTGCCGCTCGCGCTGCTCGCCTCCGCGTACTCGGTGCAGCTCCTGCCCGAGGATCTCGCGCGCCGTGTCGACGCCCGCGCGCGCCTTGCGCTCGCGTTCGTCGCGCTCGCGGCGGGGCTCGTGCTCGCGTGGGCGCTCGGTCCGACGGCGGAGCGCGCGCTCTTCGCGGGCGACCTGCGCGGCTGGCTCGACGGGCGCTTCGGCAGCGCGTTCGGCGGCTGGTGGATGCTGTTCCTGCCCGCGGCGGCGGCCGTGGTGGCGCTCACGTGGTCGCGCGCGCTCGAGCCGCGCCTGCGCGCCGCGACGGCGAACTGGTCGCGCGTGGCCAACGCGCGCGGGGAAGCCCTCGTCTTCGCGCTCGGCGCGCTCGCCGCGCTGGCGTTCGCGGCGCTCGTCGCGCTCGGGCTCACGGGGCTCGGCGCCGATCCGCGCGGCGGCGTGCTCGACACCTACGTGCAGCGCAACTCGCTCGTCGTCGGCGCGATGATGGGCTTCGCCGTGATCCCGATCGTGTTCACGATCGCGGACGACGCGCTCTGCGCGGTTCCGCCGCACTTGAAGCTCGCGTCGATCGGTGCCGGCGCGACGCCGTGGCAGACGGCCGTCCGCGTCGTGCTCCCGACGGCCGCGAGCGGGCTCTTCTCCGCGATCATGGTCGGCCTCGGACGCGCCGTCGGCGAGACGATGATCGTCCTCATGGCGACGGGCAACACGCCCGTCACGTCGTGGAACGTCTTCGACGGCTTCCGCACGCTCTCCGCGAACATCGCGGTCGAGCTGCCCGAGGCCGTGAAGGACAGCACGCACTACCGCACGCTGTTCCTCGCCGCGCTCTGCTTGTTCGCGATCACGTTCCTCTTCAACACGCTGGCCGAAGTCGTGCGCCAGCGCTACCGCAAGCGCGCCGCCCGCCTGTGACGACGACCAAGGAGACGAAGCCCCAAGCGCGTGGCGGGACGCGCCGGTGGCGCACGAGTCGCCGCACGACGGCGCTTTCCGCGCACGGCGAGCCGTGGCTCTGGCTCTGCGGCGGAGCGCTCGCGCTCGCGCTCGCGATGATCGTCGGGCTCGTCGCGCTGATCCTCGCGCGCGGGTTCGGCACCTTCTGGCCGGCAGAGCTCGTGCGCGTCGAGCGCCGCGGCGCAGCGCCGATCCTCGGCGAAGTCGCGAGCGAGGAAGAGGTGCTCCGCGCGACCGAGGACGGCTCCCCCGCGAAGCTGGAGCGCCGGCGGATGTTCCGCACCGGGAACTTCGACCTCACCGGCCACCACTTCGAATGGGTCTGGGATTCCGAGGTCGAGCGCGAGACGCGACCGGAGCACGCGCTCGTCGTCGAGCGGACCGCGTGGGGCCGATTCCACGGCGAGCCCGTCGAGCTCGTCGTCGACGGCGCCGTCGTCGCGAAGGGGCCCGACGAAGTCCTGCGCGCGTTCGAAACGGCGCACGAGAACGCGCGGGAGCGCGCGGAAGAACGCGGCCGGCTCGAGCGCGAAGGCCTCGGCAGTGTGCACGCGGCGCTCGAAGAGGAACGCCTCGCGAGGAAGCGCCTCGACGCCGCCCCGCGCGCCGACGCGGGTGCGCTCGCGCGCTCGAGGTCGCGCACGAAGGAGCTCGAAGACGAGTACGCGGTGCTCCAGGCGAAGGCCGCGGCCCTCGACGCGGAGAGCGCCGAATCCGTGCTTCGCATGCGCGCGCCCGACGGAGTCGAGAAGGCGCTCCCGCTCGCCGAGGTCGTGCGCGCGTATCCGCCGAACGCGCTCGGCACGCTCGGACGCCTGCGCGTGTACCTCTCGCGCTGGTGGGAGTTCCTGACCGACGTCCCGCGCGAGGCGAACAGCGAGGGCGGCGTCTTCCCCGCGATCTTCGGCACGGTCGTGATGACGCTCCTGATGTCGATCGTCGTCGTGCCGTTCGGCGTGCTCGCGGCGCTCTACCTGCGCGAGTACGCGAAGCCCGGGCTGCTCGTCAACGTCGTCCGCGTGTGCGTCAACAACCTGGCGGGCGTGCCGAGCATCGTGTTCGGCGTGTTCGGGCTCGGCTTCTTCTGCACGATCGTCGGCGGCGGCGTCGACGAACTCCTCTTCTCCGACCGGCTGCCGAACCCGACGTACGGCAAGGGCGGGCTCCTCTGGGCCGCGCTGACGCTCGCGCTCTTGACGCTGCCCGTCGTGATCGTCGCGACGGAGGAAGCGATCGCCGCGGTGCCGAACTCGATGCGCGAGGGCTCCTACGGTTGCGGCGCGACGAAGGGCCAGACCATCCTGCGCATCGTCCTCCCGCGCGCGCTGCCCGGGATCATGACCGGGATGATCCTCGCGATCGCGCGCGGCGCGGGCGAGGTCGCGCCCTTGATGCTCGTCGGCGCCGTGAAGCTCGCGCCGCAGCTCGTCGTCGACGGCACCGCGCCGTACGTGCACCCCGAGCGCAGCTTCCTCCACCTCGGCTTCCACGTGTTCGACCTCGGCTTCCAGAGCCAGAACAGCGAGGCCGCGAAACCGATGGTCTACACGACGACGCTGCTCCTGATCGGCATCGTCGTCACGCTCAATCTCTCGGCGATCTGGATCCGCTCGCGCCTGCGAAAGCGCTTCTCGGCGAACCCGTTCTGATCCCATGACCCTCCTCGCTCCCGCTCCGAAGGACTCCATGAACGACCCGAGCGCAACCGTGAACCCGCCGCGCGTCGCCGACGCGATCGCGCGCGACGAGCGCTACCCGACCGCCGTGCACGAGGCGGTGCTCGACGAACGCGCCGTGATCGACGTGCGCGATTTCGAGCTCTGGTACAGCGCGAAGAAGGCACTGCACGGCATCTCGATGCCGATCGCGGCGGGGAAGATCACCGCGCTGATCGGACCGTCGGGCTGCGGCAAGTCGACGCTCCTGCGCTGCGTCAACCGCTTGAACGACCTCGTCGACGGCGTGCGCATCGCAGGCGACATGCGCTTGAACGGCGACTCGATCTACGCGAAGGGCGTCGACGTCATCGAGCTGCGCAAGCGCATCGGCATGGTGTTCCAGAAGCCGAACCCGTTCCCGATGAGCATCTTCGAGAACGTCGTCTACTCGCTGCGCATCGACGGGATCCGCGACAAGAACCTGCTCGAGGAGGTCTGCGAGAAGAGCCTCGTCGGCGCGGGGCTTTGGAGCGAGGTCAAGGACCGACTGAAGGACAACGCGCTCAACCTGTCCGGCGGCCAGCAGCAGCGCCTCTGCATCGCGCGCGCGATCGCGGCGGAGCCCGAGGTGCTCCTCCTCGACGAACCGTGCAGCGCGCTCGACCCGATCGCGACCGGGCGCATCGAGGAGTTGATGGCCGAGCTCAAGGGCCACTACTCGATCCTGATCGTGACGCACAACATGCAGCAGGCGTCGCGCACGAGCGACTACACCGCGTTCATGTACCTTGGCCGGCTCGTCGAATATGGCCCGACGAACGAGATCTTCCGCGTGCCGCGCTTGAAGGAGACGGAGGACTACGTGACCGGGCGCTTCGGTTGACCCCTGGCTTCGAGCCCGCTCACACGCTCGAATGAGCTCCCTCCAAGGAGCTCCCCCATGCCGAGAATCGTCCGCGGCGGTCTGATCCAGTGCTCGAACCCGGTCAACGACGAGACCCGGGACATCGCGACCATCCAGAAGGCGATGTTCGAGAAGCACCTCCCGTTCATCGAGGACGCGGGCAAGCGCGGCGTGCAGATCCTCTGCCTGCAGGAGATCTTCAACGGCCCGTACTTCTGCCCGAGCCAGAGCGCGCGCTGGTACGACGCGGCGGAGCCCGTGCCCGGGCCGACGGTCGAGGCGCTCGCGCCCTACGCGAAGAAGCACCGCATGGTGCTGATCGTGCCCGTGTACGAACGCGAGAAGGCGGGCGTCTACTACAACACCGCCGCGGTGATCGACGCGGACGGGACGTACCTCGGGAAGTACAGGAAGACCCACATCCCGCACACGAGCGGCTTCTGGGAGAAGTACTTCTTCAAGCCCGGCAACCTCGGCTACCCGGTGTTCCAGACCGCGTACGCGAAGGTCGGCGTGTACATCTGCTACGACCGCCACTTCCCCGAGGGCGCGCGCATCCTCGGGTTGAACGGCGCGGAGATCGTGTTCAACCCGAGCGCCACGGTCGCGGGGTTGTCGCAGTACCTGTGGAAGCTCGAACAGCCCGCGCACGCGGTCGCGAACGGCTACTTCATGGGCTGCTCGAACCGCGTCGGCACCGAAGCGCCGTGGAACATCGGGCGCTTCTACGGCTCGTCGTACTTCGTCGACCCGCGCGGCAACTTCCTCGCGACGGGGAGCGAGGACCAGGACGAGCTCGTCGTCGCCGACATGGACCTCGAGAAGATCGAGGAGGTCCGCCGCGTGTGGCAGTTCTTCCGCGACAGGAGACCCGAGAGCTACGGAGCGATCACGGCGCAGGAGAGTTGAAGGCCGTTGCTCACGCGAGCAGGTACCGAATCTGCCGCGCGGCTTCCGGGTTCAGCTCGAGCAGCGTGCGGAGCGCAAGGCGGTGTCGCGCGGGATCGACCGCAGGCGCGAGGTAGAGCTCGGCCAGGACCATGCGCCAGCGCAGGAGCTCCCGACGGAAGCTCGGCCCCGCCTGCACTTGCGCCGTCAGCTCCGTGAGGCGCAGAGCGCGCTCGTACGCGCTCCGCACGTACTCGATCCGCTGCGTGTCCACGAAGCGCGTCGCACGGTGCATCTCGGCCGCGATCTGAAGCACTTGCTGGGCGCGCGTGAAGGCGCTCCAGCGTTCCGCCGTCAACTGCGCGTGTTGCGTCATCCGAGCGGCTCTCCTCTCCCGATCAGCTCGAAGACGAGCGCCCTCATCCGCGCACGCAACTCGGGCGACTGGAGCTCCATGCTCGTGTTGCCTTGCGACGGACGGACGTTGATCATCGATGTGTACTCGATGCACTCTTCCTCGCCCACGCCAGGGAAGTAGTTCCCCCCCCAGAGCGATGCCTGGTCCGAGTCCTGGTCGAGGAGGACGGACTCCGCGTCCGCATGCAGCTCGCCACCGAGCGCGATCACGCGCATGTCCAGGTCGGCGACGAATTTGACCATGTCCTCGAAGGGGCTTCCGAGGTAGAGCGCGAGTTCGGCCTTGGAGATGGGCTGCGTCAGGACGCGGATCTTCTGGACCGGGCTCAAGCCGGGGCATCCTCGATGACGCCGGGCGGTCCGTCCACAGCCGTGGCCGGCAATCCTCCCAGCCCAAAGCCCTGCGGATCCGGCGGTTGCCTCGGCCCCCCCGGGCACCCCAGCAGAAGCCCCCCGGGGTGGCTAGCATCTCCCCCCCACCCGCCCCCCGCCGGGCCCGCCATGGCTTCCAAGGACGCATTCCGCGAGTCGAACTGGTCGTCGCTGCCGATCCGCGACCTCGAGCTCGAGATCACCGGCACGCCGCTCGAGCCGGTTCTGCGCGACTTCGAGCAGGAGCTCGTCGCCGCGGGCGTGAAGTTGAAGCCGCACTTCTACCTGTCGACGGAGTGGGGCGTCGTCCCGGGCACGATCGCGCTCGCGATCCCGTTCTACCTCGCGCACCCGAAGCTCTCCGAGAAGCACGCGGACGAGGTCGGGCACCTCGAAGGTCGCGGCCGCGAGGAGCAGCTCCGCTACCTCCGCCACGAGATGGGCCACGTCGTGAACTACGCGTGGCGCCTGTACGACGAGGAGGAGTGGGTGAAGCTCTTCGGGCCGATCACGCGCCCGTACCTCGAGGACTACCGCCCCTCGCCGTTCTCGCGCCGCTACGTGCGCCACCTGCCCGGTTGGTACGCGCAGAAGCACCCCGACGAGGACTGGGCCGAGACGTTCGCGGTCTGGATGACGCCGGGGCGCGACTGGCGCACCGAGTACGCCGACCACGCGATGGCGCTCGCGAAGCTCGAATACTGCGACCGCACGATGAACGCGCTGCGCGACCGGCCGCCGATCGTGACGAGCTCGGAGACGGACGAGGAGGTGAAGGAGATCCCCTACTCCGTCGAGCAGTTCTACAAGGGCCTCGAACCGATCGCGGGCGAGTTCCCGCACGGACTCGACGGCGCGTTGCGCGCGATCTTCGAGGACTTGGCGCCGCCCGCGGCGCCGCAGGCTCTGCCGGAGGGCGACGCGCCGATCGCGATGTCGATGCCGGCGGCGAGCACGGTGGAGCGCAAGCCCGCGTCGGGCCTCCTCCGCTCGCTCGAGCGCGGCCTGCTCGACAACGTCTACCGCTGGACCGGGCACTTCCCCGAACGCACGCGCACGCTCGTGCGCCACCTCGCGCAGCGCGCGGACGAGCTGGGCCTCGCGTACCCCGCGGGCGAGGAGGCGGCGGCATCGCTCGCGGTGACGACGCTCGTCACGGCGCTCGCGATGAACCACGTGACGTCGGGCAACTACCTGCCGTGACGCGCTCGCCGCCGAGCCGGACCCGCCGGCCCGAGCGAGAGTTCGAACCTCGACGAGCCCGAAGCGCTCCCGTGCGCGGTCTCAGACCTTCTTGAGCCCGAGGCGCTCCGTCGCGCAGTCGACGACGCGGTTCACGAGCTTCGCGTGCGTCATGCCCGCGGCCTGCGCGGCGAGCGCGTACTCGCTCTCGCGCTCGAGGTAGCAGCTCGCGTTGACCTCGATCACGAACACCTCGCCCGCCCCGGTGACGCGCATGTCGACGCGGCCGTAGTCGCGCACGCGCAGCGCGCGGTACGCCGCGAGCGCCGCCTGGTCGACGCGCGCGCGGAGGTCGGGCGCGAGGTCGGCGAGCACGGACTTCGTGCCCTTGTACTCGGGACTCTCCGGATCCCACTTCGCCTTGCCGCCGAGGATGTGGGGGAGCCCGTCGGGCATCCCGGTGAAGTCGATCTCGATCGGCGGGAGCACCTCGGGCCGCTGATTCCCGATCAACCCGACGTGCAGCTCGCGGCCGTCGATGTACTCCTCGACGAGCGCGTCGTCCTTGATCCGCGTGTGGATCGTCGAGATCCGCCGCAGCAGGTCGCGCGTGTTGTCGACGAGCGAGTTCGACTCGATGCCGATCGACGCGTCCATCGTCAGCGGCTTCACGAAGAGCGGCATGCGCAGGTTGCCGCCCGTCTCGAACTCCGAGCCGCGCGCGAACACGGCGAAGTCGGGATAGCGCACGCCCTCGAACGCGAGCAGCTTCTTCGTGACCGCCTTGTCCTGCTGCACGAAGAACTCGCCGGGCCCGCCGCCGACGTACGGCACCTCGAGCAGGTCGAGCAGGCCGACGACGCCGACGGCGCCGAAGCGGACCTTGCCGAAGTTCTCGAAGAGGTTGAAGACGAGCTCGGGCTTGGGCTTCGTCAGGCCGTCGATCAGCGCGTGGAGGTCGCGGTGGACACCGAGCACGCTGGCTTCGTGACCGCCCGCGGTGAGCGCCTCGACGACCTGGTCGACGACCTTGTCGTACGAACGCGGATCCTTCTTCTCGAGGTCGGTCAGGACGGTGATGCGCATGCGGGGGGGACGACAGGATGCCGAGGAACGGGCGCGGTTGCGCGGGGATTCCGGGACGTCTCTCGCGGTCGACGCTCAGAAGATCGGCGCGAACCCCGGTTCAACTCCAGCGGAAGAGGCGCAGCGCGAGCACGAACGAGACGACGCCCCACGCGACGAGCACGACGACGCGCGGGAGCTGCTCCGAGATCGGCGCGCCCTCGAGCACCGCCGCGCGGAGCCCGTCGTTCAGCGCGGTCAGCGGCAGCGCGCGCACGACGGGCTGGAGGAACTCCGGGAACCGATCCGAGGAGAAGAAGACGCCGGAGACGACGAACATCGGCAGCATCACGAGGTTGATCAGGCCCCCGACGACCTCCGTCTTGGACGTGCGCGTCGCGACGAGGAGCCCGAGCCCCGCGAACGCGCACGCGCCGACCGAGCACAGCGCCGCGATGCCGAGGAACGAGCCCTGCGGCACGAGGTCGAACGCGAGCCACCCGAACAGGAGCAGGAGCACCATCTCGAGCAGCACGAGCACGAGGCGCGTCGCGAGGAACGCGCCGAGGAAGTGCGAACGCTTCATCGGGGTCGCCGCGAGGCGCTTCAGGAGGCGCTTCGAGCGCATGTCGACGATCGCGTAGCCGATCCCCCACATCCCGCCGCTCATGATGTTCATCCCGAGCAGGCCGGGCAGCAGGAAGTCGATGTAGCGCGAGCCCGGCTCCGACGACGGTTCCTCGCGCGGCGCGAGGCGGTCGGCGCGGCCCGCCGCGCGCTCGAGCGCGTCGCGGACCTTGACGCGCGCGAGCTCGCACTCGGGGCGCGTCGGATCGAAGCGGAACGTCGGCTCCGCGCCCGGGACGACGACGAGCGCGACCTTGCCGAGGCGCAGCGCGTGCGCGGCCTCGTCCGCGTCGAGCAAGCGGACCCGGAAGCCGCGGTCGGCGGGGAGCGCGCTCGCGACCGCGTCGGCGGCCTCGCCGCGGAGGACGCCGACCGCGAGCTCGGCCTGCGGCTGGTTCTTGAACGCGACGCCGAGGCCGATCGCGAGCAGGAGCGGGAAGCCGAAGATCCAGAAGAGCACGCCCGGCTCGCGCGCGAGCTCGCGCATCCGCGCGCCGAAGAGCTGGAAGAACGGATGGCGCTCAAGCATCGCGCAGGTGCCTCCCCGTCAGCGACACGAAGACGTCCTCGAGGCTCGCCTGCCGCGTCGAGAGCCGCGCGAGCGCCTTGCCCGCGCGCTCCGCGTGCGCGAGCAGCGCGGGGATCGTGACGTGCGGCTCCCCCACCGTGAGCGCGACGCCGTCCGCTTCGGCGCGCGCCGCGCGGACGCCGGCGAGCGCGCCGAGCGCCGCGAGGTCGGCCTCGCCCGTCGCGCCCTCGAACGCGAACTCGACGACGTGGTCGCCGCCGAGCGAGCGGATCAGCTCCGCGGGCGAGCCGAGCGCGATCACGCGTCCGTGGTCGACGATCGCGACGCGGTCGCAGAGCTTCTCGGCCTCGTCCATGTAGTGCGTCGTCAGGAGCACCGTGCGCCCCGAGTCCTGCAGCGCGCGCACGACGTCCCAGAGCTGCCGCCGCGACTGCGGATCGAGCCCCGTCGTCGGCTCGTCGAGGAAGAGGAGCTCGGGATCGCCGACGAGCGCGCACGCGACCGCGAGCCGCTGGCGCTGTCCGCCGGAGAGGTTCACGACCCAGCTCTTCCGTTTCTCCTCGAGCCCGACCTCGCGCAGCGCGTCCTCCGCCGAACGGCCGCGCGCGTAGAAGGACGCGAAGAGCCGCAGCGTCTCCTCGACGGTGAGCTTGTCCGCGAGCTTCGTCTCCTGGAGCGTGACGCCGATCCGCTCGCGCAGCTCCGCGGCGTTCGTCTTCCACGCGCGGCCGAGCACCAGGACCTCGCCCGCGGTCGGCTCGGAGAGCCCCTCGAGGATCTCGATCGTCGTCGTCTTGCCCGCGCCGTTCGGGCCGAGCAGGCCGAAGCACTCGCCCGCGTCGACGTCGAGGTCGAGCCCGCGCACGGCCTCGACCGGCGGCTTGCCGGGGTAGGTCTTCACGAGACCTCGACAGCGGATCGCGAGCGGCATGGGCGCGGGAAGATACCCGCTCCTCGGCGCGAGAGCACGGCGCCGTCTGCGTCCCAGGACGTGTGGTCGCGGACTCTGCGCGCGGCTAGGCTCGCCGCGAGGAGCACGCTTGGACGAACACGCCGTGGACGGGATGCAGGGCCTCTCCGAAGAGGAAGCCCGCGTCCGTTTCGCGACCGAAGGCCCGAACGAGCTCGCGAAGGACCGCGCGCCGAGCCTCCTCGCGACGCTGCTGCGCGTCCTGCGCGAGCCGATGCTCCTGCTCCTCCTCGGCGGCGCGACGATCTACTTCGTGCTCGGCGACGTGCGCGAAGCCGCGACGCTGCTCGTGTTCGTCGCGGCGATCGTCGGGCTGACGCTGCGGCAGGAGCGCAAGTCGGAGCGCGCGCTCGCCGCGCTGCGCGACCTCTCGAGCCCGCGCGCGTCCGTGATCCGCGGCGGCAAGAAGCGGAAGATCCCCGGTCGAGAGGTCGTCCGCGGCGACCTGATCGCGCTCGAGGAAGGCGACCGCGTGCCCGCGGACGCGCTGTTCGTCGACGGCGAGCACCTCGAGGTCGACGAGTCGCTCCTCACGGGCGAGTCCGTGCCCGTGCGCAAGCGCCGCGCGCGCGCCGACGAAACGCCCGAGACGCTGCGCCCCGGCGGCGACGACGTGCCCGCGTGCTGGTCGGGAACGCTCGTGGTCCGCGGCCGCGGCCTCGCGCGCGTGTTCGGGACCGGAGCGCGGAGCGAGCTCGGGCGCATCGGCCGCACGCTCGCGGAGCTCGAGTCGGAGGACACGCCGCTCCAGCGCGAGGTCGCGCGCCTCGTGCGCGTCGTCGCGCTCGGCGGCGTCGTGCTCTGCATCGTGCTGTTCCTCGTGCGCGGCCTCTCCGACGGCGAATGGACCCAAGGCCTGCTCGCGGGGATCGCGCTCGCGATGGCGCTGCTCCCCGAGGAGTTCCCCGTCGTGCTCAGCGTGTTCTTCGCGCTCGGCGCGTGGCGCATCGCGCGCCGCGGCGTCCTGACGCGCCAGGTCGCCGCGATCGAGGCGCTCGGAGCGGCGACCGTGCTCTGCACGGACAAGACCGGCACGCTGACGCAGAACCGCATGCGCGTCGCCGCCCTCTGGACGCCCAGCGGCGCCGTGGTCGACGCGGGGCGCGAGCTCCCGGAGTCCGTCCACGCGGTCGTCGAGTACGGCATCCTCGCGAGCCGGCGCGATCCATTCGACCCGATGGAGCAGGCGTTCCACGCGCTCGGGCGTGAAGCGCTCGCGGGCACCGAGCACCTGCACGACGCGTGGACGCTCGCGCGCGAGTACCCGCTCTCGCCCGCGCTGCTCTCCGTCGCGCACGTGTGGCTCGAGCCCGGCAGCGGCGCGCGGCGCGTCGTCGCCGCGAAGGGCGCGCCCGAGGCGATCGCGGACCTCTGTCACCTCGACGCGGCGGCGCACGAACGCGTGCGCGCCGCGGTGGACGGGCTCGCGCGCCGCGGACTCCGCGTCCTCGCGGTCGCGCGCGCGACGTTCGAGGGCGACCACCTCCCGCGGAGCCAGCACGACTTCGACTTCGAGCTCGTCGGCCTCGTCGGGCTCGCCGACCCGCTGCGCCCGGAGATCCCGACCGCCGTCGCGGAGTGCCGCGCGGCGGGGATCCGCGTCGTGCTCGTCACGGGCGACCACGCGAGCACGGCCCGCGCGATCGCGCGCGAGGCGGGGCTGGAGCACGCGCAGCTCGTCACGGGGCCCGAGCTCGATGCGCTCGACGACGGGGCACTCGCCGCGCGCGCGCGCGACGTCGCGATCTTCGCGCGCGTCGTGCCCGCACAGAAGCTGCGCATCGTGCGCGCGCTGAAGGAGCAGGGCGAGGTCGTCGCGATGACCGGCGACGGCGTCAACGACGCGCCGGCGCTCAAGGCCGCGCACATCGGGGTCGCGATGGGCGGACGCGGAACGGACGTCGCGCGCGAAGCGGCGGCGCTCGTGCTCACGGAGGACGACTTCGGCTCGCTCGTCGCGGCGGTACGCCTGGGGCGACGGATCTACGCGAACCTGCGCCGCGCGCTCGCGTTCACGGTCGCGGTGCACGTGCCGATCGCTGGGATGGCGCTCGTCCCCGTGCTGCTCGGCTGGCCGCCCGCCCTCCTGCCCGTCCACATCGTCTTCCTCGAGCTGATCATCGACCCGTCGTGCACGCTCGCGTTCGAGGCGGAGCCCGAGGACGAGCGCACGATGAAGCGCCGTCCGCGCGACCCGCGCGCGCCCGTGTTCGATCGGCGCCTGCTCCTCGCGAGCCTGCTCCAGGGCGCGGGGCTCCTCGCCGCGACGCTCGCGGTGTTCGGCGTCGCTCTCCGCAGCGGATCGACGGAGGGCGAGGCGCGCGCGCTCGCGTTCGCGACGCTCGTCGCGGGCGACCTCGCGCTCATCGCGTCGAATCGGTCGTGGGAGCGCAGCGTGCTCGGGAACCTCCGCGTGCCGAACACGCCCGCGCGCGTCATCTTCTGTGCCGCCGCCCTCGTCCTCGCGGCGACCCTGTGCGTGCCGTTCCTGCGCGAACTGTTCCACTTCGACGCCGTCCGAGGGTTCGACCTCGCGCTGGCGCTCGGCGCGAGCCTGGCGAGCCTCGCTGGGTTCGAGGTCGCGAAACGCCTCGTCGGAGGGGACTCCGATCGGGATGCGCGCCCCGCTTTGCCCGAAGGGGAGGGTGGGCGGCCGCCGAGCGAGCCGTAGGGTTGGACTCCAGGGACTGCGGGTGCTCGTCCGCCCTCGCAGCCTCACGAACCCACGTCCCCAAGCCCGGGAGCCCTCCCATGCCTCGTCTCGGAACGACCTGTGTCCTCGCGTCCCTCGTGCTCGCCCCCGCCCTCGCTGCGCAGAGTTTCAGCTACCCCGACTTCACCAGCACGTCCGGGCTCAACCTGGTCGGACTCGCGACGCAGGCCGGCAACATCCTGCGGCTCCAGGACAACGTCGCGCCGGCGAGCGGCGGCGACAATCGCGGCGGCGCGTGGTACGCGACTCCCGTCTGCGTGACGCAGGGCTTCGACACGACGTTCACGTTCCGAATGCACACCCCGTCGACGACGGGCGGAGCGGACGGACTCGCCTTCGTGATCCAGAACGACCTCGTGGCCGGGTTCCCGATGGTGAACGGCACGCCCGCGGTCTCGGGCAACACGGCGCTCGGCCGACATGCGGCCGCGATCGGGTACGGGAACTTCCTGACGTCCCTGCCGGGCGAGACCGTCGACAACTCCTTGGTCGTCGAGCTCGACACGTTCGCGAACACGAGCGCGACGACGTGGGGCGACCCGGACGGGAACCACATCAGCATCCACACGGGCGGGAGCGGCGACAACGGAACGCACGAGTCGTTCTCGATCGGCCGCGCGGCGAACGCGGCGCTCGGCGTCGACATGAACAACGGCGTGGCGCACACGCTCCGGGTCCTCTACACGCCGGGCACTCCGGGCACGCTCGACGTGTTCCTGGACGGCGTGCTCAAGGTCACCGCGCCGTACAGCTTCGCGACCGGCGGCACGTGGATCGACAGCGGCACTCCCGTCGGCGGACTGAACCTGATCAACGGCACGTCCGCCTACGTGGGGTTCACGTCGGGCGCGGGCTCCGCGCGTGAGTTCCGCGACATCCAGAATTGGACCTGGACCTCGAGCTGCCCTCCGGCGATCACCGCGTTCTGCGCCGGCGACGGCGCGCTCGTCGACCACACGACGCCCTGCCCGTGCGGGAACAACGGCGCCGCCGGCAACGGCTGCGCGAACTCCGTGGTCGCGACGGGCGCCAACCTGTCGACGACGGGCGCACCGGTCACCGACGACGTCGTCCTGATCGGCTCGGGCATGCCGGCGACGGTCTCGTGCATCTACCTGCAGGGCACCGCGACGGACGACGTGGTGTTCGGCGACGGCGTGCGCTGCACCGGCGGCACGCTGCTGCGCCTGCGCACGAAGACCAACGTCGGCGGCGCGTCGAGCTTCCCCGACTCGGTCGAGACCGTCACGCTCTCGCAGCGCGGCGGCGTCACGATCGGCAGCGGGGACACGCGCTACTACCAGACGTACTACCGCAACTCGGCGGCGCTCTTCTGCCCGCCGGAGACGTTCAACGTGACGAACGGACAGATCGTCGTCTGGTGAGTCGGCGGCGGTCCGCCGTCGGAACGAATCGAGCGGGGCCGGTGAGCGCACTCACCGGCCCCGCTCGTTTCGCGGTCCCGCGACGTCAGCGCACGCGCGGCTTCTCCTCCGACGCGGCCTCGAACGCGCGCGCCTTCTGCACGAGCTCGACGAACTCCTTGCGGTAGCCGCCGACGTCCTCGCCGACGCCCTGCACCGCGAGGTTGAGCGCGTCCTTCAACCCGAACGCGCCGACGTTCGCGCTCTTGCGCAGCACGAGGCCGAAGCCCGCGACCGCGCTCGCCCACTTGAAGTCCGGGTGCGCCTCCTGCCACGACGCGTTCGTCGTGTGCACCGGCGTCTCGAGCAGTCGGCTCGTGTCGCCGTTCGGCGCCTTGTAGCGCAGCTTGACGTTCAGGAGCTCGCCCGAGCGCGCCGCGGCGGTCGGGCTCGTGGTCGCCTGGTACTTCAGCGGGTCGACGCCCGGGACCTGGAACGGCACGCCGACGGGGACGATCTCGTAGAGCGCGGTCACCGTGTGGCCCGCGCCGATCTCGCCCGCGTCCTTCGTGTCGTCGTTGAAGTCCTGGTGCGCGAGCACGCGGTTCTCGTACCCGATCAAGCGCCACGCCTGCACTTCGGCGGGGTTGAACTCGAGCTGGAGCTTGACGTCCTTCGCGATCGTGACGAGCGTGCCGCCCATCTCGCTCACGAGCACCTTGCGCGCCTCGTTCAACGTGTCGATGTAGGCGTAGTTGCCGTTGCCCTTGTCGGCGAGGAGCTCCATCTTCGCGTCCTTCGTGTTGCCCGTGCCGAAGCCGAGCACGCTCAGGAACACGCCGGACTTGCGCTTCTCCTCGATCATGCGCACGAGCGAGCCGTCGTCCGTGACGCCGACGTTGAAGTCGCCGTCCGTGCAGAGGATCACGCGGTTCTGGCCCTCCTGCGTGAAGTTCGCTTGCGCGATCTGGTACGCGAGCTCGATCCCCGCGGCGCCGTTCGTCGAGCCGCCGGCCTGCAACGCGTCGAGCGCGTTCACGATCACGGACTTGTAGTCGCACGTCGTCGACGGGAGCACGACGCCCGACGCGCCGGCGTACACGACCATCGCGATGCGGTCGCGGCCGTCGAGCTGCTCGACGAGCAGCTTCATCGAACGCACGAGCAGCGGGAGCTTGTCCGGCTGGTCCATCGAGCCCGACACGTCGATCAGGAACACGAGGTTCGAGGGCTGACGCTTCGCGACGTCGATCTCCTCTCCGCGCAGGCCGATCTGCACGAGCTGGTGCGTCGGCGCCCACGGGCAGCTCGCGACGCGCGTCGTCACGGAGAACGGCGCCTCGCCGTCGGGCTTCGGGTACTCGTAGCGGAAGTAGTTGAGCAGCTCCTCGACGCGCACCGCGTCGGGCGGCGGGAGCGTGCCCGAGTTCAGGTAGCGCCGCACGTTCGCGTACGACGCGGTGTCGACGTCGGCCGAGAAGGTCGAGAGCGGCTCCTGCGCCGCGAGCTTGAACGGGTTCTCGACGATCGGCGCGTAGGCCTCGGTGTTGCCGTCGCGATCCTGCGCCGGTCGATCGTCCGCCGCCGCGGTCTCGAAGTCCTGCGCGCGACCGGCGACCTGGCGCAGGAGCTCGACGTCTCCCCTGCGACGCGACTTCGCCTTGGCGCCGGCCGCGAGGCCCGAGCCGGAGTGCGTGACGAGGACCTCGCCGAGCTCGGCTTCGGGCTGCGCGGAGAGCGTGTCACGCGGCACGGAAAGGGAATTCGCCGTCCCGCTCGGGACGGCGACCGTCGTCGTCTCCGAGCCGACGTACCCGAGGCCCTTCAGCGCGTCCGCTCCGCCGGAAGCCGGCCGCGACGACGCGGGATCGGAGGGCGTCCCCGGATTCGCGCGTCGGTTCCACGAATCGAATCCGCCGCTCGCGACCTCGACGCCTTGCTGCATGCGCAGCGTCGCGACGTACGCGAGCCCCGACAGCGCGAGCACGCCCGCCGCCGCCGAGAGCCACACCCAGCGCGGCGCGCGCATCCGCTTCGGCGCCGCGCGCTCCGCGATCGCCGCGCGCTGCGCGTCGCTCAATTCGAGCTTCGGCTCCCGCGCCAGGCCTTGTTCGAGCTCGCCCGCCGTCGCACGCAGCTCGTCGACGAACGCGCGCGCTCGCGCATCGCGCTCGAGCAGCCGCTCGAGCTCCACGCGCTCCTCGCCCTCGAGCTCGCCGAGCGCGTACGCCGTGAGCCGCGGATCGTCCGCGTCGAACTCCATCGTCTTCGTCTCGTTCACGACGCCACCTGCCTTTCGCCGCCCTCGACCGCGAGCCGTTCACGCAACGCCTTCAACCCGACGTGGATCAGGAACCCGACGTTGCCCACGGATTCCCCCATCACCGCGGCGATCTCCTTGTAGGAGAGCCCGCCTTGGAACTTGAGGCGCAGCGCCTCCTGCTGCTTCCTCGGAAGCCGCGCCATGCACTCGAGCACGCGCGCGTGCTCCTCGCCCTCCGCGAGCGTGCGCGCCGGATCCACTGCGGGATCCGGCGGCTCGATCGCACCGATCGTGTCCGTCGTGCTCATGCCTTGCTCCTTGCGCAGCGCGTCGAGGGCCTTGTTCCGGCACACGGTGAAGAGCCACGGAACGATCCGGTCCTCGACGGCCGCGCGCTCGGTCGCGCACAGCTCGAGGAAGGTCTCCTGCACGACGTCCCGCGCGCGCTCCGCCTGACCGCACACCTTGGCGGCGTAGGCGAGCAGACGCGGCTCGTAGCGCGCGAGCACCTCGCGGATCCACTCGGGGTCGTTCCTGCCGGGGTTCGCTCTCACGTTCCGGCCTCGATGCGACGCTGCATGCGGCCCCACGACGGACGGGGGCGCGGGCTTCTTAGGGACGATCTCGCGAAAACCACGAACCGCCAGGGTGCCGGACGCGCTCGTCGCCGCGAAGTCCCTTCCGGGGCGGTGTTCGTCGGAGGGCGGCCCGCTATGCTCTCGCGCCCCGGCCCGGACCGCCGGGAGAGGAAGAGGAAACCATGGGCAGACGGATGATCCTGGCGGCGATCCTCGGCGGGCTCGCGCTCTTCGTTTGGGGCGCGCTCTCCCACATGGTGTTCCAGCTCGGCGACCACGGGATGCGGACCTTCGGCGCGAACGAGCCGCAGGTCGCGGCGGCGCTCAAGGCGGGCGCGAGCGAACACGGGCTCTACTTCGTCCCCGGCCTCGAACCCGCGAAGCAGAAGGATGACGCGGCGCGCTCGGCCTGGGAGGCGAAGTTGAGGGAAGGCCCCTACGCGATGGTCGTCGTCAAACCCGACGGCGCGGACGCGATGAGCCCGATGCAGCTCGTGCGCGAGTTCGGGACGAGCGTCGGGCTCGCGCTGATCGCGGTCTTCCTGATCGTCGTCGCGGGCGGGCTCTCGGGCGCCGTCGCGCGCGTCGTGTTCTGCGCCCTGCTCTCGTTGTTCGGGCTGCTCCAGCACGACGTGCGCTTCTGGAACTGGTACCTCTTCCCGGGCGACTTCACCGGGGCCCAGTTCGCGGACAAGCTGATCGGCGGGGTCGTGCTCGGGCTCGTGATCCACCTCGTGCTCCGCAAGCGCTGAGCGCGTCCGAGGCCCGTTTCCCGCGGCCTCGAGCCCGCCGCCCCGTACCCGGCCGCCGGCCGGCGGATAGAAGGCGGAAACCGCCCGGTTTCCGATCGACGGGCGCCCGGCGGCGCCGTCCGTGAGGGCCCCGCCGGCGCGTTCGATCGGGAGCGCATCCCCGCGCCCCGGGCCCCCTGCACCGGCGATGGCCACCTTCCTCCGAACGATGCGCGATGCCGCCGACTCGCAGGCGCTCGTCCGCCGCGCCCAGAGCGGCGACGCCGAGGCCTTCGACGCGCTCGTCCGCGCGCACTTCACGCCCGTGTACGCCTTCCTCCATCGCCTGGTCGGGAACCCCGAGGACGCGGAAGACCTCGCGCAGGAGACGTTCGTCCGCGCGCACCGCTCGCTCGCGCTCTACCGCATCGACGCGAGCTTCTCGACGTGGCTCCTGCGCATCGCGCACCACCTCGCGATCGACCACCGCCGCGCCGCGGGCCGTCCGCACCGCGCCGCGAGCTTCTCGGGCGTCGAGCCCGCGCTCGTCGACGCGCTCGTCGAGCGCGGACCGCGCGGCGCGAACCCGCGCGAGGAAGCGCAGCGCGGCGAGCTCGTGCGAAGGCTCGCGGAGGCGCTCGACGCGCTGCCCGCGCGGCTCAAGGCCGTGCTCGTGCTGCGCGCGATCGAAGGACGCGAGTACGACGAGATCGCCGCGATCCTCGGCGTGCGGCCCGCGACGGCGCGGACGCAGGTCATGCAGGCGCGGCGCGAGCTCGCACGCCGGCTCGGACCGCATCTCGACGACGCGCAGCGCTTCGGCCGCGCGCTCGACGACGAGGAGGACGCGCCGTGAGGTGCCGCGAAGCACGCGCGCTGCTGCAGCGGGCCGCCGACGGCGAGCTCGCGCTCGAGGACCGCCTCGCGCTCGACGCGCACGTCGCCGAGTGCGAGCGCTGCGCGCCGCTCGCGCGCCGGCTCGAGGAGCTCGAACACGCGTTCGCGCGCTTCCCCGAACCGCCGGTCGATTCGCTCGACCTCGACGCGCAGGTGCGCGCGGTGCGCGCGCGCATCGCGGGCGACGCGCGAACGGAACGCACGCGACGGTTCACGCTCTCGCTCGACGCGCGGCGCGCTCTGGTCGCGGCGGCGGTGCTCGCGCTCGTCGCCGCGGGCCTCGTGCTCTTCCTGCGGGGCGCCGCGGCGCCGACGCCGCCGGTCGTGCAGGAGCCGCCGCGCTCGCCGTCCGTCGCTCCGCGCGACGCCGTCGACGCGCCGAAAGACGCGCGCGCGGACGTCGCGGCACCCGAGCTCGCGCACGACGGGAGCTCCGTGCAGCCCGAGCTCGCGCACGGCGAGGACGCTGCGCAGCCCGAGCTCGCGCAGGAACCGCCGCGCGTCGGCGACGAGGCCGCCGTCGGAGGCGCTCCGCTCCCTTCGAACGCTCCGAGCGCCGAGCCGGAGCCGAGCACGCCGGTCGCGGCCGCGCCGAACGACGCGGCGCCGTCGTCCTCCGTCGTCGAGACCGCGCCGACGCCCGAGGAGCTCGCGCGCATCGAGGCGACGCGCGCGCGGCTCGCGGCGGTCCTCGTCGACGCGTTCGCGCACGCGGCGCCCGACCGCGCGGCGCTGAAGCGCGCGTTCGCGCTCGCGACCGCCGAGCTCGCGCGCGAGCCGTGGCCGCTCGCGCGCCTCGCCGAAGGCCTCGCGCTCGGCGGCGACGAGCCCACCGCCCGCGCCGCGCTACGCTACGTCGGGCTCTTCGGCGACGCGGGCAGCGCGCGCACGCTCGCGCGCGCCGCGGAGCGCCCGGCCTTCACCGCGGACGCCGCGCTCGCCCTCGCGGACCTCGACGAGCCCGCGCTCGAGCCGCTCTCCGAGCTCGTGCGCGACCCGGGGCAGCGCGAGCGCGTCCTCGACCGGCTCGCCGCGCGCCGCGACGACGCGGGCACGCGCACGCTCGAGGCGCTGACGCGGCGCAGCGTGCGCGGCGAGAGCGCGCTCCCGTCCGTGCACGACGAGGACGCGCGGCGTCTGCGCGCCCGCTGCGTGTTCGCGCTCGCGCGCTCGGGCCCCGCCGCGCTCACGTCCTTGCTGCGCCTCGGGACGGACGGCGTCGTGTCGACGTCGGACGCGCTCGCGGCCGCGCGCACGGTCGAGGACGCGCCCGCGACGCTCGCGGCGCTCCTGCACGCGGGCGCGCGCGGCCTCGATCCGCGGCTCACGATCGCGGCCGTGCGCGACCTGCGCCCCGCGGGCGGCGTCGAGTGGCTCGACGAGCGCGCGAAGGGCTCGCGCGAGCTCCGCGAGGACGCGCTCGACGCGCTCGGAGCGTTCGACGACGTCGACGCCGCGCTCGCGCTCCTGCGCTGGCACGCTTCGGGACGTCTGTCGGACGCGCGCACGAGCGCGCTCTTCGACGGCGTGCTGCTGCGCCGCCCCGAGACGGGCGCGGAGCTCGCGCGGGCACTGACGACGCGCCGCGATCGCGCCGCGTTGCACGAGCTCGACGAGCTGCTCGTCCAGCACCCGGACACGGCGGACGTGCCCGCGCTGATCGAGCTCGCCGGAACGGACCTGCTCGTGCGCGGCGATCGACGCACCGCGCTCCAACTCGTCGCGGAGCTCGGCGACGCCGACGCGCGGCCGCGTCTCGAGGCGCTCTGGACGCGCCTCGAGGAGACCGAGCGCGAACTCCGCGCCGCGTGCCTGATCGCGCTGCACCGCTTCGGCGGGCGCGACGCCGTCCTCGCGCTCTTCCCGAACGCGCCGCAGCGCGCGCTCGACCGCTTGATCGCCGTGTGCGACGACGCCGAGGAGCGCGCGCGGCCCACGACCACGATGTTCCGCGTGCTGCAGGAGCTCGACGCCCTCGGCTCCCGCACCACGCCTTGACGTTTCCCAGGAGATCGGAGACCGCATGTTCCTCCCGTTGTTGCTCGTCCTCACCCCGCCCGTCGGCGAACCGAATCACGCCGCGCTCGGCGCGAACGACGCGCCGCTCGTCCTGCGCACGTACGAGCTCTCGGGCGTCCTCCCGCGCTCGATACCGTGCTTCGTCGATCAGCACCTCTTCCCCGTGATCGCGACGGCCTCGGAGCAGGGCAACGAGCAGTGGTCCGAGTTCGAGACGCCCGATGCCGAAGTGCTCCTCGACCTCGTGCGCCGCCAATTCTCCGAGGAATTCGACGCGGAAGGGCGCCGACTCGGTCTCTCGATCAACTCGCGGCTCGTCGTCCGCGCGCCCGAAGCCGTGCAGGAGGGCGTGCTGCAGCTCGTGCAGCGCACCGAAGTGCTCCTCGGCGCGACGACCGAGCTGTTCGTCGACATCGTGCACGGCCTGCCTTCGAACGCACCGACCGGCGTGATCGCGACGGCCGACGCGGAGAAGCTCCTCGCCACCGCCGGCGCAGAGCGTTCCTCGCTGCGGCTCGAGCTCGCGCCCGGGCTGCCGCGAGTGCTCGACCTGTCCGGTTCGCGAGAGTTCGTGGTCGACTACAACATCGAGATCGCGCAGGCCGCGACGATCCTCGATCCGGTCATCGGCTTCCTTCCCGCAGGCCCGCGCCTCCAGGCGTGTGCTTCGCCCGCCCCGGGCGGCAGTTGGATCGCGCTCGTGTTGCGCGACACCCAGCCGATGGGCGAGGTGCGCGAGGTCCCGGTCCAGGGCTCCGGGCAGATCACGACGCAGAACGCGATCTTGTCGACGTCCTCGGCGCGCGCGCTGCAGAGCGCGCGCATCGCGGAACGCTCCCTCGCGCTCAACCTGTTCCTCGCCGACGGCAAGGCGCTCGTCCTGCGCGCGGGCTTCGACCTCGCGAGCGGCCGGGACGACGCGTGCGTCGTCGTGCGAACGTCGGGGAAACCCGTGCCGCGCGAAACGAAGCTCGGGCCGGTGGGCAAGGACCCGCGCGGCGAGATCCGCGCGTATCCGCTGGCGTTCGCGCTCCCCTCGACCGTGAAGCGCAGCAGTGACGGGCTCCTCGATCGGCGCGACGGCGTCTTCCCGGCGCACCTCTACAACACGCCGCTGCTGGCGGTCGAGTTCCAGGCGATGTCGTTCGACGAGCTCCGCGAGAGCCTGGACGACGAAGCGCACGACCTCGAGCTGCACTCGTGGGGCCCGTGGTTGCTCGCCATGCCGATGGACCCGTCCCAGCCGCTCCCGGCCGGCGCGTTCGACGGCGTGCTCCCCACTCTGGCGCGCATGGCACCGTCGCCGCGCACGTTCCAAGTCGGCCTCGTGCTCCGCCGCGGCGGCGACGCAGGGACGGTCCTCGCGCGGGCGACGCTCCCGGCGCGCGCGGGACAGAGCGGCGTGCTCCACCTCGGCGTCGAGGAAAGTCGCCTCTTCGACGCGGACGTCGAGGTCGCGCAGAGCGCTTCGGCCTCGGACCCCGTCGTCGAGCTCGCGTTCGACGGCCTGACCGTCGAGGTCACGCCGACGCCGGGGCTCGCGGGCGACCTCAGGCTCGACCTCAGCGCGCGTGCGCACGTCCAGCGTGGGAGCCCGCGCGAGTTCCAGACCGGAGCCGCCGCCGTCGGCATATTGACGCAGACGGATCACGACGAGTTCGTTCTCGAGGAGCGCCTGCTCTTCTCGAAGGACGGTCCGCGCAGCGTGCGCCTCGGCGACGTCGGCAACCGGCCGGACGCGCTCAGCCTCGAGGTCGAGCTGACCGAGTTGCGCTGATCGGCCGAGCGCTCGCGCACGCACGCGAGCGCGACCGCACGCGCCGGAACGCGCCGGCCGGAAAGGACACGAGCTCCACCACGCCTGGATGCACCAGCGGGGTGGAGCTCGCGTTTTCCGCGCCCGAATCGGGCCGGACGAGGGCGCGGAACCGGCCTCTTGTCCGCGGGCCCCCCGGCACGCGGACCCTCGTTCGACGCGGCGAACGTCGACCGGGTTCCGTCGCGCAGGGGATCCCGAGCTCGGGAACTTGCTCCCTTGGCTCGTCGCGGATCGCGGCCTACGGAAGGCCGCCGCGAGCGTCCCCCTCCGCGGCAGCCCCGGTCGAAGCCGCGCCCCGCGCGCGACGGACGCCGGGGCGAGACCGAGAGTCATGGTGGTGGCCGGCGCCGTTCCTGCGGCGCCGGCTCTACTTCGCTCCGAGCGCAGGCCCTTCGACCGCAGGCGCGAGCGTGCAACGCGCGTCGAGCGCGCTACTCTCGCGCGCATGAACGACCCCTTCCTGCGCGCGGCGATCGACGAGGCAAAGGCCGGCCTCGCCGAAGGCGGCATCCCGATCGGCTCCGTGCTCGTGATCGACGGGAAGATCGTCGGACGCGGCCACAATCGGCGCGTGCAGCGCGGGAGCGCGATCCTGCACGCGGAGATGGACTGCCTCGAGAACGCGGGGCGCCTGCGCGCGAGCGACTACGCGCGCGCGACGCTCTACTCGACGCTCTCGCCGTGCGACATGTGCAGCGGGACGGCGCTCCTCTACAAGATCCCGCGCATCGTGGTCGGCGAGAACGCGACGTTCCGCGGCCCGGAGGACTACGTGCGCTCGCGCGGCGTGCGCGTCGACGTCGTCGACGACGCGGAGTGCATCGCGCTGATGCGCGCGTTCATCGCAGCGCGGCCGGAGCTCTGGAACGAGGACATCGGCGTGGAGGACGCGCGATGAAGCTCCGTTTCCTCGCGGCGCTCGCCGCCGCCGTCGTCTGCGTGCTCGCCGCCGGGTGCGCCGGTCGGCCCGTCCGCGTCGCGGGGCGCGTCCCCGCCGCGGACGGGACCGAGATCGCGTGGGAGCGACGCGGCGAGGGCGCGCCCGCGATCGTCCTGATCCACTGCTGGTGCGGCAACCGCGAGTTCTGGCGCAACCAGTTCGACCTGCTCGCGAAGGACCACGCGGTCTACGCGCTCGACCTGCCGGGACACGGCGCGTCGGGCCGCACGCGCGCGGAGTGGTCCGTCGCGGGGCTCGGGCACGACGTCGCGCGCTTCTGTCGCGACCTCGACGTCGGGCGCGTCGTGCTCGTCGGGCATTCGATGGGCGGGCCGGTCGCGCTGCACGCCGCGGCGGAGCTCGGCGACCAGGTCGTCGGCATCGTCGCCGTCGACACGCTCCACGACTGTGAGCACGGCATGACGAAGGAGCAGGTCGAGAGCTTCGCCAAGGGCTTCGACGCCGACTTCGAGGGCGCGATGCGCGGCGCGGTCGCGAGCATGCTCCCGAAGGACGTCGATCCGCGGCTCTCCGACTGGATCACGCGCTCCGCGCTCGCGACCGACCGCCGCGCGGCGACGGCGCTGATGCGCGACTTCGCGAACCAAGACCTCGTCCGCCTCTTCGAATCGGTGCACGTCCCGATCCGGGGGATCAACTCGGCGAGCTCGCCCTGGCCGACGAACGTCGAGGCGAATCGGCGCCACGCGGACTACGACGCCGTCGTGATGAGCGGCGTCGGTCATTACCCGCACCTCGAGCGGCCCGCGGAGTTCGACGCACTCCTCCTGCGCACGCTCGACGAGCTCCAACGGCGAGCGAAGCCCTGACGCGCCCAGAGCGCGGAACATGAGCTCCCCCGACCCGCTCTTCGTCGAGTTCCTGCGCCTCGGTCCCGGCGCCGACTTCGAGGCGTTCGTCGCGCGACACCCCGCGGCCGCCGAGCGGCTGCGCGCGCTCCGCACGGCGCACGAAGCGGCGCTCGCGCACCTGCGCGCGGCCGACGTCGCGCACGGATCGCGTCCGCCGTCGCGCGCGTCGTCGCTCGCGGATTCGCTCGAGCACGAGTCGCCCGCGTCGAGCGAGCTCCTCCGCCGCCTCCTCGACGAAGGTCCGAAGGGCGGGCGCTACGAGCTCCGCGGCGAGATCGCGCGCGGCGGCATGGGCGCGATCCTCAAGGTGTGGGACGACGACCTCAACCGCGAGCTCGCGATGAAGGTCGTGCTCGGCGACGACGGCGACGGCGCGAACGCGAGCATCGACGGCGGCGGGGTCGACGCGTGGCGCATCGCGCGCTTCCTCGAGGAGGCGCAGATCACCGGGCAGCTCGACCACCCGTGCGTCGTGCCCGTGCACGAGCTCGGACTCGACGCGCACGGACGCGTCTACTTCACGATGCGCCTCGTGCGCGGGCGCGACCTCGGCCGCGTGTTCCAGCTCGTGCGCACGGGCGCGGAAGGCTGGAACGAGACGCGCGCCTTGAACGTCCTGCTGCGCGTGTGCGAGGCGACGGCGTACGCGCACTCGAAGGGCGTCGTGCACCGCGACCTGAAGCCCGCGAACGTCATGGTCGGGAGCTTCGGCGAGGTGTACGTGATGGACTGGGGCCTCGCGCGCGTCGTCGGACGCGAGGACCTCCACGACCCGCACCGCGCGGGGAGCTCGGTGCCGCGCTCCGTGCGCACCGCGCGCCGCGACGAGCGGGAGAGCGGCGCGCACTCGCCCGCGTTCACGATGGAAGGCGACGTGCTCGGGACGCCGGCGTACATGTCGCCCGAGCAGGCGACGGGCCGCATCAGCGAGCTCTCCGCGCGCTCCGACGTGTACTCGATCGGCGCGATGCTCCACGAGCTCCTCGCCGGCGCGCCGCCGTACTCGCGGCCCGGTGAGCGCCCGAGCGCGCGCGAGGTGCTCGAAGCCGTGCGACGCGGCCCGCCGACTCCCCTGCGCGAACTGCGTCCCGACGTCGCGCCCGAGCTCGAGTCGATCTGCGAGAAGGCGATGGCGCGCGAACCGAACGAGCGGTACGCGGACACGCTCGCCCTCGCGGAGGACCTGCGCGCGTTCCTCGAGGGGCGCGTCGTGCAGGCGCACGCGACGGGAGCGTTCGTCGAACTGCAGAAGTGGGTGCGCCGCAACCGTGCGCTCGCGCTCGCGGGCGCCGCGGCGGTCGTGTTCCTCGTCGTCGGGCTCTTCGCGAGCCTGCGTTTCGCGTCGCTCGCGGCCGACAACGCCCGCACAGCCGACGCGAAGGCGAAGGAGGCGACGGAGCAGGGCGAGCTCGCGAAGAAGAACGAGCTCCTCGCGCGCGCGAACGAGCGCGACGCCGTCGCCGCCGCGCAGCGCGCCGTCACCGCGCGCAACTTCCTGACGCACATGCTCGAGAACGCGGACCCGATCAACGCGCTCGACAAGGACGTGCGCGTGCGGACATTGCTCGCCGACGCCGCGCGCCGCCTCGACGAAGGCGAGTTCGCGAACGACCCCGAGACCGAGATCGTCCTCCACTCCTGCCTCGGCGGCGCGTTCCAGGGCACGAACGACTTCGAGGAAGCGGAGCGCCACTACCGCGCCGCGGACGAGCTGCTCACCGCGCATCCGATCGCCGACCCGACGGCGCGTCCGAGGCTCGATCTCGACTACGCGGACGTGCTGCTCTCGCGAGGGAAGCACGCCGAGGCCGAACCGCGCTTGCGCGCCGTGCTCGCCGCGCTCACGGGAGAGAGCGGCGACGAGGACGTGCTCCGCGCGCGCGCCCACCAGCAGCTCGCGACGTCGCGCTACAACCTCGGCGCCACCGACGAGGCGATCGAGCACGCGCGGACGGCCGTCCTGCTGCGCGAGAAGACGGAAGGCGCCGACGGCGAGTCCGCCGCGATCGCGCGGGGGAAACTCGCGTTCTTCCTGTCCCGTGCCGGCCGGTTCGACGAGGCGCGCGTCGAGGTCGACCGCGCGCTCCCGGTGCTCGAGAACGGATCGCCGCGCGCGCGCGTGCGCGCAGCCGAGGCCCTCCGTCACCGTGCCGCGATCGAATCGGCGCAGCGCGACACGAAGGCCGCGTGCGCCGACGTCGAGCGCGCGCTCGAGATCCGCAGGGCGCTCTACGACGAGGACAGCCCCTACGTCGCGGACCTGCTCTGCGACCTCTCGCTCTACGAGACGCAGCGCGGCCACGCCGACCAGGCCGAGTCGCTCTCGCGCCGCGCGCTCGAGATCCGCGAGAAGCACCTCGGCGACCACCGCGACACGGCGACGTCCCTTTCGGCGCTCGGTTCGATCCTCCTCGGCCGGGGCGACCGCGTCGGCGCGCGCGACCTGCTCGAGCGCGCCCTCGAGATGCGCAAGCGCGTGTTCCCCGAGGGAAGCGCGGCGATCGGCGACTCGCAGCGCAGGCTCGGCGACCTCGAGCGCTCGAGCGGCAACCTCGAGCACGCCGAGGAGCTCTTCCGCGCGTGCCTCGACAACTGGCTGCGCGCGCTCGGGCCCGACCACGTCGACCTCGCCGACACGTACGTCGACCTCGCGAAGACGCTGCGCGCGCAGAACCGTACCGCGGAGGCGCGACCGCTGCTCGAACGCGCCGTCGCCCTGCGTTCGAAGAGCCTCGGCGAGGCGAGCCCCTCGACGAACGAGGCGCGCGACGAGTTGATCCTCGTGCTGTTCGAACTGCGCGACTTCGCTGCGGTCGAGCCGCTCGCGCGCTCGACGTACGAGCTCTACCAGCGCACGCTTCGCGCCGGGCATCCGGCGACGGCGTACACGGGCGCTCAGCTGGGCGCGGCGCTCGCGGGACTGGGCAAGCTCGACGAGGCGGAGCCG
Source organism: Planctomycetota bacterium (assembly GCA_046349615.1). GTDB lineage: Bacteria > Planctomycetota > UBA1135 > UBA1135 > JADJNY01. The sequence continues at coordinate 164,581 of JAXMBZ010000006.1, forward strand.
CTGCTGCTCGCCGGCTGGAAGGCGATCGGCGACGATCCGCGTTTCTGGGCGGTGAACAAGCTCTTCCTGCTCGATCACCTCGTCGCGCTCTACGTCGCGAAGGGCGACGACGCCTCCGCGAGCACGTACCGCGCGAAGGCCGAAGCCCTGCGCAAGTGACCGAGCACGGCGCCCGAAGCGCCCACCGCGCGCTCGCACGCCCCACGCGTTCGAAACGTGTCCATTCTTCCCCGCGACTGGGCGGGAACACCGCCGGCGGCTATCGTTCCCGGGCGCCCGCCGCTCCGGCGCGCCGCTCGAATCCCCCGCCGAAAGGACGCTCCGTGCTCTTCCGCTCCGTGTTCTCCACCGTCCGCGCCGCCGCCGCGGTCGCGCTGCTCGCTTCGCTCTCGCTCGCCGGCGGCGCCGGCTGGCTCGCCGACTACGACGAGGCCGTCAAGGTCGCGAAGACCGAGAAGAAGGACCTCTTCGTCGACTTCACCGGTTCCGACTGGTGCGGTTGGTGCATGAAGCTCGACAAGGAGGTCTTCTCACACGACGAGTTCTTGAACGAGATCAAGAAGGACTACGTGCTCCTCGCCCTCGACTACCCGCACGGCGACGAAGCGAAGAAGAAGGTGCCGAACGAGAAGCGCAACGCCGAGCTCCAGCAGCTCCACGGCATCCAGGGCTTCCCCACGATCCTGCTGATGAACTCGGACGGCGTCGTCTACGGCCAGACCGGCTACCAGGCGGGCGGGCCGGAGAAGTACGTCGAGCACGTGAAGGGCCTGCGCACGAAGGGCCGCGCTTCGCTCGATCGCTACCAAGGCCTCGCCGACGCTTGGAAGAAGGCGAAGGACGCCGCGAAGGGCGCGGCGTGGGACGAGGTCGTGAAGACCTTCGAAGCGGAGCGCGGGGATTCGCGCGCGGCGACGCTGCTCGTGCCCACGATCCGCGAGGCGCTGACCTTCGACCCGACGAACGCGCAGGGGCGCAAGCTCCGCGCGATGCAGGTCCTCGTCTCGGCCGGCCTCGCCGACGATGGGCTGCTCACCGAAGCGCGCACGCTCGATCCGAAGAACGAGAAGGGCCTGCTCGAGCGCGTCGTCCTCGCGCAGTTCGAGAAGGTCCGCTCGCCCGACGCCGCGCGCGCGGCGGTGGCGGAGCTCGACGCGCTCGTCGCGCTCGGCGCGCGCAAGGACAAGAAGACGGACTTCCTCCTGCACCTGAACGCCGCGTGGCTCTGCAACGGCGCGCTCTCGGACGCCGAGCGCGCGAAGAAGTACGCGAAGACGGCGAAGGACGTCGGGACGGACGACGCGCGGCTCTCACAGATCCTCGAGCAGATCCTGAACGGCTGAGCGCGCGCCTCGACGGCGCGATCGATGCGACGCCTCGCCCCAAGGGCGGGGCGTCGTCGTTTCAGCGCGCGCCCCCGCTCAGCGGCCCGCCCGATTCCTCGGCCGCGCGGGGCCCAACTTCGCGCGCAGCTCCTTCGCCCACTCCTCCGCCTTCGCCATCGTCGGCTCTCCGCCGCGAGCTTCGACCCCGACGAGCGGCGACGCCTCGGTCAACTCTCCCCACGCGCGCTCGAGCCATCCACGCTCGAGCCCCCGCTCCGCCGAGATCGTGACGCACTGCGCGAGCGCATGCCGCGCTTCCTCGTCGTCGCGCGTCTCCCGCGCGATCCGCGCGAGCTTGACCGCGACCTGGAGATACCCGTCCCCCTCCACCGTCGCGAGCCCCATCTTCATGCGGATCGGCCGATCCGCCGCGTCGACCGTGTCCTTCATCACGCGCTCGGGATTCCTCCCGTCCGCGCGCAGCGCCTCCCGCAACATCGCGTCCGAGAACGCGAGGTCCCACGCCGAGTTCCCCGGATCGATCGCCTTCAGTTCGCGCGCGACCGCGAGCGCGTCGACGCGACTCGCGCCGTCCGCGCGCCACTCGACGAGCGCGTCGACGAGATCGAGCGGCTCGCGATCGAGCCCGTCCCGCACGCCGAGGAGCTCACGCTTCGCGCGCACCGCGTCGACGAGGCACCGCGCCGCCTGCTCGCGCCGATCCGGATCGACGACGAGCGCGAACCCCTGCCCCATCCACGCCATCGCGATCCAGTGCTTCGCGCTCTCCGCGTAGTTCGCCTGGAGCTCGATCGAGCGCTCGAACCGCTTCTGCGCCGTCGCATACGCCGCGAGCGCGCCCGACGTGTCGCCGCGCCGCCGCGCGTCCTCGCCCGCGAGCACCCACGCATACCCCGCGAACCACGCGGCGTCGGCGGAGCTCGCGTGCTCGCCGAGCACCTCATCCGCGACGACGGGCGCGAGCTCGATGCGCCCGCCGTTCCAAAGACACGCCGTCAGCCGCTGCCGCACCTCCTGCGCCGCCGGGAGCCGACGCGCGGCCGCTTCGAGCACCGCGAGCTCCTCGCGCCACATCCCGATCGCGCCGAAGAACGAACTCCAGCTCGTCCAATCCGTCGCGTCGCCGAACGGACTCGCCGCGACCAGCCCGAGCGCGCGCGCGCCCTCGACGATCCCCGCCAACTCCACCTGCACGTCCTTGCCCGAGCGCTCCGCGAGCAAGCGCGCATCCGCGTCGCCGATCCAGCGCAGCGCCTCGATCGCGCGCGCGTCGTCGAGGAGCAGCGCGGCGAGCTCGCGCTGGATGCCGCTCTCCGGCAACAGCGAGCTCGGCGCGGTCGGATCGAAGCCGGCCGGCGGGACCGTTCCCTTCGTGCTCAGAGCCAACGCGCGGCGCCCGAACTCCGCCTCCTCCGCGAATCGCCCGCGGAAATACGCCGTCCGCGCGCGCTCGATCCACGTCTCCCAACGCGCGGGGTCCTTCTCCACCGAGATCGCGAAGAAGTGCTCCGCGTCCTCGAGCAGGAACTGCGCGCCCTGCTGGTTCGCCTCGATGCGCCGCCGCCCGAGATCGAGCGCCGCCTTCGCGTAGCGCGCGGTGAGCTCGGCCGTCTCGCCCTTCTCCTTCAGCTCGCGCTCGAGCACCGGGAGCGAGTTCTCGAGCGCCGCCGCGTCGGGCATCGCGTCCGTCGCGACGCCCGCGCGCGGGAGCGTCTCCTTCTTCGCCGCGGCCTCGCGCTCGACGTCGCGCGCCGCATCGAGGAGCTCCGCCGACGACACGGCCCCGTCCTTGGCGAACGCATCGAACGCCGCGCGCGCACCGTCGGCGCCGAAGGCCCGATGGACGGCGGTCACCGCGTCGTCGCCGTACTCGCCGAGCGCGAGACACCCGAGCAGCAGCGTCCGCGTCGTCGCCGACGCGCCGTCGAGCTCCGCGAGCAGCGACGGCCAACCGTCCGTGTCGCGCGCGTCCAGCGTGCCGGGCTTCGTCCCCAGGCCGCGCACGTTCTCGCGCGCGACCTCCGCGAACTCCTTCTCGCACTTCGTCCTGCGCACCGCGACGAGGAGCTTCTTGTGTAGGGGCTCCGCGCCCAAGTTCGCGCGCGACGCGACGATGCGCAGCGCGTCGAGCGCGCCCGCATCGCCCATGCTCGCGAGCGCATCGAGCGCGAGCAACGCCGTCCGTTCGTCGCCGTGCGCGACGAGCGCGTCCTCGACCGCCGCGCGACCGCGCGCCGAACGCAGCGCGGCCCACGCGCGCCAACTCGCGGGGTTCGCGACGTCGAGCGCGGGCGGGAGCTTTGGCCGCAGCGCGAGCTTCGACTTCGTGCGCCGATCGTCCTCGCGCCGCGCCGCTTCCTTCACCAGCGCGTCGAGATCGGTGAGGTCGAACAAGAGGAACTCGTCGAACGCCTTCTTCCCGTCCTGCAGCACGAGCGCGTGCCGCGGCGCGACGCGGTCGGCGTCCTTCAAGTACGCGTCGTACAGGATCGGCTCGAGCGCGACGTGCTCTCCGCACGTCACCTCGCCGAGGCGCGGGCACGGGATGCGCCGGCCTTGGTCGTCGTGATCGCGCGCGGTGTGCCGCACGGGGCTCGCGACGACACACACGAACGCGCGCGTGCTCGCGACGAAGCGCGGATCGCGGTACTCCTCGCGCACGATGCGGTCGCACGCGCTCTCGCCGTCCATGTTGACCGCGACGAGGAGCGGTCGGTCCTCGGCCTTCGCCTGGGCGAGCGCGTCCTCGAGCGAGCGCTGCCAGTGGATCTGATGCTCGTCGAGCGCGGCGTTCGGAGGCGCGGGCGGCGCGTCCATTCCCTTCGCCTCGGGCGCCGGCGCGGCGGGACTCGGGTTCGTGCACGCGAAGGCGAGGAACGCGGTGAGCACGCCGAGGAGGAGCGCGGAACGGCGGAGTTGGTTCATGGGCGGGCGCGCGGAGGAGTGCGGGAGCGGGTCGAACGGCGTGGAGGCGGCGGCGGATTCTAGGCCTGCTCGACGACGCGGGTCACGCTCCGCGCGCGTCCCTCCGCTAGGATCCGCGCTCCTTGGACGCGCTCGACCTCGTCTCCCTCGCCGTCGCGGTGCTCTGGACGCTCGTCGCCGCGCGCGGGCTCTTCGACCTCGCCGCGCTGCCGGATCTGCCGCCGCGCGCCGCGAGTTCCTCCGGCGCGCGCCCGTCCGTCACGGTCGTCGTGCCGGCGCGCGACGAAGAGGCGCGGATCGCGGAGACCGTCGAGCGCCTGCTCGCGCAAGCGGACGTCGAGCTCGAGGTCGTCGTCGTCGATGACCGCTCGCGCGACCGCACGGCGGAGCGCGTGCGCGCGCTCGCCGAGCGCGACGCGCGCGTGCGGCTCGTCACCGTGCGCGAGCTCCCCTCGGGCTGGCTCGGGAAGCCGCACGCGTGCCAGCGCGGCGCGGAGGCGGCGCGCGGCGCGTGGTTGCTCTTCACGGACGGCGACGTGTGGCTCGCGCGCGACGTCGTGCGGCGCGCGATCGACGCGGGGAACGCGCGCGATGCGCAGCACGTGACGCTCGCGGCGCGGCTCGACGAAGCGAGCCTCTTCGCGCAGGCGGCGGTCGCGACGTTCGGCGGGCCGCTCGTGATGGAGCTCGCGCGCGCGAACCGCGACCACCCGAAGAGCGGCGCGGGGATCGGCGCGTTCAACCTCGTGCGCGCCGACGCGTGGCGCGCGATCGGCGGGCACGAGCGCCTCGCGTACGAGGTCGTCGACGACCTGCGCCTCGGGAAGCTGCTGCGGCGCGGCGGCTTCCGGACGCGCGCGTTCCTCGCGGCGCGCGACGCGAGCGTCGTGTGGGCGCGGACGTTGTTCGACCTGCCGCGCGCGCTCGAGAAGAACTTCTTCGCGCAGTTCGGCTACCGGACGAGCGTCGCGCTCGCCGCGGCGCTCGCGATCACGCTGCCGTGGCTCGTCGCGATCGTCGGGCCGTTCACGGGGCGCACGACGGGCTTCGCGGCGCTCGCAGGCCTCCTTGCGACGATCGCGCCGGGACTGTGGGGCTGCGCGCGCCAAGGCGTGTCGCCGATCGTCGCGCTGCTCGCACCGTTCTTCGTGTGGATCCTCCCGGTCGCGATCCTGCGCTCGACGTGGAGCACGTTGCGCGCGGGCGGCGTGCGGTGGCGCGACACGTTCTATCCGCTCGCGGAGCTGCGGGCGCGGCGCGTGCGGTGAGGGCGCAGAGCCGAAATCGTCCCGACCGACTGCGCGCTCCGACTCCGAAGCGGTCCTGAACCGCGCGCGGCGGGCTGGCTCGCGGTGCCCGCGATTCCGCGCTCGAAGCGTCACCCCGGCCGTCGCCGCGGGTAGCCCCACACCCCTGGCGGCCTTCGACGAGGGCTGGCATCCTGCTCCGCTTCCACGCGTCCCTGCCCGACCCCCGCATGCTCCGTCCGTTCGTCCTCCTCATCGCGCCCGCCGTCGCGCCGCTCACGCCCACGCCCGCGGCACTCGTCGCGACGCTCCAGACCCCGGCCGAGGCCGCGGCGGAGAAGGCGCGCGCGCTCGAGAAGAAGGGCGACGTCGCGGGCGCGCGCGACGCGTGGCTCCAGGCCGGGCTCGCCGAAGCGCCGGGCGCGAAGCGCGAGGACTGCGTCGCCCGCTCGCGCGCGCTCGACCAGCGCGTCGTGCTGCGGCGCGAGCTCCAGGACGGCTTCGCGCGCGACGCGGCCGTGTACGCCGAGCTCGGCGTCAAGGGCGCGAACGAGAACGGCCTCCAGCTCGCCGAGCGCGCGACGCCGTGGATCGAAGTCCCGCTCGACACGCTCCAACGCCTCGCCGCCGCCGTGCGCGCGTCCGCGCAAGCGCGCGCGGGCCTCGTGCACGAAGCGCTCGCGCGCGGGACCGCCGCCGAGAAGGACCAGGCGCTCGCGACGCTCGCGAAGCTGCTCGACAAGAAGGAGCTCGCGGAGAACGACGTCTTCGCCGCGATCGCGCGCGCGAAGGGCGAGCCCGTGCCCGCGCACGGGTACGTGTTCAAGGACGGCCGCTGGTCGAGCCTCGACGCCGCGGTGAAGGCCGAGGAGGACGCGGGGCTCGACGCGCTCGGGAAGAAGCTCGAGCAGGCGCTCCCCGCGCAACGCGACGAGCTCGTGCAGGCGCTGCGCGCGCTCGGGGCCGACGGCGAAGCGCGCCTTTCGCGCGCGCTCGAAACGCGCTGGCAGAGCGCGTTCAAGACGCTCGAGAAGGGCTCGACGCTCAAGGAGCTCGCGAACGTCGCCGCGCAGCGCAAGCAGCTCGACGAGCGGCGCAAGACGGCGCTCGCGCTGATCTTCGACGAGGAGCAGTACTTCTACCCCTACCACCCGCCGGAGTGCCCGCCCGAGAAGGCGAAGCTCTACCCGGCCGTGCAGCAGAAGGTCGACGAGCTCGTCGCGAAGGTCCGCGACGTCTGGAAGGCGCCGAAGCGCGCGACGCTCTCGCCCGCGTTCCGCGCGGGGCTCGAGGAACTCGCGTGGAACCGCGCGCAGCAGAAGCAGGCGAAGCTCGAGTTCGCGACGCCGCCGAGCGCGCCCGCGTGGCTCGCCGGCGTCGATCCCGCGCTCGAGACGATCGACCTCGCGACGTTCGCGTGGAACGCGGACGAACGCGCGGCGTTCGCGCGCGACCGCGCCGTCGACCTCTACAACCAGCGCCTCTGGAAGCACGGCGGCTTCGAAGGCGACGCCGCGGCGAACGCGGAGGAGCAGCGCGAGGTCGGGATCACGAACGACTATCGACGGATGTTCGGCCGCTGCGTGCTCGCGTGGAACGCGAAGATCCAGACGGCGGCGCAGGGCCACAGCGACTACATGGCGAACTCCGGCGACTTCGGGCACGACGAGCCGGACCCCAAGCGCAAGTGGCCGAACGATCGCATGCGCCTCGCGGGCTACACGAGCGGCGTCAGCGAGAACTGCGCGATGACCGACGGCGCGGAGAGCGCGCACGTCGGCTGGCTCCACTCGAGCGGCCACCACCGGAACATCCTCGAGGAAGGTCACCGCGAGATGGGCGTCGCGGTCGCGGGCGAGTACTGGACGCAGAACTTCGGCGTCGGCACCGCGTTCGTGAAGGAGCTCGACGCGAAGCCGGGGCAGTGACGTGTCGCGCGGAGCCCCGCGCCCGTCTCACGCCGCTCCGGCGCCCGCGCGCGGCTTCCTGCCGACGAAGATCGCGGTCAGGAAGAGCGCCATGCACACCGCGTGGAGGATCGACGAGCTGATCCCGATCACGCGCATCGACGTGTCGATGTCCTGGTACTGGAGCGCGCCTTCGTTCACTCCGGCGATCAGCCGGCTCTGCAGGACGACGGCCGTGATCGACGTCAGGAGCGACAAACTCGCCGCGACGAGCGTGAGGACCGCGGAGAGGCGCGCCCGATTCAGGAACACGAGCCCGAGGACGATCGCGACGAGGTGAACGAACAGCGTCGGCGAGAGCGCGAGGAGCTGGGTCAGGAGGAAGCGCGCGCCGTCGTCGTTCATCGGATCACCCCCGAGCGTTCATCCCACGATCGGCGGCCCGAGCTCCGCCGTCGTGATCGTGCCCTTCGCGAACACCGCGGCGCGGCGCATCACGTTGTCGAGCTCGCGCACGTTGCCCGGCCAGCGCCAACGCTCGAGCGCCGCGAGCGCCGCCGTGTCGATCCCGATCGGACGCCCGAGCTCCTTCGCGAGCCGCTGGAGACAGAACCGCACGAGGTGCGCGACGTCGCCCGCGCGCTCGCGCAGCGGCGGCAGCTGGATCGTGACGACGTTCAGGCGGAAGTAGAGGTCCTCGCGGAACGTCCCCTGCTTGCACATCGCCGCGAGGTCCTTGTTCGTCGCCGCGACGACGCGCACGTCGACCTTCAGCGTCTGGTTCGAGCCGACGGGGCGCACCTCGCCCTCCTGCAGCACGCGCAGGAGCTTCGCCTGCATCGCGAGCGGCATGTCGCCGATCTCGTCGAGGAACACCGTCCCGCCGTTCGCCGCGACGAAGTGGCCCTGACGATCGTTGACCGCGCCGGTGAACGAGCCCTTCTTGTGCCCGAAGAGCTCGCTCTCGAGCAGGTTCGCCGGCACCGCGGCGCAGTTCTCCGCGAGGAACGGCTTCGCCTTGCGCGGCCCGTGCTGGTGGAGCGCGCGCGCGACGAGCTCCTTCCCCGTGCCCGTCTCGCCGTGGACGAGCACGGACACGTCGCTCTGCACGACCTTCTCGAGCAGGTCGAAGACCTTGTTCATCGCCGGGCTCGCGCCGACCATGCCGAAGCGCATCGGCACGGGCGCCGCGAGGTCGAACGCGACGGACGGCGCGGGGACCGCGGGGGCCGCCGAGAGCTCGTCGATCAGCCCGCGCAGCTCCGCGACGAGGTTCGCCGCGCGTGCGTCACGCACGATCGGCTCCAGGCGGCGGCGCAGTTCGTCACGGTCCATGGCTCTCGGCTCGGGGTCGAGAGCATGCGTGCAGCGCGCCGAGGACGCAACCTCGGCGCGCGTACGGGTTCCGCGACTTCCACGCGAGACGGCTCAGTCGCCGTCCCAGGTCGTGCCCTGCGGCAGGATGTCGCCGCGCGGTTGCGTGCCCTGGAGGAACGGGAGCTCCGCCCCCACCTTCGAGCCGGTCTTCTCGATCAGCACGGCGAGGATCGCCGGGTCGGGGATCAGCGTGCCGCCGGGCACGACCTGGGCGTTGACGCCTTGGAGCAGGATCCAGCCGGACTCGCGCGTGTTCGAGCCGATGATCTCGTTCGCCGCGTCGTTCGTGCTCTGGAGGAACGAGTTCGTCACCCCGCCCGAGATCTGCGTCAGCGGCACGCGCGCCCAGCACTGGAACGAGTTCGTCGCGGAGAGCGGCACTTCGTTGTCGTTGAACACGAGGTAGTTGACGTTCGCCGTGAAGCGCGCGCCGCCCGTGAGGTTCAGCAGCACGAGCTCGCTCTGATACTCGTTCGACTGCCCCATGAAGCGCGGGATCAGGATCGTGTCGGGAGCTTGCTCGTACTCGAGCCCGTTCAGGTCGAGCACGCCGTCGCCCGCCGGCGCTTCGAGATCCGTGAAGAGGCCCTGGTCGGGGATCGCGCGGAACGCGAAGGGCGCGAGCGCGAAGTCGGTCGTGAGTTCGCCGTTGATCACGACCTCGTCGCCGATCAGGTGGTTGTACGAGATCGCGCGGCCGGTGGAGTCGACGGAGTGCGCGTAGACCCAACCCTGGCTGTATCCGTGCGCGACGTGCAGCGACGCGATCACGCTGATCGTATCCTGCGGCGTCAGCACCTCGTAGCGGTTCGACGGCTCGCACAAGGTCGATGGGTCGCCGCTGACGTACACGAAGTGCACGCGCACGGCGGCGCCGGTGAGGTCGGGGTTCGCGTTCGTGACCGTGATCAGCGTGTCGACACCGCGCTCGCACTGGAACACGGGGAAGACGAGCAGCGATCCGGGTTGACGGCCGTCGGCGTGGGCGGAGGCGGCGCCGAGGAAGGCGCCGAGCGCGAGCACGGCGAGCGGGCGGAGCTGGCGGAGCATGCGGGTGGTCATGGTGGATTCTCCTCTCACTGATCGTCGCCGTTCACGGGGTTGGGACCGTCGCCGAAGAGGCCGGTCGGCAGGAGGTCGCCGTTCGCCTGGCCGCAGAACTCGAACGGCAGCTCCGCGGCGTACTGGCCGCCGGAACGCTCGATGAGCACGGCGTAGACCGCCGGATCGTGGATCGTCTCGGCCGTGCTCAGCGCGACGTCGCCGTCGAGCCAGAACCAGCCCGCCTCGTGCGTGTTGCGTCCGACGATCTCGTCCACGTCGTCACCCGCGGTCTTCATCGCGGTCTGGAGGAACGCGCCGCTGATCTGCGTCAGGAGCGGCTTGTCCCAGCAGCGGAACGTGTAGCTCGCCGAGAACGGCACCTCGTTGTCGTTGTAGCCCTCGAACGAGACGCTCGTGTCGAAGAGCCGTCCGCCCGAGAGTCCGATCAGGATGAGGCGCGTCTCACCGGGGTTCGACTGGCCCAGGAAGCGCGGCACGAGGATGCGGTCGGGCACGGCGCTGTACTCGGGGTTCACGGTCGGCGGCAGGCCGAGCCCGTGCATCTCGTTCAGGTCGCGGATGCCGTCGCCGTCGTCGTCGTTCAGATCGCCTTCGTTCCCGTAGCCCTTGAACGAGATCGCGTTGATCGCGTACTCGAACGAGGTGATGCCGTCGAGCACGACCTCCTGACCGATCAGGTGGTTGAACACGATCGGCGAGCCGAGCGGGTTGTTGGGGGCCGGCGTCGTGTTCTTCGCGTACGCGTAGAGGTAACCCTGCGACGGGCCGGGGTTCACCGCGCTCGTCAGGAAGGTCAGCGTGTCGCACGGCGAGAGCGAGAACGTGCGGTTCGTCTCCTCGCACGTGTCCTTCTCGATGAAGACCACCTCGATCGAGGTGCCGACCTGCGAGTTCAGACAGCAACCGTCCGTGATCGTGACCAGGGTGCGGTTCGCCGCGCGGTTGTCGTACTCGGGGAAGAGCAGGAGGCTGCCGCACTCGTTGCGATTCTCGACCGCGCACGGGATGCGGACGCGGATGCACACCTGGGCCTGATCGCAGCACGTGTTCGGCGGGATCGGCGAGGCCGCGCACGTCACCGGACACGCGTTGCAGATCTGGTAGGTGAAGCAGAGCTGGTCGTTCTCGATCAGGTTGAACGTCGGCGCGGGCGTGAAGCGCAGGCGCGGCGGCGTGGTCGAGTTGTCGACGGTCACGGTGCCCTGGACGATCCCGTTGAAGGTCAGCGGCTGCGGCGTGACGACCGTGAGGGCGCCGAACCCGCACGGGCTCCCCGGATCGTCGTTCGCGAGCACGTTGATCGGGATCGACGGCGGCGGCGGCAGGAACAACGACACGAGGTCGTCGTTCGCCGTCGGCGTCGGGTAGATGCGGATCGTGATGTCGCCCTGGCGCGAGCAGGTGAGCCCCGCCGCGTTGTCGTTGACCGTGTACGGCACGACGAACTCGGTGTAGGGCAGCCCCGCGGGCGCGGAGTACTGGATGCAGCAGTTCGTCGTGCACGTGCCGACGCCCGTGCAGTTGCCGAACTCGAGCGTGCCGAGCGGCGGCGTGCCGAGCGTCACGTTCGCGCACGTCACCGTGCCGCACGCGGTCGTGAACGTGTACGGGAGGCAGGCCTTGCCCGAGTTCCCCGAGCACACGTCGATGCACACCGGCGGCGCGGTCAGGCGGCAGATGTTCACCGTCACCGTCCCGGTCGAGGTGCAGGCGGGCACGCCCGGCGCCGTGACGGTGTACGTGAAGCTCGCGGTGCTCCCCGTGCTCCCCGTCGCGTTGTAGCGCACGCAGCACTGCGGCGAGGCGCAGCTCGTGCACGCGGTCGAGACCGCGACCGTGCCGCCGCCCGTCACCGCGGAGAAGCTCACGTTCGAGCACGTGATCGTGCCGCACGCGGGCGTCGCCGTGATGGGCAGGCAGATGTCGACCGTGCCGTCCGAGCAGACGCTCGCGGTCACGTTGGGCGAGGTCAGGCGGCAGATGTTCACCGTGACGGTGCCCGTCTTGCTGCAATTCGGCACCGTCGGCGAGGTGACCGTGTAGGTGAACGTGACGGTGTTCCCGGTGCTCCCCGCCGGGTTGTAGCGCACGCAGCAACCGGGCGCCGGGCAGCTGACGCCGCACGACGGCGCGACCGCGACCGTGCCGCCGCCCGTCACCGCGGAGAGGGTCACGTTCGAGCACGTGATGGTGCCGCATTGCGGCGACGCCGTGATCGGCAGACAGATGTCGACCGTGTTCGTCGAGCACGTGTTCGCGGTGACGTTCGGCGCGGTCAGGCGACAGACGTTGACCGTCACCGTTCCCGTGACCGGCGGACAGCCTGGGACGTTCACCGTGTAGGTGAACGTGTCGACGCCGCCCGTGTTCGTCGGCGCGGTGTAGCGCACGCAGCAACCGGGCGCCGGGCAGGCGACCTGGCAGCTCGGCGAGGTGACGACGCTGCCGCCGAGCGTCGGCGTGCCGAGCGTCACGTTCGCGCAGGTGATCGTGCAGCCCGTGCAGCTCGTGATCGGCAGGCAGATGTCGACCGCCGGCCCACCCGAGCACGCCACCGCCGTCACGTTCGGCGTCGTGATGCAGCAGCAGTAGGTGTACGTGATCGTCGCGCGAACGCGGCCGCAGGTGCGGACCCGCGTGTCGTAGTTGCCCGGGCCGAAGAAGTTCGTGCGCGCCGAGCCGCGGTGCTTGAACGAGATCGTGCCCGCGCCGATGAAGTTCGCGAGCTCCGTCGGATCGTCGAAGCAGTACTCGGAAAAGGTGGTGAGGTTGTTCTGGACGCACTCACCAGACGTCCCGCTGAAGTCGTCGATGCCGTCGAAACCCGTGAGCGGAGTCCCCGGAAGCGGCGGGAACGGACCCTGCGGCACGGAGATCGAGACCGAAGGCGGCGTCGCGATCGTGAACGGCGCCTGCACGCAAGCGACGATGTTCTGGCTGTACTGGATCGGCGTCGGCCCGGGGTTGAGGTTCTCGACGCAGAGCTCGTTGATGACGTCGAGATCGAGTCGGAGCTTCGCCCGGATCAGCTTCTGACACGTGCCCGGGTTGAACTTGGGCAGGTCGAGCGTCGTCGCCTGGAGGAGCCCGGGGTCGCAGCCGTCCGCCGATCCGTCGCACGCCTGCGTGATGCCCGCGGTGCACCAGTCGAACGGCGCGTAGCCCGCGCTCGCGCACTGCGCCGGGTAACTCGCCGTCGGCGACGGAAACGTCACCGTGGTCGGGGTCGTCGTCGTCACGGAGCCCACGGTGCAACCCGTCGTGTTCTCCGGCGTGCTGCAGAGCACCGGCGGGAACAAGAAGGAGGACGCGGGCTTGGGCGTCGGAGTCGGAGCCTTCGCGATCTGCGCGGAGGCCAGGGACGACAATGCGACGACGGCGGGGAGCAACCACCCGAAGATCGGGCGAAGCAAGGTGGACGACATGATGAACCCCAATTGGTGCTCTCGCGTCGCCGTCGATCCTGCAGCGACGAGAGAGTGACGAGCTCGTGCAGCGGCCCCACACCGAGCGGATCGAACGCGCGCGGAGTGCGCGCGGCGCTGAGGGGAGGCCGGCGTCGAACGGAACTCGCGCGCGGATTGAAGCGGCGCGCGCACTCGATTCGACGCTCGAGCGTAGGGATGACGTCCGCGCGCGGGCGGGTCAAGGATCGTCGAGCAACGATCTCCTCCGCGTGTTGCACGATCGCTGAGGAGCGAGCATCGACATGGACTTGGGAGCGCTACCTCGTTGCGGAGGCGCGCGGCGCGGCGCCCCGCCTGCGGAGCTTCCCGTCCCATCGTCTGCGCGCCTTCCCAAGGTCGTCGTGGAGCGCTCCGAGCGCAGGCTGAGCTCGAATCCGCACTCGCGACGGCCGACCTCGAACGCACTCGACGCGACTCGTTCCGGAAGCCGAATTCAAATTCAGCATTCGTTGAAGATGGCGTCGTTGCGCTGTCGATCCAACCACCCAAACGATTGTGCGGCGTCGAATGGCACGGGGAGGGCAGCCCCGCGGCGAAGCGCGATCGAAGCCACGGGAGAGTACCTTGGAAGAGAATTCCGTTCGTGTCGGCACGGCAGTCCGACGCTGCGGGAAGGGCGGGCTGGCGCTCGTCCTTCTGGGATCGATCGCGGCGGCCCAATCGCTGGCGCCGGGGCGCCTCTGGAGCCGGAGCAGCGGCACGGAGGGCTGGTCGGGGTTCGCCGTCTCCCTCGGAGACGCCGGCACGCAGGTCTTCACGGCGCACGGGCTCACCTCGAGCTACGCGCGGTTCTACGCCGCGCAGGACGCGGACCCGCCCACCGTGCAGTGGCAGGGGAACGCCCCGCACCTCTCGTGGCACTACGACGTCGCCTCCGCCTCCGAGCGCGGCGTGCACGTCGAGCTCTTCGACACGGACGTGCCCGGCAACAGCGCGGCGAAGCAGGTCTACCTCCGGCGCTACTCGCCGTCGGATCCGACGCACGACTGGACGTACACCTGGCCCGCGCTGACGAACGGCCACGACCGACTCTTCGTGACGGCGTCGCGCGACGGCGCTCGCATCGTCGCGGTGGTCCACAACTCGAGCACGGGCGCGGCGGACGTCGCCGTGTTCGGCCCCGACTCGGGGACGCCGATCGCGACGACGAGCCTCGCCCTGGGCATGCCGGTGGTCGGCATCGATCTCTCCGCCGACGGCGGCTCCCTCCTCGTCAGCGCCGACATGGCGCTGCGCGTGATCGCGCTCCCGTCGTTCGCCGTCCGCTACACGGCGCAACCGATGTCGTCGGTCTTCCACGCGCAGGCCATCTCCGGCGACGGCGCGGTGTTCGCGATCGGGCGCATGGGCCGCGTCGACGTGTTCCGCCGGAACGCGAGTGGGGCCTACGCGTTCGCGTTCTCGCACACGCTCGCGGGCACGAACTACTGCGACCGCCTCGACGTCTCCGACGACGGTTCGACGCTCGTCGCGGGCTTCGACTTCAACGACACGAACCTGAAGGTCGTCGTCGACGTCGTCGACTTGAACACGCAGGCGACGCTGAACAGCCTGACGTTCGACGGCTCGGGTGGTTGGACGAACATCGTCGGCGACCTCGGCGTCTCCGCGAACGGAGAGATCGTCGCCGTCGGTCTGTGGGGCGACCAGGCGAACCAGGTGCCGGAGCTCTCGTTCTGGCGCCGCGGCACGAGCACGCCGCTCGCGACCTACGCGCTCACGGGCTCCGTCTGCGACCTCGATCTCTCGGCGGACGGACGCTTCTGCGCCGTCGGCACGAAGGCGGTCCACGCGACGACGTTCGATTCGGGCGGCACGGTGGAGCTCTACCGCGTCCTCCCCGCCGACCTCGCGGTTCGCGGCGTGCCGCACGCCGGCACGAGCGTGAGCCTCGATCTCAAGGGTCGCCCGGGGCGTCCCGCGTTCGTGCTGCAGTCGAGTTCGCTCGACGCGACGCCGACGACGTTCGGGACGATCGGCACGCTCTACCTCTCGCGCACCAGCCTCTCGATCCTGCCCGCGGGGCAGTTCGACGGCGCGGGTCGCGCGACGATGCCCTACACGCTCTCGACGCAGGTCGGAGCGAGCGTGTACCTGCAAGCCTTCTCCTCGCAACCGCGCCGCCTCGGCGGCGACTGGGTGAAGGTCACGACCGTGCCCTGATTCGGCGCGGGCGTCCGTTCGCGGTGGCGGGCCGGGCATCGTCTCCGACGGTGTCCGGTCCGCCGCTCCGTTTCGGCCGGGCGGACGACCTCGTCAGCGCCCGATCACCTTCAGCTTCGCGTACTGGAGCAGGAGCGTCTTCGTCCCGTGCGCCGGGAAGCGCACGATCGCGCGCGCGTTGACGCCGCTCCCCTGCAGGGTCTCGATCGTCCCGCGCCCGAAGTGGTCGTGCTCGACACGGTCGCCGACCTTCAACGCGGTCTCCTTCTGCGCGGGCTCGTACTTGCCAAGCACGTCCTCGTCGCTCTGCGCCGTCGACGCGCCGCCTTCGATCACGCCCTCGGGGAGCTCCTCGAGGAAGCGCGACGGCCGGCAGAAGTTCGTCTGCCCGAAGTGGAGCCGCTGCTGGCAGTGCGTGAGGAAGAGCCGCCGCTCCGCGCGCGTGATGCCGACGTAGAAGAGGCGGCGTTCTTCCTCGACGCCGCCCTCGTCCTCGCCGACGTGCTCGGCGAGCGCGCGTGCGTGCGGGAGGAGCTCCTCCTCGACGCCGCAGAGGAACACGGTGTCGAACTCGAGGCCTTTCGCCGAGTGCAGCGTCATCAGCGTGACCTTGCCCTGGTCGCCCTCCATCGCGTCCGTGTCGCTGACGAGCGCGATCTCCTGCAGGAACCCGCGCAGACCGCCGAGCGGCACGTCCGCGCCGAGCGCGCCTCCGGGCGCCGCGGTGAAGAGCGTCGGTTGCGCGGTCGCGATCGCCTGCACGAGTTCGGCGCCGCGCTCGCCTTCCGGCGTCTCCGCGATCAGGCGCTTCATCTCCGCCGCCATGCGGTCGTACGCGGCCGCGTGCGCGCGCAGTTCCTCGATGTTCGCCTCGCGATCGACGCCTTGCTGGTCGTCCATCTCGCCGAGCCACCGCTCGACCTCGATCAGCTCGAGCACCTGGTCGAGCGCGACCGCCGCGTCGACGTCGCGCAGCGGTTCGAGCTTCACGAGCAGCTCGCGGAACGCGAGGAGCCCCGTCTTCGCGCGCCCCTTGATCGCGGAGAGCGCCTCGTCGGATTGGAGCGCGCGCGACAGCGGCACGCGCCGGTCGAGCGCCCAGTTGCGCAGGTCCGACAGCGACTTTTCCCCCACGCCGCGCGTCGGGACGTTGACGACGCGCAGGAACGCGACGTCGTCCTGCGGGTTCGTGCAGAGCTTCAAATAGGCGACGAGGTCGCGGATCTCGCGCCGCTCGTAGAACTCGACGCCGCCGACGATCTGGTACGGGACGCGCGCGAGGCGGAGCGCGGACTCGAGCGCGCGCTGCATGAAGTTGACGCGGTAGAAGACGGCGACGTCGTCGAGCTTCGTCCCGCGCGCCTGGAGCGAGCGGATCTGCTGCGCGACCTCGCGCGCTTCGTCCTCCTCGTCCGCGCACTCGAGCACGACGAGCTTCTCCCCGTCGCCGCGGTCCGACCAGATGCGCTTCCCCGAACGCCCCGCGTTGTTGCGGATCACGGCCTCGGCCGCCTTCAGGATGAAGCCCGTCGAGCGATAGTTCTGCTCGAGCCGCACGACCGTCGCACTCGGGAAATCGCGCTCGAAGTCGAGGATGTTGCGGATGTCGGCGCCGCGCCAGCCGTAGATCGACTGGTCCGGGTCGCCGCACACGGCGAGGTTGCCGTGGTACGACGCGAGGTGCTTCGTCAGCAGGTACTGGACGCGGTTCGTGTCCTGGTACTCGTCGACCATCACGTGGCGGAAGCGCCGCGCGTACTGGTCGCGCACGCCGAGGTGCGTCTGGAAGAGCTCGAGCACCTTGAGCAGGAGGTCGTCGAAGTCGAGCGCGTTGTTCTGGCGCATCGCCTCCTCGTAGCGCTTCTTGACGAGCGTGAAGACCTCGCGCTCGACGCTCGCGTCGCCGTCCTGCTCGAGCTCGAGCTCCGGCCGGTCGATCGCGACGCCCTTGTTCTTCCACTCGCTGATCCAGCCGCCGACCATCGACGGCTTGAAGCGCGTCGCGTCGACGTTGAGCTCCTTCAAGAGCGACTTGATCAGCGTGTTCCGATCGCTCGTGTCGTAGATCGTGAAGTCGCGCGTGTAGCCGGGGAGGAGCTCGATGTCGCGCCGCAGGATGCGCGCGCACATCGCGTGAAAGGTCGAGATCCAGAGCCCCGGCACGGGCAGGACCTTCTCGACGCGCTCCTTCATCTCGCGCGCGGCCTTGTTCGTGAAGGTGATCGCGACGACTTCCCACGGAGCGACGCCGCGCTCGGCGACGAGCCACGCGAGCCGCCGCGTGATGACGCGCGTCTTGCCCGAACCGGGGCCCGCGAGGATGAGCAAGGGGCCGCTCTCGTGCGTCACGGCGCGGCGTTGCGGCTCGTTCAGCCCTTCGAGCAGGTCGCCCGCCCCGCCGAACACGCCGCCGGCGGCGCCACCGGGGCGCCCGCGCGCAGCTCCATCCGCACGGTGCGTCGCGCTCTCGGGCGCCCGCGCGCCCTGCTCCGCCCGCCGCCGCTCCTCCTCCGCGAACCGCTCGAGTCCCATCCAGTCCATGCGAGCGCGCGATCGTACCCGGCCACGCCGGCCCGGCGCACGCGCGCCGGGCTCAGCCCGCGAGCGCCTTCGCCGCCTGCCGCAGGGTCGCGAGCTCCGTCTCCGAGAGCTCGCGCTCCCCCATCCACGCGATGCCGACGATCGCGCGCACCTCGCCCGCGCCGTCGAACACGGGCAGGGCCACGGCCGCCTGCGCGTCGACGGCCTTCGCGCCGGGGCGCACGTCGCCGGTCGAGTCCGTCTTCAAGTTGCAGGTCTGCACGGGCTCCTTGCGCTCGAACGCGAGCCCCGCCATGCCCTTGCCCTTCGGCACGCGCGCGACGACCGCGGCCACGGGCGGCGGGATGTGGTGCGCGGCGGTCAGGACGAGGTCGTTCCCCTCGCGGCGGTGCACGGTGCCGGCGATGCCGCCGTGGGTCTTCAGGTAGGTCTCGAGCCAGGGCTGGTCGGATGCGTGCGTCATCGGGGCGTCCTCGAGCGAGCGCGGGGAGCATACCAACGGTGAGCGAGGCTCCCGACGCAGATCCAACATGGAGACGCGGCTCCCCCGACGCCGTCTCCTTGTTAAGGTGTCGCGCCCCGGAGGAGCCCGCGCCCCCTCGCCTCGGCGCGACGGCCGCCCTCCCGTCCATGACCATGCGCCGCGCCGCCCTCGTCGTCCTCCTCGCGAGTCTCGCCCCGCTCGCGGGCGCCTTCGCGCCGAGCGCACAGGCCCCGACCGGCTCCGCCGCGACCAACGCGCCGCACGTCGCGCGCATCCCGGTCCACGTCGTCGCGGGCAAGCTCGTCGTCTTCGCGCAGGTCTCCGCCGGGAAGCGCATCCCCGCGAACCTGTTCGTCGAGCTCGAAGCGCCCGTCGGACTCGCGCTCCACGGCCGCGCCGCGCAGGGGATCGAGATGGAAAGCGAGGACGGCGCCGTCCACCCGGTCACGCTCCACCTGCCGGACCTCGACGTGGCGATCGACTCCGTCGGCGAAGGCGACGACGACGCCTACGAGCGGTTCTCGAAGTGGAACTCGAAGGAGCTCGGCGACAACGCGCTCGTCGGGACGCTGGGCGCGAAGGTCCTCGCGAAGTACCACCTCGCGCTCGACCTCGCGGCGGGATTCCTCGAGCTGTCGCCGCCGCGCGCCGCGGGCGCGAGCGCCCCGGACGACGGCGGTTTCGACGTGCCGGTGACGCTCAAGGACGACGTCGCGTGGACGACGGTCGCGTTCGCGACGAACCGCGCGGCGCCGATCGGGTTCGGCACCGCGAACTTCGACACGCTCGTCGACCGCGACTTGTGCGACGCGCTCGGGCATCCCGCGGGCGACGTCGGCGCGGTGGAGCTCGGCCCGCTCGACCTCGCGCGCCGCGTCGCGTTCCGCCCGGAGAGCGCGGCGGAGTTCGGCGCGCATCCCGAGGGCGCGTTCGGTTGGATCGGGCTCAACCTCCTCTCGGGGCTGCGCGTCGAGCTCGACCGCGTGAACCGCGTGCTCCACGTCGTGCCGACGCGCGCTCCGAAGTTCCCCGAGGCGGACCTCGAGTTCTTCGCCGCGCGCGCGAGCGGCGACCCCGCCGAGTTCGAGCGCTGGCTCGAGCGTTACCCGAAGGAGCGCCTCGCGAACGAGGCCTCGGCGGCGCTGTTCTCCGCGCAGCTCGAGCGCAACGCGCCCGCGGACGCGCTGAAGCACGCGCTCGCGCTCGTCTCGGCGTCGTTCCCCGACGATTTGAAGGCGACGGGCGCGCTCGCGCTCGTCGATCGGCTCGCGACCGCGGGCCGCGACGACGTCCTGATCGACGCGGCGGAGCTCGGGCTCGCCGGCGGACGCACGGACCGCTACCCGGACGCGGTGCACAAGCTGCACGCGCGCATCGGGCACCTCTTGCTCGAGCGCGGGCGCGGCGAGGACGCGTGGAAGCACCTCCTCTCCGCCGCGTTCGGGCTCGCGGAGGACGGCCCGCTCAACCTCGACCTCGCGCGCTACTACGAGTCGAAGGGGCGCTACGAGCGCGCGTTCTCGCGCTACCTGCAGGCGCTCGTCGCCGCGGAGAGCAGCGCCGACGCGCTCGCGGGGCTCGAGCGCGTGCAGCCGAAGGTCCCCGACGCGGAGTCGATCTCCGTCGAGTCGATCGAGCGCCTGCTCGAGGGCCGGCTCGTCTCCTTCGCGACCGCGTCGCGCTACCGGCCGCCCGAGGGTTTCGTACCGACGCGCGTCGCGCTGCTCGAGCTCGTCTGCAACGCGCAGGACGAAGGCGAGATCGGCGTCTCGCTCGCGCGCGACGCGGCGAACGACCACTTCCAGCGCGAGCACTTGGTTCAAGTCGCCTACCACGTCGGCGACGGCGCGTTCGACGCGCTGTGGAACCCGACGTCGGACGCGCTCGCGCGCGCTCTCTCGGGCGGCGGCCCCGCGCACGTGCTCGACGGCAAGACCGAGCTCCCGCCGCAGGGCCTCGTGCGGCACAAGGAGCAGATCTTCGACGCCGTGAAGGGCGCCGTCACCGCACGCCTCTCCGAGCCGAGCGAGTTCGCGATCGAGCTCGAAGCGACCGTCGATCGCGCCGGGATCCGCGGGGAAGCGCGCGTGAAGGGCCCCGAGGACAAGGCGTGCACCGTGCAGCTCCTGCTCGTCGAGCGCGCCGTCGTGTACCCCGGGAAGAGCAAGGTCGTCATCCAGCGCAACGTCGCGCGCGCCGCGCTCACCGCGTGGCCCGGCGGCGAGGACTTCGCGCCCGTCGACGGCGAGCAGCGGCTCCCGTTCGAGCGCGCGTTCGCGGACGTCGAGCGCGAGAACGCGGCGTTCCTCGCCGAGCGCCGCCCCGCGGGCACGCCCGCGACGACGATCGGTCTCCACCTCGACCCGCGTCAGCTCTCCGTGCTCGCGATCGTGCGCGACGCGTCGACCAAGGAAGTGCTCCAAGCCGCGTGGCTCGATCCGAAGCGCGCCCCCGAGCTCGACGACGCGGCGCCCGCGACGGAGGGCCCGAAGTGAGCGGCGCGCACGACCTCGGACGGACGCGCGCGGAGCTCGACGCGCTCGGCACGGCGACCGATCGCGCGCGCCGTGCCCGCGCGACGCGGCTCGCCATGGAAGAAGTGCTCGCGCGCACGGCGCCGTGGTGCGCGGGCGTCGCGCTCGTCGGCTTCGCGTGGACGCTCGCAGGGCGCGCGCTGCCGGCGCTCCCGACTCCGAACGCGTGGGTCGTGCTCGGTCTCGCGCTCGTCCCCGCCGTCGTCGAGCACGCGCGGCGCGTGCTGCCCGTCGCGTCGCGTCCGCTCGACGCGGGCGAGGGCCTCTCGCGCGTCGACCTCGAGCTCGACGCGCACGAGCGCCTGCGCACCGCGTGGGAATTCGCCGCTTCCGACGCGGAGCTCGGCCCGTTCGAGCGCGCCGCGCTCGCGGAAGGCGTCGCGGAGCTCCCGCGCGCGCGCACGCACGGTCTGCGCGAGCTCGCGCCCGTCGTCGTGCGCCGCCGTGCATGGCTCGCGCCGCTCGCGGCTCTGCTGCTCGCGTTCGCGAGCGCGTGGCTCGCGCGCGATGCGGCGGAGGACGTCGAGCTCGCGCGGAACGACGCAGCGCAGCTACCGAACGGCGGCGCGCGCGACGCGAAGCCGCACGACGACGCCGCGACGAAGCGCGCCGACGCGCCGCGCCCCGCGCCCGAGCGCGATCCGCGCGCGAAGGACGAGCCGCCGACGCGCGCGAACGAGGAGCGCCGCACGCCGAGCGAGCTCGCGGGCGCGTCGAAGGAGAGCTCGGGCAAGAGCGGCTCGGGGAAGAGCGCCGACGCGGCGAGCACGAGCTCGTCGTCGGACTCGCAAGGCCTCCCCTCCTCGCCCGCGAAACCGAGCGAAAACCCCGAGAAAACGAAGCCGAGCGACAAGAAGGCGAAGCCGAAGAAGCCGCGCGCCGAGACGCCGCCCGCGAAGTCGAAGCCGCCGCAGGAGTCGGGCTCCACGGCGGGCCGCGGCACGGGCAGCGGCTCGTCGAAGAACCCGGGCTCGACCGACTGGGCGAGCAAGGACCAGGTCACGAACGACGAGGAGCCGCCGCTCTCCGAGGACGCGGAGGTCGACGACGAGGAGAGCGAGGACGAAGCGCGCGGCGGCCTGCAGCCGAGCCTGCGCGACCGCCGTCCCGCGGTGAACCGCGACCTCACGATCGGCTTCGGCAACCAACCGCCGCCGCCCGACGCGAACGGACGCGGCGGACCGTCCGAGCAGAAGAAGTCGCGCGGCGTCGCGTCGCTCGTGCTCGGCGTCCCGATCCCCGACCACGTGAAGGGCCGGCCCAATCCCGGCCGCACGAAGATCACGCAGGAGCGCGTCGAGCCGCAGGCGGAGGACGCCGCGCGGATCACCGCGTCCGCGCGCACGCCGCGCTCGGGCCCGATCGGCCCCGTCGCTCGTCCCGAACTCGAGCCGTGGATGCGCGCGCTCGTCGCGAAGTACTTCGCCGTCCCCACCGAGAAGAAGCCATGACCGAAACCGAGATCGCTCACCAGAAGGCGCAGTCGTTCCGCGACGTCCATGCACGCATCAAGAGCGAGGTCGGCAAGGTCCTCGTCGGCCAGGACGAGGTCGTCGACGGCGTGCTCGCCGCGCTCTTCGCGGGCGGCCACGTGCTGCTCGAAGGCGTGCCCGGCCTCGGCAAGACGCTGCTCGTGCGCACGCTCGGCCGCGCGGTCGACCTCGCGTTCTCGCGCATCCAATTCACGCCCGACATGATGCCCGCGGACATCCAGGGGACGCAGATCCTGGTCGAGACGGAAGGCGGCGGACACAAGCTCGAGTTCCAGGAAGGCCCGCTGATCGCGAGCCTGATCCTCGCCGACGAGATCAACCGCGCGACGCCGAAGACGCAGTCCGCGCTGCTCGAGGCGATGCAGGAGAAGCAGGTCACCGTCGGCAAGCGCACGATCGCGCTCAAGGAACCCTACTGCGTCATGGCGACGCAGAACCCCGTCGAGCAGGAGGGCACGTACCCCCTGCCCGAAGCGCAGCTCGACCGCTTCCTCTTCAAGCTCGTCGTCGGCTACCCGAAGGAGTCGGAGTACGCGTCGATCCTCGACCGCACGACGGGCACGAGCGAGGAGGACGTGAAGAAGGTCTCGAACGGCGCCGAGATCCTCGCCCTGCGCCAGGTCGTGCGCTCCGTGCCCGTGCCCGAGCACGCGCAGCGCCACGCGATCCGCCTCGTCATGGCGACGCAGCCCGGCTCCGAGTACGCGCCGAAGGCCGTCAACGACTACGTGTCGCTCGGCGCGTCGCCGCGCGGCGCGCAGGCGCTCCTGCTCGGCGGCAAGGTGCACGCGCTCCTCGCCGGACGTTTCGCCGTCGCGGAAGAAGACGTGCGCGCCGTCGCGCCCGCGGTGCTGCGCCACCGCGTGATGGTCAACTTCCGCGCGCACTCCGAGCGCGTCGGCGCCGAGTCGATCGTGCGCGCGGTGCTCGACCACGTGCAGCCGTCGGGGACGCGCGCGCGATGAGCCCCCGTCTCGCGGCCGCCGAGCTCTGCGACGAGCGCTTCCTCGCCTCGCTCGAGGCGCTGCGCCTCGTCGCGCGCCGGGTCGCGCCGCGCGGACGCTTCGCCGAGCAGCGCTCGCGTGCGCTCGGCGGCGGCTTCGAGTTCAAGGACTACCGACCCTACGCGCCGGGCGACGACCTGCGCTCGATCGACTGGAACCTCTACCGCCGCCTCGGCCGCGTGTTCGTGCGTCTGTGCGAGGAACTCGAGGACCTGCCGCTCTACCTCCTGCCCGACGTGTCGAGGAGCGCGTGGCTCGAGACGCCGCCGCGCGCGCTCGCGGGCTTGCGCGCGTCGCTCGCGCTCGCCGCGATCAGCCTCGGTCAGCACGACAAGGTCGGGATCTTCCCGTTCGACGACGACCTGCGCGTGCTCCAGCGTCCGACGAGCGGCAAGAACCGGATCCTCCAGCTCGCGCAGCTCTGCTCCGAGCTCGAACCCGCCCCCGAGCCCGGCGGCACGACCGATCTGTCGCGCGCGCTCGCGCGGTTCCAGGCGCTCGGTCTGCGCGAGGGCCTCGTGTGCGTCGTGTCCGATTTCTTCGACCCCGCGGGGATCGAGCGCGTCGTCGAGGCGCTGCACGGCGTGCGGTCGAAGCTCCTGCTCGTGCAGCTCGTGCGCAAGAGCGACGCGGAGCCCGCGCTCCAGGGCGATCTGCGTCTCTCCGACTGCGAGAGCGGCGCGGTGACGGACGTGTCGATCACGCCGGCGGTGCTCGAGCGCTACAAGGCCGCGCACGCGCGCTTCGACGGAGCGCTCGCCGACTTCGCGCGCGGAAGAGCGGCGGGCCTCGTCAAGCTCGACGTCGACGGCGACGTCGTCGCGCAGCTCGCGCGGCTCTTCGAAGCGGGGACGCTGCTCGTATGAACTTCACGACGCTTTCGCCGCTCGTCGTCGGGCTCGGCCTCGCGGGTCTCGCGGGGCTGCTCTACGCGCTGCAGCGGTTGCGCGTGCGCCACCAGGAAGTGACCGTCGTCACGACGCTCTTCTGGAAGGAAGCGGTCGAGGAAGCGCGCGCGCGCGTGCTCGTGAAGCGCTTCCGCCATCCGTGGGCGTACGTGCTGCTCCTCTCGATCGCGGCGTTGTTGTGGATCGCGATCGCGGGCCCGAGCGCGTCCGCGGGCGACGCGAAGCGCCGCGTGCTCGTCCTCGACGGCTCCGCGCGCATGCAGGGCGGGACGCGCTTCACCGACGCGCTCGCCGCGGTCCGCGCGCGCGCGGCGGAACTCCCGCGCGCATCGACGAAGGTCGTGCTCGCGGGCGCGTTCCCGACGACGTTGCTCGACGCGGGCGAGGAGCTCGTGCTCCTCGACGAACGCGCGCGCGGCCTCGCGCCGGACACGACGGCGGTTTCGGTCGAGCGCGCGCTCGCGTCGCTCGCGGCCGAAGCGGCGCCCGAGGCGGGGCGCGTGTTCGAGGTGTTCACGCCCGCGCCGGTCGAGCCCGCGCTCGTCGCGCACCTGACGCACGCGCCCGAGGCGCAGGCCACGTCGCGCACCGAGGTCGTCCAGCACGCGCTCGCGCCCCTCGGCGCGAACGCCGGGATCGTCGCGCTCGGCGCGTCGCCCGCGCGCTCGGGCGCGTGGGACCGCGTCGACGTGTACGCGGCGTCGAACACGAACGAGGCACCCGCGCTCACCGGCGTCGAGGGCGCGGCGCTCGACGACGCGCGCACCGCGGACGGACGCGCCGTCGTGATCGCGCGCGACGTCGCCGCGCGCGGCGGACGCGTCGAGGCGCGCGTCGCGGCGAGCCCATCCGACGCGCTCGCCACGGACGACCGCGCGGCGCTCGTGCTCCCCGACCACCCGATCCTGCGCGTCGCGGCGTCGCCGACGCTCTCCGCGGAGAGCGCGGGCGCGCTGCGCGCCGCGGTCGCCGCGGACCCCGGTCTCGCGCTCGCCGACGACGCCGCGAACGCGGACGTCGTGCTGCGCGCCGCGGGCGACGCGTTCGGCGCCGGTCGGCCCGCGTTCGAGCTTTCGGAGCCGTCGAACGGCGCGGCGGCGTTCGTCCTCGCGCGCCCGGCGACCGACGACCCCGAGCGCGAGCTCGCACGCGCGTTCGACGACCTCGGCCTCGCCGAGATCGACGCGGTCGACCTCGCGCAGCGCGCCGCGAAGCCGCTCGAGCTCGTGCTCGTCGACGCGCCCGAGCGCCGCGTCTCCGTCTGGGCCGAGCTCCTCGACGCGCGCTACGACTTCACGCGCTCGCGCTCGTTCCCGCTGTTCGTCGGGCGCGCGCTGCGCTGGCTCGCCGGCGCTTCGCCGCTCGAGCCCGTCGTCGCCGCGGGCGAATTGCGCCTCGGCGACGAGCGCGCGTTCACGACCGCGGCCCGGGCGACCGAAGCGTCGTCGACGCCGCAGCCGAGCGAGACGTCGAAGTCGTCCCGACCGAGCGCTCCCACGCGCCCCGTGCGCTACGACCCCGTCGGCTCCGAAGCGCGCCTGCCGCGCGCGGGCGACTACTCGGACGAGCGCGGCGTCGTGCTCGCCGCGTCGGTGCTCGACCGCGCGACGACGAGCCCCGCGCCGTTCCCCGCGGGCACGGCGGTCGAGAGCGCGCCGTCCGCGGGCGCGAGCGCGCTCGCGCCGATCGCCTGGCTCGTGCTCGCGGCGCTCGCGCTGCTCCTCGTCGAGTGGTTCCTCTCCCGCACGGACCGCATCCCGTGAGCAGACTCGAGTTCCTCCACCCCGGCTTCCTCGCGCTCGCGCTCCTCGCGCCGCTCGTGTGGTTCTGGCCGAAGCGTGCGCGCGGCAGCACGACGAAGCTCGCGGCGCTGCGCGCGCTCGTCGTCGCGCTGCTCGCGCTCGCGCTCGCCGAGCCCGTGCTGTGGCGCGCCGACGAGCGCGAGCGCGCCGTGTTCGTCGCCGACCTCTCGCGCAGCGTCGACGCCCAGGCCCGCGCGCGCGTCGTCGCCGCGCTCCCGGAGCTCGTGCGCGCGCTGCCGTCGGACGTCGAACCCGCGCTCGTCGTGCTCGCCGGCGACGAGGGCGAGGCGCGCGCGCTCGAGGACGCCCTGCACGCGCGCGTCGGCGCGGCGACGCGCGTCGCGGGTCCGCGCGGGATCTCCCTCGGTTCGACCAACGCGTCGCCTCTCGGCCCGATCGACGAGTCGCCTCTCGGCTCGATCGACGAGTCGCCCCTCGGCCCGATCGACGAGTCGCCTCTCGGCTCCGCGCTCGAGCTCGCGCTCGCGCAGATCCCCGCCGGCGCGCGCGGCTCCGTGACGCTCGTCAGCGACGGCCGCGCGACCGACGCGAACTGGGGCGACGCGCTGCTCGCGCTGCAAGACCGCGGGATCCCGCTCCACACGGTGCGCGTCGACGCCGCGACGACGGACGCGCGGTTCGCATCGATCACGTGCGCCGACGCGGTCGAAGGCGGCGCGCCGCGCGTCGGTTTCACCGCGCGCGTCGAGGTCGCGCTCGTCGGCCGCGAGCGCGAGTTCACCGTCGTCCTCGCGGAGCTCGACGAGCGCGGCGCCTCGCGCGAGGTCGCGCGGCGCGAGGACGTCGCCGTCGACGGCGCGACCACGCTCGCGTTCGACTGGGAGCCGCGCGCCGCGGGCTTCACGCGCCTGCAAGCCCACCTCGAGGGCGCGCCGGGCAAGGGTGCAGCGGAGCTCGCGCGCACGTTCGCCGTTCAGCCGCCGCTCGAAGCGCTCTACCTCGGCGCGCGCGTCGCCGAAGGTCGCGAGCGGCTCGCCGAGCTCGTCGGTCGGGGCCTCGTGCTCACCGCGCCGCCCGCGTCCGACGCCCTCCCGTCGGTCGACCTCGCGCGCTACGACCTCGTCGTCGTCGACGACGCGCCCGCGGAGAGCGTGCCCGACGAACTCGAAGCGCGCATCGCGGCCGAGGTGAAGGAGCGCGGCCTCGGCCTCTTCTTCACCGGCGGCGAAGCGAGCTTCGGCCCCGGCGGTTGGGCCGACTCGCCGCTCGCGAGCGTGCTCCCCGTCGAGTGCGTGCAGAAGGAAGAGAAGCGCGATCCGTCGACGACGCTCGTGCTGATCATCGACACGTCGGGCTCGATGGTCGGCGAGCGCATCCAGCTCGCGAAGGAAGTCGCGCGCCTCGCGATGGCGCGCCTGCTCCCGCACGACAAGGTCGGCATCGTCGAGTTCTACGGCGCGAAACGCTGGGCGGCGCCGATCCAGCCCGCGTCGAACACGATCGACCTCGCGCGCGCGATCAACCGCATGGACGCCGGCGGCGGGACCGTGATCCTGCCCGCGATCGAAGAGGCGTACTACGGGATGCAGAACGTGCAGACGCGTTATAAACACGTCTTGGTGCTGACGGACGGCGGCGTCGAGAACGGCGCGTTCGAGCCGCTCCTGCGCCGCATGGCCGACGAGGGCATCGCCGTGTCGACGGTGCTGATCGGCGCGGAGACGCACTCCGACTTCCTCGTCAGCCTCGCGAACTGGGGCAAGGGCCGCTTCTACGCGGTGCCCGATCGCTTCAACCTGCCGGAGATCCTGCTCAAGCAGCCGACGACGTCGCGTCTGCCCGCGTACCAGCCCGGCAGCTTCACGGTCGCCGCGCACGGCGGCGCGGGTTGGTGGGGCGGCGCCGAACGCGCGGCGATCCCCGAGCTCTCGGGCTACGTCGAGACGCGCGCGAAGCCGAACGCGCTCGTGCTGATGGAGGTCGAGGGCGCGAAGCATCCGCTGCTCGCGACGGCGCAGGCGGGCCTCGGCCGCGCGACTGCGTTCACGAGCGAGCCGACGGGGCCCGGCACGCGCGCGTGGAGCGCGTGGAAGGACTGGGGCCGCGTGCTCGCGCGCGTCCTCGCGCGCACGGGCGACGATCGCCGCGCGGCGTTCCGGCTCGACGTCGAGCGGCGCGGCAGCGACGTGCACGTCGTCGCGACGCGGCGCGCGTACGCGCCGAAGGACGCGCGCCCCGACGTGCGTCGCGAACGCGCGGACGGCCGTGACGACTCGAACGGCGTCCCGCTCGCGCTCGACGAGCGCGCGGATGGGCTCTTCCGCGCGCGCCTCGTCGTCGCGCCCGAGGACGAAGTCCGGCTCGTCGCGCGCACCGCGGACTCCGCGCCGGTGTACGCCGTCTCCACCGCGCGCGCCGACGTCGCGCCGGAGTTCGGCGTCGATCCGGCCCGCGCGCTCGACCTCGAACGCGCCGCGAGCGCGTGCGGCGGCTCGACGATCGCGCTCGACGCGCTCACCACGTTCACACCGCCGTCGAGCACGAACGCGCTGCCGCGCCGGCTGCTCGAGCTCGCGCCCGCGCTCCTCGCGTTCGCGCTCGTGCTCTGGCTCCTCGAGGTCTTCCTGCGCCGCCGCGACGTGCGCGCGCTCTGACACGACCATGCGTCCCCTCCCGTTCCTCGCCGCCCTGCTGCTCCTGCTCGCGCCCGCGGCGCCCCGCGCGCTCGCGCAGTCGACGAGCGCGAAGAAGGAGCCGCCGAAGCTCGCCGCCGCCGCGGAGACCACGCTCGCGGACCTCCTCGCGCGCGGTGAGACCGCCGCCGGGCCGTGGCGCGCGCTGCTGCGCGGCGTGCTCGCGTCGGAAGGCGACGCGCAGACGCTCGAGGACGCGCTCGAGCGCGTCGTGAAGGATGGGAACGGTTCGGAGAAGGCGCTGACGGCGCGCGCGGGCCTAGCCTGGGTGCTCCACGGCGACGGCAAGCTGCAGGCGGCGCTCGACCACGTCGAACTGCTCGTCGTCGCGCGCACGCCCGCCGGCGCGAAGGAGCCCGTCGGCGTGGCGCCCGCGCTGCTCCTCCACCGCGCGCACCTCCTCGACGCGCTCGGACGGATCGAGCCGGCACTCGAGGCCTACGCGCTCGCGCGCAAGACCGCGACGGACGCGGCGACGCTCGAGCACGTCGACCTGCGCGTCGCGCTGCTCGAGAACGACCGCGACGCGGGCACGCCGAAGACCGCGGGCGGCGGCGGACGCGCGGGCAGCGCGACGATGGTGGCCGCGGTCGCCGCCGTGCCGCTGTCGAGCCTCTCCGGCGCGGTCTCCGTCTCGGGCACGAGCTCCGTCGCGGTCTCGGTCGCGGGCGTGAGCGCGTCCACGACCGACGCGGAGCCCGCGTCGAGCGCCGAGCTCGCGGACGAACCCGTCGACGCGTCCGCGCTCTACCGCCTCGCGAGCGCGAAAGGCGTCGAGCGCGAGTTCGAGAACCGCGCGGCGGTCGTGCTCGCGCTGCTCGGCCGTCCCGCCGAGGCGATCCGCCTCTACGCGAGCGCCGGCGAAGCGACCGACCTCTTCAAGCAGGAGATCCGCCTCGCCGAGTGGTCGCTCGCCGCGAACGAACCGAAGGCCGCGCAGGAGCACGCGTGGAAGGCGCGGGCGGCCGCGGCGCTCAAGCGCGATCGCAGCTACGCGCTCACCGTGCTCGTCGAGGCGCACCGCGCGGACAAGTCGCTCGCGAAGCTCGTCGACCGCTTCGCCGCGGAGAAAGAGCTCGACGCCGAGTCGCGCTCGGTCTGGATCGACCTCCTGCGCGAGCTCGCGCGCGTCGACGAAGCGCTCGCGCTCTTCAAGAGCGCGCACCAAGGCGCGTTCACCGCCGAGATGCGGCGCGAGCTGCTCGACCTCTGCCGCGACGCGGGACGCGAGGACGAGCTCGTCGCGACCTACCGCGAGCTGATCGCGCAGGAACCGGACCGGCTCGAATGGCGCGAGGGCCTCGCACGCTCGTTCCTCGAACGCGGCAAGCGCGAGGACGCGCAGGCGATCTGGCAGGCGTTCGTCGACGTGCATGCAGGTCCGATGGACCGCCTCGCCGCGGCGCGCGCGGCGCGGGCGCAAGGCCTCGACGATTTCGCGCGCACGACGGCCGAGCTCTGCCTCGCGGGCACGGGCGAGGTCGCCGACGCCGGCCGCCTCGAAGCGCGGCTCTTCCTCTCCGAGCTCGAGCAGGCGCGCGGACGCACCGATGCCGCGCTCGCCGAGCTCGCGCGCTTCGACGCGGAAGCGCCGAAGGGTTCGCCCGAGCGCGTGCGGCTCGCGGAGTCGTACGAACGCCTCGGCGACAAGCAGCGCGCGGTCGACGTGCTCGAGGGTCTCCGCGCGGCGCGCGGCGCGGACGCGGTCGAAGAGGACCTCGAGATGCGCCTCGCGTGGCTCTGCTCCGAGGTGGGCCGCGACGAGCTCGCGCTCGAGCGCTGGACCGCGCTGTGGAAGCGCGTGCAGTCGATCCCGCGGCGCCGTCAGGTCGAGGATCGCCTGATGTCCGTCGCGTCGCGGCTCGGCAAGCTCAGCGACATCGCCGTCGACCTCGAGACGAAGCTCGCGGCCGGACAGGCCGACGATCGCGAAGCGGGCCTGCTCGTGCGGCTCTACACGAAGGTCGGCGACGCCGTCTCCGCCGCGGAAGTGCTCGAGGAGCACCTGAAGTCGCGCGGCAAGTCGGACGCGGACGTGCTCGCGGAGAAGGCGCGCATCTACCTCGCGGCGAAGGACTACTACCGCTACGAGCGCACGGTGCGGAAGCTGATCGCGCTGGATCCCGAGAACGAGCTCGACCACCTGCGCCAGCTCGCGATGTCGAGCCTCGAGCGCGGCAAGCCGATGGAGGCGCGCGCGATCCTCTCCGACCTCGCGAAGAAGGAGAGCCCCGGCGACAGCGCGGAGTTCGAGGCCGGCGTGCTCGCGCTCGCGGGTTTGAACGAGGACGCCGCGAAGACGTATCGCCGCGGCCTCGCGGTCAACGACGGCCGCATCGACGGTTGGCTCCTGCTCGGGAACGCGCTCAAGTCGCTCAACCGCACGGACCAGGCGACCGGGCTCTTCCAGATGCTCGCCGAGGAGGCGGACAAGGACGACCTCTTCACGGTCGCGGTCGACGGTGTGCTCAACATGCGCGCGAAGGAACCCGTCGTGCGCTGGGCGCGGCGCGTGACGCTCGAGCGGCTCGCGCGGCGGCACGACAAGCTCTACCTCTACCAACTCCTCGCCGACCTCTCCGAGGAGGTCGAGGACGTGCCCGCCATCCTGCGCACGCTCGAGACGTCGCTCGCGATCGCGGGCGAGCAGCGCACGAGCCTCCTGCGCCAGATGATGGACACGGCGCGCGGCAAGCAGTCGAACTCGTTCGTGATCGTGAACGGCGTCGCGCAGCAGAAGAGCTCCGGCGGAATGGACGAACAGCGCCTCGCGTACGGCCGGCGCTTGATCGGTCTCGGCGACGCGGTGCCGCCGGGCGTGTACCTCGAGCTCGGCGAGACGTTCCTCCGCGCGGGCGAGGTCGCGAACGCCGCGAAGACGTTCTCGATGGCGCGCGACGTGCCCGACTGGAGCGCGTTCCAGCGCCAAGTCGCGACGTCGTTCCTCTCCGCGCAGTACGCGGAGAACGCGCTCTCCGTCTACGAGCGGCTGCTCGCGAGCCAGGCGCCCGACGCGAGCCTGCTGCTCGAGACCGCGCAGCTCGACGAGCAGCTCGGACGCGACGCGCGCGCGGCGGAGCTCTACGGACGCGCGCTCGCGATGCTCTACGCGCAGGTCCCGCTCGAGGTCTCGCCGTCCGGCGAAGCGAAGAAGGACGACGACGAGGACATGTGGACGCCGAAGAACGTCGGCGAATTCGAGCGCTATGCGCCGTCGCTGGAGACCGGGCTCTTCGGCGCTTCGACGATGGAAGGCCTCCGCGCGTTCTTCGACGCGCAGCGCGGCGAGTTCGAGCGCGACCTCGCCGCGTGGGACGCGCTCCCGCGCGCGAAGGCGCCCGGCGTCGACTCCGCGCAGGCCCCGCGCCTCGTGCAGCGCGCGTCGCTCCTGCGGCGGCTCGCACTGCGCGCCGGATGGAGCGACGACGTGCTCGCGACCGACCGCGCGTTGGCGCAGCGGTTCCCCGCGGGCCTCACGCTCGTCGAGGCGATGGCCCGCGAGCGCGTCGAGTACGGGGCAACCGGCGCCGCGGACCGCGTCGTCGCCGAGAGCGCGCTCTCCGCGGACGACAAGCGCAAGGTGCTTGCGCGCCTCGGACGCGGCGAAGGCGCCTCCGACGGCCAGCGCGCGCTCGCGCCGAGCGATCTCGTCGCGCGGCTCGTTCCGCTGCTGCTCGAGGGCGATCGCGCGAAGCTCGGGCTCGCCCTGCGCACCGCCGAGCTCGGCGTGCCGAAGAAGGAGGACCTTCCGTTCGTGCAAGTGCTCGTCTCCGCCGCGGTCTTCGCCGGCGATGCGCCGTCCGTCGAGGCGCTGACGAGCTACGCGCTCCGCACGATCGTCGCGCACGGATCGGGCTGGGAGGACACGCAGAAGGTGATCCCCCTCTTCGAGCGCGCGAGCGCCGTGCTCGCGCCGGCCGCGTGGGACGTGCTGCTCGATTCGTTCGTGCAGAGCGTCGCGGCCGACGAGAAGAAGCTGCAGCAATACCAGTACGTCCTCTCGCAACTCGCGGAGCGTCAAGGGCGACCGCTGCTCTCCGCCGACGCGGTGCAGAAGCGGCTCAGCGACTGCCTGCCCGATCGCTACTACATGCTCGACTCGCTCCTCGGGCTCGTGCCGAAGGATGCGCGGCTCGGGCTCCTGAGCCCGCTCTGGACGAAGGTCCCCGCAGCGGAGCGCGCGTACACGGCGCTGTCGTTCCTCTCGAGCGAGAACGAGCCGCCCGTCCCCGCGTTCGCGGAGTTCCTCGTCGAGGCGTACGTCACGGCGCTCGCCGACGTCGACGAGCCGACGATGCTCGGCTACTCGCTGCAGTCGATCGTCTCGAACTCGAAGCTCGACCCCGCGATCGTGCAGCGGCTCGTCGCCGAGACCGTGAAGCGTTGGTCCGACGACTCGGCGTTCCGCGCGCTCGACGCCGCGGCCTGCGCGAAGCGCGGCGATGCGCCCGGTGCGCTCGAACGCGTCCGGAAGCTCCTGCCCGCGCTCGCGAAGGCGGACGGCGAACGCGACTGGATCGTCGACAGCGCGCTCACCGCGCTCGTCAACGCGCTCGGGAAGGAGCATGCGGGCGAGCTCGTCGCGCTCGCCGACGAGTACGAAGCGAGCGCGCCGAGCACCGAAGACGAGGGCGCCGAGCGCATCGAACGCCTGCGGACGTCCGTCTTCGAGCTGCTCGGCGACCGCGACAAGAAGCGCGCGAGCCTCGAAGCGCGACTCGAGAAGAAGCCGAAGGACGCGAAGCTCATCCGCCAGCTCGCCGACGACGCGGCGCGCAACGGCGACTTCGCCCGCCAGCGGGCTCTGCTCGAACGACTCGTTCAGACCGACAAGAAGCCCGCGACGCGCGAGCAGCTCGTGTCGTTCTGGAAGCGCCGCGGCCACCCGCTCAACGCGCTCGCCGCGCGCGACGCGAGCACCAAGAAGGCCAAGCCCGCCGCCGCGACCGCGGACGACGCGAAGAAGCTCGAGCCCGCGACGCTCCTCGCGGTGAAGAAGGCCGTCGACGCCGGTCGGATGGACGACGCACGCGCGCTCTACCGTCGCACGTGGCGCACGTTCTACAGCGAGTCGCCGTACGGCCGCTTCTTCCGCTCGCGCAACTACGGCGGCGCCGATCCGGTTTGGCCGGACGACGCGGCGGACGACGACGAGAACGCACCGAAGACCCCGAAGGACGGTCTCGCGGCGTTCGAGCTCGAAGCCGCGCCGAAGTCGGAGGCCGCGAAGCGCACGGCCTACGACGTGCTCGCGACGCTGCCGTTCGGCGGCGACGAGCTCGCGCGCCAGGCGCGCTCCCTCGACGCGTCCGCGCTGCAGGGTTCGCGCGCGCTCCTTCGCGGCCTGATGCACGCGGAGGTGAAGCGCCTCGGCGAGCGCGCCGCCGTCGCGGCCTGGACGCAGGCCGTGCGCACGGGCGGTGCGAACACGCTCCAGCGCGCGCTGCTCCTCGCGTGGTTCGACGAGCACGCGGCCGAGCTCACGAACGAGGACCGCGAGACGCTGGCGGGCCTCGCGGGCGCCGTGAACCCCGTCGACGGCGCCCAACTGCGCGCGCTCGCTCGGCTGCACGTCAAGCTCGGCCTCGCGCCGCGCGCGGCGACGATCTACCGCTGGTGCGGCGCGCTCGCGAGCGGCCGGCGCTGGTTCTTCGGCAACGAAGACGCGATCGACGCGCGCGATCTGCTCGACGAAGTGGCGCGCGAGCTCACCGGCGCGGAGCTCGTCCCCGTCGTCGAGTCGATCCTCGCTTCCGCGCGCCCGGGCACCGGCCCGAACGACGCGGACGAGCAGGAGGATTACGCCGCGCTCGAGCTCTCGACGTGGTGCCGCGTCCTCGGCCCCGCGCAGGCCCTCGAGCGCTCGCGCGCGACGATCGATCGCGTGCTCGATCCGAAGCGCGGGCTCGTACGCACGCCGGCGCTCCAGGTCGCGCGGATCCTCGCGGCGACGGGCGACGTCGAGCGTGCGCAGCGCGCGCTCGAGCTCGGGCTCTGTCGGCTCGAGCTCGCGGACGTCGCGCTGACGCCGAGCCAGACCTACCGCGCGCAGTGGCTGCTCCAGCCGCGCTCGATCGGGTGGGACGACGCGCGCGAGCTGTTCCCGAAGGACGCGACGCCCGCGTGGTGCGAGCGCGCGGCGAACAGCGTGCTCGCTTGGAACACGGCGGGTCGCCTGCAGGACGGGACGGCGGCGACGGTGCTGCTCGCGGCGGTGCAGCGCCTGCACGTGCTCGGCGACGATGCGCGCGCAGCCTCCGTTTTCGGTCAGCTCCTCACCGTGCCGAGCACGGGCAACACGCGCCTCGCCGTGCTCGACCTCGCCCGCGCCGTCGGACGCGAAGCGGACGCACGCGCGATCGAGGACGAGCTCGTCCGTCGTGAAGCGCTGCCCGCGCACCGCGTGCTGCAGGTCGCCGAGCGCCTCCGCGCGGAGCAAGGCGCCGCCGCCGCGCTCGCGTGGCTCGAGAACGCCGCGACGTGGACGCTCTCGAAGCCGATGCTCGAACGTCTCGCCGCGCTCGCCAAGGAAGCGAACGACGCCGACCGACTCGCGCGCTGGAGCGCGGCGCCGACGAGCGCCGAAGCGGCGGCGAAGGAAGTCGGGCTCGTGTGGTGACCGAGCGACCGCGCGGCAGGTCGGACGCTCGGCCGCCTCGAACCGCGCGCGGGAACGGGGATCCCAGTCGGGTCCGCCCGGCTTGGATCGACGCACGAGACCGTTGATCCGCGGATTGCGGGACGCGACGCTCTCCACGTCATGCCCCGCATCGTCGGCACGAACGTCCCCCGCCCCGAAGGGCCTGCGAAGGTCGAGGGGCGCGCGCTCTACGTCGCGGACCTCGACGTGCCGGGCGCGTGGATCGGCGGCACGGTGCGCTCGGACGTCGCGCGCGGGCGCCTGCTCGGGTTCGAGCGCGATCCCGCGTTCGACTTCACGCGCGTCGTGATCGTCGGGCCCGAGGACGTGCCCGGCGAGAACGTGCAGGCGCTGATCGTCGACGACCAGCCCGTGCTCGCGACGAGCGAAGTGCGCCACGTCGGCGAGCCGCTCCTGCTCGTCGCGGCGCCCGATCGCGCGACGCTGCTCGAAGCGCTCGCGGCGCTCCGCCCGAAGATCGCGCCGCTCGAGCCCGTGCTCGACCTCGAGCGCTCGACGCAGGTCTTCAAGGCGATCGACGTCGACAAGGGCGACGTCGAGCGCGCGTTCGCCGCTCCGCCGCGCGGCGCGCGCGTGATCGAGGGTACGTACCGCACCGATTCGCAGGAGCAGCTCTACATCGAGCCGCAGGGCGGGATCGCGTGGCCGCCGGAGCGCGACGGGACGATCACGGTCAAGGGCTCGCTGCAGTGCCCGCACTACGTGCGCAAGGCGCTCGCGCGCTGCATGGGTGTCGCGCTCGAGAAGGCGCGCGTCGTCCAATGCGAGACGGGCGGCGGCTTCGGCGGCAAGGAGGAGTACCCGAGCGTCGTCGCGTGCCACGCGGCGCTGCTCGCGAAGAAGTGCGGCCGGCCGGTGAAGCTCCTCTACGAGCGCCACGAGGACCTCGCCGTCACGCCCAAGCGCCATCCGTCGCGCGTGCGACACAAGACGCTCGTCGCGGAGGACGGGACGCTGCTCGCGATGGACGTCGACGTGCTCTTCGACGGCGGCGCGTACACGACGCTGTCGCCGGTCGTGCTGTCGCGCGGCTGCATCCACGCGGCTGGGCCGTATCGCTGCGCGAACGTGCGGATCCGGGGGCGCGTCGTCGGCACGAACCACGTCCCCTACGGCGCGTTCCGCGGCTTCGGCGCGCCGCAGACGTGCTTCGCGGTCGAGCGGCAGATGGACCAGATCGCGCGCGCGCTCGGGATCCATCCGGCGGAGCTGCGCTGGACGAACCGCCTGCGCCTCGGCGACACGACGGCGACGGGGCAGGTGCTGAAGGAGAGCGTCGGCTCGACGGAGGTGCTCGAAGAGCTCCTCACGCGCACGGGCTTCGCGAGCGAACGGTGGTGTGGGACGGTGCCTGGCTCGTTTTTCTCCCCTTCGCCCACGCGCTCCGCACCCGCTTCGCCGGAGCAACTCGCCGCACCTTCGCAGCCGCCGACCGGCCGCAGCGAAGGGGTGACAAACGTGCCTGGCACCGTACCGAAGAAGACACTCCGCGGCCGCGGCCTCTCCTTCTTCTTCCACGGCGCGGGGTTCACCGGGTCGGGCGAGGAGATGTTGAAGGGCCGCGTGCGCGTCGCGCTCCTGGAGGACGGACGCGTCGAGGTGCTCGCCGGCTCGACCGAGATCGGCCAAGGCACGAACACGCTCTTCGAAGCGATCGCGGCCGAAGCGCTCGGCGCGGAGCTCGCCGACGTCGTCGTCGCGACGCCCGACACGGCGCGCGTGCCCGACTCGGGGCCGACGGTCGCGTCGCGCACGTGCATGGTCGTCGGCGGGTGCCTCGCGAATGCGTGCAAGGAGCTCGTCGCGCGCATCGGCGCGCCGAACACCACCCCCGCGTCCTTCCGCGCACGCGCGCGCGACTTCCTCGCGCGCGGCGGCGACGGCGTCGTCACGGTCACGTACCACTCGCCGCCCGGCCTCCAGTGGGACGACGCGCACTATCGCGGCGACGCGTACCCGGTCTACGGCTGGGCCGCGGACCTCGCCGAGGTCGAGGTCGATCCCATCACGTTCGACGTGCGCGTCACGCGCTTCTGGAGCACCGTCGACGTCGGCAAGGCGCTGCAACCGAAGCTCGTCGAAGGCCAGATCGAAGGCGGGAGCCTGCAGGCGCTCGGCTGGTCGCAGCTCGAGGTCGTCTCGACGCGCGCGGGCCGCTTCGAGCAGGACCGCATGGCGACGTGCATCATCCCGACGACGCTCGACGCGCCGCCGATGGAGGTGTCGCTCGTCGAGGTCCCCTTCTCGCACGGCCCGTTCGGCGCGAAAGGCGTCGGCGAGCTCCCGATGGACGGCGGCGCGCCCGCGGTGTTCGCCGCGATCGAGGACGCGCTCGGCCTGCATCTTTCCCACGTGCCCGCGACGCCGGAGCGCATCCTCGACGCCTGGCTCGCGGCGCATCCGGAGGAGCCGGCATGAGCGCGCGACGAGCCGTCCCGAGCACGCTCGGCCCGCACCTCGAGGCGGAGGAGGACCGCGCATGAGATCGCGTTTCGAAGGCGGCGCGCCCATCGAGCTCAGCCTGCGCGTCAACGGCGTCGAGCGCGCGCTCACCGTTCCACCGCTGCGCCGGTTGCTCGACGTGCTGCGCGAGGAGCTCGCGCTCACGGGCACGAAGGAAGGTTGCGGCGAGGGCGAGTGCGGCGCGTGCACGGTGCTCGTCGACGGCGAGGCGGTGCTCGCGTGCCTCGTGCCCGCGTGTCAGGCGCAGGGCGCCGACGTGCGCACGGTCGAGGGGCCGGGGCTCGATGCGATCCGCGCGGCGTTCCTCGCGGAGGGCGGCGCGCAGTGCGGCATCTGCACGCCGGGCATGATCACGTCGACGCGCGCGTGGATCGACGCGTGCGCGAAGGACGGCGTCGAGCCGACGCTCGAGGGCGCGCGCGAGGCGCTCGCGGGCAACCTGTGCCGCTGCACGGGCTACGGGAAGATCCTCGCGGCCGCGGTGCGCGCGGCGCGCGAGGAGCGCGACGCCTGCGCTGCGCACATGCCGAATGCGGAGTGCGCGTCCCGAGCGACCGCGTCGAAGCCGTCGAACGCGGCTCCGATCGAGGGAGGCCGAACGTGAACGTCGTCTCGCCCCGCACGCTCGAGGACGCGCTCCGCGCAATGCGCGACGCCGACGACGCGACGCGCGTGCTCGCGGGCGGGACGGACCTGCTCGTCGAGCTCGAGAGCGGCCGCTCGGCGCCCGAGCGCGTCGTCGACGTGTGGAAGGTCGCGGAGCTGCGCTATGTGCGCGCGGAGGACGGCGGCGTGCGCTTCGGCGCGCTGACGACGTGCAGCGACCTCCTGCGCGCACCGCTCGCGGAGGAGCGCGCGGACCTGCTCGTCCGTGCGGCGCGCGAGGTCGGCGCCGTGCAGATCCAGAACCGGGCGACGCTCGGCGGCAACCTCGGCACGGCGTCGCCGGCCGCGGACCTGAACCCGGTGCTGCTCGCGCTCGGCGCGCGCGTGCGGCTCGCGTCCGTGCGCGGTCTGCGCGAGGTCGCCGTCGACGACTTCCTGACCGGGTATCGCTCGACGGCGCGGCTCCACGACGAGCTGATCGAGTCCGTGTTCGTCCCCGAGCGCGCGCCTGGTGAAGCGCGCCGCTTCCGCAAGGTCGGCACGCGCCGCGCGCAGTCGATCGCGAAGCTCGTCGTGGCGCTCGCGTGGCGCGTCGACGAGCGCGGAAACGTGGTCGCGCTCCGCGGCGGCGCGGGTTCGATGGCGGAGCGGAGCGTGCGCCTCGTCGAGCTCGAGAAGCGGCTCCTCGGCGGTCCGCTCGAACGCGCGCGCGTGCGCGCCGCCGCCGCCGCGAGCGCGGCGATCGACGTGCGGCCGCGCGACGACGTGCGCTCGACCGCGCGCTATCGACGGGTCGTGTTCGGCCGCGTGCTCGAGGAGCTCCTGGGCGCGCGGTGATCGGCGCCGGAGCGATCCGGGACACGCCGCCGCGACGACGATAGACTCCGCGCGCATGGATTCGGGGTCGATCGGGCCTTCGATGCCGAGCTCGGACGCCAAATGGCAGGGAGCGGAGGCGGGGCGGCACTACGGCGGAGCGCGCTGGGCGAGCCCGCGGTCGGCGCTGCGCGATCCGATGCTCGTCGAGCGCATCCTCGCGCGCCACGGCGTGCGGCCCGGGTTGAAGCCGGTGCTCGACGCGCCGTGCGGGACCGGGCGGCTGCGGCCGATGCTCGAGCGCCGCGGGCTGCGCTGGGTCGGCGTCGACATCTCGGCGCCGATGCTCGACGAAGCGCGGCGCGGCGGCGCGTCCGGGCTCGTGCAGGGCACCGTCGCGCGCCTCCCCTTCGCGGACGACAGCTTCGACGTCGTCGTGTGCGTGCGCCTCCTCCACCACCTGCACGAGACGGAGGAGCTCGCGCTCGCCGTCAACGAGCTCGTCCGCGTGTCGAACCGGCTCGTCGTCGCGTCGTTCTGGGACGCGGCGTCGCTCCACGCGTTCCGCCGGCGCGTCGGACTGCGCCGCTCCGAGGGCCCCCGCGGACGCCGCGCGGTGCAGAAGCGCGTCCTCCGCCACCTCTTCGACGCCGCGGGCGCGGAGGTCGTCGGCTTCCACCACTCGTTCCGCTTCGTTTCGCAGCAGACGTTCGTCGTCGCGAACAAGCGCGCGCCCGTCGACTCGCGCGCGAAGGAAGGACGCGGACGCGCGCGCTTCCTCGACTTCGGCCTCGACCCCGCGGGCGGCTCGCTCGGCCAGGCGCCCGTCTGAGCGCCGTGGAGAGCGCGCGCACGCACGTCACGGTCGCGAGCGACGCCGGCGCGCTCGGCACGCTGCGTCTTCGCGCGCGCGACGCGGGGCTCGTCGACGAGGCGCGCGAGCTCGTCCTGCGCCTCGCCCGCGACGGCGGGCGCGCGGCGGAGTTCGTCGAGCTCGGCGGCGCGCGCGCGTTCGTCAAGGCGAGCCCGCTGCGCGGCCGTGCGCGCCTGCGGTGGGCGCTCAAGCGCGCGCTGTTCCGCGCTCCCCTGCCCCGCGAACGCGAGCACGCGAACCTCGCGTGGCTGCGCGAGCGCCTGTTCCTCGCGCCCGAGCCGCTCGCGTCCGCCGTGCTCGTGCGCGGCGGAGCGCCGTGGTTCCAAGCGCTCGCGACGCGCGCCGTCGAGTCGGCGCGCACGCTCGAGGACGTCCTCGCGAGCGGCGACGCGGGGGAGCGCGCGCGCGTGCTCGACGAGCTCGCGCGCGAGACGGCGCGCATGCACGCGCTCCACTTCGTGCACCGCGACCTCTTCCCGCGCAACGTGCTCGTGCGCGCGGATGCGCACGGCGGGAGCGTGTGGT
The DNA here is from genome assembly GCA_046349615.1 of Planctomycetota bacterium. Lineage (GTDB taxonomy): Bacteria > Planctomycetota > UBA1135 > UBA1135 > JADJNY01. The sequence continues at coordinate 205,443 of JAXMBZ010000006.1, forward strand.
TCCTCGATGGTTGGAAGGGCGGCGAGCGCCTCCAGCTCCGCGGCCCCGCGTACGACCTCGCGTGCCTCTTCCTGCGCGCGCCGGAGGAGCTCGGCGCCGACGCGCAGCGCGCGTTCCTCGACGCCTACGTGCGCGGACGCGCCGTGCAGGGGAAGCCCGTCGGTGATCGAGCGCGCTTCACCGCGGCGATCGAGCGCGAACGCGACGCTCTCGCTCGGCGACTCGCAGCACGTCCGTCGGAATGGCGCGGCCGGTCCGCGCCGGTGCGCGCATGGCGCGTGGAATGATCGCCGCGAGAACTCGCGCAGCGTCGGCGCGCGCCGATGCGAGCGGGAAAGGAAGCGGGACCACCGGATGCACCCAGTGGCCCCGCGGGAGTTCTGAAAGGCTCGGGAGAGGCAGGGCTAGTTCGAAGTGAATCCCCTTCCGCGCTCCATCAGAAGTTCGAGACGTCCTCGCGTTCACGCGCGAGGCTCCAGACGAGTTGCAGCGGATCGACCGGCGTGTCCCAAAGTCCGGTGATGCGTCCGCGATCGTGAGCGGCGGAGCGCGGCGCGGCGTCGAGCGCGCGGTCTCCGCGTGTGCGAGTGCTGCCGGCCGCGGTCGCGCGCGTGCGCGACGCGGAACTCGGCGGGGCGATTCGGCCGAGGCGGTGTTGGATCGACGGGGGAAGCGGATCCATGGCGTTGTCCCGTGCGGAGCACGGAGAGAGACTCGAGGTCCGGCGGGAGCGCCGGGCGTGCTCGCGATTCTATCGAGACGAGGGGGACGCCTCCGAGGTTCCGTAGTCGCTTCTTCCCTGCGTCCCGCACTCGGGACGCGCAGTTCGTACGCGGTGGAGCACACTCCCGCCCCGTACCGATCGCGGAGTCCGGGCTCCCGACGCCGCGCTGCGCCTGCCCTCGGCCCGCGCGCGCGGGTCGTATAGAGTGCGCGGCTCGTGCCCCCCACCCGGTCCCGTCTCCTCCCCTGGGCGAGCGCCGCGTTCCTCGTCGCCCTCGTGCTGCTCGCGTTCGCGCCCGCCCTCGGGGCCGGGTTCGTCGACTGGGACGACGATCGGAACTTCGTGGAGAACCTCCATTTCCGCGGGTTTTCTAGCGCGAACCTGGCCTGGATGTCCACGAGCGCGCACCTCGGGCACTACCAGCCGCTCGCGTGGCTGACGCTCGCGGCGGACCACGCGCTCCACGGAGTCGAACCCGCGGGGTACCACGCGACGAACGTGCTCTTCCACGCGGCCGTCGCGGTCGCGGTCCTCGCGTTCGCGCGCCGCGTCTTCGACCTGACTCTGCCGGAAGCCGCGGAGAGCCGGCGCGCGCTGCTCGCGTTCGCGGCGGCGGCCTTCTTCGCGCTCCACCCGCTGCGCGTCGAGTCCGTCGCGTGGGTCACCGAACGCCGCGACGTCGTGTCCGGGCTCTTCTTCGTGCTCGCGCTCGACGCGTGGCTCCGCTTCCGCGTCGAAGGCCGAGGACGCGCGCTCGCGTTCGCGTGGACGGCGCTCTCGCTCCTCGCGAAAGCGTGGGGCGTCGTGCTGCCGGCGTTGTTCTTCGTGCTCGACGCGCTCGTGTCGCGCGAGCGCGCGCCGCTCGCGTGGAGGGAGCGCGTCGTCGCAGCGCTGCCCGCATGGGGCCTCGCGCTCGCGTTCGCGGGCGTGACGCTTTGGGCGCAGGCGAGCGGAACCGAGGCGCGCGCGACCCTCGCGGAGCACGGGCTCGTCGCGCGCGCGATCCAGAGCGCGTACGCGCTCGCGTTCTACCCGTGGAAGACGCTGCTGCCGCTCGAGCTCTCGCCGCTGTACTCGCTCCCCGCTCCGGGCGGGCTCGTCGCGGCGCGCTACCTCGTCCCCGCGGCGTGCGGCGTCGCGGGTGCGATCGTCCTGTGGACTCTGCGGCGACGCGCGCCGCGGATCGCGCTCGCGGGGCTCGCGTTCGCGGTCGTGATCGCGCCGGTGAGCGGGCTCCTGCAGGCGGGTCCGCAGCTCGTCGCGGACCGCTACGCGTACCTCGCGACGCTTCCCTTCGCGTTGCTCCTCGCGAGCGCGCTCGCGGCTCCGCGCGTGCCGCTCGCCGTGTCCGCGGCGCTCGTCGCGCTCGTCGCGGCGGTGCTCGTGCCGACGACGCGCGCGCAGTGCTCGGTGTGGCGCGACTCCGCGAGCCTGTGGGCGCGCGTGCTCGCGGTCGAGCCCGAGAACCCGACCGCGCTCGATCACGCCGCGCAGGCCGACGTCGCGCGCGCGCGCACGCTCGCGGACGCCGGGGAACGCCGCGCCGTGCTCGAGCGCGCGCTCGCGGCCTTCGAACGCGCGCACGCGGCGAGCGGGCACCCGCTCCACCTGCTCAACGCCGGCGCCGCGCGGCGCATGCTCGCCGAAGACTGCACGGGCGACGAGCGCACGCGCCTCGTCGAACGCGCGCTCGCCGACGTCGAGCGCGCGCTCGCGGAGGGCGAGCGCACGCACGTCGTCGATCCCGGTTGGCGGCGCACGCACGCGGCGCTGCTCGCGGACCTCGGACGCGACGCGGAGGCCGAGAGCGAGCTCGCGCGCGTCGTCGCCGAGGTTCCAGGCAACGTCGCGGCGCACGCGGTGCGCGCCGACGTGCTCGAGCGCCTCGGCCGCGCACCGGACGCGCTCGTCGAGCGCGAGGCCGTCGCGCGCCTGCGGCCGAACTCGAGCACCGCCTGGCGCGCGCTCGGCGAGCTGCGCGCGCGCATGGGCGCGAAGGACGCCGCGCGGAAGGATCTCGCGCGCGCCCTCGAGCTCGCGCGTGCCGCGGGACGCGCTGCCCGCGACGACGCCGCGCGCGCCGCCGCTGCGGAGGACGAGCGCCGCGCTTCCGCCGCGCTCGAGGCGGCCGGACGCTAGCTGCGCCGGAGCATCACGCGCCGAGCCGAGTGCGCAGCGCGTCGCACGCTCCACGCCCGAGCGCGACCCGCTCCTCGAAGCCGTCGACGACGAGCCGCACTCCGTCCGCGTCGAGCTCCGCACTCGAGGCGTCCTCCCACCGCACGGCTCTCCAGCCGAGCTGCACGCCTTCGTGCCCGACCACGCGGTCGCCGGCGCACGGCGCGCACCAACCGAGCACCGCGGCGATCCCCAGGCACTCGAACGCGGGCGCGAGGGCCTCGAACCAGACCTCGCGCTCCGCCGCCGCCGCGCAGCCGACGAAGAGCGCGAGGAGCGCGAGCGCCGCCGGAGCCGCGTGCACGATCCGCGCGCGCACGTCCCGGCGCGCTTCGAGCACCTCGCCCACCGCGTCGCGCGCCCGCTGCTGCACGACGAGGACGAAGAGCAGCGCGGCGGCGCACGTCCACATCGGGACGTGGCAGAGCGCGGCGAGGTGGGCGATGTGCGCTTCTTGCACGAGGCTCGATACGGTAGCCTCCTTTCGTGCCGAAGATCAGCCTCTGCGCGATCGTGAAGGACGAGGAGCGGTTCCTCCCCGCGTGCCTCGCGAGCGTGCGCGACGTCGCCGACGAGCTCGTCGTCGTCGACACGGGCAGCACGGACCGCACGCGCGACCTCGCGCGCGAGGCCGGCGCGATCGTCGTCGAGCACGCTTGGACCGGCGACTTCGCGGCCGCGCGCAACGCGGGGCTCGACCGCGCGAGCGGCACGCACGTGCTCGTCCTCGACGCCGACGAACGGCTCGCGCGCGGCGCCGGCGACGCGCTCCGACGCGCCGCCGCCCGCGCCGACCTCGTGATCGGGATGCTCCCGTTGCACGACGCGGACGCGCTCGACGCGCGGGACGAAGACGTGCTCTCCGGCGCGCGGCGCCTGACGCCGCCCGCTTGGCTCGCGCGCTTCTTCCGCGCGTCGAAGGAGCGCCGCTTCCGCCGCCGCGTGCACGAGACGATCCTGCCGCCGCCGGGCGTCGAGCTCGCGGAGGGCGCGATCGCCGCGGTCGACGCGCCGATCGTCCACGTCGGCGAGGTGCCCGCGCTGCGCGCGGAGCGCAACAAGCGCGCGCGCAACACGGAGCTCCTCGAGCGCGCCGTGCGCGAGGATCCGGCGGACGGCGAGCTCGCGGGCTACCTCGCGATGGAGCTCGCCCGCGGCGGCGAACTCGCGCGCGCGGAGAGCGTCGCGAACTCGGCCTTCGAGCCGTTCCTCGCGCGCATCGACGCGCTCCCGCCGCGCTCGCTCAAGCCGTCGCCGGTGCAGCTCGCGCACGTGCTCGCGACGTGTCGGCTCGCGCGCGGCGACGCGCGCGGCGCGTTGACGGCGCTCGACGCCGCGGCGAAGCGCTGCATCGAGCCGCACCCGAACCTCTGCTTCCTGGCGGGCACGGCGCACGAACGGCTCGACGAGACCGACGCGGCGGAGCGCGCGTACCGCGAGTGCCTCGCACTCGACGGACGGCGCTTCACGCTCCCCGTCGCGCCCGACTTCACGGCCGCGGCGCCGCGCGCGCGCCTCGCGAGCCTCGCGCTCGCCCGCGGCCGCGCGCGCGAGGCGCTCGAACTCCTCGCGCCCGTCGAGCGGCCGTCCTCGGCGGGGCTCGCGACCGCGGCGCGCCTGCTCCGCGCCGAAGCGCGTCTCGTCCTGCGCGACTCCCCCGCCGCGCTGCGCGAGCTCGCGCCGCTGCTCGCGAGCGGGAACGCGAACGCGCTCCCGCCCGACCTCTTCGCGCTCGCGGCGTGGGCCGCGGCCGCGAGCGGCGCGGACGAGCCGTCGTTCGCCGACGCGGCGCGGCGCGCGGCGCCCGAGCGCTGGATCGAGCCGCGCCGCCGTAATCTCCTCCGCACGAGTTGAGCGCGCGCCGCGCGCGTTCCGTCCCGTCCTCGAGTCCCCACGGACCCAACGTGCCCGACTTTCCCGTCCGCATCCCGCTCTTCGGCCTCTCGCTGCACGCGTACGTCGTGTTCGAGCTCCTCGTGTAAGCGGTCGCGTTCCGCGCCCACCTCGCGCGCAAGCGGCGGTTCGGCGATCCGCGTCGCGCTCTGCGTCGGGATCGCGATCGGACGCGTCGGGTGCTTCCTCGCGGGGCTCGACGACCGCACGTTCGGGAGCCCGAGCGCGCTCCCGTGGGCGATCGACTTCGGAGACGGCGTCGCGCGCCATCCCGTGCAGCAGTACGAGAGCGGGTTCGCGCTCCTCCTCGCGCTCTTCCTCCACCGGATGGAGTCGCGCCCGCATCGCAGCGGCGCCGTGTTCCGCGCGTTCCTCGCCGCGTACCTCTTCGCGGCGCTGATCGGCGCCGATCTCGCGGCCGCGGCGTTCCTCGGGATGCTCGCGGGCGCGGGGATCGAGTTCCCGATCGTCGCGCTTTTCGCGATCGGGCTCGTGCAACTCCTGTGGGCCGCGCCCGGCGCCGTCTGGGCGTACAAGCCGGGACGCAAGGGCATCGGTCACGGAATCGTGATCGCCGCAGCGCTCGTGCTGCTCGTGAACGGCGGGTGCTTCGCGATCGTGTCGTTGTCGCTCGGGAACATGCATTGACGCGATGGAGCGCACGACTCGCGACGTGCTGCGCGGATTCGCCTTGCCAGCGAGCACGAACCTCGCGTGCTTCGTCGTGTGCCTTTCCTTCGCGCTGTTCAGGCGGAGCGACTTCGGGGTCGTGACCTACCCCATCGCGTTGCTCCAAGGGATCTGGTTCTTCCTCCACCCCGAGCGTCACGCAGGGCCGAATCACACGTCCTTCCGCGCCGGGCAGTGGATTGCAGCCGTGGTCACGCTGCTCCTCCAGGGCGCGAACGTCCTCATTGCCCTGCGCAGTCTCGGGACCTGAGCGGCCTGCTTCGGCACCCTCGCCGAATCGCGCGCCGTCGGTCATGCTCACCGCCGTGGACGCTTCTCCGTCTCCGACGCCGCGCCCCGAAGCCGTCACGAACCGCGTCGTCCTCCGCCACCTCGTCGGCGGACTCGCCGGGTTCGCGCTAGGCATCGCGCCGGTGGTCCTCGTGCTCGTCGCGACGCCATGGCTGCTCGACCACGCGGGCCCGCCCACCACACTCGGCGTGCTGATCGGCATCGGCCTCCTCCAACTCATCGTCCTGCTCCCGCTCGTCGTCACCGCCGCGAAGCGCCGCGCGTACGGCGTGCTGATCGGCCTCGTCCTCGCGATGAGCGCCGGGATGATGGTGAGCGCGTGCTACGGTCTCGTCCCGCTCTCCGCGCTGTTCCGCGTGCAGTGACGCTCGTCGTGCACACCCAACGCGTGCACGCTCGACCGTAAGCTCTGCATCCGCTTACGTGATCTCGACGGCGCCGCTCGCGCTCGCGCGGCATACTGCGCGCCTCCCCCCTTTCGAGGATCCACACGGATGAACCTGCAACGACGTGAATTCCTGTCCGCTTCCCTCGCCGCCGCCGCGCTCCTCGCGGCGCGCTCGAACGCCGCGCAGAAGGAGGCGACGCCCGCGAAGGCCGCGAAGCCGCTCTCGATCCTCGTGTTCGGCGGCACGAGCTTCATCGGCCCCGCGATGGTGCCGTACGCGATGCAACGCGGTCACAAGGTCACGCTCTTCAATCGCGGCAAGACGCGCCCCGAGCTCTTCCCCGAGCTCGAGAAGCTGCGCGGCGATCGCGACCCGGCGAAGGGCGACGGGCTGAAGGCGCTCGAAGGGAAGAAGTTCGACGTCGTCATCGACGACTGCGGGTACTACCCGCGCCACGTCAAGGCTTCGGCGGAGCTGCTCGCGCCGAACGCGTCGCACTACCTCTACGTCTCGAGCATCTCCGCCTACGCCGACAACACGACCGAGAACCAGGACGAGGACGCGAAGCTCGCCGAGCTCGCCGACCCGACGGTCGAGACGATGGGCGCGCAGTTCGAGAACTACGGCGGCCTCAAGGTGCTCTGCGAGCGCGCGGTCGAGACCGCGTTCAAGGGCCGCTCGACGATCGTGCGTCCGGGCTACATCGTCGGCCCCGGCGACTGGACCGGCCGCTTCAACTACTGGGTCGTGCGCGCCGAACGCGGCGGCACGATGCTCGTCCCCGGCGCGCCGACGGATCCGCTCCAGATCATCGACGTGCGCGACCTCGGCGAATGGATGATCCGCCTCGCGGAACAGAAGACGCTCGGCCGCTTCAACGCGTGCGGCCCGAAGGAGCGTCTGCCGTGGGGCACCGTGATCGACACGTGCGCGAAGGTCGGCGGTGCGAAGGACCTGAAGGTGCGCTGGGTGTCGGTCGAGGACCTCGAGAAGCACAAGGACGAGGAGCCGTTCAAGAGCGCGAACTTCTCGATCTGGGCGCCCTACGTCGGCGAATCGAAGGGCTTCCACACGTGGAAGAACGAGCGCGGCGTCAAGGCCGGGCTCACGTTCCGCACGCTCGAGGACACCGTGCGCTCGACGCTCGAGTGGTGGAAGACCGTGCCGGCCGACGCGCGCGGGAAGCAGCTCGCGGGTCCGACCGCGGAGCAGGAAGCCGAGATGCTGAAGAAGCTCGGCTGAGCGGAGCGCGAACCGAGGATCGGATTCCCCGCGGCCTCACGCGCGGCCGCGGGGAATCGGTTGAAAAAACGGCCTGACTCCGTACTGCGGATCTGATACGACGTGCCGCATGCCGACCCGCCCGAAGAAGGCGCTGATGCAGGCCGCGATCGAGCTCGCGCTCGAGGGCGTGCGCGCGAACCAGAGCGGGCCGTTCGGCGCGCTCGTCGTGAAGGACGGCGCGATCGTCGGACGCGGCGTGAACCGCGTCACGACGGCGCTCGATCCGACCGCGCACGCCGAGGTCGTCGCGATCCGCGAAGCCTGCCAGGCGCTGAAGACGTTCACGCTCGCCGGGTGCGAGCTCTACACGACCTGCGAGCCGTGCCCGATGTGCCTCGCGGCGGCCTACTGGGCGCGCGTCGAGCGCATCGTGTACGCGTGCGACCGCAGCGACGCCGCGCGCGCGGGCTTCGACGACGACGTCTTCTACCACGAGTTCGAGAAGCCGGTCGCGGAGCGCAAGCTCGCGCTCGTGCAGCTCGCGCGCACGGAAGCGCTCGCGGTGTTCCAGGCCTGGCTCGACAAGCCGGATCGCGTGCCGTACTGAGCGCGCGAAGCGCGGACGTCGATCCGAGAGCCGAGCGCGACTCCCGGATCGCCGCCCTGGAGTCGGCTCACCACACGACGCGCACGGCGTTCGTCACGTTGAAGGTCGAGCTCGTGCAGAACACCGCCGCGTTCCTGTAGTACGTCTGGTAGTACCCGATCGCGCCGCTGCCGACCGGCGTCTGCCCGCGCACGGAGATCGCGACGTTGCCCGCTTCGGGATACTGCGCCGCGCCGCCGACGTTCGTCTTCGTGCCGAGGCGGATCAGGTTCCCGCCGACGCAGCGCACGCCGTCGCCGAACACGACGCCGCCCGGGATCAAGACGTCGCCCTTCAAGAAGATCGTCGACGGCGCGCTCGCCGGCATCCCGCTCGCCGTCAGCACGAGCGCGTCGGGGTTCGTCGTCCCGCTCGCCGCGAGCAACGCTCCCATCGGCCCCGCGTGCCACGCGCAACCGCGCCCGACGCCGCCGACGTTGCCGCACGGACACGCCGTCGTCACGTGCGCGTCGACGCCGTCGCCCGCGCAGAACGAGCTCAGCGGGCCGCAACTCCGCCAGCGCGCGAGGAACGGGATCGCGGCACCGAAGGCCTGCGTGAAGGAACCGCCGACGACGAGGCTCTCTTCGAACTCCGCGAGCGCGAATCCGGACGCGTTCACCCCGCTCCCGACCGCGCTCCACTGCACGCCGTCCCAGCGCGCGACGCGGTTCGCGGGGAGGCCGTCCGCGTGCGTGAATTCACCCGTGGCGTACAGCGCGGGCCCGCCGCCCGTGCCGTCGTCGACGACCGCGAGGTCGCGCACCCAACCGTCCATGCCGCCCCCGACCGCGCTCCAACTCGTTCCGTTCCAGCGCGCGATGGAGTTCCCCGGCGACGTCAGCGCACCCGCGGCGTACAGCGCCGGCCCCGTGCCGTCGTCGAACACCTCGAGCGCGAAGACCGCGCCCCCGCCGACCGGCGCGCCGACGGGCGACCAACTCACGCCGTCCCAGAGCACCACCGGTTCCGCGCCGCCGCCGGCCGCGTAGAGCTTCGTCCCCGAGCCGTCGTCGAACGCCGCGAGGTCGTAGACGATCCCGGCGTGTCCCGCCCCCACGGGACTCCACGCCGTCCCGTTCCAACGCGCGACGTGCGCCATCGGCACACCGCCGATGTTCGAGAACTGGCCGCCGGCGTAGAGCGCGCTGCCGCTCCCGTCGTCGAACGCCACGAGTGCGTGCACGATCCCGTCGTTGTCGCCGCCGGCGTTCGACCACTGCGTGCCGTTCCAACGCACGACGCGCGAGTGGAACTGGTTCAGCGAGTCGTACACGCCGCAGCCGGCGTAGAGCTCGCTCCCGCTCCCCGCGTCGAAGCCCGCGAGGCTCTCGACGGAGTAGAGCGTGAAGCCACTCGTCGTCGGATGCGTCCACTGCACGCCGTCGAAGAGTGCGACGCTCGGTGCGATCGGGGTCACGAAGTCGAGGAGACCCGCCGCGAGCACGCGGCCGAGGCTCGGTCCGCGGTCCCACACGGCGAGCGTGTGCACTTCGAACGCGATGGCGGTCGAAGCCGGTCCGACCGGCTCGCCCTGGAGGCACTGGGCCAGAGCCGGAGCAGCGAGGATGGGAAGGACGAGGAGCGTTCGGAGGTGGGACATGGGGAGCACGTTGGGGCTTCGATTCAGTCTATGCCGTTCGAGCACGACGGTGCGGAGTGGAGCGCCGAATCGGCGCCTGCGGGGGTCGGAACTCGGGCCGTGGGAGCGCATCGCATGCTCCCCCTTCCGTCACCACACGACGCGCACGGCGTTCGTCACGTTGAAGGTCGAGCTCGTGCAGAACACCGCCGCGTTCCTGTAGTACGTCTGGTAGTACCCGATCGCACCGCTGCCGACCGGCGTCTGGCCGCGCACGGAGATCGACACGTTGCCCGCTTCGGGATACTGCGCCGCGCCGCCGACGTTCACCTTCGTGCCGAGGCGGATCAGGTTCCCGCCGACGCAGCGCACGCCGTCGCCGAACACGACGCCGCCCGGGATCAAGACGTCGCCCTTCAAGAAGATCGTCGACGGCGCGCTCGCCGGCATCCCGCTCGCCGTCAGCACGAGCGCGTCGGGGTTCGTCGTCCCGCTCGCCGCGAGCAACGCTCCCATCGGCCCCGCGTGCCACGCGCAACCGCGCCCGACGCCGCCGACGTTGCCGCACGGACACGCCGTCGTCACGTGCGCGTCGACGCCGTCGCCCGCGCAGAACGAGCTCACCGGGCCGCACGGATCGAGTCGCGCGAGGATGCGCGCCGCGTGCGTTCCGGCCGAGGTCAAGCCGCCCGTCGCGTAGAGTTCCTCGAGTCCGTCCTGGTTCCCGTCGAACACGACGAGGTCCTGCACGGCGCCGCCTTCGAGCGCCGCCGAGGTCGGCACCCAATTCGACCCGTCGAAGCGCAAGAGGCTCGGTCCGAGGGGAACGGGACTCCACCAGATGCCGGCATGGAGCTCGGCCCCGCCGCCGCTCCCGTCGTCGAACGTGGCGAGGTCGAGCGCTGCGTACCCAGGCAGTCCCGCGCCGAGCGGCTCCCACGCGGTGCCGTTCCACCGCGCGACGTGCTGCGCGGAGACGCCGCCGATCTGCGTGAAGTCTCCGAACGCGTGGAGCGCGCCCGCGTGGACGTGGAGCCCGCGCACGCCGCCGACCGTCGTCCCCGTGCCCACGGCCGACCAACTCGTCCCGTTCCAGCGCGCGACGCTGGAAGGACACGACACTCCTCCCGCTTGGTCGAACGAACCCGCGACGTAGAGCGCCGGCCCGCTGCCGTCGTCGAAGACCGCGAGGTCGACGCCGTTCTCGCCGAAACCGCTGGACCAGTCGAGCCCGGTGCCCACCGCGGACCAGGCCCCACCCGCGAAGCGCGCGATCTGGCTCGCGGGCACGCCTTCGATGCTGGTGAAGAGTCCCGTGGCGTAGAGCTCGGGGCCGCCGCCGCCGTCGAAAACGGCGAGCGCGCGGATCTCGCCGCCGCCCGCGCCGACGTAGGACATCGTCGTGCCGTCCCAGACCGCGATCATCCGTGTGCCGAAGGCGAAGCTGCCGCCGAAGCACAGCTCTTCCGAGCCGCCCGACAGCACGTCGAAGCGCGCAAGGCAGAGCGGCGACACGTTCGTCGCAAGCGGCGTCCACGTGCTCCCGTCGAAGCGCGCGAGGCCCGCGGAGTGGCTCGGGGGGAACAAGTAGGTGCCGCCCGCCGAACGCACCGAGCTCGCGAAGAGCGCCGACTCGCCCGCGACGGTTCCGTCGAGGAGCCGACCGAGCCCGTTCGGGGCGAGGCTGTTCGCGACCGCGGTCTCGACGCCGCCACGCCGGCGCACGATCCCCATGGGACCGTCCGGGACGCCGGGGAGCCGAAGTCCGGAGAAGAGCGCCGGCCCCGAGCCCGTCCCTTCGTCGTGGACGAGCAGCGTGCGCACCCAGGGCGCGGAGAGCTCCGTCCATCCGGTGCCGTTCCAACGGTGGAGCCCCGCCGGCCCGCCGGCATGCAGCTCGGGCCCTGCGCCGTCGTCGAAGACGGCGAACGCGGTCACGAAGCCGTCGGTGCCCGTCGCGAGCGTCGACCAGGCCGTGCCGTTCCAGCTCGCGACGCCGCCCGCGGTCTGCGCACCGAGCGTGCTGAACTGTCCGCCCGCGAGCAGCACGGGCGTCGCGCTCGGCGCCGGCGTCCAACTCGACAGCACGTCGACCGCCGCGGGGATCCCGCCGGCGAGCGCGCTCCACGCCGTGCCGTTCCACCGCGCGACGCGCCCGGCGGGGACTCCGCCGGCAACGGAGAACTCGCCGCCCGCGAAGAGACGCGGCCCCGAGCCTTCGTCGTGGACGCCGAGCGCGCGCACGACGTCGTTCGTGCCGCCGCCGACGTCCTGCCACGCGCTCCCGTCCCAACGCGCAAGGTGCGCGAGCGGCGTCGCGCCGGACGACGTGAACGTGCCCCCGGCGTAGAGCTTCAGGCCGCTTCCGTCGTCGTGCGCGACGAGCTCGAGCACCGTGCCGTCGAGACCGTTCCCGACCGCGCTCCACGCGGTCCCGTTCCAGCGCGCGATCCCCGGCGCCGCGAGCTGCCCCTGGTTCGCGTCGCCGACGTAGACGAACGACCCGCCCACGTAGAGCGCCGGTCCGCTGCCGTCGTCGAAGACCGCGAGGCACTCGACCGCGTTGTGATCGATGTCCTGCGGGAGCGCGGACCAGTTCGCCCCGTCCCACCGCGCGATCCGGCGCGCGAAGGTCGACTCGGCGATCGTGAACGTCCCCCCGGCGTAGAGCTTGGCTCCCCCGCCGTCGTCGAAGGAGGCGAGCGCGTGGACGTCGCCGAGGAGCCCGCTCAGGCCGAAGTCCTCCGACCAGCCGGGACATTGCTGGGCGGCGACGAAGGGAGCGAGTTGGAGGAGGAGCGGGAACACGAGCGCGCGGGTGGCTTGCATGGCGGGGAACGAACTGAGGTCGTGTGCGAGAGGACTCCGCGGGTTCTTGTCCTCGGCCCCCTGGGAGTTTCACCCAACACGAGATTACCGCGGGAAGCCGGACTGCTGGGCCTCCACCACCGCCTCCGAACAGGCCGCGGTCCGCTCCAGGGTGAAGCGGGGCCCGCGCGCCCGCTTCGTGGAGACGGCGTGCGGAGGGGCGCAGGGCGGCGTCGGCGCGCCGGTCTCGACCGCGCCGGGGCCTGCTACGCCGCCAAGCGTAGGAGGCCTCGAAAGGCTGCCGATCGTCGTCCGCTCGCGCGGAGCGCGCGCGTGAGCCACCCGATCCCGGCACGGCCCGCGACGTCGGACGGACGCGCGATCAGCGCGGCGCGTCGGATCCGGACGGCTGCGCGGGCTGCGGAGCGGCCTCCACGGAAAGCCCCTTCACCTCCGACCGCGGCGCGCTCGCCGGCTGCGCCCACACCGGCTCGCTCGGCGTCGGCGTGCCGGCGGACACGCGCACGTTCTTCGAGTACACGATCTCCGTGACGGCCTTGCCGTCCTCGCTCCACACCTTCCACGCGCCTTCGCGCACGCTGCCGACGTACGGACCTTCCTCCGCGAGCAAGCCGTTCTTGCGCCACACACGCCACGTGCCTTGGCGCGAGCCGTTGATCGCGGGGCCCTGCATCGACACCTGACCGTTGTCGTGCCAGAACGTCATCGTCGTCGGCGTGCGCGCGTCGCCGTAGTACGACTCCGACTTCGGCTTGCCGTTCTCGTAGTAGAAGCGCCACGCGCCGAAGCGCTTTCCCTGCTTCCACTCGCCTTCGACCACCTTCTCGCCGGTCGGCGAGTACTTCACTTCCTTGCCGTCCTTGACGGGCCGGCGGTCGACGAAGACGAGCTGCGTGTACTCGTGCGTCAACTTGCCCGTCTTCGGGTCGAAGCTCTGCTTCACCTGCAGCTTCGGCGCGGGCGGCTCGCGGTAGTCCGCGGGCGGACGGTTCAAGCCGTGCTCGACGCGGCACGCGGCGAGCGCGAGGAGGAGGAACGGTGCGAGGGCGAGGCGCGGCATCGCGCGCATCCTACGGCTCGTCCACACGCCGAGCACGCGCTCACCGCTCGACGAGCGCGCGGAACAGGAGCTGGAACGCCTGCTGCGACCAGCCGCGGTACTGCGGGCGGAAGCCGAAGAGGTGCACCGTCCCCTTCCCATGCCGCGCGCGGATCCACGCGGCCTCGCCGGCGATCGCGTCGGGCTTCGCGAGGTAGCCGGAGACGAGCGTCCTCGTCGGCGCGTAGCGCAGGAGCACGTCGAGCGCGCGCGCGTCGTCCCTCGACTTCGCGTTCGTCTTCCTCCACGCCTTCGGCCCCGCGCCGAACACGGCGACGGAGCTCGGGAGTCCCGCCGTCGTGCGGTCCGCTTCGGGGATCGCGCGGAGCACGCTGCCGGGGCAGTTGAAGTCCTTCTCGTCGCGCGTCGTCTCCGCGAGCGGCAGCGCGAGGAGGTCGATCGCCCACGCGCACGAGTTGCCGGCGGCGACGAGCGTGCCGCCCTCGCGCACGAACTCCTCGATCGCGATCGCGCCCTCGGGATCGAGGCCGCCCGTGAGTTCGTCCGGCGCGCTGCCGAGCTCGCGTCCGCGCTCGAGCTCGCCCGAGCCGATGCCGGGGAGGACGATCACGTCGTACGCGTCGCGCAAGCGCCCCGCGCGCAGCGCTTCGTTGCGGACGCGCGCGTACGGGACGCGGAATGCGTCGAACACCCAGCGCGTCCAGCCCTCGTCGATGTTCCCCGACCACGGCGCGTGCACGCCGATGCGCGGCGCGCGCTCGACGTTCCACGCGCCGTTCTCGCGCGCGGCGCCCGGCTTCGCGACGAGCCCCTTCGCGCCGGCGACGAGGTGGAAGGCCTCGCCGCGCGCGCTGCGCTCGAAGAACGCGCGCCATCCGTCGCTGTCCGCGAGGTCGAGCCCGTCGCTCGAGCGCGGCGCGTGTTCCGCGAGCAGCGCGCGCACGTCGGCGACGTCGAACACGTTGCGCGGCGGCGCCTCGAACTCGCCGCGCACCTCGCACGCGTCGACGCCGAAGAGCGCGGGGAGCGTCCAACCCGCGACGTCGTACGGCGGATCGCCCTGCGGATACGCCTGCACGTCGAAGAGGTCCTTGACGACGCGCGAGTACGGCTGCGCCGACGAGATCACGATCGAGCCCGCGGGCCACGCGCGACCGTCCGCGGTGAAGTCCTTGCGCGCGATCGCGAGCTCGACGCCGCTCTGCAACAGCACGTCGACGAGGCGCACGAGCGCGCCGCGGTCCGCGGTGTCGGACGCGAGCACCCAACCCTTCGGCATGCCGGGCACGTCGCCCTGGACCGCGCGCTCCGCGGCCTCCATCTGGTTCGAGAGCCAGAAGCGCGGCTCGGAGGAGAGGCTGCCGAGGAGCGAGCGCGCGAACGCGAGCTCGTACGAGACGATGTCGGAGAGCCGCCACCATCCGCCCGGCCACGGCGACGGGAACGCGTTGCTCGCGCGGTACTCCTTCGCGCCCGTCGGCGAGCGCAGTTCGTCGCGCGGCACGTAGATCGGCGACGCGAGGCGGCACGAGGCGGCCTCGCTGAGCAGGCCGACGATGTTGTGGCGCACGGGCACGTTGCGATTGCCGCCGTTCCACCACATGTCGTACGTCCCGCCGGTCGCGACGCCGGTCTTGCCTTCGCGCGTGAGATCGAATTGACCGCGCGTGCCGAGCAGGTTCATGCCGCACACGATCCCCGGGTCGAGGTTCGGGTCGAGCGGGTCGCGGAACGGCGGGACGAAGAGGCGCTCCTGCTTCGAACCTTGTTGGTGCACGTCCCAATAGACCTGCGGCTTCCAGTCGAAGTAGAGCGCGCGCGTGACGAGCTTCGTCTCCGCCTGCGTCAGCGCGAACCAGTCGCGGTTGTTGTCGTGGCCGCAGTAGAGCTGGTAGAGCTCGGGGAGCTCGCTCGCTTCGTGCGGCGTGCGCACGGTGTTCCGGTACCACTCCGCGACGCGGTCGAGGCCGTCGGGGTTCGTGCTCGGGAGCAGGAGCACGACGCAGTGCTCGCGCGCGGCGCGGTACGGCTCCTCGTCGCTGGTCGCGAGCTCCCACGCGAGCTGCATCGCGAACTGCGGCGCCGCGCACTCGGTCGCGTGCATCGCGCACGAGACGAAGAGGAACGGCGCGCCCTGCTCGACGGCGGCGAGGCGCTGCTCGCGCGTCTTGCCGCGCGGATCGGTGCAGATCGCGGCGCACTCCTTCAATCGCTCGAGCCGCGCGAGGTTCGCTTCGCTCGAGATCACGGCGAGCACGAGATCGCGCCCTTCCGTCGTCCTTCCGAGCGTGCGGAGCTCGACGCGCGCGCTCTCGGCGTCGAGCTTCTCGAAGTAGCCCTTCACCTGCGACCAATCGGGCAGCTCGAAGTCCGCCGCGAGCGGCCGGCCGAGGAAGAGGTCGGGACGCGTCGGCTTCTGGGCCGAGGCGAGCGCGGCGAGCGCGACGAAGACGATCGAAGGCGTGAGACGCACGTGGAGCTCCTGTTCGCCGCCGCGGTGCGCGCCGCGCGCCCGTTGCGCGCCGTCGCGACGGCCCGGAGCCGCGCGGTCGGGAGGATAGCCGTGCCCGGGGGTAAGGACCACGTTCCCGCGCGCACCGCCGCGCACGCCTCGACCACGCCGCCGCTACACTCGCGCCGCTCCGTCCCCCGTTCCCCCCCGAGGAGAGCCCGATGTTCCGCTTTGCTCCCGCCGTGCTCTTCTGCGCGACGCCCGCGTTCGCGCAGGAGCTCGACATCCCGTTCCAGAAGTTCACGCTCGACAACGGCCTGCAGGTCGTCGTCCACGAGGACCACAGCGATCCCGTCGTCGCGGTCTACGTCTACTACCACGTCGGCAGCGGGCGCGAGGAGCGCGGTCGTTCCGGCTTCGCGCACCTCTTCGAGCACATGCTCTTCCAAGGCTCCGAGCACGTCGGCGACGACCAGCACTTCAAGCTGATCCAAGCCGCGGGCGGCACGCTGAACGGCTCGACGACGACGGATCGCACGAACTACTTCGAGGTGCTGCCGTCGAACCAGCTCGAGTTGGCGCTCTGGCTCGAGTCCGACCGCATGGGCTTCCTGCTCCCCGCGATGACGCAGGCGAAGCTCGACAACCAGCGCGACGTCGTGAAGAACGAGCGGCGCCAGAACTACGAGAACCGCCCCTACGCGCAGGGCGAAGGCGTGATCTGCGCCGCGCTCTTCCCGCCCGACCATCCGTACTCGTGGATCACGATCGGCTCGCAGGAGGACCTGACCGCCGCGACGCTCGACGACGTCAAGGGCTTCTTCTCGCGCTGGTACGGCCCGAACAACGCGACGCTCGCGATCGGCGGCGACGTCGACTTCGCGAAGGCGAAGGCGCTCGTCGAGACGTACTTCGGCTCGCTCCCGCCCGGTCCCGAGGTGAACGAGCCCACGCCGCGCCCCGCGCACCTCGCGGAGTCGAAGCGCATCGTGCTCGAGGACAAGGTCAAGCTCCCGCAGCTCGAGCTCGTCTGGCCCGCCGTCGAGGAAGGCCACGCCGACGAAGCCGCGCTCGACCTGCTCGCCGCGGTGCTGTCCTCGTCGAAGAGCTCGGTGCTCGACAAGGCGTTGACGATCGACCAGGAGCTCGCGCGCAGCGTCAGCGCGCAGTGCGACGCGCAGGAGCTCGCGGGCACGTTCCGCATCGTGGTCCAGGCGAACCCGGGCACGACGCTCGACGAGCTCGAGACGAAGACGCTCGCGCTGCTCGATCAACTCGACGCGAAGGGCGTCGACCCCGCGGCCCTCGCGCGCGCGAAGACGGTCTACGAAGCGCGCTTCGTGCGCCGCCTCGAGACGGTCGGCATGCGCACGAACCTGCTCGCGATGCACAACTGCTTCCAGGGCGATCCGGCCTACTACAAGGAGGCGATGAAGCGCCGCCTCGCGGTGACGCCGGCCGACGTGCAGCGCGTGCTGCGCGAGTACGTCCTCCACCGCCCGAGCCTCGCGCTCTCGACCGTGCCCGGCGGCAAGAAGAACCTCGCGCTCGCCGAGCCGACCGCCGCGCGCAAGTCGACGGAGAAGGCGCGCCCGGCCGAGACGCGCACGGAAGGCGCGCTCCCGCCCGCGCCGAAGCGCGTCGCGAGCGCGGCCCCCGCGGGCCTCGATCGCACGAAGAAGCCCGAGCCCGGTCCGCGCCCCGCGTTCCGCTCGCCGAGCGTCTGGCACGCGACGCTCGACGGCGGCATCGCCGCGACGGGCGCGACGTGGAGCGAGCTCCCGCTGACGACGTTCTCGATCGCGGTCCCCGCCGGACGCCGCTACGAAGCGCGCGAGAAGCTCGGCCTCGCGACGCTGACGGCGCAGCTCCTGAACGAAGGCACGCAGAGCCTGTCGACGACCGAACTCGCGGACGCGCTCGACGCGCTCGGCGCGAACCTGTTCGTGCGCGCGGACGACGACGAGATCACGTTCTCGCTGTCGTGCCTCGACAAGAACCTCACGCAGGCCGTGACGCTGCTCCGCGACGTGATCCTCACGCCGCGCCTCGCGCAGAACGACTTCGACCGCATCAAGAAGGAGCGCCTCGTCGCGATCGACACGCGCGGCGACAGCATCACCGGCATCGCGGGCACCGTGTACCGCCGCCTGCTCTACGGAGCGGGTCGCGTGCAAGGCGCGCCGGCGATGGGCACGAAGGAGTCGGTGAGCTCGATCACGCTCGACGACGTGCGCGACTACTGGAAGCGCCACGTCGTCCCGACCGGTGCGCGCCTCGTGCACGTCGGCAAGCGCGACGCGAAGGGCGTGAAGGAGCTCGTCGCGCCGATCACGAACGCGTGGCACGGGCCCGCGGTGATCGAAGCGAGCGCGCGGCGCGAGAGCGAAGCGCCGCAGGTCTTCGGCACGAAACTCTACCTCGTCGACAAGCCCGGCGCCGCGCAGTCGGAGCTCCGCATCGGCCACCTCGGCCTGACGGCGCACGATGCGGACTACTACCGTCTCTCGGTCTTGAATTACGGCCTCGGCGGCAGCTTCTCGTCGCGCATCAACCTGAACCTGCGCGAGGACAAGGGCTACACCTACGGTGCGCGCTCCGCGGTCGAAGCCTCGCTCGAGCGCGGCGCGTTCACCGCCTCCGCGCCCGTGAAGACGGACGTGACGAAGGAGTCGATCGTCGAGCTGATGAAGGAGCTCGTGAACATCGCGGGCGGCCTGAAGCCCGACGAACTCTCCTTCGCCCAAGACGCGATCACGCAGGCCGCCGCGACCCAATACGAGTCGACGCGCGCCCTGCTCGACTACTGCGAGAACGTGAGCCGCCTCGGCTGGCCCGACGACTACCAGGCGCGCCGACTCAAGGAGCTCGCCACGCTCACGCCCGCCGACACCGCGGCGACCGCGAAGCGTTGGATCCACCCGGACCAGTTCGTGATCCTCGTCGTCGGCGACAAGGCGAAGATCCAAAAGGGCCTGCAGGAACTCCCCTACGGCGCGCCGATCGAACTCGACCTCGACGGTGCTCCGCTCCCGCCTTCGAGCTCCGTCCCCGCCGTCCCGATCCTCCCGCCGAAGAAGTCGCCCTGAAAGCCGGGCGCTCGGAAGCGCCCGGCGCAACCGCGAGCGGAGAGCGGAGAGAGCGCAAGGGCAACGCGGAAGCGCAGAGCCGAAGTCGAACCCTCGCGCATCACCACACCAAAACGCACCACGGAAGGAGCCCCACTCCTTCCCCACACGCAAGCGGAGCGCCCGAAAAGGCGCTCCGCTTTCCTTTCCCCTCTCTCTCCCCGCGCGCCCCCCACCCGCCTCGCGCCCCCACTCTCCCAAGTAGAACTTCGGGCTCGCACTCGGCCGGTCCTCCGGCCGAGTGCGAGTCCGAAGTCTCGGATGCGAAGCACCGACATGTGTTCCGTTGCTCCCCTCCCTCCGTTGCCGCTCATCTCCCTCCCGCGCTCCCGATCGACATCGCGCCGCTAACACCCTCCCCCGCCCACTCGTCGACCCATGGCGAAAGGACCCCCACCCCGATGAAACTCCTCGCCGCCACCCTCCTCCTCCTCACCCCCCTCACCCCCACCCTCGGCCCCGGCGCCGTCCTCGACCTCCACCGCCAGCTCTTCACCGCCCTCGACACCGGCGACGCCGCCAAAGCCCTCACCTACCTCGACACCACCTCCACCGACGGCTACGCCGAAGGCCAAAACGGCGGCCTCGCGTCCCCGTCCCTCCAACTCCTCGACGCGACGAACCATCCCGTCTCCGCCTACGGCCCCGACGCCTGCCGCGCGCTCCTGACCACCCTCGCGCGCCCCGCGAACGACCCGACGCCTTGGCGCACGAAGATCGTCTCCTCGCGCTCCGACTGCCCGTCCGGCGACCTCTCCTACGCCGTGCTCGAGTTCGAGCGCATGCGCGGCGACTCCGGCCCCGTCACGCGCTACCGCTCGACCGCGCTGACGCGCTGGACGCGCGACGGCGGCATGAAGCTCTTCCACTGGCACGTCTCGCTCGCGCCCGTGCCCGAGACGAAGAAGGACTAACCTCGCACCGCCGCCCGCGCGGAGCCCGCCTTCGACGCCGAGCTCCTTCGCTTCCGTGCCGAGCCGCGCGCGACGATCGTCTTCGCCGACTCGCGCGCGACGGTCGCCCGCGCAGCCCCGCGTGGAGCGCTCGTCTTCGCCGACCCGCGCACGTCGCTCGGCTTCCTCCCGCGCGGCTCGAACCCGACGCACCGCGGGCCCCACGCCGCGAGCCGCTTCGCCATCAGCTCCGCCGCCGCGCGCGACGAATCGACGAGCACCGCCGACCGCCCGTGCTTCGCCGCCGCCTCGCCGAGCGTCCCCGACCCCGCGAAGAAGTCGAGCACGCGCGCGCCGGGCCGCGTGTGCACGCGCACGATGCGCTCGAGGATCGCGAGCGGTTTCTGCGTCGGCCAGCCCGTCTTCTCCTTGCCGGTCGGGCTGACGATCGT
Organism: Planctomycetota bacterium; assembly: GCA_046349615.1. Lineage (GTDB taxonomy): Bacteria > Planctomycetota > UBA1135 > UBA1135 > JADJNY01. The sequence continues at coordinate 225,874 of JAXMBZ010000006.1, forward strand.
GTTCCACCACGTGTCCGTCGGCGTCTTGCCGCGCTTCGCCTTCTCCGGCCCGACGAGGCCGGGCGCGAGGTACGGGATGCGGTCGATCGCGTCGAACTCGAACGTGTAGCGCTCGGGGTCCTTCGCGTACCAGAGCACGTTGTCGTGCTTCGCCGGCCACTTCTTCTTCGTGCGCGCGCCGTAGTCGTACGCCCACACGATCTCGTTCAAGAACGACGCGCGCCCGAAGATCGCGTCGCAGAGCACCTTCGCGTAGTGCACCTCGCGGTAGTCGAGGTGCAGGAAGAAGCTCCCGTCCGCCGCGAGCACGCGCCGCGCCTCGACGAGCCGCGGCTCGAGGAACGCGAGGTAGTCGTCGAACGCGTCCGCGAACGAGCGCGTGCCGAGCCGCACCGTCGTGTAGCGCTTCCCGTGGAAGCCGATGCGATCGCCGCGCGCGTCGAGCGGGGTCGCGATGCGCGTGCGCGCCTGCTTCTTCCCCGTGTTGAACGGCGGGTCGATGTAGACGAGGTCGAAGCTCGCGTCCGGAAGGCGGGCGAGGACGTCGAGGTTGTCGCCGTGGTGGATCTCGAGCTCGCACGCGCTCATGGGCGCGGCGGATCCTAGCGCTCTCTCTCGCGCGCGCCACGCACGACGTCGCGACGAACGCGGTTCCGCGGGCCGTCCACGGACGCGCGGACGACGCGCGCTCCAGGCGAGACAGCGCCGCGGACGAAGGGATAGACTCCCCGCGACGCATCGATGGCCGCACCGTCCCCCGCCCCCGCCGGCTCCCCCGCCGACCCCGAGCGCGCGCCCGGCATCCCCGACGCGCCGGCGGGCGACCCGACGGCGCTCGGCGGCGCGAGCGAGCTCGACGAAGGTGCCGCGCCCGGTCCGACGCCCGCGCACGACTTCTGGAGCGCGCTCTACGGCCGCCGCTCCGTGCGCAAGTTCGAGTCGAAGCCCGTGCCGCGCGAGCTCGTGCTCCAGGTGCTCCACGCCGGCATCTGGGCGCCGAGCTCGTGCAACTACCAGATGTGGGACTTCGTCGCGGTCGACGATCCCGCGGTGAACGCGCGGCTCGCGAAGCTCTCGTCGCAGATGGGCAACGCGCCCGTGAACGTCGTCGTGTCGTACGGGCGCGATTTCTCGGAGGAGGGCTGGGCCAACGTGCAGAGCGCGAGCGCCGCGATCGAGAACATGAGCCTCGCCGCGCACGTGCTCGGCCTCGGCACGTTCTGGATCACGCAGATGGGCGACCGCGAGAAGGTGCGCGAGGTCGTCGGGCTCCCCGAGGACCGGCTCGTCGTCGCCGTGCTCGCGCTCGGCTACCCGAAGCTCGCGCCGCGCAAGGGCCCGAAGCGCCGGCCGCTCGCGCAGGTCGCGCACTTCAACCACTACGCGGGCCGCGCGATCCCGTCGTCGACGAATCCGGCGGAGTGGGCGCCGGATCTGCTCGCGACGTACCAGCGCGCGCGCGTGTTGAACGGGCTGCGCCACAACAAGCCGCGGCCGTGGGAGGTCGAGGCGCTGCGCGCGGCGCTCGAGAAGCTGCTGCCGGAGGGAGACGACGCGGGCCGCGCGAGGGACGCGACCGCGCGGGGCTCCGCCTCGGGAGGTTCGAGCGCGAGCGACGCCGCGCCGCGCTGGCTCGACGTGCTCCCGTGCACGGGGATCGTCACGGCCGAGCTCCACCGCGCGCGGCCCGCGTTCGCGTTCGACGTCGTCGAGCGCTCGCCCGAGGTCGCCGACTTCGTCGCGCAGCGCGTCGTGCCGCGCGCGCGGACGTTCGCGCTGCCCGCGGCGCTCGGCGGCGTCGCGAGCGCGTCGTTTTCGCCGCCGCCCGAGGGCGTGTACGACGTCGTCAGCGCGTTCTACCGGCTCGAGAACGTCGCGCCCGACGCGCGCGCGGAGCTCGTCGCGTCGCTCGCGCGCTGGGTGAAGCCCGGCGGGCGCGTCGTGCTCGGCTTCGTGAACCGGCGTTCGTACCACGACATGACCGAGTGGCTGCGCGAGCGCCGCGGCGGTCCGGGCGGCGTCGAGTACGTCCTCGCGCCGGATCCGAACATCGGTCCGTTCGAGTCGCTCGAGCCCGCGGACGTCGACGCGTGGTGCGCGCGCGCGGGTCTCGCGATCGAAGCGCGCTTCGGCACGCAGCCGGTGCCGCCGGAGAGCGAGCTCGCGTTCCGCACGCGCAACTTCACCGGCGCGCAGAAGCGCGTCGCGCGGATCGCGAGCTGGATGCTCGGCGTGCTCGGCCGCGTCCCGGGCCTCGCGCGCCGACGCGGTCGGTTCCAGTTCGTGGTCGCGCGCCGGAGGGCGTGAGCGAGCTCACTTCGCCGCCCCGCCCTCCTCTCCAAACCGCGCCACGACGCACCTTCCGCCCGTCTTCTCCGCGAGCCGCTCCCAATCGCGCACGCGCGACTTCGGCGCGTCGACGAGGATCGAGTCCACCGCCGCCTGCCGGAACCGGTCGTGCTCGGCGAGGAGATCGACGAAGAGCCCCATGTCGTAGTGGTGCCCGCCCGTCGGAACGCCGTCGGTCAGGACGACGAGCGAGTCGACGTCCGGGTCCTCGAGCGCCTTCAGCGCCGCGTCGAACGCGTTCCCGCGACCGCGCGCGTTGCAACGCTGGAAGAAGGCGCGCGCCCGCGCGACGTTCTCCTTCGTCGCCGGCACGAGCCCCTTCTCCCACGGGATCGGCGCGTTCGTGTACGGGATGACGTTGAACAGCGTGCCGTCCGGCAGCGCCTCGAGCGCCTTCCCGAGCTCGCGGTCGAGCACCTCCTTGCGCGACAGGTCGCCGACCTTCGTGTCCCACGTCGAGCCCGAGAAGTCGACGAGGAACACGACGCGGTCCGAGATCAGGTTGAGCCCCGCGAGGTTCGCGCGCGTGTCGCCGAGCTCGCCGCGCTTCGTCGGATCGAAGCCCGTCGTCCACGGGCCCTGCACCGTCGCGGCCCACGCGCGCCACGCCGCGAAGTCGAAGCCGTGGTCCTCGCCCGAGCGCGCGCGCAGGAAGCCGAGGATGCGCCACTTGAGGCGCGAGCGCGGCTCGATCTCCATCTGGTGCACGAGCTCGAGCAGCGCGGGCCGGCTCGCGAGCTCGCACAGGACGACGATCGCGGCGCTGCGCACGCTCGCTTCGCGGTCCTGGAGCGCGCGCTGCGCCCGATCGAGCCGCTCCGCCTCCGCGTAGCCGTGCTCGGCCGCGAGCGCCGCGCAGCGCAACCGCGGATCGACGTCGACGGCCGCCGCGTCGACGTACGGCCGCGCCTTGAAGTGGTCGAGGCGCTCGAGCACGACGAGCGCGCGCCCGCGGACCTCGGCGTCGACGCGCGAGCGCCACACGGCCTCGACCTCGCGCGCGATCTTCGTCTTGTCTCCGACGTCGAGCTTCGCCGCGAGCCGCCGCTCGAGCGAGTAGAGGAGCATCCGCGCGACCTCTTCGTCGCGCGCGTCGATCGACTTCGCGAGCGCGAGCCCGTCGAGCGGTCCGCCCATGCGCCCGAACGCCTCGGCGACGCGCACGCGCACCCACGGGTCCTTCGCGCGCAGCCCCATCCGGCCGTAGAGGAGGTCGAGGAGCGGCTCCTCGGTCACGCGCGCGAGCGCGACCTGCGCCTCGTCGGCGACCATCGAATCGTCGTCTTCGAGTGCGCGCACGAGCAGCTCGAACGCGGGCCGGCCTTCGAGGAGCGCGAGCTCCTTCACCGCGGCGCGGCGCGTCTCGGGGCGCGGCGCGCGCAGCTCCTTCTCGAGCTCGCGCGGGTCGGCGGGCTTCTCGCGCGCGTCCTTCGGCTTCGTCGGCGCGTCGTGGAGCTCGAACTCGAGACTCGCGCGCGCCGTGCCCGCGTGCGCGACGAACGCGAACACGAGCGCGAGCACGACGGCCCCCGCGCACTCGACCGCGAGCGCGCCGCGCTCGCGTGCCGTCGCACACGCTCCCGCGCGCACGTGGGCGCGCACGAACTCCACTCCCCGCTCGCTCCGCATCGTGTTCCTCCCGAGATGCGCGGAGGGAGTCCGCGGCGGCCCCGGCCCCCAGCGTGCTCCACGCCCCCGGTCCGTCGGTTCGGTGCCCGCCCGGACTCCCCGCGCGCACTCGCTCGACGCTCGCTCGGCGCGGCGGTGACCGGATTCCTCGCTTCTTTTTCGAGGGCGCGGGAACGGCGGTGCGCGGAACGGGGAAGGGCGTTCCTCACGGGCTGCGCACGAGATCCCGCGCGTGTACGGCGCGCGACCGAGCGGAACGCGCGCTCCCCCGTCCCACGAGCTCCCGGGCCGCGGCACGTCCGCGACCGCGCGGCGTCCTGTCGTGCGGCCCGGAGGTTCTCATGTCCCTGCTCCTCGCTCTCGTCCTCGCGTCTCAGGTCGGCCCTTCGAACGAACTCGCCCGCGTCGCGGAGGCGCTCGCCGCCGAGACGATCGCGCGCGACGGCGTCCCCGGGATCCAGCTCGCGGTCGTGCGCGACGGGGAGGAGTTCCTCGTCCTCGCGCGCGGCGTCGCCGACGACGCACACGGCACGCCCGTGACCGCGGACACGCGCTTCGTGCTCGGTTCGGCGGCGCGGATCGTGACGAGTGCCGCGGTGCTGCAGCTCGTCGACGCGGGTGAGTTCGCGCTCGACGCGGACGTCGCGACGCTCGTCGATGGGCTGCCGAAGCTCGCGCAGCCGGTGGCGCTCGAGCGCGTGCTCGACGGGACGTCGGGGATCGCGCCGTGGGCGCGCGTGTTCGCGGCGGCGAAGCGCGAGCCGCGCGCGGGGCTCGCGAAGGACGACGTGCTCACGCTCTTCGCGGCGGCGCCGTTCGATTCGGCGCCGGGCGAGCGCTACGCGCCGAATTCAGCGGCGTGGGCGCTGCTGCCGCTCGTGCTCGAACGCGCGTGGGGCGAGTCGTTCGTGCGCGGCGCGCCGGCGCGGCTCTTCGCGCCGTTCGGGTTCGAGCACGCGGGGTTCGTGAGCGGAGAGGTTCCGCTCAGCGGGCTCGCGCGGGATTGCGCGGCCGTGGCGGAGGCGCACGATGCGGAGGTGCTGCTCGCGCTCGATCGAGGGTGGGTGGCGCCGATGTTCGCGTGCGACGCGCGGGAGCTCGCGCGCTTCGTCGATGCGGTCGGGACGGGACGCGTGCTGTCGGCGAAGACGGCGGAGCGGATGTTCTCGAGCGCGCGCACGGGCGACGGGAAGCCGACGGGGCATGGGGTCGGGTTCGATCTCGATCGGGTCGCCGGGCATCCGCGGGCGGGGCACTCGGGCGGGCTCGGGGGGACGCGCGTGCGCGTCGCGTGGTACGGGGAGGATCGACTCGCGGTCGTCGTGTTCGCGAACTGCGCGGGGGCGGACGTCGAGCGGCTCGAGGAGGAGGTGGCGCGGTACGTCCTCGGGGTCGGGTTCGAGCGCGTCGTGGAGGTGCCGGTCGGGGAGGCGGAGGTGAAGAGGTTCGGGGGCGTGTATCAGATCGCGACGGAGCGGGTCAGGGTGTTCGAGCGCGGCGGGCGGTTGGTTTGGCAGACGGCGGATCGGGAGCGTGAGTTGAAGTGGCAGGGGCGGGGAGGGTTCGTCGATGCGGCGGAGGTGGGGTTTGGGGTGCGATTTGAATTGGGGGGGGAGGTCAGTCAGGGCGTCGAGGTCACGCGGGCGGGAGGGGTGGTCAAGGGGGTGAGGGTGGCGTCGGTCGGGAGCGTGAACGGCGGGTGAGGGGCAACGGAGACTGGGCGCCAAGGCGCACATTTGGGTGCTCCGCATCCCAGACTCCGCGCTCGATCAGGCCGGAGGAACCGGCCTGATCGAGCGCGGAGTTCTATTCGAAGAGGGAGAGGGCGTGGTCGCCGC
>JAXMBZ010000007.1:0-200529 GCA_046349615.1 Planctomycetota bacterium
ACCTGCATGCCGAGCACGGTGTTCACCGCGGTGATGCCGTCGGCGCCCGCGCTCTCGACGGCGATCGCGAGGTCCGCGATGCGCGACACGTTCGGCGAGAGCTTCGCGAAGATCGGCTTCCGCGTGGCGGCGCGCACCTCGTGGATCACGCGCGCGGCCATCGACGGATCGGTCGCGAACGGGAGCTTGCCCTCCTGCACGTTCGGACACGAGAGGTTGACCTCGAACGCGTCGATCGCGCGTTCGCCGTCGAGCCGGCGCGCGAGCTCGACGAAGTCCTCCACTTTCTCGCCGCCGAGGTTCGTGAACACGAGCGTGTCCGCGCCGAGCATCGCGGGCAGCACGTCGCGCACGTACGCGTCCAGCCCGCGGTTCTCGAGGCCGATCGAGTTCAGGAAGCCGGCCTCGGTCTCCTGGATGCGCGGCGGCGGGTTGCCCGGCCGCGGCTTCAGCGTCACGGTCTTGCTGACGAGGCCGCCGACCGCGCTCGGCGGCACGATGTGCTGCATCTCGAGCCCGTGGCCGAACGTTCCGGACGCCGACAACAGCGGGTTCCGGAGCTCGAGCCCGGCGAGGCGCACGGAGAGGCGCGGCATGCGCGCAGCACTCTACGGGAGCCCGGGGAGCGCGGCAACGGCCCCGAGTGCGCGGTCAGGGCTTCGGCGGCTCCGGGGCCGGCTTCGGCGCGAAGAGCGCGCTCGCGAAGATCAGCACCGCGCCGACGGTGATGCACGAGTCCGCGACGTTGAACGTCGGGAAGTGCCACTGCCAATGCGCGAAGTAGACGTCGATGAAGTCGCGCACGGGGCCGAACGGCCGGTCGACGTAGTACGCGTCCTTGTCGAGCACGCGCGCGCGGAGGAGGTTGTCGTAGAGGTTGCCGAGCGCGCCCGCGAGCACGAGCAGCAGCGCCGCGTTGAACACGGGCCGGCCGAGGCGCGCACGGACGATCAGCCAGGTCAGGAACAGAGCCGCGCCGATGCGCCCGTAGACGAGCAGGTAGGGCACGGAATCGAGCTGCCCGAACGCCGCGCCGGGGTTGAGCTCGAGCATGAACGTGAACCAACCGCCGAGCAGCGGATAGCGCTCGTGACCGCAGGCGTCGTAGGTGAGTTCGTGCGCCTGGACCTTCGGCTGGAGCCACGCGAAGACGGCCGCCTTGCTCCAGAGATCGAGCGCGACGAGCACCGCGACGACCAGGAAGCGCAGCGCGATCGTGCGCACGCCGGCGCGCGGGAGTTCGACCGGCGCGGCGGACGACACGGACTCGCTCGAGGCCGAGGCGGTGGTCTCCATGCGCACCTCGCCGCCTAGCTCAGGCCTTCCTCTTCCTTGCGCTGGCACTCGATGCAGTTGCGAGCGTGCGGCATCAGCTTCAGGCGCTCCTTGAGGATGCCCTCGCCGCACGCTTCGCACGTGCCGTAGCTGCCGGCCTTGATCCGATCGAGCGCGCTCATGATCTCGCGCACCGTCGATTCGTCGCGCTCGAGGAGCTGCAGGCTGAACTCCTGGAAGTAATCGGAGCCGCCGTCCGGGCTCGCCTCGGTCGGGAGCGCGTTCTCGCCGAGCGCCTCCTGCTCGAGCTTGTCGATGTCGCCGGTGACCACCGCCAGGAGGCCCCGGAGACGCTGTTCGTAGTCCTCGAGTTCCTTGGCCGAGAGTTTCTTGCTCATGAGGTGGGATCTGCGCTGCGAACGGGAGCTCAGCGTGCGCGACGCTCGGCCGCGCGAGCTCGTCGAGGGCCGGTCGGGCCCGAAACGAGGGGGAGGAGTATAGGGACGCCCCCTGGAGGCGACAAGCACGGGCTTGCCCGCGTCCCCCACCTCCGTCACGCTCACGCCATGTCCGGGAAGAAGCCTGCTCGCGGCCCGCGGACGCCCGCGCCGCCGCCGCGCGCGGCGGCGGAGGACGACGGCCCCCGCCTCGCCCCCGGCGCGCGCGCCGAGGTCGCGGACTTCCTCGACGCCCTGCGGGTCGAGGCGGGGCTCGCGCGCAAGACGGTCGAGGCCTACCGCCGCGACCTCGCCCAGTGCGCGCGCTGGCTCGCGGAGCACGGCGTCCGCCGCTGGGACGAGGTCGACGCGGACCGCGTGATCGACTGGCTCGCGCACCGCCGCGAGAAGGGCCTCGCCGAGGCGACGGTCGCGCGCAACCTCGTCAGCCTGCGGATGCTGCTGCGCTTCCTCGTCCAGGAGGGCCGGCTGACGAAGGACCCGACGCACCTCGTGCGCTCGCCGCGCCTGCGCCGCGCGCTCCCCGGCGTGATCTCGCCCGAGGAGGTCGATCGCCTGCTCGCCGCGCCGAACGATCGGCGCTGGCCGCTCTGGAAGCGCGAGCGCGACCTCGCGCTGCTCGAGGTGCTCTACGCGACGGGCGCGCGCGTCAGCGAGGCGGTTTCGCTGCGCACCGACGCGCTCGAACCGAAGCTGCGCGTCCTGCGGCTCACGGGCAAGGGCAACAAGACGCGCATCGTGCCGCTCGGCGAACGCGCGCGCGCGGCGCTCGAAACCTGGCTCGCGGGAGGGCGGCGCCGCTTCCTCGCGGACGCGCAGCGCCCCGAGGTCTTCCTGACGCGCAGCGGGCGCCCGATGACCCGCATCGACGCGTGGCGCGTCGTGCGGGCCGCGGCGCGCGCGGTGGGGATCCGCGGCAAGCTCTCGCCCCACTCGCTCCGCCACTCGTTCGCGTCGCACCTCGTCGAGGGCGGCGCGGACTTGCGCAGCGTGCAGGAGATGCTCGGGCACGCCTCGATCCGCACGACGGAGGTCTACACCCACGTCGATGCGGAGCACGTGACGAGCCTCCACCGCCTCTACCACCCGCGCACCTGAGCGTCCGGGGCGCGGACCGCGCCGGAGGGCGGCCGTCCACGGCCTGGACGCGGGCTCGAGGCCCGGCCGCGCCGCGCACGAAGCCCCGGCGGTCCGCCCCGCTCGCCTCCGGGCCCATCTCACGGCCCTCCAAGGCCTTGCAGCGGAGCCGACGGCTCGACCCGGGCGTTCCATCCGCGCGCGGCACGCGGAGACCGCCGGCGGCACGCGCGTTGACCTCCATCCGGCGGCAAGTGAGTCACCGTTCGAGCGGCGCGAAACTGCAACCCCTTCGCGCCGACTCGATCCAGCGGTGTCGAGGCGGCAGACCCCCGGTCTGCCGCCTTTCTTCTTGCGCCGTCGCACGCAGCCGCGGAGCGCGTCACTCGCGCCCGGGCTCCGCGCCGCCGGAGAGCCCGTCCAGGATCCGCCGCGCGAGCTCCATCCCGATCCCCGGCACCGCCGCGAGCGCCTCGACGCTCGCCGCTTCGACGCCCGCGACGCTGCCGAAGCGCTGGAGCAGCGCGCGGCGCTTCTTCGGACCGAGCCCGGCGATCGAGTCGAGCCGCGACGTGATCTTCCCGCGCTCCTTCCGGTGGTACGTGATCGCGAAGCGGTGCGCTTCGTCGCGGATGCGCTCGAGGAGGTGCCGCGCGCGGCTCGTGCGCGCGAGCTCGATCGGCTCCTTCGCTCCGGGGAGGAAGATGCGCTCCTCGCTCGCGTCCTTCGCGCGGCCCTTCACGCGCCGCTCGCTGCGCGCCTTCGCGAGGCCGATCATCTGCACGCCGAAGGCACCCGCTTCGTCGCGCGCCGCGAGCGCCGAGTCGAGCTGCGCCGCGCCGCCGTCGATCATCACGAGGTCGGGCAGGTCGCCGTCCTCGACGCCGCGCTTCAGGCTCCGGAGCACGACCTCGCGCATCGAAGCGAAGTCGTCCTGGCCCTCGACGCCGCGCACCTTGAAGCGGCGGTAGCCCGCGCGGTCCTTGTGGCCCTGGCGGAAGCGCACGCGGCTCGCGACGACGTGCGTGCCCTGCAGGTTCGAGATGTCGAAGCCGTCGATGACGTCGGGCAGTTCGTCGAGGTCGCAGAGCTTCGCGAGCTCCGCGAGCGCTTCCTCTTCCGACGCGCGCTCCTTCTCGCGGCGCAGGAGCTCCGTGCGCGCGTTCTCGCCGGCGACGTCGAGCATGCGCTTCGTCTCGCCGCTCTTCGGCACGCGCAGCGCGGTGGCGTCGCCGAGCAGGTGCTCGACGAGCGCGCGCTCGGCGGGTTCGCACGGCAGGACGAGCTCCGCCGGGCGCTCGCGCGAACCGCCGGCGTAGAGCGCGGTGAGCACCTGGTGCAGCAGCTCCTCGTCGGGCAGCTCGCTCTGGAAGACGTGGCTGCGGCTCTCGGCGAGGCGGCCGTCGCGGAACGCGAGCCGGTGCACGACGGCGACGTTCGCGTGGCGCGCGAGGCCGAGCACGTCGCGGGCGACCTTGTCCTTCGGCGTGACGCCCTGGCCCTCGACGGTGCGGCGCAGCGCGGCGAGGCGGTCGCGCCACTGCGCGGCGCGTTCGTACTCGAGCTCGGCGGCGGCGCTCTTCATGCGCGCCGAGAGCTCGTGCTCGAGCTCCTTCGTCTCGCCGGTGAGGATGCGCGCGGCGCGCTCGACGAGCTCGGCGTACGCGAAGGGATCGATCAGGCCGACGCACGGCGCGGAGCAGAGCCCGATCTGGTGCTTCAAGCACGGCCGCGAACGATGGTCCATCACCGTGTCGGGGCAATCGCGCAACGGGACGACGCGGTGCAGGTCGCTGAGCGTCTGCCGCACCGCCGACGCGGACGCAAACGGCCCGAACACGCGCACGGCGCGCGTCGACTGCGTGCTGCGTTTGTGCGCGCGGACGAAGTGGAGCCGCGGGAAACGCTCGCCGTGCCGCAGTTCGAGCATGAGGAACGACTTGTCGTCCTTGAGGCGGACGTTGTGCGGCGGCTTGTGCGTCTTGATCCACGAGTCCTCGAGCAGGAGCGCTTCCTGCTCGGTGCGCGTGACGAGCACCTCGACCGTCTTCGCCTCCTGGTCGAGGAAGCGGATCATCAAGCGCCCGTCGCCGCCCGCGCGGCGGTAGCTCCGCACGCGATCGCGCAGCGACGCGGCCTTGCCGACGTAGAGCACGCGCCCCTCGCCGTCGCGGAAGACGTAGACGCCCGGGCGCTCGGGGATCTGCGCCAGGTCGACGTCGGCGGACCAGGGGAGGGCGTTCACGGGCGGACATCCTGTCCGATCCACGCGTGCGACGCCACGCGGCGCAGGCGGCGGATCAGACGCCCAGGACGCACACCCAGTCCGACTGCGCGCAGAAACCCTCGCAAGCCTCCGAAAGCTCGAGGAGCATCCGCGTGATCTCGGCGCGGTGCGCATCGAGTTCGGCGTCGACGGGCTCCGCGAAGGATCGTTCGAGATGTAACGCGGCGGCCGCCTCGGCGGTCGAGAGCGTCGGGAGACGGAGCGCGACGGAGCGCCACTCGGCCGTCACGCGGAGCATGACGTCGCGGTGCACGTCGTTCGTGTCCAGGTGGTCGTAGCCGTCGACGTGCCGCGCGAGGATGCCCTCGGCCATCCCGAAGGCGTCGCTCCAGACGAACACGAAGCCCGGTTGCCAATGCGCGCCGCTGTAGCGGCCGGGACCGAGCTCGATGAACCCGGTGGAGTCGAGTTCGGCCTTGCTGCGGCGGATGCGGTAGTCCACGTCACGCGTCCTTCCGCTGCGAGGGTCGACGTCGGAGGAAGATCGCGAGTTCGATCGGCGGGAAGCGAACCAGCGCGACGTCGCCGAGGTCCGAGAAGCGGAGCGGCTCCGGCTCGGTGCGCGTGACGAGCACCTCGACGGTCTTCGCCTCCTGGTCGAGGAAGCGGATCATCAAGCGCCCGTCGCCGCCCGCGCGGCGGTAGCTCCGCACGCGATCGCGCAGCGACGCGGCCTTGCCGACGTAGAGCACGCGCCCCTCGCCGTCGCGGAAGACGTAGACGCCCGGGCGCTCGGGGATCTGCGCCAGGTCGACGTCGGCGGACCAGGGGAGGGCGTTCACGCGGCCCTCACCTCGACAGTTCGAGCTGCTCCAGCTGCTTCACGCGGTCGCGCAGCTTCGCGGCGTCCTCGAAACGCAGTTCCTCCGCGGCGTGCAGCATCTCGTCGCGTAGCTTCGCGAGTTCGCCGCGCAGCCGATCGGCGTCCCAACCGAGCGCGGGATCGGAGTCGGAGGGCTTCTTGCCCTTTCGCTTGCCGCCGCTTTCCGCGGCGGGCGCGAGCTCGACGTAGTCCATCTCGTAGAGCGCTTCCAAGCTGTCGCGCACCGGCTTCAAGATCGTCTTCGGCACGATCCCGTGCTCCCGGTTGTACTCCTCCTGCTTCGCGCGGCGACGCGTCATCTCCCCCATCGCCTTCCGCATCGAGTCCGTCTCCTTGTCCGCGTACAGGATCACGCGGCCCTCGACGTTGCGCGCCGCGCGGCCGCACGTCTGGATCAAGGACGTCTCGGCGCGCAGGAAGCCCTCCTTGTCCGCGTCGAGGATGCCGACGAGCGCGACCTCGGGCAGGTCGAGGCCTTCGCGCAGGAGGTTGATGCCGATGAGCACGTCGAACTCGCCGAGGCGCAGGTCACGCAGGATCGCCGTGCGCTCGAGCGCGTCGATCTCCGAGTGCAGGTACTTCACCTTCACGCCGAGCTCGGCGTAGTACGTCGTGAGCTCCTCCGCCATGCGTTTCGTCAGCACCGTCACGAGCACGCGCCAGCCCGCCGCGACGGTCTTGCGGATCTCCGCGAGCAGGTCGTCGACCTGCGTGCGCGCCGGACGCACCTCGATCGCTGGGTCGAGCAGGCCCGTGGGGCGCACGATCTGCTCGGCCACGTGGCCGACGGAGTGCTTGCGCTCGTACTCGGCGGGCGTCGCCGAGACGTGCACGACCTGCTTCACGAGCTTTTCCCACTCCTCGAAGCGCAACGGACGGTTGTCGAGGGCGCTCGGGAGGCGGAACCCGTGCTCGACGAGCGTCTCCTTGCGCGAACGGTCGCCCTTGTACATGCCGCCGACCTGCGGGAGCGAGACGTGGCTCTCGTCGACGAACACGACCCAATCTTCCGGGAAGTAGTTGAGCAACGTCGACGGCGCCTCGCCCGGACCGCGGCCGTCCATGTAGCGCGAGTAGTTCTCGATCCCGTTGCACACGCCCATCGTGCGCAGCATCTCGAGGTCGTGGCGCGTGCGCTGCTCGAGCCGCTGGGCTTCGAGCAGCTTGTTCTGCGAACGGAGCACGTCGAGCCGTTCGCGCAGCTCGAGCTCGATGCCGCCGATCGCCTGGATCAGTCGATCCTGCGGCGTCACGTAGTGCGTCGCCGGGTAGATCGTGATCTGCGCGAGCTCCGCCAGCACCTCGCCCTTCAGCGGGTTCACCTGCAGCAGGTTCTCGATCTCGTCGCCGAACATCTCGACGCGGATCACGACCTCGTCCTCGTACGCGGGGAAGATCTCGATCACGTCGCCGCGCGCGCGGAACGTGCCGCGCTTGAAGTCGAGGTTGTTGCGCGCGTACTGGAGGCGCGTGAGGTTGCGCAAGAGGTCCTCGCGCACGATCGACTGCCCGCGGGCGAGCGGCAGCGCCATCGACGCGTAGTTGTCGGGGCTGCCGAGGCCGTAGATGCACGACACGGACGCGACGATGACGACGTCGCGGCGCTCGAGCAGCGAGCGCGTCGCCGAGTTGCGCAGGCGCTCGATGTTCTCGTTGCGGCTCGCGTCCTTCTCGATGTACGTGTCGCTCGACGGCACGTACGCCTCGGGCTGGTAGTAGTCGTAGTAGCTGACGAAGTACTCGACGGCGTTGCGCGGGAAGAGCTCCTTGAACTCGGCATAGAGCTGCGCCGCGAGCGTCTTGTTCGGCGAGAGCACGAGCGCCGGACGGTTCGCCTGCTCGATCACCGCGGCCATCGTGAACGTCTTGCCCGAGCCCGTGATGCCGAGCAGGCACTGGTGCGGGGCGCCCTCGGCGAGGCCGCGCACGAGCGACTCGATCGCGCGCGGCTGATCCCCCATCGGCGCGAACGGCGCGACGAGTTCGAAACGCCCGGGGAGGGACGCAGGCGGACGGGGCGCGGGGCGGGCGGGCTCAGGGCTCTCGGTGCGGCGCTTCACGGCGCGAGCGTAGCGTGCGGACGCCTTCCGCGCTCGTCGCGACGGGGGCCGTGAGCCCGCGCTCCCGCGGGACGAACGCGCGGGAACCGGCTCGCCGTCCGCACGACGCGCCGCGGCCGCCGCGTCACTCGTTGCGCGGAGCGCGGGCCTCGCGCGCGTCGGCCTCGGCGTGCTTCGGCTTCGCGCCCTGCACCGCGCCGCTCCCGCCGCGCCGCGGATCGCTGACGGCGCGCGGCGTGCCGCCGAGCGCGTCGAGTTGGATCGCCTGCACGGCGCCGAAGCGCTTCACGTCGCGCTTCACCGGGTGTCCACGCCGTTTCTCGAGCGCGTCGACGATCGTCGGATCGAAGCCCGTCTCGAACGCGGTCTCCGGCGGCGCCCATTGCTGGTGCAGGCGCGGACGCGCGACGGCGTCCTCGAGCGATTCTCCGAGCAGCGTCGTGCGCAGGATGACCTCGAAGACGGACGAGATGATGCGCGGCCCGCCCGGGCTGCCGAGCACCATCACGTTCGCGTGCCCGCCGTCGCGCAGCACGGTCGGCGTCATCGAGGAGAGCGGGCGCTTGCCCGGCGCGGGCGCGTTCGCCGCGCCGCCGACGAGGCCGAAGAGGTTCGGGCTCCCTTCCTGCAGCGCGAAGTCGTCCATCTCGTCGTTCAGGAGGAACCCGTACGCGCGCACGTAGAGCCCGCTCCCGAACGTCTCGTTCAACGTCGTCGTCAAACTGACGGCGTTGCCCGCGCGGTCGAGCACGGAGAGGTGCGTCGTGTTCTGGCCCTCGCGAAGCGGCAAGGCCTGCACGTCCGGGTGCGCGGTCTCGCCGATCGACACGCGGCGCGCGGAGATCCAGTCGGAGGACAGGAGCTCCTTCACGGGCACCTCGTGGAAGCGCGGATCGCCGAGGTGCTTCGCGCGGTCGGCGAACGCGCAGCGCAGGCTCTCGATCCACCAGTGCGCCATGCGCTCGTCGAAACCCTTCTCGACCGCGCTCGACTGCGCGCCGCTCCCGCGCGCGAGCGCCTGCTCCGCGAGCGCGCGGTCGCGCTCCGCGTCGAGCGGCAGGCCCTCGAGGATCCCGAGCGCCTGAAGGAGCACGATCCCGCCCGACGACGGCGGCGGCATCGTCACGATCTCGAGACCGCGGAACCACCCGCGCAGCGGCTTCTCGGAGCGCACTTCGTACGCGACGAGGTCCGCCGGCGTCATCCAG
Source organism: Planctomycetota bacterium (assembly GCA_046349615.1). Lineage (GTDB taxonomy): Bacteria > Planctomycetota > UBA1135 > UBA1135 > JADJNY01. The sequence goes on from JAXMBZ010000007.1 coordinate 9,189, forward strand.
CCGCGCCCGGTCCCGTCGAATCCCGGCACGGGCGCCGCGTCGAGTTCCTGCACGATCGCGTCCGCGATGCGACCGGAGTAGAACGGCTCCGGTCCTTCGTTCGCGAGCAGGCCGAGCGCTTCCGCGAGCGCCGGTTGACGCAGCACGAAGCCCGCGCGCAGCGGAACGCCGCCGGGGAAGAACACGGCGCGCGCGGACGGGCTGAAACGCTCCTGCACGCCGGGCTCCGCGAGATCGCGCGCGAGGAACGCGTCGACCTCGAAGCCCTGCTGCGCGAGCTCGATCGCGCGCCGCGCGAGTTCGGCGAAACGCAGCCGCCCCGAGCCGTGGCGGCGGTGGAGCTCCCACAACCCGCGCGGCGATCCGGGCACCGCCACGGCGTACGGTCCGCGCAGCGAGCGCGCGTCGACGCGCTTCCCATCGGGACCGAGGTAGAGCTCCGGCCGCACTGCGCGCGGCGCGACCTCGCGGAAGTCGAGCGCGTCCGCCTCGCCCGCGTGCGGCACCCACAGCGCGAAACCGCCGCCGCCGAGGTTGCCCGCCTGCGGGAGCACGACGGCGAGCACGAGCGCCGCCGCGACCGCCGCGTCGGCCGCGTTGCCGCCGCGGTCGAGCACGTCGAGCGCGGCCTTCGTCGCCTCGGGATGCTCCGTCGCGACCGCGCCCGCGCGCGGCGTCGGCCAGTGCGCCTGCACGGCGATGCGCGAATCGCTGCGGCAGGCGGCGAGGACCGCGCCGGCGGCGAGCACCAACGCGAGGCCGAGCTTCGTGGAGCGAGCGCGCATCGACCGCTCCGCGACGCTCAACCGTCCGTGATCTCCTCGACCCGGACGCCGCGCTGCTTCAGGTAGCCGACGGCGGATTGGATCGAGCTCTCGTCCCCTTCGATCTCGACGGCGACGAGCGCCATCGTGTCCGTGATGCTCGCGGCGCGGATGTTCGGCACGACGCCGAACTTGTCCCCGAGCGTGTGGCTGATGATCGGCTCGGAGATCAGCTCCTGGGGGAACGTGCAGAAGTACTTGTGCAGGGCCATGTCGGGTTCAGCGCGCGGGAGCGGGGTTCGCGGCGCGGGAGACACGGCTCCCGGCCCAGGCGACGAGACATCCAACCACAAGCGCGAGGGCTCCCGCAAGGGCGGGACGCGGACGCGCGAGGAGCTCCGGACCGAGGTCGAACGTGCGTGCGCGCTCGTAGAACGCGGCGTGGTGGAGCCAGTCGACGCCCGCGCACTCGAGCGCCCAGCGCACCGGCGAAAAGAGCAGGAATCGCGCGGTCCACGCGGAGGGAAACGGCGCGTCGACGAGCCCGAGACCGACCGGGAGTGCCGCGAGCGCGAACGAGAGCAACGTCGTGAGCGCGGCGACGCGCGCGCCGGAGTCGCGCACGACGCGGCCGAGCCCGTGTCCCGCGAAGAAGAGCCCGGTCCACAGCGCCGCGGCGAACGCGGGGGTCGGAAGCACGCGCTCCGCGTCGATCGTCGCGAGCGCGAGCGCGGCCATCCACGCCGCCGGCACCATCGGCGCCCACGGCCAGGCGGGAAGCGAGCTCGCGAGCACGCCCGCGCCCGGCGCGACGAGCGCGAACCACGCGACGAGCGCGACGGGCTCCCGCGTCGCGACGATCGGGAGGAGCCCCGCGAGCGCGAGCGCTCCCGCGGTCGCGAGGTGTCGCGCCGCCGCTCCGTCCGCGCGCGCGTCGCTCATGCGCTCACCACGTGATCTGGAGCGCGTTCGAGACGTTGAACGTCTCCGGCGGACAGAACGTCGACGAGGAGTTCCGGTAGTACGTCTGGTAGTAGCCGACGAGCCCGCTCCCCGGCGGCGTCGCGCCGCGCACGGAGACGAGTTGCTGGCCGACGTTCGGGTACTGCGACGCGCCCGCGACGTTCGCCACGGTTCCGAGCCGGATCAGGTTCCCGTCGACGCAGCGCACGCCGTCGCCGAAGTACGCGCCCGACGTGCTCCGCAGATCGCCCTTCAGGAAGATCGAGCTCACGGCCGCCGGCATGCCCGATGCGTGGAGCACGACCGTGTCGGGGTTCGTGGCGCCCGTCGCGCCGAGCAGGGCACCTTGCGAGTTGACCGAGTTCGCGCAGCCGTGCCCCGTGAGGCCGAGGTTCAAGCACGGGCAGAGCAGCACGGCGCCCTCCGTCCCGTTCCCGTAGCAGAACGAGCTCCCGATCGCCTCGCACGAATCGGGGACCTGGTTCCCGTTGGCGTCGACGCTCGTGCCGAGCGCGATGTCCGTCGTGTCCGCGACGCCGTTCCCGTTGCAGTCGACGACGGGGAGACGCAGGTCGACCAGCACCGGCCGGTGGTCCGACGCGGTCGACGTGCAGCTCGAGGCTCCGCCCGTGAAGCCCGCGAGCTCCGGCGGCTGCGCCGCGGCGGAGTTCGAGCCGCTGATGAAGATCGTCTGGAGGCGCAGCGTCGCGATCGAGTCCTGCCACGCGACGTAGTCGAGCTTCGAGCCCGAGTTGTGCGACGCGTCGCTGCCCGTCGAGAAGTGCGTCGCCGTGTCGAGCGTCATGTCCGTGCCGTCGCGGTCGGTGCCGTCGGTCGCGCCGCCGACGGTCTGCGCCGCGACGAGCCAGTCCGCCGGCCCGCGCGTCGCGCCGTTCGCGAGTTCGTCCTCGTTCCAGTCGCCCGCGAGCACGACCGGCGTCGTCGCGGGGAGCACGCTCGTCGCGACCGGGCTGTCCGCGATCTTCCCGAGCGGGTCGGGCGTCGCGCCGCCGTTGCCGTTGAACCAGTAGCGCACGACGTAGGAGACGTTCTGCGCCGCCGTCACGCGCTGATCGTGGTCGCTCGTCGCTCCCCCGGCCTTCAGGTGCGCGAAGCCCTGCACGAAGTTGCCGAGGTACGTCGCGTTCGGCAGGTCGATCTCCGCGAACGCGAAGCCGCGGATGCCGCCGTCGCCGCCCGTCGACCACTGGCTCGCGGTCACCGTCGGGATGTCGGCCTGCGTCGACTTGCCGTCGCCGTTCAGGTCCGCGAACGGATAGCGCGAGAGGATCAGGTTGCGATTGAACCCGTCGCTGTCGCTCGACACGTAGACGTACGGCAGGTCGAAGCTCGGCGCGTACTTCTGCACCCAGGCGCCGACCGCGACGTTGCCGTTGAAGGTGTCCGTGCCGCCGTGGAGGAACAGGTTGATCACCGAGTTCATCGTCGCGACGCTGTCGACGCCGCTCCCGGTGCCGTTGCCGCTGTTGTCCGCGGTCTCCAGCATCACGAGCACGTCGGGCTTGAGCGCCGCGACGATGCGCGCGCACGCGCACCAGTTGTTCTGCCCCTCCGCCTTCCCGTTCGTCGAGCAGAGCGCGTCCTGGACGTTCCACGTCATGACGCGCAGGTCCGCGGGGTCGACCTTCCCCCACTGCCCGCCCGCGGGGTTCCACTGGGCGAGGGCCGGGGCGCCGAGGACGAGGAGCGCCGCGGCGCGAGCGAGGGGACGGACGGATCGGTGCATGAGGAGAGGTCCAGAGCGCGAGCGAACGGAACGGGATCTCCCAAGGCTCCCCGATCCAGGCCCGGTGTCAAGGCGCGGAGGGCCGAGAAGCGCCGTCGATCGCCGCGAATCGGGGCGGCGAAGGGCGCGACCGAACGGCGGGGCGGGCCTCGAGCACGGAGCGCCTCGACGCGCTCGACGTTGGAGGCGGCACCCGGACTTGAACCGGGGAATAACGGATTTGCAATCCGTGCTGCCCGTGAACAAGCCGCGCACCTACCTCGACTTACGTTACCGAGTTTGCGGCCCCCACCACAACCCCCACCATCTCCGAGCGCGTCGGGCAGTGGCGTCTCGTTCGAGGTGGGATTCGCGCGCAGGCTTCTGTGCGGCGCTACGGAGCGATCGAGGCCCGTCCCGCGAACGGGTCGAATCGCATGCAGGACGTGTGATTCGCCCGCACGCGAGCGCCCCCGTGCGTTCCTGCGCCATCGCAGCGACGCCCCTGTTCAGGGCGCGGACCCGGCGATGTGGCAGCCCGAGGTCCGACTCGTGAGGCACGTCGTCGGACATTCCCATTCCCATGACAACTTGTCACGGGCAACGAGCAGGACCGAAGCGGATTGCAGCCGCCACGGTCCTGCGTGTGCCTCGCGCGCTCTCGGCACGGGAGCGAACGGCCAGTCCCCTGAGCAACCAGGAGCGCCAGCATGTCCAGTCGACCCTCACCGCCGCCGGGCGTCTACCTAAAAGCTCCCGGCGCGCTCGCCTGCGTCGAAGACGAGATCGACGAAACGGACGCCCAGTCTACGTGGCTGGACGAACGCGGAACGATCGCCAACGTCTTGCACGCAGTCGTGGCTCCACGGCACCGGGGCAAGGCCCGCGAGCGGTTCACGACGGTCGCACCGCGGCACCGCAACTGCGGCGAGCTGTTCGTCTTCACGGGACCGCGCGGCCCCGACTTCGCTCTACGTACCTGCGCAGCGCCGCTGCTGTGTCCTTGGTGCTCTGAGAATCGTTCCCGAAGGCTGTCTCAACTCGACGGCGCACGGGTCGCCATCTTGGCCGAGCAGCATCCCGACTGGCGGTTCCTGTTCGTGACGGTGAAATGCGCCGAGAGCCGCGACCTCCGGCATCAGGTGCGCGCGCTGAAGCGGCGGATCTCCCGAATCCTGAAACGCCGAACGATGCGGTTCGTCATGGCGAGCATCCGGCAGACCCACGCGGAACGCGGCGTCGGCGGAGGATGGTACGCCCACGAGCACATGATCTTGGTCGTGATGCCCGATGACGACGGGCCGACCTCCAAGTGGTTCAAGGCCATACTCGACGAGCAACTGCGCGCAGACGAAGCGAGGGGTTCCCTGCTCGATGGGGAGACGTGGCACGTTGAGCCGTTCTTCCGCACGACGAAGCTCGACCACCGCACGCTCACGCGGCTGATGATGACCCCCGACTTTCAGGCGTCGAGAATCTCGGGCTACGCGGCGGAGGCTCCGACCGCGAACGTCCACGATCGCATCGAGCGGTTCGAGAACCTGTTCGACATTCGCCTCCGGTCCATCTCCGGCAGCCTGCGCGGACTCGGCAGCGAGAAGGCGTTGAAGGCGAAGTGGAACGAGCGTGTGGCCGCTGCCGAAGCAGGTCCGCAGCACAACAACTCCCATAGTGGCAAGGAAAGAGACACGCCCCTCCCCCGAGACCTCGTCGACCGCTCCCCCGTCCTGATGGCAGCTCGCGCAGCGAAGGCAGCGTGGAGAGCCGAAACACTAGCCCGCTTGCTCAACCACCAGTCCGAGAGACCCGCGATGAAGAAACCGAAGAAGAACGACCACCAGCCGATGCCCTGGAAGATCACCCAGCCGGACCTGCCGTTCGACGGCTACGTGCGGGAGTCGATCGCCCGACATGTCCCCGACATCCTCGAACCTCGCCGGACGAACTCGCCTCGGCTCATCGGCGACCGGGCAACCGCTCGCGTCGGTAAGGCTGTTCAGGCGAAGCATGTCGAGGGAGCAGCCACGAAGAAGCTCTCGCTCAAGGACCGCCTGAGAGTACGGTCGAAGGTCGGATGAGTCGTGCTACCCCGTCCAGTGCGAGCAGCGGCTCGTGGGCAGGCCACCCGGCGACCGCTCCACCCTCGGTTGCTCGTGACAAGCTGTCACGCGACAGCGGCTCACCCGTCCTTCGAGTCCACGATGCTCACGCGCCGGAGCAGGTCCGCTCGCTGACTGACGTACCAGTTCGCGAACTCGGCCCCGAAGTCGCCGGGCAGCACCACCGCGACGGAACGGAATAGCTCTGCGCCGAACGTGAAGGCCGTGACCTTCACCTCATCGAGATCCGACGGATGTCGGAGACCCAACATCTCGATCTGCCCCCCGCTCACTCTGACGGCTGGCCGGACGACGACCGTGGCGTGCGCAGATTGCGACCACAGCCGGTAGAGGACCTCGTAGCTCAGCGGGTAGCCGGTTCGGTCCGCCAGCTGTTGGAGGCTGCGTGGTCCGTCGAAGAACTCGAAGGCGTCCGGGTTGTTGTTCTTGAGCTTCTTGAGCCGATCGGCCTCCGCCGCCACCTCGGCCATCCCGCTTGCGGCCATGTCGTGCTCCACTCGCTTGAGGTCCGCCCTCACCCGGTCCTCCGGCAGCGTCGCGAGCAGCGCGCCGCCGAACTGGTCTCGCTCCGCGAGCGCCTCGATCCTCTTCCGCTCGTCCGTGCCGGGAAGTCGGCTCAGCAGGAACGCGCGCGACTTCATCAGCTCGACGAACAGGCACGCCCTGGCTCGACGAGCGCGCTCAGCTGGATCACTCAGCGCGTACTTCGCCGCGAGCATGCACTCGAACAGGCTACGGATCGTGACCTTCGCCGGACCCGTCCAACCATCACGTATCTGGCGCTCGATGCCCGACAGGAGTTCGAGTCCCCAGCGAAGCTGGCCGAGCGCCACGATCAGCGGGATGGCCTCGTCGGCCGTGATCTGTCCCTGTCGCGACTCCATCACGGCGCGGAGCTGCGTCGTGCCGTAGTTGCGCAGTCGCGCGATCAGATCGGCGGCGCGAACGAGTTCGGCTTCAAGCTCGGGTGTCTCGGAGAGAGGCTGGAGCAGATCGGAGTCGGGTGTGTTCATGCGTGAGTTGCGGACGCAGTTCGTTGGGGTCCTGGGCGGCTCGGTCGCGCTTTCAGATGCTGCCGAATCCGATATCATGCGCGCCAGGGACACTACGCGACCGCTCGGTCCGCCTTGGTCGCCCCGACCCCGATGAACATCCCCTTCATGCCCAACGCCCAGAGCGCCGACCCGCTGCGGCGAATCGTCCAGCACACGGCCGCGCAGACCGGCCTGAGCCCCAGGCACGTTGCCGTGCTCGCCAGCTACTTCTGGGAGGCGCTCGCGGACGAAGTCTCGAAAGGACGGGCCGTCACGCTCCCCGGTCTCGGGCTATTCGCGCCTGTCGCTCGCACGGCCCGCCCTCGCGGTAGCCGTGAGCGCGTGACGACGACCGTGATCCGCTTCTCGGCTTCGCGTGGCTTCCGCGAACAGGTCCGCTACGGCGCTCCCCCCAACCTCACGGGTCGACAGCGGTATCGCCGTCACCTGCGAAACCACGCGCTCGGCGGCTCTGACGCACGCTGCTCGGAGCGCACGTTCACTGCATGCGGGGCATTCCGTTCGGCGATCGAGAGCCAGCATGGGAGCGACCTCTCGTTCGACTAGGAACGGTCGCCGTGTCAACGCTCCGCCGTGTCACGCGCGTGTCTTGCGGCCCAGCGCGACGGGGGGAGCTAGGATCACGGGCTGCGCTTGTGCCGCGCGCATGACGAGGTGTGCCGCATGACCAGTGGGGCTTCGTCCGCTGTTCCGGCCACTACAAGGCCATTCTCGCCCGTGACAGCTTGTCACGCGCTCGCCTGATATGGCCCTCCCGCGCACCTGCTGCCGCGTCCAGCCTTCCCGGAGAAGTGCGGACCGCACGTCGCGACCCGACGGTACAGGACGGGCACGCGCCTGCTGTTCATGGTCTCCCTCCTCGCCGCCCTGCTCGCTCCGTCGTGCGTGACGCCTCCTCCGCCGATCGAGCACGGCGGTCCCCACGGCGTCGTGCGAGCGTTCACCGACGACGAGGCACGCGAGGTCAGCACGATCGCGAACGAGATGGCCGTCGAGGTCTCTCGCGTGCTCGGCGTCGAGCCTCAGCCATTCGTCATCCACGTCTACCCGGACGACGCCGACCACGCCGCTGGCATCCGAGTCCGTCGCGACGGCCGGGGCGTGGTCGTCGAGCGGCTGATCGAGCTACGCCCTGGTGTGCGTTCCGCTCCTCGCTTCCTGATCGCGCACGAACTCACACATTGGAATGTCGGGCGAAGTGCTTGGGACCGGCTGCCCCACTACGCGGAGGAGGGCCTGTGCGACTTCGTGGCCGGTGTCGCCGCACCCGATTACTGGGGCGAGCGCGTGCTCGATCTCAAGGTGCGCGCCGCGCCCGGTCTGGACTCACCGCTGGACGAGGTGTTCTCGATGTCCTCGCGAACGTGGGAGTGGGCCGACGGCGCGGTGAAGTCCTCTGCCTGCGCGATCGGCTACTTCCTCGTCGATCGCATTGGCCTCGATCGGCTGCGCCAGCTCTGCGAGTCGAGCGTGGCACTCGGTCCGACGGACGTTTCGATCGAGCAGCTCCTCGAAGCGGCGAACCTGGATCGCGCGTCGCTCATGTCCGAGCTTAGCTCCTGGGGAGCGACGGCCGACCCGAGGCCGTTCGAGCTGCGGCTGAAGCTCAGGCCGTCCGGCGGGTGACGGGCTGAACGGACGAGCTACCTGGGGTTCGACCTGACGGGCGGCGTGCCCCGCTCGGCGCGCCAGCGCGTCTTTCCCTTCACCGCGCCCGGATCGAAGAACTCGACCGGCTTCCCGTAGATCCGGGCGAACTCGAACAGCTCGGCGGCGTCTACGCGGCGGCCTCCCTGCTCGCATCGCTCGACATAGGACTGGAGCCGCCCCAGGGCCTTGGCCGCCTCGCGCTGGGTCATCCCGGCGTCCGCCCGCGCTTGGCAGAGGAGCTTGACGAACGCGACGTAGCGCGGGTGCGAATTAGCCGACGACCGTGATTCCTTGCTCTTCATTTCCCGCGCGCTTGGCGGGCCGAAGTCTGGGAAGCCAGGAATCGTGAACCCTATTAGGGGTCAAGCTGCGGGGGTGGAGATCCGAAGGAGGGACGGAAACCACCGTCCAAGCCAACGGAACCCAAACCGATGAACAGCTCGCCCACCCCCCAACCCTCCTCTGCCAACACGATCGTCCGTGGCCTACTCGGGTGTGGCGCGCTCGTTGTCGTCCTCGTGATCGCGCTGACCGTTGCCGCCGTGGTCATGCCTCGCTCACCCTCGACGGGCGGGGAGGTCGACCCGAAGGCCCCGGCGACCGTGACTACCAAGTCGTCGCGGTCGACGATCGTCGCATCGATCCAAGACATCCAGGCGGGTATCCCGCTGCTCGAACAACGGGGACTTTCTCGTCAGAGCGACCCGATCGGGCTGGAGTACCGCTGGGAGTCGGAGGATCGCGCGAGCTGGATTCGGTTCTACGACGCGGGTTCGGACGGCACGCTCGACAGGATCGCCGCCGTCTTCGCGACGCCTCAGAACGACCGGAGCCAGCAGATCGTCGCGGCTGGGCTCTCGCTCCGCCTCATCCAGCTCGCGAGCGGCACGGACTGTACGGTGGATGCGTTCAACGAGTGGCTCTCCAGCGTGGCGAATGGGAACGCGATCCAGGGCCAGTCGCGCACCTTCGGCTCGACCCCCGCGCACCTGCAGGCCACACTCACTGCCAACGGCCAAACGGGCATTCGGCTGACGATCGGCGAAGAACGGCACTGATCGCGAGCGCCCATGCACGGCTCGGACTCGACCGTGACCTCCGAGCGGTGCTCCTCCTGCGGCGGCTCCGTAGGCGCGATCGACACGGCGTGCCGGTATTGCGGGGGTGACCTACGGCGGAAGAAGTCGGCGGACCGGCGGACCGCGAGCGACCTGCTCGCTCGACTGGACGAGGTCAGCCGATCTGCGGGTGCCTCGGCCTTCCAGCAGATCCAGGCCGGGCCGAGGCGTGTGAGCGTGATCGAGAGCTTCCCCGTCCCCGAGGATAAGGTGGCCGTGCTCGAAATGCTCGCCGTGGCCGTGGCGAACGTCGGCACGCTCCTGCCGGGCGAGGAACAGGCGTGGGCAAAGAAGGCGCGGCAGCTCCTCGCGCTCGCGTCCGTCCACGCGGCAAACGACCCCGACTACGCGCGGATGATGTCGGTGCTGCGCGAGCACGTCGCCGAGGCCGAGGCACGGCAGCGTGGGCAGTATCGCGTCGTAGCGTACGTGGCACTGGCCGTCGCCGCCGTCGGAGTGCTCGCTCTCGTGGTCTTCCTGCTGGTTCGGTGAACCGATCCGCGTCCGTCCGTCGAGCTGTGGCAGTGGAACTCGTGACAGCTTGTCACTCGTCGTCGGGGTCCGTCCCAGTGGATGGCCCTGCCTGGAGCTTCGCGAACAGCGCGTGGCAAGCGTGGAGCGCGCTCACGTAGTCTCGGCCCGTCTCGGCCTCGTGAACGTGCGCGTCGGACTTCACATTGGTCACGGTCAGCCGCTCGACGATCTCGCGCATGACCTCCGCGAACACGCTACGCGGCACGAGCACCCGCCATCGGTAGTCGGCGTGATCCGGCGACCGGAGGATGCGCATGCCCGTGAGCACCGCGTGCTGACTGCGGAGCAGTTCGAGGTGTTCGCGCTTGCGGGCACGGACCATCAGGCGGTCGTGCTCGACCTCCCCGGTCTTTTGGTTTCGGGGCACGACTACGCTCAAGAACCCGGTCCGGCTCAGTATCAACCACATGGATGCAACTCCTGCCCCGACACCATCGGACAGCCACGTTGGAAAGCCAGCGACACTCGCCAGATTCGACCAACTGGGGCCTTCGGCGGTCATTCCGGGACAGTCCACAATCCGCTCGTGCAAACTCCCTTCGGACCCGTGCGTAGGGTTCCCTATCATGGGTCTGGCGGGGGCCGCTGGCCTGCCAGTGGCTCAAGTGCTTGCTCCCGGTATGCCGAAGTCCGTACGATCCCTCCCTCGTGACCTTGTCCCTGTCCCACCGCCTCACCGCTTGGCTCTGCCTCGCGCTCGTGCTCCTGACTGGGTTGACCCCGGCGCAGGGTTTCGTCGTTTGCATCGAGGACGACGGCTGCGTGAGCATCGAGGTCAAGGCGACGGACACGAGTTGCGGTGGCTGTGAAGGGCACGAGGAGAACGACTCGCGGGTTCAGGTCGCAGCTACGTCGAGTGAGGGAGCCCCTTGCCCCTGCATCGACCTCGCGGTGCCGGACTCGCCCGAGCATCAACTCGCTCAGTCGCGTTCCGCCGAAGTTCACGTCGGCCCTTGGATCGCCCCCCCGCCTGAGATTCGAGTTCAGCACGCGATGCCGACGGTCACCGCCGGGCGCGGACCGCCTCCGTGCGTCCCACGAGTCGCCGACTCGTGGGCGCACATCCGCACCGTAGTTCTCCTCGTCTAGAGGCGCGCACTCCTCCTGGCTGAGCGTGGCATCGCCACGCGAAGCGGATTGTGTTGCGCCTCGGCACGTTTGCCGAGGCCCTGGTCAGGCCCCGAGCGACGTGGAGAGCTTCCTTGCGACTTCGTTTCCCTGTTTGCGTTCCGACCCGAACTCTTGATCCGCGCCCGCAGCGATCCGCTGCGGCGGCAGCAATCCCTGCCCTAATCGTCTCGCTCGCGCTGGCAGCCTGTCAGGCACCCCCGCGCACTGAAGTCGCGCCCGAGACGGCGATCGGGCAGGCCGCGCAGCTACCGGCTCCGCTGGAGTTTCGCGTCGTCGGCCCCGACGGCGGCCCACTGGACGAGCCCGATGCCGTCCGAGGTGCGCTCTCGATCGGCGAAGCCGTCCGACGCGCGGTCACGTCGGACCCTGGTCTCCAGGCCGCGCTCGCCCGCGTCCACGTCGCGCTGGCGCATGCGGATCAAGAACGCCTGCTCCCGAACCCCGTCCTGAGCGTGGTCTTTCGCGCGGGTGAAGGCAGCCCGCAGATCGAGGCGTCGTTCGTACAGGAGTTCGTCCAGGCGCTGCAGCGGCCGACTCGCGCCAGTGCCGCCGACAACCGGCTCCGAGCCGTCGCGGCCGACGCGGTCGTCACAGCGTTGGACGTGATCAGCGAGGTCCAAGAACGCTACGTGGACGCACAAACATCCGCCACCCTCCTGCCGCTGCTCGAAGAGCGACTCGGGCTGGTCGAGCGTCTTGTCACCACGTCTCAAGCTCGGCTCGACGCGGGCGAAGGAACGCGCAGCGATGTCGTCACGCTGCAAGCGCAGCGCGTGGAGCTGCAGGTGTCCATCGACCGCGCGCGGCTCGAAGACCGAACGGGTCGATTGCGGCTGGCGCGCCTAGTCGGTGAACCCTCTTCCGCCGCGACTTGGGAACTCGACCCCTGGACAGCGCCGGAGCTTCGCCGCCGATCCGAGCGTGACTGGACCGACGCCGCGCTGACCGCACGCCCGGAGATCCAGGCTCTCGCCTGGAGACTCAAGGCGCTGGGCGACGAGGCTGCTCTGGTCCGACTCCTCCCGTGGGAGGGTGCAACCGCCGGGCTCGAAGCGCAGAGCGATGGCGGTTGGCAGATCGGGCCGTCGATCTCGGCTCCGCTTCCCCTCTTCGACTCGGGCGATGCACGGAGAGCAGTCAACACCGCCGAGCAGCTCGAAGCACGGCACGAGTTGACGCTCGCGAAGCGGCTCGTGGTCGAGGAGGTTCGGGTCGCGTATCAGGCTTTGGCCGCGAGCACCGCGAATCTCGCGCGGATCGACCGCGAGCTGATCCCGCTGCAGCGTCAACGCAGGCAGCTCGCCGAGGACGCCTACCGCGCGGGTCAGACCGACGTGACCCCGCTATTCCTCGCCGAGCAGGACCTGCGCGTCGCGCAAACCCAGGCGATCGAGGTCGAAGCGCAAGCCGCTCGCGCCCTCGTCCGCCTCCAGCGCGCCGTGGGCGGCCCAGGCGTCGCCGAGCGACTGGCCGAAGCGGGATCGGCAGTCGTTCCCTCGATGCAGCTCGCCGCCGATCGAGTTCCCCCTCTACCGAACACGCCGTGAGCCGATCCGCCATGAAGCACGCCAACACTCCCCTGTCGACGATCGCGGATCGCATCTCCGCACCCAGCATGGGCCTTCGCAAGCGCAACAGCGCAACGGCGACGATCCTGGCACTCACCCTCCTCGCTGCTTGCGACGGGCAGAACAAGGACGCGCGCGATGCCGTGCCGCGTGTCGACGCAGCCGAGAAGGCCGGTCATTCCGCGAAGGATGGTCACGCGCACGGGACATCGAGCCAGCCCGAGCACGCCGACGAGGTGACGCTCACGAGCGACGCGGTCGCCCGCTACGGGATCAAGACGCAGGCCGCGCAGCTCTGGGTGCTGCGGCCCACGATCACGGCCCCCGCGCGGGTCGGCTTCAACACCGAGGCGATGGCGCACGTCGGCTCGCCGCTTCGGGGACGAGTCGCCGAGGTCAAAGTTCGCGTCGGCGATCCGGTGAAGGTCGGACAGGAACTGGCCGTGATCGAGAGCCCCGAACTCGGCGAAGCTCAGGCCGACTACCTGCAACGCCGTGTCGCGGTCGACACCGCCGGTCCGGCCGTGGATCTCTCCAAGGTGGCGTGGGAACGCGCCCAGGGTCTCCTGGAGAAGTCGCAGGGCATCTCGCTCACGGAGGTCCAGCGTCGAGAGGCCGAGCACAAGGTTTCGATCGCGGCGCTCAAGGCCGCCGAGTCGGCGCGCACGGCCGCTGCGAACCGCTTGCACCTGCTCGGGATGAATCATGAAGCGATCGAAGCCCTCGCGAGCACGGGTGAGGTCGTTCCGCGCTACGCGATACGCGCGGCGATCGACGGCATCGTCGTGCAACGCGAGGTGACACTCGGCGAGTTGGTCGGACCCGATCGCGAGTATCTGATGGTCCTGGCGGACGCCACGAAGCTGTGGGTGCTGGCGGACGTTCCCGAAGCGAAGCTCCTGCGCATCCACGCTGGAGCCAAGGCATGGATCGGAGTCGGGGCGCTCGGCGAGGCTGGCAGCAAACGCTTCGAGGGTTCGGTCGCGTTCATCTCGCCGTTCGTCGATCCGACGACACGCACGGCTCAGGTTCGCATCGAAGTCCCGATGGCGGAGCTTGGGTTGCGACCTGGGATGTTCGCGCAGGCCGAGATCGTCGAGATGGACCCCGGCGAACCGTCCCCCGCTCCGGTGGTCGCCGTGCCCGAGGACGCGATTCAGACCGTCGAGGGCGGACCCGCGCTGTTCGTGCCGGTCGAAAGCGAGCCCAACACCTACGCGAAGCGCGCGGTCACGATCGGCCGTGCCGTCGGAGGGCTCGTTCCCGTGTTCTCCGGCCTCGTCGAAGGCGAAGTATTCGTCAGCGAAGGCACCTTCATCCTCAAGGCCGACCTGGGCAAGGGCGCTGCGGCGCACGAGCACTGAGAGTCAACGGAGACCATCCCCATGCTCGAATCTCTGCTCCACTTCTCGATCAAGAACCGCTGGCTGGTCGTCGTGCTCACTGCGGTCGTCGCCGCCGTCGGGCTCTTCCAGCTCCAGCGCCTGCCGATCGACGCCGTACCGGACATCACCAACAACCAAGTCCAGGTCAACGCGGTCGCTCCGTCGCTCTCGCCCTACGAGGTCGAGAAGCAAGTCACCTTCCCGATGGAGAACGCACTCGCGGGAATCCCCGGCCTCGAATCCACGCGCTCGCTGTCACGCAACGGCTTCGCGCAGGTCACGGCCGTCTTCGAGGACGGCGTGGACATCTACTTCGCGCGTCAGCAGGTCGGCGAGCGGCTCCGCGAGGCGAGCGGGAGCTTGCCGCCGGGCGTCGAGACGATCATGGGGCCGATCGCGACCGGACTCGGCGAGGTGTACATGTACACCGTCGAGTACGAGCACCCGCGCGGGAAGGGTGCTGTGGTTCACGACGGAGCACCGGGGTGGCAGTCCGACGGTGCCTACCTCACGCCGGAAGGCTCGCGCCTCACGACGGACTTGGAGCTGGCCGCCTACTTGCGCGAGGTGCAGGACTGGATCATCCGGCCGCAGCTCAAGAGCGTGAAGGACGTCGCGGGCGTGGACGCGATCGGCGGTTACGTGAAGCAGTACCACGTCCAACCGGACCCGATGAAGCTCGTCTCGTACGGACTGACCTTCGCGGACGTGGTCGAGGCGTTGGAGAAGAACAACGTCTCCACCGGCGCGGGGTACGTGGAACACAAGGGCGAGTCCTATCTCGTCCGCGCCACGGGCCGCATCGAGTCGATCGAAGAAATCGAGACCATCGTGATCGGCACTCGCAACGGCGTGCCGATCTACGTGCGTGACGTCGTCGGCCCGGACGGTGTCGGCATCGGCCGCGAGTTGCGCACGGGATCGGCCAGCGAGAACGGCGAGGACGTGGTCGTCGGGACGGCCGTCATGCTGATCGGCGCGAACAGCCGCACAGTCGCCGCGTCGGTCGACGCCAAGATGGGCGACATTCAACGCTCGCTTCCCGAGGGCATCCGGGCGAAGACGGTGCTGAACCGCACGAAGCTCGTCGACGCGACGGTCGCTACGGTGCAGAAGAACCTCGTCGAGGGCGCGATCCTCGTGATCGCGGTCCTCCTCCTGCTCCTTGGGAACTGGCGCGCCGCCCTCATCTGCGCATCCGCGATCCCGCTCGCGATGCTCATGACCGCGACGGGCATGGTTCAGGGCAGGGTCAGCGGCAACCTGATGTCGCTCGGCGCGATCGACTTCGGACTGATCGTCGACGGCGCTGTCATCATCGTCGAGAACAGCCTGCGTCGCCTGGGTGACAAGCAACACCACGAGGGGAGGCTGCTCACGCTCCAAGAGCGTCTCCACGAGGTCATGTTGGCCGCTCGCGAAGTGGCGAGACCCTCCGCGTTCGGGCAGGCGATCATCATCACGGTGTACTTCCCGATCCTCGCGCTCTCGGGCGTCGAGGGGAAGATGTTCCACCCGATGGCCTTGACGGTGATCTTCGCGCTCATCGCGGCGTTCGCTCTCTCGCTCACGTTCGTACCCGCGATGGTCGCGCTCTGCGTTCGAGGGCGCGTCACCGAGAAGGACATGTTCCTCGTCCGGTGGGCCAAGGCGCTCTACTCGCCCGTGGTCCGCGCGGCGATCAAGATCCGCTACGCGGTCGCGGCTGCCGCCGTCGCCGCGTTCGCTGGCGCGGTCGCGTTGTTCGGCAGCCTCGGCCAGGAGTTCGTGCCGACGCTCGACGAGAAGGACATCGCGATGCACGCGATGCGCATTCCGTCGACGGGCATCACGCAGTCCCAGGCAATGCAGTACGACGTGGAACGCACGGTCGCCAAGTTCCCCGAGGTCGCCTTCACGTACTCGAAGACCGGCACGGCCGAGCTGGCGTCCGATCCGATGCCGCCCAACGTCTCGGACACGTTCATCATCCTCAAGCCTCGCGAGCAATGGCGCAGCGAAGCCGAACTCGATCGTCGCATCGCCGAGCTGGAAGCCGCGCGACCGCACGAAGCCATCGACGAACTCGACGCGCACGGCCACGAGGAGGAGTCGGAGGGTGCGGTCGCGGAACCAAGCCACAAGGACAAACTGATCAAGCTGATCGAGCTGACCGTCCAGGCGGTGCCGGGCAACAACTACGAGTTCACTCAGCCGATCCAGATGCGGTTTAACGAACTCATTTCCGGCGTGCGCGGCGACGTGGCCGTGAAGGTGTACGGCGACGACTTCACGTCGATGCAAGAGACTGCCGAGAAGGTCCTCGCGACGCTGCAGGGAATCGCTGGCGTGGCCGACGCCAAGGTCGAACAGACCGAGGGCCTGCCGGTCATGACGGTCGATCCCGATCGGGCGGTGCTCGCACGCTACGGACTGAATCTGTCCGACGTGCAAGACGTGGTCGCCGTCGCGATGGGCGGTCGCGAGGCGGGTCTCGTGTTCGAGGGAGATCGTCGCTTCGATCTCGTGGTGCGACTCCCCGACGCTCTGCGGGGCAAGGTGGACATCCTCGACCGGCTCCCCATTCCCCTGCCGCATGGCGAGCAGGAATCCAAGGAGCCGGGCCTACCGTCACTTGCGGACGATGGCGGAGCTGCTCTGTCCCGCGCCCCCATCGAGCGCGGGTTCGTGCCGCTGGGGACGGTCGCTCGCATCGAGGTGGCCGAGGGCGTCAACCAGATCAGCCGCGAGAACGGCAAACGACGCATCGTCGTGCAGTGCAACGTTCGTGGGCGCGACCTGGGTTCGTTCGTGACCGAGGCGCAGGGGAAGATCGGAACCCTCGCGCTACCGGCTGGACAGTGGCTCGTCTGGGGGGGCCAGTTCGAGAACTTGGTGGCGGCTAAGCAACGGCTCTCGATCGTCGTGCCGGTGTGCTTCGCGATGATCCTTTTGCTGCTCTTCGCGACCTTCAAGAGCTTCAAGTATTCGCTGCTCGTGTTCGCCGCCGTCCCGCTCGGACTCACGGGCGGGGTCGTAGCGTTGTGGCTGCGCGGCATGCCGTTCTCGATCTCGGCCGCCGTCGGATTCATCGCCCTGTCCGGCGTCGCCGTGCTCAACGGCTTGGTGATGATCATCTTCATCAACCAACTGCGCGAGAAGGGCGAGGCAGTCGAAACCGCGATCATCCACGGCTCGATCACGCGCTTGCGGCCGGTCCTGATGACCGCGCTCGTGGCCTCGCTCGGATTCGTGCCGATGGCGCTCGCTACCGGGACGGGAGCCGAGGTGCAGCGTCCGCTCGCGACGGTCGTCATCGGCGGCCTGATCTCCAGCACGTTGCTCACGCTCGTCGTGCTCCCCGCGCTGTACCGCATCTTCACCGGAACGCGCGCCGACGGACTCCCCGGCCCGAGGCCGGAAGTTTGGGAAGCGGACGAGGGCGCGGACGCTGACACAACCCCTCGTGCGACCACTCGCGGAACGAGCGCGTCGCGCGGCAACACCGGACCCTCCAACGCAGGCGCGGAGCCGGACGAAGGAGCGCCGCCTCACGGCGCGGCACCCAGCGCGGCGAGTTGACCGTCGCCTCGATCACACGAATGGGCGATCGGCCTCCGGCGTGTAGCCGGTTCCAAGGCGCGACGCCCTACCAATGGACACCATCAACCCAGGACAACTTCGATGACCCTTTCCCACACAATCCTCGGCGGGCTCGCGCTCGCCTCGACGGCCGCGCTCTTCACCACGCAAGGCGCGTCCGAGCCGATGAAGTCCGCACCCGAGTATTTCGTCACAGCCGAAGGCGACAACGCGCACCTGTGGGTGCGAGAAGGCACTGGCCTGCGGGTCGTCGGTCACGGCGCGTGCAAGAACTGCCCGCTCGAAGCAGGGCACGACCACAAGGACGGCGAGGGACACGATCACGGCACGCCGGAACCGAAGAAGTAGCTCACCCACGACGCATTCGCGCCGCGCACCATCCCCTCGCCCTCATACACAGATCCACCGCCATGATTCTCACACCTCTCCTGCTCCTACTTGCCGCCCAGCCCGCTCAGGAACCTGTCTCGCGCGTTCCATCGTGACCCGTGTGACCCGGCGAGGGTGCGGGGGTCCGTGTGACCGCCGAAGGCAGCATTGAAAGTCCGTGGGTTCTTGGCGTGCGCTGGATTCCCGGCATCGACGTGGATCGTGCGGAGTTTCGCACGACGGCGATGTACCAGTTCACGCCGACGTTTTCGGCGGGCGTGGAGGTCAACCCACTCGCATCCGACATCGGTCCCATCGCGAACTGGCTCGCAGTCTCCGAAGAAGGAAACTGGCCCGCGTTGATCTTCGGGACGAGTTCCGACCGCATCGGCACGCCGCACGGGCGAGCGATCTACGGCACGTTCTCGAAGGACCTCGAACGATG
Organism: Planctomycetota bacterium; assembly: GCA_046349615.1. Taxonomy (GTDB): domain Bacteria; phylum Planctomycetota; class UBA1135; order UBA1135; genus JADJNY01. The sequence continues at coordinate 27,599 of JAXMBZ010000007.1, forward strand.
GACCGGCCTGCCCATCGCACCGTACGTCGGCGCGTCGTTCGGAACGTTCGACGACGAGCTGGTGGGCATCGGCGGACTGCGAATCGGTTGGGGTGATCGGATCAGCACCACGAACCTGTGGGACGGTCACAACCTGCACCACACCGTGGAGTACGGCCTCGACGGCGGGCAGCTACTCGGGCTCGTGATCGCGAATCTCGACGAGCACTACAGCCTCGGCGTGTCGTACTCGATCCGGTTCTGACATGCCAACCGACAAACGTCAGTGACCGACACTCGCTGGGCCTCCTCCCCGCGCATGTCGACGATGAGTGCGACGGAGGTCTGTCGCACTCGATGGCCTCTAGCTTCGTGGCTGCGTTCACGCCGAGCGCAGTCTGCTCTCAACCACGGAACGGCTCATGAACCAACACCTGTTACCTCCGATGATCGGCACGTTGCTCGTCGCAGCGGCCATCCTCTCGCCGAGTTGCGTGTCGCACGGCGCGGGTCTCGACGCCTTGCGTGGACTCAGCGTCGTCGTCGAGCCTTGCGCCGACCTCGACCTGAACGCGCGCTTGCTCGACCTCGATGGCGACCTACACGTACACGGAAGCGTGCGGGCCAGAGGGATGCGTACGAACGTACCGGGCCATGTCGACGTGCTCGTTCGGACACCCGACGGCACTGAGTGGGCAAGCGGGCAGGCGAGCTACCGCCAACGGCTCCGTAGCGGTGTTCGTGCGAAGCCGTCGCATTCGGCGTTCGACGCGACATTCGAGGGACAGCCTCCGGCGGGATCGACCGTCATTCTTCGCCACCACGACGAGCCTCACGGCGAGCCGTGAGAGCCGCGCGGACTCGATGGACGAGTTGAACACGCGGTCGAACTTCGCCGTCCTGTCACCCGACCGGCATGATCATGACGACTTCTCAAGCAACGATCCCAGTTCCCGCGCCACGCACCCACGAGGCCGTTGGCGGCCTGCTACGGGATCGCAAGTTCATCGCCCTTGTGGCGGCGGTCGTCGCGGTCGTCTGCTTGGAGGTGCTGTCGCTGGCGGGCTGGAGCATCCCGTCACCGTGGGCGGCGATCACGTTCAGTGCCTTCATTCTCGGCGTAGGCTGGCGCGTGCTGCGCAAAGGGGTCGACGCGCTGACTCGTCTGCGTTTCAGCAGTATCAACCTGCTGATGCTCGTCGCCACGGTGGCGGCCTTCTACCTCGGCCAGTACGCGGAGGCGGCCGTCGTCATCGTCCTGTACACGCTCGGCGAGCAGCTTGAGGACATCGGAATCCGGCAAAGCAGGAGCGCGCTCGACGCTCTCGTTCGCAAGAACCCGACGGTCGCCCGCGTGAAGGGATCTGACGTCGAGCAACCGATCGAGACCATTCCGGTCGGGACGATTCTGGTCGTCAAGCCCGGTGAGGCGATTCCCCTCGACGGTGTGATCGCAGCGGGGACGACCTCGGTCGATGAATCCGCGATCACGGGCGAGCCCCTGCCGAAGGACAGGCACGTCGGGGAGTCGGTCTTCGCCGGTACGCTCAACAAGGAGGGCGTCGTCGAGGTGCGGACCTCGAAACTGCATCGAGATACGACCCTCAGCAAGATCGTGCAGATCACGTTCGAGGCACAGCAGTCGAAGGCCGACGCGCAGAAGTTCATCGAGAAGTTTTCTCGCGTCTACACGCCGAGCGTGCTCGCCATCGCCACGCTCGTCGTCACGGTGCCCGTTCTCTTCCTCCAGGGCTCGTTCGACGTGTGGCTACTCCAGGGCATCACGTTGCTCGTCATCGCCTGCCCGTGCGCGCTCGTCATCAGCACGCCTGTTGCCATCTACGCGGCCATCGGCAACGCCTCCAGCCGAGGCGTCATCGTCAAGGGTGGACGATACGTGGAGCTGCTCGCCCGGATCGAGGCAGTCGCCCTCGACAAGACGCGAACCATCACTCGGGGCGAACCGGAGATCAGCGACGTCATTCCCCTGGGCACGACCACGCGCGAGGAGCTGCTGGCCTGTTCTGCCGGTGCGGAAGTGTTCAGCGAGCACCCTCTGGCGCAGGCTGTCGTGGATCTCGCACGGCGCGAAGGCATCCGTCCGCACAGCGTGGACCGCGTGAAAAGCATGATCGGCAAAGGGCTCACTGCCCAATGCCTCGTGTGCGACCACAAGGACGTCTTGATCGGCAAGGTCGGCTACATCCGCGAGCTGATGCCTCTGACCGACGAAGCGGCGGCTCAGGTCGAGCGCCTGCAGCAGCAGGGTCAGACGGCAGTCGTCGTGAGCTTCGGCTCCGGCATCGCTGGGATCTTCGGCGTTGCCGACGCGATCAAGTCCGAGAGCGCGCAGACGGTGAAGGAGTTGAACCACCTTGGCATCGCAGTCGTGATGCTCACGGGGGACAACACGAAGAACGCAGCCGTCATCGCGAACTCCGTGGGCATTCAGACGGTCTACGGCGACCTGCTTCCCGAGGACAAAGCGGTGCGGTTGCAAGAGCTGATGGCCGCCCACAACGACAACGTGGCGATGGTCGGGGACGGCGTGAACGACGCCCCGGCGCTGGCACTCGCGAGCGTGGGGATCGCGATGGGTGCCGCTGGGAGCGACACCGCGATCGAGACCGCCCCCGTCGCGCTCATGAACGACAGGCTGATCCTCGTCCCCTTCCTGATTCGCCTCGGCCGTCGCACGCTGACGACGATCCGCGTGAACACGGCTCTGGCGATCACGGTCAAGGTCGCGTTCGTGGCCTTGGCGGTACTCGGCCTGGGCAACCTCGCGCTGGCGATCGCAGCGGATGTCGGCGTCACGTTGCTCGTCATCGTCACCAGCCTACGGATCATGGTGTTCACCCCGGATGACGGTGAGGCTGGTCTCACGCGCAGCTAGAACCGGCGCAAGCAAGCGCACCCAACGTGGCAGTCGTCAACACACGCGCACTGGCAGCGCCCGACCGTCACAATGCGTTCGGTCGCGCACCCTTTCGCTACCGCGCTCGGCATGGTCAGGGGTAGCCCCGTTCGGAGGCCGCCCGCCCTGGGAACCTGCAAACGACCCGACCTCAGGAGAGAGCGGCCCAAGTTCGTCGGTTCTCTGTGGCGGGCTGCTGCTGGTCCCGCCTTCTCCCCTTGAGCTATCGAACGGCCCCCCCGTGGCCCCCTGCGGGCTCCTGGAGTCGTCTTCCCTCTGGGCCTCCCCGGTGCGCACACAGCGGCCCTGGGGCCGCCTGGGAGGCCATCCCATAGGTGGGAAAGAAGTTCCCCTCCTTCCCTGCTCGCCAAAGATCCTAGAACGGCTTTCACACGGTCCCCAGAGAGCCGAACACGACACCACAGCGCGCCTCGCAGGGAGGCGCAAGTCAAGCTGGGGCAAGCCCTTGAGGCGCTGACCCCGGCACAGCTACAGCCTTGGGGGACACCATGAAAGCCACGTTTCCGACCCGCCTCGCCGGGGGTCTTTGCGCCGCGCTCACCGCGTCGCTCGTCATAATCGCCTGCGCCGGAACGACCTCGTTTCGGGTCGGGGCCAACATCGCCGGGCAGGAGGGCTCGGCCGAGTTCCATCACGACTCCTCGACCCGCAAGGTCAGGATCACGAACGCGACCGGCGAGGCGATGGACGTATCGTTCCGTGATGCCAACGGCAATCCGGTCGGCTCGACGAGCCACGGCGTCGCGTCCGGCGGCAGCGTCGACGTTCCGGCTGGCGCGACCGAGGTCGTCGTGAGCACGCCCGCCACGCCTCCGCCGCCGAGCGGCAGCACGGGCGGCCACATGGCCGAGATCGACGAGTGCGGCTCGCTCGCCGCGCAGCAGACTGGCGCGCACCAGCGCGTCGCTGCCCAGCAGCTTCGCACCTACAGGCTCCGCGTCGCGCCGCTCGTCGTCGACGAGGACGGCAACGATCGGTTCGCGAACGTCAGCTTCGACTGCAACGTGCTCGCGCCCGTGAGTGGCTGGGATGCGCAGACGGACGGCTGGAACCTCGTCAGCCCGATCCTGTTCGCCGGTCCGGGCACGCCCGTGCCCACGAACGTGGACGTCCTGAGCTTCGTCCGCGTGCAGCGCGAGAAGCTCGGCGCGCGCATCGTGGCGGCGGACCTCGGTCGCTTCACGAACTTCCAGCTCGACTGGAACGGCGTGTACGCCTACGCCGACTTGGCGGCCGGTCATGGCGTGAACTCCTTCTCGGTCGCGAACGGTTGGGGCGTGTGCGAGGCGTTCATCCCGCTCGCCGACTTCGATCTGCCGACCAACCTGAACGGCGGCACGCTCACGCTGGCGAACACGGGCGACCCGCAACCGCAGCAGGTTTCGACGTTCGTCCAGTTCTTCCCGTGAGCTAACGGCAAGCTACGCGCGGGAGGCCGCTCCGATGGGCCTCCCGCACCTTCGCCCCATGCGCGCCGTCCTCACCCTCGTCCTGCTCGCGCTCGCGTCGTGCGCGTCGACCGAGTTCGATCGCGCGCCGCTGACGTGCGACACCGGGTTCGGAACGGTTCGCGGCTTCGCTGCGGAGGATGTCGAGGAAGTCGGTCGTCTCGTGCGCGATCTCGCGCCGCGCGTCCGGGAGATCCTGCGACCCGAGCGCGCCGAGCCCGTGCGCGTCGTCGTGCTCGACACGCCCGCCGATCCGAACGCGAAGGCGTTCACGCACGAGTTCGTCCGCGAGGGGCACCTCGTCGATCGGTTCATCGTCGTCGGCTCGGCGGGTCGGCACCTGCGCGCGTTCCTCGTAGCGCACGAATGCGTCCACTGGCTTGCCGACGGGCCGTGGGATCGGCTACCGCTCGCACTGGAGGAGGGCCTCGCCGACCTGATCGCCTGCCAGCTCGATCCGGTCGGGCGCGCGGCGAAGCTCTACGACCTCGCGCACGTTCCACCGAGGGCGAGCTTCGAGGAGATCGAGGTCGCGCTCCGCGTCACGCGCGAGACGTGGGCGGGGCTCACGGCCGCCGAACGCGAGCGCGCGTACTGGGTCGGCTACGTCGTCGCGAGCCGTCTTGGCGTGGAGGGGCTGCGCGAGCTGTGCGTGGAGGCCCAAGCCGAAGGGCTCCGCACCGTGCCGATCGAGCGCGTGCTCGCGCTGGCCGGTCTCGGCACAGACATGAGGGCGTGGAACGCGGCGCTTCGCGACTGATCGGGAACGTCGATCGCGGCCCTGAGGCGGGCCGAGGGGGGCTCATCCATGTGACACGTTGTCATCCGCGTGACAGCGTGTCATCCGTTCGCCGGGCGGAGGAGGAGGCTGCGCACCACCTTGGGAGACCAGCCTCCGTCGCCGCCCTGTTTCGTGGGCACGTCGCGTTCGTTCAGCGCGGCGGCAATCTGCCGGAGGGTCATCCCCTGGTCCCTGAACTTCCGAATGCGCTGCAGGACCCGCTGCTCGGCACGGTTGACTACGAGCACCTCTCCTGCGGGATCGAAGTCCCAGCCGAACGGGGGATACCGGCTGATTCGGCGTCCGGTCTTGCGCATGTGCGCCATCGCGCTCTTCGTCCGCTCGGCCACTTGGTCGCGCTCAAACTCGGCGAGAACGGCCAAGAGCCGGAAGATCATCGTCCCAGCGGCGCTCGACGTGTCGAGCCGCTCGCTCAGACTCACGAGCTGGGCTCCGGCCTTCGCGAGCCGCTCGCTGATGGTCAGCGTGTCGCGCGTGCTCCTTGCGAGCCTCGACAGGCTGTACACGATCAACGTTCCCTTGCGCTTGCAGACGGCGTCGAGCGCGTCCTTCAGCCCAGGTCGCTGCGACATCGACGACCCGCTGACACCTGCGTCCTTGAAAACGATCAGCTCGGGCTCGTCGTTGAGTTTCGCCCAAGATTCGAGCTTGGCCTTCTGGGCGTCCAAGCTGATGCCGTCCTGGGCTTGACCGTCCGTGCTGACCCTGATGTAGCCGATCGCAACCATGCACCCACACGATCGCTCGACAGCGGGCCTCAGGCGGAGCGAATCCAGATCCCAACCGCCCCCTTGGGAACAGCCGAGGGCGTCCGGTACCCCTCGGGGTGGGAAGAACCTTCCCGCTCCCGGTCTGCAGCGGCCTGGAAAACACCTCCGTCTCCCAGCCGGTCGTCCACGGCCCGCGTCCGCAAGCAGCTCGCGCGTCGGGAATCGACCCGAGCGGCGATAGACTGCTTGCGGGCGCTGCTGGGAGGTGTGTCGCTTCGCGAGCGGCGACGCATCCGGGAAGCTCAGCGGTGCCCGCTCTCTCGGGCCGGTGGCTCCCTGCCACCGGCCCTCCTGATTGACGCTACCAGCGGTGTGGAAACGCAATGGCGCGAGAAACGCTCCCGAAGTCATCCGTCCTCCTTGCGTTCGCCGACGCGGCTGCCGCGAACGGCCGCGCTATCGCAGACGATGCACGCTTCCTCGCCGAACGTGGGCGCTGGCCCCGAGCAACGTCCCTGATGATCCTGGCGTGCGAAGAAATGGGCAAGGCCAAGTACGCCCGCATGCTCGGGATCGGCGCGTTGAAAGAGAAACCGGGAAGCAAGACTGCGCCTTCCTCCATGAACGTCCTTGTCTCGCGTCACCCGCAGAAGCAGATGTTCGCCCACGACCTGGACCTTCCCTACATGCGCGAGCTGATGCTCGAAGCGTTCTCAGGGCTCCGCGCCCCGGCCGAGGTAGACGTTGGTACGCCTGCGGGCAAGCGCGCCATGTCGGGATTCTTGCGCGAACTCAAGCACCGGATCGACGCGATGGTGGTCGATCGCGCGAGGCTCAAGGCCGACGTAGACCAGCTCCAGCGTACGTGGGACGACGTGGTGATCGACGCGCGGCTGGACACGATGAAGCAGCGCGGGTTCTACGTGGACTTTTCGGAGGATCGCGCTGGCGTCGTGAGCCCGTCATCCGTCGGCTCCGCCGAATTCCGGGAGGCCGAAGCCCTGTTCGAGCAGGCGCAGAAGTCGACCGATGCGTGGACGGCCAACGGCTTGACACCCGAGTTCATGCAGACGGTTGGGGATCTTGCCACCGAGGACGAGTGAACGGTAGCGAGCCCGGCGGCCGAGCGAACGACTTCCATGCACATCGCCGATCTGCGGACCAGTTCGTGAAGTGGGACGGTGATCTCAGCCGTCTGCGACAGGCTCTTGCCGACTCACGGTCGAGATGACGCCCTACACGGCCCAGGTCCAAGAGGAACGGTACACGGTTGTCCCCTTCCAGGGGCGAGACTCCCACATTGACACCCCGTTGGTCGTCTTCACGTCTTGAGTCAAAGCGTCGAACACGCGCGCTGTGATCCACGATGGGTAGCCTTCTCGAATCGTGCAGAGCTTTGCGGCGGTGTTCGCGGCCGACCCAACCCACACGAGGTCGTTCGACCCCCGAATCCCCGTCTTCGCTACGAGGAGCTTGCCGCTGTCGATTCCGACGACGTGGTCGATGGCGTAGTTCTTGTTGGGGTACTGGGCCGTGATCGCCGGGTTGACGATCTTCTTGATCGCATGGTTGATCTTGAGCGCGGTGCGCGCAGCCGCCGAGTTCTTGCCGTCGCCGACGTAGACCGCCATCACGCGATCGCCATCGAAGGCCGTGATCGTGCCGCCGTTGTCGCGAATCACGCGGCAGGCAGTCACGAGGTAGCACTTGTACACCTCGGCGGCGAACGTCGCGGTCTCCTTGGCGACGAGACCTGACGAGTCGACCAAGTCCGCGTACAGGGCGACTGCGTCGAGGTTCACGCCGTCGTTGCCGAGGCCGATCTCGGTGTCCTCCGGCACCTTCTTTCCGTCGCGCTCAGTCCAGCGAGTGCGGAGAATGTTCGTGACTTCGCTCTTGATGTCGTCGGCGAGGGTCATGGTCAGGGCCTGTACAGGAAGTAGATGGCAACCACCCACGGCGCGAGCCCGATGAAGAGCCATGCGGTCGCGCGACGGACGCGCTGATACTTGATCGCGGCGATCTGCGCGTTGCGGTGGCACTGCGCCGTGAGGTCCGCGAGGTGAGCGTCGCGGGTTAGGCGTGCAACGTCGAGGCGATGCTGTTCCGCACTACGGCTGGCGATTCCGCCGAAGAAGATGAGCGAGCCAGAAGGCCCCTTCGTCTGCGGAAACGTGGCGAGCGCGCAGTAGACGAGGCTCACGACCTGCGGCGCGACCCCGGCTGCAATCCACGCGATCGAGTTCCAGTTCAAGTTGGAAGGCACGGGTGCCACGGCGGCGACGGAAGCGACGATCGCGCTGGAGATGGCCATGAGCACCGGCACCTTGGCGTCGACCGCGCGAATCCATTCGAGGAGTCGCGCAAGTTCGTCGGTCTGGACCTGTTCGAGCCACTCCTCGGGGGCGTGGACTGCCGGTGCGGGCGTTATCGACTTGCGAGCCATGTGTCTCGGCTGGGGAGGGGGAGGCCACCTTCACGCAGCTCGGGTTGCGAACACGCTACCGACCGCGATTTCGAGTTGCACGCCATCAGGAGCCCGTTCGGCCGCGTCTGCTCCAGTGCCCTCGCGCGGATCTCCTTCAGGCCCCGTAGACTTCTGAGCAGGGACTGCCGGAGTAGCTACCGGCATCAGGTTCGGGTGGGCTCGGAGCATTCCAGACTCCGCTCCGACCCATCCGGGCCGCCCGGTAGGAGTCTGGATGAACTCAGAGAACCCCGACGCTATGCGGAGGGCGGCGAGCCGCTTCGTCCGCAACCAGCCACGCCTGTTCGCCGAGGCGGTCGCCTGGGTTGAGTCGTTGCGACGCATGAAGCGGGTCTCCCGCATCACGGTCGGTGCATCGCCGGACTTCCGAGACATCGAGGGTGTGGTCCTCCACTACCGAGGCGTTCTGGACAAGGCCCCGGACGGCACGACGATGACGGCGAAGGCGGCCTACCGGGTCATCCTCGCGTCCTGGCTTCTGTCCAAGGACGGCCATCGGGTCGACCACGATCCCGCCAGGAAGAAGCCTTGGGTCGTCAGACCGGCGTCCCTCGCCAGACTCCCCCTCCTGACGGGGCCGGAACTTCGCGTCCTGCGAGGACGCTACGCCCTGGAATCTGATCCGCGTTGGCTCCTGCTCGCGCGAAGCGCGTGGGATCTGGTCGATCCGGGCTACCTCGTCAAGCTCCCCGCAACGGCGGAAACCGGCGCGAGCGAGGCGGAAGCCTCCAAGGGCAAGAGCGGCACGCCTGCGAAGGGGACGATGCCAGCACGCTACCAGCAGGCGCGAGCCAGCCTCGAATGGGCCTACCAGAAGTTCCCCCACCTGTTCGGAGCCGAGAAGAACAAGTTCCCCAAGACCGCGTTCCTCAAGGTGAACGACCCGAGCGCGGGCTGTCCTGCCTACGGGGGGAAGAAGCTCGCATTCAGCTTCGGCACCTGGACGCGATACCTCCGTGACTCGGCGAAGTGGAAGCCGTTCGAGCCGTGATCAAGGTCGCGAGCGGGTGACGCGGGCTCGACCGTTGAACACGCGGTCGTCCTAGAGTTCGTCCACGACCGTCCAAACGCCCATCCGCGTGGACATCCACACCGTCCGCTTCCTCCACCCGTGCTCGATGAGCGATCACGTTCTTCTGCGCTTGGAGTCGCAAAGAACATGGACGACCTCATCACGGCCCAGGAGCTGGCCTCGAAGCTCCGCGTGCGACTGACCACGGTTCGACGTTGGACGCGGGAGCGGGTGATCCCGTCGATCCGCATCACGGAAAAGGTGACGCGGTACGACTACGCGAAGGTGTGTGCGGCGCTACGGGAGCGCGGCACACGCGAAGCGGAATCGGAGGTGGCACATGGCCCCCAATGACCGCGCGAAGGCCAGCGCGCCGAGCCCGTGTCTCGTGCGCGCTCGGGAAGCGGCGTCGATGCTGGCGATCTGCCCGCGCAAGCTCTGGGAGCTGACGAAGGGCGGAAAGCTCCCGTGCATCCGCATCGAGAAGTCCGTGCGGTACGACGTCGAGGACCTCCGCAAGTTCATCGAGAAACGGCGTGGCGGCGGTGCGGGCTGAAGTCTCGGCGACGCCACCGCTCGGCGATCGTGGCGTTGGCGTTCGGGCTCGTGCAGAGACGACCGCAGCTGCAGCCTCGCCGAAGGGCGGGCCGTTGAAAGGGCAGCGCAAGAACTCAGAGGGAGGCGCTACGTGGTCAGCCGAGCAGGGGAGCACAGTCGCACGCGCCCTCCAGCGGGCTGTGCCGTCGAGCATGGCGAGACGGGGGCAGGCCAAGCAACAGGAAGTCGCATCAATGGCAAGCGTGTTCAAGAAGCGGGGAAAAGGCCCCTGGATCATCCGGTGGTACGACGTCGAGGGTCGCCTGCATGAGAAGTCGAGTCGCACTACGGACAAGCGTGCGGCCGATCGAATTGCCAGCGAGATCGAGCGCGGTCTGGCGCTGCGGCGCGACGGGGTCATCGACCCAAAGCTCGACAAGTTCGCGCAGGCTGGCGCGAAGCCGCTCCACGAGCACATCGACGCCTACATCGTTCACATGGAGTACGACCACAACCCTCGCTCGATCGCCGACGCAACGGCTCACATGGCGTGGATCGTCCGGCATTGCAAGGCCACCCGGCTCAGCGATCTCACGCTCGATGCCGTGGAACGCGCTCTCAAGATCCTGAAGGAGGAGAAGAAGGCCCCTCGGACGATCAACCATCGTGGCGGCTCGGTCCGCGCGTTTCTGGAGTGGTGCGTCGACACGAACCGCCTCCCCGAGAACCCCCTCAAGCGCCTCGTGCAGAAGTACGAGGATGCTGATCGGAGGCGGGTGCGCCGACCGCTGACCGACGAGGAGTTGGCGCGCCTGTTCGACGTGGCAGCGCGCCAGGGGAGAACCCTCTGGTACTCGCTCGCGTACTACGCCGGGTTCCGACTCTCCGATCTCAAGCGGCTGCGCTGGGAGAGCGTCGATCTGGAGCACGGCGTCCTCAACGTCAGCAACGGGAAGGCGAAGCGACCGGACGAGATCCCGATGCACCCGGCTCTCCACGCGGAGCTGAAGCGGCTCCGTCCGTCAACCGCACTTCCGATGGCCCCCGTGTTCCCGACGCATGTGACGAACGAGACGCGACGCAAGGACTACCAGCGCGCCCAGATCCCCGAGGTGATCGAGGAGGGGTACGCCGACCTGCATGCGCTTCGGACGACCCTTGCCACGAACTTGGCGCGCCAAGGCGTCGCACCCCAGGTCGCCCAGAAGCTCCTGCGGCACTCCAGGTACTCGACGACCCTGAAGTTCTACACGCGCCTCGGGCTCGTCGAGACGAAGGCTGCGCTCGCGCTCATCTCGATCCCCGGAGCGGCGGCGGCCAGCCCCCACCACAGCCCCCACCAGTCGCAGCACGTCGAGGTGCTTTCCCTTGCGAAGTAACGCGAGCACCCCGCACCCCGTGCAACCCGCGCTAACCCCTTGCCTTCCGCGCACCTTGCGTTGCTGTGCAACGTGGTGCGGTTGGAGGCGGCACCCGGACTTGAACCGGGGAATAACGGATTTGCAATCCGTCGCCTTAGCCACTTGGCTATGCCGCCGAAGAGGCCGCAGAGGATACCCGCCGAGGGACCCCGGTCAAGCCGCGGTCCCGGCGGGTCCGCGCGGGAGCCCCAGGATCGGCCGATCGAGCCTCCGAACTCGCGCGAAATCCCCGCGCGTGGAGCGCCCGGGCGCGCGCTAGCATCCCGCGCATGAAGCCCTGGCTGCTCGGTCCGCTCCTCGCGTGCGCGTTCGTCCTCACCTTCACCGGCTGCAAGACCGCGTACTACGGCGTGATGGAGCAGTTCGGCGTCGAGAAGCGCGAGATCCTGGTCGACCGCGTCGAGGAAGGCCGCGACGCGCAGAAGGACGCGAAGAAGGAGTTCCAGAGCGCGCTCGCCGCGTTCCAGTCCGTCACCGGGTTCCGCGGCGGCGAGCTCGAAGCGCTCTACTCGAAGCTGAACGGCCACTACGAGGACTGCTCCGAGCGCGTCGACGAGGTCGAGAAGCGCATCGACTCGATCGAGTCCGTCGCCGAGGACCTCTTCGCCGAGTGGAAGAAGGAGCTCGGCGAGATGCACGACCCGAAGCTCAAGGCGCAGAGCGAGAGCACGCTCGCCGACACGCGCGCACGCTACGCGCAGCTCCTCGCCGCGATGAAGAAGGCCGCGGCGAAGATGAAGCCGGTGCTCGTGTCGTTCCACGACCACGTGCTCTTCTTGAAGCACAACCTCAACGCGCAGGCGATCGCGTCGCTCTCGGGCAACCTCGGCGCGATCGAGACGGACGTCGCGGGGCTGGTCCGCGAGATGGAGGCGTCGATCGCCGAGGCCGACGCCTTCGTGAAGCAGATGGGCGGCGGATGAGCGGCGGACGCCGCCGCTGGAACGCGTCGACGTGAGCACGAGCGAGCCCTCGAGCGCGGCCGCGGCGGGCGGGCGCCGGCCCGCGGAGCCCACGGCGCGCGGCCGAGCGGTCGCGCTCGTCCTCCTGCTCCTCGCGACGGCCCTCGCCTACGCGCGGCTCCGCGCCCAGGCGTTCGTGACGCTCGACGACCCCGAGTACGTGTACGCGAACCCGCACGTCACGAGCGGGCTCTCCTTCGCGAACCTCCGCTGGGCGTTCACCACGGGCGAGCAGGCGAACTGGCACCCCCTGACCTGGCTCTCGCTGCAGCTCGACGTCGCGCTGTTCGGCGTCGACGCGGGAGCGATGAAGCTCGTCAACCTCGCGCTGCACCTCCTGTCGACGGCGCTGCTCGCGACGCTCCTCTTCCGCTGGACTCGCGCGTGGTGGCCGAGCCTCTTCGTCGCCGCGGTGTTCGCGCTCCACCCGCTGCACGTGGAGTCGGTCGCGTGGGTCGCGGAGCGCAAGGACGCGCTCTCCCACGCCGCGTTCGTGCTCGCCCTGCACGCCTGGACGCGCGCCGTCGAGACGGGGCGGCGCCGCGACCGCGCGCTCGCGCTCCTCGTCTTCGCGTGCGGCCTCGCGGCGAAGCCGATGCTCGTCACGCTCCCGTTCCTGCTGCTCGTGCTCGAACTCTGGCCGTTCGCGGAGCTCCGTCGCGCGGCCCGCGGCGCGGCGCACCCGGCGCCCACCTGGCGCGCGCGCGTGCTCGAGCTCGCGCCGTTCTTCGCCCTCGCGCTGGCCTCGTCGATCACGACGTTCGCGGTGCAGCGCGCAGGCGGCGCGGTCGTCTCCGTCGAGAGCGCGGGGCTCGGCGTGCGCGCCGCGAACGCGGTCGTCGCGTACGCGCGCTACGCGGTCCGCGCCGTGTGGCCGTCGGAGCTCTCCGTGCTGCACGGGCCGCGCGCGTCGAGCGCGCTCGAGGTGGGCGTGAGCGCGCTCTTCCTCGCCGCGCTCGCGGTCTGGGCGTGGCGCCGTCGCTCGGACCGGCCCTGGCGCTTCGTCGGGCTCGCGTGGTTCTTCGGGACGCTCGTGCCGGTGATCGGCCTCGTGCAAGTCGGCTATCAGTCGATCGCGAACCGGTACACCTACCTCCCCCTCACGGGCCTCGCGATCGTGCTCGCGTTCGAGGTCCAGGCGCTCCTCGCGTCGCGGCCCAAGCTGCGCGCGCCCGCGGCCGCGCTCGCAGCGCTCGCCCTCGCCGCGCTCGGCAGCCGCACGCGGGCCGAGCTCGCGCATTGGGACGACGGCGTCGTCCTCTTCCGACGCGCGCTCGCGATCGAGCCGGGCGACCACGTCGTGCGGAGACAGCTCGCGAACGCGCTCGAGGAGGCCGGACGCCATGCGGAGGCGAGCGCGGAGCTCGAGCAGGCGAGCGCCGACGTCCAACGCACCGTGCGCGCACTGCTCGCCCAGGCGCGAGTCCTCGAACAGAAGGGCGAGCCGGCCGAAGCGCTGCGCGCGCTCGCGGCCGCGATCCAGCTCGCGCCGCGCCTCCCAGCGCCGCACCTCGAGCGTGCGAGCCTGCAGGCGCGTCTCGGCCGCGGGGACGAAGCGCTCGCCGAGGTCGAAGAGCTCCTCGCGCGCGACCCGACGATCCCCGAGGCGCACGCCCTCGCCGGCCGACTCCGGATCGACCGCGGCGAGTTCGAGCGCGCCGCCGACGCCTACGCGCAGGCGGCCCTGCTGCTCCCCGGCGACGCGCGCGCGCGACGCGCCGCGCTGCTCTCGGCGTGCGAAGCCGGCCGTGTCGACGCCGCGACGACGTTCGCCGGCGGCGCGCTGCGCGACGATGCGGAGGCGCTCGCGGCGCTGGGTCGCGCCCGAGAGCGCGCCGCCGCGCGCAGCGACGCGGCCGCGGTGCGAGCGATCGACGCCGCGCTCGCGGGCCCCCGCTGACGGAGTGGACGCGCGCGCGGCGCACGGTCACACTGGGCTCGCGCGCGGGGAGATGGCGAAACCGGCAGCCGCATCGGACTTAAAATCCGAAGGCCTTCGGGCCGTGCGGGTTCGAATCCCGCTCTCCCCACCTCCTGCGCAATCGGCGCGGGACGCACGCGCCTCGTCGAGGCCGCGAACGGCCCGTTGCCGCTCGAATCGCTCCCGGCGCTCAACTCCCGCCGCGCGCTCCGCCGATCTTCGTCTCGTCCGCAGCGCAGCGACCTTTCGGCTGCGATCGCGGCGCGCCTGAGAACCGCGCTGCGCACAGGGGGAGATCATGAGGCGGAGAGGATCGCGCGCCGTCGTCGGCGCGTGGGCGGGCGGGTTCGTGCTCGGCGGGCTGGCGCGGGCGCAGTCGGAGCTCTGGTCGGTGGACGGCGCCGTCGCGGGCGAGCAGTTCGGCGCCGCGGTCGCCTTCTGCGGCGACCTCGACGGCGACGGCCGGAGCGAGGTCGCGGTCGGCGCGCCGCTCGGCGCGAGCGGCTTCGGCGCGGTGCGCGTGCTCTCGGGGGCGAACGGAGCGCTCGTCTGGCAATCGACGGGGCCCTCGTCGGGCAGCCGCTGCGGCGCAGCACTCGCGAGCACGTCGGACTGGAACGGCGACGGCAAGCGCGAACTCGTCGTCGGCGCGTGGCTGGCGAACGCGCCGGGCCGCGCGGGAGCCGGGCTCGTGCGCGTGCATTCGGGCGCCGACGGTGCCGTGCTCTTCGAAGCGTTCGGCGACTCGGCCGGGGACCACCTCGGATGGACCGTCGCCAGCCTCGGCGATCTCGACCAAGACGGGCGCGACGAGTTCGCGGCCGGCGCGGTCGACGACGACGACGGCGGCGGGAGTGCGGGCTCGGTGCGCGTCTACGCGAGCGTCAGCGGCGCGACGCGCGCGACGCTGCACGGCACGGCGCCGCTGATGTTGTACGGGAGCGCGATCGCCGCGCTCCCGGACGTCGACGGCGACCTGGTACCCGACTTCGCCGTCGGCGGACCGTTCGCCGCGAGCGCGACGACGCAGGCGGGCGTGGTGCGCCTCCACTCCGGAGCGACGTCCGCGGTCCTCCGCACTTGGAACGGCACGACGAATCGCGACGCGTTCGGGAGCGCTCTCTGCGCGCTCGGCGACGTCGACGGGGACGGCGCCCCGGACCTCGCCGTCGGCGCGCGCCAGTCCAGCGCGACGGGGCCGGGCTACGTGCGCGTCCTCTCGACGGCGGCGAGCGCGCTCGCTCCGGTCTTCGAGCTCGCTGCGCCGGCGACGTGGCGCGCGTTCGGGCTGCGCATCGCGAACGCGGGCGACGTCGACTTCGACGGTCGCGCGGACCTCTGGATCGGTGCGCCCGAGACGAACACGACCGCGACGCTCGCCGGAGCCGCGCGCCTCGTGTCCGGCGCGACGGGTGCCGTGCTGCGCGACGTGCTCGGCACGACGTCGAGCGAGCGCCTCGGCGGCGCGGTCGACGGTGGTCGAGACGCCGACGGGAACGGAGCCCCCGACCTCGTCGTCGGCGCGAGCGGTGCGAACGCGCTCGGCGCGAACACGGGTCGAGCGCGAGTCCTCTCCGGCAACGACGCTCCGCCTCCGCCGCCCGCGCAGCACGCTCCGCTCGAAGCCGACGTCTCGGTGGTCTCGATCGCCGCGGGCGGCTCCCAGACGCTGGCGTTGCGCGCAGGCGCGACGAACGCAGGACGCCGCTTCGTCCTGCTGGGATCCCTGCACGGCACGGACCCCGGCTTCGGCGTCGACGGACTCCACGTCCCGCTCCAGCCCGACCGCTACTTCCGGTTGATCGCTCGTCATCCGCGGCTCTCGCCGCTCGAGCCCGCGCGCGGGCTCCTGGACGGCGCGGGCGAGGCCGTAGCGACGTTCCGCCTGGCGCGGCCGTGGAGCGGAGGGCTCTTCGTCGGCCGCACGTTCCACCACGCGTACCTCGTCCGCGGCGCGGACGGCGACTTCGTCTTCGCCAGCAATGCGGTGAGCTGCGTCATCGTGCCGTGACCGGCGCGGCGGACGATCAGCGCGACGCGGCGCGGACGCACACCTCGCGCACCGCCGCGGCGAAGCGGTCGACGTCGTCCTCGGTCGTGTCGAACGAGGTCATCCAGCGGCACTCGCACGTCTCCTCGTCCCAGACGTAGAAGAACGAGCGCTGCTGGAGCGGCGCGATCGCTGCGCGCGGGAGGAACACGAACACGCCGTTCGCTTCGACCGGGCGCGCGAGGCGCACGCCGGGGATGCCCTCGATCGCGCGCGCGAGGCGCTGCGCCATGCGGTTCGCGTGCGCGGCGCTGCGCTTCCAGAGTCCGTCCGTGAGCAGCGCGTCGAACTGCGCCGCGACGTACCGCATCTTCGACGCGAGCTGCATCCCCGACTTGCGCACGAACTTGAAGTCGGGCGCGCGCGTGCCGTTCAGGAACACGACGGCCTCCGCGCCGACGAGCCCGTTCTTCGTGCCGCCGAACGAGAGCACGTCGACGCCCGCGTCCGTCGTGATCGCGCGCAGCGGGACGTCGAGCGCCGCCGCCGCGTTCGCGAGGCGCGCGCCGTCGACGTGCAAGAGGAGCCCGTGCGCGTGCGCCGCGTCGGCGAGCGCGCGCAGCTCCGCGGGCCGGTAGACGGTGCCGAGCTCCGTCGACTGCGACACGGACACGACGCGCGGCTGCGAGTGGTGCTGGTCGCCGACGTGGTGCAGGAGCGGCGGGAGCATCTCGGGACGGAGCTTGCCGTCCTCCGTGGCGAGCGTGAGCAACTTGCAGCCGGTGAAGCGCTCCGGCGCGCCGCACTCGTCGACCGCGATGTGCGCGGTGCGCGCGCAGATCACCGCGTGGTACGGCTGCGTCACGCACTGGAGGCCGAGCACGTTCGCCGCGGTGCCGCTGAAGACGAAGTGGACCTCCGCCTCGCGACCGAGGTGCTCGCGGACGCGCTCGATCGCGCGCGCGGTCCAAGGATCGTCGCCGTACGCGCGCACGTGACCGCGGTTCGCCTCGGTGAGAGCCGCGAGCACCTCGGGGTGCACGCCGGCGTTGTTGTCGCTCGCGAAGGCGCGCACGGGCGCCGCGGTCGTCGTCGGGGTCTGCATCGCGGGGATTCTGCGCGGAGCGCGCGCCCGAGCGCAACCCGCGGCCCGCCTCAACGCGGCTTCGACGCGAGGAGCTTCCTCAAGCGTTCGGCGAGCGCCGGGTCGAGCGGTTCGAGCCGCGCGACCTGCTCGGCGGCGAGCGCCGCGTCTCCGTTCCGCGCCGCGGCGAGCGCGAGGTTGTAGACCGTCTCCGCGTGCGCGGGGCGGACCGCGATCGACGCGTGGTACTCGGACACGGCTTCGGCGAACCGGCCGGCGAGGTACAGCGCCCTGCCGTACTGCGCGCGCGTCTCCGGGTCCCGCGCTCGCAGCGCGCACGCGCGCCGCAGCGGCGCGAGCGCCTCGCCGTGGGCGCCGCGCTTCAGGCGCAGGATCCCGAGGTTCAAGTGCGCCAGCCCCGCCCCCTCCTCGCGCTCGGCGAGGCGCGCGAACGCGTCCTCGGCCTGTGCGTCGCGGCCGCGCGCCGCGTGCAGGAGCGCGACCTCGAGCGCGAGCCCGGGGTGCGTCGCGGGGAGCGCAGCGCGCGCGCGCTCGCAGCGCGCTTCCGCTTCGTCGAGCTTGCCGAGTCGGCGCAGCGCGCCGGCGAGGAGCAACTCGCCGTTCCCGTTCCCCGGATCGGCGTCGAGTGCGCGCTCGAACGCCTTCGTCGCGGCCGCGTCGTCGCCCGCGGCGGCCCGCGCGCGCCCGAGCTCCGCGAAGGCCTCGAAAGCGCGCGCGCGCTCCAACGGCGACGCCGTGAGGGCGGACGCGGGGACGATCGTCGTCCGCGCGAGCAACGCCTCGCCGAGCTCCGGCCGACCGCCCGCCGAGAAGCGCGCGGCGAGCGCGAGGAGATCGCGCGCGGTCGGCGGCGGATCGATCCAGCGTCCCGCGAAGGGCAGCGTCGGGCGCGGGAGCTCGGGCGCTACGGCCGCGAGACGCGCGACGTCCGCTTCGAGCCCATGCACGTCGACCGGACCGCGGACGAGGAGCACGAGCTGCCCGTTCGCGTCGAGGACGAGGTTCGTCGGCAACGCGAGCGGTCCAGGACGGTCGAAGAGCTCCTCGAACGCGATCTGCAATCCGTCGACGAGCTCCGTCCCGCCGCGCCCCGCGCGGTGCGGCCACGCGACGCGCTCGAGCCGCGCGCGCGCGTCCGCGAGCCCCGCGTCGTCGTCGAGCGCGAGCGCCAGCACGTCGAGCCCGAGCGCGTCGAGCTCCGGCTTCGCGCGCGCGAGGAGCGCGAGTTCGTGCGCGCAGCTCGCGCACGGACTCGTCCAGAGCGTCACGAGCGTGAAGCGCGCGGGTTTCGGCTCGCGCCGCTCGACGAGCGGCCGGCGCACGCCGTCGAAGTCGGTCCACTCGAACCCGGCGAGCGGGATCGGAGCGAGCGGCTCGACGCGGCCGGGCTCCGCCTCGCGCACGGCCGCGAGCGCGCCCGCGTCGAGCTCCACCGGGTTCGCGCGCGCCGGGAGCACGCGCGCGACGCCAGCGCCGCGCGCGAGGAGCACGTGCGCGCTCGCTGCCTCGCGCGCGAAGCCCGTGAACGTCTCGCGCGTGCCGTCGGGCCAGCGCACGAGCGCGCGCTCGACGGTGCCGTCCTTCCCGAGGCCGAAGTGCTGTTCGAGGCTCGATTGCGCGAGGTAGCCGCTGCCCGCCGCGACCTCGCGGACGAGCCGCGCGCCGGACGCGAGCTCGAGCTCGACGCGCGCGCCGATCGCGCTCGGGTTCCTGCCCGTGTCCGCGAGGCGCACGCCGAGCGAGCGCTGCGTCTTCGGGCGGTCGTTCCGGTAGAAGACGACGCGCGGACCGTCGCGCTGCGTCATCCACAGATCGAGCGCGCCGTCGCCGTCCCAGTCCGTCGTCGCGAGCGCGCGTCCGTCGCCCGGTGAATCGAAGCCCGACGCGGACGACACGTCGGCGAAGCGCCCGCCCCCGAGGTTCAGGAAGCACGTGTCGCGCTCGCCGCCGCTCCACGATTTCCCGGCGCGCACGTGGCGCCACGTCGCCCGCCAACCGAGCGCGTAGTCGCGCGCGGGATCGGAGTCTTCGAGCGGGGTGTGCGACACGACCTGCCGCCAGAAGAAGCTTCACAAGTCGTCGGGGTCCTGGTTCGAGAGGTACCCGTTCGCGACGAGCAGGTCTTCGCGCCCGTCGTCGTCGACGTCGGCGAAGATCGAGCTCCACGCCCAGCGCGCGAGCGCGACGCCGGCCGTCTCGCTCACGTCCTCGAAGCGTCCGCCCGTGTTGCGGAAGAGCGCGTTCCCGCGCGCGTGACGGCGCAGCGACGCGAGCGCGCGCGCATCGGCAGCGGACTGGAAACGCGGCTGGAACGCGACGCGGTTCCCCGCCGACGAGAACATGTTCGCGAACCAGAGGTCGAGGCGTCCGTCGCCGTCGTAGTCGCCGAACGCGGCGGACATTCCCGCGCCGGGATCCTCGACGCCGAGCTCGGCCGCGACGTCGACGAAGCGGCCGCCGTCGTTGCGATACAGGTTCTTCCGCCCGAAGTCGTTCGCGACGGCGAGGTCGGGGTCGCCGTCGTCGTCGTAGTCCCCCCACGCGCACGCGAACGAGAAGCGGTGGTTGTTCGCGTCGAGGCCGGTCTCCTTCGTCGCGTCGGCGAACGCGAACGCGCCGTCGTTGCGCAGGAGGACATTCGGCACGCCGTTCTCCGCGTCGTGGTACGGCGTGGGCGCGGTGTGCTCCGTCGAGTCGTAGCGGCACACGTAGAGGTCGAGGTCGCCGTCGCGGTCGTAGTCCGCCGCGGCCATCGACGTGACGACGCTCGTCGCGAAGCGCGCGCGCTGCGTGAACTTCGCCCGGCCGTCGTTCTCGAAGAACGCGACGCCCTCGCCGCCGAGCACGAGGTCCTGGTCGCCGTCGCCGTCGAGGTCGACGAAGAGCGCGCTGCGCGTCGCATCGAGCACGTTGACGCCCGCTTCGGCCGACGCGTCGCGCACGCGGCCGTCGGGCGTCTGGAGCAGCAGTCGATTCGGGAGCCCGCCGCCCTGGCACACGTAGACGTCGTCGAGGCCGTCGCCGTCCGCGTCGCCGAGCGCGAGCCCCTCGTGCCCGACGAACGAGAGCCCGTGCAGGCGGTCGAGCGTCGCGGACGCGACGTCGGCGGACTGCGCGAGCTGCGCCTTTGCCTCGGGCGCGTTCGAGAGCACCCAGTCGGTCGCGTCGGCGAAGAGCGGCGCGCCGCCGAGCGTCGAGACGGCCTCCTCGTGGCGCTCGAGCTCGATCGCGAGCAGCTTCGGCGCGCCGTCCGCGATCCGCCACTGCGTGCGCCAGAACGCGGTGACTTGCGTGCGGCCCTCGCGGCCCGCGCCGGAGAGCTGCGCGCGCGCGAGCATCGCGAAGCGCGCACCCTCGAGTTCGACGTGGATCGACTTGAGCTCGACGACGAGCTCGGCGTCCTCGGCGAACGCGGCGGTCCATTCCGCGAGCGACGCGACGAGGCCGTCCGCGCCGCGACGCTCGAGCGGGAGTCCGCCGTCGCCGAGCGGCGCGACGAGGCGCGCGGGCGCTTCTTCCCACGGTCGCGCGCCGGGTGCGCGCCACGTGCGCACGCGCAGCACGCCCGCGGTGGGCTCCTCCTGCATCGACTCGGGCCGAAGACGCGTGCCCGCGTACTCCTCCGCGACGATCGCGCGCGCTTCGGCGTCGCCGTGTCGGCCGGCGTGCGCGAGCGCCTTGCCGACCTTCTTCAACGCGCCGAGCGCGCGCGAGGAGAGGTCCTCGGTGTCCCAGCCGTCCGCCTTCGCATCGAGCTTCGCCATCGCGGCGGCGAGATCGGGCGCGAGCCCGAAGCGCTCCGAGCCCGCGAGCGTCGACGGCGGCGGCGCGGCCTCGTCCACGCGCGCGCGGGTTTCCTCCGCCGGCGTGGACGGATCCACGCGCCGAAGGAAGAAGACGGCGACGCCGGAGACGAGGGCGAACGCGGCGAGGACGAGGACCGATCGGACGCTCACGACGCGGATCCTACGGGCGCGCGCGAGCAGCGCGCCAGCCGCGAACCCCCTCGCGCCGTGCGCGCGGGGTCGAGGATCTACGCGAGCGAGCGGCAGGCGCACGTCGGACGTGCACGGACCGCTCGCTCCGCCGACGTCAGCGCGTCTCGAGCCACTTCAGGAGGAGCCGCGCCCCGAACCCCGAGCCGAGCGGCCCGCCGACCCAGTCGCGCGCGCTGCCGCCCCACGCCGTGCCGGCGATGTCGAGGTGCGCCCACTCCGTGTCGCCCGCGAACGGCGCCAGGAACGCGGCGCCGGCGGACGAGCCCGCGCCCATGTCGCCGCCCGAGATGTTCTTCAAGTCGGCGTAGGCGCCCTTCATCTGGTCCTTGTGGTAGTCGAGCAACGGCAGCGGCCACAGGCGCTCGCCCGTCTCGTCGCCGGCGGCGAGCAGCTCGTCCTCGAGCTTCTCCGTCGTCGCGAAGCAGCCCGCCATCTCGTGGCCCAGCGCGACGACGACGGCGCCCGTCAGCGTCGCGAGGTCGACGATCGTGTCCGGCTTGATCTTGCTCGTCACGTAGCAGAGCGCGTCCGCGAGCACGAGCCGGCCTTCCGCGTCCGTGTTGAGCACCTCGACCGTCGTGCCGTTCATCGCGGTGTGGATGTCGCCGGGCTTCGTCGCCTGTCCGCCGGGCATGTTCTCCGTGCACGCGCACACGCCGTGCACTTCGTACGGCACGTCGAGCTTCTTCAACGCGTGGAACACGCCGAGCACCGCCGCGGCGCCCGACATGTCGTAGCGCATCTCGTCCATCTTCGCGGACGGCTTGATCGAGATGCCGCCCGAGTCGAACGTCAGGCCCTTGCCGACGAGCGCGATCCGGCCCTTCGCCTTGCCCTTCGGCTTGTACGTCAGGTGGAGCAAGCGCGGCGGCTGGCGCGAACCCTGCGCGACGCCGAGGAGCAGGCCCATGCCCATCTTCTCCATGTCGCGCTTGTCGAACACCTTGACGGAGATGCGCCCCGCCTTCTCGAGCGCTTCCGCCGCGTCCGCCATGTCGCTCGGCGTGAGCAAGTTCGCGGGCTTGTTCTGCAGGTCGCGCGCGAACGCGTTCGCCTCCGCGAGCACGAGGCCCT
The DNA here is from genome assembly GCA_046349615.1 of Planctomycetota bacterium. Classification (GTDB taxonomy): domain Bacteria; phylum Planctomycetota; class UBA1135; order UBA1135; genus JADJNY01. The sequence continues at coordinate 49,984 of JAXMBZ010000007.1, forward strand.
TCGCGACGCCCGCCTCGAGCGACGCGGGCCCGAGGATCGTCGTCGACTCGTGCTTCGCCTGCTTCGGCTTCGACTTGTTCTCGTCGTAGCGGTAGGCGCCGAGCACCGCGCCCTCCGCGAGCGCGACGCCCGCGCGCTCGCCGCCGAGCTTCTCGACGACGGCGTCGTGCACGAGCAGCACGCACGTCGGCGCGCCGAGCGCCTCGGCGCGCAGCGAGGTGATCGCACCGGCGCGTCGCAGGCGCTCGGGGTCGAGGTCCTTCGCCTTGCCGAGGCCGAGGAGCAGCACGCGGTCCGCGGGGCCCTTCTGCGCGTCGGCGACGCGCGCCTCACGCAGCTCGCCCTTGAAGCCCGCCGTCGCGACCTTCGCGAGCTCGACGCCCGCGGGCAGCTTCGGCTTCTCGCCCTCGAAGACGAAGAGGACGAGGAGATCGGTGTTGGGGATGCGGGTGCCGAGCTTCTGGAAGTTGAGCTTCATCGTGCGCGGAGGATAGGAACCCGGTGGGCCCCGCGCGAGAGGGCGCTCACATCCCGTGGTACTTCGGTCCCCCGCCGCCCTCGGGGACGACCCACTCGATGTTCTCGTACGGGTCGGCGATGTCGCACGTCTTGCAGTGCACGCAGTTCGAGAAGTTGACCGTCGGGCCCTTCGGCGCGCCCTCCTTCGGCCACTCGTACACCGCCGCCGGACAGAAGTGCTGACAGGGGTTCCCGAACTCCTGCGTGCAGCGCGTGACGCAGATCGACGGGTCGAGCACGAGCAAGTGCGCCTTCTGGTCCTCCTCGTGGATCGTGCCCGAGTGGTACACGTCCGTGAGCTTGTCCATCGACTTCGAATCGTCGTAGACGGGCTTCGTGAAGCGCGACATCGACACGGGCCGCGTCGTCGTGTGATCCGCGTGGCCCTTGCGGCGCGCGACGAGCCCGCGTCCACCGGTGATCATCTGGAACGGCACGTCGAGCATGCCGCCGACGACGCCGCCCTCGAACGCCTGACGCCAGTTGCGCACGCCGTAGAGCTCGTCCTTCGCCCACGACGCTTCGAAGAGCTCCTCGTAGCGCTTCAACTTCGAAGCGCTCGCGTCGTTCGCCGCGACCGCGTCCGCGATCGCTTCGGCGGCGAGCATCCCCGACCGGATCGCGAGGTGCACGCCTTTCAGGATCGACGCGTTCAGGAAGCCCGCCGTGTCGCCGACGAGGACGTAGCCGTCGCCGTAGAGCCGCGGCATCGAGAAGTAGCCGCCTTCCGGCACCGTCTTCGCGCCGTAGCGCAGCACCTTGCCGCCCTCGAGCAGCTTCGCGATCGCGGGGTGCTGCTTCCACTGCACGAAGAGCGCGTGCGGGTCGAGCTTCGCGTCCCAGTGGTCGAGCCCGATCACGAAGCCGATCGAGAGCTTGTTCTCCTTCATCCCGTACACCCAGCCGCCGGCGTACGCGTCGAGTCCCGTCGGGTAGCCCGTCGTGTGGAGCACGCGCCCGAGCCACTCGGCGCCGCGCTCCGCGGGGATCTCCCAGATCTCCTTGATGCCCGTGCCGTACGTCTGCGGGTTCTTGCCGGCGTCGAGCTCGTGCCGCTTCACGAGGTGCTTCGCGAGATGGCCGCGCGGGCCCTCGCCGAAGACCGTGATCGGCGCCGTGATGTTCATCCCGGCTTGGAAGGTGCCCTTCTTCTCGCCGTGCTTGTCGACGCCCGAGTCGCGCGTCTGCACGCCGACCACTTTCTCGACGCCGTCGACGGTCTCGAACAGGATCTCGGCCGCGGGGAAGCCGGGGAAGACCTGCACGCCGAGCTTCTCCGCTTCGGCCTTCATCCACTGCACGACCTGGTTCATCGAGACGATGACCTTGCCGGCGTTCTTGAACTGCGGCGGCACGAAGGGACCGGTCAAGCGCGTCGAGCCCGTCTTCGAACGCATCAGCTCGAACCCGTCCCACGTCACGTCCGCCTCGACGGGACAACCGCGCTCGCGCCAGTCGGGGAAGAGCTCGCTCATCCCCTTCGGGTTCATCACGGCGCCCGAGAGCGTGTGCTCGCCGACCTCCGCTGCCTTCTCGAGCACGAGGATCGACTTCCCTTCGATCCCCTTCTGCTGCAGGAGCCGCGCGAGGTGGATCGCGCACGCGAGGTTCGCGGGCCCGGCGCCGACGAGGAGCACGTCGGCCGGCATCGCGTCGCGCTCGAGGCCCTTCACGTTCAGTGAGTATTGGACGGGGGTCGCCATGGTGCGCCGGAGGATAGCAGCGCGCGGGAGCGGGCCAAAAGGCGCCCCGAGCGGGATCTTCGGCGTGGAGGCGTCCGGACGATGGCGCAGAGGGCCCGTCAGTGCGGCGGGACCTCGCGCGTGAAGCCCTTCTCCGCCTGCGCCGCCTTCCACTGCGCGATGTGTTTCGCCTCGTCGTAGTCGCGCGGGACCTTGAACCAGACCTCCTCGTACATCTCGACGCGCTCGCCCGTCGCGGGATTCTCCAGCGTGCAGAGCACCTTGGGCTTGGGCGCGGGGCCGGAGCGCGCGCAGGCGGCGAACGCCGGAGCGAGCGTGCACGCGGCGACGAGCGCGAGGAGGGACGCGGTGCGGAACGGGCGGAGCGAAGTAGCGAACATGCGAGCCGACCTCCAGGACGGCGCGCTCATGGGAGCGCGCGCGCCGCGCGCGGTCCAGCCGAACGCTGCTCACGGAGCCGCGGCGGCCCGTGCACGCTCGACTGCGGCGCGACCTCGCTCCTCCGAAAGTCGCTGCGGCCGTGGGACACGGCTCGCGCCGCGGCGGAGAACGTTCACCCGCCGCGCTCGACGAACGTCTTCGCCTTCGCGAGCGCGCGGCGCGTCGACGAGCGCAGGCTCCAGCGCACGAACGGAGCGAGGCACCCCGACAGGAACCCGGGGTTCAAGACGAGCGTGTTCGTCTGCGTGAAGAGCGTGCCGCCCTCGACGGCTTCGTACGTCCACGCGCCGCCGCCGCCTTCGATCCACGGGGAGCGCACGTCCTCCATCGCGAGGCTCGTCCCACGCGGGCGGTCGTAGCGCTTGTAGCGGAAGAGCGCTTCGAGCCCGCCCTGCGCGTGCACGCGCACGAGCGGCCCGCGCTTCGCCGCGGCGTCGGCGGGCTCGAGCACGTCGACCGAGCGGATCGAAGCGTCCCACGATGCGCGACGCGCGTAGTCCTGCGTGACGTCGAACACGCGCTCGGGCGGCGCGTCGACGCGGATCGACTCGGTGACCGTGACGTGGTGCATCGTGCCGCGCTCGCTACGACCGCTCGCCGATCCAGTGATGCCCGTCCGCGTCGTGTTCCTTCTTCCAGATCGGGAGCGTCTTCTTCAGCTCGTCGATCAGGAACCGGCACGCCGCGAACGCCGCGTCGCGGTGCGGGCTCGCGACCACGATCGCGACCGACGGTTCGCCGATCTCGACGACGCCGACCTTGTGCACGCAGAGCATGCGCAGCGCGCGCGACGCGTCCGTCGCGATCTCGGCGCGGCAGCGCGCGAAGATGCGCTCCATCTCAGGGCCGGTCATCGCGTCGAACGCTTCGTACTCGAGGCGCACGACGCTGCGCCCCTGGTTCACGTCGCGCGTCGTGCCGACGAAGCTCGCGATCGCGCCGCACGAAGGATGTCCGACGCGCGCGAAACACCGCGCGACGTCGATCGGCGCCGCGGAGAGCTCGAACACGCCGAGCGCGAGGAGTTCGTCCTCGTCCGGCTCGCCGCCCGACACGGGCGGGAGCAGGCTGACCTCGTCCGTCGCGGCGAGCACGCGCGCGTCGTTCGCGTACGTCGTGCCGACGACGCCCGCGACGTGCGCGAGGCTGCCGAGCTCCGGCCGACGGCGCTCGAGCTCGCGCTTGAGCGCGCCGATCGTGAGGCCCTCGGGGAGCTCCTCGAGCACGAGCTCGCGCGCGCCCGCGCGCTCGGCGAGGCCGGCGAAGAGGCGCACGCGAAGCCGCACGGCGACGCTCGCTCGGCTCAGAACGGCGTGTCGTCGGCCGCGGGGAACTCGCCCGCCGGCTCGCCGTACGAACCGCCGTAGCCTTCGCCGCCGCCCGGCTGACCCGGCGCGCCCTGCGACGCGCCGCGCTGCATCGGCGCGCCGCCGCCGCCGCCCATGCCCTCGCCCTTGCCGGCGCCGACGAACTCCCACGTGTCCGCGACGACGTAGAGCTTCGAGCGCTTGCCGCCGCCGTTCTTGTCCTCCCACGTGTCGAGCCGCAGCGAACCTTCGATGAAGGCCTGCTTGCCCTTCGTGTGGTAGCGCGCGAACGGCTCGGCGCGCGCGCCGAAGATCGTCACGTCGATGAACGTGGGCTCTTCCTTCCACTCGCCCGTCTGGCCGTCCTTGAACCGGCGGTTCACGGCGAGCCCGAACTTGCAGATCGGCATGTTGTTCGGCGTGTAGCGCAGTTCGGGGTCCCGGGTCAGGTTCCCCATCAAGATGACCTTGTTGTAGCTGGCCATGGGCCTCGTCTCGTTTCGATCCGGCGCGCGGATCCTCGGTGGGTGGCGGGCGGAGCGGGCGACGCGCGCCGTGGCTCCGAGGGCGCGGAGTCTAGCGCCCGCGCCGACGCGGGGAAACGCCGCGCGCGCAAGTGCCGCCCCAAGCTGGCGCGACGCGCGGAAAGGCGTAGGATTGCGGGCTCCCCCGGGCGCTCACGCGCCGCCGAAAGTGCATCGCATGCAGCGCGAGTCCACCACCGAGAAATTGGCGAACCAGGGTCCCGAGAAACGCCGTTGGGCGCGCGCGCAGGCCGACCTGCCGATCACGCTGTTCCTCCAGAACGGCAAGTGCGAGGCGCGCATCCGCGACATCTCGCGCGCGGGGGTGTGCTTCTTCCTCGACCGGCCCGTGCCGCTGATGACGGTGCTGCGGATGTCGCTCGGGTTGCGCGTCCAGGACGGGATCCGCTACGTGAACGGCTACGGCGCCGTCGTGCGCTGCGAGAAGATCTCGAAGGCGATCGATCACTACGAGATCGCGCTGTTCCTGAACGAGATGGCTGAGGCGGACCGCAAGGCGATCGAGGACTTCGTCGCGGCCCAGAACGCCGCGCGCAGACCGCCGCCGCCGGCGAGCTGAACGCGCCCTCGACGTCCCACGCGGCGTGCCCTCCGAGCCGCTCCGCGTGACCCTCCGCCGTCGCGCGGCCGCCCCGCTCACTTCACGCCGAGCTTCGCGAGCAGGTCCCGCGCGAACTGGACGTGTCCGTCCTGCGCGGCCCCCGCGGGCCCGAGCGCCGCGGTCTGGAGCGCGATCACGCGCTGCAGCGCCTGCACCGCCTCGTCCTTGCGGCCGAGTTCCGCGAGCGACTTCCCGAGCGAGGCCCACACGCGCACGTCGCCGGGGTTCTGGTCGCGGGCGATCCCGAGGTGCGGGAGCGCGTCCTGCGCCTTGCCGTTCTCACTGAGGAGCAGGCCGGAGAGGTAGTGCCCCTCGACGTTCTGCGGGTCCTGCGCGAGCAGCGTCTTGAGCTCGTTCCACGCCTCCTGGAACTTGCCGCCGTCGATCAGCAGGTTCGCGCGCATGGCGCGCCACTCGGGCTTGATCTCGAGCGCGCGCTCCTTCGCCTCGGCGAACGCGGCCTCGAGCTCCGTCATCGCGTCGGCGGCGTGCTTGTCGAACTGCTCGGGCTCGAGGTCCGCGAGCCGGCGGATCATCTCGACGCGATGCACGCGGTACTTCGGGTCGCGCCCGAGCTCGTACGCGCGGCCGACCGAGTTGATCGCATCGCGCAGGAGCGCCGCCTGCGTCTTCGGATCGTGCTGTTGCAACGCGCGCTCGCGGACCGCCTCGCCGAGCTTGTCCCACGCGATCGCGCTCGACGGCGACGCGTCGCGCGCCTGCGACCAGAGGCTCACCGAGTCGCGCCAGACCGACGCCTGCGCGCGCGTCGCGAACAAGGACGCCGCGAGAAGCACCGCGCCGACCGCCGCGCCGACCTGGGGCGACGCGCGCCCGCCGCGCAGCGCGAGGAACAGCGCGCCGCCGACGAGGAACGCGAACGGGATGCACGCGAGGTAGCTGTAGCGGTCGGCGACGAGCTGCGAGCCCGCCTGCGTCAGGCCGGACACGGGCGCGATCGTGATCAGGAAGCACGCCCACGCCGCGGCGACCGCGGGGCGGAAGCGAAACAAGAGCAGCGCGACGAGCGCGACGACGAGCCCGATCGAAGCCGGCCCGAGGATCGCGGGGCCGAACATCTCCTCCCTCGCGGGCAGCTCGTACATCGGCGAGAGCGCGGTCGGCTTCAGCGTCTTCATCGGATAGAAGAAGGTCGCGAAGCCCGCTTGGGCGAGGCGCGCGGAAAGCGGGTGCTCCTGCATGCTGTACATCGCGCCGGCGGCGTCGCGCTGCCCGTAGAGCGCGACCCCCATCAGCGCGAACGCGACCGCGAAGTGCGCGAGCTTCTCGACGAGGAGGCGTCCGAAGCCGAGCGCGGCGCTCCGCCGCAGCGGCCAGAGGTCGAGCACGACGAGCACGAAGGGCAGCACGAACACCGCGACCTTCGACATGCCCGCCGCGACGAACCAGAGGAGACTCCAGATCCACGCGCCGCGGCGCTTCCCGGCGTCGTCGGTCGTCGCGTAGACGAGCCACGAGCGCAGCGCGAGCAACACGAAGAAGCCCGACAGCACGTCGCGCCGCTCCGTGACCCACGCGACGGATTCGGCGCGCAGCGGGTGGATCGCGAAGAGCGCGCTCGCGAAGAACGCGGCGAGGTCGATCGTCAGCGCGGGCGCGTCCTTCGCCGCCGCGCGGAACAGGAGCCGTGCGCACGCGAACGCGGCGAGCGCGCCGAGCGAATGCCACACGACGTTCATGACGTGCAACCCGTGCGCGTCCTTCCCGTCGGGGCCGAGGCCGAAGAGCGTGTGGTCCACGGCGAGCGAGATCCACGTCAGTGGATGCCAGTGCGCCATGTGGTAGCTCGTGAACATCCACGCGAGGTTCGAGGCCGAGAGCCCGCGCCACTGCGTGTTCTCGACGAAGTTGCGGTTGTCGTCCCAGTTCACGAAGCCCGCGCCGAGCACCGGCGCGAAGGCGAGGAACACGAGCCCGACGAGGGCGAGCCGCAGGAGCCAGCGCCGTCCGCCGCCCTCGTCCCCCGCTGCGCCGGACACGGCGGTCGTGCGCGCTTCGTTCGCCGCGCGCGCCGCCATCAGGTCCGCGGCGGACACGAACTCGGGCTCGTCGCGCGGCGGCGCGGCCGCGAGCTCCGCTTCGGCGCGCGCGAGCGCCTCGAGGTCGTCCTCTTCGTCCGGCCGTTCGGGGGGGTGCGCGGCGCTCATGGCGCGATCGTAGCGGCGGCGCGCGCGCTCCGACAGCCGCCGCGCGGGTCAGACGCGGAGCTCGAGCACCCGCTCGATCCGCGCGAGGTCGCGGAGGAAGCGCGGCTCGAACCCGGCGTCGCGGGCGAGCGCCGCCGCGCGCGGCGCCTGGTCCGCGCCGAGCTCGACGAGGATCGCTCCGCCCGGTCGGACGAGCTCGCGCGCCGCGGCGACGATGCGCCGCACCCAGTGGTCGGGGTCGCCCGCGGGCGCGTAGAGCGCGAGCTCGGGCTCGTAGTCCTTGACCTCGGGCGCGAGCGTCGGCGCCGCCTCGCGCGCGACGTACGGCGGGTTCGAGAGCAGGAGGTCGAGCTTCATCCCGCGCTCCGCGACGCGCCGCGCGAGCACGGCGAGTCCGTCGCCCTCGAGCACTTCGACGCGCCGCGCGAGCGCGCCGTCCGTCTCGAGCGCCGCGAGGTTCGCGCGCGCGCAGAGCACCGCCGCGCCGGAGACGTCGACCGCCGTCACGCACGCCGCCGGGAGCTCGAGCGCGCACGTGAGAGCGATGCACCCGCTCCCCGTGCCGAGGTCCGCGATCCACGGCCGCGCGGGGTCGTCCCACGGAAGGAGCGCGCCGTCGCCGGCGATCCGCGCCGCGAGGAGTTCGCGCGCGCGGTCGACGAGGTGCTCCGTCTCCGGCCGCGGCACGAGCACGCCTTTCCCGACTTGGAAGTCGCGCTTGTAGAACTCGCGCCGCCCGACGATGTACGCCGTCGGCTCGCGCCGTCCGCGCCGCACGAGCAGGTCGCGCGCGCGGTCGATCTCCGCGGCGTCGACGGGGCGATCGAGCGCCATGAAGAGCCGCAGTCGATCGAGCCCGAGCGCGTGCGCGACGAGCAGCTCCGCTTCGAGCCGCGCTTCCTCGATGCCCTTGCGCGCGAGGAACTCGCGCGCCATGCGCAGCATCTCGCCGGCGTCGCGCGGCGTGGAGCTCGTCTCGTTCACCATGCCGAGAGCGTAGCGGGCCGCGCCCCGGTCACGATAGCTCCTGGATGCGCCGCTCGCGGTCGCGCGCGACGAGCCCGTCGAGGAGCGGGTCGAGCTTGCCCGCGAGCACCTGCTCCAGCGAGAAGTTCTGTTCGAGGCGGTGATCGGTCACGCGGCTCTGCGGCCAGTTGTACGTTCGGATCCGCTCGCTGCGGTCGCCGGAGCCGACCTGCGACCTGCGCTCCGCGGCGCGCTCGGCCGCGCGCCGTTCCTGCTCCCGCTCCCACACGCGCGCGCGGACCATGCGCAGCGCGCTCGCGCGGTTGCGCAGCTGGCTGCGATCGTCCTGGCAGATCGCGACGATGCCCGTCGGCAGGTGCGTGATGCGCACGGCGGACTCCGTCTTGTTCACGTGCTGGCCGCCCGCGCCGCCCGCGCGCATCGTCTCGATGCGCAGGTCGTCGGGACGCAGTTGGATCTCGAGCTCCTCGACCTCGGGCAGCACGGCGACCGTCGCGGCGCTCGTGTGGATGCGTCCCTGCGCTTCGGTCGCGGGCACGCGCTGCACGCGGTGGCCGCCGGACTCGAAGCGCAACTTCGACCAGGCGCCGTCGCCCTCGACGGCGAACACGACCTCCTTGAAGCCGCCGAGGTCGCTCGGGCTCACCTCGAGGTCCTCGACGCGCCATTTCTTCGCGTCGAAGTACTTGCGGTAGATCCCGTACAGGTCGCGCGCGAACAGCGCGGCCTCGTCGCCGCCGACGCCGGCCCGGATCTCGACGATCACCTTGCGGCGCGCGTCCTCGGGCTCCTGCACGAGCGCGTCGAGGATCGCGGCCTCGAGCGCGCGCTCCTCGGGTTCGAGCGTCGCGAGGTCCTCGCGCGCGAGCGCCGCGAGGTCGGGGTCGGGCTTCGCCTCGGCGAGGATCGCCCGCGCCTCGTCGCGCCGCGCATGGAGCGCGTGGAAGCGCCGCGCGAGGTCGGCGATGGGCTCGAGCCGCCCGCGCTCCTGGAGCAGCGCGGGGAGTCGCTTCCCGTCCGTCGCGACCTCGGGAAGCGAGATCAGCTCCGTGAGCTCCGCGAAGCGCGCGGCTTCGCGGTCGAGCTTGGCGACGAGGGACGGGGCGAAGGTCATCGGGGTGGGCGCGGCCCGAGCCGGAGCGCCCGCGCGGCGCGCGCGCGAGCCGTGCGGCGCGCGCCGGGCCCCGAACGCGCGGTCACGAGACGAACGCGCCGCGCGTGGAGTTCACGCGCGGCCGCGGGGACGCGCGCCGGAGCGCGCGCGGGACGCCTACTTCTTCTTCGCGCCGACGGGCGCGTCGCCGTAGCGCTTCTTGAAGCGGTCGACGCGGCCGGCCGCGTCCACGAACTTCTGCACGCCCGAGTAGAAGGGGTGGCAAACGCTGCAGATTTCGATGTGCAGCTCCTTCACGGTCGCGCGGGTCGTGAACTTGTTCCCGCAGCCGCAGGAGACCTTGCAATCGAAGTACTTCGGATGGATGTCGGCCTTCATGGTTCTCTTCCCGGGCTCCGTGTCGGCGGAGTCGAGGGCCGAAGAGGGTAGCCGGGCTCAGCGCGGGGCGCAAGGAGCGGCGAGGCGCGCGAGCAACTCCAGCGTCTTGGCGACGGGGAGTCCGACCACGTTGTCGAAGCCGCCCTCCTCGAGACGGGTGACGAAGCGATCGGCGGTCTCCTGGATCGCGTACCCGCCGGCCTTGTCGCGCCACTCCTCCGACGCGACGTAGGCCTCGACCTCCGCCGGCGTGATCGCGCGCATGTGGACGAAGGTGCGCTCGAACCCACTTTCGAGCGCGCCGTCGCGTGCGCGCGCGACGGCGACGCCGGTCACGACGCGGTGGCGCGTGCCCGAGAGCCAGCGGAGCATCTGTCGCGCCTGGAACTCGTTCTCGGGCTTGCCGAGCAGGCGCTCCTCGCCTTCGAGGTCGACCGCGACGATCGTGTCCGCCGCGACGATCCAGCGCTCGGTCCCGTGGAAGCGCGCGAGCACCGCGCGCGCTTTGCGCTCGGCGAGGAGGCGCGCACCGTCCTCGGCGGTCGTGCCCGACCGGAGCGTCTCGTCGACGGCGGGGACGACGACCTCGAAGTCGACGCCCGCCGCCGCGAGCAGTTCGCGGCGGCGCGGCGAAGCGGAGGCGAGGACGATCGCGGGAGCCGCCACGATGCGCGGATCAGCGCTTCTTGCCGCTCTTCTTCTTCGCCGCGGCCTTGGCCTTGATCGCCGCCTTCTTCGCGGCGTCGGCCTTCGCCTTCTCCGCGGCGGCCTTCTTCTTGGCGAGTTCGGCGAGCTTCTTCTGCTTCGCGTCCTCGATCGCGCGCTTCTTCGCGTCGATCGCGGCCTGGCGAGAGCGGAGCTTCGCCTGCTTCTCGGCCTCGAGCGCGGCCTTCTTGGCGAGGCGCTCGTCTTCCTTGCGCCGCTTCTCGGCTTCCTTCTTCTCGAGCACGAGGCGCTTCGCTTCGTCGCGCTTGCGCTGCGCTTCCATCCGCTCGAGTTGGACCTTGTGGTCCTGCGCGACCTTCTTGCCGAAGGGGCACTCGTCCTTGAGCGGGCAATCCCAGCACGTCGGCTTGCGCGCGTCGCACCAGCGATCCGCGACCTCGCCGACGATCTGCACGAAGCGGAGCTCGTTGCCCTCGGGCACGAGCGGACCGACGACGTCGCGCGCCTTCTTCGCGAGACCGGCGCGCGAAACGAGCCCGAGGCGATCGAGCACGCGCACCATCGCGGCGTGCACGGGGAGCTGCTTGTCGCCGGCGAGCCAGAGCAGGAAGCCGCCCGACGCGAGGCCCAGGTGCGGCATCTGCTGCATCAGCTTCGACGACGCCGTGAGGTCCTCGCGCAGGAACTCGAGTTCGAGCCCGTGCGTCTTCTGGAAGACCTCCTGGAGGAACTCGCGCGCGTCGCGCGCGGCCGGGAGCACGGGGTCGACCTCGCCGCGCGAGGCCCGGCGACCGAGACCGAGCATCTGCGCCGCGACCTCTTGGGTCTGCGCGACGCGCATCTCGTTCCAATCCGTGTAGCCCTTCTTGAGCGCCGCGATCGCGGCCTCGGCCTTCTTCTGGTCGAAGTGGCGCAGGAGCACCGCGAGCATGCCGTGCTCGAGCAGGCTCAGATCCTTCACCGGCGTGGGCAACGGCCAGCGCGGCTTGATGCGCTCGAGCACCTTGACGACTTGGTCGGACTTCTTGCTCACGTCGGTCTAGCGCGTTGCGTCGAAAGGGGGAGGAAATCGAGCGCGCCGCTCCGGCCCGGATCCCGGGCGCGCGCGGCGCGAGGACGCCCCGACGAGCGGGGCACGACGCGGAGGGAGCTCAGCTCTTCGCTTCGCTCGCGGCAGCGGCCTTCTTCGCCGCGCGCTTGGCGGCGAGGCGCGCCTTGCGGCGCGCGGCCTTCGCGTCGGCGAGGCGCGTCGTGCGCGAATCGCGGGCGGCGCGGATCTTCGTCTTCGACTTGCCGCGGCCGTCACGCGTGCGCTTCTTCGGGTGGTGCAGGAGGTCCTTGAGCCCCTTGCGGCGCAGGATCGACGCGACGATCTCGCTCACCTGCGCACCCTGCGCGATCCACTGCTTCGTGCGCTCGACGTCGACGACGATCTGCGCCGCGGGGTCCTTGCGCAGCGGGTCGTACAGACCGAGCGTCTCGAGCATGCGTCCGTCGCGCGGAAAGCGCGAGTCGGTGACGTTGATGCGGAAGCACGGCAGGTTCTTGCGGCCGGTGCGGCGGAGTCGGATGACGACGGACATGGGCGGCTACGGGGTCTCTTCGAGGATCGATGAAAACCGGGCGGGGAGCGCGTCCGCGCGCGGAACGAACCCTCGCGTCCCGGGCGCGCCGGGGACGATGAGGGGCGAATAGGACACACAATCGATCGGGACGTGTCCAGGGGGCGGGCGCAGTTTTCTGCGCGGCCCCGCGTCAGCGGCGCTTTTTCTTCTTGTCCTTCTTCTTGCCGCTCTGGCGCGTCGCGGAGGAGCCCATCGGCCGGCCGCCGCCGAAGAGGCCGCCCAGCCCGCCGCCGAGGAGCCCGCCGCCCCCCTTGGGCGCCTGGGTCCACGCCGGCGGCCCACCGGCCGCGGGACCGTCGCCGCCGGGAGCTTCGGGGCCCCCGCCGAGGCCGCCGAGTCCGCCGAGCCCTCCAAGGCCGCCGAGACCGCCGAGACCGCCCAGTCCACCGAGCCCGCCGGGCATCCCGCCGGTCTCGTTCATCTGCTTCAGGGCGGCGGCCTTCTCCTTCGCGCCGAGCTTGGCGCCGAGGCCCATCTTGTTCAGCTGCTTCATCATCAAGCGCATCTCCTTGAAGCGCTTGAGGAGGTCGTTCACCGCGGCGATGTCCTGCCCCGCGCCCTTCGCGATGCGGCGGCGGCGGCCCATGTCGAGGATCTCGGGCTGGAGGCGCTCGCGCGGCGTCATCGACGTGAACAGCGCCTCGAGGCGGTTCATCTGCTTGTCGTCGATGTTGACCTGGTCGGCGAGGCCCGACATGCCCGGCATCATGCCGAGCACCTTCTTCATCGGCCCGAGTTTGCGCACCATGCGCAGCTGCGCGAGCATGTCCTCGAGCGTGAAGCTGCCCATGACGAGCTTCTCGAAGCTGTCCTGGGCCTCCTTCTCGCTGATCGCGGACTGCGCCTTCTCGACGAGGCCGACGACGTCGCCCATCCCGAGGATGCGGCTCGCCATGCGCTCGACGTGGAACGTGTCGAGGTCGTCGATCTTCTCGCCGGTGCCGATGAAGAGGATCGGCTTGCCCGTGACGGCCTTGAGGCTGACGGCCGAACCGCCGCGCGCGTCGCCGTCGAGCTTGGTCAGGATCACGCCGCTGAGCGCGAGCGTGTCGTTGAACGCCTTCGCCGAGTTGACCGCGTCCTGGCCCGTCATCGCATCGACGACGAGCACGGTGTTCGTCGGACGCACGAGGTGCGCGATGTCGCGGACCTCGTCCATCAACGCCTGGTCGACGTGCAAGCGGCCCGCGGTGTCGAGGATCACCATGTCCGCGCCGGCCATCTGCGCATACGCGACGCCCTGCTGGCAGAGCGCGGGCGGCGCGAGGCCTTCCTTGTGGAAGACCGGCACGTTGATCTGGCGGCCGAGCACCTTGAGCTGCTCGACGGCGGCCGGGCGCTTCACGTCCGCGGCGACGAGCAGCGGCCGGCGGCCGTGCTTGTCGCGCAGGAGCTTCGCGAGCTTGGCGCACGTCGTCGTCTTGCCCGCGCCTTGGAGGCCCGCCATGAGCACGATCGTCGGTCCGTTCTTCGCGAACTCGAGGCGCACGTCCTTCGGGCCCATCAACTGGACGAGCTCGTGGTGGAACGCCGCGACGAACTGCTGGCTCGCCTCGACGCCCTGGATGCGCCGCGCGCCGACGACGCGCTCCTTGACGCGCGCGGTGAAGTCCTGGACGACCTTGAAGTTGACGTCCGCCTCGAGGAGCGCCTGACGGACCGCGCGCAGGCCCTCTTCGATGTTGTCGTCGGTGAGCTCCTTCCGGTCGCGCAGGAAGGAGAAGGTCTGGGTGAGACGGTCGGTGAGGGTTTCGAACATGGGCGGTGCGCGGGAAGTCGCTCCTTCTACCACCCGTCCTCGCGCGCGTCGAGGCAGGGAAGGGCCCCGGACGGCCGCGCGGAGCGAGGAGCGCGCTCTCCGCCGGGGCGCGAGCGGCCGGCAGCGCCCGCTCCCTCGCTAGGATCGTCGCGATGACCCCGCGCCCCTTCACGCGCCGCACGACGACGAAGTCCGGCAACGCGCCGCGCGCGCGCTGTCCCGCGTGCTTCCTGCAGCCGCGCCTGTGCGTGTGCGGCCTCCTCGCGCCGCTCGCGCTCGCGACGCGCGTCGTCGTGTTTCGGCACCGGAAGGAGGTGCACAAGCCGACGAACACGGGCCGGCTCGCCGCGTTGTGCCTCGCGAACGCGGAGCTGCGCACGTTCGGCGGCCGCGACGAGCGCTTCGACGCGCGCGGGCTCGACGATCCCGAGCGGCGCGTGCTGCTCCTCTACCCGCGCGCGGACGCGCGCGTGCTCGAACGCGACGCGCTCGACGAACGCCCCGTGACGCTGCTCGTGCCCGACGCGGACTGGCGCCGCGCGCAGAAGCTCGCGCGCGGTGAGCCCGCGCTCGAGCGCGTCCCCGCGGTGTGCCTCGCGGACGGCGCGCCGAGCGAGTTCCGACTGCGCAAGCACCCCGACGCGCGCTACCTCTCGACGTTCGAGGGCATCGCGCGCGCGCTCGGCGTGCTCGAGGGCGACGCGGTGCGCGCGGAGCTCGAGCGCGTGTTCCGCGTGTTCGTCGACCGCGCGCTCTACCAGCGCGGACAACTCGCCGCGGAGCTCGTCACGGGCGGCGTGCCGCCGCGAGACGACGCGTAGTCCGCCGCACGTCGACTCGTGGTCCGCCGCGCGTGCCCGCGTCGGCGTCGGACGGGCGCGTTCCCGGCGAGCCCGCGAGCGTTCCCCGCGAACGCGCCGCGCGCGCTCACCCGCACGTGTCGAGGTCGAGCTCCGCCTCGCGCCCCGCGCGCGCGCGTTCGCGAGCGAGCGCCTTCTGATAGCGCTCGAAGAGGTCCTTCCGCCCCGCCGTGCGCAGCGCTTCCTCGACGAGCGGCCGCGACTCCGGCGCCTTCCAGCGCACGAGCGCCTTCTGTACGCGCCGCTCGCGCTCGCCGCGCGGCACGTGCAGTTCCTTCATCGTCATCGGGTCGAGCCCTGTGACGTACTGCACGCACGCGCGCGTCATCGGCAGTGGGATGAACTCCTGCACCTGCTCGGGCGAATAGTTGCGGTCGAGCAGCTTCTCGAAGAGCGTCAATGCGTCTTCGAGGCTCGTCCCCGGGTGCCCGACGATGAAGTAATTGACGAGGTGCTGGTCGCGCCCCATCTCCTTGCACTCGTCCTTGTAGTCGGCCTCGTACTGCTCGTAGACCTCGAAGCGCGGCTTGTTCATCGCCTCGAGCGTCGCGTCGCTCGCGTGCTCGGGAGCCAGCTTCATGCGCCCCGGCACGTGGTGCTTCACGAGGTCGTGGTGCAGCGGGAGCAGCTCGCCTTTCTTGTCGCGCAGCATGTCGTAGCGGATCCCGCTCGACACGAACGCATGTTTGACGCCCTTCGTCGTGCGCACGAGGCCGAGCAGACGGCGATAGCCCTCCGTCGTCTTGTCGAGGCGCAGCGCGGGGCACGGATCCGGCGTCAGGCAGTCGCGGCCGAGGCACGGCTCGCCCTTCTCGAGCAGCTTGCACCCGAGGCCCCACATGTTCGCGGTCGGGCCGCCGACGTCCGTGATCGTGCCGCGGAAGTCGTGCATCCCGGAGAGCGCCGCGGCCTCGCGCAGGATCGACGCTTCGCTGCGGCTCTGGATCGAACGTCCTTGGTGGAACGTGATCGAGCAGAACGAGCAGTCCGCCATGCAGCCCCGGTGGGTGTTGATCGACCAGCGCACGGGCTCGAGCGCCGCGATGCCGCCCGCGCGATCGTGATCGGGGTGCCACGCGCGCTGGAACGGGAGGTCGTAGAACGAGTCGACTTCCTCCTGCGACGCGGGCGCCATCGGCGGGTGCTGCACGACGAAGCGGTTCCCGTGGGCCTGCGCGACGGGCCGCGAGCTCGGGCTGTTCTCCTCGCGCACGCAGTGGAAGAGCTCGATCAAGCGGTGCGCGTCCTGCACGAGCTCCTCGTGCGACGGCGCGCTGCGCGCGTTCGCGGGCACGCGCTCCTTCGGCACGAGCTCGCACGTGCCCGCCATGCCGCCGAGCGACTCCCCGCGCGCGAGGCGCTCGGCGATCGCGACGATCTGCCGCTCGCCCATCCCCCACACGAGCAGGTCCGCCTTCGAGTCGACGAGGATCGACCGGCGCAGCTTCTCGTCCCAGTAGTCGAAGTACGCGAGGCGCCGCGGCCCCGCCTCGAGCCCGCCGACGATCACGGGCACGCCGGGGAAGTGGTGCCGCGCGAGCGCCGTGTACGCGATCGTCGCGCGGTTCGGACGGCCCGGCGTGCCGCCCGGACGGTAGACGTCGATGCGCCGCTTCTTCTTCGCGGCGGTGTAGTTCGTCACCATCGAGTCGATGGTGCCCGCGCTGACGCCGACGAAGAGCCGCGGCGGCGGGAGGCGCGTCCAGCCGGAGCCGTCGGGTTCGAGCTCCGGCACGTCGAGGATGCCGACGCGATAGCCGTGCGCTTCGAGCACGCGTCCGATCACCGCGACGCCGAACGAGGGATGATCGACGTAGCCGTCGCCCGTGACGAGCACGACGTCGAGCTCGGTCCAGCCGCGGAGTTCCATCTGCGCGCGCGTGCGCGGCAGGAACGCGGCGGGGTCGGCGGAGGTGGCGCGGCTCATGGGCTCCCTGGATACGCGCAACCGGACGTCGACGGAAGGGTGCGCGCGAGTTCCTTCACGCTCCGTCGCGCGCCCCGGGAACGAGCGTCTCGGGACGCGAGCAAAACGAAACCGCCCCGCGCGTCCCAGGGACGGCGCGGGAGCGGCTTTCGACGCGATTCGGCGGGATCAGAAGCTGCCGTGGCGCTTGCGCTGACGGCGATTCGTCTTGCGACCGCCCTTCGTCTGCTGGCGGGTGCGGTAGCCGGTCTGCTTCCGGTGCTTCGTGGTGGAGCTGCGGATCTTGGTATGCATGGAGAGGTCTCGTCCGGCGGGGCGCCGGGCTGGGTTCGAGGGGCGGAGAGTCTACCGTCGCGCTCGCGCGGCGCCAGACCCCGGGAACGGTCGGGTCAACCGCCCTTCTCCGGCTTGCCGCCGGTCGGCGGACGGCCCGGTGCGCCTCGAGCGGGGCGCGCTCCGCCCATGCCCGGGCCCATCGGCGCGTCGCGCATCGGGTCGAACGGCTTCTCGGTGAAGTCCTTCGGCACGTCGTAGAGCCCGGGCGCGGGCTCCTTCGTCTCGACGGCGGTGACCTCCTCGCGCGACTTGAGCTCGCTGCCCATCATCTTCTGCGTGCGCTCGGCGAGGACGACCACGCCGTCGATCTTCTTCATCTCCGCGGCCATCGGCGCCGCCATCGGGCTGATCGAGAGCATCGACTCGGAGAGCCCGCGGAGCGCCGTCAGGTCGACCGCGACGTCCTTCGTCGCCCAGAGTTCCTGCGTGAAGCCGGAGCCCATCGGGCCGGTCATCGTCAGCGTGTAGCGCGTCGCGGTCCAGTCCTTGATCTTCTTCGTCTCGGTCGTCGGCGTGACCGTGAACTTGATCTGCGCGAACATCGGTTCGAGCATCTTCGCCGTCTCCGGCGGCATGGACTTCGACACGTCGAACGGCAGGTCGACGACGGAGTACGTCTTCGCCTTGAGGTCGAGCGTGTAGAGCTTCTTCTGGTCGGCGCGCACGATCGTGACGTGGTCGCCCTCCTCGACGCGCAGCTTGTCCTGCGCGATCCAGGTGACCTCGGTCGAGTCCTGCGCGGGTTGTTCGCGACCCATCATCGAGGTCGCGTCGGTGTGCTTCGTCTTCGTGAGGACGACGTCCGCGCACCAGGCGTGGGCGGCGAGGAGTGTGAGCGCTGCGAGGGAGAGGAATCGCTTCATGAGAGCCTCGTGTGGGTTCGGGTTGGGACGCCCGGGAAGCTAGCGACCCGGCCCCGCGTTTTCGATGCGGTGCCGGGTCGCTCGGGAAACACAGCGCGGATCAGCCTCCGCCGCCGACCTTGAGGCCCGCCTTCGGCGCGATCATCTGCTCGGGACGCACGGCCTCGTCGAACGCCTCGCCCGTCATCAAGCCGAGCGCGATCGCCGCTTCGCGGAGCGTCGTGCCCTCGTGGTAGGCCTTCTTCGCGACCTTCGCCGCGTTGTCGTAGCCGATGTCGCGGTTGAGCGCGGTCACGAGCATCAGCGACTGCCGCATCAGCGTGTCGATGCGCTTCGCGTCGATCTCGAGGCCCGCGATGCAGTTCTCGCGGAAGCTGTCGCACGCGTCCGCGAGCAGGCGGATCGACGTCAGCACATTGTGCACGATCACGGGCTTGTAGACGTTGAGCTCGAAGTTGCCCTGCGAGCCCGCGATCGCGACCGCGGCGTCGTTGCCGAGCACCTGCACGCAGACCATCGTCATCGCCTCGCACTGCGTCGGGTTCACCTTGCCGGGCATGATCGAGCTGCCGGGCTCGTTCTCGGGCAGCTTCATCTCCGCGAGGCCGCAGCGCGGACCCGAGCCGAGCCAGCGCACGTCGTTCGCGATCTTCATCAGCGCCACGGCGCTCGTGCGCAGCGCGCCGTGCAGGAACACGAGCGCGTCGTGGCCCGCGAGCGCGCTGAACTTGTTCGGCGCGGTCTTGAACGGGAGCTTCGTTTCCGCGGCGATCTTCGCCGCGACGAGCTTCGCGTACTTCGGGTGCGTGTTGAGCCCGGTGCCGACCGCCGTGCCGCCGAGGGCCAGCTCGTACACCGCCGGGAGCGTCGCCTGGAGCGCGCGGCGCGCGTCCTTCAACTGCTGCACCCAACCCGAGACCTCCTGACCGACGGAGAGCGGCGTCGCGTCCATCAGGTGCGTGCGGCCGATCTTGACGACCTTCTTCCAGGCCTTCGACTTCGCGTCGAGCTCCTTCTCGAGCGCCTCGAGCGCGGGCAGGAGGCGCTTCACCGTCTCCTCCGCGGCCGCGACGTGCATCGCCGTCGGGAACGCGTCGTTCGACGACTGCGAGCGGTTGACGTGGTCGTTCGGGTGGATCGGCTTCTTCGAGCCGAGCACGCCGCCGAGCAGTTGGATCGCGCGGTTCGAGACGACCTCGTTCGCGTTCATGTTCGACTGCGTGCCCGATCCCGTCTGCCACACGACGAGGGGGAAGTGCTCGTCCCACTTGCCCGCGATCACCTCGTCGCACGCCTGGTAGAGCGCGGCGAGCTCCTTCTTCGAGAGCATGTCGAGCTCGCCGAGCTCCTGGTTCGCCTGCGCCGCGCACTTCTTGACGACGCCGAGCGCGCGGATCATCGGCCGCGAGAACGTGTGCCCGCCGATCTTGAAGTTCTGCTTCGAGCGCTGCGTCTGCGCGCCCCAGAGGACGGAGTCGGCGACGGCGATCGGGCCGAAGGAATCGGTCTCGTTGCGGAAACCGGGAGCGGCGGGAGCGTTCTTCTTCGTGTCGAGGAGCTGAGCCATGGCGGGGTGGTCGCGCCCGGCGCTGGCGCGACCCGCGCGAGCCCGGAGGCGAGCGCGGGATCGTAGCGGGCGGGCGCGCGCGCGTCTCCCCTACGAAGAGCGCACGCGAGGCCCGCGTCGATTCAGCGGCGATCCTTGAACGCCCGCAGTGCGTTCCAGGCGAGGCGCTGCGCGAGCGTTTCGCGCGTCGGATACGCCGTGCGGTAGACCGCGGTCAGCGCCTGGATCTCGGCGAGCGGGATCGGCTCTCCCGCGCGGCGGCGCCAGCGACCGTAGTCCGCGCGGCTGCGCGCTCCGATCGCCGGACCGTACGTCCAAGCCCAGACCTCCTGCAGCGCGGCGAAGTGTTGCGCGAGGGCGAGCCAATACGCGCTCCGTCCCGTGCGCACGCGCGCCGCGTTCCAAGCGAACTCGGCGAACGTGTGGAAGAGCCACCCATCGGGCTCGCAGTTGAGCGCGTCCGCGAGCGTGCGTTCGATCGGCCGTCTCGGAGCAGCGGGCGGCGGCGGCAGGAAGCCGAGCGCGCCCGACGCGAAACGCGCGAAGACGAGCTCGAGGTCGAGGCTCGGCAGGTCGCCGCTCGGCGGGTAGACGCGGTCGAAGATCCGCTCCTGGTACTCGGCCATGCGGACGATCGCGCGGTCGAGGTCGAGGTGGTGCGCGCGCAACACCTGCTCCTCGTGCTCGAGCAACTCCGGCGCGGCGGGGAGCTCCCCCGCGTCGCAGTAACGCTCGACGCGGTCGAGCACGGCGCGCCCGAGCACCGCGGCGACGAGCCCGAACAGACTCGGCGGGAACGGACACTCGGGCATCCGCTCGAGGAAGAGGCGCTTCGCCTCGATTCCGAGCGCGGTAGTCGTCTTCGGGTCGTCGAGCGCCGCGCGCAGTTCAGGGAACGTCCACGCGTCGTAGCGGACGAAGAAGCGCCGTTCGGAGCTCGCGAGCACGCGCTCGTCGAGCGCGCGGGACTGGAGCAGGGCGACGATCGGCGAAGGCGGCGGGCTGGAGGAAGTCATCGTGCTGACCTCGAGGGAGCGGAGGGGTGGACGGGAGCGGCTCGACGAGGGTTCACGGCTCCGGGGCGATCACGCTGGCCCAAGACCACGTCCCGTCGTTCGCCTGGGAGGCGCACAAGGCGATCGGCGTGGTCGAACCGCTGCGCGGGTGCACCACGTTGTCCGGCGTTTCGTCCCAGTCGCCGCTCGTGGTCATCTCGGAGTTGGTCACGATCATCGCCGTCGGCCCCGTGTACCCGGGAATCCCCGCGAGGTAGCTCGACAGCGCGACGCCCAACTTGCGCATGCGGTCGGTCTGCGTCGACCCCGTGATCGTCTCCGTGTGACCGTTCAGAGCGGTGACGAAGGCTGCGAGGTCGGCGAGGGAGATCTTGACGATGGTGAAGCCGGAGGGCGGGACCGGGGCGCTCGAGTCGGAGACGACGGCGGCGCTGCATTGATACGTGACGGTGGTCATGGTGCGAGAACAGGGGAAGTGGAGCGGCTAGGGAACGTCGCTCTTCGCGAGCCGAACGCCGACGTCGTGGGTCGAGAACCCGTCGTCGGCGCTCCGGAGGTTGTGGTTGCAGAGGGAGAGGCCGGGTGTCGAGGCCCACGCGGGGCCGAGGACGATCCTCGTGTTCGGCTCGACGACGAGGCGGTCGCCGCGCAGGCGCACGACCGTGGAGTCGGTCCACTCGAACACGTTGCCGAACGTGTGGAAGAGTCCCTCGGGCGGCATGCGGTACTCGGGATCACGCACTCCGCGCGTTCCCTGCAGGACGATCCGGAGCAGGTCGAGCCCCTTCTTCCCGCGCGGATCCGGCCCCACGAACGCCCGATAGAGCGGACCGTCCGGCGGCGTGTCGCCGTCCCCGATCGGCCAGAACCAGCCGTCGAGTCCGCGGCGCGTGCGCTCGAGTTCGGGATGCGTCGGCAGCCGAGCGCCGAAGTACTCCGCGAGTTCGCGCACGGCGTCGCCGGAGAACCCCGTCGCGGGCCGGTCGTACCACTGCGCGAGCTCCTCGGCGGTCAGGCCGAAGTCCTCCGGGCCCGTGCGATACCCCGCTTGGAACCAGAACGTGGGCACTCGCGCGCCCGTCTCACGCAGATAGCGCACGGCGTCCGCGTTCGACACCGTCGCCTCGCCGATCCAGAACGCGTCGAGTTGGACGGAGGAGTGCACCTGCGAGCACCCAGCCGAGTCGATCAGGCCCCTCGTGCGATAGCGGAACGTCGCAGCGTCGAAGCGCACGAGCCCCGCGTGGGCCTCCGCGGTCGGCCGAACCCACGCGCGCACCTCGCAGTCGGTCTCGTCCTCGCCGAGTGCACGCGTGAACTCGCCGAAGCCGAAGCCTGGGAGCTCCACGACGATCCGGTAGGTGCCGCGCGGCACGGGCGCGCGCACGATCGGCAGCGTGCCGAGCGGCTCCGCCGGCCCGAGCGTCTCGCGCACCGGGTCGATGCGCCGCAGCGCGACGCGCGCCTCCGACGCACGGGGCGCCGTCGCGCGCACCGCGGGCGGCAGGTCGATCGAGAGCCGCGCCCAACCGCGCCGCGGATCGCGCGCCGCGCGGAGCTCCTCGTCGTCGTCGAAGACCGTCGCGAGGCCGTCGAAGATGCGTTGCGCGGCCTCGATGTCGGACTCGAGGCGCGGCGTCTTCAGCGTGCGGACCACCGTGGGGTCCGCACGTTCCACCGCGGACACGGCGGACTCCGCGCGGGGGGACTCCGCGCCGCCGAGTCCGCGCGCGAGCAGGGCCTCCGCCGCGCTCCGACGCTCGCGCTTGAAGTCCGCGAGCCGCGCCTCGAACCGACCGACGAGTTCGAGCGTGCGCGACGGCAGGTCGTGCCCGCCCGCACGGAGCGCGGCGACCCGCTCGCGCGCGAGCACGAGCTCGCGCATGCGCTGCGTCCAGTCGGACGCGTCGACCAGCGCCTGCAGCGTCGACTCGTCGTTCGCGAGCACCTCGCGGAAGCGCAGGTCCTGCACGATCCACGAGCCGGCCGCGAGCAACGCGGCGCCGAGCGCCGCGGCGAGCACGGGGCGGCGGTGCCGCTCGAGGAATCGGCCGGCGCGTTCGATCGGCGAGGGCGGTCGCGCGAGGATCGCTTCGTGGCGGAGGAAGCGGCGCAGATCGTCCGCGAACTCGCGCGCGCTCGCGTACCGATTCGCGGGCTTCTTCTCCATGCTCTTCGCACAGACGACGGCGAGGTCCCGCGGCACGCGGTGCTCGACCGCCGCGACGGGGAGCGGCTCGCGCGTGCCGATCTTCAGCAGGATCTCCTGCTGCGTCGAGCCCGTGAAGGCGCGCTGGAGGCAGAGCAGTTCGTAGAGCACGACGCCCGCGGAGTAGACGTCCGTGCGGTGGTCGATCGCCCGCACGGCGGCTTCCGCCTGTTCCGGGCTCATGTAGTGCGGCGTGCCCTGCACGGCGCCCGTCATGGTCAGCGTTCCGAAGCGCTCGTCGCGCGCGAGCCCGAAGTCGGCGAGGAAGAACCGTCCCGAGCCGTCGACGAGGATGTTCTGCGGCTTGACGTCGCGGTGCACGACGCCCGCGTCGTGCGCGAACTGCAGCGCGTCGAGCAGGTCGCAGAAGCTCTCGAGCATCCGCGGGAGGTACTCCGAACCGTCGAACGCCGGCAGGAGCGGGAGCGGCGTGGCCTGGGCGCTCCGGAGTCGTCGTTGGCGGTCGATCTCCTGGTGCAGGTCGTGGCCCTGCACGTAGCGCATCGCGTACCAGAGGAGTCCGCGCTCCTCGCCGTACGTGAGCATCGTGACGATCCCGGGGTGGTCGAGCTTCGTGAGCGTCGCCGCTTCGCGGCGGAAACGCTCCGCGCGCGACGGATCCTGCGCTTGCGCGACGGGCAGGAGTTTGAGCGCGACCGTGCGCCGCGGACGCTCCTGCTCGGCGAGGTAGACGACGCCCATCGAGCCGCGCCCGAGTTCGCGCACGAGCGTGAAGTCGCCGAGGCGCTCCCCCTCGAGCCCTCCGCCGAAGTACTGCTCGGCGTCGCCGGGAGCCGCGGGCGGTTCGAGGAAGCCCGAGGGCGTATCCGACGCGAGCAGCGCGCGCACGCGGTCGGCGAGCTCGGGCGCGTCGACGCATTCGCGCGCGAGCACGGCCTCGCGCTCCTCCGGAGCGAGCGGCTTCAGGCGCGCGAAGAGCGAGTCGAGTCGGTCCTCGTCGACGCCGTTCGTCCGCATCGGCTCGCGGGGGAGCGGGTCGGGAGCGTCCCCCGCGCCGGGTCGCGTCGGGGTACCGCTCATTCGGGCCGCTCCCGACGTCGGAGGCGCTCGAAGAGCTTGTTCTTCGTCTCCGCCCAGCGCCGCTGGTAGGTGCGCAGCGGGAGTTCGAGCACGCGCGCCACCTCTTCTTCTTCGACGCCGCCGTAGAAGCGGAGCACGACCGCGCGCTCCATCGCGGGGTCTTCCTCGCGCAAGCGCTCGAGCTCGAGTTGCAGCGCCTCGATGTCGCCCGCGCGTTCCTCGAACTCCTGCGCGACGCCCGCGAGGTAGTCGTCGGAGACGCGCCCCGCGCGGCGCGCGCGCGCGTAGTCGACGAGGATCTGCCGCATCGCCTGCGACGCGGCGACGAGGAAATGCGCGCGGTCGTTCCACGTCCCGTCCGCGAGCTTCACGAACGCCTCGTGGACGAGCGCCGTCGCCTGGAGCGTGCCGCCGGGCGCTTGGCGCCGCATGAACGCGCGCGCGCGCAGGTGGAGCTCCGCGTAGAGGACTCGGAAGAGCTCGTCGCGCGCCGAAGCGTCGCCGCGTTCGATGCGTTGCAGGAGCAGCGTGACCGGTCGGGAATCGGGCGTGGGCATGGCGAGCCCCTCCACGTGGAAGCTGAACTCCCGCCCGACGATTCGGCAAGTGGCGGAGTCCGCGGACCGGAGCGACTCGGGAGACCCCCACGAACGGCGCCCGAGCGTCCGCCACCTTTCCCGCGGAAATCGCGCGCCGTGTTGCACGACGCGGCCCGCCGAGAGGGCGCGCCCGGTGCGCGGATCGTGTGCGTCCGAAGGCGGAGCCCCGTCCGGCACCCAGGCGTGGTAGGTTCGAAGCCTCGGCCTGGACTCCACCGCAGCCCCTAGCCCCTCGATCCCGATCATGCGCACACGGTCCTTCCTCGGCACCCTCCTCGGCGCTTCCCTCCTCACGGCGCTCCCGCTCCACGCCCAGTGGTCGAACGATCCGAACGTCAACCTCGCGATCGCCGACCGGACCGGCGAGCAGGTGAACGCGAAGCTCGCGGCCGACGGCTCGGGCGGCACGTGGATCAGCTGGTTCGACCACGCGTCGGGGAACTACGACGTGTACGTGCAGCACGTCGACGCGTACGGCGTCGAGACGTTCCCGCACAACGGCCTGCTCGTCAGCGCGCAGCCGCAGGGAAGTTCGCTGACCGACTGGGACCTGCTCTGCGACACGACCGGAGCGTGCGTGGTCACCTTCTCGGACACGCGCGCGGGCACGGACCTCGACGTCTACGCGTACCGCATCGACCAGGCCGGGACGTTCCTCTGGGGACCGAACGGCATCACCCTGTCGAACAACGCCGACTACGAGCCCGCGCCGCGCGTGTGCCAGCTCTCCGACGGCAACTTCCTCTTCGTGTGGATGCGCTCCCCGAGCGTGGGCGACAACACGATCCGCATGCAGAAGGTCGACCTGAGCGGCGTGCAGCTCTTCGCGCCGGAGGGCCTCCCGATCACGACGGCCGCGGGCGAGGACCCCGGCTTCGCCGACGTCGTGCCTTCGGACTCCGGGAGCTACATCGTGCAGTGGGTGCGCAACATCGCCTCGTTCTCGAGCCCGCGCCACATCCACGCGCGCAAGTTCGACGGCAATGGCGCGCCGCTCTGGCCCGCCCTCGTGCCCGTATTCGACGCCGTCGCGATCCCGATCGCGTACTGGCCGATCGTCCAGCCCGACGGCTTCGGCGGCGCGTTCTTCTGCTGGCACCGCAGCCAGGGGGGCGCCTACGACTGCTTCGTGCAGCACCTCGACGCGAACGGCGTCGAGCTCTTCCCCCACAACGGCGTCTCGGTCGCGACGGTCGCGGGCCAGTGGGAGCTCGAGCCGTCCCTCGCGCAGGTCGGCGGCGGCGAAGTCACGGTCGTCTTCAACCGCCGCAACTCGGCGCAGTCGCAGTGGGGCGTCGGCATCCAGCGCTTGAGCGCGGCGGGCGCTCCCCTCTGGGGCGCGGGCGGCGTCGACCTCGCGACGTTCGACGGGACGTACGAGACGTTCGAGCGCTGCGTCCCCGACGGCAACGGCGGAGCGATCGCGCTCTGGTTCGAGCAGCCGACGGCGCTCCCCGGCTACGTCGTGCGCGCGCAGCACGTCGACGGGTTGGGCAGCGTGCTCTGGACGAGCGGCGGGATCCTCGTGTGCTCGAACGCGTCCTCGAAGGACGACATCGAGGTCGTCACGGATCTCCCCGGCAACGTCCGCGCGGGCTGGTGGGACCTGCGCCTCGACGCGGGCAACGTGTACGCGCAGAACCTGTTCGCGAGTGGCGCGCTCGGCAGCACGCCGCCCGGGGACTCCTTCTGCGCGGGCGACGGGCTCGACCCGAACGTCACGACGCCGTGCCCGTGCGCGAACACGGGCGGCCCCGGCCGCGGCTGCGCGAGCTCGTTCAACGCGCTCGGCGCGGCGATCACGGCGTCGGGGTTCACCGTGCTCGACGACGTGCACCTCCAGGCGGACGGCCTGAACGCGACGGGGAACTGCATCTTCTTCATGGGTTCCGCGGAGGATCCGTTCGGCCTCGCCTTCGGCGACGGCCTGCGTTGTGCGACCGGCACGCTCCTGCGCCTGCGCACGGTGCCGATCGCAGGCGGCGCATCCGAGTTCCCCGACACGACGACGACGATCACGCTCTCGTCGCGCAGCGGCGTCACGCCGGGCTCGGGCCTGGTCCGGAACTACCTCGTCTACTATCGCAACGCGTCCGCGGCGTTCTGCCCGCCGGAGACCTTCAACGCGACGAACGGGTTCCGCATCAGCTGGTGATCCGCGCGTGGACGTCCTCGATCGGATCGCGGAGCGCAAGCTCGAGGAGGCCGTCGCGCGCGGCCTCCTCGACGACTACCCCGGCAAGGGCGAGCCCCTCGAGCTCGAGGACCTCTCGCACCTCGGCGACGACATCCGCGCGAGCTACGTGCTCCTGAAGGGGCACGGGTTCGTGTCCGAGGAGCTCGAACTGCACAAGGAGCTCGTGCGAATCGACACGCTGCTCGCCGCGTGCACCGAGGACGGAGCGCGCGAGCGCCTCCGCTCCTCGCGCACGAGCGCCGCCGTCCGCCTTTCGCTCCTCCTCGAACGCCGCGGCGTGTCGCTCGCGTTCCACGAGTTCGCCGACCGCGTCGTCGAGAAGCTCGCGGGCGAAGCGCACCGATGAAACGCCGCCGGGCCGCGCGCTCCAGGGAGCGCGCGGCCCGGCGTGCGTTCGAGCGCTCGCTCAGACGCGCACGAGGCGCAGCGCGTCGCAGATCGCCTGCCCCATCGCGCGCGTGCCGACGGCGCTGGGATCGTTGCGGTCGGCCTTCAGGTCGTACGTGACCTGCTTGCCTTCCTTGATGACCTGCGCGATCGCGGCCTCGAGGCGCTTCGCCGCTTCGATCTCGCCCAGGTGCTCGAGCATGAGCACGCCCGAGAGCAGCATCGCCGTCGGGTTGACCTTGTCCTGGCCCTTGTACTTCGGCGCGGAGCCGTGCGTCGCTTCGAAGATCGCGATGCCGCCGTCGCCGAGGTTCGCGCCCGGCGCGATGCCGAGGCCGCCGATCAAGCCGGCGCAGAGGTCGCTCAAGATGTCGCCGTACAGGTTCGGCAGGACGAGCACGTCGTAGTCCTCGGGCTTCTGCACGAGCTGCATGCACATGTTGTCGACGATGCGGTCCTCGAACGCGATCTTCGGGTAGCGCTCGGCCACCTTCTTCGCGGTCGCGAGGAAGAGCCCGTCCGTGAACTTCATGATGTTCGACTTGTGGACGGCGGTGACCTTCTTGCGGCCCTTCTTCACCGCGTAGTCGAAGGCCGCCTTGACGATTCGCTCCGTGCCGCTGATCGAGATCGGCTTGATCGAGATCCCCGAATCGGGGCGGATCTTCGCCTTCGCGCCCGCGAAGCCGAGGATCGTGTCGATCAGCTTCTTCGTGTTCTCGGTCCCCTGCTCGAACTCGATCCCGGCGTAGAGGTCCTCCGTGTTCTCGCGGAAGATCACGAGGTCGATGCCCGTGTAGCGCGAGCGCACGCCCGGGTAGCTCTTGCACGGCCGCAGGCACGCGTAGAGGTCGAACTCCTTGCGCAGCGCGACGTTGACCGAGCGGAAGTTGACGACGCCCTTCGGCGGGTTGACCGGCGTCGTGATCGGCGCCTTGATCGCGGTCTTCGTCTTCTGGATCGACTTCAGGACCTCGTCGGGCAGCGGCGTGCCGACCTTCTCCATGATGTCGACGCCGGCGTCCACCTCGTGCCATTCGAACTGGACACCCGTGGCGTCGAGGACCGTCTTCGTGACCGCCGCGAGCTCGGGACCGGTGCCGTCGCCGCGGATGAGGGTGACCGGATGGCGCATGAGGGAGTGCTTCGCTTTCAGGGGTTCGGGGCCGGAAAAGGCGGGGAGTCTACGGAGCGCGCCCCGAGGCCACAACCGCACGAAGGCGTGGGGCCGGAGACGAACGTGCCCGGCGCACAGGCCGGGCGCGCGAACCGCGGAGAGCGCAGGCGTCAGTTGCCGGTGACGGCCTCGCGCTTGAATCCGCCGGCCTCGGTCGTGCGCTTCCACCAGTCGCGGATGGCCTTCAGCTTGCGCGCGCGATCGCCCTCGTTGCCCTGGGGATCGAACTGGAAGTCGCGCCCCGTCACCTGGTGCAGCGCGACGAGCGCCGCCTCGCGCACCGGCGAGTCCGCGTCCTCGAGCGCGTCGATCAGCGCCGCGACGGACGGATCGACGACCGCCACCGCGGGGTCCGAGTTCAGGTTGCCGAGCACGCGCGCCGCCGCCATCCGCACGAACACGTCGGCGTCCTTGAGCATCGGGAGCAGGTGCGGGATCGCCTCGGGGTCGCCCGACTGTCCGAGCGAATCGACGGCCTGCCAGCGCAATCCCGAGTTCGCGTTCGCGAGGTCGGGCAGGAGCGCGCGCCACGCGGCCTGCGGTGCGGCGGCGACCGGCGCGGGCGCCGGAGTCGGCGCGACCGGCGGGTTCATCGCGAGCTCCTCGACCTGCGCGAGCTTCTCCGCCTGCGCGCGGAAGTCGTCCTCCTGCTTCGCGACGCGCTTCGAGATCTCGTCGATGCGCTGCGCCCAGCTCGATTGGCCGCTCGAGGTCTCCGTCTTCAGCGTCTCGAGCGCCGCGACGAGGTTCGCGAGCTCGCCGCGCGAGCCCTTGATCGCCGCGTCGAGCTTCATCAGCTCCTGCTGCACGCGGTCGCGCTCGAGCGACTGATCGCGGCGCATCGTCTGCTCCGCGAGCGCGAGCCCGTCCTTCAGCTCTTTCGACGTGCCCTGGACCGCCGCGAGCTTCTGCTCCTGTCCGTCGAGGCGCGAAGCGAGCGCGCGCTCGGAGCCGGAGAACGCCTCCATCCGCCGGTCGAGCACGTAGATCGCGCCCGCGGTGAAGACGAGCCCGACGACCGCGACCCACAGGCCCGTGCTCGTTCCCGCGGGTGCCGCGGCGGGCGTCGCCGGCGGCGCGATCGAGGCCGCCGCGCGCTGCGCCTCGGCGTGCGGCGCGGGAGCCTCGAACGACGCGGACCGTTCGAGCACGAGCGCCGGCTCGGCGGGCACCGCCGGCGCCCCGACCGAGGTGTGGACGTGCGCGGGAGCGGTCGCGACGGCGGCGGAGGCCGACGCTGCGCGAGGGGCCGGCTGGCTCATCGCGCGATCGCAGGTCGAGCAGACGATGCGTCCCTTGAGGACGACGGCGCGGCCCTGGTCGAGGTCGGCCTGGGGCACGGATTCGTTGCACAGGTCGCAGAAGTGAACCTTCATGGAGCTCCTCGCTCGTGGATCGCGGGTGGAGAGGGAAACGGTCTCGGGCCCCGTCCCGCGCTCCTCCGCAAGGCTAGGCCTCGTCCTAGGCCATGGCAAAGGCCGGGCAACGGCCGCAGCGCGCGACTTCCGGCCGCGGCCCCGTTTTCCGCGGGCTTTTCGCGGAACTCCGCTCGACGCGGGCGTGCGGATTCGAGCGCCGGGCGTGCGGTCCCGCCCCCCCGAGCGTCCTTCAGGAACCGGACTTCGCGGCCGACCCGGGCGCGAGCAGCGGATCGCTCGAGCGCTCACGCCACCACTGCTCCCACTTCTGCACGGCCGCGGCGCGCTCGGGCTCCTCCGCCCGGGCGTCGAAGCCCATCCGTTCGTGCGTCGCCTCGTAGAGCGCCTGGATGCACAGCGCCCGCGTGACGAGCCGCTCGTCCTTCAGGCCCTCGATCAGGCGCGGGACCATCGTCCAGTCGCCGAGGCGCAGGAGCGTGCGCGCGCGTTCGAGCGCGAGGTCGCCCTCCTCCTGCTTGGGCCAGGGCAACCCTTGGAGCGGCACGACGAGGCGGCTGTCGCGCGTCGCGCCGAGCGCCGCGAGCGCGGCGCCCGCCACGTCTCGCCGCGGATCGAGCACCATGTCGAGCAGCGTCGGGTACGCCGGCTCGCCGACCTGCGCGAACCAGTGGACGAGCTCGACGCGCTCGAGCCCGTGCGTCCACGGGAGCTTCTTCGCCGCGTCCGAGATCTGCTCGCGCAGCTGCGGCGAGGGCTCGAGCCACTCGCCGCCGCCCGGCGTGCCGGGCGGGACGTTCGAGCGGGTGGTCGTGCAGGCGCTCGCCGCGAGGGCGAGACCGAGAGCGAGGGCGGCGATCGGGCGGCGCATAAGGGTCCTTTCCTTCGACACCGGAGACGGAGCTCCGGCCGCCCCCTCTGTCGGCGCGATGCGCGGGACGCTTGAACGCCGGCGGCGCGCGGCGCGCGGCCGCGACCCGGATCCGGGCTCCTCGGTCCCCCGGACGGCCGGAAGCGCGGGCCCCTAGGTGCGGCGACCGACCGCCGGGGGCCCACCCAGGCCGAGGAGCGCCGCCCCCGCGAGGAGGACGACCGCCGCGGCGAGCGCCCAGCCCGCGCGCGGGTCGGCCGCGGCGGCGAGCGGCGAGTCCGGCTCCGGCCCGCCTGCGGGCGGGACGAAGAGGGCGCGCGGGAGGCGGTCCTCGGGCGCACGCCGCGGCGCGAGGACGAGCCCGCGCGGTGGATCGAGCGCGACCTCGACCTCGAACCCGCCGGCCGCGCGGTCGAGCGCCTTCGGCCACGGAGCCGCGCGCGCCGCGAGGTCGCCGCCGGGCCCCAGGTCGGGCTCGAGCACGACGTCCTCGGACGGGACGCTCCCGTCCTGCGGCCGCACGCGCGCGCCGATCCGCGCGGGAGCCCCCGCGAGCGCGGCGCCCTCGAGCACGAGCCGCTCGCCGTCGAGCCGCGCGCCGAGGGCCGCGCGCGCGCGACCTTCGCCGAGGCAGCGCGCGAGCGGAGCGAGGAGCGCGAGCGGCGCGGGTTCGGTCCACGCCTCGGCGTCGTCGCCGGGCGCGAACGCGAGCGCGGCGGTGCGCCCGAGCCCGACGGCCTCGAGCGCGAGGAGCGGCGCGCCGGTCTCGGACCGCCAGAGCACGGACGCGCGCTCCGTCGCGTCGGCGGCGACGTGCGTGGCGACGGCGGGCCACGCGGACGCGAACAGTGCACGCTGCGCCGCGAGCACCGAAGTCGCGGGCTCGCCGCGGACGTCGGGTGCGGGTCGGACCGCGTGCGGCCCCGCGCCCGCCGCGCGCGCGACGCCGAGCTCGCGCGCGAGGATCCGCGCGAGCCGTTCGCGCGCCGCAGCCTCGAGCGCGCCCGCGCGCGGAACGTCGGCGCCGTCCGTCGCGAGCGCCGCGAGCAGTCCGAGGTCCGCGTCCGCGCCGACGGCGATCGGCGCGATGCGCACGGACTCGGCGCGCGCGCGCTCCGCGAGCTTCCGCGCGCGCTCGGCCGCGTGCTCCGTCTCGGATTCGCGTCCGTCGCCGAGCACGAAGAGCAGCGCGTCGCCCTTCGCGCGCCGCTCGTCGAACCAGCGCTCGAGCGCCGCGAGCATGCGCGTCGGCCCGCCCGGCGGGTGCGCGGCGAGCAACTCGGCGGCGAACCGCGCGCGCTCCGCCGCGTCCGCGCCGGAGTTCCGCGTGAGCGGCGCTTCGAGGTCGCGCGCGAACCAACGGAACTCGATCCGCTCCCCGGGCCCCGTGAGCGCGAGCAGGTCGACGAGCGCGGACGAGAGCGCGACCTGCGCGTCCCCCGCCATGCTCCCGGAGCCGTCGACGAGGAAGACGAGCTCGCGCGCGGGCGCGCCGCGCGGCGGGACGAGCGGGAGCAGCTCGAACGCGCCGCGCTCGCCCGCGAACGCAGCGCGCGCGTCGGAGCCGAGGAGCGCGAGCCAGCCGCCGCCGCCGCGCACGAACGCGCCGAGCTCCGCGGTCGGCAGCGCGCGCGGCGCGCGGTCGAGCGTCACGAGCACGTCCGCGCGCTCGAGGCGCTCCGCGGGCACGGCGTCCGCGTCGAGCGCGTCGACCGCGAAGCCCGCGCGCTCGAACGCGGCCGCGAGCGCGTCGAGCGCGGGCCCGCGCGCGCCCGCGACGAGCGCGCACGGCGCGTCGCCGACGACGACGCGCGCGAAGGCCTCGGCTCTCGCGCTCGACGGCGCATCGGGTGCGCGCGGCGCCTCGCCCGGTTCCCCCACGCGCGCGGCGCACGCCGCGATGCCGACGTCGACGGCCCCCGGACCGACGACGCCGAAGTCGAACGCGACGCTCCACGTCGCGAAGCCGTCCGCGTCGCGCGGAGCGCCGGCGGGTGCGCGCGCCGCGAGCGCGCGCTCGACCGTCGCGCGCGTCCCGTCCGCGCGCCGCCACGCCGCGCGAGCGGCGAGACGCACCTCGCTCTCGGGGGGTGCGACGACGAGGACGCGCGCCGCGAGCGCGGCCCCGCGTGGAGCGCGCGCGGCAGGCGCAGCTCGCCGAGCGCGACCGCGCGCGGCGGCGGCGCGCCGAGCCCGCGCCGCTCGACGGCGAACCCGTGCGCCGCGAAGCGCGCGAGCCGCGCCGCGGGGTCGCCGCCCGTGTAGCTCGCGTCGCCGAGCACGATCAACCGGCCGCGCGCGGCACCGTGCTCCGCGCGCACGCTCTCCGCGAGGTCGAGCGCGAGCCCGAGCTCGCTCCCGCGCGTCGCCGCGCCCGCGCGCGGCAACCCGGCGAGCGCCGCGCTCGCGTCGAACGCGCTCGCGGCCTTCGGCGGAGCGGCGAGCGTCGCGCCCGCGTCGTACGCGACCACCGCCAGCTCCGCGCCGCGCGCCGCGCTCTCCGCGCGCACGGCGGCGAGAAGGCGCGCGACCTCGGCGCGCCACGTCGGACGGAGCTCGCTCGCGCTCGCCGAGGCGTCGACGAGCACGAGGTCGAGCGGCGGCGCGTCGCTCGCGGCGCGCGCGCGCGGGAGGCTCCACGCGAGCCCGAGCGCGAGCGCGGCGAGTCCCAGCGCGAGCAGCGCGATGCGGACGACGCGGATCGCGCGCGCGCTCGCTTCGTTCGTTCGGGCCGACTCGTTCACGCGCTGGCGCGCGACGCGGCGCGCGCGAGAGAGCCTAGCGGTCCGTCCGCGCGTGGACCACCGACGCGCGCTTCGTCGACGCGATCCAACCGCCGCCGAGCAGACGATCCTCCGCGTAGAACGCGGCCCCCTGCCCCGGCGTCACGGCGAACTCGGGCTCGTCGAACACGACGCGCACGCCGCCCGCGCGC
This sequence comes from Planctomycetota bacterium, assembly GCA_046349615.1. Taxonomy (GTDB): domain Bacteria; phylum Planctomycetota; class UBA1135; order UBA1135; genus JADJNY01. Next base: position 83,158 of record JAXMBZ010000007.1, read on the forward strand.
ACCTCGACCGTCGCCGGCGCGGGCGTCGAGCGGTAGCGATGCTGGACCGCGCAGCGGAACGATCCGCCGATCGACGGCGGATCGAAGCCGATCCAGTTCGGCGTTTCGACCTCGGCCTCGGCGAGTCCGCACTCCGCGCGCGAGCCGAGCACGACGCGGCCTTCTTCCGGATGCAGCTCGACGACGTAGAGCGGCTCGCCGCCCGCGACGCCGTGCCCGCGGCGCTGGCCGATCGTGAAGTGCTCCGTGCCCGCGTGCGTGCCGAGCACGCGGCCCGCCGTGTCGACGAGCTCGCCCGCGTGCAGCGCGACGCCGCGCTCCGCGAGCAGTCGGCGGTAGTCGTTCGACGGGACGAAGCAGATCTCCTGGCTGTCCTTCTTCACCGCCGTGCGCAGGCCCGCTTCCTTCGCGAGCGCGCGCACCGCGGTCTTGCGCAGGTCGCCGAGCGGCAGGCGCGTGCGCGCGAGGTTCGCCTCGGCGACGGAGAAGAGCTGGTAGCTCTGGTCCTTCGACTCGTCGAGCCCGCGGCGGAGGTGCACACGGCCGTCGACGAGCGCGAGCCGCGCGTAGTGGCCGGTCGCGACGCCCTCCGCTCCGAGGTCGCGCGCGAACGAGAGCAGGCGGTTGAACTTGAGGTCGCGATTGCAGACCGCGCACGGGTTCGGCGTGCGGCCCTTCCCGTACTCCGCCAGGAAGTAGCGGATGATCGCGCCGAACTCGTCCTTCAGGTCGACGGACTGGAAGGGGATCCCGAGGTGCGCCGCCACCATCCGCGCGTCGCGCGCGTCGCCGACGGAACAGCACGCCTTCTTCGTCGACTCGGCCTCGTCGACGTGCACGCCGTTGCGCATGAAGAGCCCGACGAGGTCGAGCCCCTCGCGCTTCAGCATCCACGCGGCGACGGAGCTGTCGACGCCGCCGGACATGGCGACGACGAAGCGGCCGAGGGTGGAGGAGGCGGGGTTCGAGGCGGGGTCCATGTCCGGGGAAAACGCGGGCTCGCGCGCGCGGCGCGAGCCCGGGACGAGCTTGGACCAACGCTCGCTTGGCGTCCAGGGGCGCGTTCGCTAGCCTTTTCGCCCCTCGAACTCCGGCGCACGCCGAAAGCCCACCTCGACCATGAACGCACCGATCCACTTCGCGCTCGTCCAGGACGCCCCCGCGGCCGGCGGCGCGCCCGCCGGCGGCTCCACCGCGCAGCAGGGCAGCAGCCTGTTCGACCTCGTCATCCCGATGGTCCTGTGCCTCGCGGTGTTCTGGTTCGTGATGATCAACCCCGAGCGCAAGGCGCGGAAGAAGCTCGAGGAGTTGCGCTCCGGCCTGAAGAAGGGCGACAAGGTCGTCCTCTCGTCCGGACTGCACGGCACCGTCGCGCAGGTCCAGGAAGGCGTCGTCACGCTGCAAGTCGACGAAGGCGTGCGCCTCAAGTACGCGATCGCGGCCGTGCAGAGCGTGCTCGAGCCCGCGACGTCCGAGAAGAGCTGAACGGCCGCGCCGCTCCCCTCGGCGCTCCATTCCTGTTCGCGAAAGACCACCGCGCGCGTCCGTCCCGCGCGCGGCATCGAGCGCCGAGCGCGCTCGCGGAGGAACGCATGGACGGAGAGGCGGAACGACGCGCGCGTCACGGCGCGCGCAGCCAGGGATCGGAGCTCGAGCGGCGCGCGGAGACGCGCATGCCCCGATCGACCTCGCACAGCGCGTCGATCCCGCGAGAGTCGGCCCCCGCGCCGCGGAGCTCGAGCGCGCTGAGCGTGCCCCTCGTCCGGGGCCTCCGGCGCGCGTGGATCGAGCTCGCGCCGCGCCTCTTCGCGCGCCTCGCGACCCCCGACGATCCCGAGCTCGGCCTGCTCGGCGAACGCCTCGCCGAACTCGACCTCGCCGCGCGCGGGTTCCGGATCGACGCGCGGCGGCGGCGATCCGCGGAGGTCGAGATCGACCTCGTCGCGCGCGAGGGCGCCCGCATCGTGCTCGTCGAGGTCAAGACGAAGCGCATCGAGCCGCTCCCCCGCCTCCGCGGCGCGCCGCGCGATCCGCGCGCGGAACTCGCCGCCGCTCTGCGCTGGCGGCCGGGGTGGCGCTTCGACGCGGCTCGCCGGGATCGTCTCGAACGCGTCGCCCGCCGCCTCGCCCGTCCGGGCGCGCCCCCGCCGCGCGTCGATCTCGTCGAGGTCTTCGTCGGGCCGCGCGGGCGTCCGCTCGAAGTCCTCCATCATCGGGGCCGCGAAAACTCGCGCTCGGGCTGAGTTTTTTTCCCGAATGCCCACGCTGCGTTCATGCCGCGCGGGTTCCAGACCGATCATGGTACAACCCCAGGGTCCGGCTCGGACGGCGGCGGTGCTCGCGCGCCCCCGCTCCACCGCCTCGGGGACCTTCCCCGCATGCTGCGCGTCCTCCGCCATTATCTCCCGATCCGCAAAGCGCTCCTGATCGCGGGCGAGACGGTCCTGCTCACGCTGGTCCTCTCGCTCTGGCTCTCGGCGCACCTCTGGGAGCCGACGAGCGCGCTGCGCGGCGAGCTCGCGCAGCTCGTGCCCGCCCTCAGCGTCGACGACGCCGCCGTGCGCTGCGTGCTGACCGCGTTCACGCTGTCCGTGCTGGCGCAGCTCGCGATCGCGTTCAACGAGCTCTACGACGTGCGCGTCTCGGGGTCGAACTACGACCGGTCGTCGCGCTTCGTCGAGTCCGCCGGTTCCGCGCTCGGTCTCGCGCTCGGCGCCGTGCTCCTCGCGCACGTCTGGGGCCTCCAGCGCGTGCTCGACGTGCCGCCGCTGTCGCTCTCGCAACGCGTGCAAACGGTCGTGTTCGGACTGCTCACCGGCTTCGCGCTCCTCTATTGGTGGCGCGCCGCGTTCCATTGGATGCTGCGCAAGTCGAACTTCGGCGAGCGCGTGCTCCTCTTCGGCTCCGGCAAGGGCGCGCTCGACCTCGCGCGCGAGATCCGCGAGCGCCCCGACGCGGGGTACGAGCTCGTCGGCGTCCTGACCGACGCGGGGCTCGCGTCCGGCCGCGACGCTCCGCGCGACGAGCGCCGCGGCGGCCAGCTCTTCAGCCTGCGACGCGCGCCCGCGGCCGACGTCGTCGGCGGCGCCGCGCTCGCGCGCGCCAGCGAGCCCGGCGCGAGCGCCTCGGCCGCGCCCGAGACCGCGGCCGTCGCCGCCGCGCCGCTCGAGCCCTGGCTCGCGCCGCTCCTCGTGCCCGCGCTGCCGAACGAGGAAGCGAAGTCGCTCTTCGAACTCGCCGAGAAGCGCAAGGTCGACGTCGTCGTGATCGCGCTCGAGGACCGGCGCAAGACGCTCCCGGTCGACGACCTGCTCGACTGCCGTCTCGCGGGCATCTCCGTGCGCGAGCGCGAGGCGCTCTACGAGCAGATCACGGGCAAGATCGCCGTCGAGGCGCTGCGTCCGTCGTACCTGATCTTCAACGACGGCTTCGCGCGCCACCCGTTCACCGAGCTCGGCAAGCGCGCCGTCGACGTCGTCGTCGCGCTCATCATGCTCGCGCTGACGTGGCCCCTGATGCTCGCGACCGCGATCGCGGTGCGCATCGACTCGCCCGGACCGATCCTCTTCTCGCAGGAGCGCGTCGGCCTCGACAACAAGCCGTTCACGCTCTTCAAGTTCCGCAGCATGCGCGCGGACGCGGAGAAGCAGTCGGGCCCCGTGTGGGCGACGCAGAACGACCCGCGCATCACGCGCTGCGGGAAGTTCATCCGCAAGACGCGCCTCGACGAGCTCCCGCAGTTGTTCAATGTCCTGGCGGGCCACATGTCGCTCGTCGGTCCGCGGCCCGAGCGCGAGCACTTCGTGCAGGACCTCTCCGAGAAGATCCCCTACTTCCGCCAGCGCCACATCGTGAAGCCCGGGCTGACCGGTTGGGCGCAGATCAACTACCGCTACGGCTCGACGTTCGAGGACGCGGTGCAGAAGCTCCAGTACGACTTGTTCTACATCAAGAACCAGTCGCTGCTGTTCGACCTGTCGATCCTCTTCAACACGGTCAAGATCGTGATCCTGCGCAAGGGGACGTGACGCGAGCTCACGCGCTCCCGCCGCGCAGGCGCGCGAGCGCGAGCGCGGACACGAGCGCGAGCGGCGGACGATCGAGCACGGCGTCGAGCGCCTGGAGGAGCCGCGCGATCTGCTCGCGCGAGACGTCGAGGGGCGGCATGAGGTGGAGCACGTCGGGATCGGACGCGCAGAAGTGCGCGAGGACGTGCTCGCGGAGCGCGAGCTCGCGCACGACGCCGGCGGTGTAGGCGGCCTCGAGCGCGCGGAACGGGAGCTCGCTCCGCAGGCCCGGCCATGCGTCGGAGAGCCGCTCGTCCGGACGGAGCACGAGGCCGCGGAAGAGCCCCAGGCCGCGCACGCCCGCGACGCGACGCGAGCGCCGCTCCGCGAGCTCGTGCAGCCCGACGTCGAGCTCCCGCGCGCGCTCCGCGACGCAGGCCTGCGTCTCCCGGCGCGCCATCCAACCCACGACCGCGAGCGCGACCGCGCACGCTTCTCCGAGACCGCCGAACGTCGACGTGTGGTGCGCGGCGTCCGACGTCGAGCCGTACGCGCGCTCGAAGACGTCGCGCCGACACAGCGTCGCGCCGAGCGCGTGTCGCCCACCGCCGAGCCCCTTGCCGAGCACGAGCACGTCGGGGGTCACGCCCGCCGCCGTGCAGCGCGTGAACGCGCCCGTGCGGAGGAGCCCCGACTTGACCTCGTCGACGATCGACCGGATCCCGTGCCGGCGCGCGAGCGCGATCGCGTCCGCGAGCCAGTCCTCCCGCGGCACGCGGACGGCCTGGCCCTGAACGGGCTCGGCGACGACCGCGAGGAGGCGCGGACCGCCCGGCGCGCGCGCGTCGGCGTCGAGGACGCGCTCGAGCGCGCCGAGATCGTCGAACGGGACCTCGACGACCTGCTCCGCGCGCAGCCCGAGCAGGAGCCCGTCCTGGAAGTTCCCCGCGCGCGTGAGCGCGAGCGCGGAGTGCGTCTTGCCGTGGAACGAGCCTTCGAACACGACGAAGCGGTCGCGTCCCCCGCGCGCGCCGCGCTCGCACAGCTTGAGCGCGGCCTCGACGGCCTCCGCGCCCGACGGACTGAACGAGACGATCTCGAGCCCCGGCGGCGCGAGCGCGACGAGGTCGTGCGCGAGCGCCGACTGCCAGCGCGAAGGAGCGACCTTGAGCGCGTCGCAGCCGCCGACCGCAGCGAAGCGCGCCTGCGCCTCCGCGACGAGCGCGCTCCCGTGGCCGAGCGTCGTCGCGCCCAACGCCGACGACGCGTCGAGGAGCCGCGTGCCGTCGCGCAGATGGAGCTCCGCGCCCGCGCCGCCGACGATGTCGAGCTCCGCGGTCCCGAGCCAGCGGTACAGCGTCGCGAGCCCGGGGTTCACGTGGCGCGCGAACAGCTCGGCGTTCGTGCGCGCGTCGAGTTCGAGCGCGCCTTCCAACCCGAGCAGTCGCGGCGCTTCGTGTTCTCGACTCACGCGGCCCGAGTATCGCCGATGCGCCGGGCCCCGCCCAGGGTGCGCGGACGCGTTCGTTCATCGCGCTCGGCGGTACACGCGACAGAGCACGTCCGAGCGCCCGGTGCGCTCGACGCGCGTCTCCGCCGCGAGCGCGAACTCCGGATCGCGCGCCATCCACTCGACGAAGCGCGCCTCGAAGCGGCGCACGGGCCGGTCCCGGGGATCGGGCGGGTCGAGCACGACGACCTGCTCGAAGCGCGCGGCCCACGCTCGGAACGCCGCCTCGTCCCAGCCGGGATCGCTCCACAGGTGATCGACGGGCTCGGGCGACCACTCGAGGTCCGCCGTGCGCGGCCGGTCCTGGAAGAGCCTCCAGCGGACGAGCGTGAACGGGATCTCCGTGCAGGTCCCGCCGATCCAGCCGAACGGCCGCGCGCCGTCGAGGTCCCGCGCGGCCGCGTCGAGCACACGCTGGATCTCCGCGCCTCCGCACGCGGGCGCCGGGACGTGCGCATACGGTTCGCGCCACGCGTGCAACGCTGCGGCGATCCGCTCCTTCTGCGTCGGGTTCACCGGCGCGCCGCGGACGGCGGCCCACAGCGCTTCGCTCCCGATCCCCGTCGTGCCGCCGACGAGGAGCGCCGTCGCGAGCACGACGTACGGCCGCGCGCGCGCTCCGATGCGCAGCGCGCCGGCGGCGCACAGCGCGCCGCCCGTGCACCAGAGCGCGAAGAGGCCGGGCACGAGGAAGCGCTCGATGCGGTACGGATAGACGAGGAACGCGAGGAGCCCGCCGACCGCGATCGCCGCGACGAGCGTCCACGCGCGGCTCTCGAGGCGGCGCACGACGAGCAGGACGCCGAGCCCCTGCAGCGCGGCGGCCGGCAGACTCCACGCCGCCTGGAGTCCGAACACGAGGAGGAGATCGGAGCGCGGGAGCCCCTCGAGGCTCGCCGCCTTGGTCAAGTAGTCGGCGAAGAGCGCGCGGTGTTCCGCGGCGAGCGCCGCTCCACCCGGCCACGGAACGACGAACCACCAGAGGAACGGCAGCGCGAAGACGGCGACTCCCGCGGCGAGCGCGCGCCCGCGCGGGAGCTCCGCGCCGCCCGCGTCCGCGCGCGCGCGAACCCGCCGATACGCGTACGGCACGACGCACGCGACGGCGCACGCGGCGATCCCGAGCAACCCGTAGGTCGGCTTCACGAGCACGCCGAAGGCCGCGAGCGCTCCCACGAGCGCGGCGCGACGAGCCGTCGGTCGCTCCGTGCAACGGACGAAGCTCCACGCGAGCCCGGCGCAGGCGAACGCGCTGATCGGTTCGAGGAACGCCGTGCGCGCGTGGTTCGCGCCGAGAGTGCACGTCGCGCCGAACGCCGCGGTCCAGAGCGCTGCGTGCGGCGCCGCTTCCGCGGGGACGAGGCGGCGCGCGAGGCGCGTCGCGAGGAACACGGTCGCCGCCCACGCGAGCACGCCGACGAGCCGCGGCACCCACCACGCGCTCCCGAGCAGCGCGAGCGCCGGCACGTAGCACGCGCGGCCGAGCGGCGTGTAGTAGTCCGAGCGCACGAGTTCCTCCCCGAACGCGCGCACGCCGTGCTCCCGCAGCGCCGCCGTCATCCGCAACGCGGCGAACACGTGCCCGCTCTCGTCCCAGCCCGGGGTCCCGGCCGCGGGGAGGCTCGCGATCAAGGCGATCGGCACCGCGAGCAAGACCGCCGCGGTCGCCCAGTCGGTGAAGTGCGGAGAGCGCATCGAAGGGATCGCGGGCGCAGGGCTCGACGGGAGCCGACGCCGTTCGGGAAGGCCCGGATCGTAGCGCGTCGCGTGCGAACTCGCGCCCGCGCGGCGGCCCGCCGAGGTAGGCTGACTTCCGTCCCCTCGGCTCGGAGCCCCCATGCGCCAGCGCGTCGTCCGTCCCGTCTTCGTCGCCGCCCTGCTCGTCGTTTCGACGTTCGCCCACGCGGGCGGCAGCGCGGAGAACGTCCTCCTCATCGTCGACCCGTCGAACGCGGAGTCGCTCCACGTCGCGAACCACTACCGCGCCGCGCGCGGCATCCCGTCGCGCAACGTCGTGTACATGGCGCCGACGCCCGCGACGTACGCGAACGCGGTCGCGGTGCAGACGAAGGCCTTCCTCGGCGCACTCGACGACCTCGCGATCGCGGACCACGTCGACTACGTGGTGCTCCCGTCGGGCGGGAGCTTCTTCGTCTCCGCGCCGGGGCTCGTCAGCGACGGCTGCGCCGCCGTGAACCGCTTCGCGGCGCCGACGCCGTACGCGCTCGTCCGGATCGAGAGCACGGTCCTCGCCGGCACCGGCTCGAACCTCGGCAACGGCTTCTTCAAGAACGGCGACGACGCGCGCGCGTTCGACGGCAGCATCGCCTACAACGGCGGAGCGCCGAACGCGTCCGGCAAGCGCTACTTCATCGGAGCGATGCTCGGCTACACCGGCGCGAACGGGAACACGAAGAGCGAGGTGCTCGCGACGATCGACCGCAGCGTCGCCGCGGACGGCACGCACCCCGTCGGCACGATCTACTTCATGCAGACGAACGACCCCGCGCGCTCGGGCCCGCGCCAGGGGCTCTTCCCGTCCGCGGTCACGACGATCACGAACCTCGGCGGACAGGCGCAGCACCTCTTCGCCGATCTGCCGCTGGGCCAGAACGACTGCCTCGGCGTGATGACGGGTGTCGCGACGCCGGACGTCCAGAACGGCAACTTCACGCTGCTCCCGGGCTCCTTCTGCGACCACCTGACGAGCTTCGCCGCGACGTTCGAGGACACGAGCCAGACGAAGATGTCGCGCTGGATCACGCGCGGAGCGTCGGGTACGTCGGGCACGGTGGAAGAGCCGTGCAACTACGCCGGCAAGTTCCCGACCGCTCGCCTGCACGTCTTCTACGAGCAGGGCTCGTCGCTCGGCGAGGCCTGGTTCCGGAGCCTCGCGTACGTCCCCTTCCAGCAGCTCTTCACGGGCGATCCGCTGACGCGCCCGTTCGCGCACCTGCCGACGGTCGGCGTGCCGCCGCTGCCCGCGGTCGCGAGCGGGACCATCGGAATCACGCCGAGCGCTTCGACGACGCACCCGACGGCGCAGATCGCGAGCTTCGAGCTCCTCGTCGACGGACGGTCCGTCGCGACGATCGAGAACGGGCTCACGTTCGCGCTCGACACGACGGCGTTCCCCGACGGATGGCACGACGTGCGCGTGCTCGCGTACGACGACACGCCGGTGAAGAGCGTCGGGCGCTGGGTCGGCGCGCTCGTGACGGACAACCACGGCAAGAGTGCCGCGCTCGCGCCGTCCTCGACGAGCGGCGATCGCTCGACGCGCTTCGACGTCACGGTGACGGCCGCGGGCGGGACGGTGAGCGAGCTCCAGCTCCTGCAGGGCTCGCGCGTGATCGCGGCGGCGACGACGTCGGGGGCCGTGCTGTCGGTGCGCGGCGAGCAGCTCGGCGCCGATGTGTCGGAGCTCGTGTGCGAGGCGACGTTCACCGACGGGACGCGGGCGCGCAGCGCGCCGAGCGCGATCACGGTCGCGGACGCGCCCGGGACGCCCGGCAGCGCGGCGCCGGTCGCGTACTCGTTCACGAAGCGCGTGACGCCGGGCGGCGTGCACGTGGTCGAGCTCCCCGCGACGTTCGACGGCGCGCTCGGGAACACGACGTACACGGTGACGAGCGCGCCGTCGCAGTCGAGCACGCTCGGCGGATCGGGCCCCTACCGCATCCTGCAGGCGACCCCGAGCGCTTCGGGCACGGACACGCTCCAGTTCCAGGTGTCGAACGCGAACGGCACCGCGAGCGCGACGGTGACGCTCGTCTACGAGGCGCCCGCCGTGTGTCCGCCGCCGACGAACTACTGCATCGGAGCGCCGAACTCGGTCGGCAGCGGCGCGCACATGACCTGGCTCGGCGCGCCGAACCTCGGCGCGAACGACTTCCAAGTCGGCGCGTTCGGGCTCCCGATCAACACGAGCTGCATCTTCCTCTACGGCGACGTGGCGACGCAGACGCCGTTCGGGAACGGCTACCTGTGCGTCGACTCGCCGTTCCGGCGGATCGGTGTGTTGCAGGCGAGCATCGCGGGCGACGTGTTCCGTCCGATCGACTTCACGCGCCTGCCGTTCGCGAGCGGCGCGTTCGGCATCACGACCGGCAGCACCTGGAACTTCCAGGTGTGGTACAGGAACGTCGCGGGCGGCGGAGCGGGCTTCAACTTGTCGGACGGGTTGCGCGTTTGCTTCGGGCTGTGATCACGAGAGCGGCCACGCACCGTCGCTCGCCTCACATCCTCATCCGCGGTGGTCGAGTTGCACGATCGGCTCGCCCGCCTCGAGCATCCGAAGGACCTCCCCGAAGCCCCGCTCGAAGACGAGCTGGAGCGCGCGATTCGTCGTGTTCTCTCACGTCACCCAGACGACCTGCGGGGGCGGTCCGAAGCGCGCGATCAAGTCGAGGAAGTCCTCGTCCTTGGTGATCACGACGTCTCCAGGTCGACCGAGGCTCCTGAAGATCTCGAGGTCGTCGGCGTGACGCAGACCGAGTTCGTCCAAGGTCGACGCGCTGACACCGAAGCTCGTCGACAGCCAGCGCGCCGTCTGCGGAGGGAGCTGCGCGTCGATCCAGAACTTCACGCAGCGACCTGCGGGAACCCGATGCGGCGCGCCGCGAAGATCAGACACGCGCGGAGATCCTCGAGTTCGAGGTCCGGGTAGTCGGCGAGGATCTCCTCGTTCGAGACGCCCGCGCCCATCAGCTCGAGCACGTCCTGCACGCGAATGCGCATGTGTCGGACGCACGGACGCCCGCCGCACTTGCCGGGATCTTGAGTGATGCGGAGCAGGAGTTCGGCCGGTTCGTTCATGGCGTCCTTGAGCCTACCTCATCTCCACGTCGTCGCGTCAAGCGTGCTTTCGAACGCCGAACGATCTCGCTCCGCTGCCGGCGGAGGATCAGGATCGAGGCTCGAGGAGCGTCACCCGCGCTCCGTGCGCTCGCGCTTCCTTCGCTCGACGTGGATCGCGAGCAGCGCGACGTCCGGCGGACGCACGCCCGCGATGCGCGCGGCCTGTCCCAGCGTGCGCGGGCGCAGCTTCGCGAGCTTGTCCTTCGCTTCGTTCGCGAGGCCGCTGAGCGCGCGGTAGTCGAGGTCCTGCGGGATCTCGACCGACTCCTGCCGCTTCATCCGCGCGACGTTCTCGTGCTGGCGCTCGATGTAGCCCGCGTACTTGAGTTCCACCTCGAGCGACTCCGCCGTCTCGGGCTCGAGCGCGAGCGCCGCGACCTCCGGATGGCGCGCGGTGAGTTCGTCGAGCGTCACCTCGGGCCTCAGGAGCAGCTCCGCGAGCGTCTTGTGCCCGTGCTCCGCGCTGCGCACGCTCGCGAGCACGGCCTTCGCCGCGTCCTTCGCCGCGCGCTTCGCGTCGAGACGCGCGAGCGCCGCGCGACCGACGAGTCCGACCTCCGCCGCGCGCGGAACGAGCCGCTCGTCCGCGTTGTCGTTGCGCAGGAGCAGGCGGTGCTCCGCGCGGCTCGTGAACATGCGGTACGGCTCGGTCGGGTTCGACACGATCAGGTCGTCGACCATCACGCCGACGTACGCCTCGTCGCGCGCGAGCACGAACGCGCCGCGGCCCAGCGCCCAGAGCGCGGCGTTCGCGCCCGCGACGAGCCCCTGCCCGGCCGCCTCCTCGTAGCCCGACGTGCCGTTGATCTGCCCGGCGAGGAACAGCCCGCTCACCGCGCGCACCGCGAGCGTGTCCGCGAGCTGCGACGGCTCCGCGAAGTCGTACTCGACCGCGTAGCCGTGGCGCAGGAAGCGCGCGCGCTCGAGCCCGGGGACCCTGCGCAAGAACGCCTCCTGCACCTCCGCCGGCAGCGAGGTCGACACGCCGTTCGCGTAGATCACGTCCGTCGCGAGCGACTCGGGCTCGAGAAAGACCTGGTGCGCGTCCTTGTCGGCGAAGCGCATCACCTTGTCCTCGACCGACGGACAGTAGCGCGGACCGACGCCCTGGATGCGCCCCGCGTACATCGGCGCGCGGTGGATGTTCGCGCGGATGATCGCGTGCGCCGCCTCGTTCGTGTGCGTGATGTGGCAGGCGATCTGTGGCAGCACGGGGAAACGCGCGCGATCCGTCGCGTTCGAGAACGGCACCGGCCGCGCGTCGCCGTGCTGCGGCTCGAGCCGCTCCCAATCGACCGAGTCCTTCGCGAGGCGCGGCGGAGTCCCCGTCTTCAACCGGCCGAGCGCGAGCCCGAGGCGCTCGAGGTCGCGCGAGAGCCCGCTCGTGGTGCCCTCGCCGACGCGCCCGCCCGCGGACTGCGCTTCGCCCGTGTGCATCACCGCGCGCAGGAACGTCCCGGTCGTGATCACGACGGCGCGCGCGGTGAGCTCGCGCCCGTCCGCGAGGCGCACGCCGCGCACGCCGCCGTCCGAATGCACGACGAGCCCGTCCGCGGCGCCTTCGACGATCGTCAAGTTCGCCGCGCGCTCGACGACGCGCGTCGCGGCCTCGCGGTAGAGGTGTCGATCCGACTGGCAGCGCGGCCCGCGCACCGCGTGGCCCTTGCCCGTGTTGAGCATGCGGAACTGGATGCCGGTCGCGTCGGCGAGTGCCCCCATCGCGCCGCCGAGCGCGTCGACCTCGCGCACGATCTGCCCCTTGCCCAGGCCGCCGATCGCGGGGTTGCAGCTCATCTCGCCGATCTTGTCCGCGCGCAGCGTCACGAGCGCCGCGCGCGCGCCGACCCGCGCGGCCGCGAGCACGGCCTCGATGCCCGCGTGACCGCCTCCGACGACGACCACGTCGTGCGCGGCGTCGTGGCGCGGATGCGGGTGGGGATGAGCGGCGCGGTCCATGCGGAAAAAAGGGCCGACATGGGAGCACACGCTCGCGCGGTTGTCACCCGATGGGGCACTACGCAATTCCCGCTTGGTCTCCATCACGGAAGAGTCGGGTGTCGAAACTTGCCCCCGTGCGTTCGTGGATCTTCCGACATCGCCTGCGCCTGCGGGCCATCTACGGCCCGCGGCCCGCGCCGGCCCCCGCGCCGACGCGCGCGGGGACGATGCCCGCGCACCGTGAGCCGCCGGAACGCCTCGGCGGGTTGCGTCCGGGCGAAGGCGCGTTCCACGGCGAGCACTACGTGCTCCGTCCGATGCGCCGCGGCGCTGCGTGAACCGAACCTCGGACGCGGAGCGCAACTCGACCCGACGCGGTTGGTAGGATCTCGGCCCCCACGCCGGATCCACGATGCGCACGACTCCGCTCCAGGTCCTCCTCGCCGCGCTGCTCGCGGCCCCCGTCCTCGCCCAGACCGAGACGCCGAAGGCGGAGCCGCGCAAGCCGCGCGAGACGCTCCAGCAGTTCCTCGAACGCCTGCGCGGGCTCCGCGACGGCGTCCAGACCCAGCTCTCCGGCGCCGTCGCCGACGCGCTGCGCGTGCTCGAGATGGAGGCGCAGGTGCGCCGCCTTCCGGGCTGCGAGGAGCAGCAGAAGAAGCTCGCCGCGCTCGGCTCGGAAGCGGCGCCGCTGCTCGTCGACAAGATCGAGCCCGGACCGAACGCGACCGACGCGCAGAAGCTCGTCGCGCAGTACGTCGCACAGGCGCTCGCCGCGAACCCGACGCCCTCGATCACGGACAAGCTGCTCGCCGTGCTCAAGGACGGCTCGCTCGACGGTCGGCGCAACGCGCTGCGAGTCCTCGCGGTGACGCCCGAACCCGCGCGCGTCGTCCCGCTGCTCGCTCAGTTCTTCCAGCAGGCCCAGGGTCAGGTGCGCAAGGACGCGCTCGCCGCGCTCGTCCGCATCGGCGGCCGCGACGCGGAGAAGGTGATCGGCGACGCGCTCGCGGATCCGAGTCCCGAGATCGTGCGCAACGCGCTCGCCGCGCTCGCCGAGACGAAGGCCGCCGCGCACGCGCCGCGCGTGCAGCGCCTGCTCGGCACGACGAAGGACGTCGTGCAGTACCTCGACGGCCTGCTCGGCTACTACCGCGCGTGCCCCGACGCGCTCGAGAAGCCCGCGCTCGCCGGTTTCCTGCGCGCCGCGGAGGACGTCGCGGCGGCGCGCGAGGCGCGCATCAAGATCCTCGACGCGCTCGCGGGCTTCGGCGACAAGTTCGACAACGACTTGCGCAAGGAAGCGCGCGTGCTCGCGGGCGCGCCGGAGCGCGAGATCAAGGAGGCCGCGCTCGTCCTCCTCCACCTCGTCGGCGACAAGAGCGCGAAGAAGGACCTCCTCGAGGACTACGACGACCAGATCGATCGCAACAAGAACTGGGCGAACTCGTGGGAGCAGCGCGCCGCGATCCTCTACCGCCTCGGCGAGTACAAGGACGCGCAGCGCGACTACCTGCAGGCGATCAACCTCGCGAAGAACGACATCCGCGCGCGCCTCGACGACGCCTACATCGGCCTCGCGCGCTGCTACGCGCAGCAGAACAAGCTCAAGGACGCCGCGTCGACGCTCGAGAAGGCGCCGGTCTCGCTCAAGCAGCTCGCCGAGCTCGCGAAGGAGCCCGTCTTCCAGAAGATGGTCGAGAACCCGAAGTACCGCGGCGTCTTCAAGATCGACTGACGTGGCACGCGTCGGGTTCGTCACGAGCGCGCACTCCGCACGGCACGACACGGGGCCCGGGCACCCCGAGCGCGCGGACCGTGTGATCGCGATCGAGCGCGAGTTCGAGCGCAGCGGGCTCCTGCACGAGCTCCTCCGCGCCGACGCGCCCGCCGTCGAGCGCGCCGCGATCGAGCGCGTGCACGCACCCGACTACGTCCGCGCCGTCGAGGCGGCGATCGCGCGCGGCGCGCGCGTGCTCGACGAGGGCGACACACGGGCTTCCGCCGGGACGTGGGACGCGGCGCTCGCGTCCGCGGGCGGAGCGGTCGACGCCGCGGTGCGCGTGCTCGACGGCGAATGGTCGAGCGCGTTCGTCGCGACGCGCCCGCCGGGCCATCACGCGGAGCGCGCGGAGTCGATGGGCTTCTGCGTCCTGAACAACGTCGCGATCGCCGCGGCGGACCTGCGCCGGCGCGGCGTCGCGCGCGTCGCGATCGTCGATTGGGACGTGCACCACGGCAACGGCACGCAGCACCTCTTCGAGCGCGACGCGACCGTGTTCTACGCGAGCCTGCACCAGTGGCCGCTGTACCCGGGCACCGGGCTCGCGCACGAACGCGGCCACGCGGAGGGTGAAGGCGCGACGCTGAACTGCCCGCTTCCGCCGCGTTCCGGCGACGGCGAGTGGCTCGCGGCGTTCGACGACGAGGTGCTGCCGGCGCTCGACGCCTTCCGGCCGGAGTTCGTGCTCGTCTCCGCGGGCTTCGACGCGCACCGCGACGATCCCCTCTCGCAGACGAACCTGACCGAGGACGCGTACCGCCACATGACGCACGGGCTCCTCGACCTCGCTCGCCGTCGCGCGCGCGGGCGGCTCGTCTCGGTGCTCGAGGGCGGCTACGACCTCGGCGCGCTCGCACGTTCGGCGCGCGCGCACGTCGAGGAACTCGTCGCGAGCGAGTGAGCGCGAGCGCGCGGCGAGGCTCCGCGGATCTCGATCGGAACTTCGTGGGTCGCGGCCGTTCAATCCGAGCGCACGCGGCACAAGAGCGCGAGGCACTCGACGCCGGGGAACGTGAACTCGTGGCTGGGCGCGCGCGAGGCGTCCTTCAACTTCTCGGCGAGCTCCTTGCGCTCCGCCGGGGTGAACTCTCCGACGGGGCCGCCGCGCGAGTTCGACAGCGTCTCGAACAGGTCGAGCGCGGCGCCGAGCTCCACGCCGTCGGGATTTTCGCGCTGGAGCAGGTCCATCCAATTCGGGAAGTCCTCGTTCGATCCAGGCGACGCGAAGACGAGCAGTCCTTCGCTCCGGTTCGACGCCTCGACACCCGCGCAGAAGAAGACGGGACACGCGGCGCCGGTCGCGTCCGTGCAGGGGCCGACGCGCATCTCCTGTAGTTGCCGCGGATTCGTCGAGGCCATGTCCTCGAGCGCGACCAGGCCGTTCGGTCGAAGCCGCGTCGCGCCGTCGGGGCCGACGAACATCGAGAACGCATAGAGGTAGAGCGCCTCGTTCGACGTGACCCGGACGCCGAGCATGCCGCCCGCAGCGACGACGTCTCCGTCCTCGATCACGCGGAGCCGCCCGGCCTTGCGGTCGAACTCCACGGGCTGCACGACGCGCAAGGGAGGACCGCCCGCGAACACGGCCCACGATCCGAACGACGCGCACACGAGCGTCGCCGCCGCGATCGCGACCGGGTGCTTGCGAACGAACGCGCGTGCGCGCCGCGTGAACGCGCGCACGCGGTCGCCGCGCATCGCCACGGGCACGTCGACGTCGGAGAGGTACGCCTCGAGGTCCTCGCGCAGCGCGCGCGCGCTCGCGTACCGCCGCTCGGGCTCGCGTTCGAGCGCGAGCATGCAGATCGCGTCGAGTTCGCGCGGAACGCTCGGATTCGAGCTCGACGGCGCCGCGAGGACGCCGCGTTTCGCGCGCGCCAGCACGTCCTCGAACTCGGTGCCGGGGATCGCACGGCGGAGCGCGAGCAGCTCGTACAGGATCAAGCCGAGCGCGTAGACGTCGGTCCGCGGATCGAGGCCCGCGGTCGCGCGCTCGATCTGCTCCGGCGCGAGGTACGGAACGCTCCCGAAGAGCCGTTCGTCGCGCAGCTCCTGGTCCGCGCGGCCCCCGAGCCCGAAGTCGAGCACGACCGGCTGCGCCCCGGCCGTCAGGAGCACGTTCGCGGGTTTGAGGTCGCGGTGGAGCACGCCCGCGCCGTGCGCGGCCTCGATCGTGCGAGTGAGCTCGCACGCGATGCGCGCGACCGTGCGGAACCAACTCGTCGGATCGACGAGCGACGCACGGCCGGGCGCATCGGGCCGCGCGAGCGCGCGCGCCCATTGTGCGCCGTCCCGCGGTGACACGCGTCCGCTCGGCGTGCGTTCGACGTCGGCGCGAACGAGGTCGATCACGTCGGAGAGCGCTCGGCCCTCGACGAGGTCCATCACGAACCAGGCGTACCCTTGCTCGACGCCCGAGTCGTGCACCGCGACGATGTTCGGATGCTGGAGCGCCGCGAGGAGCCGCGTCTCCTGTCGCAGGAGCTCGGTGCGCTCCTCCGCGCGGCGTCCCTCGGCCTTCAACACCTTCACCGCGACCTCGCGCCCGAGTTCGCGATCGAGGCCGACGTACACACGCCCCATCCCGCCCTCGCCGAGCTGCCGGCGGAGCTCGTACCGCCCACGGAGCACGGCCCCGAGTTCGAGCGAACGCGGTAGCACGCGGTTCGCGCGCTCCGCGTCCGCCACGAGCCCGAGGTACGCGAGCCGCTCTTCTTCCGTCGACAAGCGCCGGAGTTCGACCTCGATGTCGACGGACTCGCCGAGTTCGCGCCGCGCCAGGTACTCGGCCGCGAGCTCCTCCGGAGTCGGAGCGGGATCCGGGTCGGAGGAGCTCATGGTGAGGAAACGCCGGAAGTCCACGCGATGGAGCAGGGGCGACTCCCCGCCGCGCGAAGCGAGATTCCCGGAGCGACGCGCGCCGACCTCACGAAAGCCCCGCTTCCCGGCAGAGCTTGCCGAGCTCGACGAGCGCGCGCGCGTGCATCATCCGCGCGGCGGCGGCGCTCGGGCGGCCCGTCTCCTCCGCGATCGCCTCCCACGACGCGCCGGCGTAGTTCCGCAGCAGGATGAGCTCGCGGTATTCGTCGGCGAGTTCGGCGACGCACGCTTCGACGCGGCGCTGCTCCTCCTCGTTGGCGATCCGCGCGAGCGGCTGCGTCGAATCCGTCGCGTGGAAGAAGCGCGTGCCGCTCTCCGCTCCGCCGGTCGAACCACCCGAGAGCGACACGTCGCGGCCCTGATCGCGCTTGCGCGCGCCGTGGAAGTCCGCGGCGGCGGTGATCTGATGCTCGGCGAGCCGCGCGAGCCAGCGGATCAAGCTCGCTTCCTCGCGCATCTCGAAGCTGTCGAGCTTGCGCACCGCGGTGAGGAACGTCTCTTGGAGGATGTCCTCCGAATCGACGCGCTCGCGGAGCTTCGCCCCGAGCCGCGCGCGCACGATCCTCAGCACTCGATCGCGGTAGCGGGCGACGAGCGCGTCGAGCGCGGCGCGGTCGCCCTTCTGGGCGCGGAGGACGAGATCGAGCGAGCGAGTGAGCGGGTCGGACATGCAGCCACCGCGAACGGGGGGAAATCGGGCGTCGCCCGCGAGTCTAGAGCCGACGCGGCGCCGCGGACAGGAGCGCGTGTGAAGACCACGACGTCGTCCGTGCCCGAGCGGGCGCGAAGCCTCGCGGCGGCCGCCCAAGGTGCGCGTGGACGCTGCATCGCTCTCGCGCCGATGCGCCTCGACAGGAGGCAGGTCGGGACGGGCGAGCTCGTGGTCCCCGAGCTCCGTGCGACCGAGGCGCGGAGCGTCGAGCTCGTGTCCGGTGAACGGCTCCGCGACGCGAACGCGCTACCCGGCGTGCTCGAGCTCGCCCACGCGGAGGTCCGGACGCGCGGCGGGCGCGTCGTCCGCCTCGACGGAGCGGACTGGGGCGTCGCCGTCGCCGACCTCCTGGTCGAGCACGAGCCGCTCCCCTCGCGCGGGCCCTGACGGCCGCGCGGCGGAGCCGGGTGGAGCGCAGACGAAGCGGACGAGCACGTCGACCACCGCGCCGACGAGGTCGAGGAGCGCGTCGTTCGGGGACGGAGTGCGGGGCGGCATGCGGAGCGCGGGCGCGCGCTCCATGGAACCGGATGCGCGCGCTCGGGTTCCGCGAAAGTTCTTCCCGCGCCCTTCAGCGCGGTCGCTCGAGCTCGGCGCGGAGCGCGAGCGCCGCGGCGCGCAATGCGGGGTCGTCCTCGAGCGCAGCGACGCGCGCGAGCCACGGCACGGCGAAGCGTCCCCAGCTCGCGACGTCGTCTTCGGCGCGACCTTCGCCGCGCGTGCGGCGTTCGAACGTCTCCTTCAGCGCGCGCTCGCGCGAGGGCGTGAGCACCTCGGTGCGCGCGACGAACGTGCGCACGATCGACTCGGGCGCGGCGTCGATCCAGTCGTTCGTGCCCTCGCGTTGCAGCACGGCGTGCGCGACGGTGAGCGGCAGCTCGCGCGCGACGACCGCGTCGGGGAGCACGTAGAGCACGCGCAGTCCTTCGTCGCCGAACCAGCCGTGCGCCCACGTCCGCGCCATCGCGCGCGCTTCGTCGTCGAAGAGGCCCGTGCGCGCGAGCTCCGCGGCGACGCGCGCCTCGAGCTCGGCCGTCGTCGTCGCGCGCGGCCGCAGCGCGAGCTCGACGTCCGCGTCGCGCGACGCCGCGACGTCGCCGAGGAACGCGAAGCCCGCGCGCTCCCCCTCGACGTCGATCACGAACAGCGCGCGGAGCGGATCCGAGCCGGGCGTGAGTTCGAGCCGGAGGCCGTACGCCGCCGTCGCACCCGCGCGCTCGTCGACGCGGTGTTCCTCGGTGCGAACCCGCACCGCGAGCGGCAGCGCGAAGTCGCCGAGTCCGCGGTAGAAGAGGAAGCGCTCGTGCTCGAGCTCGTGCCGCGCGGGCCGGCCTTCCTCCTCGACGAGCTTCGCGACGCGCAGCGGGTTCGCGTCGACGTCGCGCGCGAAGCCGAACGGATCGTCGGCCCCGAGCGGCGCGAGTTCGGCCTCCGCGTCGCGCGGCAGCACGACGAGGTCGTTCTTGCGGCCCCACGTCACGAAGCCGTCCTTCAACGCGCTCGAGCGGGCGCAGAGCGCGTCGACGGCCGCGCGCTCGCGCGGACACGGCTCGTTCACCGCACACGCAGTCGGCCACCACTGCGTGACGAGCCCGCGCGGGAAGCGCACGTCGAGGTCGAGCCGCCACGTGCCCGGCGCGTGGAAGTAGAGGACCGGCGTCTCCATCTTCAGGTTCAACGCGACGATCCCGCCGCGCTTCGCGAGGTCGTGGACGAACGGCGGCAGGTCGCGGTCGTGGTGCGCGAGCCCGTCGAGCGCGACGCCGTTCGAGCCCTGCACCGAGGTGAACGTCCCCCACTCGTGGATGGCGCGCGTGCGACCGTCCCACGCACGCCGCGGTACGTCGACGCGCGAGTCGGTGTCCGCGGCGAGGACGGAAGCCGAGCCGCGTTCGCTCGCGCTCCAAGGGGCTGGGACGGCCGCGGACACCGAGCCCGCGAAGGCGAGAGTGACGAAGGACAAGACACACGACGGCAGCATCGGTCGAACCTCCGGGGGCCTCGACGAGGCGAGGGCGAGCGGGCTAGCGACGATTTCGGAACCTCGAGCGTCCGGATCGCCGATTGCGCGGCGCGAGCGACCTCGCTACCGTGCTCGCATGCACCCGAGATTCCGCCGGATCCTGCTCGCGCTCCTGTGCGCGCTCTTGATCGGCGGACTGCTCCTCTCGGGGCCGGGCCACCAGCTCTTCCACGTCGACGACCACGGAACGTCGTGCGACGCGTGCCATCTGGTGCAGTTCCACGCGCCGGACGCGTTCCGGCTCGATGGGCCCGGGCTCGATCGCTTCGTCCGCGTCGACGAGCCGATCGAAGGGCCACGGAGCGTGATGTTGGCGATCGAGGGGCGTCCGCGCGCTCCTCCGCGGTCGGTCTGAGGGCTCGCGCCCTCTGAACTCCATCGTCGCGCGCAGCCTCCACCGGGTCTCACTCCGTCCATGCGGACGGCCCCGGTCGAGCGCGGCGCGTGAGGCTCCGTCCGACGGGACGAGCCGCGTTCGCGCTCGAGCCATCGCTCGCGCGCCCGCAAGAGACCGACCGTTCCTCGACGCCGGAAACGGCGTCACCCCAGCCATGTTCCGACCCGTTTTCGTCACGGGCGCGGCCTTCACCGCGCTTTCGTTGCCACTCCATTCCCAGGGCGCGGTCTTCCAGACCCCAGGCATGCCGCGCTCGGCCCCGCAGCCGCAGAACTCGAGCGTCAACCCGCAGTCCACGCGCTTCGACAGCGGCTTCAACCCCGCCTTCTCCTTCGTCGTCGACACCGTCGCCGACCAGGTGAACGCCGACGGCGGCGACGACGGCTTCGACGTCTCGCTCCGCGTGCTCGAGCTCGGTGCCCAGGCCTGGGTCGACCCCAACGCGTGGGCCTACTTCGTCGGCGCGGCCGACGAAGAGACCGTCAACATCGAAGAGGCGGCCGTGCACTACACCGGCCTCGGCGGCAACTCGACGATCCGCGCCGGGCGCTTCTTCGTCGACTTCGGCAAGCAGATGCAGACGCACGTCCACGAGCTGCGCACGCTCGAGCGGCCGCTCGTCCTGCGCACGTTCCTCGGCGACGAGGTCAAGGGCGACGGCGCGCAGTGGGATTGCTGGACGACCGCCGGCGACTCCGGCGCGGTGCGCTGGTCGATCGGCGCGTTCCGCTCGCTCCTGCCCGAGGCCGAGGACGACGGCACCACGGCGCTTCCCGAGGTCGCCGAGCGCAAGAGCGTCGGCGATCTGAACTTCACGGCCCGCCTCACCGCGTTCCGCGACATCGGAGACAACGGCACGCTCCAGGTCGGCGCCTCCGCGCGTTGGATCCCGAAGTACGACTTCGCCTTCTCGCCGAGCGGTGCGACGACGGGGAACCTCGACAACACCGTCTACGGCGCGGACATCACGTACGGTTGGCACGATGACACGGGCCTGAGGCGCTGGACGTTCGGGGGCGAGTTCCTCGTCGACAGCGGCGACGTCGGCGCGGACGTGGTCGACGTCGGAGGCGACGGCGATCCGACGAACGACACGGTGTCGGCGGTGAACGACACGCGCACCGGTTGGTTCGCGTACGCCGACTACGCGTGGGACCAGTACCACAGCGTCGGGCTGCAGTACTCGAGCACCGAGCTCACGGACGGCGCCGGCTCCGACGCGAACGAGATCGAAGCCTACTACACGTGGAACCTCTCCGAGTTCCAGCGCATCCGCTTCGCGGCGAGCGCGCTCGAGAGCGACCTCGACCCCGATGCGCAGCGTTTCGCGGTCCAGTACACCGCGATCGTCGGCGCGCACGGCCACGGCGTGAACTGGTGATCGAAAGGAGCATGAACATGAAGCACCGTATCCTCGCACTCCTCCTCGGCACGTTCGCCCTCGTGACGACCGCGGCCGCTCTGGTCCGCGAACCGCTCAAGGTGGTCGCGACCATCCCCGACCTCGCCGACATCACGCAGACGATCGGCGGCGATCGCGTCAGCGTGACGACGCTCTGCAAGGGCGCGGAGAACACGCACTCCGTGATCGCCAAGCCCTCGCACCTCGTCGCGATCAGCCGCGCCGACGCGCTCGTCGAGGTCGGCCTCTCGCTCGAGATGGCCTTCGTCCCGGGGCTGCTCGAAGGGGCCCGCAACGAGAAGCTCCAGCCCGGCAAGCCCGGGATCATCGTCGCGTCCGACGGTTGGAAGCCGCTCGACGTGCCGCAAGTGCTCGACCGCCGTCAGGGCGACGTGCATCCGCAGGGGAACCCGCACATGAACCTCGCGCCGAGCGGCGGGCGGCAGATGGCGGAGCGCGTCTTCGCCGGGCTGTGCGCGCTCGACCCCGAGGGCAAGGCGGAGTACCAGAAACGCTACGACGCGTACCTCACGAAGCTGGACGAGGCCGAGAAGCGCTGGAGCGGTCTCGCCGCCGCGTGGAAGGGCCGGAAGATCGTCGTGTACCACAAGGAGTACGACTACCTCGCGGAGGCGTACGGCCTCACGATCCTCGGCAGCCTCGAGCCCAAGCCCGGCATCGCTCCGACGCCGGGCCACATCGCCGAGCTCGTCGACGCGATGCGGCGCGAGAAGGACGTCGTGATCGTCACGGCGATCTGGTCCAACAACAAGGAAGTGCGCGAGCTCGCCGAGAAAACCGGCGCGCGCGTCGTCGAGCTCCCGAACCTGTGCCGCGGCCTCCCGGGCACGGACACGTGGATCGAGATGATGGATCTCGTTCACAAGCGGCTCGATGCAGCGTTCCGCGGCGCGCCCGCGAAGGACATGAAGCCCGGCGGATGAGCGTCCTGCTGGCTCTCGACGGCGCGGCCTTCGGTTACGGAGGCCGCGCCGTGCTCTCCGACGTCTCGCTGCGCGTCGAGCCCGGCGCGTTCGTCGGCATCGTCGGACCCAACGGTGCGGGAAAGACGACGCTCTTCCGCGGGCTGCTCGGGCTCCTGCGCCCGCTGCGCGGGAACGTGGAGCGCGGCGGAGACGCCGTGGGCTATGTGCCGCAGCGCGAGACGCTCGACGTCCTCTACCCGCTGACGGTGCGCGAAGTCGTCGAGATGGGCGCCTACCACCGACTGCGAGGTCTGCGCGGACTGCGCGTCGAGGAACGCAGGAGCACCCAGGCCGTGCTGGAGCGCGTCGGGCTCTCCGACCAGGCGCGCGCGCCGTTCTCCGCGCTCAGCGGAGGTCAACGTCAACGCGCGTTGATCGCACGGGCGCTGCTGGTCCGCCCGCGCGTCCTCCTGCTCGACGAACCGACGAGCGGCGTCGACCGCGCGGCGCAGCGCACGATCCTCGAGCTCCTGCTCGAGCTCAATACGAAGGAGGGCATCGCCGTGCTGCTCGTCAGTCACCAGCTCGCGCTCGTGCGCGAGGCCGTCCGCGAGGCGTGGTGGGTCTCCGGCGGACGCGTCCAGCGCGGGGATCCGAAGGAGATGCTCTCCGCGGACGGACTCGATCGACTCTTCGGCTCCGAAGCGACGACGCTCGGGATGGAGTGACGTGGACCTCGACCTCGGACAAGCGCTCGAGCTCTTCGGCTTCGCGATCGCCGCGGCGCTCCTCGCCGGGATCGTGTGCCCGCTGTACGGGGCATTCCTCTTCGTGCGCCGGACGAGCTTCTACGGCATCGCACTGCCGCAGTTCGCCGCCGCAGGCGTCGCGTTCGGCTTCGCGGTGCTGCCCTGGTGGGCCGAGCACGTGGGCCTCGGCGGGCTCGACGTCGACACCGCGCTCTCGGACACGCACGCCGCCGCGAACTACCACCTCGCGTGGGCGAGCGTCTTCACGTTCGGCGCGCTGTTCCTCCTCGCGTCGTTCGCGCCGACGAAGGGGAGCGAGCCGGGCCGACTCGCCGCCGCCTTCGCGCTCGCCGGCTCGCTCGCGATCCTGTTCACGCACTGGTCCCCCGCCGGAGAGAACTTCGTCAACGAGATGCTCCGCGGCGAGATCCTCGCGGTCGGACAGCACGACTTCGAGACGCTCGCGGTCGTGCTCGTCGCGGCGCTGCTCGCGATCGTCGTGTACCACCGCGACCTCGTGCTCGTCAGCTTCGACCGCGAGATGGCGAAGGTGCTCGGGAAGCGGGTACGGGCGTTCGACCTCCTCTTCCTCGTGTTCCTCGGCGGCGTGATCTCGGTCGGCGCGATGACCGTCGGGCCGATCGTGCTGTTCGGGATGCTCGTGCTCCCGCCGATCGCGGCACGGCTGCTCGCGCGCTCGATGCGCTCGTTCCTCGTGCTCTCGAGCGCGATCGGCGCGATCTCGGCGCTCCTCGGCGCGTGGGCCTCGCTGCGTTGGAACCTCCCGATGGCGCCCGCCATCGTCGTGGCGGCGGGCGTGATCCTGGCGCTCTCCGCGCTCGCCGCACGGATGCGGGGCCGGATGGGCTGACGACGAGCAGGCGGCGCGCGCACGCCGACGTCACGCGCCGCTCTCGAGGCGCTCGGCGAGTTCGCGCGTGATCGCGGCGACGTCGCGCCCCGAGGTCTCGACCGCGAGGTCGCAGCGCGCGTAGAGCGGCTCGCGCTGCGCGAGCAGGCGCGCGAGCTCCTCCATCGCGCGCGGACGTCCGCGCATCGGGCGCGCGTCGCCTTGCGCGACCACGCGTTGGAAGTGGTCCTCGGGTTTCGCGGAGAGCCACACCGTGCGGCACGCGGCGCGCAGCCGCTCGAACGTCGCGGGCGCGGTGACGATCGAGCCGCCGGTCGCGATGACGACGCGCTCACCCTCCGCGAGCACGCGTTCGAGCGCGTCGGCCTCGAAGCGCCGGTAGCCCTCGACGCCGTGCAGGTCGAACACCGCGGAGAGCGGCAGGCCCGCGAGCTCCTCGACGCGCTGGTCGAGCTCGACGAACGGCGCGTCGAGCGCGAGCGCGAGCGCGCGTCCGACGCTCGACTTGCCCGCGCCGCGCAGCCCGACGAGCGCGACGCGTTCGCCTGCGTGCGCGTCGAGCGGATGGTCGACGAGCGTCGGGAGCGGCACGCGCAACGCGCGCGCGAGCTCGGCGAGGACGAGCACGGAGAGGTTCGCCCGCCCGGCCTCGGCCTCGGTGACGTGGCGCCGCGAGACCCCGGCGGCGTCCGCGAGGGCCGTCACGGAGAGGCCGGAGCGTTCCCGGGCCTGCCGGAGCTTGCGGCCGAGCTCCTGGAGAAAGGACTGGCGCTTCATGGAGTGAGAGCTAGAATGCGCACGCGCTCGACGAGTGAGAAGAATACTTCCCACACCACCCCACCGCAAGCCATGGCCGCGACCTCGACCGCCCAACCCCCGATCGTCTTCCAGACCCACCCCAGCCGCTACAAGCACTGGAAGCTCGTCTTCGACGGCGACCTCGCGCGCCTCTCGATGGCGGTCGACCTGAACGGCGGCCTGCGCGACGACTACGAGCTCAAGCTCAACAGCTACGACTTCGGCGTCGACGTCGAGCTCGCCGACGCGATCCAGCGCATCCGCTTCGAGCACCCCGAGGTGCGCTCGGTCGTGCTCGACGGCGCCCTCGACCGCGTGTTCTGCGCCGGCGCGAACATCGTGATGCTCCGCACGAGCACGCACGCCTTCAAAGTGAACTTCTGCAAGTTCACGAACGAGACGCGCCTCTCGATCGAGGACGCGAGCGCGCACAGCGGCGTGAAGTTCCTCGCGGCGCTCAACGGCACGGCGTCGGGCGGCGGGTACGAACTGGCGCTCGCGTGCGACGAGATCCTGCTCGTCGACGATCGCAACAGCGCGGTCAGCTTCCCCGAGGTGCCGCTGCTCGGCGTGCTCCCCGGCACGGGCGGCCTCACGCGCATCACGGACAAGCGCAAGCTCCGCCGCGACCGCTGCGACGTCTTCTCGACGGTCGCCGAGGGCATCAAGGGCAAGCGCGCGGTCGAGTGGAACCTCGTCGACGGCATCGCGCCGCTCTCGCGCTGGAAGGAAGCCGTCACGGAGCGCGCGAAGAAGCTCGCGGACTCGCAGCCGAAGAAGGACGGGCCCGGCGTTCAGCTCGACCCGATCGAGCCCGAGGTCGCGCCGACGGCGAGCGGGACGACGTTCACCTACCGCTACGTGACGCTCGCGATCGACTCGAAGGAACGCACCGCGACGCTCGAGATCGAAGCGCCCGCGAACGCGCCGAAGACCGCGGCCGATGCCCGCAAGGAAGGCGTCGCGTGGTGGGCGCTCCGCGCGTTCCGTGAACTCGACGACGCCGTCTGCCGGCTGCGGCTCAATCACTCGGAGGTCGCGCTCGTGCTCCTGCGCGCGAAGGGCTCGGCCGCGACCGTGCGCGCGACGGACGAACTCCTCGCCGCGAACGCGAAGCAGGGCGACTGGTTCGTCCGCGAGGTCGCGAACCTCGTCCGCCGCGTCCTGAAGCGCGTCGACCTCACCGCGAAGAGCTTCTACGCCGTCGCGGACGAAGGCACGCAGTGGTGCGGGAGCTTCCTCGAGCTCCTCCTCGCCTGCGACCGCAGCTACGTGAAGAACGACCCGGGCACGAAGGCCGTGTTCGGCGTCACCGCCGCGAACGGCGGGCTCTTCCCGATGTCGAACGGGATCTCGCGCCTCGCGACGCGCTTCCTGGGGACGCCGAGCGCGGTCGACACCGTGCTCGCGACGAAGGGCGACTTCGACGCGGCGACCGCCGACGAACTCGGCCTCGCGACGTTCGCGCCCGACGAGATCGACTGGGACGACGAGCTGCGCCTCGCGCTTGAGGAGCGCGTCGCGTTCTCGCCCGACGCGCTCACGGGCATGGAGGCGAACCTGCGCTTCGCCGGCCCCGAGACGATGGAGACCAAGATCTTCGGTCGGCTC
The DNA here is from genome assembly GCA_046349615.1 of Planctomycetota bacterium. GTDB lineage: Bacteria > Planctomycetota > UBA1135 > UBA1135 > JADJNY01. Next base: position 109,625 of record JAXMBZ010000007.1, read on the forward strand.
TCCGCCTGGCAGAACTGGATCTTCCAGCGCCCCAACGCCGTCGGCGAGAAGGGCGCGCTCACCTGCTACGGCACGCCGACGAAGCCCGTCTTCAACGTCGAACGCACCTGAGGACTCGCGCGCTTCGTGCGCGCCCAACGAACAGAACACCGCTCGAAACCCCTCGCCAGCATCGAATCGCCATGCCCGGAATCGACTACAGCCAGAAGATCCCCAACAACGTCGACCTCTCCTCCGACAAGCGCCTCCAGCGCGCGCTCGAGGAGTGGCAGCCGAACTACATCGAGTGGTGGAAGTCCGTCGGACCGACCGACTTCAACACGAAGGACGTCTACCTCCGCACCGCGATCAGCGTCGACAAGGACGGCTGGGCGCACTTCGGCTACGTGAAGATGCCGGAGTACCGCTGGGGCATCTTCCTCGAGCCGCTCGACCCCAACCGCAAGATCGGCTTCGGCGACCACTACGGACAGGACGCGTGGCAGCAGGTGCCGGGCGAGTACCGCAATTGGCTGCGCCGCCTGATCGTCACGCAGGCCGACACCGAGCCCGCGAGCGTCGAGCAGCAGCGCCTGCTCGGACACACGGCGCCGTCGCTCTACGACCTGCGCAACCTGTTCCAGGTGAACGTCGAGGAAGGCCGGCACCTGTGGGCCATGGTCTACCTCCTCCACACCTACTTCGGCCGCGACGGCCGTGAAGAGGCGGAGGAGCTCCTTCAGCGCCGCTCGGGCAACCCCGACCACCCGCGCATCCTCGGCACGTTCAACGAGCCGTGCGAGGAGTGGCTCTCCTTCTTCTGCTTCACGATGTTCACGGACCGCGACGGCAAGTTCCAACTGCTCGCGCTCGCCGAGTCCGGCTTCGATCCGCTCGCGCGCACGTGCCGCTTCATGCTCACCGAGGAAGCGCACCACATGTTCGTCGGGCAGACGGGCGTCGGCCGCGTGATCGAGCGCACGTGCGAGATCATGAAGCAGCACCCGGGCAAGGACCCGAAGGCCTACGGCGCGATCCCGCTCGAGATCATCCAGAAGTGGATCTACTTCTGGAACAGCTCCTCGAACGACCTCTACGGCGCCGAGGTGTCGAGCAACTCGGCGAACTTCTTCGGCGCGGGTCTCAAGGGCCGCGCGTACGAGGACCGCTACACGGAGCACAAGGCGCTCGACCAGATCTACGCGGTCGATCGCTTCGTCGACGGCAAGGTGCGGCGCGAGGAGGTCGCGCTGCGCAACGCGATGAACGAGGTGCTGCGCGACGAGTACGTGCGCGACAACGAGAAGGGCATCGAGTACTGGAACCGCATCACGGAGAAGCACGGGATCGACTTCCGCTTCCGGCTCCCGCACCGCCGCTTCAATCGCAAGATCGGCGAGTGGGCCGCCGGCCGCTTCGACGTCGACGGCAACCCGATCGACGAGGCGACGTGGCAGAAGCGCGTCGGCGAATGGCTCCCGACGGACGCCGATCGTTCGTTCGTGAAGTCGCTGATGAAGCCCGTGTACGGCGCAGGGCAATACGCGAGCTGGATCGCGCCGCCCGCGAAGGGCATCGACAACCAGGCGCTCGACTTCGAATACGTGAAGCTCTGATCACCGCGATCGAGTCCGCAACGCCGGCCGGGGACGCTTCCCCGGCCGGATTGCTTTCGGCGCGCTGAAGCGCGGCTTTGCCCGCGTGGTTTCGCGACTTTGTCACCCCACGATCGCGCGCCTTCCAGTAGGAAGGTGGTCCTTCGCCGTCGGCGGGTGGAGCTCGGGAGGGGTTGAACCGAGCTCCGGCCGAACGGCGTTCGACACGCATCATGAGAGACAGCTCCACCCCGACGGCGTCGTGCGCCGCCGGAGTCCATGGCCTTCGCGCCCGACTTCCCCTCGTCGCCGCGCTCGCTTCGGCGCTCGCATTCGCCGCGCCGGCCGCGGCGCAGCGCCTGCCCGAGGGCGCGCAGGTCGCGACGCTCCGACTCGGGGCCCCTGCCGTCGACGCGTTCGTGCTGCACGGCACCGTGCCCGTGCCGCGCGGCGTGTTCCCGCTCGAGGAAGGCGGCGCGCCGTTCCACGTGCTCGACTCCGACGGCACGCTCGTGCCCGCGCAGGTCGAGACGGTCAGCCGCTACCCGTACGACGCCGACGGCGCGGACGTCGTCGAGATCCTCGCGCGCGTCCACCGACCGCCCGACACGACGCCGGGCGCGCGGCTCGAGTACCAGGTGATCACGCACGCCCACCGCGCGACGGACACGCGCGAGGGCGCGCTCGTCCGCGCGCTGCTCGACGTCCCGCGCGCGTTGGTCGCCCGCGGGACCGATGCGTTCGGGCACGTCTACGCCGCCGATCTCTACGAGGACGTCCGGCTTCCGATCGGCGACCGTTACCGCGTGCTCCGCGCCGGCGTCGCTGCGACGACGGAGGCGACGCACCAGATGCTGGCCCCGCTCGCCCCCCAGTCGGGTCCGCAAGCGACGCTCCCCCATCTGATGGGCGTCCACGCCTACGTCACGCGCTACCGCGACGAGGAGTTCCTCACGCTCGACCTGCGTGTGCACAACGCCGCGAGCGGGCTCGACCCGCTCGTGCCGCTCGACGACGCGCTCCAGAAGCTCTACTTCGGCACGTTCGAGCTCGAGCTGCCGCGCGAGTGGGTGCTGCTCACCGCGGAGCCGGATCCGTTCCTCGGCGCGCCGTACGACGAGGGCGCGAAGCGCGTGTGGCCCGTCGTCGCGCCGCTCCCGAACGGTGCGCTCCACCTGCTGCCGCAGATGGGACAGTTCGAACGCCGCTTCGCCATCGCACACGACGATCCCGAGACGATCGCGCACGCGCGGAGCGCGCTCCGCCAGGAAGGCCTCGGTTTCGCGACCCGCGGGGAGAACGCGGGCGGGTTCGCGCTGTGGTCTTGGTGGAACGAAGACACCGCGCGCTACTTCCCGCAGCGCCGGCGCATGCCGGAGCTGACCGACCTCGATCCGGCCGCGCAACGCGCCGACGACCAGATCGCGCTCGACGCGCGGCTCGCGCAGGTCCAACAAGGCGCGGCCGGGACCTGGCCGGCGACGTCGCAGGGCCTCGGCTGGGCGCATCCGTGGGGCATCACGGACGGCGGGATGGTCGGCGGAGAGGAGATCTGGCTCTACGACGGGATCACGACCGCGTGGAGCGCGTCGACCGCGGGCTATCGCCTCGCCGCGCTCCGGCACCGGATGTACACGGACCGCCAGCGCAACGTGCTCTTCAACCTCGGCGGCCTCCCCACCGCGGTGCACCAGTGGACCGAGGAACACGCGGGCTTCGGCACGACGCTCCCGATCTGGTGGTTCAACGGCCCGTTGCTCTGGGCGGCCGATCCGTTCGGCTTCTCGAACGCGCCGCTCGAGCAGGTGAACTGGGTCGTCGCGAACGGGAAGACGCCGCCGTACGAGAGCGAGCTCCTCGCGTTCGGTTCGATCGACGAGGCGCACCTCGTGCGCTACACGCACGACGCGAAGGTGCTCGCCTGGCTCGGCAACGACGCCCTCGCGAAGGAAGACCTCCGCGCTCAGGCCGATGCGTTCCACCTGGGCTACACCGAGTTCCCCCAGGACGTCTGGAACGGGACGATCGTGAGCGGGCTCCGCGCGTCGGAGGTCTACGTCGCTTCGCACCCGGGCAACGGCCTCGCGTTCGGCCGTCGCGAGGGCTGGTGCCTCGACGCGGTGAGCGCGGCGTTCTCGACGCAGGACGACGCGTGGCGCAATCGAGCGCGCTCGTGGCTCGAGCGCGTGATCGCGGCCGTCGAGGCCGGGCAGTCGACGTGCAATGGGACGATGCAGGCGACGCTGCTCTACAACGTGTTCAACGCGCAGTACCGCTGCCGTCAGTCGATCGAGGCCGCGATCGGCGAACACGGGCTCGTCGCGCTGCGCGAGAGCGTCTTCGGCCGCGACAACCCGACCGCGTGTCAGGCCGTGAACCGCGTGCTCGATCGTTCGTGCCGAGCGATGCTCTCGCCGCTGTTCTGGAGTTCGACCGCCCATGCACCGTGGTCGCTGATCGCGGTCGGGCCGGGGGATTCCACCCAGCCCTTGTTCTGCACCTTCATCCCGCAGGACGGGAACTCGGGCTTCACCGACGCCTACCAGTGCTGGTCGTCGTTCGCGTACGGGTACGAAGTGACGGGCGACCCGGTCTTCCTGTCGAAAGCGCAGGAGATGCTCGGCCAGAACCTGCGCGCCGGCCTCGAGCAGCACGCCCAGGAGAACCTCGCGAACCGCGCCGCGCTGCTCGAGCTCGTCCAGCGCCTCCAGTGACGGCAGGGCCGCACCCCCGGAACGATTTCCCACCGAACGGGGATTCCCGCGACAACTCAAGAAGGCCGACCGCGGCCTCCGATGCTCGGGGCACGAGCAGGGCGTGGCAGCGCCCCTCGTCGAGAGGATTCCGCATGGCAGGCTCGAGAACCGTGCGCGCGGCAGGGCGCGTCGGGACGAATTCGATTCCGTTCGCGGGCGCGTTGGCGTTCGCGTTCGCCGTCTCCGCGTGCGGAGGCGGCGGGAGTTCGTCCTCCGACCCGACGTTCGCGCTCGAAGACCCGCCTGCGCTCGTCTTCGCGGAGGGCGACACGGTCGGGTCGCTCGAAGTCGCGCTGCCGGAGGCGACGAGCTTCGTCCTGCGCGCGACGCTGCCCGTTCCGAAGGGCACGTACCCGCGCGTCGACGGCGCGCAGCCGTTCCAACTCTTCCACCGCAACGCGGGCACGTTCCCCGCACAGGCGGAAATCGTCACGCGCTATCCGCGCGAAGAAGACGGCGCCGACGTCGTCGAGGTCCTCGCGCGCGTCACGCGCCCGACGGGCGCCGCCGCGGGCGACCGCGTGCACTACTCGGTGATCTATCAGCCGAGCGCCGCGCAGGCGTTCGCGCCCGACGCGGAGGTCGCCGCGCTCCTCGCGGACGCCGGCAACCTCGTCGCGCGCACGCACGACTGCTTCGGCAACCTCTACGAGAGCGACCTCTGGACCGACGCGCGCGCCGGCAACGGCACGCTGCGCGTCCTGCGGAGCGGGGTCGCCGCAGATCAGCGCGCCACGCACTCCGTGCTCGCGCCCGAACCCGTCGTCGACGGCGCGACCGGTACGCTGCCGCACATGTTCGGCGTGCACGCCTACCTCACGCAGTGGCAGGGCGAGCCGTTCTTCTCGCTCGACCTGCGCGTGCACGATGCCTTCAGCGGCAAGGACGCTGCGACGAATCTCGACGACCCGCTGAAGGAGCTCTACTTCGCGGACTTCGAGCTCGTGCTGCCGAGCGGCTGGGTCGCGCTCGACGCGTTCCCGAACCCGTACACCGGCGCCGGCTACGACGAGGGCGATCGCAAGGTGTGGCCGCTCGTCGCGCCGATGGGCGACGGCACGCTGCACGTGATCCACCAGCAAGGCCAGTTCGAACGCCGCCTCGTCGTCTGCAAGGAAGGCGACGAAGCGCGCGCGCTCGAGTACCTCCACGAGCAGAACCTCGCGTTCTGCCGCGACGGCGAGAACGCCTCGGACATGCAGCTCTTCTCGTGGTGGAACGAGTCGACCGCGCGCTACTTCCCGCAGCGCCAGGTGCTCCCGTGGCTCGACGCCGTCGGTCTCGACGCGTTGCGCGCCGCGGACGCCGGCGAACTCGCCGCACGCTCGAACCAGGTCGCGACGGGCTCGACGGGGCTCTGGCCCGCGGAGTCCGCAGGTCTCGGCTGGGCGCATCCGTGGAGCATCAGCGAAGCGGGCATGGTCAGCGGCGAGGAGATCTACCTCTACGAGGGCGTCGAGTGCGCCGCGGCCGCGTCCGTCGACGGGTACCGCATGATGCAGCTGCGGCACCGCATGTACACGGACCGCCAGCACAACGTGCTCTTCGATCTCGAGGGCAATCCGACGCGCTGGGAGACGTGGGCGGTGAGCACGCCGCAGGGCGACTACCTCCCCGTGTGGTGGTACAACCACCCGATGCTCTGGGCGACCGACCCGTTCGGGTTCGGCGCCGCGCCGACGTTCCAGAACGACTGGGTCGCGGCGAACGGCAAGGCGCCCGCGTACGCGAGCACGCTGCTCGGCTACGAGTCGATCGACGAGGCGCACCTCGTGCGCTACATGCACACGCCGAAGGCGCTGATCTGGCTCGGCAACGACGCGCTGGCGAAGGAGGATGCGTGGGCGCAGGCGGAGGGCATCCTCTTCGCGTACACCGACCTGCCGCAGGACCTCTGGGGCGCGATCATCCCGACCGGCCTGCTCGCCGCGCAGAACTTCGTGAACGCGCACCCGCACAACGGCGTCTTCTACGGGCGCGGGGAAGCCTGGGGGCTCGACACCGTCTGCACCGCGTACTCGACGCAGACGCCGGAGTGGCGCGCGCGCGTGAAGCCCTGGTTCGGAAAGGTGATCGCGATGCTCGAGCGCGGCCAGTCCGCGTGCTCCGGCACGATCCAGAACACGCCGCTCGGGAACGTGTTCGGCGGACAGTACGCGTGCCGCCAGTCGATCGAGGCCGCGATCACCGAGAACGCGCTCGTCGGCATGCGCGAGAGCGTCTACCGCGGCGACGATCCCGCGCACGTCGACCAGGTGAACGGCGTGGTCGGTCGCTCGATCTACGGGATGATCGGGTCACTCGTGTGGACGAACACCTTCCACGGTCCGTGGGCGCTGATCGGGGTCGGCCCCGCGGACATCACGCAGCCGCAGTTCTGCGACCACGTGCCGACCGACGGCAACTACGGCTTCGCGGACCACTACCAGATCTGGTCGTCGTTCGCCTACGCGTACGGCATCACGCGCGACACGCGCTTCCTCGACAAGGCGAAGGAAGCGCTCGGCGTCGCGGACCTCCACGCGATGGAGGCCGATCCGCTCGAGAACCTGCACAACAAGTGCGCGCTGCTCGCGCTCGTGCAGAGGAGCGCGCCTTGAGCGCCTTCTCACCGGCCGAAACGCCGCGGGAAGCGCTGTTCGAGCTCCTCGGCGATCTCCTCGCCCATGGTCGCATTGGCGGCGCCGTCGTAATGTCCGTCGTAGGGGAGCACGTGCAAGCGTCCGTCCGTGCGCCGCTGGGCGCGCAGCGCGGGCAGGAGCTCGACCACGTCGAGACGGTGCGCCGCGCACGCACTCCGAACACGTGACGCGTGCTCGTCCCGTTCGTCGTCGTGCTGCACGAGCGTCGCGAGCGGGACGATGGCGACGAGCACGTCGAAGTCGTGGCGCTGCGCGAGTTCCGCGAGGCGCCCGAACGAGGCGTCGAGTCGCGACCAAGCGGCTTCGACGTCGCCCGGAGCCGCCGCGGGCCACGTGAGGTCGCTCCACACGTCGTGGAGCTTCATCACGAGCGCGCTCGACCGCGCCGTCTGCCGCAGCCGCCAGCTCCGGCGCAGCGCGTCGCTCGCCGGCGCGTTCCAGTCGAACACGATCGGGCCGCTCGCCTCGAGCCGTTGGGCGAGCGCCGCGCAGTCGACGCGATCGAGGTCGTTCGCGTACCAGCAGAGGACGACGATCCCGGGGCGGACGCGCGGTAGGAGTTCCTCCAGGAGCGCGAGCTCCTGCTCCGTGGCGTACGAACGCACGCCGCCGTTCCACACGCGCGGTCGCCCGGCGCCGCCGCGCAGGCGGAGCTCGCGCTCGAGGGCCGCGGGCAGCGTCTCCTCGTCCCCCACTCCCTGCCCGTAGACGAGGCTGTCGCCGAGCACGAGCACCCGCGGATCCTCCGGCGCCGCGTCGGCGTGGGCCGGGCCGCGCAGCCCGAGCTCGTTGACGCGCACTTCGTGCAGGTAGGTGAAGTGCACGGAGTCCGGGATCATCTCGAAGCCGCGAGTCGGGTGGGTACGGACCTCCATCAACGGCTCGCGCTCCGCCATCGGCGCGCCCCACAGAGCGCGCGCGAAGAGCTCGCCGGCGAGGAGCGCGACGATCGCTCCCGCGCTCAGCGCGGCGAGACGACGCAGGACCCCGCGCCTCGTTCGTCGAGGAGTCGACTCGCGCACGGCCGGTTCGGGAACGAAGGACACGCGCGACATTGTGCGCGACGGAGCGGACGCATGCAGCGACTTCGTCCGCGAGATCGTCGCCGCGCCTTCGGGCCGGAAGCCCTTTCCGCGTCGGACGCCGCCTACGGCCGTGGATCGCCCGCGGTCGATCTGCCATCCTCCACGCATGAGCGTCGGTCGGATCCTCTTCGTCACCGAGAAGTTCCCCTGGCCCGTCGACGACGGCGGGCAGGCACGGACCTACAACGTGCTCGCGTGCCTCGCGCGCTCGTTCCCCGTGACGCTCATCGGCCTCGCGCCGCCCGATCCCGCGCACGTCGCTCCGATCGAGGCGCTCGGCGTCGAGGTCGACCTCGCCGGCGCGCGCGCGCCGCGCTGGCAGGCGCCCGCGTGGGCGGCGCTGTCGACGTTCGGCCGCGCGCCGCACCCGATGGGCAAGAACCGCTCGGGCCGGATGCTCGCGTCGATCCGGCGCAGGATCGAGGCGGGCGGCGTGCTCGGCGTGCACTTCAACCACCTCGACACCGCGCAGTACGTCGAGCGCCTCGGGCCGCTCCGCTCGCGCGTGCGCTGCGTGTTCGACACGCACAACGTGCTGACGACGATGTACCAGCGCTTCGCCGACACGGCGAGGAACCCGCTAGCGAAGAGCTTCCTCCACCTGCAGTGGACGAAGATGAATCGCTTCGAGCGCGCGATCATGAAGCAGATGGACCTCGTGTGCGTCTGCTCGGACGTCGAGCGCGATCTCCTTCGCACCTGGGGCGTCGACCGCGCGCTCGTCGTCCCGAACGGAGTCGACACGGAGTACTTCACGCCGCCCGCCGACGCGATCGCGGAGCGCGCGCGGCCGCCGCTCGTCGTCTTCACCGGAGCGATGGGCTACGCGCCGAACTCGGACGGCGTGCGCTGGTTCCTCGACGCCGTGCTGCCGCTCGTGCGCGAGCGCGTCCCCGACGTGCGCTTCCGCGTCGTCGGCAAGGACCCGCCCGCCGACCTCGTCGCGCGCTCGGTGCCCGGCGCGGTCGAGTTCACGGGCTACGTCGACGACGTGCGTCCGCACATGCGCGGCGCGTCCGTGTTCGTGTGTCCGCTGCGCATCGGCGGCGGGACGCGGCTCAAGATCCTCGACGCGATGTCGCTCGGGCTGCCGGTCGTCTCGACGACCGTCGGCGCCGAAGGGCTCGCCGTCACGAACCACCACGACGTCGAGCTCGCGGACGATCCGCATGCGTTCGCGGCGGCGGTGCTCGAGCTGCTCGGCGACGAGCGCCGCGCGCACCTGCTCGCGACGAACGGCCGTGAGCTCGTCCTCGCGCGCTACGGATGGAGCGGCGTGACGCGCCCGCTCGTCGAGCGGCTCGCGGCGGCGCCGGTCGGCTGAAGCGCGCTCGGCGTCAGGCGCGCGCCGCCCAGAGGAAGAACGCGTCGAGCTCGCCCGCGAGCACGCGCGCGACGCGCGGACTCGAGCGCCCCGTGCGCCGATCGCGCACCTCCGCGTCCGCGCCGGTCGCGTAGCGCCGAACGAGCGCGGGGTTGCCCGCCGCAGGGCGGGCGAGTCGGGCCGCCAGCAGCGGCAGCGCGCGCTCTGCCGCGTCCGCGCCCTCGGCCGCGCACCACGCGACGACGCTCGCGCGCCCGCGTTTTAGCGCGAGTCGCACCTCGCGCAGCGCGACGCCGTCGAGCCGTCCGCGGACGCCGGTGAGCGGGCGCGTCTCGCACACGAGTTCGTTCGGCGCGGGCCACGCCGTCTCCGGCGGGACCTCCAGCACGTCGACCGCGACGACCTCGCGCTCCTCGCGCCTCGCGCCGCGCGCGCGGCCGCCTCCGGCCGTGAACACGTGCAACCCCGCCTCGCGCGCGAGGAGCGCGTGCGCTCCGGCGCCGACGACGTGCAGCGCGAGCGCGTCCTCCGCTCCGTCGCCGCCATGCCGGTCGTCGAGGAGCGCGACCTCGAAGCCGTGCGCGCGCGCCCACGCCGCGTAGGCGCGCCCGAGCTGCTCGACGGCGCGCAGCGTCGACGTGCGCGGCTTGACGAGCCGCAGCGCGACGATCGCGTCCCCGAGCCCGCGCGCCGGATCCCGTGCGAGAAGGTGCGCGGTGCGGCGCTCGTCGAGCTCGAGCTCGACGCAGCGCGCCTCGAGCCGAGGTACGTCGCGCTTGTCGTGGTGGCGCAGGACGTGCTCCGCGAATCCGCGCGCGTGCGGTTCGAGCGCGTCCAACCCGCCGAGCACCGCGTCGATCCGGTGCAGCTCGTCGAGCACGGAGAGCGCGTCCGCTCGCGCGTCCCAGAACGCCGGCGACTGCGTGCGGAGCACGAGCTCTCCGCGCCGCGCGCGCCAAGCCGCCGAGCGCCGCACGAGCTCCTCCACCGCCGCCGCGAGCCGCACGGCGCGCGTGCGGACGTCCTCGAGGCCCGCGACGACCGCGCGCTTCGGCGTCGACGCCGGCGCGGGCTCCGCGTCGACGAGCTCCGCGACGACCGCGCCGTCGTGCGCGCGCAACGCGACCATCGCGCCCGCGCTCGCTTCGCCGCGCGCGAGCAACCGCGCGAGCGGGAGCAGCACGAGCCGCTCGATCGTGCGCTTGAGCGGCCGCGCGCCGAGCGCCGGCGAATACCCCTCGGCGAGGAGCAGTTCGACGAGCCCCGGATCGACGTCGACCGCGAGCCCGCGCCGCGCGATGCCGCCGCGATCGAGCACGGACGTGAGCTCGCGCCGCACGATGCGCTCCGCGGTCTCGAGCGCGAGCGGCTGGAAGTTGACGATGCGGTCGATGCGCGCGAGGAACTCGGGCCGGAACGAACGACGGAGCTCGCGCAGCACGGCCTCCTTGTCCGGCGGCGGAGGCGGTGCGCCGCCGAAACCGAGGCGCGCCTCGGTCGGCACCGCGGAGCCGACGTTCGAGGTCAGGATCACGATCGTGCCGCGGAAGCTCGTCGTACGCCCCGCGCCGTCCGTGAGCCGTCCCGCGTCGAACACCTGCAGGCACATGTCGAAGACGTTGAGATGCGCCTTCTCGATCTCGTCGAGCAGCACGACCGAGAACGGGTGCTCGCGCACGGCGCTCGTGAGCAGCCCCGGCTTGTGCGCGCCGCCGATCAGGCGCTCGAACGCCTCGGGCGTCGCGTACTCGCTCATGTCGAAGCGCAGGAGGCGCGCGGGATCGCCGAAGAGGTACTCCGCGAGCGAGCGCGCGAGCTCCGTCTTGCCGACGCCCGTCGGTCCGACGAAGAGGAGCACGCCCATCGGCTTGTGCGGGTCCTGCAGTCCCGCCTTGATCAGCGTGACGAGGTCGACGACGGTGTCGACCGCTTCCTTCTGCCCCATGACGCGCGCCTCGAGCGCGGCGCGCACCGCATCGGTCGCGAGCGGCACCGCGTCGTCGAGGAAGTCGACGGGGATGCCCGTGACCTTCGACACGGACTCGAGGACGTCGCGTTGCGCGAAGCCCGCGGCGCCGGTGCGTTCGAGCACGCTGCGCAGGAGCGTCGCGCTGCGCCCGGGTTGTGCGACGCTCTGGAAGTACGTGTCCGCCGTCTCGTTCAACGCGGCGAGCGTCGTGCGCTCCGCGAGCACGCCGTGTTCGAGCGCGATTTGCTCGAGCACGTCGAGCGTCTCGCGCTTGTCCGCGGGCCGCACTTGGACCGGCGCGAACACGCGCGCCAGCGCCGCCGACTTCCCGAGCGAGCCGCGGTAGCCCTCGGGCGTGCTCTCGCCGAGCAGCGCGACGGAGCCGCTCTCGAGTTCGGGCGCGAGCATCGACGCCATGTTCAGCTCGGAGTCCTCCGCGCGGCCGCCCATCGCGAGCTCGTGCGCGTTCGGCACGTAAAGCACGACCTTGCGCGGCGCGCGCGCGAGCGCGACGAGGTCGCGGACGCGCGTCTGCCACTCGCCGAGGTACTTCGTGCCCGCGAGCAGGTCGGACGGCGCGACGCGCACGACGACCCAGCCTTCGTTCCGCGCCGCGAGGCGGTGCGCGAGCTCGTGCACGAGCGCCGTCTTCCCGACGCCGCTCTCGCCGACGAGCACGGACGTGCGCGAGCCCTTGCCCGAAAGGCGCTCGAGGAGCGTCGTCACCGGCCCGTCGACGCCGTGCGCGCGCGCGACGCGCCCCGCGCGGGCTTCCTCGCACAGATCGAGGCCGAACGCGCGGAGCTTCTCGGGCTCGGCGGCGGGTTCGCTCGACGCGGACGCGCCCTCGTCCTCCTTCTCGCCGGTGCGCAGCTCGAGGAAGGTCTCGAGCACGGGGAAGTCCTCGGGCCCGCGCTCCTTGAGGCGCGCACGGACGCGCGCGCACGTCTCCGTCGACGGCTCGGGCACGTTCGACGGCCAGCCGCCGGTGAGCTTCTTCTCGAGCAACGCGGCGAGGCGCTGCCCGATCCTCCAGCTCGTCATCGGATGCGCGAGCTCCGCGAGGAGGTCGTCGAGCGCGAGCCGCGCGGTGCTCGCGGAGAGCGCGTCCTGCGCCGCGAGCTGCACGTCCCAGTCGGAGTCGTGCTTCAACCGATCGAGCGCGAACGCGACGCACGCGGGACGCTGCGCCGCGGCGCGAACCGCCTGGTCGCGCACGCGCCAGGCGCGGTCGACCGTGAGCGTCTTCACGAGCGCGTCGTCGCCGAGCGAGGGATCCTTCGCGAGCGCCCACGCGAGCGTCCAGCGCACGTACTCGGAGCGGTCCGCGACGAGCGCGAGCGCGCGCTCGACCATTCCATCGTCGCGGCGCAGCACGCACGCGCGGAGCGCGGCGGCGCGGACGGAGGGATAGGCGTGCTCGAGGAGCTCGAGCACGTCGTTCGACTCGGCGCCCTCGCCCGCGAGCGCGGCGGCGAGCTGGTGCAGCGCGGTGCCGTGGTCGTTCGAGGAGGAAGGCTCGACGCCGGACGCGACGAGCTCGCGCACGAGTTCCTGGATGCGAGCGTTCATCCCGTCAAGCTACTCGGCGTCGGCGCGCGGGTGAATGCGGCGTGCGATCCGAACCCGACGCCGACGCGACGCGTTCGCTCTCGGGACTGCCCCTGTCGTAATCACCCACGCGATGGTGGATTTTGACAGGCCGTTCGCACCGTCGGGGCGTCGTGGACGGTCCCCCGTTCGAGCCCGCGGGCGATTGCAGCCACCGCGACGGGCCCGCTCACTTCGTGACGAGTTCGAGGAACAACGCATCCGCCCGCGGCACGGGCAGCGCCTCCCCGCGCGCGCGCAGCGCTTCGAAGTGCTGCGTCAGCGACTCCACGATCCGCTGCACCGCGACGGCGCGCGTCTTCCCGACCCCGCTGCATTCGGGCGCGTCGGGCGCGTGCGCACGGAAGCCCGCGCGCGTGCGCTCGACGACGACGAGGTAGCGCGCGGGCATCGACTTCGGACGCGCTTTGCGCTTCTGCGTGCTCATGGGAACTGGATCCCCTGCGCGAGCGGGAACACGCCTGAGAGGTGGCTGGGATTCGTCGTGCGGCGCGTGCCCACGTCGAGCGCCGGAGCACGGGGCCCGCGCGACCTCGATTCTCCGCGAGCGGACCGCGTCAAGCCGCCACCTGCACCGTCGCGAAGAACTCGATGTGCTTCGTCGTGCGCGTCGGACGGATCACGCGCTTCTTCGGCCTCGGGATCGGAAGCCCTTCTTCCTCCATCCCTTCGAGATGGAACTGAATGGCGCCGACGATGCGACGCAAAGCCACGTCGAGCGACTTTCCCGTAGCGACGCAGCCCGGAAGGTCAGGCACCCACGCGCCCCAGTCCGTGTCCGGGTCCTTCTCGACGACGACGAGGTACTGACGGTTCTTCACTGAGGTCTTCCTCCGCGCAAGCCGGCCTGCCTGAGCACGGACTGATGGGTACCCCGGGGCATCGTGTCCCCGAGGTGGCCACTGACGGTCACGGTACCAGGACGATTTGGATGATGGAACTGACGGTGACTACCCCGCACGCGCACGAGGATCCAGCCCGCACGTTCGAGCAGCCGAATCACCTCACGAACCTTCGGAGGCTGCATCGGACGGTCCTTCGCGCATCGGTCGCGGCCAGTTCATCTCGAGCGCTCATCCGAACTGGATCCCCTGCGCGAGCGGGAGCTCGCGCGTGCCGTTGATCGTGTTCGTCTGGCGGCGCATGTACGCCTTCCAGGCGTCGCTGCCCGACTCGCGGCCGCCGCCCGTGTCCTTCTCGCCGCCGAACGCGCCGCCGATCTCGGCGCCGCTCGTGCCGATGTTCACGTTCGCGATGCCGCAGTCGGAGCCCGCGGCGGAGAGGAAGCGCTCGGCCGAGAGCACGTCGCGCGTGAAGATCGCCGAGGAGAGCCCCTGCGGCACGCCGTTGTGCTTCGCGATCGCTTCGTCGAGGTCCTTCACGCGGATCAGGTAGAGGATCGGCGCGAACGTCTCCTTCTGCACGCACTGGAACTCGTTCTCGGCGCGCACGATCGCGGGGCGCACGAACGAGCCCTTCTTGAGCTTGCCCGGGAGCGAGAGCACCTCGCCGCCGTAGACGACCTTGCCGCCTTCCTTCTTCGCGAGGGAAAGCGCCGCCTGCATGTTGTCGACCGCGACCTGGTCGATCAGCGGACCGCACAGCGTGCCCCTCTTCATCGGGTCGCCGATCGGGATGCCCGCGTAGGCCTTGACGAGGCGCTTCTCGAGTTCGTCCGCGACCTTCTCGTGCACGAGGATGCGCCGCGTCGTGGTGCAGCGCTGTCCGGCCGTGCCGACCGCGCCGAACAGGATCGAGCGCAGCGCCATGTCGAGGTCCGCGTCGTCCATCACGACGATCGCGTTGTTGCCGCCGCACTCGAGGATCGCCTTCGCGAAGCGCGCGCCGAGACGCGACGCGACGTGCTTGCCGACCTCGGACGAGCCCGTGAACGACACGAGCGGCAGGCGCGGGTCGTCGACGAGCCGCTGCGCGACGTCCTCGTTCGTGCCGATGCACAAAGTCGCGAGCGCGCCGAAGCCCTCCTCCTCGAGCACGCCGCGGCACACGTTCGTCATCGCGATCGCGGTCAGCGGCGCCTTGGGCGACGGCTTCCACACGCACGCGTCGCCGCAGACGAACGCGAGCATCGAGTTCCACGCCCACACCGCGGCGGGGAAGTTGAACGCGGTGACGACGCCGACGACGCCGAGCGGGTGCCACTGCTCCTTCATCGAGTGCCCGGGGCGCTCGCTCGGCATCGTCAGGCCGTAGAGCATGCGCGACTGTCCCACCGCGAAGTCGGCGATGTCGATCGCCTCCTGCACTTCGCCGAGGCCTTCCTGGAGGATCTTGCCGACCTCCATCGTCACGAGCTTGCCGAGCGGCTCCTTCTTCGCGCGCAGCTCGTTGCCGATGCGGCGCACGATCTCGCCGCGGCGCGGAGCGGGCACGGTGCGCCAACGCAGGAACGCGTCCTCTGCGGCGGCGACGCACGTCTCGTACTCCTTCGCGGTCGCCTGCTTGACGCGTCCGAGCACCTCGCCCGTCGCGGGGTTCTTGCTCTCGAGTTCGGGCCCGGAGGTCTTGAGCCAGCGCCCGGCGTACGCGCCGCTGTGGACGGGGTCGATGCCGAGCTCGCGGAGGACGTCGTTCGTGGAGGCGTTCGCGGTGGAGGTCATGGGCGGAGACGATACAAGGCCACCGCGCCGCGCGCGAGACGTCGCGCACGCGGAGTCGCGCGGCCGAGTTCGCCCGCGCTCAATCGTCCCAGTCGTCGCTGCGGAACGACGACGCGGAGAGCCCCGCCGAGTTCACGAGCGCCCCGAGATCCGCGGCGTGGAACGCGTAGCGCACCGCGACCGGCGCCGCGACCGCGGGCGAGGTCACGACGAGCGCCGAGCCGTCGACGCGCGCGGTCGCGGGGTGGAACACGCGGTCCGCGCCGGCGAGTTCGAACAGGGCGTCCTTCGTCGGCCGGAGCTCGAGCCCGTCCGCGTCGTCGAGGAGCACGCGCGCGTTCGCACCCTCGACCACGAGCGCGCGGAAGCTCGGTCCGCGGTCGACGACCTCCGCGCGGCCGTACGTCCGCCGCAGCGCGATGCGCGCGAGGCGCTCGCCGACCGTCTGCTTGTCCTTCGGGTGGATGTCGTCCTTCTCGCCGACGTCCATCGTCACCGCGACGCCCGTGTTCGGGAGCGCGAGCGCGCGGAGCTGCGCCTCGCGCAGGCGCGCGGCCTCGCCGCGATCGCCGTCGTACGAAAACGGCGCGATCTGCACGAAGAGGAACGGGAGCTTCGGCGCGCGGAACGACGCGCGCCAGTCCTCGATCAGCGCGGGGAAGAGCGTGCGATACTGCTTCCACCGTCCGACGTTCGCCTCGCCCTGGTACCAGAGCACGCCGGCGAACGTCGCGTCGCGGAGCGGGTCGATCATCCCGTGGCGCAGGCTCGCGGGCATCCACGGCGCGAGCGCGTCCTCGACCGGGAACGCGCCGAGCTCGGCGAGGCTCGCGCCGACCCGCAGCTCCCACGCGCCCGCGAGCGAGACGCCCTTCCCCGGCGCGACGGAGCGCGGGCGCAGCTCGTAATGGTCCGCCGACTGCCCCATCCCACCGCCGCCGCCCGTGTCGAGCGCGCGGACCGCGACGACGAGCCTGCCGTTCGCGCGCTGCGTCAACGCAGCGGGCACGACGTAGTGCCGGAGCTCGGCCCAGTGCCCCATCGCGTCCGTGCGTCCGACCTCGACGCCGTTCACGTACGCCGTGTCCATGTCGTCGATCGAGCCGAGCTCGAGCAGGAGCTCGAGCCCCGCCCACTCCGCGGGGATCGGCACGCTGCGCCGGTACCACGCGACGCCGTCGAAGGCAGCGAGCGGCCCGTCCCAGCCGCCGGGCACGTTCGCCGCGCGCCACGGCCCGCGCTCGGGCGCGTCGAGCTCGGCGACCGGCTCGCGCGCGTCGAGCCGCGTCCACCAGTTCACGCGCGCACGGCGCGCCTCCTCCGCGAGGTCGCCCGCGTGCTCGCGCTCGCGCTTCACGCGCGCGAGCCCGTCCGCGAAGCCGCCGTGGCGCTCGACGGCTTCCTCGCTCATCCACGCCTCGGCCGGCGTGCCGCCCCAATCGGCGGTGACGACGCCGACGGGCACGCCGAGCTCCGCGTGCAGGTTGCGCGCGAAGAAGAAGGCCGTGGCGGAGAAGCGCGCGACCGTCTCGGGCGTCGCGACCTTCCACGCGCCCTCGACGTCGTCCTCCGCGCGCGCGGAGATCCGGTTCGCGACGTCGAAGAGGCGGAGCTTCGGCAGGTCGGCCTTCGCGCACTCTGCCTGCCAGTCCTTCACGCCGCCGTAGCCGCCGGGCACGTCGCCGACCCACATCTCCATGTTCGACTGGCCCGAACCGAGCCACACCTCGCCGACGAGCACGTCTTCGACGCGCTTCGTCTCGCCGTTCGAGCGCACGTCGAGCGTGAACGGTCCGCCCGCGGCGGGCGTGCGCACGTTCGCGACGAAGCGCCCGTCCAGGCCGGCCTCCGTGCGCACGACGCCGCCCGTCCAACTCGGCGCGACCTCGACGGGCGCGCCGGGCGCGCTCCAGCCCCACACGCGCACGACGCTCTCGCGTTGCAGCACCATGTGGTCGGAGACGAAGCGCGGTAGACGCAGCGCGGGCCCGCTCGGCGGCGCCGGCGGGACGGGTGCGGGGCGAGCACAGACGGAGAGGAGGAGCAGGAGGGACGCAGAGACGGCGGACGCGCGGAGCATGCGGGGGCCTCGAATCGGACCGGGGAGCGCGCACGATACCGCGCGGGCGTCCGGGCCGGAGCGCGCGATCCGGGCGGGACGTCGGCTCGGTCGTGTGAACGCAGCGAGGCTTCCGCGGGGGCCGGGCACGCCGAGCCGTCGCCGCTCGCTCACCGCGCCGTCCGTGTTCCCTCCGCGCTCCGACCGACCCGATGCGCGCGGCCGACGCCCGCTCCGCTCCTTGCCCGATCGACGCCCGCGAGCCGCGACGTTATCCTCTTCGCCCTCCCATGGCGGACAAGATCATCTACCAGCTCCAGGACCTGAAGAAGTACTTCGGTCAGCGCGAGGTGCTCAAGGGCATCACGCTCGCCTTCCTCGAAGGCGCCAAGATCGGCGTCATCGGCGCGAACGGCGCCGGCAAGTCGACGCTGCTCAAGATCATCGCGGGCGTCGACAAGCAGTTCGAAGGCACGGCGAAAGCCGTCGGCGACCTCTCGATCGGCTACCTCGCGCAGGAACCGCCGCTGAACGAGGAGCTCAGCGTGCTCGGCAACCTGCGCGAAGCCGTCAAGCCGCTGCTCGACATCGAGAAGCGCTACAACGAGCTCGCCGAGGCCGGCGACATGGGCGACGAGTTCATGCACCTCTCCGAGCTCATGGAGCACAAGGAGATCTGGGAGCTCGACAGCCGTCTCGAGCAGGCCGCGGAGGCGCTCAAGCTGCCGCCGATGGACGCGGACGTGGGTAAGCTCTCGGGCGGCGAGCGCCGTCGTGTCGCGCTCGCGAAGCTGCTCATGTCGCACCCCGACATGCTGCTCCTCGACGAGCCGACGAACCACCTCGACGCGGACACGGTCGAGTGGCTCGAGCACCATTTGAAGGAGTACCACGGCGCCGTGATCCTGATCACGCACGACCGCTACTTCCTCGACAACGTCGTGAGCTGGATGCTCGAGGTCGAGCGCGGCCGCGGCATCCCGTACAAGGGCAACTACTCCGACTACCTCGCCGCGAAGGCGAAGATCAACCAGGAGCGCGCCGCGAAGGAAGCGGACCGCGAGAAGACGATCGACCGCGAGCGCGAGTGGCTCGGCCAGTCGCCGTCCGCGCGCCGCAAGCGCTCGAAGTCGCGCATGGAGCGCTACAAGCAGCTCCTCGAGGAGAAGGCGGACGCCGCCGTCGACATGGTCGAGCTGCGCATCCCGCCGGGACCGCGCCTCGGCGACAAGGTGATCGTGTTCGACCACGTCACGAAGGGCTACGGCGGCCGCACGCTGATCCACGACCTCAGCTTCGAGATGAAGCCGGGCTCGATCCTCGGCATCGTCGGCGCGAACGGGATGGGCAAGACGACCTTGCTCCGCATGATCCGCGGGCAGGAGAAGCCCGACAAGGGCACCGTGACGATCGGCAGCACCGTGATGCTGCGCTACCTCGACCAGTCGCGCGCGATCCTCGACGACCAGAAGTCGGTGTACGACAACATCACCGAGGGGAACCCGCAGATCCCCTACGGCGGCAAGGTGCTCGACGGCCGCGCGTACGTCGCGCGCTTCAACTTCAAGGGCGAGGACCAGCAGAAGCTCCTCGGCGAGTGCTCGGGCGGGATGCGCAACCGCGTGCTGCTCGCGAAGATGCTGCGCGAGCCGGCCAACGTCATCATGATGGACGAGCCGACGAACGACCTCGACCTCGACACGCTGCGCGTGCTCGAGGAGGCGCTGCAGGAGTACACGGGCTCCGCGATCGTCGTCAGCCACGACCGGTACTTCCTGAACCGCGTCGCGACGAACATCCTGTCGTTCGAAGGCGAGGTCGAAGACGGCAAGGGCCCGGAGATCCACTTCTTCCCCGGCGACTACGAGGAATACCACGAGTGGCGCGAGAAGGACCGCGCGAAGCGCGGCATCGGCGCCGTGTCGAAGGCCGGGAAGTACCGCAAGCTCCTGCGCGACTGACGCGCGGCCTCGGAGTCGACGCGCCGCGCGCAGGAGGAACGTCATGAAGGGCCCGCGCCTGTACACGACGGAGGAGCTCGTGTTCGCGCCCGAGGTGGCGCTCGCGCGGGCGATCCTCGCGAGCTACGCGCCGTGGTGCGAGGCGCAGCGCGCGGAGAAGGAGCGCATGCTGCGCTTCGTCGACGAGCATCTGGAGGACGCGCACCAGCGGACGCTGCTCGTCGGGCATCTGACGGCGTCCGCGCTCGTGCTCGACGCCGACGGCGAGCGCGCGCTGCTCACGCACCACAAGAAGCTCGGGCGCTGGCTCCAACTCGGCGGCCACTGCGACGGCGACGCGAACCTGCCGGGCGTCGCGCTGCGCGAGTGCCTCGAGGAGAGCGGGATCGAGGGGCTCGCGATCGATCCCGCGCCGATCGACGTCGACGTGCACGTGATCCCCGCGCGCAAGGACGAGCCCGAGCACCTGCACCTCGACACGCGCTTCGTCGTGCACGCGCCGCAAGGTGCGCGTGAGGTGCTCAGCGACGAGTCGATCGCCCTGCGATGGTTCCGCCCCGACGAGCTCGCGACGATTCCCACGGACGAGTCGGTGCGCCGTCTGTTCGAGCGGGCGTTTGGCGCGCGCTAGGCGCGCGAGCGCTCCTCGATCAGAGCGTGATCACCTTCGCCGCCCGATCCAGCTCCTTCAGGATCGAGTCCATGTCCGACACCTTCCCCACCTTCGGCGCGATCCCGAAGTGCGTGAGGCACGTCCCGCACGGCACGAGATCGACGCCGCGCTCCTCGAGCAGCGCGAGCTCCGCCAGCACCGGCGAGTCCTCCGCGACGAGCTTGACGCCCGAGTTGTAGAGCACGATCGCCTCGAACCCGCCGAGCGCGATCGCCTTCTTGAGGAACGTACCGAGGATCTTCTGACCGAGGGCCCGATCGCCGTGGCCCATCTGGTCCTGGTTCAGGACGACGACGGTGTGCATGTCGGGAGCATGCCACGTCCTCGCGTCGAGCGCGAATCCCGCGCTCGGGCGCGGGCGCCGCTCGATGCCGATCGCGGCGAGCGGACGCCCCGCCGCTCGGAGCGCGCCTCGACCGCCTCGAATCACGCGCGGGTCCGCAGCGACTCCGCCCCGTGTCCGACCGGAACGCGGCCCGGATTCGTTACGACTTCCGGCGAGGACTACGCCCTCGAGCGCAGTGCACGACGCCTCTATCGTTCGATAGTTATATTCGAACTGGAGACCTCCGCCATGCACGCCCACCCGCTCCTCACGGCCGCGCTCGCGGCTCCGCTCCTCCTCCTCGCGTCCGGCGCGCTTCGAACCACGCCGGACGCTTCGCTTTCGCCCCGCGCGACACCGAACGCGCCGGAGTCCGTCGCGCCCGGCGCGCGCGAGCTCGACGCCGCGCTCTACCCCGAACCGATGGAGCCGCTCGCGCTGCGCGCCGCGCTGCTCGACCAGCCCGCGAACTACAGCGTGCTCGACCTGCGCTCCGCCGAGGCCTTCCTCGAGTACCACGTGCCCCACGCGCGCCGCGTCGAGCTCGCCGAGCTCGCCGCCGTCGTCGCGGCGCTCCCGACGAGCGCGCGCATCGTGCTCGTCGACCGCGACGGCACGCAGGCGTGGGCCGCCGCGGGCGCGCTCCACGTGCGCCTCGGCGACGCCGCGCCGGTCCTGCGCGTGCTCGCCGGCGGCACCGCGCGCTACTGGCGCGAGGCCGAGGTCGGTGCGCGCGCCGCGAACGCGCCGAACGCGAAGCCCGCGCCCGCCGCGCCGCCCGACTCCACGCACCCCGCACCGACGAAGCCCCGCAGCGCCGGCTGCTGAAAGGAGCCGCATGGAACCGCGTGATCGCCTCCCGCTCCAGTCCGACGCCCCGGGCGCCGACCGCTACTGGAACCCCTACGTCGCCGGCGTCGGCCTCGGCCTGACGCTGCTCCTCGCGTTCGTCGTGCTCGGCGCGGGCCTCGGCGCGTCCGGCAGCCTCGCGCGCGTCGCCGCGACCGGTGCGCACGCCGTCGCGCCCGCTGCGGTCGAGTCGAACGGCTACCTCGGTGGATGGTTCGCGCAGGGCTCGCCGCTCGCGAACTACCTCGTGTTCCTGTCGCTCGGCACGCTCCTCGGCGGCCTCGCGTCCGCGCTCCTCGCGCGCCGCGTGAGGCGGACGGTCGAGCGCGGCCCGCGCATCTCGCCCCGCGCGCGCCTCGTGTTCGCGCTCGGCGGCGGGCTCCTCGCGGGCTTCGCCGCGCGCATGGCCGGCGGTTGCACGTCGGGCCAGGCGCTGACGGGCGGCGCGCTCCTGCTCGCGGGCTCGTGGGCCTTCCTGTTGTCCGTCTTCGCGGGCGGGTTCCTCGTCGCGCCGCTCGTGCGCAAGGAGTGGACGTCGTGAACCTCTTCTCGCAAGGCCTCCTCGACACGCCGCTCGGCTTCGTCCTCGCGCTCGCGATCGGCCTCGCGTTCGGCTTCTGGCTCGAGCGCGCGGGTTTCGGCTCGAGCCGAAAGCTCGCCGCGATCTTCTACTTCCGCGACTTCGCCGTGCTGCAGGTCATGTTCAGCGGGCTCGCGACCGCGGCCGTCGGCCTCTTCGTGCTCGACGCCGCGGGCGTCGTCGACGCGTCGAGCGTGTACCGCATGGACACGCACCTCGCGGCGCAGGTCGTCGGCGGGTTGATCTTCGGGGCGGGCTTCGTCGCGGGCGGCTGGTGCCCGGGCACGGCGCTCGTCGGCGCCGCGTCGGGCAAGCTCGACGCGCTCCTCTTCCTCGCGGGCGCGATGGGCGGAAGCCTCGCCTACGCGGCGCTCTGGCCCGCGCTCGCGCCGCTGCAGGACGTCGGCGCGTGCGGCGTCGCGACGCTGCCGGAGGTCCTCCACGTCTCGACGGGCGCGACCGTCGCGCTCGTGGTCGCGATGGCGCTCAGCGCCTTCGCCGCCGTGCATCTCTTCGCTCGACGCAACGCCACCGGAACCCACTCATGAACCCTCGAACGATTTCACAAGGCACGGCGCTCGCCGCCATGGTCCTCGCCCTCGTCCTCGGTCTCGTCGCGCTCCCGCGCCCGTCGAACGCGGCCCCCGCGCGGTGGGCCGACGCGATCGAGAGCGGCGCGGACCACGTCGACGCGGCGGAGCTCGCGCGGCTCCTCATCGACTCGCCCGACGCGCTGCTCGTCGTCGACGTGCGGCCCGCCGACGAGTTCGAACGCTTCCATCTGCCCGGCTCCGTGAACCTCGACGTGCCCGCGCTCGTCGGCGAGCCGGGCCGCGCGCTCCTCGACGCGAACGCCGCGCGCACGGTCGTGCTCGTCTCGAACGGCATGACGCACCCGGCGCAGGCGTGGGTCGAGCTCGCGCGAGACGGCCGCACGAACGTGCGTGTGCTCTCCGACGGGCTCGACGGCTTCGTGCGCGACGAACTGACGCCGCCGGGCCTGAGAGGCGTCGTCGCGCCCACCGAGGTCGAGCGCGCGCGCTTCGCCCGCCTCGCGGCGCTCGTGCTCGGCCCCGGCGCGCTCGCGACGCCGAGCGCGGCCGAGGAGAGCGGCCGCGTCGCCCCGACCAGCGCCGCGGACACGGCTCCCACTTCGACCGCGTCCGAGCAAGCTCCGACCACGAAGCCCGCGGACGCCTCGCCCGCGCAGACGCCGGCCGCGAAGCCCGCGGTCGCGCGGCTCGCGACGGATCCCGCGCGCCTGGAGCGCCCGACGCTCGTCTCGACCGCATGGGTCGCGAAGCGCGCGGCGGAGCTCGTGCTCGTCGACACGCGCGAGAAACCGGAGGACTACGCCGCGGGCCACCTGCCCGGAGCGCTGCACGTCCCGACGAAGGCGCTGCGCACGACGCGCGACGGCGTCCCGGACGAGCTCCTCGCTCCCGACGAGCTCGCGAAGGCGGTCGGCGCGCTCGGCATCGGCCCCGACACCGAGGTCGTCGCATACGGCAACGAGAAGCTGCAGGACCCCGCGCACTTCGTGCTCGCGCTCGTCAGCCTCGGCCACACGCGCGTCGCGATCCTCGAGGGCGGCCTCACGGCGTGGAAGGCCGAAGCCCGCGCGCTCTCGAAGGACCTGCCCGCGCCGAAGGCCGTCGCGTACGCGCCGCGTCCCGCGCCGGGCTTCGCGGCCGTGCGCCTCGCCGACGTGCGCGCGGCGAGCGAGGGCGGCGCGGCGAAGATCCTCGACGTGCGCCCGGCCGACGCGTTCCGCGGCGAGGTCTCGACCGAAGCGCGCGCGGGTCACGTGCCGGGCTCGTGGAACCGTCCGTACACCGAGGACGTCGCGCAGGTCGACGCGGGGCTCTTCTGGCGCCCGCTCGACGCCCTGCGCGCCGGGTATCGCGAGCTCGGGCTCGATCCCAAAGCGCCCGTGATCGTCACGTGCCGCACGGGACACCAGGCCGCGCAGACCTGGTTCACGCTTCGCTACCTGCTCGGGTACGAGGACGTGCGTTGGTACGATGGCTCGTGGAAGGAATGGGCTGCGCACGCGGAACTCCCCGCGGCCACCGGCCCCGCGGGAGCCGCGAAGCACTGAACGGATGGCGTCGAAGAAGAAGGCGATGAACCCGGCCCTGTTGTCCGCGGTCGCGAGCCAATTCCGCGTGCTCGCCGAGCCCGCGCGGCTGACGCTCCTGCAGGAACTCCTCTCCGGGGAGCGGAGCGTCGGCGGGCTCGTGCGCGCGACGGGCATGTCCCAGGCGAACACGAGCAAGCACCTCGCGGTGCTCGCCGACGCGGGCTTCCTCGCCCGACGCAAGGAAGGCACGACGGTGTACTACGCCGTCGTCGATCCGAGCGTGAACGAGCTCTGCGATCTGATGTGCACGCGCGTGCAGCGTCAGGCGCAGGCGGACGCGGCGGCGCTGGTCGCGCGGCGCCGCTAGGACGCGCGCGCTCGATTCAGAGCGCGCGCACCGAGCCCGGCGGCGGCGTGTTGAGCAGGCCCCAGAAGAGGCAGAGCTCGCGCACCGCCGACACGAACGCCTGGAACTCGACCGGCTTGACGACGTACGCGTTCACGCCGAGCGCGTAGCTCTTCACGAGGTCGCCCTCTTCGCGCGAGGACGTGAGCATCACGACGGGGATCTGCCGCAGGTCTTCGTCCGCCCGCAGCGCGGCGAGCAGCTCGAGACCGTTCATCCGCGGCATCTTGATGTCGAGCAGGATCACGACGGGGTGCCCCTCGGGGCGCCCCGTCCACGCGTCGCGCCGGAGCAGGTAGTCGAGCGCCTCGACGCCGTCGCGCGCGACCGCGACCTCGTTCGCGAGGCGGTGCCCGGCGAGCGCGCGCAACGTCATCTCGACGTCGAGCGCGTCGTCCTCGACGAGCAGGATCCGCTTCAACCGTTCCATCGCGCCGCCTCCTCCCGTTCCCGCGGACCGCGCGGGAGCGCGACGCTGAAGCACGCGCCGCGGTCGGGCGCGCCCTCGGCCCACACGCGCCCTCCGTGACGCTCGACGATGCGCTTCACGTTGGCGAGCCCGACTCCGGTGCCCTCGAACTCCTCCTCGGAGTGCAGGCGCTCGAAGATCTGGAACAGCCGCCCCGCGTACGCGGGCTCGAAGCCGACGCCGTTGTCGCGCACGCGGAGCACGACCTCGCGTTCCGCGGCGTCCGCCTCGACCGCGATGCGCGCGACGTCGCGCTTGCGCGTGTACTTGACCGCGTTCGCGAGCAGGTTCGCGAGCACCTGACGGAGCATCGCGCGATCGCCGTCGACGTCGGGCAGGGGCTCGATCGCCCACTCGACCGACCGACCCGCGACTTCCGGGGCGAGGTCGGCGAGCACTTCGTCGACGATCTCGCGCAGCACGACGCGCCGGCGCGCGAGCTCCACCCGCCCCATGCGCGAGAACGTGAGCAGCTCGTCGATGAGCACGCCGAGCTTGCGCGCCGAACGCTCGATGACCTCGGCGAGGCGGAGCGCGTCCGGGCTCGATCGCACCGCCGACTCGTCGAGGAGGTAGCCCGCGTAGCCCGTGATGTGCCGCAGCGGCGCACGCAGGTCGTGCGAAACGGAGCGGCAGAACGCGTCGAGCTCTCGGTTCGCGGCCTCGAGCTCGGCGGTGCGCCGCTGGACGCGCCCGTCGAGGTCCGCGTTGAGCCGCCGGAGCTCGTCGGCGAGCCGCTGCGACTCCGTGACGTCGACGCAGGAGCCGATCGAGCCCGCGAAGATCCCCTCGGCGTCGAAGCGCGGCGCGCCGTGCTCTAGGATCCACCGGTACTCGCCGTCCGCGCGCTGGAGTCGATACTGCAGGGTGAACGCCGCGTGTTCCTTCGACGCGCGCGCGCCAACCTCCAGGCAGCGCGCGCGATCGTCGGGGTGCACGCCCTCGGCCCAGCCGTGCCCCTGCTCCTCCGCGAGGCTCCGTCCGCGGAACTCGAGCCACGGACGGTTGAAGAAGCCCCGGAGCAGGTCGGGACCCGCGACCCAGATCAGGACGGGCGCCGAGTCGGCCATGCCGCGGAAGCGCGCCTCGCTCTCGCGCAGCGCGAGTTCGACCTCGCGGCGGCGCGTCAAGTCGACGAGCGCCGCGAGCGCGTGGAGCCCGCGCTCGGTCCGCACCGGAGCGAGGCCGATCTCGAACGCGACCTCGGTCCCGTCCTTGCGCCGCCCGAGGAAGTCGCGGCCCGCACCGATCCGCAGCGTGCGCGGGTCGCGGAACCAGGCGTCGCGCAGCTCGGGGTGCTGCGGGCGAACGAAGTCGGGCACGAGGCGCTCGACGCGCTCGCCGAGCAGCTCCTCGCGCGCGTAGCCGAAGAAGCGCTCGAGCTCCGCGTTCACGAACTCGATGCGCCCTTCGGCGGAGACGAGGAGCATTGGCGTCGGCGCCGCCTCGAGCATGCGGAGGACGAACGCGCCGTCGAAGGAGGTGTGGGGACTCAAGTGCGAAGTGCGCGGGGGAGGCCTGTGGAGCGCGGTCCCCGAACTTCCTCGTCCGACGCTCGACGCGCCACGGAGGTCCCGAGTTCGTCGAACTCGACAATCGTAGGAAGTCCGAGCGCGGGAACGGAGCGCGCGCTCCGATACGGTGCGCGCGCCTACGCGCGGCCCGCGAGGAACTCCGCCGCCCACGCGGGCACGACCTCGGCCGCGCGGCCCGCGACGAACTCGTCGCGCGGGTCGAGGTTCTCCGGTGCCTCGAGCGCATTCACGAAGGTCGCCGCGCCGCGCTCGCGCGCCTCCGCGAGGAAACCCGCGACGGGCCACACGAGCCCGCTCGTGCCGATCGCCGCGAAGTGCGTGCAGCGCGCGATCCGCGCGGCGACCTCGTCCAGGTGGTGCGGGAGTTCCTGGAACCACACGACGTCCGGCCGCAGGCGCTCCGCGCCGCACACGGCGCACGGGACGAACGCGCCGGGATCGACGTGCTCGAGATCGCGCCCGCGCGCTCCACAGGTCTCGCAGCGCAGGTGCACGATCGAGCCGTGCACGTGGAGCGGCGAGGAGCCCGCTCGCTCGTGCAGGTCGTCCACGTTCTGCGTGACGAGCGTGAAGCCGTCGCCGCGCGCCGCGAGCTCGCGCTCGAGTCGCGCGAGCGCGTGGTGCGCGGGGTTCGGCGCGACGGTTCGGAGCGCCGCGCGTCGCTCCTGGTAGAAACGCCAAACCGTTTCGGGATCCCGCCGCCACGCGCGCGGCGTCGCGACGTCCTCGACGCTCCGCCCCTCCCAGAGCCCGCCGTTCCCGCGGAACGTGCGCACGCCGGAATCGGCGGAGACGCCGGCGCCCGTGAGGACGACGAGCTCCACCCGCGCCGCGCCCACGACGGTCACGAGTTCGGCGGCGGCACGACCACGGTGTCCGCGTGGCGCGGATCACGCCACGTGCGCTCGACGTCGAACGCCTGGTTGCCGATCACGACTTCGGCACGGTGCGCGAGCTTCGCGCGCTCGTCGGGACCGGCCTTCGTCGCGACCTCGATCCAGCCCAAGTTCGCGAGGTCGCCCGCGCCGTCGTGGAAGCCCGGCAGGAGCAGGCGGAACGGACCGCCTTCCGCCGCGGCGAGCGGTTTCCCGCCGCGCGCGTACACGACGAGCCCGAGCGGCTCGACTTGGTGTCGGAACACGGCGAGCCGCACGCTCCCGTCGCGGTTGCCGAAGTTCAGGAAGAGCGGGTGCTTCGCGGCGCCCGCGCGCGCGAGGAGCCCCGCGAGGCGCACGGCCTCGCCCTGCGCGCCGCGCGCGAACCGCCCGGCGTCGGCGATCTGGTACTCGGCGGGGAGCCCGCGGAGGTCGTCGAAGGAGAGCTCGAGCTCGGAGCTCACCTTGCCGCACACGCGGAAGCGCTCGGCGCTCGAAGGGCGGAGGGAGGCGACGGAACGGGAGCCGAGGAAGGCGAACATGGCGGGATCACTTCTTCTTTGCGTGGAGCTTCGCGTGCTCGGCGTCGTCGAGCGGCCGCGTGTCGCGCCCGTGCGCGGCGGAGAGCGCGAGACGGGCGACCTGCTTCACGTGGACGCATTCGTCGGCGTGGCCGGGCACGAGCAGGCGGAACGGACCGCCCTTCGCGGGCGGGAGCGGCGCGCCGTCGAGCTCGTACACGACGAGCGCGTTCGCGACCTCCGCGATCGGCACGCTGACCGCGAAGTTCGAATCCTGCGACGCGACGTCGAGGAAGCGCGCTCCCGGGCGCTCGCCCGCGAGCGCGCGCAGGGCCGCGAGCCGAACGGCGCGGCCGGCGCGACCGGGCACGAGCCGCGCGACGTCGTCGACCTGCGCGTCCGCGGGGAGACGCGCGAGATCCTCGCGGCGAAGCGCGAGCGGGTTCGAGCACAGCCCGGTGAGTTCGAGTCGAGGAGCGTCCATGGGTGTGGGTCGCGCGAGGCGCGGCCGGTAGGATACGCCGCTCGAAGGACCTCGATCCAGCGCATGAAAGCGATCCGCCTCGTCCTCTTCGGCTTCCTGCTCCTCCTCGCCGGCGGGACGATCCTCGCCCAGTTCCAACGCGCGGATTGGGCGTGCGAGCGCTCGCTCGTCGTCCCGGCGCCGCAGGAGCGCGTGCACGCGTGGCTCGACGACGTCACGCACTGGCCGACGATCCTCGCGGGCCCCGCGACGGAGAACGCGCCTCCGCTGAACCCGACCTTCGGCGCGACGACGCGCGGCGCGGGCGCGGAGCTCCACGCGAAGGCGCCGCAGGGTTCGTGGACGCTCGAGCTGCGCGCGAGCGATCCCGCGCAGGGGCTCGACTACCGCGTCGAGTTCGAGGGCGGCTCGAACACGATCGACGGCACCGTGCGCTTCGCGCCGGAAGCCGGCGGCACGCGCGTCACGCTGCACGAAGGCGGCGACGTCGGCTGGGGCCCGATCGAGCGCTTCCTCCGCGGGATGATCGAGAAGGGCCACGCCGAGGAGCTCGGCCGCCGGCTCGAGCGTCTCACGCGCGCGCTCGCGGAGCCCGAGACGTCGCCCGCGCCCGCTCCTCCCGCGGAGAAGCAGGGCTGACCGGCCGGTTCGGAACGGCGTTCCGGGAAGCGAATTCCCGCGTCGAACCCAGGCCGATCCCGGCCCGCCGAGGTCAAGCCCACCCGTCCGTCGAGCCGACCTAGGTCGCGTGTGGACGACCCCCTCGTCCGACCGGTAGAGTCCCCCCCCTTCCAGTGCACGCGCACCCGCGCGAGCCACGCCGAAGCCCTCCCCGCGTGGGGCGGCCCGGCCCTCCCACCCGAACCCGATCGAACCGCCTCCTCCACCGCGCGTGGTCCGGGGCAAGCGAGCTCATCGTGCAAGTCAGCGTCGAGAAAACCGGTCCCTGCCAGGCGAAGGTCAAGTTCACGGTCCCCGGGGACGAGTTCAGCGGCACGCTCAAGCGCGCCCTGCAGAACGCGGGCAAGAACGCGAAGATGAAGGGCTTCCGGCCCGGGCACGTGCCGGTGCAGATCATCGAGAAGCACTACGGCGTCCAGCTCCGCCACGAGACGATCCAGTACTTCGTCCAGCAGGCGTACGAGCAGGCCGTCAAGGACAACCAGCTCAAGGTCGTCGGCTTCCAGCGCGTCAACCTCGACGAGATCCGCGTCCTCGAGGGCGCCGACTTCAGCCACGCGTTCGAGGTCAGCCTGCGCCCCGAGATCGCGCTCAAGGAGTACAAGGGCCTGAAGGTCGAGAGCCAGCTCGAGCCCGTGATGGATCAGGAGATCGCGAACGCGATCGAGAACATCAAGCTCCAGCAGTCCCACCCCGAGCCCGCCGGCGACGCCGGCCTCCCGGAAAACGGGATGGCGCTCGCGAAGGTCGAGTGGCTGCACGAGGGCGAGAACGTGCTCACGCGCGACGGCCTGCGCGTGTCGCCGAACTCGCCGACGCCCGGCACGGACGCGGACGCGTTCAAGAAGGCGCTCACGGGCGCGAAGGACGGCGAGACGCGCGACGTCGCGATGACCTTCCCCGCCGACTTCGACAAGACGGAGCTGCGCGGCAAGAACGGCACGACGCGCATCACGATCAGCCAGGCGTACAAGCTGAACCCGCCGAACGACGAGGAGCTGCGCAAGATGCTCGGCGTCGCCGACGACGCGGCGCTGAAGAAGCTCGTCTCCGAGAAGCTCGCCGAGGCGAAGCAGGCGCAGGAGAACGGCCGCGTCGAGAACGTGATCCTCGACCTGCTCCTCTCGGCGCACGAGTTCGAGCTGCCGCAGATGATGGTCGACGAGCAGACGAACGCCCGTCTCGCCCAGCTCAAGCAGCAGATGCAGCAGGGCGGCGTCCCCGCGGATCAGATCGAGACCCAGGCCGCTTCGCAGAAGGACAACGCGAAGAAGGCCGCCGAGCGCGGCATCCGCGCGCTGTTCCTCATGCAGACGATCGGCGAGAAGGAAAACCTGCTCGTCACGCGCGAGGACATGCAGGCCGAGGTCCAGATGATCGCCCAGCGCAACAACGCGAAGGTCGAGGAGGTCGTCGAGTACTACCAGAAGAACGGCCTGCTCGATCAGATGGCGATCGAGATCCTCGAGCGCAAGGTGCGCCGCTTCCTCCGCGAGAACGCGAAGATCGAGGTGCCGGCTTGAGCCACGCGAGCGGAGATCCGACGAAGTACGACCTGTCCCGGATCACGTGGGGCGAACGCCCCCGGTCCCACACCCAGAGCGAGAAGAGCATGTCCTACGACGCCATCATTCCGTACGTCATCGAGAAGACCGGTCGCGGCGAGCGCACCTACGACATCTACTCGCGCCTGCTCGAAGACCGGATCGTCTTCATCGGCACGGCGATCGACGACCACGTCGCGAACGCGGTGATGGCGCAGCTCCTCTTCCTCGACAAGACGGGCCGCAACCAGGACATCAAGATGTACATCAACTCGCCGGGCGGAAGCGTCACGGCGGGCCTCGCGATCTACGACACGATGCAGCTCATCGAACCGCCGATCGCGACGTACTGCCTCGGTCAGGCCGCGTCGATGGGCGCCGTGCTCCTCGCGGGCGGCTCGAAGGGCAAGCGCTTCGCGCTCCCCCACTCGCGCGTGATGATCCACCAGCCGTGGGGCGGCGCTCAGGGCACCGCGCTCGACATGGAGATCCAGGTCAAGGAGATCCTGAAGCTGAAGTCGTCGCTCGAGGACATCCTCTCGAAGCACTCCGGCAAGAGCGCGAAGGAAGTCAGCAAGGCCTGCGACCGCGACAACTTCATGTCGCCGCAGGAGGCGCTCGAGTTCGGCTTGATCGACCACATCGTCGCCCGCGAAGGCGACACGAAGTAGAATCGAGCCAGCATGACCTCCTCCTCGGGGCGCGGGCGGCACGTCGAGCGTTGCACCTTTTGCGAGAAGCGCCGCCACCACGTGGCGAGCCTGATCGCGGGTCCGCCGGGCGTGTACATCTGCAACGAGTGCATCGAGATCTGCAACTCGATCCTCCAGGAGGAGCAGCGGCGCTCGCCCGAGGCCGCCGCGGCTGCGGCGAATCGTCCCGCGGCGCCCGCGGGCGCCGGTCGTCGGCCCGCGAGCCTCGCGACGGAGGGCGCGCCCGCGCGGCGCCTCCCGACGCCGATCGAGATCGCCCGCAAGCTCGACGAGTACGTCGTCGGCCAGACGCGCGCGAAGAAGATCCTCTCCGTCGCCGTCTTCAATCACTACAACCGCCTGCGCCACCAGGCGAAGAACCCCGCCGCGCTCGGCGAGGTCGAGCTCGAGAAGTCGAACGTCCTGCTCGTCGGCCCGACGGGCTCGGGCAAGACGCTGCTCGCGCGCACGCTCGCGAAGATCATCGACGTCCCGTTCGCGATGGCGGACGCGACGACGCTGACCGAAGCGGGCTACGTCGGCGAGGACGTCGAGAACATCCTGCTCAAGCTCCTGCAGAACTGCGACTTCGACGTCGAGCGCGCGCAGCAGGGCATCGTCTACATCGACGAGATCGACAAGATCGCGCGCACGACGAGCAACGTCTCGATCACGCGCGACGTGTCGGGCGAAGGCGTGCAGCAGGCGTTGCTCAAGATCCTCGAGGGCACGATGGCGAACGTCCCGCCGCAGGGCGGACGCAAGCACCCCGAGCAGGCCTACATCCAGGTCGACACGTCGAACATCCTCTTCATCGTCGGCGGCACGTTCTCCGCGATCGAGGACATCGTCGCGCGGCGCGTCGGCCGCGACGTGATCGGCTTCGGCCGCCAGCAGGCCGCGCGCGAGCTCGCGAACGAAGCCGTCCGGAAGCACGGAGGCCGACTCGACCTCGGCACCGCGTTCAATCGCAACGAGCGCGCGAGCCGCGACGAGCTGATGAAGGCGCTCCAACCGAAGGACCTGGTCGAGTTCGGGATGATCCCCGAGTTCGTCGGGCGCCTGCCGGTGATCGCGACGCTCGAGACGCTCGACAAGCCGGCGCTCGTGCGCATCCTCACGGAGCCGCGCAACGCGCTCGTCCGCCAGTTCCAGCTCCTGTTCGAGATGAACGGGAAGCACCTCGAGTTCACGCAGGGCGGGCTCGAGCAGATCGCCGACATCGCGCTCTCGCGCGAGACCGGCGTGCGCGCGCTGCGCGCGATCCTCGAGGACATCCTCCTCGACCTCTCCTACGAGCTCCCCTCGCGCAAGGACCAGACGGACTTCGTCGTCGACGAAGAGGTCGTGCTGCGCAAGAAGCAGCTCGCGCGCGGGCTCGCCATCGACCCGGGCGAGGAAGCCGCGGAGCCCGACGAAGAACCGCCCGCCGAGGCCGCGCGCGAGAGCGCGTGACCTCCGCGCGGCCCGCCGCCGCCGCACGCCGAGCACGAGAACCGGGCTTCCTCGCAACGTCGGCGCTACCCTCGGCCACACGAGGGCGACATGGACGCCGAAGCCCATCCCGCGAGCCCCGAGGAGTTCCTCGCGCACGCCGAGAGGCTCCGCGCGCTCGCGCGCCGGCTCGTGCACGACGACGCGCGCGCGGACGACCTCGTGCAGGAGGCGTGGCTCGAAGCGCAGCGCCGCCCGCGCGCCTCGATCGGGAACCTCGGGAGCTGGCTCGCCGGCGTGCTGCGCAACCTCGCGCGCGAGGAGCGCCGAGGCTCCGCGCGCCGGACGCGCCGCGAGGGCGCCAGCGCGCGCCAGGAAGCGCTCCCCTCGACCGCGGACGTCGTCGAGCGCATCGAGGGCTTCCGCGACGTCGCGCGCGAGGTGCAGACGCTCGCGGAGCCCTACCGCACGACGATCGTGCGCCTCTACTTCGACGGGCTCACCGCGGAGGAGCTCGCCGCGCGCGAGGGCGTCCCCTCCGCGACGGTGCGCTCGCGCCACCTGCGCGCGCTGCAGGAGCTGCGTCGGCGCCTCGACGAGCGCCCCGGCGGCCGCGCGGCATGGGTCGCGCTGCTCCTGCCCGAGCTCGGCGGACGCGCGCCCGCGACGAGCCTGCGCCTCCTGCCGTGGTTCCTCGGAGTGCTCCTCGTCGCGCTCGGCGCGTTCGTCGCGTGGAAGACGACACTCCAGAGCCCGACGGCGCCGGACGTCGACCTCGCGACGCGCGCGCAGTCGACGCGTCCGGACGCGCCGCGCGCCGACACCCCGCCCGCGGACGAGCCGCGCGACCGCTCCGCTGCGACGACGGAGGACGGCGCGTTCCCCGTCGACCTCGTCCTCGTCGACGCGCGCACGCGGGCGCCGGTCGCGGACTTCGCGCTCGTCGTCTCCGACGATGCAGGCGCGCGGGAAGAGCTCGTCAGCGACGAGCTCGGCCGAGTTCGCGGAGCGCACGCGTTCGCGCCGGGCGAGCTCGCGCTGCGCCTCGTCGACGAGCCGCGGCTCGCCGCGTGGCGCGAGCGAAGGATGGCGGACCGCAACCTGCCGTGGATCGTCAACGAGTCGCACGCGCGCGGCGCGGGCCCGCGCGAGCTCGCGCTCGACGTCGGGCCGACGTTCGAGCTCGGGCTCTCCGGCGCGGTGCCGCCCGACTTCGACGCGCTCGTCGCGCGCCTCTTCGCGAGCTCGCCCGACGCGCCGGTGCCCGAATCGCGCGCGCCGATCCGTCGCGGTCCGCGCGGCGCGTGGGTGCGCTTCTCGAACGAGGCGCGCGCGCTCGCGGGTCCCGCTCCGTGGCGCTTCGAGCTCCAGAGCGACTTCGCGGGCGCGTCCGTGGACGTCGCGTCGCTCGAAGGCGGCGCGCGCCTCGCGCTCGTCTTCGAGCCGCGCGCGGCGCTCGACGTCGAGCTCGTCGACGAGGACGGCGCCCCCCTCTTCGCGTCCGTGGAGTCCGTGGACGCGCACGGAGATCGCCGCGCGCTCGTACCCACCGCGCGCGGACGCGCCTCGATCGGCGGGCTCGCGGTCGGACCGTGCACGCTCGTCGCGCGCGAGCTCGCGCACGCGCCCGCGCGTGCGACGCTCGACCTCGTCGCCGGGCAGTGCGCGCGCACGCGGCTCGTGCTCGCGCGCCGCGCAGTTGCCGGCTCGATCGCGGGCGAGCTGCGCGTCGACGGTCGGCTCGTCCAGAGCGCCTCGATCGTGCTCGCGCCGCGCGACGCGCCGGAGCTCGCGCGGCGCGTCGAGTTCACCACCGATGCGTCCGGCGCGAAGGAGCGCGTCCCTTTCGCCTTCGACGGGCTCCCCGACGGCGAGTACGTGCTCCGCGCGCGCGTCCCCGGCGTGCATCGCTGGAGCGCGAACGGACTCGTCGTTCGCCCCGGCGCGAGCGGGCTCCTGCTCCTCGCCGACGCGGCTTCGCCCGCGCGCGACCTCGTGCTGCGCGCGTTCGACGCGGAGACCGGCGCGCCGATCGTGCACGTGCAGGCGCGGGTCGACGTCGACGCGAACCTCCCGACGGGCACGCTCGGCGATCCGCGCTCGACGCGGCGGAGCGCGATCCTCGTCGCGCGGGTGCCGCTCGGCGCCGCGATCGCGTGGACGATCGCGAGCGAAGGCTACGTGCCCGCGTTCGGCGACGAGCGCGCCTTCGAGGACGAGGGCGACCACCGCGTCGTGCGCGCGAAGCTCGCGCGCGGGTTCGGGCGGCGCGTCGTCGTGCTCGATACGGAAGGGCATCCCGTCGCGCGCGCGCGCGTCGCCGCGACGGCGCAGGGCGCGGCGGAGACCGACGCCGGCGGCGTCGCGTGGATCACGGCGCCCGCGACGCCGCGCACGCTGACGATCGAGCACGCCGGCCTCCGGCGCGAGGTCGACGTGCGTACGCTCGAGAGCGACGGCCTCGCGACGTGGACCGTGCGCCTGTGACGCGTCACTCGATCGCGCCGGGGAAGGCCTGCGCGTAGCTCGCGAGGAGCGCCTTCGCGTCCTTCGCCGCGGCGAGCTCCTTCGCGAGCCAGCGCGCGCGCTCCGCGAGCCACACGTCGCTCTTCGCGTCGAGCTTCGCGACGATCCCGTCGACGCTCGTGCGCGCCTTCTCGAGCGCGCCGGAGCGCAGGTGCTGCTCGGCCGCGCGCAGCTTGTTCTCGAGCCCCTTCGCCGTCTGCCACGCGCCGCTCTTCGTGCGCTTCTCGAGCGTCGCCGCGGCGTCGACCGCCGCCTTCGAGCCGGGGAAGAGCCGCGCGAGCTCCTCGAGCGCGCGCACGGACTGCACGAGGCGTCCGTCCTTCGCGAAGGACTCGGAGAGCGCGACGCGCGCTTCCGCCTCGCGGTCGAGGCGCGCGAGCAGCGTCCGCGCCGCCGCGACGCTCGGGTGCGCCGACTCGAGCTTCGCGACCGGGCCCGCGAGCTCCGCCGCACGCGCGAACTCGCCGCGCGCGAGCGCCGCGCGCGCGTCGTCCACGGCCTTCGCGGCCTGCGCGAGCTCCGCGAGCTTCTCCTTGCGCACGAGCTCGTCGAACGGCTCGTCGAGCAGGCTCCCGAACTGCGCCTGCCAGTCCGGGTTCCCCTCCCACACGACGCGGCCGTCGAGCCCGAGCAGCTTCGCGTGCGGCAACTGCACGGCGAGAATCGCGTAGTCGTCGAAGGCCGCGTGCACGTGGTTGAGCCCGATCGGGTACGGCACCGGATGGTCGGCGAGAAAGCGCTCGAGCGCCGCGGGCTCGTCGTCGCTGACGAGCAGGATCGGGATCGAGAGCGCGGCGTACTTCTCCGCGAGCTTCGCGATGCCCGGCAACTGCGGCACGTGCTGCTCCTGGTACGTCGTCCAGAAGACGAGGAGCACGGGCCAGCCGCGCAGTCGATCGAGGTCGCCGTCCTTCGGCGGCGTGCCGATCCAACGCTCGACGCGCAGGAGCGGCGGGAGCTGGTTCGCGTAGCTCTTCTGGCCCGCGGGCGCGCGCTCCGGCTTCTCCACGGACGCGTCGACCGCGGCCGCGCGGCGGCCGATCGGCGTGCGCCGCGGGAGGCTCGGGTCGAAGTCGAGGAACTTGATCTCGCGGAACGCGCTGTTCCCCGTGCCCGCGAGCAGGCCGAAGTCGCCCGCGAGTTCGGCGCGCGACGCGAAGAGGTAGTCGACCGCCTCGACGCCGTCGAGCGACGCGACGAGGCGCGTGCCCGCGACGTCGAGCCGCAGCACGTGCCACTCTCCCTTCAACGCCGTCTTCGTGCGCACGAGCGGCTTCCCGTCCGTGCCGAAGCGCGCGAGGTCGACGTAGCCCTCGGGCAGGATCACGAGCCCGTGGAAGTCGCCGTCCTGCTTCTTCCCGAAGCAGAGCCCCGCCATGCGGCAGTCGGCGCGGAGCTGGATCTCCGCGGAGAGCGACCAATCGCCGGACGGCCGCTCGTCGACGAACAAGCGGCGGAACGCGAAGCTGCGCTCCTTGGGCGCGTTCGGCGCGGGCTTGTCGCCGGTCGACGGGCGCGCGGCGACGTCGGGGTCGACGTCGATGTGCGCGAGGATCGCGCCGTCCTTCACCTCGAAGTCCTTCTCGCCCCCGCCATAGAAGCCCGCGAGCGTGCGCTCGTCGAAGAGCAGCCTCCAGCGCTCGAGCGACACGTGGAAGCGATCGCAGACCGCGAAGTAGCGGCGCACCGCCTCCGCGTTCGGCGGCTCCGCCGTCGCGGGACCGCGCAGCACGGTCGCGGCCATCGTCCCGAAGCCGAGCTTCTCGTACTCGCCCGCGAGGTCGAGCGCGTCGACGTGGAACTTCGCGCGCAGCTCGGCGAGCCGCTTGGCGCTCGTGTCGAGACGCGCGATGCGGACGAGCGCGTCTTCGCGCTTCTTCGCGAGCACCGCGGCCGCGTTCGCCGCTCCGTTCGCAGGCGCGTTCGCGCCGTTCGCGTCCGCGGGTGCGTCGAGCGCGGTCGCCGCGAGCCACTGCCGCAGCACGCCCGCCGCGCGGTCGCCCTGCTTCGCCGTCTCGAGCACGCTCGCGAGCTTCCAGAGCACGTCGGGATGGCCCGGGTCCCGCTCGAGCGAGCGTCCATAGAGCTCGATCGCGCGCTCGACGTCGCCGAGCGCGAGCTCCTTGTCGCCGCGCTCCTCGTACCGCCGCGCGGCGTCGAGCTTGCCCTTGTCCATCGCCTCGAGGTCGAGGATCCACGCCTGGAACGCCTTCTCGAACTCCTCGATCGTCGTGATGCCCGGCACCTTCGGCCGCGTCACGAAGAAGTCGACGAAGCGCTCGAGGTGCTTGTCGTTCGTGTACTGCTGGAAGTACTCGCGCATCGACGCGCGGTAGAGCAGGCGGCCGTTCGCGTCCTCGGCGTTGTAGAGGTAGTAGACGATCCCCCAGCCCCACGGGTAGTAGACGCGGTAGTCGTCGACCCGTCCCTGGATCACGTCGGCGAGCTTGTGCGGCTTCGCGCCCTTCAAGTCGTCGACGAGCGGGTAGAGCCGTCCGGGCGCCACGAGGTTCCAGTCGAGCCTGCCGTTCGAGAGGAGACGCGTGCCCTCGAAGAACGACGCCATGCCTTCGTTCAACCACGCGGGCACCGACGAGCCGCCCGCGAGCGACGTGAACTGGTGGCTCGCCTCGTGGAAGAGCGTCTGCAGCATGTCGTTCAGGCTGCCCTCGTTCTTCGAGCGCGCGTCGTAGGTGACGACGTTCGTCCCGTCCCAATGCCCCGCGGCCCAATCGACGGGCTGGTGGCCGAGCGTCTTGTACTCCTCGCCGTTCTTGAAGATCCACACGCCCGCCTTCGGGATCGACTCGCCCTTCGTCTTGTACTGGTGGAACTGGCGGTAGAAGACCTGCACCTGCTCCATCGCGTTCGCGGCGGTCTTGAGCACGCGGTAGCCCGCGTTCGTGCGCACGGAGTAGTGCTCGGTGTCGAGCGTCCACGCCTTCTCCCACTCGACGTGCAGCAGATCGTTCTTCGCGACCCAGTCCTCGGTGACGCCCGCGAGCGGATCCGCTCCGCCCGTCTCGTCGGCGACCGCGAGCTCGTTGCCGCCTTCCTTGCGGATGCGCTCGAGCCCCGCGGCGAGGTCGGGGTGCTCGGGATCGGTGGCGAGCGCCTCGCGCAGGATCGCGCGCGCGGAGTGCCACGCGAGGTGGTCCATCTGCTCGTTCGCGAGCTTCAGGAGGCGCGAGACGTACTCGCGCCGCAGCGTGTCGAGGCGACGACGGAGCGGGTCCTGCTCGACGACGAAGCGCGCGAGCTCGTCGCGCACCTTCGTGAGCTCCGCGGGCTTCTCCTTGCGATGGCGCCACTCCTCGAGGAACCGGTCCGCGTAGCCGAGCGCCGCGTCGAGCTTCGACTGGGCGCGGTCGACGCCGGTGAGAGCCGCGAGCGCGCCGAGGTGGTCCGCCTCGCGCTCGAGCACGCGCTCGTAGCTCGCGCGCGCCTCG
Source organism: Planctomycetota bacterium (assembly GCA_046349615.1). GTDB lineage: Bacteria > Planctomycetota > UBA1135 > UBA1135 > JADJNY01. The sequence continues at coordinate 148,353 of JAXMBZ010000007.1, forward strand.
TCGAGCCGGCCCGCGGCCTCCGCGGCGCGGCCCTTCTCGAACCAGCGCGCGACGAAGTCCGATCCCGAGCCGGGCGACGCGGAAGCGCAGAAGAGGGCGAGGAGCAGGGCGAGCGCGGGGAAGCGGGAGCGATGCACGAGGTCCTCCGGGGCGGGACCAAGGTACCCGCGCACGGACGCCCGGCAACCCGGTCGAGTGCCCGACCTCGCGCTCCTACGCAGCGCGTGCGGCGCGCGAACGTTCCCCGACGCGAGGCTCGCGATCCGAGGCCCCCGCGCCTATCCTCTCCGCCCCATGTCCTCGGACCCGCTCACGATCCACTACCACCGCGACTTCGACGGAATGGTGTCCGCGGCGGTCCTCGCGTGGATGCTCGAGCGCAAGACGGGTGAGCGCCCGCTGTGGCGCAGCGTGAACTACGACCAGCGCGAGGACTGGCTCTCGTTCGAGGCCGGGAAGCGGTTCGCGATCGTCGACTTCCACTTCCACCCGCGCGCCGAGTTCTGGTTCGACCACCACCCGACGACGTTCCTCACCGACGCGCTGCGCTCCGCCTACACGGCGAACGAGCGCTGGCGCTGGGACGAGACCTCGCCCTCGTGCCCGCCGATCATCCTGCGCCACGCGCAGGAGCACTGGGACCTCGGTCCGCCCGAGCGCTTCCGCGAGATGGCGCACTGGTCGAACGTGATCGACGCCGCGCGCTTCGAATCCGTCGAGCAGGCCGTCTTCGGCGAGGATCCCGCCCTGCGCATCATGCGCGCGCTCACGGTCGCGCCGACGCCGGACTGGGTCGACACGATCGTCACGGGCATGGTCGACCTCGACCTCGGGGCCGTCGCCTCGCGGGGCGACGTCGAGAAGGCGTACCAGCGCGCCTCGAAGAACCGCGACCGCGCGCTCGAACAGTTCCCGCCGACGATCGCGTGGAAGAAGGACGCGGTCCTCCTCTACGACGCGTCGAGCGACAAGATCCGCCGCGAGCGCTTCGCCGCGTTCTACCACCACCCCGACATCCACTACTCCGTCGGCGTGATCCCGACGCGCTCGGGCTTCCACGTCAGCGCCGGCGAGAACCCGTGGAACCCGCCGCCCGAACGCGCCGCGACGAACGGCGCGCACATCGGGACGATCATGGAGCGCTACGGCGGCGGCGGGCACAAGGCCGTCGGCGGCGCGAACCCGCCGAACCTCGCCGAGGCGCGCCGCGTCGCGGCGGAGATCGCGGACACGCTGCGCGCCGCGCTGCGCGGGGCGAGCTGACGGCGGAGGCGCGCGCGTGGACGGCGCATCGAACGCGGAATCCGGAGCCGGCGCGCCCGCGTCGCTCTTCGCGCTCTCGAAGGACGCGCTCGCCGCGCGCGTCGTCGAGCTCGGCGGCAAGCCGTTCCACGCGAGGATCCTGCGCGAGAACGTGCTCGCGAAAGGCGAGCTCGACTACGCGCGGATGACGTCGCTCCCCGCCGCGCTGCGGGCGCGGCTCGAGGCGGAACTCCCCGTCTTCTCCGGCCGCGAGGTCGCGCGCACGAGCGCCGCGGACAAGACGACGAAGCTCCTGATCGAGTTCCCGCGCGACGCGCGGCGCGAGGTCTCCGTCGAGACGGTGCACATGCCGAGCCTCTGGGTCGGCGGCGACGGCGAGCACGTCCCCGGCGCGACGCTCTGCGTGTCGACGCAGGCGGGCTGCCCGATCGGCTGTCCGTTCTGCGCGTCGGGACAGCTCGGCCTCGCGCGCAACCTCGAGGCCCACGAGATCGTCGAGCAGTACGTGCGCGGCCGCGCGCTCGGCCCGCTCGCGCGCAGCGTCGTCATGGGCATGGGCGAGCCGCTCCTCAACTACGAGAACCTCTCGGCGGCGCTCGACGTCGTCCACGACGAGATGGGGCTCGGCGCGCGCAAGATCACCGTGTCGACGGTCGGCTTTCCCGAGCGCTTGAACAAGCTCGCGCCGAAGAAGCCGCGGTTCCAGCTCGCGATCAGCCTGCACACGCCCTTCCAGGAGCAGCGCGACGTGCTCGTGCCCGCGATGAAGGGCGTCCCGATCGAGGACATCCTCGCCGCGGGCGACTTCTGGTTCGCGACGACGGGCCGCGAGATCACGTACGAGGTGATCCTGCTCGGCGGCGACAACGACACGCCGCTGCACGCGGAGCGCCTCGTGGCGCTCCTGCGCGGTCGGCGCTGCAGCGTGAACCTGATCCCGTTCAATCCCGTCGCGGGGAGCCCGTTCCGGCGGCCATCCCCCGAGCGCGTCGAGGACTTCCGCGCCGCGCTCGAGCACGGCGGCCTCGTCGCGACGGTGCGCTGGTCGCGCGGCGTCGAGAGCGACGCGGCGTGCGGGCAGCTGCGGCTGCGCAGCGCGAAGCCGTAGCTCGACGGAGCGCTGCGACTGCGCTCTCCCGGCGCTCGCCCTACGGAGAGCGGCGGCTGCGGGGCGTGGAGCGCGCCTCCTACGACTTCGCGTTCCCTGCAACGCCGCGGCGAGCCCCCGCAAGAGGACGCGTCCGGTATCCTCGTCGAAGGAAGCCCCATGCACCCGCCCCCCGTCCTCGCCCTGCTCCCGGCGCTGCTCGCGCTCCCCGCGGCCGCGCAGACCGTCTCCGTCACGATCCCCGTCGCGCAGGACGCGACCGTCTACGCGCGCAACGGCATCAACTGCGGCGTTCCGAACGGCCCGGCGGCCAACGGCGCCGGCGAGTACCTGATCGCGGACTACGACACGTGCGCCGACGAATACGACGCGCGCGCGCTCGTCCAGTTCGACGTCGCGGCGGCCGTGCCCGCGGGTGCGACGATCACGAGCGCGCGCCTCCAACTCGTGGGACACCAGAGCGTCTTCGGCTGCTGCGGGCTGCACGCCTACGCGATCCTCGCGCCCTGGACGGAGGGCCCGAGCGATCCTCCGGGCTTCGAGTTCACCGGGAGCGCGCCGCAGGCAGGCGACGTGACGTGGGAGTACGCGAGCTATCCGAGCGTCCCCTGGCCCGGCGGCCCGCACGGCCCGCCGCACGGAGCGCAGGACGCGCTGCTCCTCCCGCCGCTGCCGGGACTGTGGACGTTCCCGAGCACGCCCGCGATGGTGAGCCGCGCGCAGCAGTGGCTCGACCAGCCCGCGACGAACTTCGGGTGGATGCTCGAGTCGGACGACGTGCTGCGCATGGCGAGCCGCGAGAGCACGACGAGCTTCGGCCCGCGCCTCGTCGTCGAGTACCTCCCTCCGTGCGGAGCGGTCGTGAACGAGTGCGTCGGCGTGCCGAACTCGACCGGTCAGGGTGCGACGCTGGGCTGGAGCGGGAGCACGAGCGTCGCGCAGAACGCGTTCACGGTGACGCTCGCGGGCGGCGTGCCGAACAGCGCGGGCTTCTTCTTCTTCGGCCCCGACGCGCAGCAGATCCCTTGGGGCAACGGCGCGCTCTGCGTCGACGGCCATCTCTACCGCCTCCTGCCCGCGGTCGGCTTCACGCCGAGCGGCACGGCGCAGCGCGCGATCGACTTCCAGACCGGGCCCGCGAGCGTCGTCGCGCCCTATTCGACCTGGCGTTTCCAGTGCAAGTATCGCGACGTCGCCGCGGGCGGAGCCCTCTTCAACGCCTCCGACGCCCTGCGCGTCACGTTCTGCCCCTGAGCACCCGGGCCGCGCGGCGGCCCCCGAGGTTCCGGGGTAGACTCCCGGGAGCCGCGCTGCGCGGCGCCCGCCGCGGAACCCCGCTCATGAAGCCCCTCCGGCACTCGATCGCCCTCCTCGTCCTCCTCGCCGCGCCCGCCGCCGCGGGAACCGTGACCCTCGCTCCGTCGCAGGACGCGACGCTCCACTCCGAGAGCGGCAGCCTCGCGAACGGCGCCGGGGACTACTTCTTCGCGGGCGAGACCGCCGTCGGCTCGAAGCGTCGCGCGCTCCTCCGCTTCGACGTCGCGAGCGCGATCCCCGCGGGCTCGACGATCGTGAGCGCGTCGCTCGTGCTCAACATGTCGCAGACGGCGGCGGGACCGGTCGACGTGGCGCTCCACCGCGCGACGGCGAGTTGGAGCGAAGGAACCGCGGATCCGTCGGGGCAGGAAGGCTCCGGAGCGGCAGCGCATGCGGGCGACTGCACGTGGACCTTCCGCGTGTTCTCGACGACGCTCTGGACGACGGCCGGCGGCGATTTCGTCGCGACGCCGAGCGCCGTGCACACCGTCGACCAGGGCCCGGGCGACACGTGGACCTCGCTCGCGATGGCGAACGACGTGCAGGCGTGGTTGAACGACCCCGCGTCGAACTTCGGCTGGATCCTGCTCGGCGACGAGACGCAGCCCGTGACGGCGAAGCGCTTCGACAGCCGCACGAACCCGATCGTCGCGAACCGTCCGCAGCTCGTGATCGACTTCTCGCCGCCGCTCGTCCCGGCGAACTACTGCACGGCGACCGCGAACTCGACCGGCCTCCCCGGCCATCTCACCGCGCTCTCCGCGCCTTCGATCTCCACGGGGCCCTTCCAACTCCAGGCCTCGCAACTCCCGCCGAACACGATGTGCGCGTTCTTCTTCGGAAGCGAGCGCACCGAGACGCCGCTCGGAAACGGCAACCTGTGCGTCACGGGCTCGATGTTCCGCCTCGGGACGTCCCAGGCGAGCCCGGCCGGCGTCGCCCTGCGCACCGCCGTGCTCACCGCACCGCCCGCGAACGTGATCACGCCGTTCTCGACGTGGTGCTTCCAAGCGCAGTACCGCAACGTCGCGGCGGGCGGCGCGGGCTTCAACCAGACCGACGGGCTCGCCCTCACCTTCCTCCCCTGACGGTGCTCCGCCCCGGAAACGAAGCCGCCCCCGGAGCCGGGGGCGGCCGCGTTTCGCACGGTCGGTCCGCGACTACGCGCGCACCTTCGCGGGCAGGCAGCGCTCGAGCTTCGCGAGCGCGAGGTCGACGTCCGCCTTCTGCACGACGAACGGCAGGCGGAAGCGGATCGAGCGATCGCCGCACTGGATGCCGAGCAGCTTCTCGTCGCGCATGCGCTTGATCCACGCGTCGCGCGTGGCGACGTCCTTCAGCGTGAACGCGACGAGCGAGCCGAGGCCGCGCACGTTCGAGATCTCGCCGCGATCCTTCGCGAGCGCGCGCAGGCCCTGGACGAGGTACGCGCCCTGCTTCGCCACGTTCTCGTGCAGCTTCTCGCCGAGGATGATCTCGATGAACTGCTTGCTGCGCACCATGTCGGTGAGGCTGCCGCCCCACGTCGAGTTGATGCGACTCGGCTTGTGGAAGACGTTTTCGGGCACGTCGTCGACGCGCTTGTTCGCGTACAGCCCGCAGATCTGCGTCTTCTTGCCGAACGCGACGACGTCCGGCTCGACGCCGAGGTGCTGCCAGAGCCACGGCTTGCCCGAGCCGAAGAAGCCCGTCTGGACCTCGTCGAACACGAGCAGCGCGTCGTTCTCGTCCGCGTACTGGCGCAGGCGCTTCAAGAACTCGCCGCGGAAGTGGTTGTCGCCGCCCTCCGACTGCATCGGCTCGATCAGGATGCACGCGACGCGCTTCTTGTAGCGCTGGAACGCGGCCTCGATCTCGCGGCACGAACGCGCTTCCTCGAGCGCGACGTCGTTCGCGATGCCGCCGTCGGCGTCGAACTCGATCGCGGGGTTGTGCACGCGCGGCCAGTCGAACTTCGGGAAGAGCGCGACCTTGTCGGTCTTCGTGTTCGTCACGGAGAGCGTGTAGCCCGAGCGCCCGTGGAAGGCCTGTTTGAAGTGCAGCACGACGAGCGACGCGCCGTCATCCGTCACCTTCTCCTTCTGCGCCTTCCAGTCGAACGCGACCTTCATCGCGTTCTCGACGGCGAGCGCGCCGCCCGAGATCCAGAAGTGGTAGGGATGCGACGGCGGCGTGACGCGCGTCGCGAAGGCCTCGACGAACTCGGCCTGGAGCTGCGTGTACAGGTCCGAGTTCGACGGGTTGTTCACCGCGGCCTTCGTGAGGTTCGCGAGGAACGCGGGCTCCGCCATCTTCGGGTGGTTGTAGCCGATCGGCCACGACGCGAAGCACGTGAAGAAGTCGAGGTAGTCCGTCCCCGTGCGCGCGTCGTGGAGCCACGGACCGCGCGAGCGGTCGAGGTCGAGCACGAAGGGGTATCCATCCGCCAACTGGTGGCGCTTGAGCGTCTCGTGGACGTGCTTGGGGTCGATCATGGCTGGGTCTCCGGGCTCGCGCGATCGATCGGGTCGACGCGCGGCGTGGGCCTCATCGGACGCGGGGCGGGGAGGCCTTGCGCGGCCGAGCGCGCGTCGAGGTCCTCGTCCCCGACGGGGGAGGGATCGGCGGAAAGATCTTCCGCCAAGGGGTCCTGGTCGAGCGCGTGCGCGAGCTCCTCGGCGCGCGCATCGCTCTCGACGCGCGCGAGCCCCAGGAGCGGCGCGGGACGCCCGAGCCACGCGAGGCGCATGTGCTCCTCGACGTTCGTGAACACGACGGCGCGGGGCCCGGAGGCCTCGGACGCCGCATCGGGCCGGTCGCCCGGCGTGAAGATCGGCGTCGCACCCTCGTCGAGCCCGAGCTCGAACGCGCGGCGATGGTGCTCGACGAGCGCGGCGTCGAGGGCGCGCAGCGGCCGCGCGACGTCGGCGTTCGCGGCGAGCTCGGCGAGCAGCGCGGCCGTGAAGCTCGAGAGGCTCCGCTCGTGGCAGAGCACGCGGCCGATCGCGCCCGGAGCCTGACCCGAGAGCGCGTCGCGCCGGCCGAACGCACCGGCGACGACGGCGCGCGCCTCCGCGACGGGGTCGGCGGAGCGCCGCACGATGCGGCTCGTGTTGCGGAGCACGCGCAGCGAGCGCTCGACGCACGGCGGCTCGTCGACGCCCGCACCGAAGCCGCCGCGATCGCCGTCGTCCGCGTGGACGTCGTGGAGACGGCGCTCGAGCTCGCGCAACCGCGCGGAAGGACCCGACGCGGAGAGCCCGCGCACGCGCGGGTCGCGGAGCGCGTGCGCGAGCGTCTCGAAGCCGTCGTCGTGGAGCACCGCGATCGGCGCGTCGGCGGCGCCGGCGGCGATCGCTCGGGCGAGCGCGTCCGCGAGCATCGGCGCCGCGGGATCGGAGAGGAGCAGCACCGAACGCCCGTGCGCGAGCAGCGCGACGACCTCGCGCGCGAGCGCGGCGTGGAGCTCGCTCCAATCGCGACGCACGAGCACCGTCCCGGCGCACGGCGCGAACACGCCGCCGAGGGCGCCGCGCCCCCCTTCGCGCACGCCGCCGTGGAGCGCGTCCGCGAGTTCGTCGCGCGCGTCGGACGCCTCTTCCGGCGTCCACCCGAGCCGCGCCGCGAATCGCGCGTCGGGATCCGGGTCGGCGACGAAGCGCTGCAGCGCCGGAGCGAGTGCCGCGCGCCGCTCGGACGCCGAGCGCGCGCACCAGGTTCGTCCCGCGCGCTCGAGCGCTGCGAGCGCGGCGTCGACGTCGGCCGCGGAGGCGCGCGGGTATTCGGCCGACTCGTCCGCGCCGCACGCGACCCGGAACGCATTCCCGCCGTGCGGAGGGGTCCAGGTTCCAGCGATCCAATGGGCGCGCATGACCGCAGCTCGGAAGTGCGTTCCGAGTCGGGTTATGCTAGGGATTTCGCCGCTCACGAACAAGAACGGCATGCCCAAGAAGCTCCCCTTCCTCCGCTCGATGCGGCTCGTCCGCGGCGGCGATTTCGCACGCGTCTTCGCCGAGGGCGGCCGCGCGCGTGGAGCGGTCCTGCTCGTCGTCGCGCGCGAGAACGGACTCGGGACGAGCCGCCTCGGTCTGTCGGTCGGCCGTGCGATCTGGCGGTCCGCGGTGAAGCGCAACCGCGTGCGCCGGATCTTCCGCGAGGCGTTCCGCCTCTCGTTTCCCGAGCTGCCCGCGGGCTGCGACTTCGTGCTCGTTCCCGCGCGGCCGAAGCTCGAGCCCGAACTCGCCGCGACGCGCGCGGAGCTCGTGCGGCTCGCCCGCGAGGCGCGCTCCCGCGCGGGACGTCCGCGGCCTTCCCGCGGGCCCGCGCGGGGAAACGAGGCGCGCAAGCCGCGCGAGCCCGGGTCGTGACGAGCTTCGTCCGCCGCGCCGCGACCGCGCCGATCCGCGCGTACCAGCGCTGGCTCTCGCGCTGGAAGCCGCCGATGTGCCGCTTCACGCCGACGTGCAGCCAGTACGCCGTCGAAGCGCTCGAGGTCCACGGCCTCTTCGCGGGCGGAGCGCGCGCGGCGTGGCGCCTGCTTCGCTGCCATCCGCTGACGCGCCCCGGCTTCGACCCCGTGCCCGGTGGTCCGAGCGAGGCCGCGCGCGCGAAACACGCGGGTTGTCCTCGCCCTTCGCCCTGCGCGCACTGCGCCGAGTGACCGACGCGCGCGCGCTCGCAACGCCGCACGCCTTCGACTAGCCTGCGCGCCATGCGTTCCCCCGTGAAGTCCACGACCGTCGCCGTCCCGTCCGTCCTGGTCCTCCTCGCGCTGGCGAGCTGCCGTTCCGACGGCGCGAGCGCGGCCGCGTCCCCCGCGAGTTCCGGCTCCGCCGCGCGTCCGCCGCTCCCCGTCGTGAGCAACGCCGACGCTCTGATCGAGAAGGGCGAGACGCACTTCGCGCACCTGTGGCGCCTGACGAAGGGCGTCGACAACGCGGCGGAGGGCTACTGGAGCTTCGACGGCCGCGCGATCACGATGCAGGCGACGCCGAACGGCGCGCAGTGCGATCGGATCTACGCGCTCGGCGTCGGCGGGAACGACGCGCGCTTGATCTCGAACGAGCACGGCGTCACGACGTGCTCGTACTTCCTGCCCGATGGGAAGTCGATCCTCTACGCGTCGACGCACGCGTGGGCCATGGACTGCCCGCCGAAGCCCGACATGAGCAAGGGCTACGTGTGGCCCGTGCACCCCGAGTACGACATCTACGTGCACGACCTCGCGACCGGGAAGGAGCGCGCGCTGACGACGACGTACGGCTACGACGCGGAGGCGACGATCTCGCCGCTCGGTGATCGGATGGTGTTCACGTCGACGCGTTCGGGCGATCTCGAGTTGTGGACGAGCGACCTCGACGGCAACCACCTCCAGCAGGTCACGAACGCGCCCGGCTACGACGGCGGCGCGTTCTTCAGCCACGACGGGAAGTGGCTCGTGTTCCGCGCGACGGCGTTCACGCCGGGCAAGGAGCAGGAGGAGATCGCGCAGTACCGCGGGCTCCTTTCGAACTGGCTCGTCAAGCCGACGAAGATGGAGATCATGCTCGTCCGCCCCGACGGGTCGGAGCGCAAGCAGGTGACGCACCTCGGCCGCGCGAACTTCGCGCCGTTCTTCTTCCCGGACGACCGGCGCATCGTGTTCGCGAGCAACCACCACGACTCGTCGCGTGAAGGCCGCAAGTTCGACCTCTTCGCCTGCGATCTCGACGGGAAGGACCTCGAGCGCCTGACGACCTACGACGGCTTCGACGCGTTCCCGATGTTCAGCCCCGACGGCAAGTGGTTCGTCTTCGCGAGCAACCGCGGCGGCGCGACGCCGGAGGAAACGAACCTCTACGTCGCCGAGTGGCGCTGAGGCGTCCGTAGGCCGCGGCGGCCCGCGCGCTCGCGTGCGGCTCGTCCGTCGCGACGGCGACGAGCAGGGCCCCCGTGGCGCGGTCCGACGCGCCGTACGTCCGCGCGTCGGCCCGGCTCCTCCGCCGCTCGCGCGCCTACTTCACGTCCCCCGCCGGCGCGACGAGGGTCACGCGCGTCTCCTGCTCGACGCCGTCGCGCACGAAACGCAGCGGCACGACGTCGCCCGGCTTGAAGTGCGACAAGGCGTACGTGAGGTCGTGCACGCTGTCGAGCTGCACGTCGCCGAGCTTCACGAGGACGTCGCCCTTCGTCAGCCCCGCGCGCTCCGCCGGCGTGCCCTGCGACGCGCCGTCGATCAAGACGCCCTTCCCCTCGTACGCGTAGTTCGGGATCGAGCCCAGGCGCACGCGGAAGCCGCCCGTCGGCGTCGTGCGCTCGCCCATCGGCGCCTTCGACTCGACGTAGTCGAGCTTCGAGGCGCTCGCCATGCGCGTCACGAAGTCGAGGCCGAGCGCCACGACCTTCGCGGCGCCCTGCGCCTCGAACTTGTCCGCGTCGTCGGTCGGCTTGTGGTAGTCGGCGTGCAGTCCGCTGAAGAGGTGGAGCGCCGGGATGCCGCGTTTCAGGAACGACTGGTGGTCGCTCGAGCCGCCGAGCGCGCCGCCCGCGAGGTTGACCGCGAGTTCGAGCCCCGCGTGCTTCCCCGCGTCCTCCATCCAGCTCGCGAACACGCTCGACGTGCCGGCGCCGAGCACCTGCAGCTTCCCGTTGCCCGCGCGGCCGACCATGTCGAGGTTCAAGTTCGCCTTCACGCGCTCGAGCGGCACCGTCGGATGCTGCGCCCAATGTTCGCTGCCGAGGAGCCCCTCTTCCTCGCCGGACCAGAGCGCCACGAGCACGTCGCACGGGAGCGCTCGATTGCGCAGCGCGAGCGCGCGCGCGATCTCGATCACCGCCGCGGTCCCGCTCGCGTTGTCGTCCGCGCCGTTGTGGATCGCTCCCACCGCGTCCGGCGCGAGCGAGCCGGTGCCGCCGTGGCCGAGGTGGTCGTAGTGCGCGCCGATCACGACGCAGCGCGCGGAGTCCGCGCCGCGCACGCGGCCGAGCACGTTGAGCGCCTCGCCCTTCTCGCGCACGACGTCCGCACGAATCTCGGCCGCGAGCTTCGACGGCGCGAGCGCCGCCGCCGGACGCGTGAGGTCGAGCTCGGCGCCAGCGAAGAAGCGCTGCTTCACGACCGCCGCCTTCTCCGCGTCGATCGTCACGCACGGGAGGCCCGCGCGCGCGCCGTGGCCGACGTCGAACGCGAGGACGCCTTCGCCCGCGCTCTTCGGGAGCAGGAGCACGCCGGAGGCGCCGTGGCGCTTCGCGTTCATCACCTTCGTGAACACCGAGCCCGCGTTGCCCCACGGCTCGGGCGGCGGACCGCCGTGCGGACTCGGCGCGCTCTCCGGAATCTTCGGCGGCGGCGCGTCGGGCGTGCCGCGCACGATCACGGCGATCGAGCCCGTCGTCCCGGCCTTCAGGTCCTTGCCGGCGAAGTCGTCCCAGCCGCGCTCCGCGTCGTCGATGCCGAAGCCGCACCAGACGAGCGGGCCCGCGGCGCTGCCGCCCTCGGCGCAGTAGAGCGGGACGGCCGGGAGCGTCGCGAACGTCCCGCCCTCGCTCCATTGCAGGACCGAGCGCCCGCCGTCGCGCGCGTCGAGCGCGACCTCGAACGACTGGAACCAGTTCCCGTGCTCGCCCGCGGGCTCGAGTCCGGCGTCCGCGAGCGCGCGCGCGATCCAGTGCGCCGACTCGCGCGCGCTCTCCGTGCCGGCACGGCGGCCTTCGCGCGCGTCGTCGGCGAGCCACGCGACCGTCGCGGTGAGGCGCGCGTCGAGCGCGAGGTGCGGATCGAGCGCGGCCTCGTGCGCGCCGCCTCCGTGCTCCGCCGCGGCGTGGACGTGGTCCGGTGCGCCGTGCGCGGACGCCGCGCTGGACACGGCGGCGGGTTCGGGAGCGGGCGCCGCGCGGCACGCGGCGAGGGCGAGGACGACGAGGAGCGGGGACGAGCGCAGGCGGGCGATTCGCGGCGACATGACGCGAGGATAGCGCTCGGTCGAAGCGAGTCCATCCGCACGCTGTACACGCGCCCCGCGCGCCGGTAGACCGCGCGCATGGAAGCGCCGCGCGCGAACCTCCGCCGCCTGGTCCTGCTCGCGCTGGTGCCGCTCGCGGTGCTCGTGCTCGCGCTCGCGGGGGGGCGAGGGGGACTCCGCGGCGAAGGCGGAATCGTCGCCGCGCGCGTCCTGCCCTCCGCGGCCGTGAGCGCGGAGGAGCGCGCGCTCCACGCCGCCGCGGCGCACGGCGCGCTCCCCGGCTGGGACCCCGACCGCGGCGCCGGCGTGCCGCTCCTCGCGACGCTCGCGCGCGGCGCGTGGTCGCCGCTGCGCGCACCGCGGTGGCTCGCGGAGCCCGAGCCCGCCGCCGCGTGGAGCGCGTTCGTCGTGCTCTTCGTGCTCGGGCTCGGCGTCGAGCGCGTCCTCGCGCGCGTCACGCCGTCCGCGGCCGCGGTCGTCGCGCTCGCGCTCCAGCTCGCGGCGCTCGCGTCGGGCGAGCTCGCGGACGGCGCGCGCGTCGAGGCGCTCGCGTTCCTCCCGTGGGCCGCGTGGGCGGCGCTCGAGCTCGAGCGCGCGCCGACGCGCGCGCGGCTCGTGCTCGCGGGCTCGGCCGCGGCGGCGGTGCTCGCGAACGCGCCGATCGAGGCGGCGATCGTCGGCGCCGCGGGCGCGCTCGTCGTGCTCGCGCGCGTCGCGACGCGCGCCGCGCGGCCGGGCGCGCGCGTCCACGCGCGCGTCGCGCTCGGGCTCGGGCTCGCGCTCGGTGCGCCCGAGCTCGCGCCGCGCCTCGCGCACCGCGCGCGCGTCGAGTCCGCGTTGACGTGGCCCGCGCCCGCCTCGAGCGCGCGCGCAGCGCGGCCGGCGCTCGCGGAGCTCGACCGCGCGACGCTCGACGCCGTGCGCGCGACGGCGGGCGACGGACGCGTCGTGCGCGTCGCCGACGACGCGGAGGACGCGCGCGAGCTCGCACCGACGGGCGCGCTCGCCGCCGCGGGCATCGGCGAGCTCGACGCGGCCGGCGCGGCGCTCGAGCCGCGCGTCGCCGAGCTCCTCGACCGCCTCGACCCCGCGCTCCGCGCCGGCGGCGCGCCGCTGCGCCTCCCGCGCGCGAGCCTCGTGAACCACGCGCTCTTCGACCGCCTGCGCGTCACGTGCGTGCTCGCGCGCGAGCCGCTCGAGAACCCGCGGCTCGCGCTCGTGCGCGCGGAGGGCGGGCGCTTCGTCTACCGCCGCGACGGCGCGCTCCCCTACGCGCGCGTCGTGCCCGGCGAGCTCGTGCAGGTGCCCGGCGCGATCGGCGCGCTCGGCCTGCTCCAAGCGGGCGCCCTCGACGCGACGAGCGCCGCGATCGCCGACGCGAACGACGCGCTCCCGCGCGCGCCGAGCACGGCGCCGTTCCACGCGGGCGAGCTCCTCGTGCGCCGCCCCGAAGCGGACCGCGTCGACGTCGAGGTGCGCGGGAGCTCCGGCGGCTGGCTCGTCTTCCAGGAAGCGTGGGATCCCGGCTGGAAGGCCGCGATCGACGGCGAGGACGTCGACTTCGTGCGCCTCGACCACGCGTTCCGCGCGCTCCCGCTCCGCGCGGGCGACTCGATCGTGCGCACGAAGTACGAGCCGTTCGAGCTGCGCCTCGGCGCGTGGATCGCGGTCGGCGCGGCGCTCGCGACGGCGCTGTTCGCGTTCGGCGCGCGACGTGCGCACGCGAGCGGCGGCTGAGAGCCTGTGAAGAAATCAGAGACACCCGTCACGCTCGCCCAGAGGCGCCCCGGCGGCGTTGCGATTCCTCCGAGTATTGCCAGCGAATACGCGTCGTCATCGCGCCTTGCCGGAACGCCTCTGGACAACCCTGCCGGGCATCCCTGATTCCTTCACAGGCTCTGAGCGCGCAGAGCCCCGCCACGCGCGGCCGATCGGCCAGTGAGCGCGCCGAGTCTGCTCGCGCGCGAACGATCGGCGGCGGAACGCGCGCAGCCCCGTCGCGCCCGACCGCGGGCTCCGCTACGCTCCGCGCATGCGCCTCACCGTCCTCGCGAGCGGCAGCGAAGGGAACAGCACGCTCGTCGAGTGCGGCGCGACGACCGTGCTCGTCGACGCGGGGCTCGGACGCGACGCGCAGCTTGCGCGCCTCGAGGCGACGCGCATCCCCATCGGACGAATCGACCACGTGCTCGTGACGCACGGGCACTTGGACCACGCGCGCAGCGCAGGCTCCATCGCGCGCCGCGCGAAGGCGTTCCTGCACGCGCCCGAGGCGATCCTGCGCCACGCGGCCGCGAAGAAGGCGCCGCGCCAGGCCGCGCTGCGCATCGACCAGGCGTTCGAGCTCGCGGAACGCGCGACGTGGACTCCCGACGTGCCCGCGCGCGGCGCGGAGCCGGTGCGCGTGCTCCCCGTGACGCTCCCCCACGATTGCGATCCGACCGTCGCGTTCCGGCTCGAGCACGCGGGACGGCGCGCCGTGATCCTGACCGACCTCGGCCATCCCGCGCGCGAGGTCGCGGAGCGCCTCGCGGACGCGCACGTGCTCGTGCTCGAGTTCAACTGGGATCCCGAGCTGATGGCGACCGGGCCCTACCCCGCGTCGCTCAAGAAGCGCATCACCGGCGACCGCGGGCACCTCTCGAACGCGCAGGGCGCCGCGATGCTCGAGCGCCTCGCGTCGGAGCACCTGCACACGCTCGTGCTCGCGCACCTCTCGAAGAAGACGAACGCGCCGGAGCGCGCGCTCGCCGCGGCGAACGCGGTGCTCGAACGCCTCGGCCTCGCGTCGCGCGTGAAGGTCGTCGTCGCGAGCCAGGACGAGGTCGGCGCGCCGATCGACGTCTGACGCGCGCGCTCAGCCGCGCCGCGGCAGCGGCTTCGTCGCCCGATGGAAGACCGTCCACCGCACGATCGCCCACATCGCGATGAACGCGTCCTTCGGGCCGATCTTCTTGCCTTCCGAATAGTCGCGACCTGCGTAGCTGATCGGGACCTCGTAGACGCGCGCGCGCAGCTTCGAGACCTTCGCGGCGAACTCGGGCTCGACCGCGAACGTGCGCGACTGGATCGTGATCCGGTCGGCGCACTCGCGCTTGAAGACCTTGTAGCAGGTCTCCATGTCCGTGAGGTTCATGTTGGTGAACATGTTGCTCACGAGCGTGAGGAAGCGGTTGCCCACGTAGTGCCAGAAGAGGTGCACGCGCGCATACGGACCGCCGAGGAAGCGGCTCCCGAACACGACGTCCGCCTTCCCGTCGAGGATCGGCCGCAGGAGCACGCCGTAATCGTTCGGGTCGTACTCGAGGTCCGCGTCCTGGATGAGCACGACGTCGCCCGTCACCTGCTTGAAGCCGGTCGACAGCGCGGCGCCCTTCCCGGAGTTCTTCGCGTGGTGGAAGCAGCGCACGTTCGAGTACTGCGCCGCGAGCTTCGCCATGATCTCCGCGGAGCGGTCCTTCGAGCCGTCGTCGACGAGGACGAGCTCCTTGTCCCACGGCGTCGCCTGCACGCGCCGCACGATCTCCTCGAGGGTGTCTTCCTCGTTGTAGACCGGCATGACGACGGAGAGCTTCATCGAGCTCGCCGCCCGGTCCGCGTGCGGAATTTCCTTCCGATCCGAAGCCGCGGACGAACGCTCCGGACGTTGTTCGAGGACGTCATGGGACACGGGCCCTTACTTCGGATCGCGGAGCACGTCCGCTGGAAACAAACGGTCGAGCCCGAAGAGGCGCTCCATCCCCTGGTGGAGCTCGCGGTAGCCCTTCTCGCCCTCGATGCACCAGTGCGGCTTCAAGAAGAGACGGAAGATCTCGGCATCGGAGCGCTTGCGCTTCGACTGCACCGCCGCGCGGCGCGCGCTCCAGTGCTCGAAGCGGCCGAGCAGGTCGTTGATCCCGATCAGGTCGGCCGCCGCGATGCGCTTGACGCCGACCTCGTCCTGCACGTTCGTGCGCGCGAGGTCGAAGAGCCGCTTCACGCCGCCGAGCGCGGGGTTCGACGCCTGCTCGATGCGGAACGCCTTGTCGTCGACGAGCCCCGACGTGCACCACATGCGGCGCAGGTAGAGCGCGAAGAGCGGCGCGAGCACCGCGCGCAGGTTCTCGTCGTCGTAGTTCTTGAAGCACGCGAGCACGGGGTTGCGCGTCTGCAGCAGGCGGATCATCTCCGGCGGGAGGCGCTTGCTCGTGCTCGAGTGGTGGTGCCAGCAGACGGAGCTCGGGACGTAGTGGCTCTCGTGCCCCAGCACCCAGCTGCGCCACCCGAGGTCGACGTCTTCGTAGTACGCGAAGAACTCCTCGTCGAAGCCGCCGACCGCGTCGAACGCGCGCGCGTCCATCGCCATGGCACCGCCGCACGCGAAGAGCGTCTTCACCGGCACGTCGTGCTCGGGGCCGGGCATTTCGTCGAGGCCGCGCTGGATCCCGATGCCGTGGAAGTTCATCCCGCCGCCCGCGGAGTTGATCAGCTTCCCGTCCCACGAGTACATCTTCGACGTCGTCGCGCTGCACTCGCCGCGCACGATCGGCGCGACGAGCTCGGCGAGCCAGCGCTTCTCGACGCGCATGTCGTTGTTCAGGAAGACGAGCACCTCGGGCTTCGCCGCCGCGCGCGCGCCCTGGTTGCAACCCGCGCTGAAGCCGACGTTGCGCTCGTTCACGTGGAGCTTCACCCACGCGTGTTTCGCGCGCATCTCCTCGACGGAGCCGTCGACGGACGCGTTGTCGATCAGGAGCACCTCGAGGCGGTCCTTCGGGTACTCGAGCGCCGCGAGCGAACCGAAGCAGCCCTCGAGGTGGTGCTTCCCGTTCAGGTTCAGGATCACGATCGCCGCGCGCGGCAGCTTCGAGTCCGGCAGCTTCGGACCCGGCGTCACGCGCAGGTCCGCCGCGGGCGTCGCTCCGTGCGCGCCGTGACGCGGCTCGGGCGAACCGACGCCGAAGAACTTGGAGAGCGCGCGCTTCACGCGGGGACCTCGTCGGGGACGGTGAGGAGGAGGACGCGCGCGAGGCGCAGGTACGCGCCGCTCGCGGGTTCGAACGCGACGCGCGCCGCGTCGGCGGGGAGGTCGAGCTCGAGTTCGCGCGCGACGGTCGCGTCCGCGCCGTCCGCGGCGAACGCCTGCAGCGCCCCGACCGGTTTCCCGTCGACGAGCACGCGGCCCTCGAGCCGCACGCTGCGCTCGGCGCCGAGCGCGAACTGCTCGACGCGCAGACGGCGCTTGCCGCCGCCCGCGCCCGAAACGTCGTACTCCGCGCGGCCGCCGGGGCGGACGAGCAGGTAGTCCGCGCCCTGCGGTTCGACGGGACCGCTGCGCGCGGCGCACTCGCGTCCGAGGCGCTCCCACACGACCGCGGGCACGCGCGAGCGCGCGCGGCCCTTCGTGCGCGCGACGAGGCCGCGGTAGCGGAACTCGGTCGCGAGCGCGTCCTCGTGGATCGTCTTCACCTGCATCCAGTCGCGCGCGAGCGCGGCGAGCAGCCCGGGCTCGTCGACGAAGCGGCGCAGCTTCGCCGCGAGGTCGTCCGCGTCGCCCGTCTTGAACCAGAGCCCATCGACGCCGTCGCGGACGAACTCCTTCATCCCGCCGATGTCGCTCGCGACGACGGGCGTCTTCGTCAAGTACGCCTCGTGGATCGTGATCGGCGAGTTCTCGAACCACGTCGACGGCACCACCAGGACATCGATTTCGGAGTAGACCTCGGAGAGCTTCGCGTTGTCGAAACGGCCGTGGAAACGCACGTTCGGCCCCGCGAGCGAGGCGAGCCGCGCGTGGTGCGGGTCGCGCTCGGGCTCGAACGCGCCGTACACGTTGAGCACGCAGCGCGCGCCCGCGAGGCGCTGCATCGCCTCGAGCAGGACCTCGCCGCCCTTGTACCAGACGAGCGAACCGACGAAGCCGAAGCGCACGCGGCCCTCGGGATCGGGGCGCTTCGCGAGCGCCTTCACGTGGTCCGTGCGCATGCCGTTGTCGCTGAAGACGATCCCGTGCGGGTCGAAACCGCCGGCGTCGATCAGCTTCCTGCGCAGGAACCGGCTCGGCGAGACGCGCAAGTCGGCGCTCTGGTACGCCTCGGTGACGAACGCGTGGCGCGCGCGGAGGTCCGCGTAGCCGTCCCAGCGGCGCCGCATGCGCTCGGGGAGCGCGCGCCCCTTGCGCACGCCCTGGGTGAGCGCGCCGAGCAGCGGCGCGGCGAGCGCGTCGAGCTTCTTCGCGCGCGGGATGCGCTCGAGGTGCTTCTCCTTCACGCAGAGGAAGCAGCCCGAGCCCATGTTCTCCTCGCAGCGCACGCCGTCGGGGCGGATCAGCTGCACGCGGGCGCAGAGCGCCCAGTAGTCGTGGCACGTGAGCAGCGTCGCGAGGCCCGCCTCCTTCGCGACGCGCACGAGGCCCGCCGAGAGATGGATGAGGTGCTGGAAGTGCACGAGATCGAAGCGCTCGCGCGCGAGCAGAGCGCGGAACACGGCCTCGGCGCGCGGCTGCTCGTAGCTCTCGCGGATCGTGCGGTGCTCGAGGCGGTGCGTCAGGCGCAGGACGCGCAAGCCCTGGAAGGTGAGCTCGGAGAGCGAGAAGTCCTCAGGCGTCCCGTCCGCGCGCAGGCTGCCGGAGACGAGGCGCTCCTCCGTCGCGTCCGCGGTCGCCGCGCGCAGCTTCGTCGCCGGCGCGCGCGTCAGGATCGTGACGCGGTGCCCGCGACGTTGGAGTTCCTGCGCGAGGTTGTACGTGTAGACCTCGGTGCCCGCCCACGTGTCGGGCGGGAATCCGTGCACGACGTAGAGCACGTCGAGCCGCGTGCGGTCGAGCACGCGCGTCGACGGGTGCCGCGCCTTCGCGAGGCTCCCCTCGTGGAGTCCCTCGAACGCGGCGGCGCGCAGGCGCGCGGCCTTCTCGAGCTCGCGCCCGTACGCGGCGTCGGACAGCCCCGCCTTGCGCAGGGCCTCGCGGTCCTCCTCGAGGAGGCGCTCCGTCAGCACGCGCGCGTCCTGCTTCGTCGCGACGCAGATCCGGTCGAGCCACTCCGCGTTGAAGCGCGCGTCGATCTTCGCGCGCGCGAACGTCTCCTCGGGGCCGTAGTCGTGGCTGTGCTCGACCGTCGCGACGTCGTCGTACACGACGGTGAAGCCCGCCTCGAGCAGAGCGCGCGCCATCAAGACGTCCTCGCCGAACCACGTGCGCGGGAACGGGTGGCGCTCCCACAGCTCTCGGCGCACGGCGCTCGCGACGTCGTTGAAGTTGTAGAGCAGGCGCTTCTCGTGCGCGTTCATCAGCGCGTACGCCGTCGGATCGGGCAAGCGCGTCTCGCGCCGTCCGGCGGTGTAGCCCGGGTCGTTGGCGCTGAAGATCTTCGTCAAGAGCTCCGCGTCGGGCCGCGGCACGTTGCGGCAGTACGCCGCGCCGACCTTCGGGTCGTCGAAGTTCGCGACGAGCGTCGCGAGCCAGTCGGGCGAGGACGGGATCGCGTCCTGCGTGAGGAACACGCAGAGGTCGCCCGTCGACTTCGCCGCGAGCAGGTTGCGCGTGTCGCCGTGGTCGAACTCGACCTGGTCGATGCGCTCGCGGCGGAAGGGCACCGGGAAGCGCTCCTGGAAGCGCCCGAGGAGCTCCCACGTGCCGTCCGTCGAGCCCGAATCGATCGCGTGGAAGTCCCACGGGAGCGCGACGCGCTGCGCGGCGAGCGCGGTGAGCACGCGCTCGAGGAACTCCATCCCCTGCCACGTGGGCATGAGCACGGAGACGCTCCGGATGGGGCGCACGCTCTGGACCTGGTTCATTCGGGGGGCTGGATCGGCGCGAGCGGGCGCGACAGTAGAGCGGTTTTCGGCGCGGGGCGGAAGGGCGGGCTCAACCCGAGAACGAGCCCTCCCACTCGGGCCCCGGCGCGCCGCGGCTGCCGCGGTATTGGCCCCAGACCTGGGCCGCGCGCAGGAAGGGCGCGCGCGCGAGGTGCGCGGTTCCGCCGTGCTCGCGCACGAAGGCGAGGTCGCGCCGGACCTCGTACGCGACGCCGCGGAGCACGGACCAGAGCGACGGCCGCACGCGGCGTCCGTCGAGTCGGCGGTGGAACTCCGCGTCGATGCGGTAGCGCTCGAACGCCGTGCGCAGACCGTAGCGGTGCGAGTGCCACACGACCGCGTCGGGCACGAAGCGGATCCGCCAGCCGAGCACGAAGACGCGCGTCGCCCACGCGAGGTCCTCCCCGAACGGCACGTCGGGGAACGGGAAGCGCTCGAACACGTCGCGGCGGATCGCGCTCGCGACGTTGTTGAAGTGGACCTGCGTCGCCGGGTTCACGCGCGTGTCGGGCACCCACTCGTGCACGCGCGCGAGCTCCGCGGCTTCGGGCGCGTCGAGCACCGTGCGCCGCGTCAGCGGGTCGTCGTCGTCGCGCGGCAGGATGCGCGCATAGGCGCCCGCCGTGCGCTCGTCCTCGAACGCGGCGAGGAGCCGGGCGAGGAACGCGGGATCGCGCGGCTCCGCGTCCTGCGACAGGAAGACGAGGAACGGCGCGCGCGCGTCCTTCGCCCGCGCATTGCGCGTCGGTCCGTGGCGGAAGGTGCGGCGCTCGATGCGGGTCACGCTCGCGCCGTGGCGCGCGCAGAGCTCGCGCGTCCCGTCGTCCGAATCCGAGTCGACGACGAGGAGCTCGAAACCGCCCGGGAGCTCCTGCCGCGCGAGCGCGGGGAGGAGCCGTTGGAGGTCCCGCGCGCCGTTCAGCGTGGGGAGGACGATCGAGGCGCGCGGGGTGGTCACGCAGAGGGAGAGTATCGCCGGGGCAGGCTCCGCGCGTGAACCCCGAGACGGGATCCGGACGGATCCGTGCAACCGGAAGAGGTCGGGAGGGTACGGCGGGCGACCGCGCCGCCCCACCGTGGACCGGGGCGCGGGGGAGCCCCAATCCGCCGACCGGCGTTAGGCTCTTCGCAACGGTCCCCGTCCCCCATCGAGAGGTTCTCCCCATGCAGCATCGCTTCTGGACGAGCGCAGTCGCGCCCGTCGCGCTCCTCGCCCTCGCCTCCACCGTCCGTGCACAAGGCGGCGACAACTGTTCCGCGCCGACCGTGATCACGGGCACCGGCGTCTTCCCCGTCTCCACGGTCGGCGCGACGAACGGCGCGCCGGACTCCTCGGGCTGCACGAGCACGCAGCTCGACGTCTGGTTCCATTGGACCGCGCCGCAGACCGGCACCGCGCAACTGCAGTTCTGCGGGCTCACGACCAGCGACACCGTCGTCGCGGTGTGGGCCGACAACAACGGCGGAGCCTGTCCGAGCGGGACCGCCGTCGTGTGCAACGACGACTCGTGCGGGCTGCAGTCCTCCGTCTCCTTCCCGACGACGGTGGGCCAGACGTTCTTCTTCCAGCTCGGCGCCTTCGGCGCCGCGACGACCTACACGGGCAGCTTCCAACTCGACTTCGCGGCTCCGCCGCCGCCCCCGCCCGCGTGGGACGACTGCGCGGCCGCGCTCGCGCTGACCGCGGGCCCCGGGACGTTCCCGTTCGACACGACGTCCGCGACGACGAGCGCCCAGGGCCAGACCGAGGCCGCGTGCGCCTCCACGGGCAGCACGGCGGTCCAGCGCGACCTCTGGTTCACGTGGACCGCGCTCACCACCGAACACATCGCCGTGTCGACGTGCTCGCTCACGGCGGTGAACACGAAGATCGCGGTGTACCCGGGCGCCGGCTGCCCGTCGAGCGCGGCGCTCGTGTGCAGCGACAACACGTGCGGCACGCAGGCGCGCGCCGAGCTCGACGTCGTCGCCGGCAGCACGTACACGATCCAACTCGGCGCCGGACTGAACGCCGCCGGCGGTCCCGGCCAGTTCTCGATCGGCCCGTTCACGCCGCCGCCGCCGTGCGGCACGAACACGGGTCCCGACGTGATCATCGGCGACGTGACGGACGTGCTCAACGTCACCGCGGTCGGCGGCATCGACGCGATCGCGCTCGGCACGAACGCGTGCAACATCGGCACGCAGGTGCTCGCGTGGGTCGCGAGCACGCCCGCGCACCCGGTCATCCGCCAGAACGTCTACAAGTACAAGGTCGTCAACGGCGCGGGCCGCATGGAGCAGCTCGGCGCGTCGTGGCTCAAGCACGCGTTCGCCGCGGTCAACGGCAGCCTGTGCTGCACGTGCCAGGGCGGCGGCGGCGGGCTCGGCGTCGGGTGCTCCGATCCGTACGGCTCGGGCCTCAACGGCAGCCAGTCGAGCGCGGGCCCGAACTGGCAGGTGAACGCGCACACCGGCGTGTTTCCCTATCCGCCCGCGAACCCGGCGTGGAGCGGCGCGATCGCGCGGCGCTGCCAGATGCCGGTGAGCGAGCTCGAGGCCACGGGCGGCGGCTCGACCGCACGCTACTTCGGCGAGTGCCACTACGTCACCGCGGACGACGCGGCGGCGGGCAACCAGGACAACAACGCCTCGTGGCGCGAGATGACCTGCAGCGGCACGACGGAGTTCACCTTCGCGATGAGCGGCGTCACGACGCGCTCGCAGCCCGCGCTCCGCGCGTGGGCGCAGGCGGAGAGCGGCGTCACGCTGAACGACGTCCATGTCCCGGGCGACGGCCTCCTCGTCGTCGGCTCGAAGGCGACGAACCTCGGCGGCGGCGTGTGGCACTACGAATTCGCGGTGCAGAACCTGAACTCCGACCGCAACGTCGGCGCGTTCAGCGTGCCCGTGCCGAGCGGCGCGAACGTCACGAACATCGGCTTCCACGACATCGCGTACCACGACGGCGACGGCAACGGCAGCGTGAACTTCGCGGGCACGGACTGGCCCGCGACGCGGACCGCGAGCGCGCTCACGTGGGCCTGCGATCCGCAGTCGACCGACGCGAACGCGAACGCGCTGCGCTGGGGCACGACCTACAACTTCCGCTTCGATGCGGACGTCGCGCCGAACACGGGCACGCTGACGCTCGGCCTGTGGAAGCCCGGCCTCCCCGCCGACGTGACGACGACCGGCGACGTGCCGGGCAACTCGGCGTTCAGCGCGTTCTGCCTCGGCGACGGCACCGGCACCGCGTGTCCGTGCGGCAACAACGGCGCTCCCGGCCACGGTTGCGCGAACTCGGGCTACCCGGCCGGCGGACTGCTCGTCGCGTCGGGCAACGCGAGCGTCGCGAACGACACGGTGCGCCTCGACGCGTCGAGCATGACGAGCGGCGTCTGCATCTTCTTCCAAGGCGACCAGCAGATGGCGCCGGTGATCGTCGACGACGGCCTCGGCTGCGTCACGGGCTCGGTCGTGCGCCTCACGCTGCAGGGCGTCGCGGGCGGCGCGAGCTGGTATCCGTACCCCGGCGACCTGCCGCTCAGCCTCCAGGGCGCGGTGAACCCGGCGGGCGGGACGTACTCCTACCAGTGCTTCTATCGCAACCCGTCGAGCGCGTTCTGCCCGCCCGCGACGAGCAACCGCACGAACGGCGTCGCGATCCTGTGGGCGCCTTGACGCGCGTCACCGGGTGAAACGGCGCGCGCATCGGGCGATGCGCGCGCCGACGGCCCGGCGCGCGTCCCGCGATGCGCGCGCTGGATGGGAACCGAGGCCGCGACGTGCTCGACGTCGCGGCCTCGGTCGTTCGGGGGGTCGCGGAGCCCCCGGCTCTTCATCCCTGGTACACCAATCCATCAGGACAGCGCCGCGCGCTACGGGTACGACCTTCACAGGGCGCGTCCACATCGACCCACACTGCGCCGGGGGCTCCGCGGGCGACGCTTCCGATGCCGCGTGCGCGGGCCGGGGCAACGAATCGAAGGAAACCGACGCAGCGGAGCGCGTGCGCTACTCCTTCGCGTCGGCCGCGCCGCGGAACATCAGGAAGCCGAGCAGGAGCAGCACGCCGAGGCCGAAGAGGTCGCTCGCGGCGAGGTCCGGGAACCACTTGCCGAGCACAGCGATCTCCGGGTGCAGCCCCGCGTCGCGGTCGAAGCCGGGGAGGAAGCCCTGCATCGCCGCGAGGATCCCGAGGATCGACGCCCCCGCGATCAGGCCCGAGCACCAGAGCACGCCCTGCGGCTCGTCCTCCGCGTCGGGCTCGCGCTTGTAGAGCTTGTCCGCGACGAAGCGCACCGCGCCGCCGAGGAACACGGGCATGGTCGACGAGAGCGGCAGGTAGACGCCGACCGCGAACGTCAGCGAGCGGAAGCCCATGAGCTCGATGAACACGGCGATCGCCGCGCCGATCAGGATCAGGTCCCACGGGAGCTTGTGCGTGAGCAGCCCGTCGATCACGACGGACATGAGCTTCGCCTGCGGCGCCTGCAAACGTCCGGCGCCGATGCCGTCCTCGCGCTGGATCTTCGCTTCGTTCGTCGCGCGGTCGACGAGGTAGATGCCGGGGGCGACGCCCGCGGGGACCTCGTCGGAGTTCAAGCGCACGAAGGCGAACGTGCCGGGGCTGTCGACGCTCGTCGTGTCCTCCGCCTTCGCCACGAGCGCCGGCTGCACCGCGAACGGCTGCGCGAGCACGTGCTCGCGCGTCTCGGCGAGGTTGAGCAGGTACGCGGTCCAACCGACCGCGAGCACGGACGTCAAGACGCCGATCAGGAGCGCCGTCTGCTGCTTCACCGGCGTCGAGCCGACGAGGAAGCCCGTCTTCAAGTCCTGCGAGCACGTCCCCGCGTTCGAGATCGCGATGCACACGACGGCGCCGATCATCAGCGCGAGGCGCGAGTAGCTCGAGCCCTCCCACCCCGCGAGCAGGA
This sequence comes from Planctomycetota bacterium, assembly GCA_046349615.1. Lineage (GTDB taxonomy): Bacteria > Planctomycetota > UBA1135 > UBA1135 > JADJNY01. The sequence goes on from JAXMBZ010000007.1 coordinate 172,673, forward strand.
ACGCGCCGCACGTCGCCATGAGCACGCCGATCGTCATCCCGGAGAGCGGACACGACGACGAGCCGACCTCGCCCGTGATGCGCGACGAGACGACGCTGAACAGGAAGCCGAGGACGAGGATCAGGAACGCGCCGAGCAGCGTCATCTGGAACGCGGGCACGAGCCAGATGAACACGACGATCGCGAGCGCGCCGACGAGCAGCACGGGCACCGGCGTGTCGCGGTCGAGGCGCGAGGTCGACTGCGCGCCGCCCGCGCCGCCGAAGAGCGAGCCCGCGGACGCGCGGATCGACGACACGATCGACGGCAGCGCGCGAGCGAGCGCGAAGAGCCCGCCCGCGGCGACCGCGCCCGCGCCGATGTGCTTCACGTAGTTCGACCAGACCGCGGCGGGCGACATGTCGCGGATCAACGTCGCCGCGGGGGCGAGCGGCTCGGTGAGGCCCGAGCCGAAGAGCAGGATCAGCGGCACGAGGATCAACGACGCGAGCACGCTGCCCGCGACCATCATCACCGACGTGCGGTAGCCGATGATGTAGCCGACGCCGAGCAGCTCGGGCGCGACGTCGCAGCCGAGCTCCGCGCCGCGGAAGCCGGTGATCGCCGTGCCGATCGACGCCTTGACGCCGCCGAAGAGCGCTTGGAACGCCTTGAAGAGCGCGCCGATGCCGAGGCCGACGAAGACCTTCTTCGCCGACGTGCCGCCCTTCTCGCCCGCCTGCAGGATCTCGGCGCACGCCTTCCCCTCGGGATAGCGAAGCACGCCGTGCTCCTTGACGATCAGGTAGCGGCGCAGCGGCACCATCATCAAGACGCCGAGCACGCCGCCCGTCACCGCGATCAACGCGGTGAGGCCGACCTGCAGCGGATACCCGAGGAAGATCAGCGCGGGCACCGTGAACACGACGGCGCCCGCGACGGACTCGCCCGCGGAGCCCGTCGTCTGCACGATGTTGTGCTCGAGGATCGCGCGCTGGCCTTTGCGGCGGCGGATCGCCCAGATCGCGAGCACCGCGATCGGCACGGAGGCCGACGTCGTGAGCCCGACGCGCAAGGCGAGGAACGTCGACGCCGCGCCGAACACGACGCCGAGGACGGCGCCGAGCACGATCGAGCGCAGCGTGAGCTCGGGCTGGTCTTCGCTCGCCGGGACGGACGGAGTGTGCTCCAGCACGCGCTCGCTCATGACTTCATCGGCTTCATCGCGACCCGGTAGAGGATCGTGCAGAGCACGAGGAACGAGCCGACGCCGAGCAGGCTGTAGCCGCCGTCGCCGAGCGCGCCGGTCAGGTTGTGCTCGAGGCTGAGCTTCCCGATCGCCGCCGCGACCGTGTCGTCCGCCTGGAGCGCCGCGACGACGACGCCCGCGAGCGCGCCGCCGGCGACGAGACCGGTCGAGAACAGACTGCCGGGACCGAGTTCGTCGTCGCCGTGCGCGGCCGCGGCGCCCTTCTTCTTCTGGCGCCAGTCGACGAGGCCCTTGAGCATGCCGCCCGCGAAGATCGGCAGCGTCGTCGAGAGCGGCAGGTACGCGCCGACCGCGAACGACAGCGGGCTGACGCCGCAGAGTTGGATCGTGACCGCGAGGAACACGCCCACCAGCACGAATTGCCAGTCGAGGTTCTGCGCGAGCAGGCCCTTGATCAGCGTGGCCATCAGGGTCGCCTGCGGCGCCGCGTACTTCTCGCCGATGTTGTGCACCATCGTCCCATCGGGACCCAGGTGCGGGTTGTCGAGCACGTTGATCGTGAGACCGATCACCGCCGCAGCGGCGACCGCGCCGAACATCAGGCCGATCTGCTGGTACTTCGGCGTCGCGCCGACGAGGAAGCCGGTCTTCAGGTCCTGGCTCGTGGCCCCCGCGTTCGCGGCCGCGATGCACACCATGCCGCCGACGCAGAGCGCCATCGGCTGGTAGAGATCGCCCGTCCAACCGATGCCGACGAAGATCAGGCACGTCGCCATCAAGGTCGCGATCGTCATGCCCGAGATCGGGTTCGACGACGAGCCGATGATGCCGACGATGCGCGACGCGACCGTCACGAAGAAGAAGCCGAAGACGACGATCAGGATGCCGAGCAGGATCTTCCCGAGCAGCGTGCCCGGGATGAACGGGAGGAACGCGAGGATCGCGACGAGCACGACGCTGCCGATGAGCACGACCGAGAGCGGGAGGTCGCGCTCCGTGCGCTTCACGGCCGCGACGGCGGCGCCCGAGCCGGACTTGATCGAGGCCAGGCTGCCCTTGAAGCTCGACACGATCGTCGGGAGCGTCTTGATCAGCGTCATGAACCCGCCCGCGGCGACGGCGCCCGCGCCGATCTGGCGGACGTAGGCGCGGTAGACGGCCATGTTCAGCGCCGCGAACTCGTGCTTCACGGGATCCCAGCCGAACTTGCCGGGAAGCGTGACGTCCTTGATCTCACCGAGCTTCACGAGCTGGGCCGCGATCATGTCCGCCGGCACGAGCGACGCCAGCAGCGGGATCAGGCCGAGCCACGCGAGCACGCCGCCCGCGACCAGGATCGCGGAGATGCGCGGTCCGATGATGTAGCCGACGCCGAGGTACTCGGGCGTGATGTCCGCGCTGACGGTCGCGGCCGGGAACACCTTGCTCTTCGCCGCGCTGACGTAGGTGACCGTCTCGCGCACGACGAGCAGGATCTTCTGCAGCGTCGCGTACACGAACGCGATCCCGAGGCCGAGGAACGCCGTCTTCGCGAGGTCGCCGCCCTTCTCGCCCGCGATCAGCACCGAGGCGCACGCGGTGCCCTCGGGATACGGCAGGTTCCCGTGCTCGTTCACGATGAGCGCGCGCCGCAGCGGGATCATCATCAGCACGCCGAGCGCGCCGCCGAGCAGCGCGAGCGTGAAGATCGTCCAGTAATTGAAGTAGCTCGCTCCGACGCTCGCGCCGTCCTGCCCGCGCGCGAGGAAGAGGAACCCCGGCAGCGTGAACACGACGCCCGCGGCGATGCTCTCACCGGCCGAGCCGATCGTCTGCACGATGTTGTTCTCGAGGATCGTCGAGCCCCCGAGCTTCTTCAGCAGCGAGATCGACAGCACCGCGATCGGGATCGACGCCGAGACCGTGAGGCCCGCCTTCAGCGCGAGGTACACCGTCGACGCGCCGAAGATCAGCCCGAAGAACACGCCGATGATCACCGACTTCACGGTGAACTCGGCGATCGTCTGGTCGTGGCGGATGAACGGCTGGTGCTCCGCCGCTTGCGCGGGCGGCGTGATCGGGGGGGGCTTCTCTCCCACGCGCTCCTCCTCGTCGGATCGTGGCGGACGTTCGGATCGCCGTGGAATCCCTCGCGGCCTGGTCGGCCGATTCCCGGCCCGGGGATGCTACCCGCGAGCCCCCGGGGATCAAGGCGGGACGTGCCGCGAACCGCTCAGGGCGTCACGCGATGGAGCACGCCCGCGGTCGCGTCGAGCACGTAGAGCACGCCGCCGGCGGTCTCCGTGAGCGAGAACGCGTGCCCCGCGGGGAAGTCCGGTGCGCCGACCGCGGTCGCGCAGTCGACGGCGAGCGGGCAGTCGCAGGTCCCGTCGAGCGCGCGGCGGCGGAGCACGCCGCTCTCGGAGTCGATCCAGTAGAACTCGCCCGTGCTCGTCACGAACGGCGCGACGGGCGCGTCGAGCTGCGCGCCGGCGAGCGAGGCGCCCTCCGTCGTCGCGGCCGTGCCGTCGCCTGCGAGCGTGGTCGAGCTCCCGAAGAAGCCGCCGAACGGACTCGGCGCGCCCACGGTGATCGCGCGCAGTCGGTTTCCGTAGCCGTTCGCGCCGCGCTCGCTGACGACGAGCCCGTTCGCGCACGAGAGCGCGAGACCGGTCGGCGTGTCGAAGTAGACGGACGAGAGGCTCCCGTCGGCGAAGAGCGCGAGGCCCTGACCCGCGACCGTGCGCACGAAGCCGCCTTCGACGACGCGCACGGCGTGGTTGCCCGGGTCCGCGACGAACACGCGCGGGGTCGCTTCGCCCGTCGGGCAGATCGCGGAGGTCTCCGTGAAGCTGAAGCGCGCGCGGCCGGCGCTCCCCGTCGCGGCGCCGTCGGCGAAGCCCGGCACGATGTTCGGCTCGCCGGCCCAGAACCCGAGCGTGTTCGGCGTCGCGCGGTCGACCGAGAGCAGCGTGTTCGACGTTCGCTCCTGCACGAGCAGCGTGTCCGCGTCGAGCACCGCGATCGCGCCGAGCGCGGGTGCGTCGGAGATGCCCGCGAACGAGAGGAGCGCCGCGACCGCGCCGCTCGACACGAGCTCCGTCTCCACCGGCGTCGCGCCGGAGACGTCGATCGCGACGACGGTGCCGTTCGCGCCCGTCGCGTAGAGGAGCTCGGCGTCGCCCGCCGCGGCGAGCGCGGAGTCGTCGGTCGCGACGAAGGTCGTCAGCGTGACCGTCGACGTCGACTGCGGCGCCGTGAAGGTCTGCGCGGGGCCGCTGCAGCCGTTCATGCCCGCGGCGTTCGGCACGAGCGCGGCGCCGGCGCTCCCGCCGTCTCCGCTCGCGTTGCGGCAGGCGGCGACGAACGGAGCGGCGAGGAGGAGCGAGGCGAGTGCGGCGCGCGACATGCCACGGAAGATAGCGAGCCGGCGCCCTGCTCGCACGAACGCCGCCCGCTTCGCGCGAGCGATCCGCTCGCCGTGCGAGCCGGACGTTCGTGCGGATGGAATCGCCGGGGAGGACTCGTTAGCGTTTCTGGGGCTGCCTCCCCCACGACACCCACCGCGAGACCACCATGGGACTCCTCTCCAAGCTCACCGGTTTCTCCACCCCGAAGAAGGCCACGGACGACACGCTGCTCTGCGTCGCGATGCTCTTGATGGCGGGCGCGGACGGCTCGATCGACCAGGGCGAGATGGCCTCCGTCGGCGCGTTCGCGAGCACGCTGCCCGAGTTCAAGGAGCGCGACTTCCGCAAGACCGCCGACGACGCGATCAAGACGATCAAGAAGTACAAGTCGTTGGGCGAGGCCGTGAACGCGCTCGCCGAGCTCTCGAGCCCCGCGCTCAAGAAGAAGTGCTACGTGCTCTGCGCCGACATCGCGCTCGCGTCGGGCGACGTCGACGAAGCGGAGGACAAGCTGCTCGAGTCGATGCAGAAGGTGCTCGGCGTCGACGATCAGCTCGCGGCGAAGATCGTCGAGGTCCTCTCGCTCAAGTACGCGCGCTGAAAGACGCCGACTCGAGGTTTCGTGCGGGATCGCGGTCGAGTTCACGCCCCGAGGAGCGGCGCGAGGTCCTCGGGACGAGTCGAGCCCGGATGCAGGCGCGCGAGCACGCGGTGCAAGTCGCACGGCCGTCGCGCGACGAGTTCAATCCTCCTCGAGGACCCACAGGCAGCCCGAACGGTGTGGTCCGAGGACGAGCACGCCCGTGTCGAACGTGGCCTCCGTCACCGGGTCCCACCTCGACAGATGGAACTCGCCGTCGAGTTCCCCGTTCGAGAAGCAGCGGACGCCCTCCGTGCCGAAAAGCGCGAGGAACTGCGCAGCCAATTCCGATGCGCGCGCCAGCGGCAGGATCTCCGACCTGGTTGCGAGGCCCTCGTGCAGCAGGCTGCGTACGCGCACGAACGCCGAACGCGCGTCGATCGGAGCGTAGAGGGACGAGTCCGAGTTCAGGCCGAACTCCTCCGCCAACCGAGAGAGCTTGGGAGTCGCGACGGCGGAGATGCCGCATCGAACGACTCCAGCGTCGCGCTCGGACAGGATGGCTGCAACGACGTCCACGCTGAGTTCAGAGCCTAGCGAGGTCCGCGCTCGAGAGCGCGGGTGCGGGGCGAACTCAGCCCGCTTCGCTCGTCGGCTTCGCGCCCGGCACGACGGCGTCGCTCGCCTTGATCGTCTCGCCGTCGCACGTGAGCCGCTTCCCCTGCCCTTCCTCGAGCCTGAGAACGAATGGCACGGACCTCCTCCACGGCCTCACTGCGATCCTCGGCATCCCTTCGGCGCCGTCCACGTCGAGGCCTCGGCCGTCAAGATCGCCTGGAGCGTGAATCGAGCCCCAAGGGTGGTTCCCGATGCTCGATTCGAGCGATCCGCGCGCGCGGTTCAGTTGTCGAGCCCCGCGACACGGCGTAGCTTCTCACCCATGGTCGGTCTCGACGCCTTGGCGCCGCATCGTGCGCGCATCCTCGAGCTCGCTCGGCGGCACGGCGTGCGCCGATTGCGCGTGTTCGGGTCGTTCGCGCGCGGCACCGCGCGGGCAGAGAGCGACCTCGACCTGATCGCGGATCTGGAACCGGACCGCACCCTCTTCGACTTGGGTGCCTTGGGCATGGACCTCGAGGAGTTGCTCGGTCGCCGCGTCGATCTCGTGACCGAGCCGGCCCTCCACTGGTCCATCCGCGAGAGCGTCCTCTCGGAGTCGAAGCCGCTTTGAAGGACGACCGCCTCCACCTGCGTCACGTGCTCGAGTGCACGACCCGTATCGACTCGTACGTCACGGGTGGACGCGATGCGTTCCTTCGATCGACGCTCGTGCAGGATGCGGTGCTCCGCAACCTGCAGACGCTGGCCGAGTCGACGCAGCGCATCTCCGAGGAGCGGAAGTCCGCCCACCCGTCGATCCCGTGGCGCTCGCTCGCCGGCTTCCGGAACCTCCTCGTGCACGGATACCTCGGCGTGGATCTGGTGCAGGTCTGGCGCATCGTCGAGCAGGAGCTGCCGATCCTGCGCCGCGAAATCGAGCTCATGCTGCGCGAATTCGGAGCTTGACGAGTGCGCCTCCCCCGACCGACGGGGGGGCCGATTCCCCATGACCCGACGACGGCCCCGCCGCCGTCAGCCCGCTTCGCTCGTCGGCTTCGCGCCCGGCACGACGGCGTCGCTCGCCTTGATCGTCTCGCCGTCGCACGTGAGCCGCTTCCCCTGCCCTTCCTCGAGCGTCAGCAGGTGCACGGGCTTCTTCCACAAGCGCGCGACGTGCTTCAACGTCTCGCCCGCGTGCAGGAGCTGCAGATCGCGTCCGTCGTGGTGGTGCAGGAGCACGAGCTCTCCGCGGCCTTCGAAGTCCGCGTCGACGAGCTCGATGCGCGGCAGTCCGCCCCACGCGAGGTCCTGCAGGAGCTTCTCCTTGATCTCGCGCCAGTCGCGATCGAGCACCTCGGTGCGGCCCGTGCGCGCGTTCTTGCCGTAGAGGAAGAGCTGGCTCGTGCGCGCGAACTCCTCGTCGACGAGCTCGTCGAGGAAGCTCGTGTCGTTGTGCGCGCGGCGCAGACGGAAGAGGTCGAGCCCCTTCTCCTCCGCGTGGCGGTAGAGATCGATGCCGAGCTTGTACGGGTTGAGCTGACCGCTCGCGCTCGCCGTCGCGCCGCTGTGGCAGTCCGCGAAGTCGACGATCTCGCTCTCGGCGAGGACTCCGCTCGTCAGGATGCGGCTGTGCCAGAACGAGGCCCAACCCTCGTTCATGATCTTCGTCATGCGCTGCGGCATGAAGTAGTACGCCTCGGCGCGCACCATGCGCAGCACGTCGCGCTCCCACGCCGCGATCGGCGCCTTCTCGACGAGGAAGCCGAGCACGTCGAACGTCGGGAGCGCGGTCCCCGACGGGAGCGGCGCCTCGGGCTCGGCGGTCCGCGGGGCGCGCGGGTCGATCAGCGCCTCGAGGTTCTTGCGCGCGCGCTCCGCGTGGCTCGTGCCCCGCTGCGCCTCGCGCTTCTTCCGCTGCAGGTGCTGCGCGAGCGGCAGGTACGGATCGACGAGGTTGTCGAGCGACAGCGCGCGGTCGAGGAACTCGTCGATCGCGTCGGCGCCGCGCTCGTCGACGAGACGCGCGATGCGCGTGCCGTGCGTCGCCATGCGGTCGAGCATGTTGCGGTCGGTCGGCACGAACCACTGGTTGTGCTTGAAGAAGTCCGCATGGCCGAACACGTGCGCCATGACGAGCTTCTGCTCCATGTCCGAGTTCGTGCGGACGAGGTAGGCGTACGTCGGATCGTTGTTGATCACGAGCTCGTAGATCTTCGAGAGTCCGAACGTGCGGCCCTTCTCGAGGCGCTCGAAGTCCATCCCGAAGCGCCACGACGGATAGCGCACGGGGAAGCCGCCGTACGCCGCGATCGCGTTGACGTCCTTCGCGTCGAGCATCTCGAAGACGACCGGGAAGAAGTCGAGGCCGAACGAGCGCGCGACGTCCTCGATGCGCCGTGCTTCCTCGCGCAGCTTCGGACTGAGCGACGACGAGAGCGCCATCTCAGCGCCCCCTCCCGAGGAACGCCCGGATCGCCTCCGGGATGCCCTCGCGGTCGTTGATCGCGGCCGTGACGAGGTGCTCCTCGCCTTCGAGCGCCTGATCGAGGTCCTTCTTGAACTGCCCGGAGCCGTAGGCGGACTTCACCTGCCCGTAGCAGAACTGGTTGACGCGCGGGAGCAGCTCGTCGCGCAGGAGCGTCACGCACCGCTCCGTGTCGCGCGCGCTCCAGTTGTCGCCGTCGGAGTAGTGGAACGGGTAGATGTTCCAGTCCTCCGGCCGGTACTTGTCGAGGATGAGCTGGAGCACGAGCTCGTACGCCGAGCTGATCTTCGTTCCGCCCGACTCGCGCAGGTGGAAGAACGCGTCCTGGTCGACGACCTTCGCGACGGCGTCGTGGACGATGTAGACGACTTCGAGGTTCTTGTACTGGCTGCGCAGCCACGTATCGATCCAGAAGGCCTTGATGCGCACGATGTCCTTCTGCTCGCGGCCCATCGAGCCGGACACGTCCATCACGTGGAAGATCACCGCGGAGCTGTCCGGCTGCGGACAGCTCTTCTGCATGCGGAAGCGCTCGTCGTCGGCGATCGGCACCACCTTCGGGTCCATCGGGTCCCACTCGCCGGAGGCGACCGTGCGGCGCAGAGCGTTCTTGAAGGTGCGCCGGAAGTGTCGCAGCGACTTCGGGCCGTGGCTGCGCACGCCGGTGAAGCGTCCGCCGTCGGCGAGGAGCTGCTTGTCGCCGCGCGGCTGGATGTCGGGCAGCTCGAGCTCCTTCCCCAGCATCTCCGCGAGTTCCTCGAGCTCGACCTCGACCTCGAGGATGTGCTGCCCTTCCTGCTCGCCCGCCGCGCCGGAGCCGTCGCCTTCCTTCGGCTCGCCGCCCATCGGATCGCCCTTCTCGCCCGGGCCCTGACCGACGCCGCCCTTCTTGTTCTCGCCGAAGTGGAAGCGCGGGAGCTCGATCTGCGGCACCGGGATCGAGACCGTGTGCTCGCCGCGCCGACCGAGCAGCTCGCTCGTCGACAGGTAGCGCCGCAGGTCCTGGCGCAGCTTGCCGCGGACGATCTCGCGGAAGCGCGTGCGGTCGCGTTCGATGCGGTACATGGGCGCGGGCCCGCGACTAGGCGGCCTCCGACGGTGCGCGCTTCGATTCGCCGCGCGCGAACAGTCCCGCGACGTAGTGGAGCACTTCCTCGGCGCTCATCTCGTCGTACCCGAAGTCGCGGATGAGGCGGCCGCGGATGACGCCGATCTTCTCCTGCGTGTCGGGGTCGATGACCGTGGAGACGAGGCTCGTGAGCTGGATCGAGTCGCGCCGATCCTCGAACACCTTGAGCTCGAGCGCGCGCGTCAGCCGCGCGTTCTCGCGGAAGTGGAACGTGCCGCCTTCGAGGTGCACCGCCGCGATGTAGTTCATCAGCTCGTGGCGGAAGTCGCTCTTGCGCGACTCGGGGATGTCGATCTTCTCCTCGATCGCGCGCATGAGGCGCTCGTCGGGGTCGGAGAGACGGCCGTGCTCGTCGACGACCTTCTCGCGCGTGATGCACGCCTTGACGTTGTCGATGTACTTGCTGCACAGGCGATCGACGGCCTCCTTGTCCGCAACGATCGCCATCTGCACCTCGCGCTTGACCGTCTCCTCGTACTCCTCGCGCGCGACCGCGATCAGCTGGACGTAGCGCTTGCGCGTCTCCTCGTTCGACACGAGCGAGTGGTGCCGCAAGCCGTGCTCGAGCGCGTCGAGCACCTGCAGCGGACCGACGCAGAGCGCGTCCGACGCGATGCACGTCGCGATGCGGTCCTGCACGTAGCGCGGCGAGATGCCGAGCATCCCCTCGCGCGGGTGCTGCTCCTTGATCTCCCGGACCTGTTCGCGCGAGAAGCCCTGCACCTCCTGACCGTCGTAGAGCCGTGCTTTCTGGAGCAGCGTCAGGTTCGGGTGCGTCGGGTCCTCGAGGCGCGTGAGCACGGCCCAGAGCGACGCGATCTCGAGCGTGTGCGGCGCGAGCGTCCGGCCCGCGAGCCGCTTCTTGCCGAACTGGCGGCGGTAGATGTCGACCTCGTCCGTGCGCGCGAGGTTGTACGGGATGTCGATCTTGATCGTGCGGTCGCGGAACGCCTCCATGAGGTCGTTGCTCGCGAGCTTCTTGTACTCGGGCTCGTTCGTGTGACCGAGGATGACCTCGTCGATCGACGTCTGCGCGAACTTGCGCGGCTTGATCATGTGCTCCTGCGTCGCGCCGAGCAGGTCGTAGAGGAACGCGACGTCGAGCTTGAGGACCTCGACGAACTCGAGCAGGCCGCGGTTCGCGACGTTGAACTCGCCGTCGAAGTTGAACGCGCGCGGGTCGGAGTCGCTGCCGTACTCGGCGATCTTCCGGTAGTTCAGGTCGCCCGTGAGCTCGGTCGAGTCCTGGTTCTTCTCGTCCTTCGGCTGGAACGTGCCGATGCCGACGCGGTCCTTCTCGGAGAGCACGACGCGGCGCACGCGCACGTGCTCGACGACCTTCGTCCAGTCGCCGGCGTAGCGCTGCATGAGCTGCTCGTGGTAGTGGCGGCTGACGGGGTCGAGTTCGCCCTGGATCGACAAGCGGTACTCGCGGCGGAGCTTCTTGTTGAGGCGCTCCTCGACCGCCTTGCGCGCCTCGACGGGCACGAGCAGGAGCGGCTCCTGGTTCATCGGCGACGGCACGACCTCGCCGTCGACGTGCCACGAGAACGTGTAGAGCGCGCCCTCGTCCGTGCGCGAGTACGCTTCGAGCCCGCGCTTCAGCAACCGCGCGATCGTCGACTTCGCCGAGCCGACGGGCCCGTGGAGCAGGAGCACGCGCTTCTCGGGACCGAGCCCGCGCGCGCCGGCCCGGATCGTCTGCACGAGCTGCGCGAGCGGCTCGTCGAGGCCGTACACCGCGTCCTGTCCGTCGCCGAGCGGGTCGTCGAAGAGCTTCCAGCGCTTGTGCGCGCCGCGCTTCTCCGGCCGCGTCGAGCCGTGGCTCTCGAGCATGTCGAGCAGGCGCTGCCACGCGTTCCGGGCGACGAGCGGGTTCTTGTCCGCGATCTCCAGGTACTCCTGGAAGCTCCCCTCCCAGTGCAGCGCGGCGAAGCGCTCGGACGAGAGGGTCTGGCGGACGAGGTCGAAGATCGGCGAGAAGGGTTCGGTCATGTTCGCTCCGGAGCGGGATCGCGCGCCTTGGCCGGGGCGGTCCCGGCTCGCTTGTCGGCCGGCCCCCCCGGGAACCTGAGCGGCGGATCCCGGCGAGGACCGCGGTCAGGAACTAGGCCTGTCCGCGCCGCGCGGCGAGCCCCAATTCCGCGCCGAAAACCCCGCGGGCGGCGGCGCGTCCGCTCGCGAACGCCGGAGGAGCGCCGTACGCTCGCCCGCGTGAACCGCGCGCACCTCCTCCGCTGGACCACTCCGCTCCTCGTCGTCGCCGCCGCGTGCTCGGGACCGGGGTGCGGGAAGACCTCGCCCTCGGCGGCTCCGGTCGCGCTCGACGCGGACCGCGCGTGGAAGCACCTCGAAGCGCTCGTCGCATTCGGTCCGCGGCCCCCCGGCAGCCCCGCGCTCGAAGCGACGCGCGCGTACCTCGAAGCGGAGCTCGCGCGCACCGGCCTGAAGCCCGCGCGCGAGCCGTTCGACGCGAAGACACCGCTCGGCAACTTCGCGCTCGCGAACGTGTACGCGGACCTCCCCGCGACGACGCCGGACGCCGAGCGCGTGATCCTCGCGACGCACTTCGACACGAAGCTCGGGATCGACGGGTTCGTCGGCGCGAACGACGGCGGTTCCGGCACCGCGCTCCTGCTCGAGCTCGCGCGCGTGCTCGCGCAGGGCGGGCCGCGCATGCTCGCGTACCGGTTCCTCTTCCTCGACGGCGAGGAGGCGACGCGTCCGCAGTGGCAGGGCGAGGACAACTGCTACGGCTCGCGCCACCACGCGAAGGAGCTCGCGAAGCGCGGCGAGGCCTCGCGCGTGCGCGCGTTCGTGCTCCTCGACATGGTCGGCGACGCCGACCTCGCGCTCCTGCGCGAGACGTGGTCCGACCGGCGGCTCGTCGACCTGTTCCGCGCCGCCGCGGGCCGCGCGGGGCTCGCGGGCGTGTTCTCGAACCAGTCGCAGGCGATCGAGGACGACCACGGGCCGTTCCTCGACGCCGGCATCCCGAGCCTCGACTTGATCGACTTCGAGTACGGTCCGGGCAACGCCTACTGGCACACGACGGACGACGTGCTCGCGCACTGTTCGAAAGAGAGCCTCGCGAAGGTGGGCCGCGTCGTGCTCGAGGCGCTGCCCGCGCTCGAGCGCGACTTCCGCCGCGCTCGCTGAGGTTCAGCGCAGCGTCGCGGCGATGTCGGCGGAGCCCGCGCGCAGCGAGCGCACGGAGAGCTTCGCTTCGGCGCCTTCCGTTCCGCGAAGGACGAGGCGCAGGCGCACGGTCTCGCCGCCCGCGAGGTGGCCGAGCTCCACGTGCGGCCCGCGCGCGCCGACCGGCTCGAAAACCGCGTCCTTCCCGCCGCGCGCGATCGCGACGGCCGCGAGCTCCGCGCCGACGACGTCGAGCCACGCGCTCGAGCGTTCGCGCTGTGCCGCGGGGCCTTCGAGCGTGCCCGCAGCGCCGCGGTTCACGAGGTCGCACTCGAGGATCCAGAGCGCGGGGCGCGCGCGCTCGAGAGACGGCGCGCCGACCTCGAGGCGCGGCAACGCGTCGAAGAGCCGCACGAGCCGCTCCGCCGCGAGCGCGCCTTCGACGGCGCCCCCTTCACCGACCGCGCTCCACGTCGCGAGGCCCGCGCCGAGGTACTCGCGCCCGAAGCGCTCGAGCGAGCCGCCCGGCGCAGCGTGCTCGGCCTCGCGGCCCAGCACGAACGGGATCGGCGTCGCGGCGCCCGTCTCCGACGCCAGCACCCCGATCGCGGGATGCGCGAGCAGGAACTCCGCGATCGCGCGCGTCTCCGGTTCGAACAAGGGGTGCGGCGGCCGGTCCGGCCCGTTCGTCCACCCCACCGGGTAGTCGAGCGCGGGCGCCGCGCCGCGGAAGGTCCGCGCCGGCTCCGCGGCGAAGAGGAACTGCACGCTGCCGCTCGCGAAGCGCGCCTGGAGTTCCGGCTCCCGTTCCAAGCGCTCGCAGAGCGCGGCGCACGCCGCGAGCGAGCGCGCGAGCGCGGCGCCGTCACCCGCGCCGCTCGTCGCGGGGAGCGTGACGAGCGCGGGCAGTCGCCCTTCTTCTTCCTGCGCGGCGCGCGTCACGCTCGCCCGCCAGACCTTCGCGCCGTCGCGCGCGACGCCGACCGCCTGGACGCGCAGGTCCGCCGGCCACGCCGCCGCGAAGCGGGCGAGGAGCGGCTCGAGTTCCTCCGGCGATTTCGGCGCAGCGCCGTCCCACGCGAGCGCGGGCGCAGCCGCAGGCTCGGGGGCCGCGACCTTCGGCGGCTCGACCGCCGGCGACGGCTCCTGGCGCGCCGGCTCCTGACGCTCGGGAGCGCGCGCAGGCTCGTCCGGTGCGGCGGCGGGCTGCGCCGCGGGCGTCGCGCCGGGGTCCTGGAATGCCGCCGCGAGGAGCGCGACCAGGAGGAGCACCGTCACGGTCGCACCTCCGCGCGGGCGACGCCGCCCCACGGCAGCTCGACCTGGCACGCGAACGTCGACTGGGCGGGTGCGAGCACGACCCACGCGAACTCACGGCTCGCCGCGCCGCCCGCGGGCGAGTCGAGTTCGACCGACTCGGCGCCGGCGATCAGGCGCGCGTCGCCTGGGAGCACCAGCCGCGCGACGAGCGCCCGCCCGCCGCTCGCGCACGCGAGCCCGCCCTTGTTCACGATGCGGGCCCGCAGGAAGCAGAGTTCGCCGTCGCGGCGCCCCTCGGTGAACGTCGGCTCGAGCCGCGGGAACTGCGCGAGCAGGCGCTCGACGCCCGCGGGCACGGCCGCGAGCACGTTCGCGAGCGAGATCTCCGGCGCGTTGCGCCGCGTGAACGGCAGCCAGCCGCCGACGAGCGCGCGCCGGCCGACGCCGAGGTCGACCGGATGCCACTCGACGAAGCCGATGCCGCCGCGCGTGTCGTCGAGCCAGCGCGCCCACGCGCGTTCGAGCGCGACGCCGGCTTCGAGCGCGGGCGCGGAGGCGAGCTCCTCGCCGTCGCGCCGCGCGGCCGCGGGGCTCACGGTGCCGCCGCTTTGGACGCGCTCGACCTCGGGCCCCCACGGCGCCCACTCCGCTGCGAACGCGCCGAGGTGCGCACGCGCCCAGCGCAGCGCGGAGCCCGGCGCCGGATCGCGGCCGAGGTCCGTCGCGAGGCGCAGCGGTTCGTCGGCGCGCGCGCCCGGACGCGCGAGCGCGCGCGCGACGAGCTCCGCGGTCGCGCGCTCGGCCGGGACGTCGAGCGCGGTCGCCGCGAGCCCGCCGTGATCGCCCTGGAACGCGAGCACGACGAGCGCGCGGCTCGCGGCGACGAGCGCGCAGAGCGAGCGCGCGTGTTCGTCCTCGAGCGGCAACGTCAGGCCGGTCGCGAGCGAGCCCGCGGGCACGAACCCGTCCGGGAACGAGCTCCCCACCGCGGCGCCGCCGATCGGGTCCTCGTTGAAACGGCCGTCGCCGTCGTCGTCCTTGCCCTCGGGCGCGCGGCGGTAGCGCGGGCTGTCGCCCGGCTTCGCGGGCACGAGGAAGCGCGCGTCCGTGCCGCGCGTCCACGCTCCGTTCGCGTCCTCGATCAGGAGCTCGAGGATCTGTCCGTCGCCGTCGAGGTCGTCGGGCCCGTCCTCGTCCGCGACGCGGTCGCCGTCGTCGTCGACCGGACGCGTGTCGCGACCGTCGAGCCCGCCTTGGAGCGCCCGCGCGAGCCCCTCGGGCGCCGCCCACGGCACCGCGAGCAGCGCGGTCCCGGGCGCGAGCTCCGCGGGGTGGGCGACGACGTGCGCGAGGACCGCGAGCACGGCCTCCGCGCCGGTGAGCGAGGTGCCGTCGAGCCCGCCGAGCAGGACCAGCGCGGGACGCTCGGCGAGCGGGCCGCCCTCCGTGCGCCCGACGCGCAGCGCCTGCGTCGCGAGGCCGGAGCGCGTGGGCCCGAGGGCGAGGCGCTCGATCGCGAGCCCCGCGGCGGCGCCGTCGGCGGCGAAGCGCTCGAGGAGCGCGTTGACCGAGTCGAGGTCGTGGTACTTGGGCTCCCAGACGAGCGCCGGCTTGGGCGCCGAGACCTCGGCGGGCGGGGTCGCGGGCGGCTCGTTCGCCGGCGCCGGAGGCGTCGCCCCCGGATCCTGCGGCGCCGCCGCGGGCGCGCCGCCCTGGGGGGCAGGCTCCTGGGTCGCGGGCGGAACCCCGTCCTGCGGGCGACGCGCTCCCCCCCCCGCGATCGCGAGGCTCGACACGAGGAGCTGGAGCAGGAGGCCGCTCGGAAGGTGCATGGAGCGCAGGCGGTCGGACGGAACGAGGAGCGTCGCTCCCCCCTCATCGCCCGGCGAAGGCACCGCGCCTTAGCCTCGGACGCCGCGCGGAGGGCGCGGGCGCAGATTCCGCAGGTTCGGGACGCGGCGGGGCGGTTCCGCGCCGCCAACCGCGCGAGTCGGCGTGCGGAACGGTCGGGGGCCGCGATACGGAGCTCCGCGACGCGTGCGAGCGCGCGCTGGAGCGAAACGCGGGCTCGCGCACGGTCCGGTGTGCGGCCGAGCGCCCGCGTCCCGAAAGTCCGCGTTCGTGGCGGCGCCGCGCCCCCCCACCTCAGCCCGCGGTCGCCTCGGTCGAGGCGCCGTCCGCCTCGGCGGCCGGCTCGGGCGTCGTCTCGGAGAGCGGGGCCTCGAGCTCGGCCTGCGCCGCGCGCGCGACGCGCCGGAGCGCGCCGTCCGCGCCGCGGTCGCCCGCGGCAGGGACGAGCTCGACGACCGGCTCGCCGCTCTCGGCGTCGACCACGGGCGCGGGAGCGCCCGCCTTGGCGCGCTTCTCGTTCGGCGCCGCGCCGCGGTCGGCCCAGCGATCGACGTCGCCGAGCTCGACGGAGACCTGGCGCGACACGCCCTTCGTCTCCATCGTGACGCCGTAGAGGCTGTCGCACGCGGTCATCGTCGACTTGTTGTGCGTGACCACGACGAACTGCGTGGTCGCGCGGTAGCCCGCGAGCATCTGGAGGAAGCGCTCGACGTTCGCCTCGTCCAGCGCCGCGTCGACTTCGTCGAGCAGGCAGAACGGCGACGGGCGCGCCTCGAACACGGCGAAGAGGAGCGCGAGCGCCGTCAACGTGCGCTGACCGCCCGACAAGAGGCCGATCGAGAGCAGCTCGCGGCCCGGCGGACGCGCGATGATGTCGACGCCGGCTTCCAGGACGTCCGCGCCCTCCTCGAGGACGATCTCCGCGCGACCGCCGCCGAAGAGCTGGCGGAAGATGCGCTGGAAGTTCGTGCGCACGGCCTCGAAGGTCTCGAGGAAGAGGCGCTTCGACTCGCTGTCGATCGTCGACACGGCCTCGGTGAGCTGCTGCCGCGACGCGTCGAGGTCCGCGCGCTGGTTCTGCAGGAACTCGAGGCGCCCGCCGACCTCGGTGAGTTCGGTCATCGCCTCGAGGTTCACCGGCCCGAGCTTGTCGAGGCGGCTCTTGAGCTCGCGCACGGCCTCCTCGAGCGCGTCGAGTGCGGCGCCGTCGGCGAGCTCCGCCTCGGGCTCGAAGTCGGCCTTGAGCGCGAGCTCGTCGAGCTGGAGCTCTTCCTGCGCGCGCACGAGCAGGTCCGTGCGCGCCATCGCGAGGCGCTGTTCCGCGAGGCGCGAATCGGCGAGCGACGCGCTCGCGGACTCGAGCGCGCGCGTCACGACGTCCGCGCGGCGGCGCAGGCCGTCGATCGCGTCGCGTCCGCCCTCGGAGAGCGTGCGCAGACCCGCTACCTTCTCCTCGTACTCGCCGCGCACGGCGAGCAGCTCCGCGCTCTTCTCGGCGAGGCGCTCGCACTCGGCGGCGCCCTCCTTCGCGTTCGCGTCGGATTCCTGGTGGATGCGGCGCGCGCGGTCGTGCTCGGCGCGTTGGTCGTTCTGCACGCGCTCGAGGTCGGCGACGCGACGCGCGACGCCCTCGAGCTCGGTGCGCGCGCGGGTCGCGTCGACCTGCGCGGAGGACTCCTCGCGTGCGAGCGAATCCTTCGTCTCCTCGAGGCCGACGCGCTCGGCGTCGACGGACGCGAGGCGCGCGTTCTCGAGCTCGAAGCGCGTGCGCGCTTCCTCGAGCTTCGACGTCTCCTGCGCGAGGTCGCGCTCGAGGCGCGCCATCTCGGCGAGCACGGCCTGCGACTCCTGCTCGAGCGCGCGTTCGCCCACGGTGAGGTCGCGCAGACGCGCGCGAGCGGTCGCGAGCTCGGTGCCCGCTTCGTTCAGCGCGCGCCGGCGCGTCTCGAGCTCCTGGCTCGAGCGTTCCCAGTCCTTCTGCAGCCGAATGCGCTCCTGCACGAGCTCCGCGCGGCGCGCCTCGAGGGCCGCGACGCGGCTCGCGAGCGCTTCGACCTGCGCGGTGAGCTCCGCGGCGGACGAGCGGCGGCCGACGGCGCCTTGGACGAGGTCGCGCGTCCCCGCGAGCAGGCCCGCGGCGTCGACGAGCTCGCCTTCCAGCGTGACGAAGCGCGCGCTCGGGTGGAGCGGCGCGAGGCGCAGCGCGGCGTCGAGGTCGCGCACGACGTGCACGTTCGCGAGCAGGAGGTCCGCGAGACGCTCGCAGCCCGCCGTCGGCGCGACGACGTCGCGCAACGTCGCGACGACGAGCTCCGCGTCGCCGCCGAACTCGAGCGCGTGGACCGCGGGCTTCGTCGCGCCGTCCGCGGCCGCGAAGAGCAGTCCGACCTGGCCCGCTTGCGCGGACTTGAGCCAGCCCGCGACCGCGCGCGCGGCGTCCGCGTCGCGCACGACGAGCGCACCGCCGCGCGCCTGGAGCACGGCGTCGAGCGCGCGGGCGAAGCGCGTCTCGGTGCGCAGGTGGTCGGCGAGCAGGCCGAGCAGCGCTTCCTTCGCGATCGGCTGGCCCTGCTTCTCGACGCTCTCGAGCACGCGGCGCGCGCCCTTCGTGAGCTCCTCGAGGTCGCGTTCGCGGGCGAGCAGGAACTCGATCCGGCTCTGCGCCTTCGCGCGCTCGAGCTCGAGCTGGTTCTTCTCGCGCTCGAGCGCGTTCACCTGCTGGCCGACGTCGGCCATCCGCTGCGCGAGCTCGCGACGGTGCTCCTCGTGCGAGAGCAGGGCCGCCTGGGCCTCGCTCTGACGCTGCGTCGCGGAGGCCTCCTCGGCGCGCACGGCGTCGTTCTGCGCACGCGCTGCGCCGAGACGCTCTTCGACGCGCTGCGCGCGGGCCGCGGCGGGTCCGCGCGCCTCGCCGAGCGAGCGCACGCGGTTCTCGGCCTCGGTGCGCGCGCGCAGGAGCGAGAGCACCGCGTCGTTCTGCCGTTCGACCTCGCCGCGCTTCTCGCGGTAGTTCTTCTCGAGCTCGCGCAGCGCGTTCGACTTCTCGCGGGCGCGCTCCGTCGCGCTCTTCGCGCGCGCTTCGAGCGCCGCGCGCTCCTCGACGAGCCGGGCGAGTTCGCGCTCGCGCTCGCCGAGCGCCGCGGCGAGCTTCTCGGCGCGCTCGGCCTCCTCCTTCGCGGCGTGCTGCCAGGCTGCGACGCGGCTCGAAAGCTGCGCGCGCCGCTCGTCGAGCATGCGGCCGTCGCCGCTGACGCGCCCGATCTCCGAGAGCAGGCGTTCGATCTCGGAGACGAGCGCGGCGCGTTCCTTCTCGCGCGCGTCGACGTCCCCTTCCGCCGCTTCGCGCTCGGCGCGCAGCGCGTTCGCCCTGGCGTCGAGCTCCGCGAGCTCGGCCCGGAGGCGGTCGAGATCGCGGTCGATCCACGCGAGGCGGTGCCGCGAGAGCCGCGTGCGCTGCGTCGACCACTCGGTCTTCGCCTCGGCCCAGCGCTCGGCCTTGCCGGCCTGGATCTTGAGCGAGCGCACGCGCGAGCTGAGCTCGCCGACGACGTCGTCGAGGCGCGCCATGTCCTCCGCGACGCGCTTCAAGCGCAGCTCGGTCTCGACGCGGCGTTGACGGTAGCGGCTGATGCCCGCGGCTTCCTCGAAGATGCGCCGGCGCTCGAGCGGGTTCGCCGAGAGCACCGCGTCGATCTTGCCCTGCTCGAGCACGGAGTAGCCGCGGCTCCCGAGGCCCGTGTCGTAGAGCATCTCGCGCACGTCCTTGAGACGCACCTTCTGCCCGTCGATCAGGTACTCGCCCTCGCCCGACTTGAACACGCGGCGCGTGATCGAGACCTCGGCGCCGCGCCCTTCGAGCAGGTTCGACGCGTTGTCGAGGATCAGCGTCACCTCGGCGACGGAGAGTCCGGGACGCGACGCGGAACCCTTGAAGATGACGTCGGTCATCTCGGCGCCGCGCATCGACGTCGGACGCTGCTCGCCGAGCACCCAACGCACGCTGTCGACGACGTTGCTCTTGCCGCAGCCGTTCGGACCGACGACGCCGGTCAGCGCGTTCTCGCCGAACTCGAAGACGGTGCGGTCGGCGAACGACTTGAAGCCGAAGAGCTCGAGACGACGGAGACGCATGGATCAGGAATCCTCGAGGTGGGAAGCCCGCGGCGCGGACGACGATCGGGAGGAGCGGACGGACGCGGTGCGGGCGGTGGACTCGAGCGCGGGCGCGTCCTCGCCCTCGCCCCCGCCGTCGAATTCGGGCTCGTCGCTCTGGAGCGGCCCCGCGGGCTCGTCCTCGGCGTAGAGCATCGGCGCCGCGCCGGCGCTCTCGGTCTCGGACGCGGGCAGCGCGTAGAGCGCCCACGCGCCGCTGCGCAGCCGCGAACGCGTGCGCTCGAGGCGCTCCCACGCGGAGAGCACGCTCGGACGGTCTTCGAGCGGTCCGTGCGCGAGCGCGCGCAGGATCGCGGGCGGATGGAGCGCGCCGCTCTTCTGCGTCGCGGAGAGCGCGGCCTCCGCGGCCTCGAGCGAGGAGACCTGCGCCGCGACCCCGCCCGCGGGCGAGAGATCGAGGCCGGTCGAGTACGGCGTCGCGGCGGAACCCGCCGGAAGCGACGCGCCCTCGAAGAGCAGCGGTTGCGACACGTGGAAGTACTCGCGGTCGAGCGCGGAGAAGCGCAACGCGGCGCGTTCGCCGAACCACGTCGTGAGCGCGACGGGGAGCCCGCGCGAGCGCGAGAAACGCTGCACGGCTTCGCCGAGGAACGACACGAGCCGCGCGGCCTGTTCGGGACGGAGCTCGCCGTCCGCGACGCAGCGCAAGGCCTCGCGCAGGCCGACGGGCACGATCGCGTAGCGCACGCGGCCGCGCACGAGCCCGCGCTGCGCGCCTTCGAGCCAGCGCTCGCGGCGCTGGTGTTCGGAGAGCGCGGCGAGCCCTTCGAGCGCCGCTTCGATCGAGCGCGCGGCGTTCTCGAGGAGCGCGTCCTCGCGCCACGGTCCGGCGCGGCGCGCCGCGCGCACGAGGTTGATCGCGCACGCGCCGCCGCAGACGAGCCCGCCGCGCTCGCGCCACGCGCGCGCGAGTCCCGGCGCGGCGAAGCGCTCGCCCGCGACGCTCCACGTGGGCACGACGAGCCCGAGCGTGAGCAGACGCTCGAACGCGGCGCGTGCGTTCGGATCCGACGCGACGCACGCGGCGAGGTCGTCGCCGTCGAGGAAGAGGCGCGGGAGCCGCGTGCGCTCGCCGTGCGCGGCGAGCTCCGCGAGCTCGAGCGCGAGCCGCGGGAGCCACGCCGGCGCGCTCGCGGAACGCGCGTTCGGAGCGGCGGCGCTCGTCGTGCTCGGCGCGGACGCGCTCGCGTTCGACGGCGCGAAGCCGAGGTCGATCGAGCGGCCCGACGCGCGCGCCGTCGCGGAGAGCGCGAGCAGGAACGACGCGAGCGCGCTCGGCGCCGGACGATTCCCGCGCGCCGACGCGGCCGCCGACGCGCGCGTGCCGCGCGCGAAGAGCCCGACGACGAGCTGCGCGTCCTCGAGGACGACGCCGTGCGACGTGCGGCTCGCGATCTGCGCGAGCTCGTCGAGCAGCTCGAACGCGGCCTGCGGCGAACGGTCGCTCGACAGCAGCAGATCCGCGGGGATCGCCTGCGAGAGCGCGAGGTGCGGCGCTTCGAGGTCCTCGAAGTGGAGCTCGCCCGAGAGGTGCAGCTCCGCGGCGCTCTCGGGCAGGAGGTCCTCGACCGCGAAGCGGGCGAGCACGGCGCCCGCGAGCACTTCGCGCGCGGGACGCCCGCCGTACGGCTCGCGTCCGAGCACGTCCGCGGAGAGCGCCTCCGCGGGATCGCGCGGCGCGGCGTCGGAGAGCAGCCGGCGCAGGTCGTGGCGCGGCAGCACGACCGGGCGCTGGCGTCGCAGCGCCTGCGAGAGCCCGAGCTCGACGAGCTCGTTGTCGACGAGCTCGCGGATCAGCGCCGTCGAAATGCGCTTGAGGCCGCTGTCGAACACGCGCTCCTCGACGCGCGCGGCGACCTGCTCCGCCGTCGCGCGGGGGAGCTCGGCCTCGTTCATCAAGGCGACGACGATGCGGCCCTTGCTCCACGTCGCGACGCCGCCGGAGACCTGCACGCGCGGCGGCGCCTTGCGCTTGTCGCCGTGGGCCTCCGGCCGCTCGAAGGCCGTCTCGCGGCCGAGCGAGTCGTCTTGCCCGCGGACCTCGAGCGCGGCGCGGATGCGCGCGCGGCGATCGCGGTACAGGATGTACGCCTTCGCCACGGCCGCGTGGCCGAGCTCGATCAACGCCTGCTCGACGAGGTCCTGGATCTCCTCGATGCCCGGCACGGCCTCGCGCTCGGGCGTGTGCGGCAGTCGACCGTGCGGGTAGCGGCGCAGGAGCGCCATCTCGACGACGTCCGCGACCTCCGCGGCGAAGTGCGGATCGGCCTCGCCGACCGCCGCCTGCGCGCGCGAGACCGCGTCGCTGATCTTCGTCTTGTCGAAAGGCACCTCGCGCCCGTCGCGCTTCTGGATGCGGCGCAGCTTCATCGATCACGCTCCCGGCGCGCGGCGTCGACGTCGGGGCCGCGGAGGAGCGCGCTCGGCGGCGCGTTCGGCGGAAGCGCGGGCAGCGCGCGCGGCGCGTCCGTGTTCGACTCGAGCATCGGCTGCAGCGTCTCGAGGAACTGCGACACGTCCTTGAACTCGCGGTAGACGCTCGCGAAGCGCACGTACGCGACCTGGTTCAGCTGGCGCAGCTCCTCCATCACGAGCGAGCCGATCACGGAGCTCTCGACCTCGCGGTCGTACTCTTCCTGACACCGCGCCTCGATGCGCGCGGTCGCGGCCTCGAGCTCCTCCATCGAGATCGGGAGCTTCTCGCACGCCTTGACCATGCCGGCGAGGATGCGCTCGCGGTCGAAGCGCACGCGCTCGCCGCTCTTCTTGATCACGCGCAGCGGCGTGTCCTCGATGCGCTCGTAGGTCGTGTAGCGCAGGAAGCACTCCAGGCACTCGCGACGACGACGGATCACCGTCCCGTCCGCCGAGGCCCGGGAATCGACCACGCGGTCGTTGTCCTTCTTGCAGCGCAGGCACCTCATGGCGGGGGCGAGCGGATGAGGAAACCACGCTAGATGTAGTGTGTCAACGCCGGGCGGGCCGAAGGTTTGGTGGCGCCGACGCTCCGCCGCGGGCGCGGCGAGTTATCCACAATCACTTGCCGAGACAGAAGCGCGCGAAGATGCGATCGAGCACGTCCTCGTGGGTCGTCGCACCGTCGAGTTCGTCGAGCGCGGCCGTCGCGGACCGGAGGTGTTCGGCGACGAGCTCGAGCGGCGCAGCCGAGTCCAACGCCTCGCGGGCGCGCGCGAGCTCCGAGCGCGCGGCGGCGAGCCCCGCGGCGTGCCGCGCAGCGAGCTCGCGCGAAACCCCGGACCGGACGCGGACGAGTTCGGCGGCGAGCGCGCGTTCGAGCTCCGCGAGCCCCGCGCCCGTGCGGGCCGAGACGCCGACCCAGGCCGCGAGTCCGCGCGCCGCAGTCCACGCCGGCGGCGGTGCGCCGCGGGCCCCGGAGCGGTCGAGTTGGTTCCACGCGAGCACGACGCGCGCCCCGGCGGCGGCGGCCTCCGCGAAGGGCGGCGGCGCGTCGAGGCCCGCGCTCACCGCGTCGGCGACGAAGAGGAGCACGCTTGCCGACGCCCGCAGCTCCCCGGCGCGGGCCTGCGCGGCGCGCTCGATCTCGTCGCGCGGAGGG
Organism: Planctomycetota bacterium; assembly: GCA_046349615.1. Lineage (GTDB taxonomy): Bacteria > Planctomycetota > UBA1135 > UBA1135 > JADJNY01. The sequence goes on from JAXMBZ010000007.1 coordinate 196,044, forward strand.
TGATCGCCCGCGGTGTCGACGAGGAGCGCGTCGACGCCCCCGAAGGCGACGTTCGCGACGAGCGCGTCGCGGGTCGTCCCCGCCACCGGCGCCTCGAGTGCCTCGAGCCCCGCCGAACGGCCCGTCCTGCGCGTGAAGGCGTTGAAGAGGGCGCTCTTCCCCGCGTTCGGCGCGCCTGCGAGCACGATCCGAGGGAGCCCCACCTCGCCCGGCCGAGCGAGCGCATCCGCCGCGGCCGCCTCGATTCGAACGAGCGCCCGCGCGAGGCACGCGCGCAGCTCCTCCTCGGGCACGTGCCCCGTGTCCGCGGGATCGAAGTCGAGGCTCGCCTCGCACAACGCGCGCGCGTCCGCGAGCGCGTCGCGCGCCGCCCCCACCGCGCGCGCGAGCCCGCCGAGGAGCAGCGCGGCGCCCGCGCGGCGCTCCGCGTCGTTCTCGGCGGAGACGAGCAGCAGCACGCCCTCGGCGCGTGAGAGGTCGAGCTTGCCCGCGTGGAACGCGCGCCGCGTGAACTCGCCCGGCTGCGCGGGCCGCGCTCCGAGCGCGACGATGCGTGCGAGCGCGCCCGCGAGCAGGTGCGGGTTCCCGGGGAGATGGAATTCGACGACGTCCTCGCCCGTGAGCGAGCGCGGTCCCTTCATCCACGCGACGAGCACGGGGAGCTCGCCTTCGCCGTCGTCGAAGCGCGCGACGCGCCACGCGCGCTCGACCTCCGCGAGTTCGAGCCCGCACGTGCGCCGCGCGAGTTCCGCCGCGAGCGGTCCGCTCGCGCGCACGATCCCGCGCCGCGCCGCGCCCGGCGGCGAAGCGACCGCGACGATCGTGTCGCGCGCGGCGGACACGGCTCGGAACCGCTCAGCGCGCGCGGCCCTTCGCGCGCTTCTGCGCCTCCGCCTGCTCCTGGAGCGCGAGCATCTTGGCGAAGAAGCCGTCCTTCTTCGGCGGCACGTCCTTGTCGTCGATCGGCCAGTACTTGCGGATGATCTTCATCTCGAAGATCGCGAGCCCCGACTGCGTGATCATGTAGACGGAGAGGCCCGCCGCGTAGTTGTAGAGGAACACGCCCATCATCACGGGCATGAACATCATCATCTTCTGCATGCGCGCGGCCTGCTCGTCGGCGGGCGCGGGCATCATCTTCTGCTGCCACACCCACAGCGCGACCATGATCGGCGGCAGGATGTTCAGGTACGGGATCAACCCGAACGGCCAGAGGTGCAGGTTGATCTCGACGAGCCGGTCGGGCAGCGACAGGTCGGTGATCCAACCCATGAACGGCTCCTGGCGCAGGTCGAAGCTGATGCCGAGCGCGCGGTAGAGCCCGATGAACACCGGGATCTGCAGGAACATCGGCAGGCAGCCGCCGAGCGGGGGGAACGCGCCCTCCTGCTGCATCAGCTTCGCCTGCTCCGTGCGCTGCTTCGCGGGGTCGCTCTCGTAGCGCTTCTTGAGCTCGTCGATCCGCGGCTGGAGGCGCTTCATCTTCGCCGTGTAGCGCGCCATCGCCGTCTGCGAGCGCCGGTTGATCGGGAACAGGATCAAGCGCACGAGCAGCGTGAGCAGGATGATCGAGACGCCCCAGCTCGAGCAGATCCAGTGGAAGACCTTGAGCAGGCTGAGGAGCGGCGCGCTGATCCAGCGCACCCAGCCGAGGTCGTGGCGATGCAGCGACGGGAGATCGGCGTTCACCGCGGCGAGCGCGTCGGGCGCCTTCGGCCCCGCGTAGACGTCGAACGCGAGCTTCGAGCGCTCGCCCTGACGCGGAAGCGCGAGTTCGACCTGCGCATCGGCGACGATCTGCGTGAACGCGTGCTCGGGATCCTTCAACGCGACGGCGGGGTCCTGCACCTTGCGCCAGCCCGCGCCGACGATCGACTTCGGCGCGCCCTGCGCGGGCGTCAGGAGCAGCGTGAAGTACTTCCCGTGCACGCCGGTGTACGCGATCTCGGCGCCGGAGCCGGGCGTGGCGGACGCGAGCGTGCCCCGGAGTTCGCCGCCCTTCGGATCGCGCGGGATCGACTCGCACGCGACGTCCGCGCCGGGCTTCTCGCGGTGTCCGGCCACGGCCTGCGGCTCGAGGAAGTAGCTGTCGCCCGAGTGCGCGTCCATCCACGCGCAGGGCGTGAGGTCGAACGTGCGCACACCGCTCTGCGTCGTGAGCGCGTCGTTCGCGAGCTCGAACTCGACGCGCAGACGGTTCTCGCCCTTCACGAAGCGGAAGCGCTTCGTGAACGTGACGCCGGTGCCGGGTGAGAGCGTGAACTCGACGCCGTCCTTCTCGCCGTCCGTCTCGAGCACCTTCATCTGCCACAGCTCGTCCTCGAGCGGCGTGCGACGCAGGTGCTCGGAGTTCGGCAGCGTGCGCAGCGCGAAGGAGACGGGGCGCACCTTCGCGCCGTCCGCGGTGTTGCCCGCGAGCGGCACCCAGTGGCGCCAGTCCTCCATCTCGGCCGGCGAGAGCCCCGCGCGGTCCCAGTACGCGCCGCTGCGCAGCTCGGCGAGGCCCCCGCCGCGGTTCGTGAACACCGCGCGGTAGCAGCCGGGCGTGCCCGGCTTGCCGACGACGAGCACTTCCTCGCGCGCTTCGGTGTCCGCGACGCGCGGCAGCGTCGGCTCGCCCGCGGCGGCCTCGGACGAGCTCTTCGCGCCCTCCGTCGGCGCGGTCGTGACGCTCACGCCGTCTCCGTTGACCTCGACTCGGGTCGGGACGTCGCCCGGGACGTTGACGGTGGTCTGCGTCGGACGCGCCGGCGGCGGCGCCGGCTTCTTGGCGACGAAGAACTGCCACCCGATCAGGATCAGGAGGCAGAGGGGCAGGGCGATCAGGAGACGCTTGTCCAAGAGGATTCCTCGTCGTTCTCGATGCGCTAGCGGCCCGCGAAGAGGCGTTCCGCGAGGAAGTCGGGGAGGTCGGGCACCGCGCGGATCGCCGCCGCGGCCGCCGCGTGGTCGTAGTCGAGGCGCACGAACGTGATCGCGCGCCCGTCGAACAGCACGTAGGAGAGGCGCGGATCGCCGTCGCGCGGCTGGCCGACCGAACCGACGTTGACGATCGCGCGCTTCTTCGCGCCGAGGCCGAGATCGTACGGTCCGTCCGTGCCCGTGGGGCGGAAGAGCCCGCCGTCCTCGGAGTAGACCGCGGGCACGTGGCTGTGGCCGACGAACGCGACCGCGCGCTCGCGCGCCGCCATCGCCCGGAAGTTCGCCGCGAGCTTCTCGGCGTTCTGCGAGTCGCGCGGAAGCATGTACTCCTTCACGGGCTCGCGCGGGCTGCCGTGCGCGAAGAGCGCGACGTCGTCGACGCCGCTCGCCTCGAGGCCCGACAGGAAGTCGAAGTAGTCGGGGAGCCCGGGCTCGATCGGCCCGCGCAGGAGCTCCTCGCGCGTCCACTCGATCGCGGCGCGCGCCTTCGGGTTGAAGTCCTCGGGGCTGTTCAAGAGCGCGTTCTCGTGGTTCCCGAGGAGACAGTGCCCGTCCGCGAGCGCCGCTCCGCTCGAGGGATCCTTCGCGCCGGCGACGCAGAGGCGCAGCACGAGGTCGAGCACCTGTCGCGGCTGTGCGCCGTACCCGATCATGTCGCCGAGGCAGACGAAGCGCTCGACGCCGCGCGCCCGTGCGTCCGCGACCGCGGTCGTGAGGGCGGGCAGGTTCGAGTGCAGGTCGGAGATCAGGGCTGTGCGGGGGTAGCTCACTACGGCGTCGGGCCCGGCGTTCCATGCCGCGCGCGCCTCGCGGGCGCGCGCGCCGGAGGGCGGCGCCGCTCCGGAACCGACCGCGGACGGCCGGGAGGCCCGCGAGCGGGCCCGATGCCTGGTTTCAGGGGCGGGGGATTATCCGGCCCGACCCCGGACGGGACAAGGGTCGGCGCGGGAGAGAGCGTCGCGTCCGCGTTCAGGGCACGTCGGGCGTGAGGGCGAGGGCGGCGAGGAAGAGCGCGAGCGTGCCGGCGAGTCCGGCCGCGAACGCCCACGGGGCCGCGGCGGCGAACGCCGCGCCGAGGACGGACGGCGCGGCGACCGCGAGGAGCGCGAGCACGACCGTCGTAGGACCGAGGCCGCGCGCCTGGAGACGATGCGCGAGGTGGCGGCGGTCGCCGATCCAGGGGCGGCTCCCGCGCTTCCAGCGCACGACGGAAAGCCGCGCGAGGTCGAGGAGCGGCAGCGCGAGCACGGGCCACGCGCCGGGCGTCAACGCGACGAGCACGCCGAGGAGGTGGCTCCCCGCGTCGCCGAGGTACGCGAGCGGCGTCGTCGAGCCGTCGGGCGCCGTGCGCCGCAGCCACAGGTTGAACGGGAGGAAGCCGAGGAGCGGTGCCGCGAGCAGCGGTGAAACGACGCCGAGCCCGAGTGCCGCGAGCGACGTCGCGCACCCGTCCGCGTTGTCGAACGTGTTGAAGGCGTTCATCGCGAGGAGCGCGATCGTGCCGCATGCGAGCGCGTGTTCGATCGAGGGCGTCCCGACGACATCGAGTGCGTCGCGCGCGCAC
>JAXMBZ010000008.1:0-194069 GCA_046349615.1 Planctomycetota bacterium
CCGGCCGCGGCTCGCGCGTGATCGTCGCGAGCTCGTCGAGCACGGCTTCGATGCGCGGCCGCGCGAGCGCGTCGTCCCGATCGCGGCGCCGAGCGACGAGCGCGAACGACGGCGCGAACACGGGGAAGAGCCCGAGCGCGCGCGCGGCGAGCTTGACGCGGTTCTTCTCTTCCATCGGCCCGATCGTGAGCTCGGGCCGCTCCGCGTCGAGCGCGACGACGTGCGTGAAGTCGTTCCGGTGCGGGTACAGCGCGAACGCGCGCGTCGCGGCGAAGCGCGTTCGCGCGAGCGCGGCGCGGTAGCCGCGGAGCGTGCGCTCGCCGCCCTCGGGCGCGAGCACCGCGCGCGCGTACTCGAGCGGCGTCGGCACCCAGAGGATCGCGCGGCGGCCGGTCGAGCGCTTGTAGCCCAAGCGATTGTCCGCGATCACGAGCAGCTCGCCGCGCGCGACGCGCGCCGCTTCGTCGAGCGAGTGCCGCCAGTGCCCGCGCGCGTCGCGCGTCGCGGCAATGCGGCCGTGGGGATCCCGCGTGCGATGCGCGCGCAGCGCGTCGGAGCCCGCGGCGAGCGCGTCCGTCGGGAGCTCCGCCGCGCGCGTGCCGGGGAGCCCGTCCTCGTGCACGACGACGTCGAAGCGCGCGTCCGCGAAGGGGAGCCGCGCACCGTCGACGATCACCGTGCGCGTTCGGCCCGCGCTGTGCGCGTCGTCGCGCATCCGCGCGAAGCGGGCGCGCTCGACCGACGTCTCGAGCACCGTGACGCGGAACCCCGCGTCGACGAGCGGCGCGATCGATCCCGAGAGCGCGTTGCCCGCGAAGAGCAGCTCGCCTCCCTGCGACGCGAGCTCGACGAGCCACGCGCCGCGGCCCTCGCCGAGGAGCTGCATCAGCCGATCCGCGGGCACCTCGTCGAGCGCGAGGAGCAGCTCCTCGAGCGCCTTCTTGAAAGTCACGCCCGCCGCGCTCGCCGCGAACGCGGGCGCGAATTCGCCGCGCGCGAGCGGCGCGGGCGCGTCGTCGCGCGCAAGATCCATCCGCAGGTCGAGCAGCGCTCCGTCGAGCGTGAAGTCGCACGCGCACGCCGCGCAGCGGAGCCCGCGCTCCCCCGGCACGAGCCCGCTCGCGCACGCCGGACACCGCACGTCGTCGAACTCGCTCATGCGGCGGGCAGCGTGCGCTCGTCCGGCGCGCCGACGAGCGCGACGAGCAAGGGGACGAGGGGCAGGAGCGGCAGCAACGCGCTCGGGAGGAGCGGCATGCCCTCCGCGACGAGGTTCCAGCTCGAATCGAGCGAACCGAGCGCGCCGAGCGATCCGAAGACGAGCATCGCTCCGACGGCGAGCGACTCGCGCGTGGTCGGCGCGATCCGTTCGCGCGGGTCGGGACGCGCGAGCACGAGCACGCGCAGCGCGTACGCCGACGCGGCGATCGCGAGCGCCGGCACGAGGAACGCGACGAGCATCTCGCCGCGCGGAGGCGAGCTCTCGGGCTGGAGGAGTTCCGCTCCGAGGCGCAACGAGAGCGCGACCGCGATCGTCGCGCCGACCCCCGTCCAGAGCGCGGCCGTACGCCACGACGCCTTCGGGCTCCCCACGAAGAGCACTCCGAGCGCGGTCGACACCGCGATCCACGTGTCCGGCGCGAACGCGACGGCCGACGAGAAGGCGAGCGCGGAGACGGCGAGCGCGCGGCGATCGCCGCGGCGGAACCACTCGACGCTCGCTCCCGCTCCAGCTCCGAACGCGAGCAGCACGAGCGTCGCGTCCCGATGCCCGACGAGCCCGCGCGCCAGGAAGATGAGCCACGCGAACCATGCGAGCGCGAGCGCGCGCGCGAGCGGACTCCGGCGCGCCGTCGCGAGCCCTTGGAAGACGAACACGACGAGCGCGAGCAGCGAGGCGATGTGCAGTGCTTGTTCCCCGCGCGTCCCGTTCAGCGCGCCGAGCGCTCGGACGATGCGCTCGGTGAGGTCGACGTCGACCGAGCAGCTCGCGAAGCCGCACGTGTCGACCGCCGTGAGCGTCCCTTGGGGCACGCCGAGCGCCGCCACCGCGCCGACGGCGGCGAGGACGAGGAGCGCTCGCACACCCGCGCCCGCGACCGCCGTCCGCGGCGCATGCCGAGGCACGAGCGCGCCCGGCAGGAACGCAGCGCGTGCGGCCGCGACGAGGACCCACGGCGCGAGCATCGCCCACGCGGCGGGGTTCCAAACGCGGAGCGCTTCCGAAGCGAGCACCTGCGCCCCGCACACGAACATCCCGAGCAGATGGCTCGCCGCCCACGTCCCGGGCAGCTCCCCGAGCCCATGCCCCCCGATCCGTCCGACGGGAAGGAGCGCCAGGACCACACGCCCGACCGCGGCGACCGCGACGAGAACGAGCAGGGCCTGGAGGGTGTCGAGGAAGGAATCCACGTCGCGCTCCCCGCCAGGGTAGAGGACCCGCCCCTCGCCCGGAAGCCGACGCCGTGCGTCCCTCGTCCGTTCGGCGAGCCCGCGCGACTTTCTGCATTCCGCGCAACGCTTCCAGCGCGGAGGATAATCGAGAGGCACGATGCGCGACGCCCGCTGGATCGAGCTCTTCGAACGCTACCGCTCCCAGAACGACGTGGAGGCGCTCGCCCGCCTCTTCGACGAGGTCGCCCCGTCCCTCCTCAAGGTCGCGCGACACATCGACTCGCGCCGCGGCGAAGCGGAGGACCTCGTCCAGACGACGTTCCTCGTCGCGATCGAGCGCTCGGTGACGTACGACGCGACGCGGCCGCTCGTCCCGTGGCTGATGGGCATCCTGATCAACCAGTCGCGCATCGCGCGGCGGCGGCGGAAGGAACTCGTCGACGGCGGCGAGCACGAGACGAGCTCGGAGTCCACGCAGCACTCCGACATGGAGTCGAGCGAGCTCGCGAAGGCCGTCACGAAGGCGCTGTCGGAGCTGCCGGACACGTACCGCGAGGTGCTCATCGCGCACCTGCAGGAAGGCAAGAAGCCGCGCGACATCGCGCGCGAGCTCGGCCGGCCGCAGGGCACGGTGCGCGCGCAGCTCCACCGCGGGCTGCGCTTGATGCGCGACCTCCTCCCCGCGAGCTTCGCGCTCGGCTTCATCGGGTTGCTCGCGCCGCACTCGCTCGCGGCGGCGCGGCGCAACGTCCTCCTCGAGGCCGCCCGCCGCGCCGCGCTCGCGCCCGCGGCGCCGACCGCGGCTCCGCGCGCCTCGATTTCGACCTCCGCGGGCGTGCAGGGGATCTTCGTCCTGCTCGTGCTGCTCGCGGCGGGCGTGCTGTTCTGGGCGCGGTCGTCGTCCGTGGCGACGCCCGCGCTCGACGTCGCGCAATCGGCGCACGCGCGCGACGCGCCCGCGGACGCCGAGCTCGATCCGCTCGAGGCCGAGGTGCGCGGCGCGCGCGCGACCCGGGTCCGGCTCCTCGCGGCCGAGCCCGCGGGCGCGAGCTTCGACGCGAGCCTCGGCTCCGTCGTCGTCCGCGTCGGGCGTGTCGGGACGGAGGAGCCCGTCGCCGGCGCGCTCGTCAGCCTCGTGCCGTGGAGCGAGGAGCGCTGGTTCGACCACGTGCGCGACGCGCGCACGCGCGCGGACGGGAGCGTCGAGTTCGCCGGGCTGAAACCGGGCCTCGTCGGCGTGCACGTCGAGCGCGGCGAACAGTCACGCGTCGAGGTCGTCCCCGGGCGCGTGGTCGAGCTGACGGTCGTGATCCACCCGACGCTCGCGCTCGCGGGCCGCGTCGTCGACGAACGCGGGAAGGGCGTCGGCGGCGCCGAGGTCGCGCTCTACTACGCGGACGGCGCGCGCACGGACGACGCGCCGGTCGTCAGCGCGCCCGACGGCCGCTTCGAGTTCGCGCGCGCGGAATCGGGGCGTTTCCTCGGCGCGCGCGCGCCCGACCACGCTTCGAGCGCGCTGCTCGCGCTCGCGTCGCCCACGCTCACCGAGGACGCGCGCCGCGCGCCCGTCCTCGTCGTCGAACGCACCGTGCGGACGATCCAGGGCCGCGTCGTCGGTCCCGACGGCGCGCCGCTCGCGGGCGCGAGCCTCCGTGCGACGAGCGCGCTCCCCGTGCGCACGGTGTGGCGCGCGGACGGCGCTTCCGAGCGCGGCGTTCCGCCGACGACGTGCGCGAGCGCGGCCGACGGCACGTTCGCGCTGGAGGGGCTCCCGAGCGGCCCGCTCGACGTCGTCGTCGAGCGCGACGGGTTCGCGCGTTGGACCACGCGGCTCGACGGACTCCCGTCGAGCGGCACTCGTTCGCTCGTCGTCGCGCTCGAGCGCGGAGCGATCGTGCGTGGACGCCTCGCGCTCCAGGGCGGCGGCGCCGCCGGTGGAGCCGAGGTCCTCGTCGACGACGGCGCGCTCCGCGTCGTCGCGGACGCGGACGGACGCTACGCGCTGCGCGTTCCGTCCGGCGGGCACGTGCTGCGCGCGCGCCGCAGCCGTTTCGCGGCCGCGGTCGAGACGAACGTGCTCCTCGCCGACGGCGAGGAGCGCATGCTCGACGCCGAGCTCGCGCCCGCGCCGACGATCCGCGGCCTCGCGCTCGGTCCGGCGGGGAATCCGCTCGTCGGCGTGCTCGTGCGCTGCCAGGTCGAGGGCCTCGACTCCTCCTCGAGCGGCGCGAACCCCGAGCCGTGGGCCGACCCGAGCTCCGACGTCGACGACCTCGTCCAGGTCGTGACGAACGCGCGCGGCGAGTTCGAGGTCCCGGCGTATGCGGGACGTCGTCACACGCTCGAGGCGCGGCGGCGCGCGCACTGGCGCGGCCCCGTGCAGGCGCGCGTCGAGCACGTCGAGGCTGGGCGCAAGGACGTCGAGCTCGTCGCCGGCGCGCGCAACGCGTGGATCGTCGGACAGATCCTGGAATCGAACGGGTCTCCGCTCGCGGCGGGACAGGTGTACGCGCCCGGCGGCACGCGCACGGACAGCGCGCGCGCGGTGGTCGACGGCGCGAACGGCTGCTTCCGCATCGGGCCGCTCTTCCCGGGCGCGCATCGGCTCGTCTTGTGCCGCGCGGGCGAGCCGCCGATGGAGCTCGGGACGTTCGACGTCGAAGCGAACGCGGAGCGCGACGCGGGGCCGCTCGTGCTCGCGGCGCCGACGCGCGTCGAACTGCGCGGACGCGGACCGTTCACGCTCCTCGGCGCGGACGGCATCGAGCGCGCGCTCGTCGAGGTCGAACACGACCGTTGGACGAGCGAGCGCGTTCCGACGGGCGAGTACGACGTCTTGCGCGATTCGGTGCGCACGGGCGCGCGGGTCCACGCGTGCTCGAACGCCGCCGCGGTGCTCGACGTCGAGTGAGCGCGCTCGCGCGCGCGGCGCTCCCGATGGGGCAGGAGCCGGCTCGGTAGCCGGCTCCCGCGCTCTCTTCCCATCGTCTCTCTATCAGGAGTGCATCAGACCGGAGGGAGCGGACGACGCTCCAGCTTCGGAGGCGCGTCGCCCTTCGGCCTGTTGCTCGGAGTCACCACGGGCACGTGCGTCGGAGCGCACGCGGGCGCGGCGAGGTTCGCTTCGGCGCCGGCGCGCAGCGCGGCGGGGAGCACGGTGAGTTCGCGCTCGACGAGCGTGAGCTCGCTGCCGGCCTGCGACCAGACGGTCGCGACGCCGGCGTGGTTCTGGATCCAGAAGGTGCGCTCGCCGTTCGCGAGCACGCCGGAGAGGTCGAGCTCGCCGGTGAAGCTCCACACGCCCGCGTCGCAGGTGAGGAGCTCGAGCCGCACGTTCTGCAGCGCGTCGCGCGGGTAGTCGAACTCGAGGCTCGCGCCGGCGCCGAGCGGGCGCAGGCTCTTCTGATCGTTGCGCGCGTCGACGAAGACGACGAGCTGCGGCACGTTCGAGAAGTTGCGCGCGACGAGGTGCGTGGGGGTCACGTGCACGCCCGCCTGCACGGCGACGCTGCCGTCCTGCGCCAGAGCGGGGAACTCGAGCGGCGTGGCGGACGGGAGCGCCGTGCAGAGCACGGACGCGAAGAGGCTGAACGACATGCGGTCTCCTTCGATGCCGCGGGAGGGGGACTCTCCTCGGCACGCACCCCTTCGGAAAAAAAGGCCGGGTGACTTGAGGGGGAAGTCGGGGGAAATCTCCGTTCTCGGGAGGGTGAGGGACTCGCGCCCGCCTGCTGCACGCCCGAATGGGGCCACCGCGCGGGGGTGCCTGACTGCTTTGCAGGTCGCTTTGACCGCTGGTCATGGGCCCCTGGGCGTCGGAGAGGGCGTGGGAATCGCCAGAGTACGATGCTGGACGCCCCTCCCGAGCCCGGCTGGGGGGCGATAGCATTGAAGTGGACGGTCTCGATCCACCGCCACCTCGTTCTTCCGGAGGTCCGAATGCTCTCGCATCCGTTCGCGGCTCTCTCTCTCTCTCTCTCTCTCTCTCCTTGACTAGCGCGCCTGCGCTCGCCCGCGCCCAGCACGTATCGCCTGGGCCGACGCCCATTCTGCCGCTCGTTCACTTCACCGCGTCCTACCCGTACGGTGGTCAATCCGCGATGGCCGTCAGCACGGACGAGAAACGTGCCTTCATCGCGACGGGTGCCGCCATCGCCGTGGTCGACGTGGACACGATCACGTCGGGCGTCGCACCGCCGCGCCTGGCGAGCTTCGAGCTCCCGGATTGCGCGGCCGTGAGCATGGTGTACGACAAGCTCTCGAACACGCCGCACCGCCTGTTCATTGCGGGGGGGACGAATGGTCTCTGGCGCGTCGATCTGTGTCCGTGGTACTTCGACCCCTCGCAGCCTCCCTGCGGCGACTCGTATTACTCGGCCCCGAGCGCGACGGCGCCGGTTCTCATGGATCTCATGGAAGGTCCGAGCTTCGAGCGTGCTCGCTGTGTCGACCTCTGCATCGTGCCGAACAACACGGCCGCAGGTGGCGCTCTACTCCTCGCCGTTTTCGCTTCGCGGAGCGATACGCTTGCTCCTCCCGCATCGATCGGCCCGTCTCAACTGCGTGCCTACAAGCTCAACAACGATGCGAAGGGAACGTGGACACCGTACGGAACTCCGCTCGTGCTCGCGTCCTTGCCCGCCTTGCCCAGCGGACCGGCGGCAACGGTCGCCATCGCCACTGCCATCGCGGCGGATCCAGGTGATCCCAATCACGTCTACGTCGCGCTGAACAAGGACGGCCTCGTCCGGGTCGACATCAGCGGCTCAACGTTCAGCTACGAGCGTTTGGCCCGCCCGGGCTGTGCGCTTTCCAACTGCACGGATGGCGAGGCTGTCCGCGATCTCGCGATCGCGCGCAGCGCGACTCAGGGCTCGTTCCTCTACGCCGCGTTCGAGTATGCGGGGGTCGTGGAGTACAGGATTGCCACGGGCAGTTCGCCGTCGACGTGGCAGTACCAAGTCCTGCCCCCGCCCGTCCCGACGCCGGCGGGCTGGAACGAGCACTTCACCGAGCGAGTGGCCGCAGTGGGGACCGGAACGGATCTCATCTACTTCGCGGCCGCGCGACAAGGTCAGGCCGCTTACACGCAGGAGAGATCGGCTCCGTTCCGAAATACTGGGCACTGGGATGGTCTCTGCTTGGCGTACAACATTCCGGATCCCAACGGTCCCGGCAACAGCTCCGTTTCGGCTGGCGAAGTAGATTGGTACTCGCGCGATACGACTGTCTCCGCTCTTTCGCGCAACGTCATGCACTCGAGCCCCTACGCCGAGTATTGGGGCTCGCTCTTGCTGCGCAAGCGCACCAGCACGACCTACCGGCTCTATGCGTGCAGCGAAAAGGGCGGCACGGTCGTGCGCGAGCTGAACACACCCTCCAACTGGACTGTGAGCGGGCAGTACCTCGATCGGCTCTTTGCCGCCGGGGACGGTGTGGTTTCCACCGTGAACCCTGGGATAGTCCATGCCGGGCTCGACGGACCGCCGCTGGCGGGATACCAGGAAGCGGGAATGCTCTTCATCACGCCTGGGCCGGTCGTGGACATCGTGCCGCTCGCGGGCACGCTTGGTGTCTGTGGCGGTAGTCCGCCGCTGCCCTCGTGCGGGCAGGATCCCCCCAATCCGTTTGTCGGTGGTCTGCTGGGAGGAGTTCGGTGGACCTACCCGGCTAGCTCCGGCAGGGAGTGGTTCTTGGCGGGGGATCGGATTCTCCAAAAGGGGAGCGCGGACTGCGCGTCCTTGGTGGGTACGTGCGATGATCCGTGCACGCCGACGAGTTGGAGTGAGGATGAGATCTTCCCCGCGGACACGACGATTGGTTGGAGGCTCGCGTCGATGACTCCGGCCTTCCCGAGTGGCGGTCCGGTTCCCACGTTCAATTCGCTGCAGATGCAGTGGTGGCAGTTGTCGCAGCCATCGGCAGTCGATGCGATGGCTTCACCCGACCTCAAGTCCGAGTCGACGGCCTACGTCTCAGCGATGGTGGTTCCTGGCGGTGCCGCGGGAATGCCCAAGCTGATGCTGGGGATGCGCCACGGGTCGCGAACGGGGCTGAAGATCCTCCGGATGCAGGACGTCATGAACAAGGTCCTGGCGAGCTGCGGTGGAATCGGCAACGGGCAGACGGTCATTCTGGGCGAGAACCTTGGATCTACAGGCAATCCAATCTGGGATCCTCCCTTCGATGAACCGCTGACCCATATTGAGTTCGAGGATCCAGGTCCGCAACTCGATCCGTGCGTGCAGTGGGTTCCCTGCGGCGATCCCGGTCACAAAGTGAAGCTTCTACCGCAGTCCCGCGGGACCGTCGCGCGCGTCACCGACGATCAAGGCGCTGCGCGCTGGATTGCCCTCATCACGACAGGGTTCGTGGCTGCGCATCCTAACCCGCAGACACCAATAACGAATCCTCCAATCAGTCAGAGTCCAGCCTGTCAATGGGAGCAGGACTTCGGATCTCCCATGGCCGTAGTATTCGACGTCACCGATGCAGCGGAAAGCACGCCAGGGACGCCGTTGCCTCCCGCCCAGCTCTTGCGGGTGCTCCTTGGACCGCCAGGAGTCGAAGGTTACACCTGGTGCGTTCGAACGAAGACTTACGTGTCGCCTTCGCCCTTCGCGGGGAAGACGTTTGCCTTCGTCGGTGACATGTACGGACACTTGTGGGTGCACGATATCTCGGGCGGACCCGCAGGCACGAACCAGTTGTACCCTCCGGCTTCCAATCCCTATCGACCGCCTCAGATGTCGTCTTGGACCCCGACGCTTCGGCCAGTCGGCCACGTGGATCTGCCGCGAGACCCAATGGACGGGAGCTACGTGAACTTCGTCGACATCGAGATCGACGGCGACTGGGCCTACTGTGCCACCGGGCGCGGAGGGGTCTTCGTGATCAACATCTCCAATCCCACCCTCCCCACGACTGATGTGGTGCTCGACACGCCCGGGCTGGCGCTGGGTGTGACCGTGCGCGTGGATGCGGCAGGCAACAAGCAGTTGGTAGTAGGCGATTCACTGTGTGGGATGCGCTTGTACAGCCAGTGAGTCCGTCGATGACCCGAATCACCCAGCAGGGTAAGCACACATGTTCGACTCCATGAACTCGATCGGTACTCGGCTCGCAATCGTGGTCCTGGGGCTGATCGGCTTCGTGCCGGTGGCCAGCAGGGCACAGGCGCAGTGCATGAACTATTCGTCTCAGTTTCCGTTTGCAAACGGACTGCCTGGAGGGGACGAATTCTGGGACATGGTCGTGCACGACGTCGGCAACGGTCCCGAACTCTACGTGGCTGGGGAGTTCAATGGATTCAACGCAAAACGCGTTGGCAAGTGGAACGGAACGAGTTGGAGCGGATTTGCCAATGGACCGGGACAAAGCGGCGATTGGGTCGCCGCGCTTGCGTTTTTCGACGACGGCACGGGGGAGAAGCTCTATGCTGGTGGGGAGTTCAGCCTTCAATTGCCTGGAGTCCCTGGTTGGACCTACATGAACCTCGCCTCGTGGAATGGCACGAGCTGGTCCGCAATCCCGGGGTTCGGCCCGTCACCAGGAGCTCACGTCTGGGACATGGAGGTCTTCGATGACGGAAGCGGCCCCGCGCTCTACGTTGTAGGGGCAATCAATCAGATCAATGGCCAATACGGTATTTCACGCTATCGGCAGGGTGCTGGGTGGACGACATTTGGAAATGGCGGCGCAGACAGCATAGTCAGGACTCTCACCGTGTGGGATGACGGGAGCGGCTCGGCCCTCTACGCGGCGGGCGACTTCACACAGATCGGCGGAGTGTCGGCCGACCATATCGCGCGCTGGAATGGCACCAGCTGGGCTCCTGTAGGCACACCAGCAGACAACATCAGGACGACATCGCTCGTCGTTCACGATGACGGTACAGGACCCGCGCTCTACGCCATGAGTGTGGGGCCCAATCCCATCGTGCGCTGGAATGGCCAGTCTTGGCAGGGAGTTGGAACGTGGTCGACGGCGCCCAACAGCCTCTACAAGATGTTCAGTTGGAGCAGTGATGAGGGTCCTCTGCTGCTCGTGACGAACTACTTCACTCCACCCGTCGCCTATGCTTGGAACGGACAGTCCTGGCGACCGTTCCTGAGCGAGGTCTCGGGGAGCGTGTTCAAGTGTGCCACATACGACGACGGCCACGGCGGGGGCCCGTCTCTCTATTTCACGGGTCACTTCAATCGAGTCGCCGGCATCGAGTCCTACCGCATCGGCGCCCTGCGGACCTGCTCAGAACCCGTCGACACGATGTGCTTCGGCGACGGCACCGTCGCCACCTGTCCCTGCGGCAACACGGGCGCCCGCGGCAACGGCTGCGCGAACTCGGTGCAGCCCTCGGGTGCGCGACTCACTCCATCCGGTCTGCCGGGCAACGACACGCTCGCACTGACCACGATGAATCAGCCCGCGAACTCCGCGACGATCGTGCTTCAGGCGACGGAAGCCGTCCAAACGCGGACACCATTCGGCGACGGGCTCCTGTGTCTTGGCGGCCAACTCGTGCGCCTCTTCACACGCACGGCGTCCAACGGCTCGATCGTCGTCCCCGGTCCTGGCGATCCGACCCTGCGTGATCGCTCGGCGCAGCGCGGCGACCCGCTCGCTCCCGGCGACGTGCGCTATTACCAGGCTTACTACCGCGACGCCGACGCCGCGTTCTGCGCCGCACCGACCGGCGGCACCGCGAACACGACGAACGGCGTGCGGGTGGTCTGGTAGCGGCGCGGTTCCGGATCGCCACCGCGATCCCGGCCTCCTCGAGGCGCCCGTTCGGCGGTGCCCTAGTCGCGTCCCAACGCCCGGAACGCGGCCCACTCCGAGCTCTTCCAACCCTGCTCGCGCAGCTTCGCCCGCGCGCGCGCGGCGCACGTGCTCGGCGGCGCGCCTTGCGCGAGCTCTGCGTGGAAGAAGAGCGCGAAGTCGCGCGCCGCGGCGTCTTCGACGGGCCACAGCGTCACGACGAGGTCGCGCGTGCCCGTCGCGAGGAACGCGAGCGCGACGCCGTGCAGTCCCTGCGCGTCGACGAACGTCCCGCCGCCCGTTTCGCACGCCGACAAGAACACGAGCGGCATCGGCCGCGCGATCCGCGCGAGCTCGCGCGCGCAGAACGCGTCGCCGTTCGCGAGCTCGAGCCCGACCGGCGCGTACGAGCCGAGCGCGCCGCAGTCGCCGCGCACGAGGTGCGTCGCGACGTGGAGCGCGCGCCCCGACGTCGCCGCGCTCTCGAGCGCCGCGCGCGTGAACTCCGCGCCGAGCGCGAGCGTGCTCCCGCCGTGCAGCGCCGTGAGCGCGTCGAGTTCCTCGCGCGCGCCGGGCAGGAGCTCGCGCCCCGCGGAATCGAGCGGCGCGCCCGCGAGCGTCCACGCGAGCGTGCTGAAGCGCGGCGCGTCCTCCGCGCGCGGTGCGGGACCCGCGGGGAGCGAAGGGAGCGCGACGGGGACGCGCTCCGCGCCCGCGAAGAGCGGCAGCCGCTCGAGCGCGAGCCGTTCGATCGGTCCGTGCGTGAGACAGAGCACGCGCCCGCGCGCGGCGAGGAGCGCTTGGGCGACGGGTGCGGGGACGAGCTCGTCCTGCAGCGCGCTCCCGAGCGCGTCGGCGCGCGCTTCGTCGCCGCTCGTGATCGCCTCGCGCAGACGCCGCACCGCGTCCTCGACCGCGCGCCGGCCGCGCGGGATGCGCGCGCCGAGCGCGACGACGTCGAGCCCGCCGTTCGACGCGTTCGCGCTCGTGTCCACGCCGTCCTGCGCGTTCGCGCCACTCGTGCCGTTTCGTTCGCTCGTTCCACTCGTGCCGTTCGCAGGCCTCGCGCCGTCCGCGCTCGTGCGCGCGCCGATCCACACGACCGCGCTCGAGTCCGCGCCGACGACCCACGTGACGAGGCCGCCTTCGAACGCGCGCGCCCAGCTCGCGACGTCGTCCTTGCGCACGAGCGGCGCCGTGCCGTCGTCTTCGAGTCCGCGCAGGAGCTGTCCTTGTCCGCGCTCGATCGCGACGGCGGCGTCGAGCGCGCGCTCCGTGCGCAGGCACGCTTCCGCGAAGAGCGCGACGGCGTGCAGCCCGAGGCGCTCGCCGAATGCGTTCGCATCGACGTCGCGGCCGACGACGGCGCGTTGCTCGCGTTCCTGCTCGACGTCCGCCTCGCCGACGAGCGGCGCGAGCCGTGCGAACGCCTTCGCGGGGCGGTCGAGCCGCAGCTCGCACTCCGCGGCGAGCCACGTCGCGCTCCACCGGTCCTTCGCGGGCAGACGTTCCTGCGCGAGCACCGCTTCGACCGCCGCGAGCGCGCGCTCGTGCGCGCCGCGCGAGAGCTCGATCGACGCGCGCCCGAGCGCGAGCTCCGCGAGGTCCTCGCGGTCGTCGCCGACGCTCTCGCCCGCCGCGCGCCCGGCGTCGAGCCAGGCCGCGGCCTCTTCGAGCCGGTCGTCGCGCCGCAGCGCGTTCGCGAGTCGAAGGCGCCAGTTCCAGCGCTGACGGAGCTCGTTGGGCGGGTGCTGTTCGAGCAACTCGACCGCGCGCCGCGGCTGGTCCTTCGCGAGCAGGAGGTCGGACTGCGTCCGCACGATCGACCAGTCGCCGGGCTCGCCCACGACGCGCGCGAGCTCTTGGAGCAGCCGCGCCGCGTGCTCGAACGCGCCGCCGTCGAGCGCGAGCTCGATCTGCGCGTCGAGGAAGTGGCGCTCGAAGTCCGCGTTCTCGAGTTCGCGCGCGAGCGCGAGGCCCGTCTCGAACCGTTCGAGCGCGCGCGCCGTGCGCCCCGACGCCGCGTCCGCGCGGCCCTCGATCCAGAGCGGTTCCAGCGTCGGCGTGCGCAGCCCAGAGCGTTCGAACGCGCGGCGCGCCTCGGCCGCGTCGTCGCGCGCGGCGTCGAGCGTCTTCTCGCGCTCGTCGGGCCGCAGGGCGTCGTCGCCCGCGACCTCGGCGCGCGCGACGAGGAGGCGCGCGCGCAGCGACAACGCGCGCGCGAGCGGGACGGCGTCGGGACCGCCGCGCGCGTCGTCGACGAGCCGATCGAGCGCGTGGAGCACGTCCGCGCGCTCCACGTTCCATTCGTCGGGCGCGAGGTCCTCGTCGGCGAGCTCCGCGACGCGCTGCCAGAGCTCCGCGTGTCTGCGATCGAGCGCGAGACCCGCGGCGCGCCCGGCGACGCCGAGCGAACGGTAGTGCGCGAGCACGGCGCGCGCGTCCTCGCGACCGAGGCCCGCGAGCTCGTCGGCGAGCGCGTCGAGCTCGCGTTCCGCCTCCGCGTCGCCGCCGCGCCAGCGTTCGAGCGCGTCGCGGAACGCCTCGAGCGCGCCGGCGCGGCGCGCGGCGCTCGCGTGGACGGTGCTCGCGTTCGTTCTCGCGGGCGCGGGCGCGCGCCAGAACCCGCGGCCGAGCGCCCACGCGGCGAGCGCGGCTCCGATCACGACCGGGAGGAAGCGGAAGAAGCGCATGGACGACCTGCGGCGCAGCGAGCGCGCGCGGCGCCTCAGCGGGCCGGGATGGGCGCGAGCCAGCGCTCGCGCAACTCACCCGCGGGCAGCGTGCGCGCGAGCGCGCGCGCGTCGGCCTCGAACCCGGCGCGGTCGAGGAGCTCGAGCGCGCGCAGCGTGCGTTCGGTTTCGTCCGACACGGCGCCGAGCGCGGAGAGCGACTCGGCGAGCTCACGCGCTTCGACGACGTCGAAATCGCGCGAGCCGAGATGCGTTTCGACACCGTTCACGAGCGCCCACGCGTCCCAGGTGTAGCGCCCGACCGGGATCGGGCCGTCGACCACGACGACGGGCGCGACGTCCGTGCGCTCCGCGACGCGCTCGCCGCGCGTGAACGGATCGGAGCCGGCGCGCGTCAGCTCGACTCGGTACTGCGTCGCGTCGGCGACCGGGGTCACCTCGAACGCGAGCCCGCGACCGAGCGCGGGGAAGTGCTCCGCGACGTCGGGGCTCGCGGCGAGCACGCGCCCGCGCGGCGCGACGAGGTTCTCGAGCGACCGGCCGCGCAGGAGCGGACTCGGCCGCGGACCGCGCGCGTCGGCTTCGCGCGTCGCGAGGAACGCGACGCCCGCGACGAGGAGCACGCTCGCCGCGATCGCGACGCGGCGCACGATCCGCAGGTTGCGGCGCGCGCGCGCGGCGGCGATCGAGGGGAGCGGAGCCGACGTCTCGCCGGCGATCTCCTCGAGCGTGGGAAGAGGGCCCGGCAGGCCGCCTGGAGCAGCCTGCCGGGCCGGGTGGACATGGACCGTGGGGATCGCCTCGGTGCGCTCGCGGGCGGGAGGCTCGGGCGAGCGCTCCACGTCGAGGGGGGAGAAGTCGAGCGGAACCGGCGGCGGGGCCGCAAGGGTCGAAACGAGGCCCTGGCACGCGTCACAGGCCTGGACGTGCCTCTCGATGCGCGCTCGACGGTGCGGGTCGAGCTGGGCGAAGCCCGGGCCGCGGCCGAAGTCGTACAGGTCCTCGGAGCTCGGGCAGGGGTCCAGCGCAGGCTGGCGTCGAGAGCTCGCGAAGGCCGGCGAGGCGTCCGCGCCGGAGCGCAGACCTCCATCGCTGAGCCAACGTTCGGCGTGGCGGAGGGTTTCGAGGCGGGGGCCGTGGTGGGGGTGCGATTCGAGCGCGTTCAGGAGTTCGGGCTCGAGCTCGTCCCAGTGCGCCAGGGCTTCGAGGGACCGCTCGGGGTGGTCGAGGTCGTCGAACCCGAAGCGGGGACCTTGCGGCGCGGTCGTCATATCCAGCTTCGAATCCGAACGCGCGCCCGCGAGCGGTGCCTTCGGCTCGTGTTTTTCGAAGGATTCAGCGCTCATCCGCGGCCTCCTCGAGCGCGAGCTCGTTGAGCAGCACGCGGCGCAGGCTCGTCGACGCGCGCTTCAATCGGTACTTGGTCTGCTCGAGCGAGATCGACAGCTCGTCGCTGATCTCGCCGATGGTGCGGTCGTCGACGAACCGCAGCTCGAGGAGCGCGCGTTCCTCCGCGTCGAGCGTCGCCATGCCGCGGCGGACGAGGTCGCTGATCTCGCCCTCGGCGGCCTGGTCGCGCGGGGTCGGCGTCGGGTCGATGCGCTCGGGGAGCTTCTCGCCCACCGTCGTCAGGCGCGGGTTCCTGCGGGCGCCCTGCTTGCGCTTCAGGTCGACGCAGCGGCACCACGCGACGCGGTAGAGCCAGGTGCCGAAGGACCCCTTGGTCGAATCGAACCGGTCCTTGTCGAGGCGCTCGAGGACATAGAGCACCACCTCTTGGTAGAGGTCCTCGCGCGCCGAGTGGTCGGACTCGAAGTGCGTGATGCAGTGGTAGAAGAGCGGTCGGTACCGCTCGAGGAACACCGCGAGGACGTCCTCACGCCGCTCGCGCAACCCCTGCACCAGCTCCAGCTCGTCCACCCGGTTCCCGACCGTCCCCTCGGCTCCCTGCACCCCTCGGACGGGTGCCGCACCGATGCGACACCCGAGGCGTGGGGGATAGAGAATCCAGAAGCCCAATGCAAGGCGCTGGGCGGGCCGGGCCGGCGCGCACCCCCCTTCTCGGCGCGGCGGTCGAGCCGCGGAGGCCCGTGTGCCTCGACCGTGGACGGGAGGGAGGTCGGGCCGGGACGACGCCGATCCCAGGCCGCCCGTTCCCAGGAAAGGTAGGCTTCGGGGGAGGACGGCAGACTGGGGGGAACCCCGAGGGCCTCTTCGTACGTCCAAGGTTGGGGTGGGGTAGGCCCGCCCTGTCCGCGTTTCGTCCCCCAGTGAACATGATGAACTCGACCCCGCTCAACTCCGTGCTCCGCCGCGCCCTGCTCGGTCTCGCCGCCGTCGCCGGTCTCCAGACCGCCGTCCCGGCCCAGACCGTCGACCTGGCTCCGACCCCCGAGCTCGTGCCTCTCCAGTTCGCGCACGGGCCGATCACGGTCTGCTTCGCGCACGGCTCGGATCCGACCTACGTCGACCAGATGGTGAACAACGTCCAGCTGCTGAACGGGACGAGCTACTACGTCGGGTCGCGTTGGTCCGGCGCCCAGGGCTCCCCCCGGGCCCTGACCTGGAGCCTCTGCCCGGACGGCGTGAGCATCCCCGGCGGGATCGGCGAGGCGACGGCGCCGAACAACCTGTTCGCGCAGATGGACTCCAAGTTCGCGAGCTCGGGCGGTCGCGCGACGTGGATCGCCCGTATCCAGGCGTCCTTCGACCGCTGGCAGCAGCTCACCGGCCTCACCTTCACGCGCGTCACGGTCGCCGGCCAGGACTGGGACGACGGCGCGGCGTGGGGCGCCTCGGGGTCCGCGGGCGCGCGCGGCGACATCCGCATCTCGATGCACGCGATCGACGGCCTGAACGGCGTGCTCGCGTACACGGAGTTCCCGAGCGGCGGCGACATGGTCATCGACAGCGCCGAGAGCTGGGGCTCCTCGACGAACCAGCACCGGTTCTTCCGCAACACGTTCACCCACGAGCTCGGACACGCGTTCGGCATCGACCACATCTGCTCCAACAATTCGAACCAGCTGATGGAGCCGTTCCTCGACACGTCGTTCGACGGTCCGCAGCACGACGACATCCGCGCGTGCCAACGCCTGTACGGCGATCCGTTCGAGGCGGACAACACCGCAGCGACGGCGAACGACCTCGGCACGATCGCGTCGGGCACGACGCTCTCGAACTCCTGCACCCTTCCGAACCCGCCGACGGGTTCGAACCCGGCGAGCAGCTCGATCTGCTCGATCGACGCGGACGCGGAGCTCGACTACTGGAAGTTCACCGTGACCGCGAGCTCGAACGTCAGCGTGACGCTGACGCCGCTCGGTCTCACCTACGACAACACGCAGCAGACCGGCTCGAACCCGAACTGCACGCAGGCGAACACGTCCACGAACAGCCTGACCGCGGCGGACCTCAAGCTCGAGCTCCTCGCGTCGAACGGCACGACGGTGCTCGCGACCGCGCCGACGCAGCCCGCGGGCACGGCGGAGACGTGCTCGAACATCAGCGTCGTGGCGGGCGTCGTGTACATCCGCGTCTCCGAGGTCAACACGCCCTCGACGACGCAGAACTACCGCCTGACGATCTCGGTGCAGAACAACTGCACCGGCGCGCCGGACTGCAACGGCAACGGCGTGCGCGACGTGTGCGACATCGCGTCGGGCACGAGCGTCGACAACAACGGCAACGCCGTGCCGGACGAGTGCGAGAACTTCGTCGGTCAGGCGTTCTGCGCGGGCGACCAGCAGGACATCTTCTTCCAGCCCTGCCCGTGCGACAACGCCGGCGACATCGGTCACGGCTGCGCGAACTCGACGAACGCGGCGGGCGCGCTGCTCGCGGTCACGGGTCAGACGGATCCGGTCGACACGATCCACCTGAACGCGACGCTGATGCCGACGACGGCGAGCGCGATCTTCCTCAAGGGCGACGCGAATGCGAGCGGCGGCATCTCGTTCGGCGACGGCGTGCGCTGCGTCGACGGTTCGCTGATCCGTCTCGGCACGCTGACGAGCGTCGCGGGCGCGTGCAGCTACCCGACGGGCGCGCAGACGGCGGTGTCGGTCCGCGGTGCGACGCCGATCGGCAGCGGGCTCGTCGCGTACTACCAGACGTACTATCGCAACGCGGCGTCGACGTTCTGCCCGCCGGAGACGTTCAACGTCACGAACGGCTTCATCATCACCTGGTGATCGCGAGCGGAGCACGACTCCGCGCGCGACACACGCAACGAAGCGAGGCGCCGGATCGAACGGCGCCTCGCGGCGTTTTCGGCGGTGTCCTCGCGCGGCGCGGCGGCGCGGCTCGGCGTCGTGCCCGCCGCGCTCGGGGCGCTCACGGGACCCAGAGCACGCGCACCGCGTTCGTCGTGTTGAACGTCGCGGGCGTGCACCAACTCGCCGCGTTGCGGTACCAGAGCTGGTAGTTGCGCGTCGCGCCCGCGGCGGGCACGAGGCCGCGCACGGAGACGCTCGGATCGCCGGGCTCGGGGAAGCTCACGCCGCTCGCGGAGATCGGCTTCGTGCGCAGTCGGATCAGGGAACCGCCGACGCACAGGAGCCCGTCGCCGAGCACCGTTCCCGCGCCGCCGTTCTCCGGGTCCGTGCCCTGGAAGAAGAGCGCCGTCGACGTCGGGAGGTGGTTCGCGTCGAGCACGAGCGAGTCGTTCGAGACCTGCGCGAGCCCGAGCGCGCCGAGGTGTCCGCCCTCCGCGTGCACGGAGTTCGGACAGCCGTTGCCCGTGAGCCCCGCGTCGCCGCACGGACACGGAGTCGAAGCTCCGTCACCGTTGCAGAAGAGGCAGTAGTTCGGCGCGCCGTCCGACGCGCAGCAGTTCGGATAGAGGTAGTGCGAGACCTCGGTCGTGAGCCCGCCCGGATCCTGCGCGACGAAGTGGAACTCGTAGAAGTAGAGGTGTCCGTCGCAGCCGAGCGGGTCGATGAGCGCCGTCGTGACGAGTTCGGGGTCGCCGATCTCGGGATGGACGTGCTCGTCGTGATGCAGGATCGTCTGCCACGTCGCGAAGATCTGCGACGCGGGTGATTCGGCGTCGGAGACCGAGGCGACGAGGTCGATCGTGCTCGGCGCGTCGAGCGGGTAGAGCCCGCCGTCGATCGGGCTCGCGATCGTCACCTGCGGCGGCGTGTTGTCGATCGAGACGAGGATCGTCGTCGTCGTGCTCGCACCGTACGGGTCCGTGGCGCGCAGCGTGACGTTGCGGCGGAGCGGGCCCGTCGCGGGCGTCGCACGCACGTAGGCGCGCAGTTCGCCGACGCTCATGAAGCTCGAGCTGCCGCCCGGATCGCCGCGCAGGCGGATCTGCGTGCCCGATTGCGGCGCGAAGTCGAGCGTGAACGTCTCGAAGTTCGCACCGTTGTTCCCCGGATACGCCGGCGTGATCGTGAGTCCGCTCACCGGCGTCCACGTGCCGCCGGAGAACACCTCGACGCCGAGCGTGTCCCACCAACCGCCGTCGGTGAAGTGCTTCCCTTCCTGGAACACGAGGCGTTCGAACGTGCGCGTGCTCGTGAACGAGTAGCCGATCCAGTCGTCCGTCCCCTGCGCGCCCGCGTGGTACGTGTCGAACTGCGCGAGGTCGTCCATGCCGCCGACGGGCGGGAACACGCCGTCCTTGATCACGTTCGGATCGTGGCTGCCGCCGCCTTGCGGACCCGGCGGCGAGAGCTGCGAGACGCGCGAGATCACCGATCCCGCGGCCGTGACGTCGTCGAAGCGATCGAACACGTGCGTGGGATTCTGGAGCGTGCTCGTCGTCCCGTCCTGGAACGTCCAGAGGTACGTGAGCGCCTGGTTCTCCGGATCGTGCGTGCCCGCGCTCGAGAACGAGATCGCGAGCGGCGACGGACCGAAGCTCACCGCCGGCGTCGCGACGACGATCGGCGGCGTGTTCACGACGTACTCGAGGCGCTTCACGGCGCCTTGGCCGCCGCTCCCGGTGTAGTCGATGAAGAAGAGATCGCCCGAGATCGGATCCGCGGCCATCGCGACGGGCGCGCCCGCGGTCAGGTTCGTGCCGAACGCGCGCACGGCGGTCGGCCGCAGGTTCGCGTCGAACGCGACCGAGTGCACCCAGCCCGCGACGTAGTCCGTGACGAAGAGCGAATCCCGCCACGTCGCGGGGTAGCTCGTGCCCGAGTACCACGCGCCGCCGATCGCGCAGTTTCCGCCGAACTGGAAGCCCGTGATCGGCGAGCTCGGGCTCGAGAGGCTCGTCACCGTCGCGGTCGTGCCGGAGAACGTGCCCGTGTTCGCGGAGCCGCCGTGCCCGTACTCGACCCACGGCCGCGTGTGCACGAAGCGCGGGATCGAGCTCGGGATCTGCACGCTCGAGTTGCACGGGTTCGGCCACGACGGCGTCCCGAGCGTCTCCTGCACGAGCAAGTTCTGGAACTTGAAGAACGCTCCGCACGATCCGCCCGCGAGCGGGTTCGGCGCGTCCTGGTTCTCGACGAGCGCCGTCGTGTAGCCGCCGGTCTGCGTGAGGCCCTCGTAGAGCGGCCAGCCGAAGTTCTGGCCGGGCGCGCTGCACGTCATGAACTCCTCGCGCGTGTTCCAGCCGACGTCGCCGATCAGGAACGTGCCGGGGTTCGCGGCCGCGGGATCGCTCACGCCCGTGCCGGGCACGCGCAGCGCGCGACACGGGTTGCGCAGGCCGAGCGCCCACACGCGCGAGCGCGGCGCGCGCGGGAACGCGGCGTCGTAGAACGGATTGCTCGCGACGCCGTTCCCCGTCGCGGGGTCGAAGCGCAGGAGCTTGCCGTCGTGCGAGTCGACGAGCTGCGCGCGGAACGCGCCGATGCGCTCCTTCGACTGCAGGATCCCGTCCGCGAACGCGGTGTTGCTGCTGCCCGCGGTGTTCTGTCCGGCGTCGACCTCGTCGTAGCTCGCGGCGTCGCCGCAGGAGAGCAGCAGCGTCCCGTCCGCACCGAACACGAGCGAGCCGATCCCGTGCGATTGGTGGCAGATCGGCACGCCCGTCGAGAGCGATTCACCGATCAAGATCGTGCGCGACGCGTAGTTCACCGAGCGAAAGCCGTCGCTCGAGTTGCACTGGTAGCGCGTGACGCGGCCGATCGTGTCGTGGAAGTACTCGTTCGTGTTCGGGTCGTAGGTCGGCGTGCCGAACCAGCGCGCGTGGTGCCAGTCGACGACGTAGGCGCAGTAGATGTAGCCGTTGGAGAGGAAGTCCGGGTCGAGCGTGAACCCGAGCATGCCGTAGTCGCGCCAGTCGCCGACCTCCTCGTGCAGGTCGAGCAGCGGCGTCGCGCTCTTCACTCCGTTCTCGACGAGCCACACGCGGCCCGACTTCTCCCAGACGAGCATGCGTCCGTCCGCGGCGAAGGTGAGCCCGACCGGCTGCACCCAGCCGCTCGCGACGTTCGAGGGATAGAAGTTCGCCGGCCAGCCGGCGGACGCGGGGAGCGCGAGCACGAGGGCCGCGAGGAGGTGGGGGGCGCGCATGGACACGGGGTTCCTTCTTCCCCCGAGCGTATCCGATGCGGCGGCGGGTGGAGCGGGCACGCGCGGGGAAGCGGATCGAACCTTGCCTCGGGCCGCGCGCGATGGAGGATGGCGCGCGTGGACGACGCACCGGACGCGCTGCGCACGCACTTCAAGCGGACGTTCGACGTCACACCGCTGCTCGTCGTCGCGGCGGCGACGCTCGTGCTCGGGCTCACGCTCCCGATCCTCGACGTCGAGAAGTTCGTCTTCTGGGAGAGCAACTATTCCGTCGTCACCGGCGTCGCGAACCTGTTCGACGCGAACGAGTACCTGCTCGGGTTCGTGATCCTGCTCTTCTCGATCGTGTTCCCGATCGCGAAGCTCGGCGTGCTCGCGACCTTGTGGTGGGGGAAGTTCACGCACGAGCAGCGCTTCGGCCTCCTGCGCCGGCTCGAGCAGGTCGGTCGCTGGTCGATGCTCGACGTGTTCGCGGTCGCGATCCTCGTCGTCGCCGGGAAGCTCGGCATGGTCGCCGACGTGCGCGCGCGCGTCGGGATCTACCTCTTCGCGGCCGCGATCCTGGTCTCGATGCTCGCGACGTGGCGCGTGAAGAAGCTCGCGCTCAAGGCGGCGCGGGGGAGCGCGGCGGTCGAGCTCCATCCGCCCGTCTCCGAACTCGATTGACGAAACGGGCGGACCCGGCGGGGCTGGAGTCGTTCCCCAGCGCGGAATCCCGTGGGGGAGCCCGGAATGGGCCGGATCGGGCCGCGCCGGGCTAGGCCCCCGCGCGCTCCTTCCTTATCCTGTTCGCCCTCGTTCCCGTCCCGCACACCCTCACCGAGGTCATCGCCATGAAGGACGTCGTCATCGTCAGCGCCTGCCGCACCCCGATCGCCAAGTTCCAAGGGGGACTCGCCGGGTTCACCGCGCCGCAGCTCGGCGCGCTCGCGATCCAGGAGGCGTTGAAGCGCGCGAACCTCGCCGCGAGCGAAGTGCAGGAGGTCATCTTCGGCAACGTCCTGGCCGCCGGCATCGGGCAGAACCCCGCGCGCCAGGCCGCGATCAAGGCGGGGATCCCGAACACGGTGCCGAGCTTCACCGTGAACAAGGTGTGCGGTTCGGGCCTCAAGTCCGTGATGCTCGCCGCGCAGGCGATCCGCGCGGGCGACATCGACGTCGCGGTCGCGGGCGGACAGGAGAGCATGACGAACGCGCCGTACCTGCTCCCCGAAGCGCGCGCCGGCGTGCGGCTCGGCCACGGCAAGCTGATCGACTCGATGGTTTGGGACGGGCTGTGGGACGTCTACAACGACTTCCACATGGGCAACACCGCCGAGCTCGTCGCGAAGAAGTACGAGATCACGCGCCGCCAGCAGGACGAGTTCGCCGCGAACTCGCACCAGAAGGCCGCGGCCGCGACGGCGGCGGGCAGGCTGTCGAAGGAGAAGTTCACGGTCTCGATCCCGCAGCGCAAGGGCGACCCGGTGCGCTTCGAGACGGACGAGACGATCCGCGGCGACACGACGGCCGACTCGATTGCCAAGCTGAACCCCGCGTTCGTCAAGGACGGCACCGTCACCGCCGCGAACGCGAGCTCGATCAACGACGGC
The DNA here is from genome assembly GCA_046349615.1 of Planctomycetota bacterium. GTDB lineage: Bacteria > Planctomycetota > UBA1135 > UBA1135 > JADJNY01. Next base: position 22,922 of record JAXMBZ010000008.1, read on the forward strand.
GCCGCGGCGCTCGTCGTCATGAGCGCGGACAAGGCGAAGGCGCTCGGCTTGAAGCCGCTCGCGAAGATCACGGCCTACGCGTCCGGCGGCTGCGCGCCCGAGTGGGTGATGATGGCGCCGGAGATCTCGATCCAGAACTGCGCGGCGAAGCTCGGGAAGAAGCCGCGCGACTTCGACCTGCACGAGATCAACGAGGCGTTCTCCGCCGCCGCGATCGCGCTGACGCGCGTCCTCGACCTCGACCCGAAGAAGGTCAACGTCAACGGCGGCGCGGTCGGCCTCGGCCACCCGATCGGCGCGTCCGGCGCGCGCATCCTCGTCACGCTGCTCCACGCGATGGAACAGAACGACGCGAAGAACGGCATGGCGTCCTTGTGCCTCGGCGGCGGCAACGCCGTCTCCGTCGCGGTCGAGCGCGTCTGAGCGCGTACGTCCTCACGCACACCCCGAGCGCGCTCGCGGAGCACACCCCGAGCGCGCTCGATCTCGAACCCAGTCCTCGCGCGGCGCACGCGTCGCGCTCCAGCACGAAACCTCACCGCACACCATGAAGAAGCCCTTCTACGATCGAGTCGCCGTCGTCGGCGCGGGCACGATGGGCAACGGCATCGCCCAGACGTTCGCCACGTTCGGTTCGCAGGTCCAGCTCGTCGACGTGAACCCCGAGGGCTTGAAGAAGGGCGTCGCCGCGATCGAGGGCTCGCTCGCGCGCATCGTGAAGAAGGGGAACCTCGCCGAGGCCGACGCGAAGGCGATCTCCGCGCGCATCACGGCGTCGACGGACCTGAAGTCGATCACGAACGTGCCGCTCGTCGTCGAAGCGGTCGTCGAGAAGCTCGAGGTCAAGAAGGCCGTCTTCTCGCAGCTCGACCTCCAGTGCCCGGCCGAGACGATCCTCGCAACGAACACGAGCTCGATCTCGATCACGCAGATCGCCGCGTTCACGAAGCGCGCGGACCGCGTCATCGGGATGCACTTCATGAACCCGGTGCCGCTGATGAAGCTCGTCGAGGTCATCCGCGGCCAGGAGACGAGCGACGAGACCACCGCGCGCGTCACCGCGTGCTGCGAAGCGCTCGACAAGGTGCCGGCGGCCGCGAACGACTACCCGGGCTTCGTCAGCAACCGCGTGCTCATGCCGATGATCAACGAGGCCGCGTTCTGCCTGATGGAAGGCGTCGCGACGCGCGAGTCGATCGACACGGTGATGAAGCTCGGCATGAACCACCCGATGGGGCCGCTCGCACTCGCCGACCTGATCGGCCTCGACGTGTGCCTCGACATCCTCACCGTGCTCCACACCGGGCTCGGCGACGACAAGTACCGTCCGTGCCCGCTCCTCCGCCGCATGGTCGCCGCCGGGCGTCTCGGCCGGAAGAGCGGCAAGGGCTTCTACGACTACGCCACGAACTGAAAGCGCGCTCCATGGATTTCCAGCTCACCGAGCAGCAGACGCTCATTCGCGACATGGCCCAGAGCTTCGCCGATGCGGAGCTCCTCCCGCGCGCGACGAAGTTCGACCGGCAGGAATCGATCGACCCCGACGTGTTCGTGAAGATGCGCGAGCTCGGGCTCTGGGGATTGACGGTTCCCGAGGCCTACGGCGGCGCCGGGCTCGGCAACGTCGAGCTGTCGCTCGTGCTGGAGGAGATCAACCGCGCATGCGCGTCGACGGGCGTCACGCTCTCGGTGCACAACAGCCTGCTCGGAGCGCCCATCAACAAGTGGGGCACCGAGGCGCAGAAGCAGGCGTGGTTGCCGAAGCTCGCGACGGGCGAGATCATCGGCGCGTACTGCCTCACCGAGCCGAACGCGGGCTCGGACGCGGGCTCGTTGCGGACGAGCGCGAAGGAGGACGGCGACTCGTTCGTGATCAACGGAACGAAGGTGTGGGTGACGAACGGCGGGCTCTGCGGAGTGATGCTCGTCTACGCGCGCACGGGCACGCTCGAGTCGCGCGCGAAGGGCGTCAGTGCGTTCATCGTGCCCAAGGACACGCCGGGCCTTTCCGTCGGCAAGCACGAGAAGAAGTGCGGCATCCGCGGCAGCTCGACGACCGAGATCCTCTTCGAGAACGTGCGCGTGCCGAAGAGCGCGTTGCTCGGCAAGCTCAACGACGGCTTCACGATCGCGATGGACACGCTCGACGGCGGCCGCATCGGCATCGCGGCGCAGTCGCTCGGCATCGCGAAGGCGTGCATCGAGGCCTCGGTCAAGTATTCGAAGGAGCGCGAGCAGTTCGGGCAGCCGATCGCGAACTTCCAGGCGATCCAGTGGAAGCTCGCCGACATGCAGACGCGCCTCGACGCCGCGCGGATGCTCGTCCACAAGGCCGCGTGGATGCGCGATCGCAAGGAGCGGTGCTCGCAGCAGGCCGCCGAAGCGAAGCTCTTCGCGTCGCAGACGGCGAACTACTGCGCGGACGAGTGCCTGCAGATCCACGGCGGCGCGGGGTACACGGACCACTTCCACGTGGAGCGCCTCTTCCGCGACGCGCGCATCACCGAGATCTACGAAGGCGCGACGGACGTCCAGCGCATCGTGATCTCGCGCGCGGTGTTGAACGGGGTGTGAGCGATCGCCGTCCGAATGACGGAGCCAGAGCACTTCTTCACCAGATAGCGAGTCGCGTTGCTCCTGCGAGCGATGCATGAGGGAGCGACGGGCGATCTGGTGAAGAAGTGCTCTGGCTCCGTAGTCGCGACGCGCCGGCGCGGCAGGAGCGCGCGACCGCCCTGTCAGCCTCGCGTACGGCCTTCCGCGCGCGCTGCGTCCGGAGCCTCGGCGCGCTATCCTGCGCTCCCCATCGAGAACGGAACTCCGATCATGAACGACTGTTGCTCCTGGAAGTCCTCCGCGTTCTTCGTCGCGTCGCTGCTCGCCTTGGCGATCGCGTTCTTCACCTCGGGCTGCATCTTCGTGAAGAGCTGAACCCGGTCCATCCCAACGAGGTCCAACCATGCTCACCGACTCCATCCTCCTCCTCGCGCTCTCGATTCCCGCGGCTCCGGCGACGGAACCCGCGCCGGTTGCGTCCTTCGACCAGGATCCGCGGCAGCCGTTCGAGCCCGCGCTCGCGCTCCCGTACACCTACATCGGCGTCGCGTACCTGTCGGCGAGCGTCGACGGCTACTCCGACGACCCCGACGGTCTGACGATCGACGCGTCGGTGTCGCTGAACGACATGTGGTTCGCGTTCGGCAGCCGCGACGCGCTCTCGGGCGAGGTCGCGGGCAACGACGTCGACGTGAACACGTGGCACGCGGGCCTCGGCCTGCGCACGTCGGTCGCGACGAACGTCGACCTCGTCCTCGGCGCCGGCATGGCGTTCCTCGACGCGGATTCGTCCGCGCCGGGCTCGGGCAACGACGAAGCGCTCGAGCTCCGCGCCGGCATCCGCGCGGCGCTCGGCGAGCGCGGCGAACTCGGCGCCGGCGCGATCTACACCGACTGGAACGACAACGACAGCGTGACGACGGTCTACCTGCAGGGCGCGTACTACCTCGAGAAGCGCATCGGCTTCACGGCCGGCTTCTCGAGCAGCGACGACGCCGACGCCTTCGCGCTCGGCATCCGCTTCGTGCCCTGATCCGCGCTGCGCTCGATCGAACCGACGCCCGCGCGAGAGTTCGCGCGGGCGTCGTGCGTTCCGCGGAGCGCATTCGAGCTCGACGCTCGGTCGCGGCGAAGGTCGAACGCTACTTCGCGGCCTTCCGGAACACCCGCAGTGCGTCGTTGCACTCGTCGGCGAGGTTCTCGAAGTCGTGCGCACCCTTCAGCCGCTCGACGTTCGCGAGCGCCTTCTCGACCGACGCGATCGCCTGCTCGCGCTTCCCGGCATGGAAGCTCGCCCAGCCGAGGCGCCACAGCGCGAACTGCTGCCAGCGCGAGTCGGGCTTCGCCTGCTGCGCGGAGAGCTCGGCCGCGTCGTAGGCGACGGTCGGATCGAAGCGCACCTCCTCGTCGGTCGACACGATGATCGCGGAGACGAAGCCGACGACGTCGTCGTTCGCGCGGCAGCGCGCGAGCAGGTCCTTCGCGTACTCCTCGACCGCGGCGCGCGAGTCCTTGCCCTGGAGGAGCGCCATGAGCTTCCACTGGTACGCGCCGTTCGTCTCCGACGACGGATCGGCGCGGAACGCGGCGTTCAAGGACGCGAGCGCCGCCGCCGTGTCGCCGCGCTCCATCGCTTCCCGGTAGCCGGGATAGCGGTCGTCCGTCTTGCCCGACTCCGCCTTCGCGGCCGCGATGTCACGCGCGCTGCGCTCCTCCGCTTCGCGCTCTTGCTGCGCTTGGAACTCGGCTTCCTTCCGCGGGTCGTACGTGCCGGCGAGCACGGCCTCGACGATGCGCTCGACGTCCTTGGGCGCGCCGATGCCGGTCCACGCCACGTTGCCCTTCTGATCGATCACGTACGCGGTCGGGATCCCACCCGTGCCCGTCGGCTTGAACCACGTCGCGTGCATCGTCTTCGTCGGCGTGTCGACGGCGACGCGGTAGTCCATGCGCTCGCCTTGCGACGCGACGAACTGCGCGACCTTGTCGATGTACGCGGTGTCGTGCTCGTCCTTCTGCTTCTCGGAGATCGCGACGCCGATCACTTCGACCTTGCCCGCGTGCTCCTTCGCGAGGCGCGTCAAGTGCGGGATCGCCGCCTTGCACGGCCCGCACCACGTCGCCCAGAAGTCGACGACGTAGACCTTGCCGGGCTCGAAGCGCTCGAGCGGCGCGCCTTGGACCCACTTCGCGACGACGATCGGCGGCGGCGGCCTGCCGATCAGCGGCGAGAGCTCGACCGCGGGCGCCGCGGCGGGCTTCGGCGCGTGCGACGCGCAGGAGGGAGCGAAGAGAAGACTCGCGCCGACCAGCGCGAAGGAGAGACGAAGAGACGGCATGCGGACCTCCGGACTCGGCGGAGTCTAGCGGGGCGCGGCCCGACGCGGCCCGCGGATCTTCTCCAGATTCGCCGCCACGCGCGCGGCGCGACGTCGCTCTGCAGTTCGGCGGCGGGCCCGTGCGAGCGCGCGCAGGCTGGGATCCGCCGCGCACCGACGGCACGATGAGGCGATGGAGTCCGGTCCCTCCCATTCGAACGACGACGATTTCGAGGAGCTCCTCTGCTCGGCCCTCGAGCGTTTTGCCGCGCACGGCGCGCGCGGCGTCGACGAGCTGCTCGCGGAGTCGCCCGCGCACGCGGCGCGGGTGCGCAAGGAGCTCGCGCGCCTCGCACGCCTCGGCCTGCTCGGTGATTCGCCCTCCGGCTCCGCGTCGAACGTGCCCGAGGTGCTCGGCGGTTTCCGCCTCGTCCGGCGCCTCGGCGAAGGCGGAATGGGCCTGATCTGGGAGGCGGAGGAGCTCGCACTCGGCCGCCGCGTCGCGCTCAAGATGATCCGGCCCGATCAGCTCCACTTTGCCGGAGCGCGCGAGCGCTTTCGCCGCGAAGTCGAGGCCGTCGCGCGCCTGCAGCACTCCGGGATCGTGCCCGTGTACGCGGTGGGGGAGGAACACGGCATCCCGTTCTTCACGATGGAGCTCTTCGACGGCTGCACGCTCGCGGACGTGCTGCGCGAGCTCGCGGGCCGCGACCCGTCGACGCTGCACGGCGTCGACCTCGCGCGCGCGCTCGACCGTGCGATGCGCGGGCGGCCGGAGCACGTGCCGGCGGAGGGCGCGCTCTTCGAATCGAGCTGGATCGACGCGTGCACGCACGTCGCGCGGCAGGTCGCGGAAGCGCTCGAGCACGCGCACGGCCGCGGCCTCGTCCACCGCGACGTCAAGCCGTCGAACATCGCGCTCACGCGCACGGGCCGCGCGATGCTCTTCGACTTCGGCCTCGCGCGCGCCGACGCCGTGGATCCGCTGACGAAGCACGGCAGCCAGCCCGGCTCGCTCCCGTACATGTCGCCGGAGCAGGTGCGCGGCGCGGGCGAGCTCGACGGCCGCGCGGACGTGTACTCGCTCGGCGCGACGTTCTACGAGCTGCTCGCGCTCGCGCCGGCGTTCCCGACGACGACGTGGGACGACACGCGCGCGCGCATCCTCGCGGGCGCGCTGGAGCCGCTGCGGCCGCGCAACGCGGCGATTCCTTGGGACGTCGAGACGGTGTGTCTCACGGCGCTCGCGCGCGAGCGCGATCGGCGCTACGCGTCGGCGCAGGACTTCGCGCGCGACCTCTCGAACGTGCTCGCGCGCCGTCCGATCGAGGCGCGGCGGCCGGGGGTCGCGCTGCGCTTCGTGCGCTGGTCGCAGCGCCATCCGAAGGCGAGCGCGGCGTGTTTCGTCGCCGTCCCGCTCGTGCTCGCGGGAGCGCTCGCGTTCGCGGCGAGCGAGAGCGTGCGCCGAGCGCGTGAGACCGAGCTGCGCTTCGCCGCCGACGCGAGCGCACGCACGGCGCGCGAGGCGCGCGACGAGCTCCTCCGCCTCGCCGACTTGAAGCGGCTCGCCGACCTCGAACGCGACGCGGCGACGCTGTGGCCGGCGCTGCCCGAGCGCGTCGCGAGCTACGAAGCGTGGCTCGCCCGCGCGCGGGAGCTCGCGGCCCGCCGCGCGGAGCACGAAGCGACGCTCGCAGCTCTGCGTTCGCGCCCGGGAGCGCAGCGGACCGAGAACGGCGGCTGGTCCTTCGCCACGACCGAGGATCAATGGCAGCACGACGCACTCGTCGACCTGCTCCTCGGCCTCGACCGGCTCGCGACGCCCGAACGCGGGCTCGTCGCGGGACTCGAGGCGCGCCTCGCGTTCGCGCGCACGATCGACGAGCGCAGCCGCTCGGGCGCGGACGCGCGCGCGCGCTGGGACGACGCCGTGCGCTCGATCGCGGATCGCTCCGCGTGTCCGCGCTACGCGGGTCTGCGCGTGTCGCCGCAGCTCGGCCTCCTGCCGCTCGGGCGCGATCCCGCGTCGAGCTTGTGGGAGTTCGCGCACCTCGAGAGCGGAGCGCTTCCCGCGCGCGACGCCGACGGGCGCTTCGTGATCGACGAGGCGGCGTGCATCGTGCTCGTGCTCCTCCCCGGCGGCGCGTTCCGCATGGGCAGCGTCGACGACGCGCTGCAGCCCGGCTTCGATCCGCAGGCCGGGCCCGAGGAGTTCCCCGCGACCGAGGTGACGCTCGCGCCGTTCTTCGCGTCGAAGTACGAGCTGACGCGCACGCAGTGGGCGCGGCTGAGCGAGACGCCGCTCGCATCGAGCGAGGACTGTCCGCCTTGCCCCGCCGGCGGGATGAGCTTCGACGACGCGGTGCTCGTGCTCGGACGGCGCGGTCTCCGCGTGCCGACCGAGGCGCAGTGGGAGTACGCGTGCCGCGGCGGCACGACGACGCGCTACTTCACGGGCGACGCGAAGGAGACGCTCGCCGGCCACGCGAACCTCTTCGACGTCACGGTCGCGCCGCAGGCGAGGCCCGCGGGGCGTCCGTACGAGGCGTGGCTCGACGACGGCTTTGTGAACGCGGCGCCCGTCGGCTCGTTCCGTCCGAACCCGTTCGGACTCCACGACGTCGCGGGCAACCTCTACGAGTGGACGAGCGATCCCTGGGTCGACTACGCGGAGGTGCCGCGCGGGGAGGACGGTCAGCGCTCGGGCGGCGACGACCGGATGCGCGTCTTCCGCGGCGGCGCGTGCACGAGCCTCGCGGACGCGGCGCGCTCCGCCTGGCGTCAACGCGCGCCGCGCGGGAACCGCGGAGCGATCACGGGCGTTCGGCCGGTCCGGCCGCTCGAGCCCTAGCCAGGCCGCGCGCTCACGCGGACTCGCCGCCCATCTCGACCGCGAGACGCGCGAGCGCGCGGTGCAGGAGGCTCCGCGTCGCGACCTCCGTCGTCGCGAGCTTCTCCGCGATCTGCGCGTGCGACAGTCCGACGATGCGCGCGAGCACGATGACCTCGCGGTGCTCCTCCGAAAGGCGCGCGAGCGCCGCCTCCGCGCGCGCGAGCTCCTCCCGCGCCGCCGCGTCGCGGCTCGGCGTGCAGAGGCCCGAGTAGCCCGCGACCATCGCGCGCGCCTCGGCCTCGCTCGGCGTCGCGTCGACCGCGCCGCCGCGCTTCTCGCGGCCGTGGTAGCGCGCGCGGTCGAGGATCTTCCGCTCGGCCGCGAGGTAGAGCCAGTGCTTGAAGCCCGCCTCGTCGCGGTAGTCGTGCGCGCCGACGTCCTGCAGCACCTCGCGGCACGCGGACTGGACGAGATCGAGGCTCGCGTCGCGCTGCAGGAGCTTCGCCCCGGCGCGCGCGCGGACGTAGGCGAGGAGCCCGGGGAGGTGGCGTTCGAGGAGCGCCCCGAGGGCCTTCTCGCTGCCTTTCGAAGCCTCTTTGACGAGCGTTTCGACGTCCTGCGCCACGCGTGGGAAGCCTATCACGCGCACGCGCTCCGAATTCCCCGAGAAGACGCGCCACGCGCGCGGACGGACGTCGCCTGGGAGGACGACGCACTCCGCGCCCTCTCGCGCCGCGTCGCACGACCATGACCACGAAAAACGTTCTCGGCTTCGTCTCCGTCCTCCTCCTCGCCGCGTCGCCCGTCCGGGCCCAGGCCGTCCGGTCCGTCGGGGCGCGCCTCGAAGGCGAGCTCGCGAAGCGCGTCCTGTGGGACGAGCCCGGGAACGGCGAGCTGTGGGTCGCCGGACTCACGTACAAGGCGTCGTTCACGCCGGCGGGGACGACCTTCGTGCCCGTGCTCGGCACCGCCGCGCCGCGGAACACGCCGGTCGCGTTCGCGCTCGCGTCCGTGACCGTCGCGGGCGAACCGGTGGCGCTCGGCGCCGTCGCTCGCCCCGAGCACGCGGGAGAGCGCGTCGTGTTCGACCACGGCCGCGTGCGCGAGGTGTGGGACGCGCGTCCGACGGAGCTCGAGCAGACGTTCGAGCTCGACCTCGCGCGCCACGACGGCGAGGTCGTCGTGCGCCTCGACGTCGCGACGGAGCTCGAGCGCGTGCGCGACGAGCGAGGGCCCGCGTTCGTCGGCGAGCACGGCAGCGTGCGCTACTCGAACGCGGTCGCGTGGGACGCGCGGCACGCGCCCGTCGCGATCGAGACGCGGCTCGTCGACGGCGGGATCGAGCTCGTCGTGCCCGCGGCCGCCGCGCGCGCGGCGCACGGACCGATCGTGATCGACCCGGTGATCACGAGCTACGCCGTGCTCGCGACCGGCGCGACGGACGACCTGAACCCCGACGTCGCGTACGACGCGGTGCTCGCGTGGCAGGGCGTCGTCGTCGAGCGCGCGATCAGCGCGACGGACCTGGACTGCTTTCTCTTCGCCCTCGACGACGCGGGCGCGATCCAGGGAAGCGTCAACATCGACACGACGAACGACAATTGGCTCGCGCCGAAGGTCGCGCACAACCAGGGCGCGCGCGGCTTCTGCGTCGTGTCGGGCGTCGAGGTCGCGGCCCCCGCGGGGGCGGTCGTCGTCAAGGCCCGCATCTTCTACGACACAGCCTTCAGCATCAGCCCGCAGTTGACGGTCGCCGACGCGTCCACGCCGGGCATCGGGCCCTTCGTGTTCGGTCCGCCCGACGTCGGCGGCGATCCGTCGGCGCCGAACACGAGCGGTTTCTGCGTCGTGTTCGACGTGCAGATCTCCGCGACGAACCACGACGTCTATGGGGCGTTGATCTCGCAGGGCGCCGTCGTCAGCGCGCCGTTCCCGATCGCGAACGGCGCCGCGGACGACCGCTTCCCGTCGATCTCGAAGACGAACGGGCTGCGCAACGGCGTCGCGCAGGCCTGGACCGTCGCGTGGCAGCGCGAGATCACCGTCGCGAACCACGACATCTGGGCCGCGAAGCTCTCGAGCTCGGGCAGCCTCGTCGTGCCCGAGTTCCCGGTCGAGACGAGCTCCGCGAACACGTTCGCGGCGTGCGTCTCGTCGCCGACGGACGACTCGCCGCGGCGCAACCTCGTCACGTACACGCGCAACGTCTTCCTCGGCAACCCGGACCTCCACGGCGCGCTGATCGAAGGCAGCACGGTCGTCGACACGGCGAACCTGACGGCGCTCGCGGGCGGCTCGGTCGCGGAGGCCCAGAGTGCCTCGAGCGTCGACTGCGACGGCCGCGACTACTTCGTCGCGTGGACCGAGACGACGCCGGGCGGCGGGGGCGCGACCGACACCTACATGGCGACGATCGTCGACCTCGCGGGCGAACTCGCCGCGTCGGGCTCCGTGTCGCCGCTCGGCACGTTCGCGGACTCCGAGGACCAAGTCGAGGTGTGCGCGGCGCGCACGTCCACCGGTGCGCCGATGCGGCGCGCGTTCGCGGTGTGGCACTGGCTCCAGTCGGGCATCGACGACGACGTGTACGGCGCGTCGTACGGTGCGAGCCCGTTCACGGTCTACTGCAACCCGGGCTTCGACGCGGCGGCGGCGTGCCCGTGCGGGAACGGACCGAGCGCGAGCGGGCGCGGCTGCAACAACTCGTCGAACACGGGCGGAGCGTTCGTCAGCGCGCTCGGCGACCCCGACGCGGACACGGCGTTCCTGTGGGCGATCGCGCTGAAGCCGAACAACGCGTGCATCGTGCTCCAAGGGAACGCGGTGGCTCCGGCGGGCGTCCCGTTCGGCGACGGCGTGCGCTGCATCGACGGCCAGCTCCTGCGCATGGCGGTGCGCGCGGCGGATGCGAGCGGGATGCTGCTCTATCCGACGACGGGCGATCCGAGCTTGAAGACGCGCAGCGCGGCGCTCGGCTTCCCGATCCAGGCCGGCGATCGCACCGGGTACCAGGTGTACTACCGCGACGCGCAGAACTTCGCGTGCGCGACGACGTTCAACGTGACGAACGCCGTGCAGGTGCAGTGGTAGGCCCGAGTCGGAGAGACTCGCTCGCCGCGCGGGGCCGGCTCGGGGAGAGCCGGCCCCGCGCCTTTCGCCTCCGAGGTGCGCGCGACGAGCGTGCTCGCGTTCGAACCGCGCGCGTCGCGCGCTGGACGTCGACGCGGCGAGTGACAAGCTCCGCGCCCTCCCGCACACTGCGCGCATGAAGTACGGCGCAAGGAACCGCATCACGGCCAAGGTCACGAAGGTCAAGAAGGGCGACGTCATGTCGCAGGTCGAGCTCGACGTCGTCGGCAAAGCGACGATGGCGTCGGTGCTGACGACGGACTCGCTGAAGGAGCTCGGGTTGAAGCCCGGCGACAAGGTGCAGTTGATCGTGAAGGCGATCCACGTGCTCGTCGTGAAGGAGTGAAGCGGCGCGCGAGCCGGAGTGCCGGGCGGCGGAACGCGCGCTCCCCCGAACCGTCGCGGAAAATCGCGGCGGGGGCGACTCGAGCCCTCCCGCGACCCGCCGGTCGGCCGCTCCGGCCCGCGTGCGATCCGAGCCCGCGGGCTGGTACCATCCCGAGCTCGTGACCTCCCCCCCGAACGCTCCCGCATCGATCGAGCAGCGCCTCCTCTCCGGCGACAAAGGCGCGCTCGCCCGCCTGATCACCTGGGCCGAGAACGCCGACCCGCGCTTCGGCGACGCGATGCGCGCGCTCCACTCCCGCGTCGGTCGCGCCTGGCGCGTCGGCGTCACCGGGCCGCCCGGCGCGGGCAAGAGCACGCTCGTCAACGAGCTCGCGCGCTTCGAGCGCGCCACGTCGAAGACCGTCGGCATCCTCGCCGTCGATCCCTCGTCGCCGTTCACCGGCGGCGCGCTCCTCGGCGACCGCATCCGCATGGAGGAGCGCACGAACGACCCCGGCGTCTACATCCGCTCGATGGCGAGCCGCGGTTCGCACGGCGGCCTCTCGCGCACCGCGGTCGACGCGTGCGACGCGATGGACGCGTTCGGGCTCGACCTCGTCGTGCTCGAAACGGTCGGCGTCGGTCAGGCGGAGTACGACATCGTCGCCGCGACGGACACGGTGCTCGTCGTCCTCTGCCCCGGCGCCGGCGACGGCATCCAAGCGATGAAGGCGGGCATCCTCGAGGTCGCCGACGTGCTCGTCGTGAACAAGGCCGACCTCGCGGGCGCCGACCGGCTCGTGCTCGATCTCGAGGAGGCCGTCCACCTGCGCGAGACGGTGACGAAGCGTCCCGCCGGCGCGTGGCACGTCCCGGTCGTCGCGGTCAGCGCGGGGAAGGGGGAGCACCTCGACCGCCTCGCCGCCGAGATCGCCGCGCACCGCCGCTGGCTCGAGACGGGCGTCGCGAACGAGACCGTGTGCTCGACGGAGCGCGCGGCGTCCGAACGCGCGGAGGCGGCGCACCATGGGGGACGGGGAGCGCGCTCGACCTCGGCGGCGGCGTCCCGTTCCGACGTGCGCGGCGAGACCGGAGTCGGTTCGGCCGGGAGCGCGAGCCCCGCGTCCGCCTCGACGGGCTCGAGCTCCGCGCCGACGGGTTCGAACGTCCTTCCTACGGGCCCGAACGCCGCCTCGACCGCCGTCGGCGCAGGCGCCCCGACCCGCCGCCTCGCCGCCGTCCGGCGCGAAAAACGCCTCGCGCACGTCCGCCGGGTCGTCGAGGAGCGCCTCGACGAGGCCCTCTGGACCCGCGGCGGCCTCGCCGAGCAGGCCGGGACCCTCCTCGACGCGGGTCGCGCACCGTACGATGTCGTCGAGACCCTCGTCGCCGCGATCCTCGCCGGCGAGGTCCTCTCCAAGAGTCCCCGAGGAACGAAGAGCCCATGAGCGCGACCCGAGCCACCTCCGTTCGTCCCGTCGACGCCCAGGCGGAGTGGGAGCTCGCCTTCAAGACGTCGAAGCTGCGCGACGGCAACTTCACGACGCTCTCCGGGAGCCCGTTGAAGCCCCTCTACGGCCCGGATGACGCGCCGATCGACCCCGCGCGCGACCTCGGGTTCCCGGGCGCCTTCCCGTACACGCGCGGAGTCCACCCGACGATGTACCGCGGGCGCTTGTGGACGATGCGCCAGTTCGCGGGCTTCGGCAGCGCGAAGCAGACGAACGAGCGCTTCAAGTTCCTCCTCGAGCACGGTCAAACGGGCCTCTCGACCGCCTTCGACTTCCCCACGTTGATGGGGTACGACTCGGATCACGAGTACGCGCGCGGCGAAGTGGGGCAGGTCGGCGTCGCGATCAGCTCGCTCGAGGACATGCAGACGCTCTTCGACGGCATCCCGCTCGGCGAGGTGTCGACGTCGATGACGATCAACGGGCCCGCGCCGATCCTGCTCGCGTTCTACATCGCGTGCGGCGAGCGCCAGGGTGTGTCGCCCAAGGACCTGCGCGGCACGGTCCAGAACGACATCCTGAAGGAGTACCAGGCCCAGCACGCGTGGCTCGTCCCCGTCGAGCCCGCGCTGCGGATGATCACGGACGTGATGGGCCACTGCGCGAAGCACGTGCCGCAGTGGAACACGATCTCGATCAGCGGCTACCACATCCGCGAGGCGGGCTCGACCGCGGCGCAGGAGCTCGCGTTCACGCTCGCGAACGGGATGGAGTACGTGCGGCGCGGCAAGGCGGCGGGGCTCGACGTCGATCAGTTCGGCCCGCGGCTCTCGTTCTTCTTCGACAGCCACCTCGACTTCTTCGAGGAGGTGGCGAAGTTCCGCGCCGCGCGCCGGATCTGGGCGCGCAAGATGCGCGACGTGTTCGGCGCGAAGGACCCGCGCTCGTGGATGCTGCGCTTCCACACGCAGACCGCGGGGGTGTCGCTCACCGCGCAGCAGCCCGAGAACAACATCGTGCGCACGGCGTTCGAAGCGCTGGCGGCCGTGATGGGCGGCACGCAGTCGCTGCACACGAACTCGATGGACGAGACGCTCGCGCTCCCGACCGAAAAGGCCGTGAAGATCGCGCTGCGCACGCAGCAGATCATCGCGGAGGAGACCGAGGTCGCGCACGTCGCGGATCCGCTCGCGGGCTCGTACTTCGTCGAGGCGCAGACGAACCGGCTCGAGCAGGAGGCCGAAGCGTACTTCGCCGAGATCGAGAAGCGCGGCGGCGTCGTCGCGGCGACGGAGCAGGGTTGGATCCAGCGCGAGATCCACCGCTCGGCGGTGCAGTACCAGCGCGCGCTCGAGCAGGGCACGAAGAAGCTCGTCGGCGTCAACTGCTACCAGGAAGACGAAGCGGGCCCGACGATCGAGATCCTGCGCATCGACCCGAACGTCGAGCGCGAGCAGCACGCGCGGCTCACGGCGCTGAAGAAGCGCCGCGACGCGGCGAAGGTGAAGAAGGCGCTCGACGACGTGCGCGACGCGTGCAGCGGGAAGGACAACTTGCTCGAGCGCTTCGTCGCGGCCGCGCACGCGGACTGCACGCTCGGTGAGATCGCCGACGTCCTGCGCGAGCGGTTCGGGAAGTACAAGGAACCGAGGATCCTGTGAGCACGTCGCGCCTCGTCCTCGTCCGCTTCGGCGCCGTGTTCGCCTACCTCGGCGCGCACTGGGCGGGCGGACGCGCGATCGCGATCTGGACGAGCGCGTTCTCGACTTCCGGGACGGAGAAGGCGGGCCTCCTCGACCTCGTCGGCTCGACGGCGGCCGCGCTGATCTCGATCGCGGCGTTCGGCGGGTGCCTCGTCGCGGTCTGGCGCGGCTACCGCGCGCGGCGCGAGAGTTCGTTCGCGCGCGACCGCCGCTCGATGGGGGACGCGATCCACGCGCGTGCGCACGAGCCGCTCGGAGACGACGCGCTCGCTCCGACGAGGGCGGGAAGGAGCTCCTCTCGATGAAGCTCACGTGGTCGATCGTCGTCTCGATCCTGGCCGTCCTCTCCGTGCTGCTCGGATGGATGGGCGCGAAGTCGATCGTGCACGGTCTCGACGACGCCGCGGGCCTCACGGACGGCACGAAGGGCGTCTACCTCCTGCTCGGCTTCCTCCAACTCTTCGGCGCGGCGCTCGCGCTCTTCGGCCTCGTGCGCTTCGCACGCACGTGGCGCCTCCTCCCGAGCGCCCCGCGCGCGACGGAACCCTCCACCTCGATCCGCGAACGCGCGCTCGCGAACCAGCGCGCGGCGCAGAGCTCCCAGAGCTAGCCCTCGGACCCCCCGCATGAACGAACAGAAGATCCGCGTGCTCGTCGCGAAGCCCGGCCTCGACGGCCACGACCGCGGCGCGAAGACCGTCGCGAGCGTGCTCCGCGACCACGGCATGGAGGTGATCTACACGGGCCTCCACCAGACGCCCGAGATGATCGCCGAAGCCGCGCAGCAGGAGGACGTCGACGTCGTCGGCCTCTCGATCCTCTCCGGCGCGCACATGTCGCTCTTCCCGCGCGTGCGCGAGGAGCTCGTGAAGCGCGGGATGAGCGACGTGCTCCTCATCGGCGGCGGCATCATCCCCGGCGACGACGTGACGAAGCTCGAGAGCCAGGGCTTCGCCAAGCTCTTCGGCCCGGGCACGAACACGGAGGCCATCGCGACCTACGTGAAGGAAGAGATGGCGCGCCGCCGCGCCGCGACCGGAGGACGGCGATGAGCGAGCCGCGCGACATCCTGAACATCGACGAGGCCGCGGAGCTGCTCGGCGTCAGCGTCAAGACCTTCAACAAGGTCCTGCACGCCGAGAACATCCCGGCCCGCAAGATCGGCCGCGAGTGGAAGTTCTCGCGCCAGGCGCTGATCGACTGGGTCGGCAGCGGGCGCTCGCAGGACTTCTACGACGGCGCGAACGGCGTGCTCGACGAGTCGGGCGAGCCGACGCGCGAGCTCACGCCGCACGCCCGCGGCGAGAACGACGGCCGTGCCGACACGAACGGCGCCGCCGCGAAGTCGCGCGAGCGCCGCACCGCCGGCTGGTCGATCGACCTCGACTGAACGCGCCGCTCCAACGCACGAAAGACCTCGCGCTCGACGCGCGCTCCACCGCTCCCGCGCTCGACGCATCCACCCTCCACGCGCGCTCCGCGCGCCGCTCGGGAACTCCGAGCGTCCTCCCCCAGAACACGACATGCAGACCGAAGCTCCGACGCCCTACACGCTCCCCGCGATCCGCCACGCGTTCGATTTGACCGAGGATCAGCGCATGACCCGCGACTCCGTGCGCGAGTTCGCGCTCGCCGAGGTCGCGCCGATCGCCGCCGAGATCGACGAGAACCACCGCTTCCCGACCGAAACGTGGAAGAAGATCGTCGACATGGGCCTGCCGGGGATCCCGTTCCCGGAAGAGCTCGGCGGTTCGAACGGCGGGCACGTCTCGTACTGCCTCGCGGTCGAGGAGCTCTCGCGCGTCTGCGGCTCGACGGGCCTGACGCTCGCCGCGCACGTCTCGCTCGGCACGTTCCCGATCTTCAAGTGGGGGAGCGACCGCCTGCGGAACACCTATGTGCCGAAGCTGATCGCGGGCGAGTTCATGGGCGCGTACGGGCTCACCGAGCCGAACGCGGGCTCCGACTCCGGCGGCACGGAGACGACGGCGCGCCGCGACGGAGATCACTACGTGCTCAACGGCGCGAAGTGCTTCTGCACGAACGCGAACTACGCGGGCACGTTCATCGTGACCGCGGTCACGGATCCGAAGCTCGGCGCGAAGGGCATCAGCGCGTTCGTGATCACGAAGGGCACGAAGGGCTTCACCGTCGAGCCCGGCGAGAAGAAGCTCGGCATGCGCGGCAGCGACTGGGCGAGCTTGATCTTCCAGGACGCGCGCATTCCGAAGGACCAGCTGCTCGGGCCCGAGGGCGAGGGCTTCAAGACCTTCATGAAGACGCTCGACGGCGGGCGCATCTCGATCGGCGCGCTCTCGCTCGGCATCGCGCAGGGCGCGTACGACGTCGCGCTCAAGTACGCGCAGGAGCGCGAGGCGTTCGGGAAGAAGCTCAGCGACCAGCAGGCCGTTCAGTTCAAGCTCGCGAACATGGCGCTCGACATCGAGGCGTCGCGGCACTTGGTCTACCACGCCGCGCGCTTGAAGGACGCGAACCAGCCGTACGGCAAGGAAGCGGCGATGGCGAAGCTGATGGCGTCGGAGTGCGCGATGCGCGTGACGTACGACGCGATCCAGATCCACGGCGGCTACGGGTACTCGCGCGAGTACCCGGTCGAGCGCATGTGGCGCGACGCGAAGCTCTGCGTGATCGGCGAAGGCACGAGCGAGATCCAGCGCTTGATCATCGCGCGGCAGATCTTGAAGCCGCGCGGCTGAGCCGCGCGCCTGGCGACATTGACGCGGCGTTCGCGCACCTCGCGCGGGCGCCGCGCTTCGTTCGTGGTCGTCTTCAGCGCGCGGGAGCGAAGCGCGCGAGCACCGGTTGCGCCTCGTTGACGACGCGGCCGTCGACGAGGTTCTGGAGCTCGACCCTCGCGCGCCCCGCGGCGCCGAGCTCGAGCACGTCGTCCGCGTCGAGCGCGCACGTCGCGAACCCGTCCGCATCGGTGCGCGCGACGACGCGGCCGCGGACCGAGAGCTCGATCCCCTCGAGCGCGGGGAGGCGGCCGAGCGCGAGGTCGAGCTCGTCGGCGCGCGCGCGATCGAGCAGCGCCTCCGCGTCGCGCGCGACGACGAGCACGCCGTGTCCGGGCGTCGACGCGGCGTGCAGGACGAGCTCGCCGCCCTCCGCGCGGAAGTCCTCGCGCGTTCCGAGCAGCGGAGCGCAACCCGCCGCGAGCAGGACCCAGCGCCAGCGCGGACCCGGATCGGGGCCGACGACCTTCCCGTCGTCGGCGACGGTGGCGAGGAACGGCGCCGCGTGGCGATCCGTGAGCACGACGAGCGTCGCGAACTTCGGCAGCGCGTCCGCGTCCGACTCGAGGACGACGCGCAGCGGAGCTCCGCCCGCGCCGAGTTCGAACACGATCGGTTCGCTCGGCACGTCGACGTCGCGGAACTCGGGCTCGGCCGCGCGGTCCTCACGAAGGAACGCGAGCGCGTAACGGCCGCGCGGCAACGGCTCGATCACGCGCCGGCTGTTCAAGGCCTCGGAGGCGCTCATCCATGGCGACGAACCGATGTGCATCCACCGATCGACGGCGCCGTCGTCTCGCGACCACAGGTGCAACGTGCCGCTCGTGCCGAGGTCGAAGCCCGGACCCTGGAGCCGGACCTCGAGCGAGAAGGTCTCGCGCGGCGCCTGGAACACGACGTCGCCGAGATCGGTCGTGCCCGCGGGGAGATCGAGCGCATAGCGCACGCCGACGCGTGCGAGCGGCGTGAAGCACGCGGTCCACGCCCCAGGCTGCAAGTGCGTGAGCACGAGGCGACCTTCGTCGTCCGCGCGTCCGCTCTTCCAGCGCTCGAGCGCGAGCGGAGCACCGGCGCGATCGTGGGGGACGAGCAGGTAGGGAGCGCGCGGCAGCGGCGTCGACTCCGCGCCGTCGTGCGCGTCGACCAGGCGCGCGATCAGCGTCGCGTCCGTCGGCGCGGCGGGGGGACGATTCGCGCTCGGGGCCGGCGCCGAATCGGCGGGGCCGGCGAGATCCACGCGCTCGGGACTCGTCGGCGCGTGCGCGGGGTCGTGCTCCGCGGGCGCCAGCTTCGCGGGAGCGTGCTCCGGCTCGCGCGCGGCGTCGCGCTCGGGCGGCGGCGCGTCGATTCGAGTGACGACCGCGAGCAAGATCCAACCACACGCGAGACCGAGCGCGAGCGAGACGACGAGCCGTTGGAGGAGGCGCCGTTGCGCGGGGTGCATGGCGAGAGCGTACGAACCTCCGCGCGAAACTCCACAGCAGGGACTCCGCGCTTGCGCGTCGGTCGCGTGCGATGCACGCTGCGCGTTCGACCTCGATGCGGCGCCTTCTCACGATCCTCGTCCTCGTCGCGGCGGCGTGCGCGGCGACCGGTCCCGAACCCGCGCTCCGCCTCGGCGTGCCCGGGCTTTCCGCGGACGTCGAGCAGGAGCTGCGCTCGGCGCAGACGGCGCTGCAGAGCGCGTCCGAGTCGGCCGACGCGTGGTGCGCGCTCGGCGACGCGTGGCTCGCGGCGGCGCGCGGGTCGCTCGAGCTCGAAGCCGTGCGGCGCGCGCGCGCGTCGTTCGTCCGCGCGCGCGTGCTCGCTCGTGGACCCGTGGAGGCGCGAGCGCTGCGCGGCGAATTCGACGTCGCGCTCCTGCGCGGTCGGCGCGAGGAAGCGCTGCGCATCGCCGACGCCGCGCTGGCCGAGCATCCGGACGACGTCGGGCTCGTGTGCGGCGCGGTGGAGGCGCGCCTCGCGTCGGGCAGGATCGACGAAGCCCGCGCACGGCTCGAGCCGCTCGTGCACGCGGGGAGCGCGCCCGCGGCGCTGCGTGCGCGCGTCGCGCTCGCTTCGGGCGATGCGGAAGGGGCGGTTCGGCTCCTCGACGCCGAGACGGAGCTCGGGCCCGAACTCGCGCGCGCGCGGACGGAGGTCGGCGCCGCGCTCGTGCGCGCGGGACGCACGCGCGAAGCGTGCACGTTCCTCGCCCGCGGCGCGGACTCGCCGACGCTCGCGCCCGAGACCCGGCGCACGCTCGAGATCGCGCTCGCGGATGCGGAGCTCGCGGACGCAGAGCGCGGCGGCGGCGACGAGCTCGCGCGCGCGGCGCTCGAGCGTTGCGAGCGCCTGCAACACGAAGCGGCCTCGCCCGCGGCGCGCGCGATCGCGGCGCGCGCGTGTCGGCGGCTCGGTCGCGACGACGAGGCCGCGTGGCACGCGCACGAGGCCGAGGTCGTGCTCCGGCGCGCGGTCGCGGCGGGGGAGGTGTACGCGTGCGGCCCGCTCGCGCGGCTCGTGCTCGAGGCCGGGGGCGACCTCGACGAGGCGCTCGATCTCGCGCGGCGCGCGGCGCACGCGGATCCGGGCGTCGACGCGCGCGCGCTCGTCGAGCGGATCGAGCTCGCGCGCGCGCACCGTTGAGCGGCGCCGACGACATCGGACGGGGAGGCGCCGTGATCGCGGTCGCACACGCTCGCCGGAGAGCCGCGCCCATGCGAAACTCTCGAGCATGAGCAAGACGACTCCCGCCCTCGCGCCCGCGTCGAACACGCCCGTCCCGTGGACGAAGCGCTCGATCCAGGCCGGACGCTGGAGGATCACCGCCCTCTCGGACGGCTTCCTGCGCCTCGACGGCGGCGCGATGTGGGGCGTCGTGCCGGCGAACCTGTGGCGCGCGTGGACGCCGCCCGCGGAGGACAACACGATCCTGATGGCGCTGCGTCCGTTCCTCGCGACGGACGGCGAGCACGTCGTCGTGATCGAGCCCGGCGTCGGACAGCGGTGGGAGGACAAGTGGAAGAAGATCTACCACCTGCTGCCGACGGAGACGCTCGTGCGCACGCTGGCGTCGTGCGGCGTCGCGCCGGAGGACGTGACGCACGTGATCGGCTCGCACTGCCACTGGGACCACGTCGGCGCGCAGGTCGTCGAGAAGGACGGCGCGCTCGCGCCGCTCTTCCCGAACGCGAAGCACTTCGCGCCCGCGATCGAGCTCGCGATGGCGAAGAAGCCGGGCCACGCGCGTTCGGGGAGCTATCGCGCCGACGACGTGACGCCGATCGAGCGCGCGGGGCTCTACACGGGCGTCGAGGGTTCGCGGGAACTGCTCCCGGGCCTCGTGATGCACGTGCTCGGCGGACACAGCGACGGCGTGAGCGTGATCACGTTGAACGAGTCCGGCCCCGGCGAGTGCGCCATCTTCTGGGGCGACGTCGTGCCGACCGCGCACCACATCCAGCCGCCGTACATCATGGCGTACGACCTCGACGTCGTGCGCAGCTTCGAGGTGCGCTCGAAGTGGCTGGAGCGCGCGGCGAACGAGCGGTGGATCGGCCTCTTCTATCACGACGCCGATCACGCGTTCGGACGGCTCGTGAAGGACGGGAAGCGCTATCGCGTCGAGCTCGTGTGAGCGTGCGCGCTCAAGGAACGGGCTCGATCGGAGCGAGTTCCGGCATCTTCGCCTTCGGCGCGACGCTCGCGAGCACGTCCGCGACGATCACGAGGTGATGGCGCGCGTGCACCGCGCCGAAGCGCAGCCACTGGCGCGCGTCGAGCGGCCCGAGGATCTGGTGAGGGACCTTGAGGTCGTTCGAGACGAGCTGCGCCGCGTCGAGGCTCGCGAGCTCGCGCTTCCCGTCCCCGAGCCACTGCGCGACGAGCTCGCGATCGACCTTCTCCGGCGGACGCACCATGCGCGGCGCCTGCGCCTCGCCGCGCGGCAAGCGACCCGCGGCGAGCAGCTCGAGCGCGAGCGGGTGCGGCTCGCCGCCCTTCACGACGAGCATCCCGCTCCCCTTCACGAGGCTACGCACGTTGCGCAGCACGAGCTCGTTCGCGAGCACGACGTGTGCGACGTGCTGCTCCGCCGACCAGCCCGACACGTTCGGCGCGACGGCGGCGAGCGTCTCGGGGTCGAGCGCGAGGAGCGCATCGATCGCTCCGGTGAGCGAGCGCAGCGCGGCGAGGTCGCGGGCGGCGTCGAAGTTCGGCATGCGCGCGGGAGGATAGGAGCCCGCGCGCCCAGTGGGAAGCGCGCTACCAGACGATCGTCCAGCCGTTCGTCGCGTTGAACGTCTCGGGCGGACAGAACGCGGCCGCCGCGTTGCGGTAGTACGTCAGGTACCAGCGCTGCGCGCCGCTCCCGACCGTCACGCCGCCGCGCGTCGAGAGCGTCACGGCGTCCGTCGAGTCGGGGAACGCGCTCGCGCCGGCGACGTTCGCCTTCGTCCGCAAGCGCAAGAGCGTCCCGCCCGCGCAGCGCACGCCGTCGCCGAACACGACGTCGTCGAGCGCATCGCCCTGCAGGTAGATGCACGACACGACCGCCGGCATCCCCGAGCCGTGGAGGACGACGTCGTCCGCCGCCGCGGTGCCGGTCGCGTTCAGGTTCGCCCCGTTCGCGTTCACCGAGTTCGCACAGCCGTTGCCCGTCGCGCCGACGTTGCCGCACGGGCACGGCGTCGTGTGGTCGGCGAGCAGCGCCTCGCCCGCGCAGAAGGACTGGAACACCGTCGCCGGCGCGGTCACGGTGAAGCGCGCCCACGCGACGTCGAACGCGCTCGCCTTCGTCAGCGTCACGACGACCAGCGTCGCTCCGTCCGAGAGCGTGCACGTGCAGTTCACGTTCGCCAGCACGTTGTTGTTCACGAGCGCGTTCGGGAAGTCGAGCACCGCTCCGTCGGCGTAGTACTCGTCCGGGTTCGCGTCTCCGTTCGAGTTCGCGAGGTTGAAGTTCGACACCGCGACGTAGTACGTGCCCGGCGCGAGCACGCGCGCGAGCGTCGACTGGATCGCGCCGCTCGCGTCGTCGTTGTGCGCGGTCGGCACGGGCGCGAACGCCGCGTCGTAGAGGTAGAGCTCCGTGTCGGACGAGGTCTGACCGACCGTCGACACGGTGATCGTGCCGGGCTGGAACGAGGTCGGCACGACGATCGGCGTCACGGACGTGGAGGAGAGCGTCGCCGCGTAGTTCGCCGTCGTCGCGACGCTCCCGATCACGCGGTACGTGATGCGGCTCGCGGACGACGCGGCGGCGTACCACTGCACGTAGTAGGGCGGACTCGTCGTCGTGCCGCTCGTCTGGAGCACGTTGTCCGTCCCCGGCGTCGGCACGCCCGCGATCTGCGCGAGCCCGCGTATCGTCCCGACCTGTCCCGGAGTCGTGCTCGTGAGCGCGAGACGGAGCTGGACGAGCCCACTCCCTTGCGCGCACGTCGAGACGTCGAAGTAGTCCGCCGACGCGTCGCCCGGCACGACTTGGTTCGAGCCCGTCGTGAGGCCCGTGATCGCGTCGCCGGGCGCGAGGCAGCCGATCGCGTTCGGCGAGGCCTTCGTGTCGTTCGGTTCGGTCTCGGGGAACGTGCTCTGCGCGACGGCGGGCGCGGCGAGCGCGACGAGGGAAGCGATGCGGAGGAGCGCCATGGTGCGTCCTGGGTGGGTGAGAGTGCGCCGCGCGCGCCGGATTGGCGCGACGTCGGTGCTCACGACGAGCATCGCCGCGCGGACGAACTCCGACCAGGGCTTCGGAGGTCGAACGCGGTGCTACGAACTCGTCGTCGCACGGCCTCGGAGGACGACGCAGCGCGCGCAGGTCACCACGTGATCTGGACCGCGTTCGTGATGTTGTAGGTCGCCGCGGCGCAGTACGCGGCGGCGTTGCGGTAGTAGGTCTGGTAGTAGCCGGTGAGCCCGCTTCCCGGCAGCGTCTGTCCGCGCACGGAGACGGACACGCCGCCCGTCGGCGGATACCCCGCGCTCCCCGCGACGTTCTGCGCGAGGCCGAGGCGCACGATCGGTGCTTCGACGCAGCGCACGCCGTCGCCAAAGACGATGCCCGTCGCGACGTTCGTCCCGCCCTTGAGGAAGAGCGACGTCGCCGCGGCCGGCATGTGCGACGCCGCGAGCACGATCGTGTCGGGGTTCGTCGTCCCGCTCTGCACGAGCAGACCGCCCGCGGAATCGGCGGAGTTCGCGCACCCGTGTCCCGATGCACCGTAGTTCGAGCACGGGCATCCGATCGTCAGGAACGGATCGGCTCCGTCGCCGGTGCAGTACGACGGTCCAGGCGTCGAGGGCGTGCCGAGGTACCAGATCGACGCGGTCGGGTCCGTGTGACACGTCGTGAGCAGTTCGTTCGCGACCTTGAGCGCGCCCGTCGGGTTCGGATGCGTTCCGTCCGAGTTGTAGTCCGAGCAAAGCCACGTGAGCCCGTCGCTGCGCGGCGTCGTCCCGTCGGCCCACGTGTACGGGCCCCACGCGATCCACGGAGCGAGGACCGAGCCGAGGCTCGCGTCGTAGTTGAGCGCGGGCGACCCCACGATCTGCTGCTCGATCGTCCACTTCACCGCGAAGCCGCTCTCGTACGCATACGGCTCGGGGTTCAGCGTCGTCGTCGCATAGCCCGCGTAGATGCGCGAGGACAAGTAGGCGATCCGCACGTTCGGGTAGCGGCTCTTCACGATCTGCAGGATCGTCACGAGGTAGCCCTGCAACTGCTGCGTGGCGAGCGGGAAGCCGCCGCCCGGCCCCGCGATCGCCTCCTTGAGCCAGATCACTTGGAGCTGCGCGGGCGTCGCTCCGGCCGCGGCGAGCTGCGAGTCGACGTAGGTCCAATACGGCGCGGTGGGATCCGCGATCACCGCGGCGGACTGTCCGCCTTGCGCGCACTGCACGACGTGCACGTGCGCGTCGCGCAGCGGGTCCGCGCTCGCGAGGGGCATGAACTGCGTCCACTCGCTGACCGTGTTCGACATGCCGATCGAGGCGAACACGATCTTGCCCGTCGGCGACGGCACGCCGCTCGCGTCGCGCGGCACGATGTAGGACGCTTCGATGAGCCCCGCGGCTTCGTGCGCGCTCGGCCGCACGTTCGTGCCGCCGGGATAGAGTCCGCCCTGGTAGCCGACGTGGAAGCCCGCGCCGAGATCGTTCAGCGGCACGAAGCCGACCGACGTGTTCGAGCAGACTTGAGCGGGTGCGAGCGCGGCGAGGGACGCGAGGACGACGAGCGAGACGAAGAGGCGCATCGGAGGCTCCGGTGGGGGACCGATGTCGAGTGTATGCTCTCGCGCGAAACCTCGCCGCGCCTCGTTTCGAGAGTGCCCCTCACGCGCAAGAACCCTCCCCAACGACATGCGCCTCGTCTCCCTCTGCCCGAGCCTCACGGAACTCGTCTTCGACCTCGGCCGCGGCCCCGACCTCGTCGGGATCACCGAATGGTGCGTGCACCCGAAGGACGGCGTCGCGCGCGTCGAGAAGGTCGGAGGGACCAAGAACCCGAAGGTCGCGCGCATCGTCGAGCTTCGCCCGCACCTCGTGCTGATGAACGACGAGGAGAACCGACGCGAGGACGCGGACTCGCTCGTCGCCGCGGGCGTGCGGATCCTGTCGAGCCTGCCGCGCGACTGCGCGGGGACGGCGGAGATGGTGCGGGCGATCGGGGCGGCGCTCGAGCGCGAGGAGGTCGCCGAGCGCATCGCGCAGGACATCGAGGCGCGCAGCGCGAGGGTGCGCGCCGCGGCGAAGGGCCGCGCGCCGGTGCGCTTCGCCTACCTGATCTGGCGCAAGCCGTGGATGGCGGCGAGCGCGGACACGTTCGCGAGCGCGCTGCTCGCGCAGGCGGGCGGGACGAACGTCTTCGCGTCGCGCACGGAGCGCTACCCCGAGATCACGCCGGAGGAGCTCGCGCGTGCGGCGCCGGAGCGGGTCTTCCTCTGCACGGAGCCGTTCCCGTTCGAAGCGAAGCACGTGGAGGAACTCGCGCAGCTCACGGGGCTATCGCGCGACTGCTTCGTGATCGCGGACGGGGAGTACCTCTCGTGGCACGGCAGCCGAACGCCGGCGGGCATCGACTACGCCGAACGCTTGCTCCGTTAATAGAACTCGGTGCTCGCACGGGCCGGTCCTCCGGCCCGTGCGAGCGCCGAGTCCGGAATGCGGAGCATCCGCATGTGTTCCGTTGCGTCCCTTACTCCGTGTTTCTGCATCTGGCAATTGCGCTCCCGATCGACATCCAGCGCCGAGCCCTCCGCGACACCACGTGAGACGAAAGGCAAGGTCGATCGGGAGCGCAATTGCCAGATGAGAAAACACGGAGACTGAAAGCAAAGGCACACATGCGGATGCTCCGCATTCCGGACCCCGCACGAGCCCGGGCCGGAGGACCGGCCCGGGCTCGCGCGGGGTTCTAGTTTCTCTCAGCAACGGTTGGGTTCGGATTCGCGACGGGTGCTTGGGGGTGGTCGAGGCTCTCGCGCGAGCGTCTTGGTGCGTGGAGGGTCATGCCCGCAGCACCTGTCCTGATCGCGCTCCCGTGTGCTCGCCGTGACGGACGGTCAGCACTCCGTCCACGAACACGAACTCGATCCCCGTCGGCTTCCTCCGCGGCTCCGTGAACGTGGTCTCGTCCTTCACGCGCGCAAAGTCGAACAGCACCAGATCCGCGAAGTAGCCCCGCTCGATCCGTCCGCGTCGCGCGAGCTGCGCGCGTTCGGCGGGCAGCGTGGCGAGCTTCCTCACCGCGCTCGCGAGGTCGAGGGCTTTACGCTCGCGGCAGTACTCGCCGAGCACGCGCGCGGCGGTGCCGAAGCTGCGCGGGTGCGGGTTCGAGCTCTCGCCCGCGGGGCGCGCGAGCTTCTGCACGTAGCCGTCGGACCCGACCATCACGAGCGGATGGGCGAGGACCTTCGCGACGTTCTCGACGCTCATCGCGTGGCCGATGTAGCTCGCGCTGCCGTGCTCGGCGGCGACGACGTCGAGCAGCGCGTCGACCGGCTCGCAGTTGCGCGCCGCGGCGACGTCGGCGATCGTCTTCCCGCCGAAGGGCGCGAACTCGCCCGAGAGCTCGCTCGCGATCTGCACGAGTTCGAAGCCGCCCGGCTCTTGTCCGACCTTCTCGACGATCTCGGGGCGCATGCGCGCCCGCAGCGCGGGGTCGGCGATGCGTCGCGCGAGCTCCGCGTTGCCGCCTTCGCGGGCCCACGCCGGGAACAGAATCGTCAGCGTCGTCGAGTACGCCGTGTACGGATAGACGTCCGCGAGCACGTCGAGCCCGCTCGCGCGCGCGTCGACGATGCGCTGGAGCGCCGCGTCCTGCTTCGTCCAGTTGCCGCGCCCCGCGCACTTCAAGTGCGACACCTGCAGGCGCACGCCCGTCGCGCGCGACACGGCGATCGCCTCGTCGATCGCCTCGAGCAGCGTCTGGTCCTCGTTGCGCATGTGCGTCGCGTAGAACCGACCGCGCCGCGCGACGACGCTGGCGAGCGGGTGGAGCTCGTCGGGCGGCGTGTAGATGCCCGGGACGTACTCGAGCCCGCTCGACAGGCCGACGGCGCCCTCGTCGAGCGCCTCTTCGAGTTCGCGCACCATCGACGCGAGCTCCTCCGGCGTCGGCCGGCGATCTCCGTCGCCGATCGCGTTCGAGCGCAGCGTCCCGTGCCCGACGAGCAGCGCCTGGTGGATCGACGGGCGCGCGGCCTCGACCTCGCGCAGGTACTGCGCGACGGCGAGGCGCTCCGTGCGCTCCTTCCCGTCCGCGGCGCGCGGCGCGGCCGAGCCGCCGCAATTGCCCGTGATCTCGCACGTGTAGCCCTGGAGGACGCGCGAGTCCGCGGTCGGAACGGCGCGGATCTCGCGGTCCGAGTGCGAGTGGATGTCGACGAAGCCCGGCGCGACGTGGAGCCCGCGCGCGTCGAGCAGCTCGCGCGTCGACGAACGCGGGAACGTTCCGATCGCCGCGATCCTGTCGCCGCGCACCGCGACGTCCGCGACGCGCGGCGGCGCGCCCGAGCCGTCGACGAGCGTCCCGTTCGCGAGCACGAGGTCGAACGGCTCCGCGACCGTCCAGCGCGTGCACGCCGACGCGGCGAGGACTCCGCCGAGCGCGCCGCTCGCGCGCAGGAACGCCCGACGATCCAGGGTGGACGCGCGGTCGGTCGACCGCGGAGTGCGTTCGTGCTTCATGTCGCGTGGACTCCGAGTCCGAACTCCTTCAGCGCGCGGAACCGGCCGCGTTCGAGCATGAATCCTCCGCGCGCGAAGTCGCGGGCGAGGTCGAGGTGTCCGTCCAGGTCGAGCCAGCGCGTCGCGCTCGACGCGTACGCCGCGTGGAGCGCGGCCGAGATGCCGACGACGCTCTCGTCCATGCAGCCCCACATGAGCGCGACGCCCTCGCGCCGCGCGAGGGCGGAGAGCCGCAGCGCGCTCGCGATGCCGCCGCACTTCATCAGCTTGACGACCCATCCGCTGCACGGACGCGGATCGCGCAGGAGCTCGTGCGCGTCGGCCTCGCCGTGCAGGCTCTCGTCGGCGAGCACGTGCGTGCGCATCTCGATCGGCAGCCGGCGGAGCGCGTGGAAGTCGGCGCGTTTCACCGGTTGCTCGAGGAACTCGACGCCGAGCTCGCGCGTGCGTTCGAAGAAGAGGGGCACGTCCTGCGGCGCGTAGCCGCCGTTCGCGTCCGCGCGCAGGACGAGCGTGGGGCCGAGCTCGGCGCGCAGCACGCGCAGGCGCTCGACGTCGAGCGCGAGGTCCTCGCCGACCTTGACCTTGATGCAGCGGAAGCCGTTGCCGAGGTGCTCGCGTCCCTGCGCGAGCGTCTCCGCGACGTCCGCGATGCCGATCGTGACCGACGTTTCGAGCTCCGTGTGCGCGCGGCCGAGCAAGTCGACGAGCGGCGCTTCCATCAGCTTCGCCCAGAGGTCGTGCAGCGCCATGTCGAGCGCCGCGCGCGCGCCGGGTGCCGCGGGGAACGCGTCGTCGATGCGCCGCACGAGCACGTGGACGTCGAGCGCGTCGCAGCCCGCGAGCCATCGGGCGCCCTCGAGCGCCGCGCGGCACGCGTCGAAGCTCTCGCCGGTGATCGAAACCTCCGGCGTCGCGCTGCCGAGCCCCGACGCGCCGTTCTCGGCGACGAGCTCGACGCGCAGCATGCGCACGGCCTCCGTCCGCTCGCCGGCGATCGCGTACGGCCGTTTCAGCGGCACGTCGACGGCGCGGACGTCGAGGCGCTGGATCCTCATCGCGCGCGCTCGGCTTCGAGGTGCGCGCGGATCGCGGGCACGAGCCGCGCCGCGCCTTCGCGCAGCGGATAGACGGCGGGGAGCTTCGTCTCGCGCTCGACGGCGGCGCGCGCGGGCTCGAAGTCGGCCTCGGCGAGGTGCTCCTGGTTCAGCGCGAGCCCGAGCACGCGCGCGCCGTACATCCCGATCAGCGCGAGCTCGCTCGTGAGCGACGGGATGCGGTTCCCGAGGTGCTCCTGGTCCTCGAAGAACGTGCGGGCCGGCGCGTGCTGGAGGATCGCGGCGCGCGATTCGGCGGAAAGGAGGAGCTCGGCGCCGCACGGTCCGGACGGGTTGCGCAGCGCGGACTGGCCCTCGATCAAGATCACGTCGGGCGCGAGGTCTCGGTCGCAGCGGACGATCGCGTGCTCGAGCTCGCCGCTGACGAAGTCGTTCGGCGTCGAGTCGAGCACGAACCCGTGGTCGATCCCTTGCAGCCAGCCCGTCTGGCCCGTCGCGACGATCGCGGCGCGCACGCCGTCCGCCTTCAACGCGTCGGCGATCACGTGGCACGTCGTGCGCTTTCCGAGCGCGCAGTCGGTGCCGAGCACGGGGATGCGCGGCGCGCGCACCTCGCGGATCGCGCCGGACCAGAAGTGGAGCTCGCGGCGCGGCTTCGGCTTGCGCACGTCGAGGAGCTCCGCGCCGCTCGCGCGCGCGGCCGCGACGAACGCGGGATCGTCGGAGAGGAACTCGTGGAGCCCGTTCACGACGCCGATGCCGCGCTGGACGAGCGGGAGGAGCGCGCGCTTCATCTCGTCGGGCAGCACGCCGCCGCTCGTCGCGACGCCGATCACGCAGTACTTCGGCGGCGTCGCGAGCGTCGCGAGGCACGCGTCGAACGTCGCGAAGCACGGGATGCCGCGCGATCTCCCGTCGAGCACGACTCCCGCGTCGCGCCCCGCGCTCTCCGCGTCGACGAGCGCACGCACGTCGTACCGGCACGGCCCGCGCACGAGCCCGTGCGCCGTCTTCGCGTCGGACGTGTGGAACCGGCCGCCGGTGTAGACGATCGCCGTCGCGCGCGTGCTCATCCGGCGCAGGATACCGGGGCGCGGGGCGGGGACAAGGGCGCGGAGCTCAGCGCGGCGCGGCGCCGTCGGGATGACACGCCCAGCACTGGTCGGAGTCGTAGACGTACCCCTTCACGCCCACGTGCTGTCGCGCGGAGCGACGCTCTCCGTGCTCGTGGCACACCAGGCAGCTCGCGTGGTTGAAGATGCCGCCTGCGCCCGTCGAGTGGCACACGGTGCACGCGTTGCCGGAGTGGACGCCGCTCGTGATCGGGAACCAGAAGTGCACGAAGTAGGCGCCGCTCCAGCTGTCGTTCCCGAAGTGACAGAAGAGGCACGACGTCGGATACCCGCCGCCGGCGTGGTCGGGGTTCCGTGCGCGCTCGTAGTCGTCCCGGTGGCAGTTCACGCACTGGAAATCGCCGTCGCGGTGCGTGAACGTCGCGTCGCGCCAGGCGAGCCCGTCGTGGCAGCGCTGGCAGTCGCTCGTCCAGCCCTCGACGAAGTGGTTGGGCGCCGAGGCCCGAAGGAGGTCTTCCCCGTGACAGGCGGCGCACTCCGGCTCCGCGCCCTCGAAGTTCTGCACGGCAGCGCCGGGATGGCAGCGCTCGCAGGCCGCGGCCGCGTGCGGACCGACGAGCGGGAAGCGCGTGCGCGCGTGGTCGGCGCGCGCACCGCGCGCGCGCCAGTCGAGCTCGTCGTGGCACGCCGCGCAGTCGCCGCCGAGGCGCGCGCGGTGCACGTCCTCGTGACATCCGCCGCAGCCGCGCGCCGCGAACTGTCCGACGGGCCCGCGGTCGTTGTGGCAGCGCAGGCAGCGCGCCTCCGCGTGCGCCCCTTCGAGCGCGACGCCGGTCTCCTTCGCGTGATCGAACGTGAAGTCCGCGCGCAGTTCGTGCCAGGCACCTCCGGCGTGGCAGAGCGAGCAGTCGCTCGGGAAGCGGTCGTGGGGGACGACGGGGCCGAGCGCCGCGCTCCACCCCTGCGTCCCCGGGACGTCACGCTGCACCGTGCCGTCGAGCGCGCACGAGAGCGCGAACGCGGCGAGCGCGAGAGCGAGGACGAGAAGGACGGAGCGCGGGGTCACCGCGCTCCATCATCGCGGCACGGCGCCGCGCGCGCATCCCCTCCGGGCTCCCGATCCGGACTCGGGGGCGTCGAACGAACGTGCGGGCGCTCGCCGCGGCGACCGGGTCAATCGTCCGCGTGCCCGTCCGGGTGGCACTGGTAGCAGGCGTTGCTGTTCCAGGAGTAGCCCGACACCCCGTTGTGCTCGCCCGCCATCTCGCTCTGCGAGTGCGTGTGGCAGCTGATGCACGTGAAGGTGCCGTAGTTGCGCGCGTTCGGGTGGCATTGCGCGCACGTCAGGCTGTGGTGCGGTCCGCTGCTGATCGGGAAATCGGAGTGGTTGAAGGTCGCGCCTTCCCAGGTGGTCGTGCCGTGGCACGTCTGGCACGTCGTCGGGAAGCCCGCAGCGGCGTGGTTCGGGTCCGTCGTCGAGTCGTAGTCCGCGAGGTGGCACGTGACGCAACCGCGCGAGACGCCCGAGTGGTTGAAGTTCGCCGGCACCCAGTCGTTCGTCGAGTGGCACTGCTGGCACGTCTGCGGATATCCGGAGCTCGCATGCGGCGGGTCCGTCGTCGCGTTGTAGTCGACGAGGTGGCACACCTGGCACCCGCGCGTGACCCCCGCGTGGCTGAAGTTCGCGCGCGTCCACGCGACGGTGTTGTGGCACTGCTCGCACGTGTTCGGGTACCCGACCGTCGCGTGGTTGGGCTGGGTCGTCTGCTGATACTCGGTCTGGTGGCACGCCGAGCACGCCGTCGGCGTCCCGGAGTACGTCCCGTTCCCGTGGCAGCTCGCGCACGCCGCCGTCGCGTGCGCGCCGACGAGCGGGAACGAGTCGTGCGAAAACGTCGACGGCGTCCAGTGCGCGGTCGTGTGGCACGTCTGGCACGTCGTCGGGAAGCCCGCCGTCGTGTGGTTCGGCGCAGACGTCGCATTGAAGTCGACGAGGTGACACTGCGAGCAGTTCCGCGTCACGCCGGCGTGATCGAAATTCGCGCGCGTCCAAGCGACGGTGTTGTGGCACTGCTCGCACGTCGTCGGATAGTTCGCGGCTACGTGGTTCGGCTGCGTCGCGTTCTGGAAGTCCGTCTGGTGGCACGACACGCACGTCTGCGGCAGTCCGGAGTACACGCCGCCCGAGTGACACTGGCTGCACTGCGCGCTCGCGTGCGCTCCGGTCAGCGGAAAGCTCGAGTGGTCGAACGTCGACGGCGTCCACGCCGCGGTCGAGTGGCAGCTCTCGCAGTTCGTCCCGAAGCCCGCGGCCGCGTGCGGCGGACGGACGGCCGAGTCGTAGTTCGCCTGATGACAGCCGACGCACGTCGTCGGCGCGCCCTGGTAGATGCCGCCCGTGTGGCACTGCTCGCACGAAGCGCTCGCGTGCGCTCCGGTCAGCGGGAACGCGGTGTGCGTGAAGCCGCCCGCGCCCCAGTTCGTCGGTGCGTGGCAGCGCTGACAGTCGCCGGTCCAGCCCTGCGCGGCGTGGTCGGGACTCGTCGCGCGCGCGAGGTCCGCGGCGTGGCAGTCCGAGCACAGCGTCGTGGTGCGATCGAAGTTCCCCTCCGTCGAACCGGGGTGACACCGCTGGCACGTGACCGCGGAGTGCGCGCCGACCAGCGGGAAGCGCGTCTTCGCGTGGCGCGCGACTTCGCCCTCGGGCTTCCACGTCACCTCGCCATGGCAGTCGGTGCACGCGAGCCCGAGTCGGCCGCGGTGGACGTCCTCGTGGCAACCCGCGCAACCCTGCGCCGCGAACGCCGCGACCGGTCCGCGGTCGTTGTGGCAGCGCAGGCACTCGGCACGCGCGTGCGCGCCGACGAGCGCGACGCCGGTCTCCTTCGCATGGTCGAAGCGGAAGTCCTTCTTGATCGCGTGCCACGACGCGCCTTCGTGGCAGAGCGAGCAATCGCGCGGGAACGAGTCGTGGGGGACGACCGGTCCGCGCTCGGCGCTCCATTCCTGCTGCGGTCCCTCCGCGCCTTTCGTGAAGCCCGCGACGGCGCACGCGAACGCGAGCAACAGGATCGAGAGCGAGAGGAGGGACGCGCGCAAGCGAGCGGCGCGTCGATCGTGGTTCACGAGTTCGTCGTTCATGGTGTCCCCCTAGAAGCGCAGTTGCAGCATCAACCCGAGTCCCCAGGCGCTCTGCTCGTCGCCGAAGCGATCGTCCGCCTGGATCGACAGGTTCCATTTGTCGTCGATGGGGAGGTCGAGCGTCCCGTACACCGCGTGGTGCGCGAGGCTCGACTGTTGACCGGTGAAGTCCTTCTGATCGAAGCTCGTGTACTCGTACGAGAGCATCCCGAACACGGCGCCCCAATTGCGGCTCGCGGACGCGCGCGCGCCTTGGCCCGAGCTGAAGGAGCCGTCGGCCGTGAACACGGAGAGCGAGACCGTGCCGTGGTCGTACAGGAGGTCGCGCCACGAGACGCCGACCTCGGCCGTCGTGCCGCTGTCGTCCTGGTCCTGCCACGCGTCGACGCGGCCGTCGATGCGCGTGGACTTCGACAGCTCGTACGCGAGCGCGAGCGAGCCGCGGTCGAGCTTCCCGTCCTGGATCAACGTCGGCGAGAGCGTCGAGAAGTCGTCGCGCAGGAGCTCCGGGTAGCGGCGGTGCGACGCGGTCGCCGACACCGTCCAGTCGTCGCGGAAGCGCCAACGCGCCTGGCTCGTGATCTCGGTGAGCTCGAAGCCCGACGACTTCAGCGTGTCGTTCGAGTCGTACCAGTCGACCCACGCGAGCGTGCGCCACGAGAAGCGCTTCGACGGACGCCACTCCGCTTCCGTGAGCACGAGCGAACGATCCTGCTCGCCGTCGTGCCACGTGTTCTGCAGTGCGGCGCCGAGGCGCAGCTCCTCCTTCTCGCCACGGACGTAGCGTCCGAACACCGCGGCGCCGAGGTCGTGGAAGGAGTTCATCTTGTCGGGGAACGGAGCGGGCAGTCCGCCCGCGTTCACGCCGAAGCGGCTCCCGCCGTCCGTGCGCCGCGTCCACTCGACGCCGTCGACGACGCCGAGCGCGGGGAACTCGCGCGCGAGGAAGCGACCGGCTTCGAAGCGCGTCGCGTCGTCGCGCGTGCCGCCGACCGAGTACGAGAAGCGCCGCAGGACGAAGTCCGTGTCGTTCTGGTCCGCGGCGTCGGGGAACGAGAAGTTGCGCTGCTGCACTTCGCCGTCGAACTCGAACTCGCCGCCGCTCCCGAACGGGTTCGTGACGCGCACGTTCGAACCGAGACGGCTGAAGAGGTAGCGCTTCGTTCCGCCGACGTCGTCCGTCGTCTGGTTGACGTCGAGCCACGCGCGGCCGTGGTATTCGCTCTCGCGCTCTTCGGGGCGCAGGCCGAACGCGGGCGCGAGCAGCGGATGCTGCGCGTTCCACGACTCGGGCGGGTGCGACCACGGCGGGTGCACCGGCGGCGGTTTCGGCGGAGCTTGGACCTCGTTCGGTTTCGGCTGCGCGGGCGGAGTCGCGGCCTGGCCCTCCACGGGCGGAGGCGTCGCCGGCTCCGCGGGCTTCGGCGTGACGCGCTCGCGCGGGACGAGCACCTCGACGCGGACTCCGACGCTCACGGTGGGCGAGCCGGGCTCGAGCTCGAGGCGCGCGGACGTGCGTGCGACGCTGCGGATCGTGCCCTCGACGCTGGTCACGCCGGGCGGATAGAGCAGCACGCGGTCGTTCGCCTCGAGCTTGTCGTCGCGGCCGAGGTCGACGTAGACGGACGAGCCGGAGACGGACGTGACCTTGCCCTCGATGCGGACGAAGTCCTGGTCGGATCCGGCGTGGGCGACGCTCGCGAGCGCGGCGAGCATCGTCGGGGTCGCGATCCACGGGCTCAAAAGCGCGCAGGTGAACGTCGGCGCGAGCGCGAGCGCGGCGCGGAGCACGTTCGAAGCGCGGCGGTGTCGGCGGGTCGAGCTCATCGCGGCTTCGCTCCTCGCGGGTCGTGGCAGTCGCCGCAGTTCACGCCGAGCGGCTTGTAGCGCACCGCGGTGCTCCCGTCGGGCAGCGGCGCGGGGCGGTGGCACGCGGCGCACGCGACCTTCGCGTGCGTCTTGTCGAGCGCGTAGCGCGAGTCGCGCTGGTGGTCGAAGGTCGTCGTCTCGAACTTCGGCCCGCTGACGTGACAGCGCGCGCAGTCCGTCACGCCGTCGACGGCGAACTGGGCGACGTGCGGGTCGACGTGGCAGTCCGCGCAGCGGGTTCCGCGCGCCGGACTCATGAGCTCGCTCTTCCCGCCGCGACCGGGCGCGGGCTCGTGGCACTTCGCGCAGGCGAGCGGGCCGTGCGCTCCGTCGAGCACGAAGCCCGTGAACCGCGCGTGGTCGAAGTCCTTCGTCGCGACGCGGAACGTCTGCGGCGTGTGGCAGCGCAGGCAGCCCGCGCGGCCGTCGATTTGCGCCGGCGCGGGGGCGCGATCGAACGCTCCGGCGTGCACGTCGACGTGGCAGCCGGTGCACGCCGCGGCGGCGACGGACGCGGTCACCACGCTACGGCCGAAGCGACGCCCCTGCGCGTCGGGGCGCGGAGCGAGCGGGTGACAGCTCTCGCAGCTCGCCTTCGCGTGCGCGCCTTCGAGCGGGTACGCGGTCCAGAGCGCGTGGTCGAACTCCGGCACCTTCTGGAACGATTCGACGTCGTGGCAGCGCGCGCAGCCCGCCTCGCCGTCGACCTGCTTCGGGAGGTTCGCACGATCGAACGCTCCCGCGTGGACGTCGGCGTGGCACGTCGAGCACTGCGTCGCGTCGCCGGGGAAGCGCGCGCTCGCGCGGGCGAACGTGCGTCCGGTCGAGTCCGCCTTCGCGAGCGGCGGGTGGCACGCTGCGCACGCCGCGCGCGCGTGCGCGCCCTCGAGCGCGATGCCGGTCCAGAGACCGTGGTCGAACGGCTTCGGGGTCTTCGAGAACGACTGCGTGTCGTGGCAGCGCTCGCAATCCTGCTTGCCGTCGACGAGCGCCGGCAGCCCCGCGCGCTCGAACGGCGCGCCGTGCGGATCCGCGTGGCAGGCGCGGCAGTTCGCCGGCGTGCCGTGGAAGACGCGCTCGGGCTTCGACTCGCCCTTGACGACCACCGCGCGCAGCTCGACGTGACAGCTCGCGCACGCGACGGCCTCGTGCGCACCGGTCAGCGGGAACGCGGTCTTCGCGTGCAGCGCGACGTCGAACGCGGCGGGGGAGAAATGCGCCTCGTCGTGGCACGCGGTGCAGGCGGCGCCTGCGAACGCGCCCGTCGCGAACTGTCCGAAGTGCGGATCGCCGTGGCAGGACGCGCAGTCCTCCGCGGCGCGCCCGGGGTACGCCTTCTTGAAGCTCGCGAACGTCGTGCGCTCGATCTGCTCGTCGGCGCGGGCGGCCTTCGCGTGGCAGTCCTCGCACGCGAGCTTCGCGTGCGGACCGTCGAGCACGAAGCCCGTCGCGGCGTGCTCGGCGTTCGTGAGCGTGACGCGCGTGTCGGCGAACGAGCTGTGCGCGGTCGGGTGGCACGCTTCACACGACGCGCCGGGCACGACCTTTCGCTCGCGCGCCATCTCGGCGAGGAACGCCGCGGTGTGCGGCGAGGCGTGGCAGTCCTGGCACGCGCGCTCCTGCTGCGTCGCGTTCGGCGCGCTGGCGGAGGCGGCGGAAGCGCGCACACGCTCGTCCTCGATCGCGTGCGCGGAGTCCTTCGGGTGGCAGTCCTGGCACTTCGGGCCGAGGTGCGCGCCGACGAGCGGGAAGCTCGCGACGTGGACGAACTTCGCGACCTCCTTGAACGGGTGCTCCTGTCCGTGACACGAGGCACAATCGGGGAGCTTGCCCTTGTGCACGTCCTCGTGGCAGCTCTCGCATTTCTGCGCGAGACCGAGGAAGCGCTTCGCACCCTTCGCGAGCACCGCGGCCTCGGCCTGCTTGTGGCAGTCCTTGCACTCGAGCGCGGCGTGGCGTCCGTCCAAACCAAACGTCCAACCCGGCGCGGACCCGAGGCGGGCGTGGTCGAACTGCTTGGGATCGGCGACGCCCGCGAGCGCGAACACCTGCGGCGTCACGAGCCGGAACTCGGCGCCGTGGTGCTCGGAGTGGCAGCGCGCACATGCGTTCGCGTCGCCGGCGAGCGTGCCGTGGAAGCCCGACTTCCTCGCGATCTGCTGCGCGATCTCCGCGTGGCACTTCGAGCAAGCGCCCGCCATGCCCGAATCGTGCTCGCCGACGTGGCACTGCTCGCAGCCGTCTCCCGCGAGCTCCTCGTCCTGCGCGTGCACCGCGCTGATCGGACCCGGCGACGTGCGTCCGCTGTCGAGCCACACGAGGTAGACGACGAGCAGCGCCGACGCGATCGCGACCCACGTGGCGGGCTTCTTCCAGCGCATCAGGAACCTCCGAACGCCGCGTAGCGGATCGCGGTGATCACGTGCAGGACGACGAGCAGGACCATCGCGAGCGCGACCCAGCGGTGGAACCAGCGCCAGGAGTTGAGGAGCCCGCGGAGGTCCTCGTAGTGCGCGGCCGTGAGCGCCGTGCGTTGCGCGCGTCGCGCGAGGGCGACGAGCGCGTCGAGTTGTTCGTGAGCGAGGCCTTCGCGCCGTCCTTCCGCGCGCAGGCGCGCGAGGCTCTCGGAGAGCTGGCGCTGGCTCTTCTGCAGCGCGACGAGGCGCTGGAGGAACGTGCCTTTCCAACGACCCTCGGCGATCAGGCGCTGCAGTTCCTCGCGCACGCGCTGCGCGAACTCGGGACGCTGGCGGTCCCACTCGCCCGAGAGCTGCGCGAGCTCGGCCTTGACCTCGTCGAGCGCGAGCTCGCGCCCGTTCGCGGCGCGCGGGACGAACGCGTAGAAGTAGCGTCCGATCGCTCCCGTGACGACGAGGAACGCCATCGCCCACAGCGCGTGTCCGCCGACGGTGTGCTTCGGCGCCATCGCGCTGTGCACGAGCGCGAAGAGCAGCGCTCCGATGCCCGTGGCGACGTGCGCGGTCATCCACTGTTGCAGCGAGCCGGGGATGCGCTCGAACTTCGGCGAGCGCCGGACGAGGTACGCGAGGTTCCCGAGCACGCAGATCGTCGCCGCGACGCCGAGCATGAGCCCGATGAAGCTCGTCGGCTTGAGCCACGCGTGCTCGCGCGCGTACGGACGGTCGTGCGCGTCGAGCGCGTAGTAGCCGCGGAACACGAAGGTCCACGACACCGTCGTCAGCGTCAGGAACAGCGCGACGAGCAGCGCGCGGAAGAGACCGGTGCCCTGCTCCTGGAGCGGAAGGCCCGGGTGGCGCTCCGCAGGGTCGAACGAGACGCCGACCTTCTCGAGGAGCACCTGCGGCGCCTGGCCGCCGGCGAACACGAACACCTCGTCGTTCGGCAGCACGCGCTGCGAGCCGTCGGCGAAGCCGATCACGACCGACGCGGGATCGATGCGCTCGACGCGGCTCTCGAGCGCGAGGGTGAGCGCGCCGTTCTGCGAGGCTTCCAAGAGGCGCGCTTCGTTGCGCGACTTGAGGCGCGTGAACGTCTTCTGACGGTAGGAGAGCGTGACGACGTTGCCCGTCTGCTCCGCGAGACCGAGCGCGGCCTCGACCGCGCTGTCGCCGCCGCCGACCACGAGGATCGCGCGATCCTGGTAGGAGTGCGCGTCGAGCAGGTTGTACGCGACCTTCGCGAGCTCCTCGCCCGGCACGCCGAGCCTGTTGGGCGTGCCGCGCCGGCCGAGCGCGAGGCACACGTGCCGCGCGCGCCAGCGCCCGCTCGTCGTCGTGACTTCGAAGGTGCCGTCCTCGTGGAGCGCGAGGTCCTCGAACTTCTCGCCGGTCTGGATCGGGAGCTGCTGCTCGCGCGCGACGCGGTTCCAGAGCTCGACCAGCTCCTCCTTCTGATACGTGGCGCGCTCCATGCGCCCGGCGAGCGGGAGCTCGACCGGCTGCGTCATGACGAGCTTGCGCCGCGGGTACTTCGCGACCGTGCCGCCGAGGTCGGACTGCTCGAGCGTCACGAACGAGAGCCCGTTCGCCTTCGCTTCGAGCGAGCACGCGAGCCCGGCGGGACCCGCGCCGACCACCAGGAGGTCGAGCACGTCCTCGCGCGAACCACCCGCGGCGGCCACACGGCGAGCGATTTCGTCCGCGACCATCGTCCCGTGCGCGACGGCGGTGCGGATCAGCGCGTAGCCCGTGACCTCGCCCGCGAGGAAGAGGTTCGTCACGCGCGTCGATTCGAGCTTCTCCGTCAGCACCGGGATGTCCCGCCGGTCGCTCAGGTCGCCGAGCGTGATCGCGACCGCTCCGACGGGGCACGCCTCCGCGCACTTGCCGTGGCCGACGCAGCGCGCGCCGTGGAGCACGACCGCCTGGCCGTGCACGAGGCCGAGCACGCCGTCCTCGGGGCAGGCGGAGACGCAGCTCCCGCAGCCGATGCACTGCGACAGGTCGACCTGCGGGTATTGGAGCCGCGCGCGGTGCGTGTTCTGGGTCTTCGCCTTGTCGCGCTCGTCGAGACCCTGCTCGAGCTCCACGCGGTCGATCGACCGCTTCCAGAGCACGAGCACGGCGAACCCGAGCGCGAGCGTGAGGGCGAGGAGGATCGTCCAACTCACGCGGCGCCCTCCCCGGGGACGTCGCGACGGATCCGCAGCGTCCACGGATTGGACGCGGAGTCCGGAGTGCAGAACGGTGCAGTGTTGGAACGATCGCGGGTCACGGCTCTCTCGAGGTTCTCGTCGCGCTGGAACGGTGGCGGGCGAAGCACGATCGATGCGGATCGCGCGGGCGCCAAAGGTCATTCCTCGCGAGAGCGGACCCCAATGAACTCTTCGTCACGGTCGCGAGCACGTCACCGCCTCGCGACTCGCGCCGAGGTGCAGACGATCCAATCCTCGCCGAACTCCTCCGACGTCTCGACCGCACGCGCGACGATGGCGTCCTCGGTGAGCTCGCGCCAGGCGCGGACGTCCGTGAACCCCGCTTCGACGAAGGCGTCGGCGAGCTCCGCGAGCGACCAGAGCCGCCAGCGGTACACGAATGCGTCCGTGAGCTCCTGCACGATCTCTCCTCGGTCCTCCACTCGGAAGTGGAGGGCGTTCACGACGCGCGCATCTCGTGGATCGGCGGAACGCTGCTCCCAGGTGTAGCGGATCCTCCGGCCGTCCCGGAGGCGGTGCACGCGCTCCACGGCACCGGTGCGGAAGGCGTGGGCGCCCCCGTACGTGTCGCAGACGAACACGCCGCCGTCCGCGAGGCGGGCGTGCGCGCCGCGGAGATAGTGGAGGAGGTCGGCCCGCGTCGCGAGCTCGCCGATCGAGAAGTTGCCGGCGAAGACGACGTCGCAGCGGCGGAGATCGAGAGCGCACGCCGCGCGCGCATCGCCGCACACGAGTTCCAGTTCGGGTCGCAGCTCGCTGGGCTCCGAAGCGGAATCGGAGCGGAGAATCCAGCGGTTCGGACGCGCGTGCTCGACCCGCATGCCCGCACGCCACGCCTCGTGCGCCCCGCGCTCGAGCACCTCGGCGGCGAGGTCGAGCCCGATCGCGCGCGCGTTCGGGACGAGCCGCAACCACGCCCGCGCGAGCGCCGCGGTGCCGCAGAAGTCCTCGCCGAGCACGGCCGGTTCGCCGCCGTGGATCGCGCGGAGGAGCGGGACCAGGTGCTCGGGGCTCTGCACGCACGCTTCGTAGAGCGCGTGCCGGTCGAGCGGAGCGCCGCGGTCCGTCTCCGTGCGAGGCGCCGAGAGCCCGGCTCCGTCGCCGCTCGGGAGCGCGCTCACAGCACCGCGCGCAACGCGCGCACGCGCTCGGCGCGCGTCGCGTGCAGCTCCCACGCGCCGGGCGGGCTCGAGTCGAAGACGGGAGAAGCGGGCCGGTGCGTCGCGACGCTCGCGGCGAGCTCGCGCGCCGTCGCGTGGACCTCGCGCACGCCCGTCGCGTCGACGAGCGCGCGGACGTTCGCGGGGCGCACGCCGCCGCCCGCGAGGAGCGTGATGCGCCCGCGCGCGGCGCGGACGAGCTCGGCGATGCGCGCGGCGCCCTCGGGCGCGGTCGCGGCGCCGCCGGAGGTGAGCACGCGGTCGACGCCGAGCTCGATCAAGGTCTCGAGCGCCGCGAGCGGATCGCGCGCGTGGTCGAACGCGCGGTGGAACGTGATCGAGAGCGGGCGCGCGGCGCGGACGAACTCGCAGAGCGCGTCGCGATCGATCGAGCCGTCGGGGAGGAGCGCGCCGAGCGCGACGCCGTGGGCGCCGGCTTTCTTCGCGTGCAGGACGTCGCGGACGACGGTCTCGCGCTCCGTCGCCGTGTGGACGAAGTCGCCGCGGCGCGGGCGCACGAGGACGACGATCGGGATCCGGACGCGTTCGAGCGCGAGCTCGAGCGTGCCGAGGCTCGGCGTGAGCCCGCCCTCGGAGAGCGCGGCGCAGAGCTCGATGCGATCGGCGCCGCCCTGCTCCGCCTCGACGCAGGCGTCGACGGAATCGCAGCAGATTTCGAGCAGGACGCGCGCGTTCATCGCGAGCACGCTACGGGCTCGCGACGTGGGGGACAAGTCGTGTGCCGCTCTCGGACGCCCAGAAGGATGCCCGCACTCGCGCCTGCACTCACTCGATCGAAGGCAGCTTCCGGACTCGGAGCTTGTGGTTCTCGATCACGACGAAGTGGCCGACCCAATCGGGACGTGAGTCGACCGCCTCGAGCACGCGCTCTGCGCGGAGTTCGGGGCCACCCCGAACGCGCGCGAGGATGATGCCGCAGCTCGAGGGAAGCCCGGCGTGGAAGGCCAGCATCCCAAAGTCCTTGTCGAACGTCAGGACGATGCGAGTCTCCCGCTGAGCACGCAGGAGGATCCGATCGTCGGCGCTCCCACGTGCGTCCTCCCAGATCCACGCGACGTCGTGTCCTCGTGTGCGCAGACCGTGGACGACCGACTCGGCGACGTTCTCGTTCGCCAGGATCCGCATGCTCACGCGCCCAGGCGAAACACTCGCTCGTCCTTGACGAGTTCGCGCGCGTAGGCGAGGCACGCGAGCACGTCGGCATCCTGCAAGCCTGGATGTTCTCGGAGGATCTCTTCGTGCGACCAACCCTGAGCCAGGAGGTCGAGGATGAACTCGACGGCGAGGCGCGTGCCTCGAATGACGGGCTTCCCGACGAGGACGTCGGGGTCGACCGTGATGCGTTCGGCAATCTCTCGTTCGGCCATGGAGTTCTCCGGCGGTGCCTTCGGTCGTCAGCATCGCCGACCCGATCGAGCCTGTCCAGCGCCGCGTATTCGATCGTCCTCGAGACGAGCGTCGAGCGCCCGCGGGCGCGCCGCCTCTCCGTGCGGCGGTCCGCGAGCGCTCTCCGTTTCACTCCTTCTTCGCGCTCTTCGCGTTCAACTGGTCGATCGCGAGTTGCGCCGCCGCGCGCACCTCGGGCGACTTGTCCTTCAAGAGCGCGATCAGCTTCGGCAGGTGCTCCGCCGCGTCCAGCGTCGCGAGCGACTTCGCGGCCTGCGCGCGCACCGTCGCGTCGGGATCGGCGAGCAGCGGGAGGAGCTCCTTCACCGCGCTCGCGCGCTGCTCGAGCTCGGTGTCGCGCAGGTCCCACCGCT
The DNA here is from genome assembly GCA_046349615.1 of Planctomycetota bacterium. Taxonomy (GTDB): domain Bacteria; phylum Planctomycetota; class UBA1135; order UBA1135; genus JADJNY01. The sequence goes on from JAXMBZ010000008.1 coordinate 64,883, forward strand.
TCTTCTCGTCGAGGTAGGTGCGGATCTGCTCGACGCCGTCGAGGCAGGCCTTGCGCGCTTCCTGCGTGACGGCGAGCGTGACGCCGGCGAGGAGCTTCTGCGCGGCGGTCTCGCTCATGTACGCGGTCGCCGAGATCGCGGCGCCGATCTGGACCTTCGCGCGCTGCTCGCGGTCGGCGATCCAGCCCGCGTCGAGCGCCTCGGCGACGAGCTCGAGCCCCGTCGCGGTCTTCATGCGGCCGAGCGCGTACGCGGTCGCGACGTCGCCGCGCGGGTGGTGGAGCGCGCGCCGCAGGATCGCGAGGGTCTTCGGGTCGTCGCTCGCGGGGAGTTTCGCGAGCAGCTCGGGGATCAGGCCCACGAAGCCCTCGCCGAGCGGCGCATCGAGCCAGCGCTCGAGCCCCGCCATCGCGAGCCCGTCCTTCGGCGCGTTGCCGACGAACCAGCGCAGGGCGAGGTCGTCGGTGCGCGCGTCCTGGATCAGACCGCGGAGGAAGTCGGCGCGGCGCTCGGCACGGAAGGTGTGGCCGAGATCGGAGAGCGAGTCCTTCTCGTCGTTCTGCAGAGAGGTCGTCCTCCACGAATCCTCCTGGAGCAGCTTGCGCAGCGACTCCTCGCAGCGCGCGTCGGCCTCGACGCCGAGGATGCTCGCGGCGCGCAGGCGCAGAGCGCGCGGAAGGCTCGCGTCGTCGAGCACGCGCTGCCACGCCGCGCGCGAGCAGAAGCCCGCGAGCGCGGCGCGATGCGCGCCTTCGCTGAACGCTCCGAGGCAGGTCGGACACTCGTTCGGCAGTACGCGGACGAAGGCCTCGAAGGCATCGTCCGTGGCGGCGGCCAGCGCCGGAGACAGGGCCGAGCTCCTGTCGCGTTCGGGCCACGGGTAGCAGCGGGCGATGGAAGGGACCAGCCAACGCCCCGAGTGCTTCGAAGCGATCGCGAGGATGCGCGAGAGCGCGGACGGGCGGCGCATCGCGAAGGAAAGGGGCCACGCGAGCGCGGGGTTGCCGTTCGGGTCCATCGTGATCGTGGTCGCGGCTTCGAGGCGACGCAGGTACGCCGCTTCGAAGTCGTCCAGCGGGTACTTCGCGTTCTGCGCGGCGAACCACTGGTCGACCGCAGCGAGCACGCTCGCGTCGGAGTCCGTGGAGAGCTTCTCGATCACGCGCGGCGCGGCGGGGTGATTCCAGTCGAGCTCGCAGAGTTGGATGCGCAGATCGACGTCCTCGTCGCCCGCGATGCGTTCGTAGACGTCGTTCGGAAGCGGCGGCGAGAGCCGCACGGCGATGCGCACGGCCTCGGCTCGCACGCCGGCGTCGGGATCGGAGACGAGCGCCGTGAGCGCCGCGCGCTCGTTCGTACCGAGCTCCGGAGACACCTGTCGGCCTCCGTACGTCACCGTCGCCAGGGACGTGAAGGCGGCGACCCGCACCTGACGCGGGGTCAAACTGCGGAGCACGATCCGCCGCACCTCGGGGTCGGGGTCGTTCGCGCGCGCGAGCAGCGCGGGCGAGCGGGTTTCCTCGACGAGGAATTGCGCCGCGAAGCGCCGGCAGCTCGCGTCCTTCGACTCGAGGGCGCGCTCGACCACGCGCAGCACGGTCGGACGATTGACGCAGCCGTCGAGCGCGTAGAACGCGGCCTGTCGCTCCTGCGGCGAGCCCTCGAGGACGGCATGCGAGAGCGCGTCCTGCATCTTCGGCGTCAGTGCGTCCTGGAGGGCGAAGAACTTCACGAGCCCCTTCAGCGTCTCTCCGCCCACGTCCGCGTCGGTCGCGAGCCGCTCGACGATCGGAATCCAGGCCGTGTCGACCAGGACCGGACGCTGGAACTGGTCCGCCCCCATCATCCACGTGCCCGGATTCCCAAGCACCTGCGCGGAGACCATCGCGCGCAGGATGCGCTTCTTCCACAGGAACCCGCCCGCGTCGTACTGCGCGAGCACGAACTCGGCGCCGCGCGCTTCGTCGAGGTCGAAGAGCAGCGTCAGCGCGTCGCACTGGACGTGCGGGTTCATCTCGTTCGGCGCCTCTCGAACGACCTTCTCGAGCGTCGGCACGGCGCGCGTGCCGAGCTGCAGGATCGCTTGGCTGTCGAGGGTCGAGAGCCACGCCCGCACGCTCGCCTCGATCTTCGACTCCTGGTCGTCGCCCGAGTTCGCTCCGCTCTTCTGCGCGGCGCTTCCGCCCGGCCGCAGCCGCGCGACCGCGTTCGCGATCGCCGGCGCCGCGAGCGCCTTCGCTTCCGCCGCGAGCAGCGCGTCGTCCGCCGGCGCGAACTCGAAGCGTGCGCCGAGCGCGTCCTTCACGCCCGCGTCGGGGAGCAGCCGCTCGAGCACCGCGAGCGCCGCGTCCTTCTTCCCGCGCTGCTCGAGGAGCTTCGAGCGCGCGAGCGCGACCTCCTGCAGCACGTCCCACTTCGCGGCGTAGTCCTCCTTCCACGCGGCGCGCACGGCGAGCTCGGCGAGCTTCGCTTCCGCTTCGTCGAGCTTGCGGTCGACCTCGATCGAGAGCTTCACGTCGGCGAGCTCCTTCAAGAGCGCGTCCGCCGTCGCGCGGGGGTTCGCGCGCTCGACGGTGCGTTGGTTGCCGCGCGCGACCGCCGTCTCCGCGACGACCGGCGCGCGACCGACGCGCTCGCCCTTCGCGCCGATCGTCGTGCCGGTCCAGACGAAGCGCGCGTTGCGCGGGCTCGGCGCGCTCGCTTCGGCAGGCGCGTTCGTCGCCTGCGGCGGAACGGAAGGCGCGAGCTCCTCGGAGCGCGCGGACGCGGCGAGGACCCCGAGGGTCAGGGCGAGAGGGAGGAGGGCGAAACGTTCGGGCATGCGATTCATCGGGTTCTCCTGGCGCCGCGCGGATGGGATGGCGCGCGGACGGCCTGCATGAGACGCCGTTCTCGACGCAAGCTTGTCACGCGCTCCGCCGCGTCCTGTCAACGCGCCGTCAACGCGCTCCGCCGTCGCGCACGAACCGGTAGCCGACGCCGTGGAGCGTGAGGAAGAGCCGCGGGGTCTCGGGGTCGTCCTCGAGCTTCTTCCGGAGCTTCAGGACGTGCATGTCGATCGTGCGCGTCGTCGGGAACTCGTCGGCACCCCACACGGCGGAGAGGATCGCGTCGCGCGTGACGGCCTTGCCTTCGTGCGCGAGGAAGAAGCGCAGGAGTTCGAGCTCCTTCTTCGAGAGTCCCTGCCGCGCGCCGTCCTTCTCGACGGTGTACGCGGCGAAGTCGACCATCGCGCGGCCGATGCGCGCCTTCCCGTCGGCGCGGGCGAGGCCCGGCGTCGCGCCCTCCGCGCGCTGGAGCACGGCGCGGATGCGCAGGAGGAGCTCCTTCATCGAGAACGGCTTCACGACGTAGTCGTCCGCGCCGTACTCGAAGCCCTGCACGCGGTCCCACTCCTCGCCGCGCGCCGACAGGATGATCACGGCGGACGCGAGGCGATCCTCGCGCAGCGCCTTGAGCACGCTGAAGCCGTCCTTCTTCGGCAGCATCAGGTCGAGCAGCACGAGCTCGGGCCCGTCCGCGAGCGCGCGCTTCAGGCCCTCGTCGCCGTCGGCCGCCTCGAGCACGTCGAAGCCCTCCGCGCGCAGCGCGTCGCACAACGCGAGGCGCAGCGGTTCCTCGTCCTCGACCACGAGCACGCGCAGCGTCATCCGTCCTCCTCGTCGGTGCGATCGCACGGGAGGCGCAGCTCGAAGACCGCGCCGTGGCCCCGCTCGGGATCGCGGAGCGTGATCGTACCGCCGTGCGCGGCCGCGATCTCGCGCACGATCGCGAGACCGAGGCCCGTTCCCGGCGCGGCGTCGCCGCCTTCGCTCAGGCGCTCGAAGGGCTCGAACACGCGCGCGCGCTTCGCCGCGGGGACGCCGATGCCTTCGTCGGCGACGCCGAGCACGAGCACGCCGTCCTCGCCGCGGGCCTCGAACCGCACGCGCTTCGAGCCGGAGTGCTTGCGCGCGTTGTCGAGCAGGTTGTGGAGCGCGCGGCGCAGCGCCTCGCGGTCGACGTTCGCGCAGGGCGGCAGCTCGCGGACGTCGAGCGCGAGCTCGAGCCCGTGCTCGGCGGCCCACGCGCGGAACTCGGCGGTCCACTCCTCGACCACCGCGCGGAGGTCGACCTCCTCCCTCCGCACGTCGAGGCGCTTGCCGCGTTCGAGGCGCGAGAAGTCGAGCACGTCGTCGACGAGCCGCGTCAACCGCAGCGCCTCGCGGCGGATGAGCGCGTGGTAGCGCTGCACGGCGGCGGGCTCGGTCGTGCGGCCGGACTCGAGGTTCTCGGAGAGGAGCAGGATCGACGCGAGCGGCGTGCGCAGCTCGTGGCTCACGTTCGCGATGAACGTCGTCTTGAGCTCGGCGAGCGCGCGTTCTCGGCGCAGCGCGCGCGCCATCGCGAACCCGGCCCCCGCGGCGAACGCGGCGAGCACGAAGAGCGCCGCGCGCAGCCACGTCTGACGCCGCGACGTCGAGCGCACGAGCGCCTCGGGGTCCGCGTGGCGCAGCGTGAACGCGAAACGGGGCCCGAGGAGCTCGACGCGCGGCCGCAGCTCCGCGCCGAGCGCGGCCCGCGTGCCCTCGAAGTCGAGCTCCATGCCCTCGGGCAGGAGCTCCTCGGAGCGCAAGCGCTCGACGAGCGCCGCGCCGAGGTCGTCGCGCGTCACGAAGAAGGCCGTCCACGGTCCGTTCGCGGTCCCGCGGCGCGCGAGGAAGTCCTCGCCGAACGCGACGAGGTGCCACGGCGTCGGCCACGGAGCGCGCGGTTCGTCGCCGAGGGCGCGGAAGAGCGCGTCGTCTTCGAGGAGCATGCGGAGCCCGCGCACGTGCTCCCGATCGACGTGCGCCGTGACGAGCGCAGCGATCCGGTCGAGGATCGCGTTCGTGTCGTCGAGCCCCGCGACGCGGTACCACGGGATCGGTTCCGTCGAACGCTCGATGCGGCCCGGCTTCCGCGCGAGGAGCGCGCGCGCGTCGAGGAGCCGCGGGAAATCCCAGGCCGTGGCGGAGTCGGAGTCGTCCGCGAGCGCCCCCGCGGCGAGCAGCACGCGCGGCCCGAGGTCGACGAGGCGCGGATCGGGCGGGTCGAACTCGGGCACGATCGCGCGCAACTCCTCCTTCGCCCGCTGCGTGTCGCCGGCGCGTTGCGCGCGTTGGAGGCGGAGGAGGCGCGCCTCGACGCGCTGCGGACGCGAGAGGCGCTTCGCGAGCGCGTCGGTGAGGAGCCCTTCGACCTCGTCCGAGCCCGTCCCGTCGAGGCGCCGCGCTTCCGCGAGGAGCGCCGCCGCGGCCTGGTCGTCGCGGTCCTCCGCGAGTTCCTCGTCCGGGCGTGGAGGCGGCGCGGCGAGGACCGTTCGCGCGAGTTCGGGGTCGTACTCGAACACCGCGCTCGACGCGGTCGCGATCGGCGACGGGTCGCGCAGGCTCCGCTGCCATGCGTCGACCACCGCCTGCTCCGTGCGCGCGGCGAGCTGCGCGAGCGCCGTGCGTGCGACCGTCTCCGGGTCGTTCGCGGGCAGGAACGCCGCGACGACGAGCGCGAGGGCGGACGCGAGTCCGAGCGCGAGCACACCACGCTCGCGCAATCGCGGTCCGGGCCGGGGGAGCGACGTCATGGACCCGAAAGCTACTCGCTCCTTCCGCGCGTTCGTCAACGGCTCGTCAACGCAGGGTTCGCGCGTGGAGGACCGGGTGCACGCCGGTCGTGCGGACGAGCCGCGTCCCATGCAGCCCTTGCGATTCTCGTGCAGACATTCCGTGCCCGTGCACGCACCGCGCGCGACTTCGTTCCTACCCGAGCGAGTCTCGTCCCCGGCGTTGCGCCGTGGCCCGCACGAAGAGGCGGGCCGCGGCGCGTGGTTCTCCTCGCGCTCTCGGCGCGGCGGAGGCGCAGGGAGCGTGGACGCGCTCCCTCTCTTCCAGGATCGCACTCATCATGAAGCTGCACGGCCTCGTCTTCGGTCTCTGCGCCACGACCAGCCTCGCGCTCGCTCAAGCGGGCGACGGCGCGGCGGTCTCGCCCTACCGTCCTCAGAAGAACGCACCCGGGTTCGCGCCCGTGCTCCAACCGACGAGCGCCGCGCTCGTCGGCGGCTCCGATTCCTGCGCGACGGCGGAGGCGATCACCGGCACCGGCGCTTTCGCGTTCGACAACTCGGGCGCGACGACCGGGACGGAGGGGCAGCTCAACACGAACTGCATCTTCTACAACCTCCAGGGCATCGCCTCGGACGTCTGGTTCGTCTGGACCGCGCCGGCGAGCGGCGACGTCGAGCTCTCGACCTGCGGTCAGACGACCGTCGACACGAAGGTCGCCGTGCACAGCGGTTCGACCTGTCCGGCGTCGGGCACGGGCGCGACGCCGCTCGCGTGCTCGGACGACATGAGCAACGCGCTGCTCCAGTCGAAGTGCTTCTTCACGGCCGTCGCGGGCAATTCGTACCTGATCCAACTCGGCACGTATCCGGGCGCCGGCACCGCGGGTGGGACGGGGACGTTCAGCCTCGACTACCTGCCGATCGCGCCGGTCGCGTGCGGTCAGTGGGACGACGGGAACTCCGAGACCGGCCTGCGCACGGGCGCCGCGGGTGCCGCGGTGTGCTGGCTGCAGCGCTGCGGCCAGGTGGGCGACGTGAACTCGATCACGGCGATCGAGGCCGTGTGGGGGACGGCGTTCTCGGCGGGAACGGGCGGCTCCGGCCTCGTGAACGGCACGGCGTCGACCGTCGCGATCTGGGACGACCCGAACGACGACGGACTGCCGAACGACGCGGTGCTGCTCCAGACCGTGAACACGACCGTGCAGAACGTCGACACGGACTTCTTCAACTCGATCCCGCTCGCACCCGCGGTCACGGTGAGCGGCGTCTATTTCATCGGGGTCGCCGTGCAGAACCCGAACCCGATCCCGACGAACTGGTTCCCGATCCCGATGGACGGCGACGGCTGCGGCTTCCACCCGAAGATCGCGTGGCGGGCGTCGAACACGAGCGGGACGTTCGACTTCGCGAACCTCGCCATGAACTCGACGCCGCCGGGCGCCTACTCCGACATCGCGATCGCGCTCGCGAACCTCGGCTACAACGGCGTGTTGCTCCTGCGCGCGACGTGCGCTCCGATCGGCAACGGGACGCCGTTCTGCTCGGGCGACGGCTCGCTCGCGGACCACACGACGCCGTGCCCGTGCGGCAACAGCGGCGCGGCCGGCAACGGCTGCGCGAACAGCGTCAACGCGAACGGAGCGAACCTCGACGCGACGGGGAGCACGGTCGCGAACGACGTCGCGCTCGTCGGGACGGGCATGCCCGCGACGGTGTCGTGCATCTACCTGCAGGGTGATGCGCTCGCGGACACGACCTTCGGCGACGGCACGCGCTGCGCCGGAGGGACGTTGATCCGCCTCCGCACGCGCGCGAACGTCGGCGGCGCGAGCGCGTTCCCCGACTCGACGGACACGATCACGCTCTCCGCGCGCGGCGGCGTCGTGCCGGGGAGCGGCGCGACGCGGTACTACCAGACGTACTACCGCAACTCGTCGGCGCTCTTCTGCCCGCCGGAGACGTTCAACGTCACGAACGGACGCGTGATCGTCTGGTGAGCACGCCGACCTTCCTCCGGCAGGACGGAGGATGGATGCGACGGCGAACCGAGCGCGCCGAGTCCGGTGGATCGGGCTCGGCGCGCGTCTTCGTTCTCCATGTTCCGCCTCGCGGCGATGCGCGCGCATCCGGCTGCACACCGCGTGCACATGCGCACGCGGTGTGCATCGTTTCGGGTGCGCGTGCACGTGGAGGACGTACACCTGACAGAGCTCGAATCGAGTTGGCGATGACCGTGCGCACGAGCAGCGGTACTGGAGTTCCTGGCATGCCACGCCGTCGCGGCGCGCACCTCCCGGCAGGTCGTGTGCAGGGTCGTCTCCCTGCACGCGCGCGCCCTCGGCTTCCCAGCACTCCAAGGAGTCACTCGATGAAACGCACTCTTCACGCCCTCGGCGCGGCAGGCGCCGCGCTCTGCCTCCCCACGTTCGCGATCGCGCAGACGCCGCGCGATTTCGCCCTGCCGAGCGCAGCGGCGCCGGCGCAGGTCCGTGTGCACGCGGGCGCGCAACCCGTGCTCCAGCCGACCTCGGCCGCGCTCGTCGGCGGCGGAGACAGTTGCTCGACGCCGGACTCGATCACGGGCACCGGGACGTTCGCGTTCGACACGACCGCGGCGACGACGGGCACGGAGGGCCAGGTCACGACGAACTGCATCCAGTCGAGCGTTCAGGGCATCGCGAACGACGTCTGGTTCCTTTGGACCGCGCCGCAGAGCGGGAGCGTGATGCTCACGACGTGCGGCCTGACCACCGTCGACACGAAGATCGCGGTGTACGACGGCTCGACGTGTCCGGCCGCGGGCGCGACGGCGCTCGACTGCCTCGACGACCTCTCCGTGAACGCCGCGGGCACCGGCGGCTTCAACTTCCAGACGAGCCTCTTCTGGAACGCGGTCGGCGGCAACTCGTACCTGATCCAACTCGGCGTCTCACCGGGCTCGCCGACGGGCGCCGGCACCTTCTCGATCGAGTACGCCGCGCCCGACTTCGCGATGGCGACGCCGTGCGGACCGGACGACGGGAACAGCGATACGCTGCAGGGCTGGATCGCGAACATCTCGGTGTGCGCGCTCCAGCGCGAGGGCGGGATCGGACAGACGACGCTCGTCGGATCCATCTCCGTCGCGTGGGGAGCTCCGTTCGCGCCCGCCACGAACAACCCGGCGGTCGGCGGCACGGCGATCGTCGCGGTGTGGGACGACCCGAACGACGACGGCGATCCGACGGACGCCGTGCTCGTGCAGCAGCAGAACGTGACGATCAACTCGCCGGGCACGGACACGCTCGAGACGACGCTCCTCTCGCCGCCCGTCGCGATGACCGGCGTCTTCTTCATCGGTGCCGTCTACACGACGCCGGCGACGACCGGTCTCAACAACGCGCCGTTCCCGCGCGACAACGACTCGTGTGGTTACGCGGTGCGGCGCTCCTGGCTCGCGATCAACCAGGCGACGACGTTCAGCCTGACGAACCTCGCTTCGAACTCGGTTCCGCCGGTGCGGATGGAGCTCTCGGGGCTCGACGCGCTCACGCTGCGCGGCAACTTCCTCCTGCGCGCCGACTGCCAGCAGCCGAATCCCGGCACTCCGTTCTGCGCCGCGGACGGCCTCGACCCGAACGTGACGACGCCGTGCCCCTGCGGGAACACGGGGGGCGCGGGCCGCGGCTGCGCGAACAGCGTCAACCCGAACGGCGGCCTGCTCGTCGCGACGGGCGCGCCGATCCCGGACACGATGCAGCTCCAAGGTTCCGGCATGCCCGCGACCGTGTCGTGCATCTATCTGCAGGGCGACGGGCTCACGGACACGACGTTCGGCGACGGCGTGCGTTGCACGGGCGGAACGCTCCTGCGGCTGCGCACGCGTGCGAACGTCGGCGGCGCGAGCGCCTTCCCCGACTCGACGGACACGATCACGCTGTCGGCCCGCGGCGGCGTCGTGCCGGGGAGCGGTGTGACGCGGCAGTATCAGACCTACTACCGCAACTCCGCGGCGCTCTTCTGTCCGCCCGAGACGTTCAACATCACGAACGGCTGGCAGGTGACGTGGTGATCCGCGCGCGCGTCCCGACGCGCGGGTGACGCAACCTCGAGGCGGCGCTTCGGTCCCGACGCGGACCGGGGCGCCGCCTGCGTTCCGGTGCGACGCGAGGGGCCGCGCAGCGTCGAGACGGGCCGCATTCGGAACGAATTTCCGACTCGAAGCGCGCACGGCGCGCAGGTGCGTGCGCTCGGTCGCGCGAGGGTCGCAGCCACGGTCCAGGGGCCGCGCGGGCACGCGGCGAACTCGGCGCACGTCCGATACACTCGCCGGCTCGAATCGCCGCCCCCGATCGAGATGAGACGCGTCCCCGCCCTGCTGTTTCCGCTCGCGTTCTGCGCGCTCCACGGCCTCGCCGCCGCGGAAGGGCGCGCGCTCGCGCTCGTGGCGGCGCCCACGGGGCGCGAGGTCGCGGATCCGCGCTTCGTCGTCGCGGAGCCGGACCTCGTGCTCGCGACGGGCGACGCGCTCGTCGCGCGCTTCGACGCGACGCGGCTCGCGGCGAGCGCGGCGGGCTTCGAGCTCGAGTTCGCGGACGGCACGACGACGGCGTGCGTCGCGCCGCCGCGCGCCACGGGATGGGAAGAACGCCGCGTCGAGCTCGGTGCGCAGGCCGGGAAACGCCTGCGCGCGATCGCGCTCGTCGCACACGACCTCGCCGCGGGGCCGGAGGTGCTGCGCGTCGACGGGCTCGCGCTCGTCCGCGGCGACGGAGCGCGCGTCGAGCTCGAACCCGCGACGCTCGCGCCGAAGCGCGACCGCGACCTGCGCGCGGCGCTCGTGCTCGCGAGCGCGGACGAGCCGGCGGGAGCGCGCGTGCGTCCGCTCGGCGGCGTGCGCGAGCCGTGGGCTGCGCTCGATCTGTCGACGCTGCGCAAGCGCACGGCGCGCCAGGGCGCGCGTGCGAACTCCGCGGGGCTCGGGACCACACCGCTCGCGCTCGGTGCGACGTCGCTCGCGCTTGGGGAGACGCCCGACGGGCTCGTGCTCGCCGGCGACGGCGTCCCGCTCGCGTTCGCGGCCGCGGGAGAACCCGCGTCGATCCCCGCGCGCGCGCAGCGCATCTCGCTCGAGCCGCTCGAGGGCGGCAGCTTCTACGTGCTCCACCTCGCGCTCGCGACGACGAGTCCGGAGGCGCTCGACACGACGTGGCGCATCGTCGGCGCGACGGGCGAGGAGCGCGAGCTCCAGGTCGCGCTCCCCGCGCGCGACGCGAACGGCGCGTGGCAGCTCGACGCGGAGCAGGGCTTTCCCGACGCGGGCTGCGTCGTGCTCGAGCTCCCGCTCGCGAGCTCGTTCCCGATCGTGTCGATCCAGCTCCCCGACGACGAGCGCGTCGAGGTGCTCGCCGCGACGGTCCAGTGGGTCAAGGACGCGGCGAACGACGCGCGCTTCCGGCGCACGTGGATGCAGCGCGAGCGTCCAGGCGCCCCGCTCGCTCGGTACCTGCGCGCGCTGCGGTTCGACGGCGTGTTCGAGCCGGCGCGCGACGAGAGCGCGCACGAGCGCGAGCTCTTCCGCCGCCTCGTCGCGCAGGACGCCGAGGGCTTCGACGAGCTGCTGGGGCAGCGTCTCGCGGCGCTCGAACCCGTCGGGAAACGCTGGGGCGGCGCGCGCGTCGCGTTCACGACGACGGTGCCCGAGGTCGACGCGGGGCTCGAGGACGCAGAGTGGCGGCGCGCGACGCTCGCGCGCGAGCGCGACCGCCTCGAGGCGCTCCGGCGCTACGCGAACACGAACTCGCCTGCCCCCGACGGGCGCACGCTCGAGTTGCTCGCCGAGGACGCGCGCGACGCGCGCGACGGGCTCGCGGACCTCGCGCACAAGGGGCGCGTCGAGCTCGCGCCGTTCGCGTGGATGCAGAACGAGTGGGGGCTCGTCGGCGAGGCCTCGCTCGCGCGCGAGCTCGCGTGGGGCCGCGACGCGCTCGCGAAGCTCGCGCCCGGCTCTCCGGCCGTCGTCGCGTGGACGCCGAACGACCTCGCGTGGTTCCGCCAGCTCCCGCAGGCCGCCGCGGACCTCGGGGCGACGGCGCTCGCGAGCGCGCCGCTCGCGTGGAGCGACGTTCCGCGGCCGCTCGTCTGCGAGCTCAAGGCGCCGGATCAGACGACGCTGACGCTCGCGACGCCGCCCGCGCTCTTCGCAGCGGGAAGGCGCGCGGGGCTCCTCGACCTCGGCGCGCTCGGCGACGCGCTCGGGCTGGTGCAGCAGCGCAACGGCGCGCGCGAACTGCTCGTGCCGCTCGTCCTCGCCGGTGCCGACGACGCGCTCGAGCGCGAGAACCGTCGGCGTCAGCGGGAGCTCGTGCAGTACGCCTTCGGACCGCGCGCGCGGAGCACGACGCTCGGCGGGTTCCTCGCGGAGGCGCGCAAGGTCGACGGTTTCCGCGCGCCGGCGTGGCGCGCGAACAAGGACGGCGCGAAGGCGCCCGAACTCGCGACGCGCTCGGACGAGCTCCACGCGTGGACGCGCAAGGCGGAGAACCGCCTCGTCGACGCAGGCGCTGCGGCGGCGCTCGCCGCGGCGGACGGTCACGTGCCGCTGCGTCCCTTGTGGCGCACGTTGTGGGAGCGCACGCTCGCGAACCACGCGGCCGCGGAGCGGCTCGCAGCGCGCGGTGAGTCGAGCGCGGCGCGGATCGCGGACGCGCGCGAGGTCGCGGGCGCCGCGGACGCGCTCGCCGACGAAGCGCTGCGCGTGCTCGCGCTCGCCGCGGACACGGAGGGCCTCGGACAGGCCGTGTTCGTCTTCAACCCGCTCGCGTTCGGGCGCACGGCGCTCGTCAGCGTGGCGGACGGCGATTTCGAGGTGCAGGACCCGCTCGGGCGCGTGCTGCCGAGCCAGAAGACGCCCGAGGGCAAGCGCGTGTTCGAGGCGGAGCTCCCGTCGCTCGGCTACGCGGTGCACCGCCTCGTCCCGCGCGCGATCGCGACGGGCGCGGCGTTGAAGGACCCGCCGACGGTGCGCGTCGACGGGTGGAAGCTCGCGAGCGCGCGCGTGCAGGCGGTGCTCGACCCGAAGACGGGTGAGCTCGTCTCGCTGCGGCGGCGCGCGGACGGGTTCCCCGGCGAGGAGACGCTGCGCGCGGGCGCGCGGCTCGAGGTCGTGCGCGCGGACGGTTCGATTGCGACGGGAGAGCTCGCGGCGTGCGAGGTGCTCGAACGCGGTCCGGTGCGCGCGCGCGTGCGCTCGACGTACGCGTTCGGCGCGGCGCGCGTCGAGGAGGAGCTCGTGCTGCGCGCGAGTTCGACCGCGATCGAAGCGACCACGCGCGTCGAGGGCGAGCTCGCCGGCGCGTTGCGCGTCGTGTTCGACGTCGTGAAGCCGCGCGACGCAGCTCCGCGGCACGTCCCGTTCGGCTACGGCGCGGTGCGGGCGGACGAGCGCGCGCGGAGCGGCCTCCTGTCGTGGGTGTCGCAAGGGGACGGCTTCGGCGTGGCGCTCGCGAGCGAGGACGCGGCCGCGTGCGGCACGAAGGACTCGCGCGTGTGGCTGTGGCTCGCCGAAGCAGGGGAGCGCGACCGCACCGTGCGCTTCGCGTTCACCCCGTTCGAGGGCTCCGAGCAGGACGCGCGCCTCGTGGCGTTCGGGCAGGAAGCGACGCACGCCGTGCGCGCGTTCGCCGTCGACGGTCATCCAGGCGTGCGGCCTGCGAAGCACCCGTTCCTCGACGTCGCGCGGATCACGGACGACGGACGGCTCGCGCGCGGCGCGGCGTCGAACGTCGCCGTCGCGGAGTTCGCGCCCGCGAGCGACGGCAACGGTTGGATGCTCCGACTGTTCGACGCGTCGGGGCTCGCGGGCGACGTCGAGGTCGAGCTCGACCGCCCGATCTTCGGCGTGCGGCGCGCGGACCTCGGCGAGCGCGCGGTCGGCGAGCTGAAGGCGGAACCGAAGCGCTTCACGCTGCGCCTCGGCGCGTGGCGGATCGAGACAGTGCGATTCGGCTGGCGGCCTTGAGCGCCGCGCGCGCGAGGCGCGCGACGCCGCGCCTCACTCGATCGGCCGCAGCACGACGTTCCTGAACTCGATCGCCGCGCCTTCGCTCTGCAGCGCGATCTTGCCCGGCACGACGTCGCACCACTTCGCGCGGTTCTGCACCTCGCCGTTGACCTCGAGCTCGAGGTCGCCGCCGTCGAGGCGGATGCGGTAGCGATTCCACTCGCCGATCGGCTTCTCGTTGCACGGCAATGCCTTCGCGGTGTGCCGCCCGTCCGTGCGCGACTTCTCGACGTTCATCGGAAACTCGCCGATGTTCCAGATGTCGCCGGCGTTGCGGCTCTCGAGCTGCGCTTCGATGCTCTTCGGCCACACGGTGTCGGGCGCCTGCACGCGCAGGAGCACGCCGGAGTTGCCCGGCTTCGAACCCGCGGGGAAGCGCCACTCGAGCGTCAGCTCGAAGTTCGTGTAGTCCTTCTCCGTGCGCAGGTACCCGATCGGCGTGCCCTTGCAGTGCAGCACGCCGTCCGCGACGGACCAGACGTCCTCCATGCGCGCGTTCGCGTCGTTCAGGTGGAACGTCCACCCCGCGAGCGTCTTGCCGTCGAAGAGCTGCACCGGCGTGCCGAGCACGTGCTTCGTCGCGCGGCCTTCCTGCAGGAACGTCGCGAGGTCCGCGAGCTCCTGCGGCTCGAGCCCGAGCGCGACGTTGTCGGGCATCGCGGAGAGCTTCTGCTTCTCGCGCGACTCGACCTCGCCCGCATCGATCACTTCGCGCGTGCCCTTCGTGTCCTTGATCACGAGCTTGTCGGCGTCCGCGAGCACGAAGCCCGAATAGAGCCGTCCGTCCTTCGTCTCGACGACCCACGTGTCGTACCCGAACGCGATCGCGGCGCTCGGGTTCAGGATCGCGTCGAGCAGCGCTTCACGGCCGTACTTGCGCCCGATCTCCGTCAGGTCGGGGCCGACGTCGCCGCCGCGACCTTGGAACGTGTGACACTGCGCGCAGTTCGCCTTCGCGCCGCGGAAGAGCGTTTCGCCGCGCGCGCCGTCGCCGGCGAGGCTCGCGAGCTCCTTCGCGGGCGGGAGCGGCTTCCCGCTCGCCGTCGCGCGCGGGAACGCGCTCACCGCGAGCGCGCGCACCGCCATGTCGGGGTTCGAGTAGATCGCGCCCGCCGCCGCGGCGCGCACGGTCTCGGCGAGCTTCCCTTCGTTCGCGAGTTGGATCAGCAGGAGTCCGCCTTCCTTGTCGGCCGCGAGCGCGCGCGCGGCGTTCGCGCGCTCCGACTCGCTCGCCGCGGCGTCCTGCAGCTTCGCGACGAGCGCGCGGAACGCGCTGCGGTCCTCGGGCGCGTCGATCCACACTTGGAACTCGACGTCGGGGTGCGCGTTCGGCTGCTTCGCGCCGCCGTCGTCGAGCGCGCAGAGCGCCTGGAAGCGCGTGAAGCGGCCCTCGGGGAGGCGCCACGCGATCTCGGACGCGGCGTGCGTGCCGAGGCCGTGCTCGTACGTCTTCCCGTCGAGCACGAGCGGGCCGCCGTTCGCGTTCGCGTTCGCGTGGACGGCGCCCCACTCGGCGTTCGCGCTCGCCCACGGCAGCGTGTCGAGGCGCGTCTCGCCCTGCGCGCCGACGAGCCGCGCGTCGAGCCAATCGCTCCAATCGTGCCCGTTGCCGCGCGCGCCGCTCGTGACGACGAGCCACAGCGAGCGCGCGCCGGTGACGTCGACGTCGCACGCCTTGGAACCCTGCTCGAGCACGCCGCTCGACCACACGAGCTTCGCGCTCGCGTTGCCCGCGCGTCCGACGGGCGCGAGGTCCTTCGCGAGGCGGTACTCGGACCAATCGCTCTCGTCCTTGTGGCGCACCCACCACGTCGCGAGCTCGCGCACGTCGTCGGGTCCGGCGAGCGCGATCTGGAGCATCGCCTCGGCGGCGTCGCGCTCCTTGCAGAACGCGAGCGCGTCGACGGCTCGGCGACGTTCGGCGGGCGTGAGCGACGTCGCGCGCCCGCGCGCGGTGAGCGCGGGGATCGCCTGCTTCGGGTGCAGACGCCACGCGATGCCCGCCTGCGCCGGGCTCCATTCGAGCACCGGCCGTGTGTCGCCCTGGAAGTAGAGGTCGTAGAGCTGCGACTCCTTGCCCTGCGCGCCGATGCCGAGCGCCTCGAGCAGCCACGGATCGCGCCCGTCCCACGCCTTCGCGACCTCCATCCATGGGTTCGACGCGTAGCTGATGTTCTGCTCGCGCAGCGAGAGCGCGACCTCGCGCAGGACCGCGGGCGTCGCGTTCTCCTTCGAGAGTTGGAGCGCGTACTGCGGGAGGAACGGCGGCTTCTGACATTGCGCGCGCCACGCGGCGATGCGCAGGTCGGGATCGGCGTCGCGCAGCGCGAGGTCGATCGCTTTCTGACCTTCGTCGGGGATCTGCGCGAGCGTCCAGAGCGCGCGCGCTCGGTAGCGCGGGTTCTTCGACGCATAGAGCTCCCTCAGCGGCCGCACCGCGAGCCCGCGCTCCATCACGAGCGCGCGATAGCCGAGCACACGCACGTTCACCGCGGGCGAGCACAACGCCGCGATCGCGCCTTGCAGCTTGCTCACGTCATAGACGGGCTTCAGCGGCTTCGCGCCCTTCGGTTGGATGCGCAGGATGCGGCCGTACGCGAGCTTGTCGCCCGCCGCGTGGCCGCCGACGCCCGGATCCCACCAGTCGGACACGTAGAGCGCGCCGTCGGTCGCGACGCACACGTCGCTCGGTCGAAACCACGTGCTCGAGCGATCGTCGCCGCGTCCCGTGCGCGACGTCAGCAGCACGGTCTTCTCGAGCTCGTACCCCGCGCCCTTCGCGCGCGGCAGGTGCGCGTACACGACGTTCGCGCCCGCGTCGCAGTCGAGGATCGCGCCTTGGTATTTCGCGGGCAGGAGCTCGCCTTCGTACACCGCGACGCCCGTCGGACCGCCCGCGCCGTTGATGCAGCCGTTCGGCACGACGCCGGGGTCGTCTTGGTGCCAGTGCGCGCGCTGCACCTCCTGACCGGGCCGCCGATCGGCGTTCCAGAAGCGCGCGCCGTCCGAGGAGAAGTAGCCGTGGTTGCCGCCGGTCATGCAGTAGAGCGTGCGGCAGCTCTGGTTCCCGTCGTCGTCGTTGTCGTCCTGCCAGAGCGTGCCGAACGAGTCGACGGCGACCTCGTAGTTGTTGCGGAAGTTGTGCGCGAGCACGCTGAGCCCTTCCGCGTTCGCGCCGATGCGCAGGATCAATCCGCCGGTCCACACGCGGCCGTCGTCGCTGACGAGCCCGGGCTTGTTGTCGGCGAGGAACTCGCCGCCGTCGTTGTAGAGCGAGCCCGAGCGCAGCGTCCAACCGAGGCGGTCCTTGACGACGTGCGGCCCCGCGTTGCCGGTGTTGAAGTAGAGCTTCCCGTCCGGCCCCGCGACGACGGAGTGGAGGCCGTGGTCGTGGTCGTGTCCGCCGAAGCCCGTGAGGAACACCTCGCGCTTGTCGGGCACGTCGTCGCCGTTCGAGTCCGTGTAGACGAACAGGTTCGGCGAGCACGAGACGTAGACCTTGTCGCCGATCACGGCGATGCCGAGCGGCGCGACGAGGTCCTTCTCCTGCGCGAACACCTTCGACGAGTCGCAGCGGCCGTCGCCGTCCGTGTCCTCGAGGATCACGACGCGATCGCCGGCGTCGTTGTGCTTGCCCGGGTTCCGCCCGCGCCACTGGCGGTAGTTCACGGCCTCCGTGACCCACACGCGTCCCTTCGCGTCGACGTCGATCGCGGTCGGGTTGTAGAGCTCTGGCGATTCGGCCCACAGGCTCACCTCGAGCTCGGGGGCGATCTGGAACGACGTCGAAACGTCCTCGAAGCGCGGCGCGGCCGCGTCCTGCGGATGGGGGAGCGCGAACATGCGCGACAGCGTAGCGGGCGCGCGCGCGCTACGCTGCTGCGCCATGAGCCGATCCACACCGCGCGTCCCCGACCCCGAGACCTTCAAAGCGAGCCAGCGCGAGCTCTGGAGCGACGTCGCCGCCGGTTGGCGCAAATGGTGGCGCATCTTCGAGGCCGGCGCGCAGCCGCTCTCCGATCGCATGGTCGAGCTCGCGCGCGTCGGACCGGGCGCGCGCGTGCTCGACGTCGCGACGGGGATCGGCGAGCCCGCGCTCACCGCGGCGCGCGTCGTCGGCGCGAAGGGATGCGTGCTCGGCACCGATCTCGCGCCGCAGATGGTCGCGCTCGCGTCGGAGCGCGCGCGCGAGCTCGGCCTCGCGCACGCGGAGTTCCGCGAGCTCGACGCGGAGCGCCTCGACGTCCCGCCCGCGAGCTTCGACGTCGCGCTCTCGCGCTGGGGGATCATGCTCGTGATGGACTCGGCCGCCGTCCTGCGCGGCATGCACCGCGCGCTCGTGCCCGGCGGCCGCGTCGTCGCCGCGGTGTGGGGCGCGAAGGGCACCGTGCCGTTCATGACGATCGCGGGCGACGTCGCGCAGGCGGAGCTCGGTCTCCCGCCCGCGTCGCCGGAGCTCCCCGGCCCGCTCAAGCTCGGTCGTCCGGGCCAGCTCGCCGAGCTCCTCCGCGCCGCGGGCTTCGAGTCCGTCGAGGAGGAGCGCGTCGAGACCGTGCTCGCGTTCGCGTCGGCGCAGGAATACGTCGCGTTCCTCCAGGACCTCTCCGCGACGCTGCGGCGCGCGCTAGAGGAGCACCCGCCCGCCGCCCGCGAGCGCGTTTGGGCCGGCGTCGCGCGCGAGGCCGAGCGACATCGCGCCGCCGACGGACGCATCGTCTTCCGAAACGAAGTGCGCGTCGCCCACGGTGCCCGCCCCCGCGGGGCGTGATCCGTTCCGGACCGAGGAGCGTCCGGCGCGCGCGCGACGGCCGAACGGAGCTTTTTTTTCGCTTCGACCGGGCGCGGCGCTCTCCTCACGCGCGCCGTTCCTCACCGTAGGCGGCGCCGCGTGGCATCATGCCCGCGGCCCGGGCCGACCGATGAGGCCCACGAGACCACCATGAAGCCGATCCTCACGCTCCTCCTCGCCGTCCCCGCCGTCGCGTTCACGCTCTCCGCCGCGCTCCAGCAGACGAGCTTCGAGCTCAAGCCCGACAAGGACAACGTCGTGGCGAGCCGGCTCGAGGGCGTGTGGGTGCTCGAGGAGGACGAGACGCACCGTACCGGCGGCGAGAAGCACCCGCTCGGCTTCGCGTTCGTGCGCGACGACAAGGCCGCGGCGCGGATCCCCGCGAAGTACAAGGAGCTGCTCTCGAGCGACCTCTACCTGTGCGGTGACGTGCAGATCGAGCGCGACACCGTCCCGTTCGTTCTGACGACCGCGCACGGCAACCCGCGCGTGGTGACGTTCCGCGGGAGCGCGAACGATCCGTACGCGTCCGCGCAGTCGTTCAACGTGATGCTCTGCCCCGCGATGGAGAAGTCGAAGGACAAGCTCTTCGTCGGCGGCGACAAGAACGACCGGCCGTTCTCGGTCTACGTGCGGAAGAACTTGGCGCCGGACAAGGGCTGAGCGAACGCGACGAAGCAGCGGCGCGTCAGGCTGAGCGCGCTCGAGCGTGCGGCGCGGACTGCGCGCCGTCGGTGACGAGCCGCGCGACCTCCGCCGCGGTGCCCCAGGCGAGCGTGACGCCCGCGCGGCCGTGGCCGTAGGCGTGCACGAGCGGCTTCCCGGGCGCGAGCTCCACGCGTTCGACGCGCACGCAGTCCTCTTGCGCGCCGATCTTGCGCGCCGGGCGCAGGCCCGCGAGCGCGCGCAGCCGCTGCCGGCCGAAGCGCTCCGCGTGCGCGACGCCGGTGCGGGCGAGGAGCTCCCGCGCGCGCTCGAGCATCGCGGAAAGCGTCGGCTCGTCGCACTCCTCGATCCACTCGTCGGGCTCGAACGTGCCGCCGATCACGACGTGGTCGTGGAACGGGATCACGTACGTGCACGGCCCGCTGCGCGCGTCGTCGACGACGATCGTGTCGAGGTGCAGCGTGTTCGGAACGTGCAGCACCTGTCCGCGCACGGGGTGGAGCGCGTCGTCGTGCGCGAGCCGGCGCGCGCCGAGCCCGGCCGCATGGACGACGAGCTCGAAGCCCTCGTCGAATGGCTCGGTGAGGTCGAGCAGACGCGCGCTCACGAACGCGCCGCCGAGTTCGTGCTCGAACCGCCGCTCGAGCCACGGCGCGAAGCGCGTCATGTCCATGCGCGGCAGCACCGCGGCCCAGCCGTCGCGCCACGGAGCGGGGAGCTCGGTCAGGCGCTGGAAGCCCTGCACGTCGGCGGTCCACGCCGGGAGCGCGGCGAGCGGTTCGCGCGCGAGCTCACGGAACAGCGCGAGGTCGACGCCGCTCTCCGGCGTCGTCCGCGCGAGCTCCTCGAACGTGCGCAGCGACTCGCGCACCCACGCGAGCATCCGCTCGGAGAGCGGGCCGCGCGGCGGGGTGAACGCGGCCGCGGCGCGGTCGGAGGTCGTGTCGGGCGTCCGCCGCTCCGCGTAGATCGTCACGGAGTGTCCGCGCTCGAGCAGGCGGATGCCCGCCGTGAGCCCGACGACGCCAGCGCCGACGATTGCGATCTGCATGCGGATGCTCCGCGCGGCGGAGCGGACGGGACAAGGTACCCGATGCGGTTCGAGGGCGGGGGAACGTCCTCGGCGCGGGCCGGTCGCTCGCATCGTCCGCGTCCCGAAGGGAACTCGGAACCGACGCCCACGCCGGGGACGTCCGCGGAGAGTGGCTCCGGCGCGCGCGAACGTTGCGCGCGGGGCGGAACTTCCTGCCGGAGGCGGTCGAGCGGAATTCGGGAGCCCGAAATGCAGTTTCGTATGCGGGGCTGCCGATGGAGATCCGGCAGCCCATCCACGCGGCGTCCGCGACTTCGAACGACCGGAAGGACGCCCTCATGTTCCGCGCCACGCGCCTCAAGCAGATCGCCACCCTCGCCCTCGCCCTCGCCTCGATCGACGCGCTCGCGTCGTTCCACCGACCTTCCGCGCCGACGCGCCGCTCGCACCGCGGTCCGCCGTCGATGCTGACGTCCGGCGGCGGCGGCTTCGTCGGCGCCGCGGTGTCGGCCCGGCTCCTCTACGTCTGGGACAACACGCTGCCGGGCGACTCCGTGCGCACCGGGCAGCTCCTCGAGTTCTGCCGGCGCAACGGCATCGGCACGATCGCGATCGACTGCGCTCCGCTCGGCGGCTCGCCGACCGCGAACGCGGCGCGCTATCGGAGCTTCGTCGCGAGCGCGCACGGGCGGGACCTCGACGTGCTCGCGCTCGCCGGCGATCCGTGGTGGACGGTGCCCGCCGTCACGACGCTGCAGAACCCGGGCGGGAGTCAGGAGACCGGCTGGCGTTTCTACGCGCAGGTGCGCGCGAGCAACGCGGGCTTCGACGGCGTGCTCGACGTGTCGGAGCCGTACCAGCGCGACCCCGCCGCCTTCTGGAACGACCCGGCGACCGCGGGGCAGGGGCTCGTCGACTTCCTCGCCGGCGTGCGCGCGCGGCTCGGCGGTCTGCCGCTCCTGCACGCGATCCCGTACTGGTACGACGAGGATCCGCGTTGCACGGTGCGGCTCGCGGGTTCACCCAGCGCGAAGCCGCTGAACCAGTACGTGCAGCCGCTCGTCGACGTGACCGTGCTGCTCGAGAACCGCGACGTCGCGTTCGGGTCGGACGGCATCATCGCGCACAGCCAGGGCGAGCTCGCGGTCGGACCGTGCATCCTCGGCGTCGAGACGCAGGACCTCGGGCCGACGGGCGACGAGCTCACCTTCTGGGAGGAGGGGCGCGCCGCGATGGAGCGCGAGCTCGCGCTCGTCGCGCTCGCGCGCCTCAACCAGCCGAACCTCCGCGGGTTCGCGCTGCACCACTACGCGAGCTTCGCGAGCCTGCGTCCGTGAACGGAGCGCGCGATCACCACGTGATCCGCACGCCGTTCGTCACGTTGAACGTCTGCGGCGGGCAGAAGCCCGCCGCGGCGTTGCGGTAGTAGGTCTGGTACGCGCGCGTCGCGCCGGAACCCGGCACGACGCCGCCGCGCTGCGCGAGCGTCACCGTGTCCGTGGAGTCGGGGAAGCGGCTCGCGCCCGCGACGTTCACGCGGGTGCGCAGGCGCAGCAGCGTGCCGCCCGTGCAACGCACGCCGTCGCCGAAGAGCGCGTCGTCGAGCGCATCGCCCTGGAGGTAGATGCACGCGACCGTCGCGGGCATGCCGAGTCCGTTCAGCACGACCGTGTCGAGCGCGGGACGTCCCGAGGCGAGGAGCAAGGCGCCCGACGAGTTCACGGAGTTCGCGCATCCGCGGCCGCGATCGCCGTGGTTCGCGCACGGGCAGTCGCTCGTGTGCGACGGGTCGAGGCCGTCGCCCGCGCAGAACGGCGTCATCGGCGGCGTCGCGCGGTACGCGATCACGCTCGTGCCGATGCCCGCGACGACGAGCGTGCCATCGGCGCCGATCGCGGGCGAGCCGATGTTCGCGTTCGGGACGGAGAGGCTCCACCGCGGCGTGAGGTCCGCTTCCCAGCACGTGAACGCGCCGCCGGTGAACCCGCCGTTGTTCATGTAGACGCGGCCGAGCGCGTCCGTCGCGATGCGCGGCTCGAAGAAGTCGACCGTCTGCGCGCCCGTCGTCCCGAGCGCCGCTCCGGTCGCGGGATCGAGGCGCGTGAGCTGCTTCCCGGGCTCGACCATGTAGACCGTGTCGTCGGGGCCGACGCCGAGCTCCATGCGCGTGCCGTAGCCCGCGGTCACGTGCCAATTCTCGACGATCGAGCTGCCCGTGTCGTGGAACGCGTAGAAGAAGTCGACCGCGACGTTGTTCTGCACGCGCTGGAAGTAGATCGTCCCGTCGCGCCCGACGAACGGCGTGTTCTGCACGAGGAAGCCCGGCATCAGCGAGCTCTGGTACTGGAACGCGCCCGTGTTCGCGTCGAAGCGCTTCACGACCTGGCCGCCCGCGACCGTGTCGACCGCGTAGAGCGCGTCGCCGTGCCGCGCGACTCCGCAGTTGCCGCTGACGGAGCCCGTGCGCGTCGCGTGCCACACCGTCGTGCCGTTGAGCGCGTCGATGCGCCAGATGTCGCGGAAGCTCCCGACGATCGGATCGCCGTCGTCGGCGAACACGACGCCGTCGTACGCGCCCGCGTCGATCAGGTCCGTGCTCTGCCACAACGTCGCGCCGGTGACCGCGTCGAGGCAGTGGAGCTTCGCGTGCACGCTCGCGCCGTTGCCCGAGCGCGACGCGTACACGCGGCCGTTCTTCACGCCCGCGACCCACGTCGTCCAGTCGCCCGGGTTGAACGGGAGGTGCGCGAACCACAGCTCCGCGCCGGTGTCGAGGTCCATGCAGACGACGGGCGAGCCGTTGGGTTCGCCGGAGGGCGGGAAGCCCGTCTGCCGCACGAGGAAGACGCGGCGGTCCTCGATGACGGGCTGCCACGCGATGATCGAGCTCCGTCCGCCGCTCCAGAGCACGCTCGGCGTCTCGGGGCCGACCTCGAAGGTGCGCCCGTTGCGCTCGGGAGCTCCGCCGGAGTTGGGCCAACCTTGGGCGAAGACGGGGGTGGCGAACGACAGGGAGGCGAGGGCAACGAACGCGCGATCGAGCATGGGGGACTCCGTGAGGCGAGCGACCCCGAGCCTACCCCACCTGCGGTCTTCCGGCAGCCTACGGTCGGGTGAAGACGCCGGACGGGAACGTGCCGTCGACCTCCGTGCGGCTCTGCAGCTTCTCGCGCCCGGAAGACTGCTGACCCCCGAACTCGGTGACGAGCAACATCGGCGAGCGGACTCCCTTCGATTCGGAGCCCACCCGGTAGAAGCGGCGGGTCGGGCCGTAGTTCGTCCCCGCACCGCGCCCGCGGAAGAGCACGCTCACGATCTCCCCGGTCCGGGCGTCGAGGCCGAGCTCCGTTCGCGTGTTGGCGAAGGAGACGGCGACGCGCGTGGTCCCGGACGCATCCGTCGCCCTCGGCTCGAGGACGACCGCGCGGAAGTCGCTCCGCAGGCGCGCGCGCAGGATCAGGAGCGGTTCGCGCGCGAGCCGGCGCTCGAAGTCGCGCCGTGCGCTCGCGTGCTCGTCTTCGGTCTTGCCGCCCGTGTACCAGGCGAAGCACTCCGACTTGCGGAGGACCGTCTTCGACTCCCAGTCGCCCCAGGCCTCTCGCAGGCAGACGTCGTCGGGGAACTCGAACGACAACTCGCGCACACGCTGCGTCGGTCCGTCCTTTCCCTGTACCTCCCAGGTCTCGAGCAGCTGGAGGCGCTGCATGCCGTCGATGGCCTTCGCGCCGCCGTGCGCGGCCACCGCGCGTTCGATCCACTGGCGTCCGGACTTCAACGCGGTTTCGTCACCCTCCACGGGCGCTTCGTCCGGATCGAGGTGCGAAGCGGGGTCCTTCTTGAAGCCCTCGCGGCACGCTTCCGACGCGAAGACGTAGATGCGGCCGTCGTGGACCCAGAAGCGATCGGGCGAGCCGGAGCCGGAGCCCGGCCCCATGCGTCCGCACGCGCCGCCCCACTGGATGCCGAGGCGTTCGGGGTCGGCGAGGAAGGCCTGCTTGTTCTCCTCGCTCACGAAGAGATACCGGTGCGGAGCGCGGTCGACGACGAACTTCGCGTCGCCCGCGACCTCCTTGCCGCGCGTGAGCTCGACGGGGTCGAGGCCCTTCAGCGCGGGAGCCGGTGGGTCCTGGACGGGGAACAGGCCCGCGAGCGCGAGACCGAGGGCGGCGAGAAGCGACATGAGACCTCCGATTCGGGACGACGAACGCGACGTCACTTTGTCCGACTCGAGCCGTTCGTGCGGGGGAATCTCCCGCCTTTTCGCCCGGCTCCCGAGTGGTGCAGGTTTGGCCCGGGGTGAGCGGCTCAAGGCCGCGCGAGTTCCTCAGGCAGCTTGAACACCGTCGTCTCGACCTCGCCCGCCATCTCGCGCACGTCGGCGACGCCGAGCTCGCGCAGGCGCTCGATGACTTCCTGCACGAGGCCCTCGGGCGCCGATGCGCCGGCGGTCACGCCGATCTTCCGCGTCGTGACGAGCCACGCGGGTTGGATCTCGCTCGCGTCGTCGATCAGGTAGCTGCGCACGCCGCTGCGCGTGCCGAGCTCGGCGAGCCTATTCGAGTTCGAACTGTTCTTGCTGCCGATGACGATCAGGACGTCGATGCCCTCGTCCGTCATGCGCTTCACCGCGTTCTGGCGGTTCTGCGTCGCGTAGCAGATGTCCTTGAGCTCGGGGCCCTGGATGTTCGGGAAGCGGCGCACGAGCGCGTCGATCACCTCGCGCGTGTCGTCGATCGAGAGCGTCGTCTGCGTCACGTAGGCGAGGCGGTCGGGGTCCGCGACCTCGAGCGCGTTCACCTCCGCGACGGTCGAAAGCACCGTGACCGGTCCTTCGATGCGGCCGCGCGTGCCTTCGACCTCGGGGTGGCCCGGGTGGCCGATCAGGATCACGTGCCGGCCCTTCGCGTGGTAGCGCTGCGCCTGCTGGTGGACCTTCGTCACGAGCGGGCACGTCGCGTCGATCACGCGCAGCCCGCGCGCGGTCGCCGTCGCGACGACCTCGTCGGAGACGCCGTGCGCGCTGAAGATCGTGACGGAGCCGGGCGGGACCTCCTCGAGCGCGTCGATGAACTTCACGCCGCGCGACGCGAGGTCGTCGACGACGTGGCGGTTGTGGACGATCTCGTGGAGCACGTACACGGGTGCGCCGTGGAGCTCGAGCGCGCGCTCGACGATCTCGATCGCGCGGTCGACTCCGGCGCAGAAACCGCGCGGGTTGGCGAGGCGGACTTCCATGGGTTCAGGACGCATGATGCGGTCCACCCGCGCGATCGTGCAAGGCGGCGCGGCCGCGCGCGCGGCGGGAAACGCGCTCGCCAGCCGGGCGCGTCAGTGTGCGCCCTCGCTGACGAGGTTGCGGTTCCAGCTCGGGATCTCGACGACGACGTCGCTCGAGCCGTCGGGGACGGCCTGGCACGCGAGGCGCGAGCTCGCGGTGAGCCCGCGCGCGTTGTCGAGCTGGTCGAGCTCCGCGTCGGTCGGCTCCTGCAGCGACTCCGCGCCCTTCTTGACGACGACGTGGCACGTCGAGCACGCGCAGACGCCGCCGCAGGCGTGGTCGATCTCGAGGCCGTTCCCGAGCGCGATCTCGAGGATCGAGCCTTTCGCGCCGTGGCGCGAGTAGGGGAGCTTCGCGGGATCGACCTCGATCACGCGGTTCGCGGGGAGGATCGTCAGCTTGTACGGCTTCGAAGGGAGCCGCACCGCCGCCGATTCCATGTAGGGGTTCGTTCCGCCCATCGCGAGCCTCGTGCTCAGAGTCCCGTGCCGAAGCCGCCGTCGTCGCTCGGTTTCGGAGCCGGCGCGTCGCGTCGTTCGCGCGGCGCGCGCTCTTCACGCGGCGCGCGGGCCTCGCGCGGAGCACGCTCTTCGCGCGGAGCACGGTCTTCGCGCGGTTGGCGCGGTTGGCGCGGAGCGCGTTCCTCGCGCACGGGACGCTCTTCGCGGGGAGCGCGCTCTTCGCGGGGAGCGAGCGCTTCGCGGGGCGCACGCTCTTCGCGCGGCGCACGTTCTTCGCGCGGAGCACGCGCTTCGCGGGGCGCGCGTTCCTCGCGGGGCGGACGCTCGTCACGCGGAGCGCGCTCGCCCCGCGGCGCGTGGTCCTCACGCGGAGCTCGGTCGCCTCGCGGAGCGCGCTCCTCGCGGGCAGTCCGCGGAGCGCGCTCTTCGCGAGCTTCCCGCGGAGCGCGTTCCTCGCGCGGCGCGTCGGCGGGAGCGCTCTCCTCGCGCGCGCGGCGGCGCGGGTGGTCCTTCGCCGTCGGGCGACGCTCGCGCGGAGCGCCCGGGGCGTCGGTCGGACGCGCCGTCGCCTCGGGCGCGCGCTCGGCGCGTTCCCGCCGCGGTTCACGACGTTCCTCCCGACCTTCGTCGCGAGGCGCCGGTGCCGCGCGCTCCTCGCGCGGACGCTCCGCGCGGGCGCTCGGCCGCGCGTCGCGCTCGCTCGGACGTCCCTCGCGGTAGGCCGCGGAAGCTCCGCTCGCGTGGCTCGCGCGCGGGCTCCATTCGCGATCGCTCGCGTTCGCCGTCGTGCGGCGCTCCGATTCGTCCTCGGGCCAACGCGACGCCGGCTCGGCGCGCTCGCGCGGCTCCAGGTCGTCGAGCTCCCGCGCACGCCCGCGGTGCGGGCGCTCCGTGTTCGCCGCGCGCTCGAACGTCGTCGGTCGCGCGTCGCGCGAGCCGCGTTCGGGCGCCGCCGGGCGTTCCTCGCGCCGCGGCCGCTCGTCGCGGGGTGTGCGGGCGTCGGACGCTCCGTGAGCCGCGCGCTCGCCGGGCCGCGGGCGCTCCGAGCGCGAGCCGCGTTCCTCGCGCGGCGACCGTTCTTCGCGCGCGGGACGTTCGCCCCGCGCGGGACGCGCCGCGCGTTCCACGCCTTCGTCCGCACGCGGGCGGTCGCCGTGCGCGGAGCGCGTCGGGCGCTCGGCGCGCCCCGTCTGCTCCTCGCGCGCCGGCCGGTCGCTCCGCGCCGGGCGATCGTTCCGCGCCGGGCGGTCTTCGTGCGGCGCGCGTTCGCTCCGCGCCGGGCGTTCCTCACGCGTCGAGCGCTCTTCGCGCGCCGGACGCTCTTCGCGCACCGGACGCTCTTCGCGCTCGGGACGTTCGTCGTGCCTCGGGCGTTCACCGCGCGCGGGGCGCTCGCTTCGCTGCGGAGGCTCGTCGTGCTGCGGGCGCTCGTCGTGCTGCGGGCGTTCGGCGCGCGGCGGGCGTTCGCCGCGCCCCGACCGTTCGTCCCGGTCGCGGCGCGGACCGCGCCCGGGAGGCTCGACCTCGGGAATGTCCCAGGTCGCTTCGTGGAGCACGCGCTTCCACTTGTGCATGTCCTTGCTCGACACGATCGTGACCGCGAAGCCGCTGCGGCCCGCGCGGCCCGTGCGGCCGATCCGGTGCGTGTAGTCGGTGACGTCCTGCGGCGAGCCGAGGTTCACGACGTGCGACACGTGCTTCACGTCGAGGCCGCGCGACGCGACGTCCGTCGCGACGAGCGCCTTGACCTCGCCCGTGCGGAACGCGCTCATGACGCGGAAGCGCGCCTCCTGGTCGTAGCCGCCGTGCAGCGCCTTGACCGAGAACGGCATGCGCTCGAGCCGCCGCATCAGGCGATCGACGTCGCCGCGGCGATTGCAGAACACGAGCAGCACGTCCTCCGGCTCGCTCTGCTCGATCACGCGGATCAGGGCGAGCGCCTGGTCGTCCTCGTCGACCTTCATCCACGACTGCCGGATCGTGTCGACGGTCTTCACGCCGCTCGCGGTCGCGACCTCGGCGGGGTTCTTCGTGTACTCGCGCGCGAGCTTGAGCAGCTCCGGCGGGAACGTCGCCGAGAAGAGCAGCGTCTGCCGCTCGTCGGGCATGTACGACAGGATCTGCTTCACGTCGTCGATGAAGCCGATCTCGAGCATGACGTCGGCCTCGTCGAGGATCGCGAACTCCGTCCACGGGAAGGACAGGAACTTCTGGCGGTAGAGGTCGAGGATGCGCCCCGGCGTGCCGACGACGACCTGCGCGCCGGATTGCAGCGCGCGCACCTGCGGCTCCATCGGTTCGCCGCCGACGATCAGCGCGGTCTTGACGCCGCGCGCTTCGCCGAGCACGGCGAGGACCTTCTGCACTTGCTCCGCGAGCTCGCGCGTCGGGCAGAGCGCGAGCGCGAGGACGCTCGCGCGCGCCGGGTCGATCTTCGCCATCATCGGCGCGCCGAACGCGAGCGTCTTGCCCGTGCCGGTCTCCGCCTTCGCGATCACGTCGCGGCCGTCCAACACGTGTTGGATGGCGAGGCGCTGGATGGGCGTCGGCGTCGTGATGCCCATGTCGGCGATCGCCTTCTGGATTTCGTCGCCGAGCTTCCAGTGCTGGAAGTTCTCGATGTCGGGCGGGACCTCGGTCGGGTGGAGGGGCTCGACGGCGGTGTGGGTGCGGGCGTGCGTGGGCTTGGAACCGGAGCGGCCGCCGCGGCGGCGCGAGTGCGTCGGAGAGGGTGTCAAAGTCGAATCGTCTTCTGGAAAGGAGTGGGCGGACTGCACTCCGCGCGCGCGGTTTCACGCACCGACGGCGTCGCGGGGCTCCGCATAGGAATCGGCGCCGGGGCGCGGTCCGTCGTGGGACGCTCGCGGGGGCCGGCGGCCGGGCGCGGGCGACGGAGGTCGCGGGCGCCGGGTTGGCCGAGGATTCTATCGGAGGAGCGCGCGCGGCGCAGCGCGGAGGAGGAACTTCTCGCGTGCCGCTCGTGCGACGGGCGCGGTAGGCTCCCGCGCAGGAGGTCTCGAGTGCTCCACGTCCTCGTCCCGGCCCTCGTCGCCGTGCAGGTCGGCGTCGCCCCCGCCGAAACCGCTCCGCCGCTGCGGCTCGAGCGCACGGTCGAGCTCGCCGACGTCGCGGGGCGCATCGACCACCTGGCGCTCGATCGGAAGCGCGGCCGCCTTTGGATCGCGGCGCTCGAGAACGGCTCCGTCGAGGTCGTCGACCTGCGCGCCGGCGCGCGCGTGAAGCACGTCGCGGGCCTGCGCGAACCCGCGGGCGTCGCCTTCGCGGAGGAGCGCGGCCGCGTCGCCGTCGGATGCGGCGGCGGGACGCTCGCGCTCTTCGACGCGGAGAAGCTGGAGCTCGCGGGCGCGGTGGAGGGGCTTCCGGACGCGGACAACGTGCGGTGGGATCCCGCGCACGACCGCGTCGTCGTCGCGTTCGGCGAAGGCGGACTGGCGCTCGTCGACGCGAAGACGTGGAGCGTGAGCGCGCGCATCGAGCTCGGCGCGCACCCCGAGTCGTTCCAGCTCGACGCGAAGGGGGAGCGCGCGTTCGTGAACCTCCCGGCGAAGCGCTGCGTCGTGCTCGTCGACCTCGGCGAGAAGAAGGAGCTCGCGCGCGTCGCGCTCGACGTCGCCGCGCGCAACTACCCGATGCTGTGGAGCGAGGCCGCGCACCTCGTCGCGATCGGGTGCCGCGAGCCGGCGAAGCTCGTCCTCGTCGACGACGCGAAGCCCGCCGTGCTCGCCGCGTTCGACCTCGGCGCGGACGTCGACGACCTCTTCCTCGACGCGAAGCGCGGGCGGATCTACGCCGCGTGCGGCGGCGGGACGGTCGACGTGTTCGCGCTCGACGCGACGAAGCGGGACGAGAGTGCGTGCACGCGGACCGCGCGCGTCGAGACCGGGGACGGCGCGCGGACGAGCCTCTTCGACGCCGCGGAGGACCGCCTGTTCGTCGCGCGGCCGAAACGCGGCGCGATCCCGGCGGCGGTGCTCGTGTACGCGCCGGAATGACGGCGCTCCGCGCCGTGCCGCGGAGCGCGTCGACGCGGACGGCGCGCTCGCGGTACAACCTGCCGCATGCGCATCGCCACTTGGAACGTGAACTCGGTCCGCGCCCGCCTCCCGGTCCTGCTCGACTGGCTCGCGCGCGCGAAGCCGGACGTCGTGTGCCTGCAGGAGACGAAGTGCCTCGAGGAAGCCTTCCCGCGCGAGGCGATCGAGGACGCGGGCTACCAGTGCGCGATCTACGGGCAGAAGACCTACAACGGGGTCGCGATCCTCTCGAAGCGGCGCATCGAGGACGTCGCGCGCGGGATGCAGGACGGCGTCGAGGATCCGGAGGCGCGCGTGATCTCCGCGGTCGTCGAGGACGTGATCCTCGTCGACGTGTACGTCGTCAACGGCCAGGAGGTCGGGCACCCGCGCTACGAGTACAAGCTCGAGTGGCTCGAGCGCCTCGCGAAGGACGTCGCGCGGCGGTTCGACGTGACGAAGGAGAAGGTGGTCGTGTGCGGCGACTTCAACGTCACGTTCGACGATCGCGACGTGCACGACCCGGGCCTGTGGCACGAGAAGATCCTGTGCTCGACGCGGGAGCGCGAGGCGCTCGCGAAGCTGACGGACCTCGGACTCGCGGACTCGTTCCGCAAGTTCCACGAGGAAGGCGGGCACTTCACGTGGTGGGACTTCCGCACGAAGGGCTTCCAGCGCAAGCAGGGGCTGCGCATCGACCACCTCCTGCTCTCGCCGCCGGCGATGGCCGCGTGCAGCGCGGTCGAGATCGACCTCGAGCCGCGCGCGGGCGAGAAGCCGAGCGACCACGCGCCCGTGATCGCGACGCTCGGTTGAGCGCGGGGACGGCGCCGGCCGGGCGCGAGCTCCCGACGATCGCGGCGCGCCCAGCCCGCGACGGGCGGCGCCGTGCACGGGCCGGCGGCGCGCTCCGGCCCGAAAAACGACGCTTCTCCTTGCGCGTCGCGGCGAGCGCGGCAACAGGTAGGTCGAAGGCCGCCGCGCATGTCCGCCCGCGAATTCGACGTCGACGACGAACTCGCCCGCTCCGCCTGGGTGCGGGAGCTCGCGCTCCGGATCGCGCGCGACCAGAGCGACGCGGACGACCTCGCGCAGGACGCGTGGCTCGCGGCGCTCTCGCGCCGCACCGAGGGCGCGCTTCCTTCCGGAGCGTGGTTCCGCGGCGTGCTCGCGAACCTCGCGCGCTTCCGTCGGCGCACGAACGCGCGCCGCGGCGCGCGTGAGCAGGACGTCGCGCGTCCGGAGCTCGGCGACGACGACGCCGCGGCGGGACTCGAGCGGCTCGAGAGCCAGGAACTCGTCCTGCGCGCCGTGCGCGAGCTCGACGAACCGCTCCGCGCGGCGATCGTCCAACATTGGCTCGAGGGCCGCACGCCCGCGGAGATCGCCGAGCGCACGCGCACGCCGCTGCGCACGGTGCAGATGCGCCTCGCGCGCGGGCTCGAGCTCCTCCGCATGCGGCTCGCGGGCGACGAGCCTTCGAAACGGCGCTGGATGGCGGCCTGGGCGCCGCTCCTCGCGCGCGTCGATTCCCCCTGGCCCTGGATGCTGCTCATGGATGCCAAGCTCAAGCTCGCGCTCGCCGGCACGCTCGCGGTCGGCGCCTTCGTCGCGATCGCGTTCTTCGTCTCGGACGGCGAGCGCCGTGACGCGCCGTCGACGATCGATGCCGAGTCGCGCGCGGCCGAGCTCGAACGCACGGCCGAGCCCGCGCCCGGAGCGCGCGTCGAACCCGAGGCCCCGGTCGTGCGGGTCGCGGACTCCGCGCGCGCGAACGCCGCACGCGCGGAGACTTCGAACGCGACGCGGCTCATCGTGCACGTCGTCGCGAAGGAAACGGGCGCGCCGCTCGCCGACTGGCGCGCGCGGCTCACGCCCGCTCCGGTGCCCGTCGGCGGATGGAGCACGCGCCGCGTCGACGGCCCGCGCGCGGACGAGCACGGTCAACCGCGCACCGGCGAGGACGGCGTGGTCGAGTTCGACGTCGAGGCCGCGCACGCGTACACGATCGACGCGTTCCCCGAGCCCGGCGCGACCTCGGGGAAGGTCGACGAGACCGCCGTGCCCGCGCTCACCGCGGGCGAGACGCGCGAGCTCGTGCTCGCCGCTCGCACCGCGTCGGACCTCGTGTTCCACGTGCGCGTGCTCGACGTCGAACAGCGTGCGCCGATCGCCGGAGCGCGCGTGCGTGCGCGCGCGCAGAACTCCGCCGTGACGACGGAGCCCGAGAAGATCCTGCGACCGCACGTCGATCGCGAGCTCGCCGACGCCGCGACCGACGCGGCGGGGATCGCGCGGCTCGAGCTCCGTTCGTGGGACCGTCCGTACGTCGAGGTCGAGGCCGCGGGTCTCGGACGCGCGTTCGTCTCGGTCGACGGCGGGCACGCGACGGTCGCGACCGCGCTCGACGTGTTGCTCTCGCGCGCCGCGCGCCTCTCGGGGACGCTCGCGGGCGCGGGCGAAGGCGAAGTGCTCGTTCGGGCCCCGTCGTGGGCGTTGATGCCCGGGGATCAGCGCTCGATGCTCGTCTCGGTCGACACGACCGACGCGTGGTGGAGCGCGAAGCTTGCGCCGGACGGGCGCTTCGCGTTCGACGCGCTGCCCGCGGGCTGCACGTTGGACGCCGAGTTCTGGCCGGTGCACGGGCAGCCGGCGCGCATCGGAGAGAAAGTCGAGCTCGCGGCCGGCGAGGAGCGCGTCGTCGCGTGGCGTCTCGGCGGACACTGCGCCGTGCGCGGACGCGTGCTCGACGGCGCGGAGGCGCCCGTCGCGGGCGTCGCGTTGTGGCTCGTGCCCGAGACCGCACCCATGCCGTGCGTGTTCGTCGCTGGCCATGATGGGGAGACCGTGCGAGCCGTGGAGCTCACGAACGCGGCGGGGGAGTTCACGTTCGCGGAGGTCACGCCGGGCAAGTGGCAGGTCGGGCTCGCGCCCGACGTCCAGATCCGGTACGGCCGGCCCGGACTCGACGTCGTCGGGCTTTCCGAGCGCGTCGAGATCGCCGACGCCGACGTGGTGCGTGAGCTCGTGCTGCGCGTGGATCGCGGTCTGTACGTTTCCGGCGTCGTGCGGACGCCGGACGGCGCGGCGCCCGCGCACGCCTACGTGCAGGCGAACGACGTCGCGGGCCGCGCTTCGTTCACCGAGAACACGTCGGACGGCACGTTTCGGGTCGGCCCTGTCCTGCGCGGACGCTACCGCCTCTCCGCGACCGGAGATCCGCACGGACCGACGCCGATCGTCGAGGTCGAGGCGGGCGCCGAAGGCGTCGTGCTCACGCTCACGGCCGGGGCCGCGATCCACGGCCGCGTCGTCGACGCATCGGGCGCGCCGCCGCCGTACGAGATCCAAGTCGCCGCGTCGGAGGGCAGTCGCGTGCGCTTCACGATGATGGCGACGACGACGGACGAGAAGGGGGAGTTCACGCTCGACGGTCTCGAGCCCGGAGCGTTCGACGTCGTCGCGAGCACGACGGGCGGGCGCTTCGGCGTGACGCGCGGGATCGTCGCGAAGCCGGGCGGGACGACGGAGGTCGAGGTCCGGCTCGACGCGGGCGCGCGGCTGCGCGTGCGGTGCGGGTACGAGAAGGGCTCGCTCCTCGTGCGCAGCGACGGCGCGTTGATCCACATGCTGCAACCGGATTCGAAGGCGCCCGTGGAGTGCGCGCTTCCGTCGGGGCGGATCACCGTGGAGCTCGTGAAGTACGTCCAGCGCGACGGAGCGTGGGGGCCCGAGACGCTTTCGAAGGAGAGCGCCGACCTCGCGCCGGGCGAGACGAAGGAGCTCGTGCTCGACGCGCCGAAGTGACGCGGAGGCGCGCCGCTCGAGAAGCGCCGTTTCCCCGTCGACGGACGCGGCGCGAGAGCGTCTCATGTCCGCCGGAGGTGCGCTCACATGCGCCGCGCCGTCGTCTTCGTGCTGTCGCTCGTGCTGCTCGTCGCGCTCGCGCTGGTCTTCTTCGGCGAGGAGTTCGCGCCGAGCGCGGCGTCGTCGTCGACTTCGGCCTCGTCGTCGCACGTCGGCCCTGGAGCGCGCACGCCCGCGACGCTCGACCGCCCCGCACCGGAAGCCGCATCCGAACCGGCGCGCGCCGCGGACGAAGCGCGCTCGGCCGCCTCCGTCGCGACGCCGACGAACGGGTTGCAGCGAACGTCGACGGCGCGCGTCACCGTGCGCGTCGTCGCGGACGAAACCGGCGCGCCGGTCGCGAGGGCCTCCGTGCGTTACGGCGTGCGCGGAGCCGGCGCCGACGCCGCGGGGCCCGCTGGCGCGGATTCGACCAAGCGCGCATGGCGCGACCTCCCGCAGTCCGGCGACGACGGCCGCGTCGTGTTCGACGGCCCCGTGGACGCGGCGCTCGTGCTCGAGGTCTCGGCCACGCTCGACGACGTCGTGAGTCGCCCCTGCGAGCTCGACGTGCCGCCGCTCGCACCGGGTGAAGCGCGCGAGGTCGTCGCGCGCCTGCGCTTCACGCCCGACGGCGAGTTCTACGTGCGCGCGCTCGACCGCGCGACCCGCGCGCCGATCGCGAACGTGCGCGTGCTCGCCCGTCCCGACCGCGGCGGATTCGGCCCCGATCCCGACGAGCTCGCGCTCCCGCCCGAGCGCGCCGTGCTCCATGCGACGGCCACGGACGCGAACGGGCTCGCGCGCGTTCCGCTGCGCAGCTGGCAGCGCGCGTACCTCGAACTCGAAGGCGCCGCGTGGGGACGCCGACTCGTGCAACCGCGCGGCGCGCATGCGACGCCGGAGTCTGCGCTCGACGTCGAGCTCGCCGCGGCCGCGCGGCTCACGGGGCGGCTCGTCGGCGCGGACGCGGGCGAGGTGTGCCTGCGGACGAGCGTGCTCGAGCTCTACGCCGCGGCCGCGTACGAGCTCGCGTTCGACGGCGACCTCGCCGACGTCGTGTGGCGCGCTTCGCTCCGCCCCGACGGCGAGTTCGCGTTCGAGGCGCTCCCGCCCGAGTGCGATCTGCGCGCCGAGTTCCACCCGGCCGACGGAGCTCCGGTGAAGCTCGGCGACGAAGTGCGCCTCGAGCCCGGCGAGACACGGCGCGTCGAGTGGTCGCTCGCGGGGAGGTGCGTCGTGCAGGGGCGCGTGCTCGACGCCGCCGGTACGCCCGTCGCGGCGACGGAGGTGTGGCTCGTGCGCGAAACGAACCCGCGAGTGCACGTGTTCGACGAGTACCTGGACGCGCGGCAGCGCTGCGCGAAGGCGACCACGGACGACGCCGGTCGCTTCGAGTTCGACGGCGTGCGCGCCGGTGCGTGGCAGCTCGGCCCGGCCGCGATCGAGGGACGGACGTACAGCCCGCCCGATGCCGGCATCGCGGGCACGAGCGTGCGGCTCGACGTCGCGCCGACGGATCGCGCGCGCACGGTGGAGCTGCGCGTCGATCGCGACCTCTTCCTCGAGGGCCGCGTCGTCGGACCGGACGGCGCACCGGTCGAGGGCGCGTACGTCTTCGTGCGCGGCGTCACGACGCAGGACGAGTTCCACGCGACGACGGTCGAGGCCCGCGCGCTCGCCGAGCGGGTCGTGCACGGCGCCGGGCCGGTCGAGAGCCGCTTCCGCTGCGGCCCGCTCGTGCGCGATCGCTACCGCCTCGTCGCGTACGCGCAGGGCTTCGGCGCGAGCGCGGAGGTCGAGGCCGAGCCCGACGCGAAGGACCTCGTGCTCACGCTCACCGCCGCGGGGACGATCCGCGGTCGCGTCGCGGACGACGGCTGCGGCGCGCTGCCCGTCGAGGTGCACGTGTCGCCGTCCGGTGCGCGGCTCGAGTTCGAGCGGATGGTCATGGACACGCTCCCGAGCGACTTCACGTTCTCGATCGAGGGGCTCGCGGAGGGCGAGTACGATCTCTTCGCGACGTGCGCGCGCGGGCACGTCGGCGCGCGACGCGCGGTCGCGGTGCGCGGCGGCGGCACGACGGAACTCGGCGACGTCACGCTCGGCGCGAGCGCGCACCTCCGCCTGCGCACGGCGTCGGGGAAGGTCGTCGCGCTCGTGCGCAGCGGAGACGCTCTGGTGCGGGCGCACAAGGTCGAGGTCGACTCGCCGTTCGAGTGCCGCGTGCCGCCCGGACGCGTGCGCATCGAACTCGCGCGCGTCGAACGCGACGGCCTGCGGATCGCGTTCCAGGTGCTCTCCGAGCAGACCCTCGACGTCGCGCCGGGCGAGACGAAGGAGCTCGTCCTCGAGCCGCCCAAGTGACGCGGGCACTCTCTGCCGACACTCGCGTCGAAAGGTGTCGCGCGCACGATCTCTCCGCTCTCCACGGGTGACAGGACGGCCCGCGTCCGTTCGAATGTCGCCCATGCTCCGCCCCCCCCTCGCTCTCCTCCTCGTCGCCGCGCTCGTGAATCGCGCCGACGCGCAAGACGTCCCGCGCGCCTTCGTCGGCGCGCGCGTGCTCCCGATCGCCGGCGCGCCGATCGACGATGGCGTGCTCGTGATCCTGCACGGGAAGATCGAAGCCGTCGGGCCGCGCGCTTCGACGACGCTCCCCGCGAACGCCGTCGTCGTCGACGTGAAGGGCAAGGTGCTCATGCCCGGCCTCGTCGACACGCACAGCCACGTCGGCGGCGGTTGGGGCGCGGACGACAGCGCTCCGATCCAACCCGGCGTGCGCATGCTCGACGCGGTCGACTGCCGCGACGCGGGTTTCCAGCGCGCGCAGGCCGGCGGCATCACGACGCTCAACGTGATGAGCGGCAGCGGGCACTTGATGGGCGGGCAGACGATCTACCTGAAGAACCGCGACGCGCGCTCGATCGACGAGATGTGCTATCGCTTCGCCGACGGCGCGCCGATGGGCGGCATGAAGATGGCGAACGGCACGAACAGCCACCGCGAGCCGCCGTTCCCCGGCACGCGCGGCAAGTCGGCGGCGCTCGTGCGCGAGAGCTTCGTCGCTGCGCTCGAGTACAAGCGCAAGCTCGACGCCGCGGGCAACGACGACTCGAAGAAGCCGCCGCGCGACCTCGCGATGGAGGGCCTGCTCGAGGTCCTCTCCGGCCGGCGCATCGTCCACCACCACACGCACCGCCACGACGACATCCTGACCGTGCTGCGGCTCGCGAAGGAGTTCGGCTTCCGCGTCGTGCTCCACCACGTCAGCGAAGCGTGGAAGGTCGCGGACGAGATCGCCGCGGCGAAGATCCCGTGCTCGCTGATCGAGATCGACTCGCCCGGCGGCAAGCTCGAAGCGTCCGACTTCGATTCGCGCTCGGCGGCGGAGCTCGAGAAGCGCGGCGCGCCCGAGCTCGTCGCGTTCCACACCGACGATTGGATCACGGATTCACGCCTGTTCCTGCGCTCGGCCGGCCTCGCCGTGCGCGCGGGACTCTCGCGCGAGACGGCGCTCGCGGGGCTCACGATCAACCCGGCGCGCATGCTCGATCTCGGCGACAGGATCGGCAGCCTCGAGCGCGGCAAGGACGCGGACTTCCTCGTGCTCTCGGGCGATCCGCTCTCGGTCTACACGGCCGTCGAACAGACGTGGGCCGGCGGCGAGAAGGTGTTCGATCGCGCGGACGAGAAGGACCGGCTCTGGGCGCAGGGTGGTTGGGGCGCGGGCCAGCGCCGCACGGGCGCGATCTGCTGCCTCGGCGACGGGGAGGACCGGTGATGAAGTTCGTTCGATGCCTCGGAGTCGCGCTCCTCGCGAGCGCTGCGTTCGCGCAAGACCTCGCCGTGCGCGCGGAGCGCGTGCACACCGTTTCGGGCGCCGTGATCGAGAACGGCGTCGTGATCGTGCGCGGCGGCAAGATCGCCGCGGTCGGGAAGCAGGCGGACGTCGCGGTGCCGGCCGGGATGCGCGTGCTCACGGCGAAGGTCGCGACGCCCGGCCTCGTCGACGCGCACTCCGTCGTCGGGCTCGCGGGCTACCTGAACCAGCCGCAGGACCAGGACCAGAAGGACCCGACGGCGCCGATCCAGCCCGAGCTGCGCGCGATCGACGCGTACAACGCGCGCGAGCGCCTCGTCGAGTGGGTGCGCGGCTTCGGCGTGACGACGATCCACACCGGGCACGCGCCGAGCGCGTTGATCTCGGGCCAGACGCTCGTCGCGAAGACGCGCGGCGACACGGTCGACGAGGCCGTGATCGTGCCGTGCGCGATGGTCGCGGCGACGCTCGGCGCGGATTCGCGCAGCGAGGGCCCGGGCAAGTCGCCCGGCACGGCGGGGAAGCAGCTCGCGCTCCTGCGCGAGGCGTTCCTCGGCGCGCGCGACTACCAACGCAAGCTCACCGAGGCCGGCAACGACGCGTCGAAGAAGCCCGACCGCGACCTGCGCAAAGAGGAGCTCGTCGACGTGCTCGAGAAGCGCGTGCCGCTGCTCGTCACGGCGCAACGGCACCAGGACATCGAGTCGGCGCTGCGGCTCGCGAAGGAGTTCGACTTCCGGCTCGTGCTCGACGGCGCGAGCGAGGCGTACCTCCTGCTCGACGAGCTCCGCGCGGCGAAGGTGCCCGTCATCGCGCACGCGCCGATGGCTCGCTTCTCGGGCGAGCTCGAGAACGCGAGCCGCTCGACGCCCGTGAAGCTGCGCGACGCGAAGATCCCATTCACGTTCCAGAGCGGCTACGAGGACTACGTGCCGAAGACGCGCGTCGTGCTCTACGAAGCGGCGATCGCGGCGGCGAACGGCCTCGGTTTCGACGGCGCGTTGCGCGCGATCACGCTCGACGCGGCGACGATCCTCGGCCTCGAGAAGCGCCTCGGCAGCCTCGACGTCGGCAAGGACGGCGACCTCGCGCTCTACGACGGCGATCCGTTCGAGTACACGACGCACTGCGTCGCGACGGTGATCGAAGGCGCCGTCGTGTTCGAGGGTTCGCGGTGAACGACGCGCGTCCCGCTCGCGAGCCGGGCGCGCTTCAACCGCCGTGCTCGACGGGGAGCTGGACCTCGGCCCAGCGATCCGCGGGCTTCGTGTAGGGGCCGTTGTACTCGAACGTGCGCACGGAGCCCTTCGCGCGCCAGCCCGGGTGCCGCGCGATCGTCGCGTGCAGCGTCTCGAGCGCGCGCTCCATCGCCGCGGGCCCGAGCGGACCGCGCACGCCGATCGAGAGCACGACCTCCTCCGCGCGATCGCGGACGACGATCTTCTCCTCGGCGGTGCCGACGGGGCCTTGGTCGACGCGGCGGTAGAGGAACGACATCGACTCCGTCTCGAGCGTCCCGTCCGCGCGCGGCGCGTAGTCCATCTCGACGGGGCTCGTCATCGCGATCTGCCGCGTCTGGATGTGGCGGAGCAGCGGATAGAACGCGGCGAGGGCGCTGTCGGGCTCGAGCGCCTCGGCGCGGCGCACGAGCGGATAGAGCTTGAGCTCGATCGCGTCCGGAGGCGTCGGCGCGGGGTAGCCCTCGGGCAGCGGCGTGTCGATCGCGCAGAGGTCGTGGCGCCACACGACGAACTCCTCGCCGTCCTTCGTCGCGCGCTCCGGCACGGCGCGCGCTTCGAGGTCGCCGCCGACGCGCAGCACGCGCTCGCTCGCGGTCGGCCACGGCGAGGGAGTCGCGGTCTCCGGCGCGCGTTCGTGCGCGGCGCAGGCGGTGAGGAGTCCGAGGGTGAGTGCGAGGAACGGAGCGCTGGGGTTGGACGGCATGGGGGGCTCTCGAGGCGCGCGACGATGCTACACGTCGCGCCCCGATCGTCGGGGCGGCGGTCTACGCACGGTTCCACTCCGCGGATGTCGCCGGATCGGAATGGACGGATCGCCTGCTCGCCGCGCTATCGTGGCGCGATGCCCCGCTGCGACCACGCCGTGTTCCGCGTCGCGGACCTCGATTCCACGATCGAGTTCTACACGCGCCTCCTGCCCGCGACGCTCGTGTCGCGCAAGCAGCACGCGGACCGCTGGCGCACCGAGATCGCGACGCTGCGGCCCGCGGGGCAGGACGACTTCGTGCTCGTCTTCCTGATGGCGCGGCGCGTGCGGTGGCTCCTGTGGGCGTTCCACACGTTCGTGCCGCGGCAGATGCGCAGCAGCGAGCACCTCGGGTTCGCGTGCGCGACGAAGGCGGAGCTCGAGGAGCGCGCGCGGCTC
The DNA here is from genome assembly GCA_046349615.1 of Planctomycetota bacterium. GTDB lineage: Bacteria > Planctomycetota > UBA1135 > UBA1135 > JADJNY01. Next base: position 104,826 of record JAXMBZ010000008.1, read on the forward strand.
GTGCGCGAGCTCGGCGCGCGCGTCGAGAACCCGCTGCAGGAGCTCGAGGGGCGCGGCGGTTGGTTGCTCGAGGTGCTCGACCCCGACGGGAACGCGGTGGAGTGGACGCACGGTGTCGTGCACGACTGAATCGACGCCCGCCATGGACGCCAAGCTCCTGAACACGCTGCGCTTCGAGCTCGACCGCTACCTGAACGCGGCCGACGGCGAGCAGGAGCGCCACCGCGCGAAGCTCGTGAAGTGCGTCGACGCGCTCCTCCTGCAACCGGTCGGAGCGGGCGAGGCGATGCTGCGCCGCTACCTCGACGAGCTGCGGCCCGCGCTCGCCGAGCGCCGCGTGTCGGCGAGCTACGTGCAACTCGTGCGCGAGCTCGAGAAGCTCCCGCGCGCCGCCGCGAAGGACGTCGAGGCGCCGCAGGCTGCGCCCGACCCGGTCGACGAAGCGCGTGCGATGCTGCGCGGGCGCGCGCTCCTCGTGATCGGCGGGATCCCGCGGCCGGAGCACGTCGAGAACTGGCGCACGGCATTCGAGCTCTCCGAGGTCGTCTGGCCGAGGACGAGCGAGTCGAACCCGACGCTCACGGTGCTCGAGCCGCTCATCGCGCGGAAGGACGTCGCGGCGGTCGTGCTCCTCATCCGCTGGATCCGTCACAACCTGAACGACGTCGCGGAGCTGTGCGTGCTGCACGGGAAGCCGCTCGTGCGCGCGCCCGGTGGCTACAACGTGAACCAGCTCGCGAAGCTCGTCGTCGAGCAGCGTCGACGGCGCGGGGAGTGATGCGGCGCGCGACGCCGGCGTCCCACGCGCGGCCGTGATGTCGCCGTCGACGAGCGGGTTCGAGCGCGTCGCTCCGCACCCGCGCTCACCACACGATGCGGTACCCGTTCGTCACGTTCGCCGTCGCCGGCGGACAGAACGACGCCGCGGCGTTGCGGTAGCTCGCCTGGTACGTGCGCAGGAGTCCGCTCCCCGGCGGCGAATTGCCGCGCACCGAGAGCGCGGGTTGTCCCGCGAGCGGGTACTGCGCTCCGCCCGCGCTCCCCGTGTTCGTGCCGAGACGCACGAGCAGACCGTCGGCGCAGCGCACACCGTCGAAGAACGGCACGCCCGCGAGCACCGCCTGGTCGCCGGCGAAGAACGTCGCGGTCGACGCGCTCGGCAGGCCGCTCGCGTGGAGCACGACGTCCTCGGGAGTCGCGAGCGCGCAGCCCGTCGCGACGAGCGCGGCGCCGTTCGCGTTCGCGGAGTTCGCGCAGCCGCGTCCGGGCGCTCCGAAGTTCGCGCACGGGCACGGCGTCGTCACGAGCGGATCGAGGCCGTCGCCCGCGCAGAACGCGAGGCCCGGCGTGCTCGCCGTGCAGTAGGTGTAGAGCACGCGCGCGCGGACGCGGGCGCACGCCGCGAATCCGATCGAGCCGGTGGAGCAGCTCGAGATCAGGATCCATGCCGTGCCGTGGTCGATGCGCAGCGTCGTGCTCGTTGCGTTCGCGACGAACTCGCTCGCGAGCACGCCCGGATCCGTGACGCAGATCGGCGCGGCGCCGAGGAGGACGTCGGGCACGACGACGGTCGTCAGCGGCATCGTCACCATCGCGCCCGGCGCGAGCGGCAGGCTGACGAGCTGGGTCGTCGTCGCCGCGAGGTCGACGCCGAGCGGACCGAGCGCCGGGTTCGCGACGTGCACGCCGATGCCGAAGGTCATCATCGCGATGCACGGGTTGAGGGTTCCGCTCGAGGCGCTGAGCGTCTCCTCCGCCGCGAGCTCGAACTGGAGCTCCGCCTGGAGCAGGCGCGCGCAGCTCGGGACGCTCGCGGGATCGAAGCGCGGGAGCAGGATCGGCGCCGACGCGAGCGCCGGCGGCGGGAGCGAGCTGTCCCACGGCGGCGCTTCGAAGCCCGGCGCGCACGCTCCCGACGCGCCGGGGCCGGGGAACTCGCTCGTGAAGCACACGGTCTGCAACGTTCCGCCCGCGCAACCCGCGGGCGGCAGACACGACGGCGTGCACGTCGGCGGGAGTTGAGCGGCGGCGGGAGCGGCGGCGGGAGCGGCGGCGAGCGCGAGGGCGAGGATGGGATTCATGATGCGGTTGGAGATCGAGAGCGCGTCCGTGGACGAGCGCGCGCGGCGCGGCCTCCGGGACGACGAGCCTGCGGATTCTCCGCGACGAGGACCGATCCGACAACCTGCGTCGTGCGCGTCGTCCCGCTCCTCGGGCCGGGCCGGCGCGCGACCGCGCTCACCACACGATGCGGCAGCCGTTCGTGATGTTCGCGGTCGCGGGAGGGCAGAACGCCGTCGCCGAGTTGCGATAGCCGACCTGGTAGGACCCGACGAGCCCGCTTCCGACCGGCGTGTTGCCGCGGACGGACACCGACGGCTGTCCGGGCAATGGATAGGAGGCCGTTCCCCCGCTCGTCGGGTTCGTCCCGAGTCGAGTCAGCGTGCCGTCGACGCAGCGCACGCCGTCGAAGAACGGCACGCCGCCGGAGAGCGTCTGGTCGCCCGCGAAGAACACCGCCGGCGTGCTGCCGCTGAGCTCCCTCGCGACGAGCACGAGGGTCTCGGGGATCGACGTCGAGCAACCGATCGTCGAGAGCTCCGCGCCGTTCGCGTGCGTCGAGTTGGCGCAGCCGTGCCCGGGAGCGCCGAAGTTCGAGCACGGACAAGGCGTCGTCACCAGGGCGTCGACCCCGTCGCCGGCGCAGAAGCTCGTGATCGGGACGTTGCCCTCGCAGTAGGTGTAGAGCACACGCGCGACGACGCGCGCGCAGCTCCGGCTCACCACGGTGAGCTGCGGACAGGCGCCGTACACGAGCCCTTCGTCCGTGCTGTGGTCGATCGCGAAGGTCGCATTGCCCGGGCTCGCGAGGAACACGCTTGCGAGGATCGAGGGAGAGGTGAAGCACAGCGGCGGCTGTCCGAGCGCGGAATCGGGACAGATCCCGGTCGTCGTCGGGACGAGGACCTGCGCGGTCCCCCCGGAGGGCAGGGAGACGTTCTGCCCGAAGGAGGAGACGACGGCGCACGGCGCGGCGAACAACGCGTGGTTCTTGAATCGGAACTCCACCGTCGCGAGGACGTTCAGCGTGCACGAGGACGTCGTCGAGTTGTTGCGCAACGTGATCGAGCCTTCGAAGCTCCCTTCGAAGCTCAACTCGGCCTGCAGGAGCTGGGCGCACCCCGGAAACGCGGCGGGATCGAAGCGGGGGAGGGTGAGCGGGGGAACGATCACCGGCGGCGACGAGAACTCGGTGTCCCAGTTCGCCGGCGCGAAGTCGGGCGAGCAAATCGGTGAGACCGGCGTGGCCGGGAAGACGGCCTCGAAGCAGACGGTCCGCAGCGTGCCCGCGGCGCAGGTCGTGGGCGGCGGACAGGAGGGCGTGCACACGACCGGCGGCAGGAGCGCGGCGGAGCGCGCGGTGGGCTGCGCGGTGCTCGGCGCGCCGGCGCGATGGACTTGCGCCGTGGCGGCGAGCGTGCAGAGGGCGACCGCCGCGGATGCGGCGATCGACGAACGGATGCGAGGCTGCATGAGGAGTGCCTTCGGCGTGGGAAACGCGAGGGAAGGGGGACGCGCGCGTCGCGCGGCGTCCGGCGCCCCGCGCTCGTCCACCGCGCTTCCCGCGCTCGTCCTCCAGGCGGACGTTCGCATTGTCCCCGAGGGCGCTCGGCACCGCAATCGGTGCGACCGACCGCCGCTCGCGTTCCGCGGGCGCGACTCACGCGCACGGTGACTCCAGTTCCGTCAGTCCGCGATCCTCGAGCGCGATCGACCACGGCGCCGGAGCCGGCGGTCGCTGCGTCGTGCGCGTCGTCCCGCTCCTCGAGCCGGGCCGACGCGCGACCGCGCTCACCACACGATGCGGTAGCCGTTCGTGATGTTCGCGGTCCCCGGCGGGCAGAACACCGTCGACGCGTTGCGGTAGCTCGCCTGGTAGTAGCCCGTGAGCCCGCTCCCGATCGGCGTCGCGCCGCGCACGGAGAGCGGCTGCTGTCCGGCGAGCGGATACGACGACGCGCCGCCCGCGCTCGGGTTCGACGCGAGGCGGATCAGCGTGCCGTCGACGCAGCGCACGCCGTCGAAGAACGGCACGCCCGCCGCGGTGGAGAGATCGCCCTTCAAGAACGTGACGGCCGAGGTGCCGCTCATCGCGCTCGCGGAGAGCGTGATCGTGTCGGGCGCGGCGACGGCGCAGCCGCTCGCGGTGAGCACGGCTCCGCTCCCGTTCGCGGAGTTCGCGCAGCCGCGACCCGGCGCGCCGAAGTTCCCGCACGGGCACGGCGTCGTGACGAGCGGATCGAGGTTGTCGCCGGCGCAGAAGCTCGCGCCCGGCGTGCCGACGTCGCAGTAGGTGTAGAGGACGCGCGCGCGGATGCGGGAGCAGTTGCGGAACTGCACGGCGAGGCTCGAGCAGCCGACGACGAGCGAGTCCGAGAGCGCGGCGTGTCCGAGCGAGAACGTCGCACCCGCGGGGCCGGCGAGGAACTCGCTCGCGAGGACGGAAGGGCTCGTGAAGCAGATCGGGGGCTGGCCCGCGGCGACGTCCGGACAGGCGATGGAGAGCAGCGGGATCGGCGCGAACGCGCTCCCGCCCGACGGCAAGTTGAAGAGGAAGTTCACGCTCGTCTGGAACTGACACGGCACGGGGAGCAGCGTTGGGTGCGTGATCAGGAAGTCCGTTCGCGCGCTGATGCTCGCCGCGCAACCGAATCCGCCCGTGTTCGTCGCGGCGATGTCTCCATAGAGGAAGCCCTCGAACTGGAGCTCCGCCTGCAGGAGCTTCTTGCACCCACCGCCGGGGACGAGCGCCGGATTGAAGCGCGGCAGCACGAGCGGACACACGAGCGGGCACGGATCCGTCGCCGTGTTCCAGTTCGGCGCCGCGAAGTAGTCCGTCGGCCCCGGCGTCGGCGGGCACTGCGGCGATACGGAGCTCGCGGGGAACGCCGTCTCGTAGACGACGGTCTGGAGCGTGCTCGCCGCGCAGCCCGTGGTCGACGGCGCGGGACAGTTCGCCGTCTGCGCGGCCGAGATCGAGGCGAGCGCGATCGACGCGGCGGCGGCGAGGGCCGTGTGGAAGGGGAGGCGCGAGAGCGTGCGAGCGAAGCGCTGCGAGAACATGGGAGGACTCCAGGGAAAGCGATCGGGGAGCGAGCGCGAGTCGAGGTTCGAACGCGCGCTCGACCGCGGCGGGAAAGGCGGGAAACGGCGGGCGCGTCCGCCGGCGCGAGTGTGCGCAGAGGGCTGGAAGGGCACAAGACCCCGAGGTGCGCACTCGGGCCGCGAACGCGAACGACCCGCGCGCGCGAGCCGCGTCCACGCTCCTGCTACGACACCCGTCGCAGCTCGCCCGCGGCGGCGACGAGCTGGTCGAAGAGGCGCTGCTGTGCCGCGTCCTCGGCCGCGGTCTGCTCGGGGTGCCACTGCACGGCGACGAACCACGGGTGACCGCGCAATTCGACGCCCTCGATCGTCCCGTCCGGCGCGCGCGCGACGACCGCGAGGCCGGGTGCGGGCCGGCGGATCGCCTGGTGGTGCGACGACGCGGGGCTCGTCGCGGTCGTCTCGAGGATGCGCGCGAGGCGCGAGCTCGAGTCGACGTGCACGAGGTGGGGGACGTAGTCGCGCGCGGGCCCACGGTGGAGCACGCTCTCGCCGACGAGGTCGGGCAGGTGCTCGACGAGCGTGCCGCCCAGCGCCACGTTGATCACCTGCGCGCCGCGGCACACGCCGAGCGTCGGCAGGCCCGCCTGCACGAGCGCGCGCACGAGGCCGATCTCGCTCTCGTCGCGCTCGGGATCGACGCCGTACACCTGCGAGTGGTTCGCGCCGCCGTAGCGCGCGGGGTCGACGTCGGGACCGCCCGTGAGCACGACGCCGTCGAGGACGCCGAGGAGCTCGCTCCCGCGCGGCTCGCCCGGCGGGACGAGCAGCGGGATGCCGCCTGCGCGCCGCACCGCGTCGACGTATTTCGCGGGGACGTTGAAGCGGCTCTCGAGCAGGCCGGGACCGTGGCGACCGTAGGTCGTGATGCCGATGCGCGGGGCGGACATGCGCGTGGAAGCTAGCGGGGGCGGAGCGCGGGGACAAACGTGCGTGGAGCGGGATGCCGCGTCGCGCGAGGGCGCGGAGGCTCGGACGAGCTCCGGAAACGCCGGGCAGCGGCGAAACCTCGCGCGTGCGACGCTGCAGGGAGCTGTATGGACACGAACGAAGCCCCCGATCGACGAGCGCGCTGGGCCCGAGTCGCCGCGTGGGGCGCTGCGGCGTACGGAGCGCTCGTGCTCCTCGCCGGCGTCGGCCTGTTCCTCGAAGAGCAACTCGGTCCGAAGGCGAGCGGCTGCGGGCAGATGGTCGGCGAGTTCCTCGCGCTCCTCGTGCTCGCCTTCGGGCTCGTCGCGGGCGTTCCGCACCTCCTCTTCGGCGCGGGCTACCTGCGGCGCCCCGAACGCTGGCGGCGTTGGCTGCTCGGGCTCTTCGCGCTCGACGTGCTCGTCGGGAGCGCGTACGCGGTTCTCTCGTTGTTCTCGGGCTTGGCGTGGGCGACGGTGATCCACGTTCCGGTCGCACTCCTCGCGGGTGCGGGGTTCATGCTCGTGCGCGCCGCGCCGAAGCCGGAGCGTAGGGTGTGCACGTGAGCTGATGCGTCAGCGTTCGAAGAGCGACGCGCCCGACGCCCGCACCTGCGGCCGCTCGTACCCGTCGTCGATCGCGAGCTCGCGGCCGCGCGCCGCCGTGTTGGCGAGCGCATCACAGCGCTCGTTCTCGCGATGCCCCGCGTGGCCGCGCACCCACTGGAAGCGGATCGCGTGCGGCTCGAGCGCCTCGAGCAGCAGCTTCCACAGGTCGCTGTTCAGCGCGGGCTCGGTCTTCGTCCGCATCCAACCCTTCGCGCGCCAACCGACGGCCCACTTCTTCGCGATCGCGTCGACGACGTAGCGCGAATCGCTGTGGAGCACGCCCTTCGTCGGCTTGTCGAGCGCGCGCACGGCCGCGAGCGCCGCGAAGATCTCCATGCGGTTGTTCGTCGTGCGCCGGAAGCCGCCGCTCGCTTCGCGCCGTCCGTCCGGCCCGACGATCACGACGCCGTAGCCGCCGGGTCCGGGGTTGCCGATGCACGCGCCGTCCGTGAAGAGAAGGAGTTCCATGCTCCGCACAGCCTGCCCGATCGCCGCGCGCGAGTCACCGGGTTCGTCGCGGCTTCGGAGCGCGTCACGCGGCCGTCGTGCCTGCGCCGACGCGGGTTCGGTTAGGCTCTCCGCCGTGCGCGGAGCGCAGTCGCTCCGCGCCGTCCCCCCAAAGGAGTTTCCCTTGAAGAAGAGTCTCTTGCTCCTCGCGCTGCTCGGCGCGTCGATCGCGTGTCGATCGACCGACGAGCGAGCCGCGAGCGCACCGGCCGCCGACTCGGCGCCGGCGAAGAAGCCCGAAGCCGTCGCGGCGATGCCGATCGTGCCCGCGAAGAAGGCCGAAGCGAAGGACGACGCCGCGAAGGCCGAGCCCGTCGCCGCCGTGCCCGCGATGCCCGCGGTACCGATCCTGAAGAAGCCGAGCGAAACGCCCGCCGCCGCGGCGGTCGGCACGCGCGCCGAACGACTCGAAGCGCTCCAGAAGGAGCACGACGAGGCGATGAACGCGTACTACGACCTCTTCCGCAACGCGAAGTCGCAGGAGGAGATGCAGGAGATCGCGAAGACCGCGAAGCAGCCCGACACCGCGCCCTTCGTCGCGCGCGCGAAGGCGCTGCTCGCGGAGGATCCGAAGGACGACGTCGCGCTCCAGACGATCCAGTGGTTGATGGAGAACAACCGCGACGATTCGCAGCAGGCGGAGTTCTGCGCGCTCGTCGAGCAGCACCACCTCGCGAAGGAAGCGATGGGCGACTTCGTGCGCCTGCTCGCGTATCAAGGTCCGGCGGGCCAGAAGCTCGTCGAGCGCCTCTCGAAGGAGAGCCCGCACGAGTCCGTGCGCGGCCGTGCGCTCTTCCAACTCGCCGACGCCGCGATGGAGGACCGGCGCTTCGCGGTCGAGCTCCAGAAGATGCCCGACGGCCAGGAGAAGGACTCGTACAAGTCCTACCTCGGTGAGGAGCGCTTCTCGAAGCTCTTGAAGGTCGATCCCGCGAAGGCGGAGCAGGAAGCGCTCGCGCTCTTCCAACGCGTCGCGCGCGAGTACGGCACGGTCAAGCTCCACCCGGGCACGCCGTACGAGACGACGCTCGCCGCCGCCTCCGAAGCGAACGTGTTCGAGATCCAGAACCTCGCGATCGGCAAGACCGCGCCCGAGATCGAGGGCGAGGACGTCGCGGGCGTCGCGTTCAAACTGAGCGACTACCGCGGCAAGGTGGTCATGCTCGACTTCTGGGGATTCTGGTGAGGCCCCTGCCGGGCCATGATCCCGCACGAGCGGTCGCTCGTGGAGAAGTTGAAGAACGAGCCCTTCGCGCTGATCGGTGTGAACAGCGACGGTGACAAGGAGAAGCTCGTCCAGCAGATGAAGGACGAAGGCGTTACGTGGCGCTCGTTCTGGAACGGACCGAAGGGGACGAGCGGTCCGATCTCGACGACGTGGAACGTGCACGGCTGGCCGACGCTCTACTTCATCGATCACAAGGGCGTGATCCGCGCGCGGGACGTGCGCGACGAAGAGGAGATGGAGAAGCTGATCGGCGACCTGATCGCCGAAGCGAAGAAGGACGCGGGCAAGTAGCCCGAGTCGAGCTCGAGCGAGTACGACGCGCGGCGCGTTCCGTCGAGGGGCGCGCCGCGCTCGACTTCCGGCGTGGGTCGCGGACCTCGGCGCAGGCACCGAGCTCGAAACGCGAACTGGATTGGGCGGAGTTCCGCGTACCGCACCGCGCTCGTGGCGCCGATGGAGTCGCTCTCGAGTCGTGCCGGCCTCGTCGTCGCGGTGAGAGTCGCGCGTCGATCGCTCTCGTCGCGTCTTGCTCGTCGCTCCCGCGCTCGAAGCGTGAACTTGATTGGGCAGAGTTCCGCGTACCGCCCCGCGATCGTCGCGCCGATGGGGCCGCCCTCGAGTCGTGCCGGCTTCATCGTCGCGGTGAGTGTCGCGCGGCGATCGCTCTCGTCGCGTCTTGCTCGTCGCTCCCGCGCTGGCACGCGAACTTGATTGGGCAGCGTTCCGCGTGCCGCACCGCGCTCGTAGCGCCGATGGGGCCGCTCTCGAGTCGTGCCGGCCTCGTCGTCGCGGTGAGCGTCGCGCGTCGATCGCTCTCGTCGCATCTTGTTCGCCGCTCCCGCGCTCGAAGCGTGAACTTGATTGGGCAGAGTTCCGCGTACCGCACCGCGCTCGTCGCGCCGAGGGGGGCGCTCTCGAGTCGTGCCAGCCTCGTCGTCGCGGTGAAGGTCGCGCGTCGATCGCTCTCGTCGCGTCTTGCTCGTCGCTCCCGCGCTGGCACGTGAACTTGATTGGGCAGAGTTCCGCGTACCGCCCCGCGATCGTCGCGCCGATGGGGCCGCTCTCGAGTCGTGCCGGCCTCGTCGTCGCGGTGAGCGTCGCGCGGCGATCGCTCTCGTCGCGTCTTGCTCGTCGGTCCCGCGCTCGAAGCGCGAACTGGATTGGGCAGAGTTCCACGCGCCGCACCGCGCCCGCTGCGCCGATGGGGTCGCTCTCGAGTCGTGCCGGCTTCGTCGTCGCGGTGAAGGTCGCGCGTCGATCGCTCTCGTCGCGTCTTGCTCGTCGCTCCCGCGCTCGGAACGCGAACTTGATTGGGCAGAGTGTCGCGCGCCGCCCCGCGCTCGTCGCGCCGATGGGGTCGCCCTCGAGTCGTGCCGGCCTCGTCGTCGCGGTGAGCGTCGCGCGTCGATCGCTCTCGTCGCGTCTTGCTCGCCGCTCCCGCGCTCGAAGCGTGAACTTGATTGGGCAGAGTTCCGCGTACCGCACCGCGTTCGTCGCGCCGATGGGGCCGCTCCCGAGTCGTGCCGGCCTCGTCGTCGCGGTGAGTGTCGCGCGTCGATCGCCCTCGTCGCGTCTTGTTCGCCGCTCCCGCGCTCGATGCGCGAACTTGATTGGGCAGAGTTCCACGCGCCGCACCGCGCCCGCTGCGCCGATGGGGTCGCTCTCGAGTCGTGCCGGCCTCGTCGTCGCGGTGAGCGTCGCGCGTCGATCGCTCTCGTCGCGTCTTGCTCGCCGCTCCCGCGCTCGAAGCGTGAACTTGAGTGGGCAGAGGTCCGCGAACAGCACCGCGATCGTCGCGCCGATGGGGCCGCTCTCGAGTCGTGCCAGCCTCGTCGTCGCGGTGAGCGTCGCGCGTCGATCGCTCTCGTCGCGTCTTGCTCGTCGGTCCCGCGCTCGAAGCGCGAACTTGATTGGGCAGAGTTCCACGCGCCGCACCGCGAGCGTGAACTTGATGGGTCAGAGTTCCGCGCGCCGCACCGCGATCGTCGCGCCGATGGGGTCGCTCTCGAGTCGTGCTGGCCTCGTCGTCGCGGTGAGCGTCGCGCTCACGACGTGCTCGTCACGACTCGCTCGCTGCCCCGCGTCCGGAGCTCGACCGGAATGGGCCGGAATCGGCGTTCCGCGCCGTGCCTCATGCGTGGCGAGCTTCGGCAACGCTCACACGCGGACCTTCGCCGACACCCGAAGTCGATTGCACGGCCGAGCGACCGGCCTCCGGACCGGACGCGACCGCGCCGCGAGCCGTGCCCGAGCCCAACGCACGAGTCTACTGCACGGTCCGCCCGCGAGTGCTCGATCGCGCGCGGGCGCCCGCTACGTCCGCACCTCCGACGACAGCGCGAGCGTGTTCCCCTCGCTGTCCGTGAAGAACGCCATCCACAGCTCGTGGTCGGGCAGCTTCGCGACGAGCACGGGCTCGGAGCGGAACACCACGCCGCGGCCGGCGAGTCGTGCGTGGGCGGCGCGGATGTCCTGCACCGCGAAGTAGAGGATCGACGACGGGTGGTCGAACTCCTTCTTCTCCGGCAGCGCGAGCATCACGCGCGTGCCGCCGACGTCGAAGAACGCCATGTGGTTCGGCACTTCGAAGAGGAAGCGCAGACCGAGTACGTCGCGCCAGAACGCGATCGCGCGCGGGAGCTCGCGAGCGTTGACGGCGATCTGCGCGATGCGAGTGAGGGCGGCGGGGTCGGTCATGTGGGCTCGGAACGAGGGGGGCGCGCCGTGTTCGTCAGGCCTGCAGCCTACTCGATGCGCGGCTCGACCGTCGCGCCGGATTCTCGCGGGCGGGCGGCGCGCGGACTCACGCGCGGTTCGCGGAAGGGACGCGTCGAGCTCGGTCGGGCGCGCGCGCGTCGCCCGCTCGCGAACCACCGCGCGGCTCAGAACAGGCGCGTCACGCGATCGAGAACAACGTCACCCGCGTCGCGTCGACGCGGCTCAAGCTCTCGCGCAGCGCGCGGATCGCGCTCCACATCTTCGCGCCGGCTCCGGGCTCGTCGGACTCGTTGAAGTCCGCGTAGAACTCCTGCAGCTCGTCCTTCTCGATCTTCGCCGGGTCGAGCGCGTCGTAGTGCGCCGCGCGATGGTCCTGCGTCAGCACGAAGCACGAGCCGCCGGTCGCTTCGGAGAGACGCGCGGCGAGCTCGTCGTGGTCGGACGAGCTCACGTTGATCTCGTGGACCTCGTCGAGGTACGCGAACACGGGGCCGTAGATCCCGCCGTCGCCCGCGAACTGCGCGGCGGTCCTGCCTTCCTGCTTCAAGAACGCGGCCAGCGTGCCGGCTTCCGCCGCCGCGGCCGCGGCTTCGAGGCGATCGATCGGGAGCAACGTGAAGGTGACGACGGCGGTCATGGCTTTGGGCGCGGAGCGGTCGGACGAGTTCGGGGCCGACGAGTCTGACGCGCGCGTCGCGCGGCGCAATCGTGCGCTCCACGACGCGCGAAATCGGACCGCGGCCCGCGCCGAGGGAGCTCCTCAGGCGAAACGCGCGGCGTCGTGCGCGCAAGAGCCCGGGGAAACGCGCGGCAGAGCTCCATGCGCTCTCTGCGCTCCTCGCCCCGCTCACCCGAGCTCGATCGTGTCCACCGTGAGCCGCCGCACGTCGACGACGCGCAGCGCGTGGTTGTCCGTGTCGGCGACGAACACGAGGTGGTTGCGCACGGCGACGCCCTCCGGGTTCGCGAAGCGCGCGCTGCCGACCGAGCCGTCCTCGTGACCGCGTTCGCCCGTGCCCGCGAGCGTGCGCACCTCGCGCGTCGTCGGGTCGAGGCGCTTGAGCTTGTGGTTGTAGCTGTCCGCGACGTGGAGGAGCCCGTCGAACGCGAGGCCCATCGGATGCTGGAGCAGCACGGCCTCGCCGACGCCGTCCGCGTCGCCCCAGTCGCGCAGTCCGCGCCCGACGAGCGTGCGCACCGTCGGCCTTCCGACGAGGTCGATCGCGCGGATCGCGCTCGCCTCCGCGTCGACCACGAAGAGCTGCCGTCCGTCGCTCGCGAGGTCGCACGGCTGGTTGAACGACGCCTGCGGCGCGAACCCGTCGATCAGCGCTTCGCGCCCGTTGCCCGCGAGGCGGTGGAGCACGCGCTCGTCCTCGAGCGCCCACACCTGGTGGCTGCCCGCCATCGCGACGTAGAGGTTCGGCCGCTCGACGAGCAGCGCCCACGGTGAGCGGAGCGCGGTCTCGCCCGGCGGCGCCGCGACGCGCGGGCGATGGTCGGCCTTCGCGCCGGTGCCCGCGATCGTGCGCACGTCGCCGAGCTCGAGGTCGATCGCGCGCACGGCGTGGTTGCCGGTGTCGGCGACGTAGAGCGTGCGTCCGCGGCGGGCGAGCCCGCGCGGCGAACGGAAGCGCGCGTCCTCGCCGCTCGCGTCGTGCCAACCGTCGCCGCCGCCGCCGAACACGCGCACGATCCGCGCGTGCTTCCGCGCGTGCTCGTACTCGAGCTGGAGCACGCGGTGGTGCCCCGTGTCGGAGACGAAGAGCGTCGTCTCGGACGCGACGAGGAGCTTCGACGGATGGTCGAGCACACGGTCCGGCTCGCGCGCGCTCTCGGGCACGAAGGGGAGCGGCTCGTACACGAGCTCGCCCGCCCTCGCGCGTTCGTGGATCAGGCGCTCGAGCATCGGCGCGAGCTCGTCGGCGTCGAGCTCGCCCTCGAGCGCGCCGAGCATGCGGCCCGCGGGATCGATCAGCACGAGCGTCGGCCACGCGCGGATCGCGTACGCGGTCCAGAGTTCGCGCCGCGCATCGTTGACGACCGGGTGCTCGACGCCGAGGCGCAGGAGCGCGGCGCGGACCTCGCGGCTCTCGCGCTCGCGGTCGAACTTGCCGGTGTGGACGCCGACGACGACGAGCTCCTCGGAGAAGCGGCGCGCGAGCTTCGCGAGCGGCGCGAGGTCGTGGAGACAGTTCACGCAGCCGTACGTCCAGAAGTCGAGCAGCACGAACTTCCCGCGCAGGTCGGCGAGTGCGAGCGGCCCGCGCGCGTTGAACCAGTCGAGGTCGGCGGGGAAGTCGGGCGCGCGGAGGTTCTCGTCGAACGGGGGCATGCGGCGGTGCGGGGCGGGGACGGTAGCGGACGGAGCGTGCGGTCGCTCGGAGGGCGGGGGAGACGAGCTCCGGCGCGGCGGGACGAACTCGTTCGCGGCGGAGCGCGCCCGCAGGCGACGGGCGCGGTGCTCCTCCTGTCGTCGAACAACGGATGCGAACCTCCGCGGAAAGTCGGGTCCGCGTCAAGCCGCGGTGCACCGGCCGACGATGCCACGGGACATGCAGATCTCGAATGGTTCTCGGCGCGTGCAACGTCCCTCGACGAACGGAAATCTCTTCGCGGGGGGCCGCCTCGCCCGGCCGAGCGGCCGGAGCGCGCTCGCCGCGGGCGCACTGCTCGCGCTCGCGATGGGCGCGCGGCCCGCGCTCGTGTTCGCGGGCGACGCATCGACGGCCGACTGCTTCACGACGCTGGGTTCGTCGGCGAACCGCGGGACGTCGCAGGTGCTCGTCGTGCGCGACGGCTGGTCGCGGACGTACCTGCGCCTCGGACTCTCGAGCCTGCCGCCCGGGACCGTCGGCGCCGACGTGAGCAAGGCGACGTTGCGGTTCTGGGTCGAGAGCACGATCCACTCGGGCACGTTCGACGTCGTGCAGGTGACGGCGCCGTGGTCGGAGAGCGGGCTCACGGGGATGAACGAGCCCGCGCTCGGCGCGACGATCGCGAGCGGAGTTGCGATCACGACGCTGAGCTCGCAGTCGTTCGTCGACGTCGACGTGACGACGCTCGTGCAGAGCTGGCTCGACGGCGCACCGAACCACGGGCTGTGCCTCGTCGGCGCGAACGGCGCGCACTTCCGGCTCGACAGCAAGGAGAACGCGAAGACGTCGCATCCCGCGACGCTCGAGGTGTTCCTCGTCGGCGGCGGTTCGACGCTGCAGGGTCCGATCGGGCCGCAGGGTCCCGCGGGTCCGGCCGGTGCGGACGGCGCGGCCGGGCCGAGCGGCCCGCAAGGTCCGGCGGGCTCGGACGGCGCGGCGGGCCCCGCAGGTCCGATGGGGCCGATGGGGCCGATGGGCGCGAGCGGGCCGGCCGGGCCGATCGGAGCGACGGGAGCGCAAGGTCCCGCGGGAGCGGACGGTGCGATCGGCCCGATGGGCCCCGCCGGTCCCGCGGGTGCGGACGGGATTCGCGGACCTCAAGGGGTTCCCGGCCCGGCGGGCGTCGACGGCGCGGTGGGTCCGATGGGTCCCGCCGGTCCGCAAGGTCCGATCGGTCTGACCGGCGCCGACGGCGCGACGGGTCCGATGGGGCCGCAGGGTCCCGCGGGTCCGATCGGCGCGACGGGAGCACAGGGTCCCGCGGGTGCCGACGGCGCGACGGGCCCGATGGGGCCCGCCGGTCCGCAAGGTCCGATCGGTCTCACCGGCGCCGACGGCGCGGTCGGTCCGATGGGGCCGCAAGGTCCCGCGGGTCCGATCGGCGCGACGGGAGCACAGGGTCCCGCGGGCGCCGACGGCGCGATGGGCCCGATGGGGCCCGCCGGTCCGCAAGGTCCGATCGGTCTGACCGGCGCCGACGGCGCGGTCGGTCCGATGGGGCCGCAGGGTCCCGCGGGTCCGATCGGCGCGACGGGAGCACAGGGTCCCGCGGGTGCCGACGGCGCGATGGGCCCGATGGGTCCCGCCGGCCCGCAAGGTCCGATCGGTCTCACCGGCGCCGACGGCGCGGTCGGTCCGATGGGGCCGCAGGGTCCCGCGGGTCCGATCGGCGCGACGGGAGCACAGGGTCCCGCGGGTGCCGACGGGTCGACGGGCCCGATGGGGCCCGCCGGTCCGCAAGGTCCGATCGGTCTCACCGGCGCGGCCGGCCCCGCCGGTCCTCAAGGTCCTCAAGGTCCGATCGGTCCGGCGGGTGCGACCGGTCCGCAGGGATCGCAGGGTCCGATCGGTCCGACCGGCGCGACCGGAGCTGCGGGGCCGCAAGGCGCTCCAGGTCCGCAGGGTCCGCAGGGCCCGGCGGGTACCGACGGCTCGTGGACGTTCCTCGGGAGCGCCGTGCTCGCCGCGAACGCGACCGAGCTCACGATCAGCGGGCTCCCGAACCGGCCTTCGCTGCGCATCGAGGTCCGCATCGCCGGCTACTCCGCGGCGAGCAACGCGCGCCTGCGCTTCAACGGCGACGCGGCGAACGACTACGCCTACTCGGCGGTCAACAACGGCAGCTCTCCGACGACGGGCACGTCGCAAGCGGGGATCCGCATCGCGGAGGCGAACTACACGGGCCCGAGCTACTTCACCGCGACGATCCGCAACGTCGCCTCGCAGTCGAAGATGGTCGTGATCGAAGGTCTCGTCGGCAGCGAATCGGCGCTCACCGTTCCGACGACGACGGACGTCCGTGGACTCTGGGCGGACACGACGAACGCGATCTCGAGCATCACGGTCAACTCCGGCGGTGCGGTCACGCTCCTCGCCGGTACCGAGATCCGAGTGTGGGGGAGCCTCTGATCCACGCATGCGTCCGTCGAGTCGACTCGCAGCCCGCGCGCGCGCCGTGCGCACGCGGTTCGTGCTCGGCGGAGCGCTGCTCCTCCTCGCGAGCGTCGCCGCGGTCGTCTTCCTGAACGCGCGCGAGCCTTCGAAGCCGACGAGCGTCGTGGTCGCTCCGCGTGAGCACGCGGAGCACGTCGACGACGGCGCGCCGGAGCCGTCGTTCGCACGTGCGACGCGTTCGCACGTCGAGGAAATCGCTGCGGAGCACGCGGCCTCCGTCGATCACGCCGCGCACGCGGCGGAGCGCGTCCTCGTCGCGCGCGGACGCGTCACCTTCGCGGGGAGCGCGCTCGCGGGCGCGCTCGACGTGCTGCTCCACGACGCGGACGGGCGCGTGCTCGACGTCGCTGCGACGGACGCGCGCGGCGCCTTCGAGCTCCGCGCGGCGTCTCCGCTCGAAACCGGCTGGTCCGTGCGCACCGACGACGTGCTCGTCGCCGCCGACGGCGCGCGCCGCGCGCTCGCGCCCGATGCGACGACGGAGCTCGCGGAGCACGCGCTCGACGACGCGCCCGTCGTGTTGGAGCTCGACGTGCGCGCTCCGATCGAGCTCTCCGGCCGCGTCGTCGACGCGGAGACGGGCGCGCCGATCGATGCGGCCTCCGTGTGCGCGCGCACGGATCGCACGGGATTCGAAGCGCTCGAGCTCTCGACGCGCACGGGCGTGGACGGCCGGTATCGACTCGCGCTCGAAGGGCTGCCGGCGCGCGGGCTCCTCGTCGAGGTGCGCGCGGAGGGGCGACGCCCGCGCGTCCTCGGGCCGATCGAGGCGGCGGAGCCGGAGCGCGCGCTCGTCGACCGGCGCTCGACGAGCGGCGTGCACGTGCTCGACGTCGAACTCGCACGGCCGCTCGCGTGGCGCGGCACCGTCGTCTCCGCGCGCGACGGGCGCGCCGTGCGCGGCGCGATCGTCACGATCGGGAGCGGGCTCGAACGGCTCGACGCGGCGCCGAGCGTCGACTCGGTCGACGACGACGGTCGCTTCGAGTTCGCCGCGGACGACGTGCCCGTCGAGGGCGCGTGGCTGCACGCGACCGCGCCCGGCTTCGCGCCGGTGGTGCTCCGCGCGCCGCAGGCCGGCGCCGAGTTGCGCATCGCGCTCGAGCCGCCGATCGTGCTCTCGGGCTCGGTGCGCGCGCGCGGTTCGGACACGCCGATCGCAGGAGCGACCGTGCACGTCGCGTTCGAAGGCGACGCGGAGCGCGGGGGAGGCACGCTCGCCGACGAGGTGCGCACGAGCGCGGACGGCGCGTTCGAGCTCGTGCTCGAGTCGGCGCCGTTCGACGCCGCGCGCATCGAGGTCGAGGGGCCGGAGCACGCGGCGTTCGTCGCACGGCTCGCCGACCTCGTCGAGCTCGACGCGGGCCGGCGCGCGTTCGTGCGCGTCGAGCTCTCCGCGTCGCGGTGACACGCGCTCGCGCGGCGTGCCTGTGTTCCGCGTCGACGCGTTCCTCGGAGCGCTCTCCGGGTCGCTTCGACACGTGCACGCGCTCGCTTCGGTGGGCCGGGTCAGGCGCGGAGTTCGGCCGCGGCCTGGACGAGCGCGGCGAGCTTCGCCTCCGCGACCTCGGCGGAGGCGACCGGGTTGTCCGCGAAGGTCGCGAAGCCGCAGTCGGGAACGACGAGGACGCGGTCGCGCCCGAGCACGTCGATGGCGCGCCGCAGGTGGGCCGTGATCGCGTCGACGGACTCGACGTCGGCGTGCTTCTGGTTCACGGCGCCGACGCCGACGCGCTTGTCGCTGGGGAGCGCGCGCAGGACGTCGAGCTCGCCCGCGCGCGGCGTGCAGAGCTCGAGCAGGCACGCGCCGACCTTCACGCGCGAGAGGTAGTCGAGGAGCGGCCGGTAGTCGCCGCGCAGCGCCGCGCGCTCGTCGGGCGTCCAGTTGCCGCGGCAGACGTGCACCGCGACGCGCTCGCGCGGAACGTCCGCGACGACGGCGTCGAGCAGCTCGCGCGCGAAGCCGAGCTCGCTCTCCGCGCCGCCGCGAGCCGACAACGCGCCGCACATGAAGCTCGTGCCGTGCTTCTCGCCGCCGAAGACGACCTCGGTGAGCACGGGCTCGTCGAACTGCACGAGCGCGGCGCCGCTCGCGAGCAGGTCGAAGAGCTCCTCGCGCAGGACGCTGACGACGTCCTTCGCGAGCTCCTCGCGCGTCGCGTACGTCTTCTCGGAAAGGCACTCGAGGAAGAGCACGCGCGTCAGCAGGTACGGTCCCGGCAGCGCGACCTTGATCGGTTTGCGCGTCGCGCCGCGCGCGAAATCGAGCTCGTGCCGCGCGATCGGTCGCGCGCGGCGGATCCGTCCGAGGATCGCGGGGTGCCGCACGTGCTCCGCGGGCACGTCGAGGCGCGCGAACTCCGCGGCGAGCTTCTCGGGCTCCTCGACCATCGGCAGGAGGTCGGTCAACGGCACGAGCTGGCAGTTCTCGAGGCGCGAACCGACGAAGCTGACGTACGAGTCGCGCCGTTGCTCGCCGTCGGAGACGAGCTGCACGCCCGCGCGCTCCTGCGCGGCGAGCGCGAGGCGCACCGCGTCGTCGGCGGCCGAGTGGAACTCGGCCTCGCTCGCGCGGCCTTCGAGGAACTCGTGCAGCGCGCGCACGAGCCAGCGCGGCCGCGGCCAGCTCCCGATCCCCATCACGGAGAGCGGCGCGATCGGCGCGACGGGCGCGATCGAGCGCGCGGGCGGCGCGATCGAGGCGGTCGTGCTCGACGAGCTCGCCGCGTCGGCCGCCGCGCTCGCGTTCGACGCTGCGTTCACCGTCGACGTCGGACGCTCCGGGACGCCGGCAACCGCACGCTCCGCGAGCGCGCCCTTGCACACGAGGAAGCTGCGCGCCGTCCCGTGCTTCGTCCACGAGACGAGCTCGTTCCCCGTCATGCGGCACCACGCGGGGAGGTCGACGTCGACGGAGGTCTCCGTCGAGCGCACCTCGAGCAATCCGCCGCGCGCGAGGGGATCGATCGCGCGGCGGATCAGGAGCAGGAGCCCGCCCCCGCAGTCCAGGTCCCCGCCGTCGATCGCGGCGTCGGCGGCGAGCGCGTGACGTTCGACGGGGGCGAGCTCGCTCATCTCAGTAGCTCACGCAGGGCGCGCCGCCGGAGAGGAACTCGACGAGCTTCGCTCCGCCGACGATCGCAGCGCCGGGGACGAGCTTCGCTTCGTCGAGCTTGCGCTTCTTGAAGCACGGCGAGCACACGTAGATCGTGCCGCCGCCCTTCACGAAGTCGCCCATGAGCTCCTTGAGCGGCTTGAAGCCCTCTTCCGCGATGTCGTCGGCGTAGCCCTGCTGCGCGAGGCGCACGCCTTCGATGCTCAGGAACACGAGCGTCTCCTTGTCGCTCGCCACCGCCGCGTTCGCGACGACGAAGGCGACCGTCGCCTTGTCCGTGTCGTTCTTGCCGCAGGTCAAGCTCACACAGAATCGTCCAGCCATGTCCGTTCTCCTCGTGCATGCGCGTCGTTCGAGCGAAGGAAACCCGGGTCGCGACGCGCGCGCATCGCGACCCGGTCTGCGGCGTTTCGGACGCCGCCCGCTCCCTCCCTCGGAGGCGTGATCCCGGCGCGAGCCGCGTGCTGCGGGCTCGGGCCGGCGTTCGTTCGCGCGGCGATGCGAGTCCCTCGGGCTCGCGCGTGGAGGACGTGCGCGTCCGCGGCGGCAGCCGCGCCGCTCGCGACGTACGATCCGCCGGAGCGCGCGCGCGGTGCGGCGCGGAAACGGCGGCGTGTGTCGAGTGGACGGGGCATGCTCCTCCTCGGATCGGAACGGTGCTCTCGCGGAGCCGACCGCGCGCGCGCCGAGTCGGCCGCACGCGTCACGAGAGGAGGGAGCAGGATCGTCGGCGCGCTGGAGCGCGTTCAGGCGATCACGGACCCGACCGGTCCCGTGCGAAGCGTGCGAGTCGCTCCTCGCCGCGTCGCGTCGATCGGCCTTCAGCCGAACGGGACCTTGTGGATCGCCCAGGCGAACATGCGCGTGAGCCTAGCCCGCTCCGCGAAACGCGTCAAAGCCGCGTGCGGTGCTCGCGCGCGTCGACGAGCGGTGGTTTTCGCGCAGGAGCCTGCGCACGACGCGACACGCCGCGCGCACGTGCGGCGTCAATCCGTCCTTCTGCGGATGAGGAAGCGCGGCGGCGCGGCGGAGACGAGCGCGTGGCCCGTCATGCGGCACCACGCGGGCAGGTCCGCGCCGGCGCCGGGGTCGCGCGCGAGGAGCTCGAGCACTTCGCCCGCGCGCATCGAGCGCAGCTTGACGCGCAGGTCGAGCACGAGCTCGCCGCAGCCGAGGTCGCCCGCGTCCCACGTCTCGTGCGGCGGCTCGAGCGTCGCCTCCGCGCCGCGCGCGAGCGTCTCGAGCGGCGCGACGCGCGCGAGCGCGCACGCGGGTTCGCGGCGTTCGGCCTCGGCCCACGCCGCGGAGTAGCACGCGCGCCGCGCGAAGTGCGCGCGCAGGTGCGAGCGCAGCGCGCCCACGCCGTCGCCGAGCTCGCGCGCCGCGCACGTCGAGCAGACGGGCGCGCGCTTGTGGCCCAGCGCCGACGCGAAGAGCCGCTCGTGCGCGCACAGCGGCGTCGCGCAGCGCGCGCACCGCGAGTTCGCGGTCGCATCGAGCCACTGCACGAGCTCGCGCTCGCGCTTCCGATCGAGCTCCTCCGCGTCCATGCGCTACGCGGTCCCGCCGCTCGGCGGCAGCGGTCGCCGCGCGTGCTCGGCGAGCGCCGCGAGCACGCGCGCTTCGACGTCGAGTTCGCAGAAGAGCGGCTCCATCACCGCCTGCGGGAGCTGCAGGCGCAGGAGCAGGAGGTCGGCGAGCTGCGTCAGCGGCACGTCCGAGGGGAGGCCGGACAGCTCTCGGCAGCGCTTCTGCACCGCGCACGCGAGCTTCTCGCGCAGGAGCGCCTCGCGCGACGGACACACGGGCGTCTCGCGCACCGTCAGCACCTTCACGCGGCGATAGAGCTTGTCGCAAGGCACCTCTTCGACCCGCACGCGCGCGAGGCCCGCGACGAGGATGTAGAAGCGGCCGTCCTCGAGCTGTTCGTGCTGCACGATCTCGCCGAACCCGCCGATGCGCAGGAACTCCGGCTTCGAGCACGCGCCGGAGAGGAAGGGCTTCGCGCCGCTCTCGCGCAGCGTGCCGAGCACGAGCCGTCCCGGGCCGTCGAGCAGGTCGCGCACCATCTGCCGATACCGCGGCTCGAACACGTGCAACGGCATGCGCGTCCCCGGGAAGAGGAACACGTTCGGGAGCGGGAAGATCGGCGCCTCGCACACGGCGGCGCCGGCTTCGTCCGAGCTCCCCGCGCCGTCAGATGCGTGGACCAAGCGCGGGCCCCGCTCCGCGTGCCGCCGCGGCGGCGCGCGCCTCGAGTGCGTGGAGCACGAGCGCGAAGTCGTCGATCTCGCGCTTCATGCCGCGCTTCTCCGCGCTGCGCGTCAGGTTGACGAGCTGGCGTTTGAACAGCACGCGTTCGCTCGCTTCGCGCAGCATGCCGGGCTCGAAGCGCATGCGGTTCTGCTCGACGTAACGCCGGCACTCGCGCTCCGTGCGCTCCTGACCCTTGTGGTACGGATCGAAGATGATCCCGGTCGGTCCGGCCCAGATGCGCAGCATGACGTGGCCGGGGAGCGGGAGGATCCCGCCGCGCAGCCCCATGCGCTTCGCGACGAAGAGGTAGATCGCGCAGAGCGAGAGCGGCATGCCCGTGCGCTTCTCGACCACGCGGTGGAGATGGACGTTGTCGGGATTGTGGAAGTCGCCCGCGCTGCCGCCGAAGCCGAGCTCGATGCCGAGGTAGCGCGGGATCAGGCGCACGCGCTCGAGCTCGTCCTGCGTGCGGCGTCCGCGTTCGACGAGCTCCGCGGCCATCGAGTCGAGCGCGCGTTGGAACGGCCGCGGGTCGAGCGCGGGGTCGCGGTAGCGCGCGAGCAGGAAGAGCGCGGTCTCGAGGTCGAGCTTCTCGCGCGTCGCGTACCCCGCGAGACGCCGGACGACCGCGGCGCGGTCGAGCTCCGCGAGCAGCGTCCGCGCGCGGCTGCGGGCGCGGGCGTCGGTCGACAGGGCGGCGCGGCGCAGGTGGCTCGTCGCGCTGCGTCCGGCGCGGGTGAACTCGGGCCGGATCCTCTGCCAGACGAAGTCCGACTCGTCGCCGAGGAGTTGGACGAGGGCCGCGAGGCGCCGATCGGGTTCCGAACCCGGCCGCCGGGAGTGGGGGACCAGGGTCGAGGCGTCGCAGGGTGTGGAGCAGGAGTTCACGCGGTTCTGGGCTCGGGTCTACGCCCGCCTCATTATTCCTGCGAAGCTCTCGGCCCGGAAGGATGTGGATCGATCGGCGCGCGGTCCCGCTTCGTCTTGCAGCCCCGGAGCGACCCCCCTATCCTGTTTCCCCTCACAAGTCCGGCCACGCCCGCCGCCCTCCCCGGTCCGCAATCCAGAGGAGGGGTTTCCGGCGCAGGACGAGCCCCCGGAACATGCCCAAGTCCCCGCGCACCCCCGCCCGCCTCGCCGGGCTCCCCGAGGTCGTCGTCACCCACGCCCTCCGCACGCCCATCGGCAAGTACCTCGGGGCGTTCACCGACCTCTCGGCCGCGGACCTCGGCACGTCCGTCGTCGCGGATCTGCTCGCGAGGAGCCGCCTCGATCCCGCCCTCGTCGGCGAGTTCCTCTTCGGCAACGGCCGCCAGGCCGGCGGCGGTCCGAACGTCGCGCGCCAGATCAGCGTGCGCGCCGGCATCCCGCAGTCGACGCCCGCGTGGACGATCAACATGGCGTGCGGGTCGGGGCTCAAGGCGCTGACGCTCGCCGTCGAGTCGATCCAACTCGGCCGCGCCGACGTCTGCGTCGCCGGCGGCGTCGAGAGCATGTCGGGGCTCCCCTTCTTCCTGCCGAAGATGCGGACCGGATATCGCCTCGGACACGCGCCCGTCGTCGACGCGATGTACAAAGACGGATTCGTGTGCCCGCTCGCGAACCAGATCATGGGGGAGACGGCCGAGACGCTGGCGCGCGAACTCTCGATCCCGCGCTCCGCGCAGGACGCGTTCGCGCTCGACAGCCAGAAGAAGGCCGGCGCCGCGATCGCGGCGGGCCGCTTCGCGGACGAGCTCTCGCCGGTGAAGATCCCCGGCAAGAAGGGCGACGTCGTCGTGTCCGCCGACGAGCACGTGCGCCCCGACGCGACGCTCGAGGGCCTCGCGAAGCTCCCGCCCGTGTTCGACGCGAAGACGGGCACGATCAGCGCGGGCAACAGCTCCGGCATCACCGACGGCGCCGCCGCGCTGCTCGTCATGAGCGCCGAGACGGCGAAGCGCCTCGGGTACGCGCCGCTCGCGACGGTCGGGTGCTCGACGCAGGTCGGCGTCGACCCGAAGCGCATGGGGATCGGCCCCGTGCCCGCGGTGCGCGCGCTCGAGGGGCTGAACGGCCTCGGCGTGCGCGACTACGGCCTGATCGAGCTCAACGAGGCGTTCGCCGCGCAGGTCCTCGCCTGCGACCGCGAGCTCGAAATCCCGCGCGAGCGCCTGAACGTGAACGGCGGCGCGATCGCGCTCGGCCATCCGATCGGCGCGACCGGCGCCCGCATCGTGGTGACGCTGCTCCACGAGCTCGCGCGGCGCGACGAGAAACACGGCCTCGCCACCCTCTGCATTTCGGGCGGGCTCGGCGTCGCCACCGCCTTCCACCGGCGGTAGAGCGCGCGAGACCTCGAACACGCGCCCGCCGCCCCGAACGAACGAAAGGAAGTCCACATGGCAATCAAGAAGGTTGGAGTCGTCGGTTGCGGCCTGATGGGCCACGGCATCGCGCAGGTCGCCGCGCAAGGCGGCTGCACCGTCGTCGTCGTCGAGACCGAGCAGAAGTTCCTCGACTCGGGCCTCGCGCGCATCGACAAGTCGCTCGCGAAGCTCGCCGACAAGGCGATCGAGAAGGGCGCGCCCGCGGACCAGGCGAAGAAGCAGAGCGCGGACGTGCGCGCGCGCATCACGGGCTCGCTCGACCGCAAGTCGCTCGCGGACTGCGACCTCGTCGTCGAAGCGATCGTCGAGAACCTCGACGTGAAGAAGCAGCTCTTCGCGGAGCTCGGCCAGCTCTGCAAGAAGGAGACGATCTTCGCGTCGAACACGAGCTCGTTCCCGATCGCCGCGATGGCCGCCGCGTCGGGCCGTCCGTCGCAGTTCGTCGGCCTGCACTTCTTCAACCCGGTGCAGCTGATGAAGCTCGTCGAGGTCGTCCGCACGAACGAGACGAAGGACGAGGTCTTCGCTCAGGCACGCGCGTTCGGCGAAGCGTGCGGCAAGGTCGCGATCGGCTGCAAGGACACGCCGGGCTTCGTCGTGAACCGCCTGCTCGTGCCGTACATGAGCCAGGCGCTCCAGATGCTCGAGCGCGGCGACGCGACCGCCGCCGACATCGACACGGCGATGAAGCTCGGCTGTGGCTACCCGATGGGGCCGGTCGAGCTGACCGACTACGTCGGCCTCGACACGACGCTCTTCATCCTGCAGGGCTGGGTGAAGACGTATCCGAACGAGCCCGCCTTCAAGATCCCCGCCTGCCTCGAGAAGAAGGTCAAGGAAGGCAAGCTGGGACGGAAGACGGGCGAAGGTTTCTACAAGTGGGAAGGAGACAAGAAGCAATGACCCTCGTCACCACGCTGCTCGCGCTCGCGGCCCTGTCCTCGTCGCCGGCGCCGGCCGCCGACCTCCAGGTCACCTGGACGGCGCCGAAGTCCTTCCTCGACGGATCGTCCTTCGTGGCGCACGTCGAGGTCCAGGCGCCCGCCGACGGCGGCACGCTGCCCGCGTATGCGATCACGGGCTCCGCGTTCGCCGTCGACGGCAAGCCGCTCGGCAAGCGCGAGGACGCGAAGCTCGAGCTCGCGCCCAACCAGAAGATCGTCACCGACATCGACCTCGCGCCGCTCTTCGCGCGCGCCAACGTGAGCGGGAGCTTCAAGCTCGCGTTCGCCAACTCGATCGCCACCACCCCTGAAATCGAAGTGAGCAAGATGCAAGCAGCCGCCAAGGGCCTCGACTTCATGAAGATGGAGCCGGCCGAACTCGCGAAGTACCACGTGATCCTGCAGACGAACAAGGGCGACATGGAGGTCGAGTTCTGGCCCGACGCCGCGCCGAACCACGTCCGCAACTTCCTCGACCTCTGCTACACCGGCTTCTACAACGGCCTGACGTTCCACCGCGTCATCCCGGGCTTCATGATCCAGGGCGGCGACCCGACGGGCACGGGCACGGGCAACGGTCCGCGCACGCTGAAGGCCGAGTTCAGCCGCGATCCGAAGTACAAGCACGTCGCCGGCGTGCTCTCGATGGCGCGCTCGCAGAACCCCGACTCCGCGTCGTGCCAGTTCTTCGTCATGCACGGCACGTCGCCGCACCTCGACGGCCAGTACTCCGCGTTCGGCAAGCTCGTCAGCGGCCTCGAGGTCGTCGACAAGATCGTCAACGCGAAGAAGGGCGGCAACGACAAGCCGATCGAGCCCCAGACGATCGTCAAGGCGACGGTCATCCAGGTCGGCAAGTGATCTCCTCGCGCGCGGCCGACGTGCGTCGGTCGCGCGAGCGAGCGCGCTCCGCACGAGCGCGCTCGCGCGACCCCGGCCGAGCGTTCGTCGCGTCGTACGCGACAGCGGGCGCTCGGCGGGAACACCCGGCGGGCCGATGGCCCCTGACCCCACGAGACGAGCCATGAGCTACGAGAACCTGCTCCTCGAGACGAGCGGCGGGATCGCGACGGTGACCGTCAACCGTCCGAAGGTCCTCAACGCGTTGAACCACCAGACGCTGACCGAGCTCGCGCGCGCGTTCGACGCGTGCGAGGCGGACCCGGCGGTCAAGCTCGTGATCGTCACGGGCTCCGGCGAGAAGGCGTTCGTCGCGGGCGCCGACATCAACGAGCTCGCGAAGATGGAGGCGATGGAGGCGAAGTCGAAGGCCTTCTTCGGCCAGCAGGTCTTCGCGCGGCTCGAGACGATGTCGAAGCCCTCGATCGCGATGATCAACGGCTTCGCGCTCGGCGGCGGCTGCGAGTTGGCGCTCGCGTGCACGCTGCGCACCGCGTCCAAGACGGCGAAGCTCGGCCTGCCCGAGGTCTCGCTCGGCATCATCCCCGGCTACGGCGGCACGCAGCGCCTCGCGCGCATCGCGGGCCCCGGCGTCGCGCGCGAGTGGGTCCTCACCGGCGACATGATCCCGGCCGAGGAAGCGTGGCGCGTCGGCGTCGTCAACCGGCTGTTCGCGCCCGAGGAGCTGCGTGAAGGCACGCACAAGCTCGCGCAGTCGATCCTCTCGAAGGGCCCCGTCGCGGTGCGCCTCGCGATCGAGACGATCCGCCGCGGCCTCAACATGAGCCAGCAGGAAGGCGAGGTCATCGAGTCCGACATGTTCGGCCTCGCCTCGACGACTGCGGACATGAAGGAAGGCATGGCGGCCTTCCTCGAGAAGCGCAAACCGAACTTCCAAGGCAAGTGAGCGTGAGGGAGCGCCCGTGCGCGCTCCCCGCTCGCGCGTCTCCGCCCCGGCCGGACCCGGGGACGCGCCGCCGCACCCGCACACGAGCCCGGCGCGTTTCGAAGCCAAGCCCAAGAATCCCAGGAGCACACCATGAGCACCGAAATCGTCCTCGTCGGCGGCGCGCGCACCCCCATGTGCGAGTACGTCGGAACGCCCGGCTACGGCCGCTTGAAGGACCTCTCCGCGATCGACCTCGCCGCGCACGCGACGAAGGCGGCGCTCGCGCGCTCGAAGGTCGATCCGAGCACGGTCGACCACATCGTCGTCGGCAACGCGCTCCAGACGTCGATCGACGCGCTCTACGGCGCCCGTCACGTCGGACTCAAGGCCGGCCTGCCGCAGAGCGTGCCCGCGCTCACCGTGAACCGCCTGTGCGGTTCGGGGCTGCAGTCCGTCGTCAGCGCGGCGCAGATGCTCCAACTCGGCGAAGCGCGCGTCGCGATCGCGGGCGGCATGGAGAACATGAGCCAGGCTCCGTTCGTCGTGTACGGCATCCGCTCCGGCATCCCGTTCGGCGTCCAGCCGCAGATGCAGGACTCGCTCTTCGGCTCGCTGCTCGACCCGGTCGCGGGCCTGATGATGGCGCAGACCGCGGAGAAGGTCGCGAAGCGCCTCGGGATCACGCGCGAGGAGCAGGACAAGTACGCGCTGCGCAGCCACCAACTCGGCGCCGCCGCCGTGAAGGACGGCCGTTTCGCCGCGGAGATCGAGCCCGTGACGATCAAGGGTCGCAAGGGCGACGAAGTGCTCGCGACGGACGACCACATCAAGCCCGACACGACGCTCGACGGCCTCGCGAAGCTGCGCGCCGCGTTCGGCAAGGACGGCACCGTCACCGCGGGCAACGCGAGCGGCATCGTCGACGGCGCCGCGGCGGTCGTGCTCACGACCGCGGAGCGCGCGAAGGCGGACAAGCTCGACGTGTGGGCCAAGGTCAAGGCGTGGTCGTACGCCGGCGTCGATCCGACGGAGATGGGCATCGGCCCCGTGCCCGCGATCCGCTCGTGCCTCGACCGCGCGAAGGTGAACCTGCGCGACGTCGAGCGCATCGAGATCAACGAAGCGTTCGCGGCGCAGTACCTCGGTTGCGAGAAGGAGCTCGAGCTCGACCGCGACCGCGTCAACGTCAACGGCGGCGCGATCGCGCTCGGCCACCCGCTCGGCGCCACGGGGACGAGGCTCGTGCTCACGCTCATGCACGAGCTGCGCCGCTCGAAGAAGCGCTACGGCGTCGCGTCCGCGTGCATCGGCGGCGGCCAGGGCATCGCGATCCTGCTCGAGAACCCGCAGGCCTGAGCGCCGCGCGAGGGGAAACACCAGGTTCCAGCGATGAACCCGCTCATCCACACGAAGCCCGACGGCCGCCGGGTCGTCCGGCTCACGCCCGGGAAGCGCGTCCTGTTCCTGACGAAGGACTACGCGCGCATCGAGGAGCAGCTCGCGAAGAAGCTCGACCTCCGCATGCGCGACGTCGAGCCCAAGGACCTGCTCGACGACATCAACACGGACGCGATGACGCCGGCGTGGGTGTGCTTCCGCCACAAGCCGGAGGACATCGCGCTCGACGCCTACGCGGGCGTCGTGCACAAGGACGGCAAGCGCGTCTTCGCGACGCGTGCGCTGATGGACGGCGGTTTCGAGGTGATCGTCTCGGGGCAGCGCAAGGGCACCGGCTCGTCGCGCGAGACCGCGCCGCAGTGCGAGAAGTGGAGCGGCATCCACCTCGTGATCGCGCACTCGTTCGCGCCGATCCACGAGCGCAACAACCTGAACCTCGGCCAGCTCATGGGGACGTACGAGCAGCTCGAGCGCCTGCAGAAGGGCGAGGAGCTGCCGCTCGAGGAGTTCACCTCGAAGTACGACCCCGTGACGCGCGCGATCCTCGAAGCGGGCGGGCTCTTCCCGTTCAGCGCGCTCTACAAGGCGGGGAAGGTGAAGATCCCGGCGCCGACGACGTCCGCGCGGCCGATGAACCTCGCCGAGAAGATCCTCGCGGCGAAGCTGGTCGGCGCGGAGGGGAAGAAGGTCCACCTCGCGCCCGGCGACCTCTGCCTCGTCAACGTCGACGGCGGCTACAGCCACGAGTTCACGACGGCGCAGGTGCACCACTTCCTCGCGCTCGAGTACGGCGCGCAGTACCGCGTGCCGAACCCCGCGAAGTTCGCGGTGTTCGAGGACCACCTCCTCTACGCCGACGGCGTGAAGCGCATGGCGCCGTTCGCGCCAGAGATCGAGACGCTGCGCAGGCTCCAGCGCGAGTTCCAGCGCCACACCGGCGTGCGCGACTTCTCCGCGAAGGACGGCGTGTCGCCCGGCATCTGCCACCAGGTCGCGCGCGAGCAATTCGTCGACCCCGGCGACTTCATCCAGGCGACGGACAGCCACACCTGCATGGGCGGCGGCAACAACGCGCTCACGTGGGGCGTCGGCGCGACGGAGTACGCGGGCCTGATCCATTCGGGCTTCACGTTCGTCCAAGTGCCCGAGTCGATCCGTTTCGAGCTCACCGGCGAGCTCCGCCCCGAGTGCACGGCGAAGGACCTGATCCTCCACATCCTCGCGACCTTCGCGGTGCGCGAGGACACGCTCGACCGCGTGATGGAGTTCGGCGGGCCCGGCCTCGCGTCGCTCTCGATGGACGAGCGCGCGACGCTCTGCAACATGGCGACGGAGTGCAGCGCGAAGTCCGGCATCTGCGAAGCGGACGACGTGACGGCGCAGTGGCTCCTCGAACGTCGGCCCGGTTCGACGCTCGAGAAGCTCCGCGCGCGCTTCGTGAAGCCCGACGCGGGCGCGACGTACGCCGGCGGCGTGCACGCGATCGACCTCGCGAAGATCGAGCCGATGGTCGCGACGCCCGGCGATCCGACGTACGGCAAGGACGTGAGCGCGCTCGGCGACGTCGCGATCCAGATCGCGTACGGCGGCTCGTGCACCGCGGGCAAGGAGCACGACCTCGACTTCTACGCGACCGTCCTGAAGGACGCGGTCGCGAACGGCCGGCGCGTCGCGCCGGGCGTGAAGATGTACATCCAGTACGGGAGCGAGGCCGTGCGCGACTACGCGCGCGCGAAGGGGTACCTCGACGTGTTCGCGCAGGCGGGCGTCGAGGTCATCAACCCCGGTTGCGGCGCGTGCATCGGCTGCGGCCCGGGCGTGAGCGAGACGAAGGAGCAGGTCTCGATCAGCGCCATCAACCGCAATTTCACGGGGCGATCGGGCCCCGGACAGCTCTACCTCGCGTCGCCGCTCACCGTGGCCGCGAGCGCCATCGAAGGGAAGATCCGCGCCTACCGGCCGGGCATGTTCGGAAAGGGCGCAACGGCGCCGCAACGAGAGACGAGAAGCGTCCGATGAAGGAATATCAGATCGCAGTGATCGGCGGCGACGGCATCGGACCCGAGGTGACGCGCGAGGCCATGAAGGTCCTCGACGCCGCCGGCGAGGTCTACGGCTTCAAGACGCGCCGCACGGAGTACCCCTTCGGCACGGAGCACTACCTCAAGACGAAGGAGATCTTCCCCGAGCAGGCGTTCTCCGAGGTTCGCGGTCACGACGCGATCTACCTCGGCGCCATCGGCGACCCGCGCGCGCCGGTCGGGATGATCGAGTTCGGCATCATCGCCAAGCTCCGCTTCGAGCTCGACCTGTACGTCAACCTGCGCCCGATCAAGCTGTACGACGAGCGGCTCTGCCCGCTGAAGGGCAAGGGCCCCGAGCACGTCGACATGGTGATCTGCCGCGAGAACACCGAAGGCGCGTACTCCGGCTCGTACGGGTACACGCACAAGGGCCTCGACAACGAGGTCGCGACGCAGGTGATGGTGCACACGCGGCCCGCCGTCGAGCGCATCATCCGCTACGCGTTCGAGCTGGCGCGCAAGCGCAACAAGAAGAAGACGGTCACGATGATCGACAAGGCGAACGCGCTCCGTTCGCAGGACATCTGGACCCGCGTCTTCGCCGACGTCGCGAAGGACTACCCCGACATCAAGACCGAGCACGCGTACATCGACGCCGCGTGCATGTGGATGGTCAAGAACCCCGAGTGGTTCGACGTCGGCGTGTGCGAGAACCTCTTCGGCGACATCATCACCGACCTCGGCGCGATGATCCAAGGCGGCATGGGCATCGCGGCCTCGGGCAACATCCACCCGGGCAAGGTGAGCTTGTTCGAGCCGATCCACGGCTCGGCGCCGAAGTACGCCGGCAAGAACGTCGCGTGCCCCGTCGCCGCGATCCTCGCGGCGGGCATGATGCTCGATTACCTCGGGGAAAAACAGGCCGGAGCGCGCATCGAGGACATCGTCGTCGAGCTCATCCGCGCGCGCCGCATCACCGGCGTGAACACGGGCGACCACCCGACGGACTTCCTCGGCAACCTCGTCGTCAGCGAGCTGCGGAAGGTGCCGGCGCGGGTCTGACGCACGGTGCGCGGCTGAAACGCAACGAGGCGCGGATCGCTCCGCGCCTCGTCGCATTCGGGGCATCGTCGCGCGCTCCCTCGGGCGCGCACGCCGCTCACTTGATCGTCGCGAGCTCCTTCAGGAACTTCTCCGGCGCCGCGTTGAACTTCTTCACGCACCCGTTGCAGCAGAGGCGCACGAGCTTCGTCCCGTAGAGGTAGTTCACCGCGTCCTTGTCGAGCGCTTCGCCGCTGACCGGGCACGCGTGCACCGCGTAGGTCTTCAGCTGCGCGTCGATCAGCGCCTTGTCGACCTTCGCCATCGCGGCGGCGGGGTCCTTCTCGAACGCGGCGACGGTCGCCTTGTCCTTGAGACGCACGAGGCGCGTGCCGTACACGTGGTCGAACGCGTCCTTGCCGAGCTCCTCGCCGGTCACGGGGCACTTCGTCAGCGGGTAGCTCGCCTTCTGCGCCTGGATCACGGCGGCGACGACCTTCTCGCGGTAGGCCGCGGGATCCTTCTCGACCTTCGCCGCGCACTTCGGGCAGCACACGCGCACGAGGTGCCCGCCCGCGACGACGTCGATCGCGTCCTTGCCGAGCTCCTCGCCGCTGATCGGGCAGGTCGTCAGCGGGTACGCGGGCTTCTCGCTCGCGAGCACCGCCTTGTCGTCGACCTTGGCCGGTGTCAGCGCGACGGCCGCCGGCTTCGCATCGGGTTTGCCGGCGGGCTTCGGGTCCTGCGCGAACGACGTGGAGAGCGTGAGCGTCATCGCGGCGACGGTGAGCGTGAGTTTCGTGAGCATGGTCTCGTCCTCGAAGGAGCGCGTCCTGCGCGAGCGGGTTGCCCGGAGCGGACGTCTCGGCTCGAATGCGGCAGGATAGCGCCTCGCGAGCCCGCATGCAGGACGACGTCACGAAGGGGACCTCCGCGCCGAGGATCGGCGCCTCCGGGCTCGCGCGCCTCGCGTGGCGGTTGCCGCTCTACGTCCTCGGCACGGGCGCGCTCGCGAGTGCGTGGTTCCTCACGACCCCCGTCTCGCTGGTTTCCGGCGGCGTGCGCCGGCGCATGCGGCGCGCGACGATGCAGGGGTGGGGGCGGTGGTCGCTCTGGTGCTTCGCGATCCGCCTCGACGTGCGCGGGGCGCTGCCGAAGGACGGCGTGCTCCTCGTCGCGAACCACACGAGCTACGTCGACATCTTCGTGCTCGCCGCGCGCGTCGACGCGGTGTTCGTGTCCATGGCGGAGCTCGCGCGCTGGCCGTTCTTCGGCTTGATGGCGCGCGTGCTCGGCACGGTGTTCCTCGATCGACGCAACAAGCGCGAGCTCGTCGTCGCGAACGACGCGGTGCGCGGGTGGGTCGAGCGCGGTTACACGGTCGTGCTCTTCCCCGAAGGCGAGAACTCGCGCGGGCACGCGGTCCAGCGCTTCCGTCCATCGCTGCTCGAAACTGCCGCCGGCGCGCGCGTCCCGGTCGCGTGCGCGACGCTCGGCTACGCGACCGTCGACGGAGCTCCGCCCGCATCGACGACCGTCGCGTGGGTGCGCGATCCGTTCTGGCGGCACGCGCTCCACCTCGCGTCGCAGCCGCGCGTCGACGCGCGGCTCGTGTTCCATCCCGAGCTCGAGGTGCACGACGACAGGAAGGAACTCGCGCAGCGCCTGCACGCGCGCGTGTCGAGCGCGTTCGTGCCGCTCGCATGACGGAAGCGCGAGCGCGTCGCGGAAAACACACAGGGCGGCTCCGTGAGGGCCGCCCTGGTGGTTCAAGAAGTCCTGAACTAGGACTTCGCGTAGTGGACCCGTCAGCCATAGGACCTCGTTTCCGAGGTCGTGACGGGCTTGCCGGCCTTGAGTTCGCCGACCGCCTTCTCGACGTAGTTGACGAGCGCTTCGCCTTCCTTCGGCTTGCCCGACGGCGCGTTGTCGAGCGCGCCTTGGTAGCGGAGCACGCCCTTCTCGTCGATCACGAAGCAGTGCGGCGTCGACTTCGCGCCGTACGCCTTCCCGGTCTTGCCGGTCGGGTCGAGCAGCACTTGGACGGTCGCCTTCTTCTCCTTCAAGAAGTCCTTGTTCTTGTCGACCTGCTTCGCGGTCTCGCCGTCCGAGTTCACCGCGAGCCACACGACGCCGTCCTTCTTCAGGCGCTCGGGGACCTCGGTGAGCGGACCGCCCTTCGAGTACACGCGGTCGCACGTCGGGCAGTCGGGGTTGAACCACTCGAGCACGACGAGCTTGCCCTTGTAGTCCGACAGCTTGACCTTCTTGCCGTCGAGGTCGGTGAGCTCGAACTCCGGTGCGGGCTTGCCGACTTCGGCAGCCTTCACCTCGTCCTTCTTCTCCTCCTTCGGCGGTTCCTTCTTCGCCTCGGGCTTCGGGTCCTGCGTCGCGTTCGCGCCGGCGATCACCGGCGGCGAGACGAACGTGAAGGACACGAGCGCGAGTCCGACGGCGGCGAGCGCCGTCGAGCACACGATGCGTCGCATCGTCTTCTCTCCTGTTTGGGTTTCGGGCGGAAGCGCGGGAGCGGTTCCCCGTTCCGCCTTCGCGGGTGCGAGCCGTCCGAACGCTTCGGACGCGCCTCGACCTGCATCTCCCCAGGGTACGGAACGAGCACGATTTCGTGGGCGCTTGGCAGGCGAACTCACCTCGGCCCTTGCGGTCGTTTCGACCGGAAAACGACGGCAGCGGCCGCGCGGGCCGCTGCCGATCGATCGCGCAGAGAGGCGTCGTTCAGCTCTTCGGGTACTTCACCGAGCAGCCGTACGACTTCGTCTCCGTGGTCGTCACGGCCTTGCCGTTCTTGAGCTCGTTGATCGCGGTCTCGACGTAGTTCGTCTTCGCTTCCTTGTCCGCGACCTTGCCCATCGGCGCGTTGTCGAGCGCGCCGCGATAACGGAGCACGCCCTTCTCGTCGATCACGTAGCAGTGCGGCGTCGTCTTCGCGGCGTAGGCCGTGCCGACCTTGCCGTCCGCGTCGAGCAGCATCGGCGTCGTCATCTTGTGCGCTTCCATGAACTTCTTCGCGGCCTCGGCGTTCGCCGAATTGCCCGTGTTGATGGAGAGCCAGACGATGCCCTGCTTCGTCATGCGTTCCGGGAGGTCCTTCAGCGGGCCCGTGTCGCCGTAGACGTACTGGCAGTACGGGCAGTCCTGGTTGAACCACTCGAGCACGACGATCTTGCCCTTGTAGTCGGAGAGCTTGACCGACTTGCCGTTGACGTCCGTGAGCGTGAAGTCCGGCGCGGGCTTGCCGATCTCGGCGGTCGCGGGCTTCTCGTCCTTCTTGACGTCCTTCTTCTCGGTCTGGGGCGCCTTGATCTTCGGCTCTTCGACGGCGTGCGCCGCGAGGCTCAGGCCGAAGACGGCGACCAGTGCGGGGAGGATGAGTTGCTTCATGATCGAATCTCCTTCTCGGTGTGCGGGGGCGGCCCGCGGGGTCAGTGTTTCTCCGGGCGCCAGGCTTCCTGCAGACAGCTCTTCGCGCCCTTGGCGTCTCGGATCCAGAGCACGCCTCGATAGTCGACGTCCTTGGAGCCGTTGATCTGTTCGAGCTCGAGCACGATGCGCGCGCCCTTCTCGGTCTTCGTGCGCGCGCGGGAGACGAGCTTCGTGTCCTCGCTCGGGCTCGGGAAGAACTCGAGCTCCTCCGCGCCGGGCACGTCGATCGTCACGCGCGCGTGCTCCGCGTCGACCGCCTCGAACGCGGGCTGCGCGTCGCCGAGCACGTCCTTCCACGCGCGCGGCAGCGCGGCGTGCGCCTTCGCGAAGAGCTCGGCGTTCGCGGGCTTCGTCTCGGCGTCCTTCGCCGCGGCCGTGAGCGCGAGCGTGCGCTTCGCGCCGCCGGGGAGGCAGTAGTCGGTGCAGACGAGCCAATCGACGTCGACGCGGAACTCGAGCGGCGCGCCGGGCGCGAGGTCCGCGGGCGCCTTCGCGTCGGCGACGAGGAGCACCTGTCCTTCGTGCACGTACGACACGATGTCGCCTTCTTCCTCGTGGCGAACGGGGCAGGGGAAGCGCGCGTCGCCGACCTCGAAGCCCTTCGGCGCGGCGAACTCGACGCGCGTCGGGTTGCCCGCGTCGCCCGCGTTCTCCCAGTACACGTGCCAGC
This sequence comes from Planctomycetota bacterium, assembly GCA_046349615.1. Taxonomy (GTDB): domain Bacteria; phylum Planctomycetota; class UBA1135; order UBA1135; genus JADJNY01. The sequence continues at coordinate 139,844 of JAXMBZ010000008.1, forward strand.
CGGGCTTCACGTCGAGCACGACGCAGAGCTCGAACGACTCGCCCGCGCGAAGCGTCTCGCGATCCGCCTTGAGCGCGACCTGGACGAGCTTGTTGCCGTCCGTCTCGCGCTTTCGCTGGGGCGGGCCTTGGAACGGCGCGGCGAGGAGCGCGACGCAGAGCAGGTTCGAGAGGAGGGACATCGGGCCGCGAGTCTAGCGCGCCTGCGACGACGTCCGGTAGCCGGACGCCCCGGAGCGAGCGTTCCGATTCCGTTCCAGCGCGTTTTCCCCGCGCTCCCGGCCCGAAAACGCGCGCGGCCGGCGGCGCTTCGAGCGCGCGTCGGCCGTGCGGGGTTCGTCGAGGCCGCGGATCAGGCGGCGCGAGTGCCGAGCGTCTGCTGCACGCTCTCGATCTTGCGCTTCACCATGTAGGAGGCGAGGCGCTCTTCCTGCGACGAGTAGTCGCGCGTCCCCTTCGGGTCGTACTCGATCCCGTAGCGGATCATCGTGCCCGCCATGCGGCGGTAGCGCACGATGCCGACGAGCTCGATCGGCTTGTCCTGCCCCGGCAGCTTGAACGAGAGCAGGAGCCGCTCCTTGTCGTGGAGCAGCGTCTCGCCCTGGCTGCCGAGCGAGATCGAGAGGCCCGTGAGCGACACGTCGTTGAGCACGGAGCTCGTGCCCGCGGACGCGTCGTCGTAACCCGTGCGAACGGTCACGCCGACGACTTCGGGCGGCTTGACGCGCGCCGCGGTGCGACGACGGAAGACCGCGTTGAGCGTCTCGCCGTCGATCGCGCTGAACTGGAACTCGTAGACGAGCTTGTCCGACTCGTCGCGCCGGAAGATCACGCGCGAGCGCGCGGTGAGCGGCTTCTCGAGGTCCGCGCTCGAGAACCCGACGACCGCCTGGCGCGCGATCGGGATCATCGGCGCGCCCTGGCGCGGGAACTCGACGGTGACGACGTGGTGGTCGACCTTGACGACGCGCCCACGGACGGTGGGGCCGCCCGGGACCTCGATCAGGGCCGTGACTTCGGGGCGGGGGCCGGTGCGGGGCGGCGGCGACGGTTGTTGATCCATTGCTGGCGGGATCCGGGTGGGTGGGGCGGAGGCCGTTCGACGGTCTCGACCTTCGTTCATCGGCGCAGGGCCCGCCGGGCTGAACGCTTTGTCGTCCGAGCGCTCGATCCAGGGCCGTTCTCGGCACGTTCGTGCCCCGGCGCCGGGTGGAAAGCGTTTCCCGGTGTGCGCGCGGCGCGGCCTCGCGTGCGTGGAGCTGCTACCATCCCGCCCCCTTGGCCGGTCGCAAGCGCTACAGCGTCCTCCGTGATCCCGTGCACGGCGACGTCTACCTGACGCACGAGGAAGTGCGCGTGCTCGACACGCGCGAGATGCAGCGGCTGCGCGGCGTGAAGCAGCTCGGGACCGCCTACCTCGTCTATCCGGGCGCCGTGCACACGCGCTTCGATCACATGATCGGCAGCCTGCACATGGCCGGGAAGATGATCGAGGCGATCAACCTGTCCTTCGAGCTCGACCCCGCGAGCTGCGTCGGCGTCAGCGAGGAAGAAGCGCGCGTCATCCGCCTCGCGGCGCTCGTCCACGACGCGACGCACATCCCGTTCGGACATTCGATCGAGGACCAGGACGGGATCTTCGGCCGCCACGACGAGGCGCGGCGGTTCGAGGCGATGTTCGAGGCGTCGACGGGCCTCGGGCGCGTGCTGCGCGAGCTCGGCGTGCACGCGGACGTGCTGAAGATCCTGACCGCGAAGGAAGGGGAGGGCGGCATCCCGCCGTACTGGATCCAGATCGTCGGCGGGACGATCGCGAGCGACCTCCTCGACTACCTCGCGCGCGACGCGTACTTCACGGGGCTCAAGCTGTCCGTCGACCCGCGCGTGACGAGCTACTTCAAGGTCGATCGCCAGAGCGGGGTCCTCTACATCGACCTCGCGAAGCACGACCTCCTGCGCGAGGACATCCTGTCGGAGGTCGTGCGCCTGCTCGAGGCGCGCTACTACTTCTCCGAGCGCGTCTACTACCACCACGCGAAGGTCGCGGCGGGCGCGCTGATCGCGCGCGCGGTCGAGACGGCGCTGGCGGCGGGCGCCGTGCGCGAGAGCGACTTCTGGACGCGGGAGGACGCCGGGGTGCTGGACCTGCTCGAGCGCTCGATGGAGAAGGCGCCGCGAGCGTCGAAGGCCGCTCGCGATCGCGTGCTCGGCCTCGTTCAGCGTTTCCGCGAGCGCCGCCTGTACAAGCGCGCGTGCGTCTATCCGCGCTACGAGAACGCGGACGTGCAGGAGGCGCTCGTCGAGCGTTACTTCTCGACCGGCGGGGCGGCGGCGCGGCTCGAGGCCGAGTCGCGCATCACCGACCTCGTGCGCTTCGCGACGGGGAAGACCGTCGACGTGATCGTGTACTGCCCGGCGCAACGCATGCAGCTCAAGGAAGCGCGCATGCACGTGCGCTGGCCCGGTGCGGCGAGCGTCGAACCGTTGTCGGCCTACGCGGCGCGCGTGCCGCGCCTCGCGGACCTCGAACGGAGCTACCGCGACCTGTGGAAGTTCTACGTTCTCGCCGACGCGAGCGAGCCCGACCTGTTGCTCAGAGTGCAGGACGCGGCGGCGCAGGAGTTCCGCGGAGCGGTGAACGTGTATCGGATCGGCGGTACGCGGTGAACTCGGACCGCCGTCGTGATCCGTCCGCCGGAGACGTTCGAGGCGACGAACGGTGTCCAGATCACGTGGTGTGCTCGACGAAGAACGCGGGGCGTGGCACCCTCTCGCCGTGACGCTCGGACCGATCCAGGAAGGCCTCTGCCGCGACCACGCCGAGCTCGCTCGGCTGCTCGACGCCGCCGATCGCGGCGCCACGATCGACGCAGACGCGTTCCAGGCATTCCGAGGCAGGCTGCTGCGCCACATCGGAATGGAGGAGAAGCTCCTCCTCCCGGCCGCGAAGCGTGCACGCGGCGGAGCCGCGCTGCCCCTCGCGCGCCAGATGCGGCTCGACCACGCCGCGCTCGCGGCGCTGCTCGTGCCCACCCCGACGCCGGCGATCGTGGGGACCCTTCGCGCCTTGCTCGCGGTGCACGACGCGATGGAGGAGGGCGAAGGCGGGGTGTACGCGCAGTGCGAGCCGGCGGCGTGCGACGCGTTGCTGCGCGCCCTGCGCGAGGCTCGGATCCCGAAGCTCGCTCCCTACCAGGACGGTCCGCGCGCAACCGCGTCCATCGAGCGCTTGCTCCTCGCGGCCGGACGCGCGGCGATGCGTCCGCAAGCCCCCTGACCGGCGAGCGCGGCGCGGCGGGGACTCCATCTCCACCTCGACCCCGGTCGAGGCGCCGTCGGGCGCAGGGGGCGGTACTCCCTCGCCGGGCATGGAACGAGGCTCGCCCGGGGAGCTGGCGATGGACACCACGGACATCCTCCGCATCGGACGCGCACCTTGCGCCGCGCCGTCCGGTCTCGTATGCTGCGGCCGCGGCAAGTGCTCCTCGTGAGCGGCAGGCGACGCCACGGGAGGACGTCTTTCGCGGCGGACGGCCGCGGAGCATCGCAGTAGCGGGAACGGAGTCGGCGAGAGAGCACGGATGATCCAGCCGAAACGCGAGGTGGCGATCAGTGCCGCTTGGGGCGTGCTCTTCACGGGCATCCTCGGCGCGCTGATCGTCGTTGGATCGCGAGACCTCGCGCACTTCGACGCGGCGCTCGTCGGGTACACGTTCGCGACGCTGTTCGCCGTCTTCGGCCTCACGTATCGCTATGCGATGTGGTTGCAGCGGCCGCCGACGGCGCTGTACTGGCGGCGCGGCTGGCAGGTCTTCTTTCGCCGCCGGCACCGTCTCGCGAACGCGCGCTCCTGGTTCCAGCGCGTGACGAGTCAGTTCGCGCTGAACCGCTTCATCCTGAGGCGCGGAAGCGCGCGCTGGCTGGCGCACCTCCTCCTCATGTGGGGCTGCCTGACGGCCGGCGCCATCACGTTCCCGCTCGTGTTCGGCTGGCTCCACTTCGAGACTCTGCCGGACGACCTCGAGACCTACCGCGTCGTCGTGTTCGGGTTCCCGACCGTCGCGATCGGCGTGGGCACGCTCCCGGCGTTCCTCGTGTTCCACGGGCTCGTGTGGTCGGCGCTCCTCGTGACCGGCGGCGTGATGCTCGCCATGCGCCGGAGGATGCGCGAAGAGGGCGCGGCGGCGCTGCAGAAGTTCCACGAGGACTTCCTGCCGCTCATCCTCCTCTTCGCGGTCAGCACGACCGGACTCCTGCTCACGGCGAGCTACACCTGGATGAAGGGCTACGCCTACGACTTCCTGGCGATCCTGCACGCCGTGACGGTGATCTTCACGCTGCTCTGGCTGCCGTTCGGGAAGTTCTTCCACGTCTTCCAGCGGCCCGCTCAGCTCGGCGTCTCCTTCTACAAGGACGTCGGCGCGCGCGAGGAGTCCGCGAGCTGCCGCCGCTGCGGCGCCGCGTTCACATCGCGCATGCACGTCGAGGACCTGATCGGCGTCCAGCGCGCGTTGGGCTTCCGCTACGAGGCCGGGGGGAGCGTCGAGCACTACCAGTGGATCTGTCCGCCGTGCCGGCGCGCGCTCCTGACGATCGCGCAGGGCCGGCCGTTCGGGCGCGAGGTCGCGCCGGGCGCGCGCGGCCGGCCCGTGCCGCCGCCCGCCTTCGCGAACCCGGGCCTCGGCAGCGGCCCGCTCGGGAGCGAGGATCGCGCGAACTTCCATCCCTGAACGCACCATGGCCGAGCTTCCGCGACAGCCCCTCGACATCATCAAGCGCTTCGGTCCGCACCGCTCGGTCGCGACGGACCTGCGGCTCGACACGGGCGTCGTGCCCGACCGGTCCGTGAAGACGCACTGCTGCTTCTGCGGGCAGCAGTGCGGCGTGCAGTTGCTCGTGAAGGACCAGCAGGTCATCGGCATCGAGCCGTGGATGGAGTTTCCGTTCAACCAGGGGAAGCTCTGCCCGAAGGGGGTGAAGCGGTACCTCCAGGGAGCCCACCCCGATCGCCTGCTCCACGCGTACGAGCGCGATCCGTCGTCACCCGAGGGTTTCCGGGCGCTCGGCTACGAGTCCGCGATCGAGCGTGTGGCGGCCGCGATCGCGCGCATCCAGGAGCAGCACGGCCAGGACGCCTTCGCGGTCCTGACCGGCGCCAGCCTCACGACGGAGAAGACCTATCTGATGGGGAAGTTCGCGCGCATGTGTCTGCGCACCGCGAACCTCGACTACAACGGCCGCCTCTGCATGGTGAGCGCCGCGGCCGGGAACAAGAAGGCCTTCGGCGTCGATCGCGCCGCGAACCCGTGGAGCGACATCCTGAAGGCCGGCGTCGTGTGGATCAGCGGCGCGAACGTCGCGGAGTGCGCGCCGATCACGACCGACTACGTGTGGCAGGCCCGCGAGAACGGAGCCAAGGTCATCGTCGTCGACCCGCGCCTGACGCCGATCGCGCGCACGTGCGACCTCTTCCTGCCCGTGAAGCCCGGCCGCGACGTCGCACTTTTCAACGGCATCCTGCACTTGATGATCGAGAAGGGCTGGGTCGATCGCGAGTTCGTCGCGCTCCACACGACCGGGTTCGAAGCCGTCGCGGAGCACGTCGCGCCGTGGACGCCGCGCCGCACGGCCGAGGTGACGGGTATCGCCGAGCACGCCGTCCGCCAGGCCGCCGAGTGGTGGGGGACGGCCGAGACGAGCTTCCTCATGCACGCTCGCGGCATCGAGCACTCGAGCCACGGCGTGCAGAACGTGCTGGGAGCGATCAACATCGTGCTCGCTTCGGGGCGCATCGGCCGCGAAGGCTGCGGGTACGCGACGATCACCGGTCAGGGCAACGGCCAGGGCGGACGCGAGCACGGCCAGAAGTGCGACCAGCTCCCGGGCGCGCGCGACATCTCCGACCCGGAGCACCGCGCGCACGTCGCAAAGGTGTGGGGCATCGCTCCCGAGGAGCTGCCCGGGCCCGGCGTCGATTGCTACGAGATCCTCCGGAGAGTCGAGCGCGGCGAAGTGCGGGGTTTGCTCTCGATCTCCTTCAACCCCGTCGTGTCGCTGCCGGACAACGCGTATGTCCGGCGCATGCTCGAGAAGCTCGACTTCTTCGTCGCCATCGACTTCTTCCTCACCGAGACCGCACGCCACGCCGACGTCGTGCTGCCGGGATCGCTGCAGGAGGAGGACGAGGGCACGGTCACGACCACGGAAGGCCGCGTCATCCGCATCCGGAAGGCGATCGAGTCCCCCGGCGACGCGCGCGCGGACTGGCGCATCGTCCAGGACATCGCGCGCGCGCTCGGACGGGAGCGTGGGTTCACCTTCGAGAGCCCGCGCGCGATCTTCGAGGAGCTGCGCGCCGCCTCGAAAGGCGGCATCGCCGACTACTCGGGGATCACGTACGAGAAGATCGAGGAGACGTTCGGCGTCTTCTGGCCGTGTCCCGACGTCGATCATCCCGGCACGCCGCGCCTGTTCGAACCCGGCTCGTGGAACCCGGTCGCGAAGGGATCCGGCCCGTTCTATTTCCCCGACGGAAAGGCGCGCTTCGTCGTCGCGCCGTATACGCCGCCGACCGAGGACGTCGACGCCGAGTATCCGCTCATGCTCACGACGGGGCGCGTCGTGAGCCACTTCCTGTCGGGCTCGCAGACGCGTCGCATCGGACCGTTGATCGACCACTGCCCCGTTCCGACGATCGAGATGCACCCGCAGCTCGCGGAGCGCCTCGGGATCGCGGACGGCGACTGGACGACGGCCGAGACGCGGCGGGGGAGCTGCACGCTCCAGGCGCGCGTCGTGAGGACGATTCGCCCGGACACGATCTTCGTCCCGTACCACTGGGGCGGTGCGAAGAGCGCGAACCAGCTCACGATCTCCGCACAGGATCCGATCTCGAGGATCCCCGAGTACAAGGCCTGCGCGGCGCGGGTCCGCAAGGCGAGCGCGCCGCCGGAGCACGCGCGCGCGCTCGAGCCCCAGCAGTAGAGGAGCGCATGTCCGTCCCCGATGCCATGCAGTTCTTCGTCGACCAGAGCCGCTGCATCGGCTGCCAGGCGTGCGTGCAGGCTTGCACCGAGTGCGACTCGCACCGCGGTCACTCGATGATCCAGCTGGACGTGCTCGACCGCGAGCTCTCGCCGCAGACCGCGCCGGTCGTGTGCATGCACTGCGACACGCCCACGTGCGCCGAGGTCTGCCCCGCGGACGCGATCAAGCGCACGGCGGACGGAGTCGTCCAGACGGCGCGGAAGCCGCGCTGCATCGCCTGCAACAACTGCGTGCTCGCGTGCCCGTTCGGAGTGCCGAAGATGCACACGGAGATGAGCCTGATGATGAAGTGCGACATGTGCTACGACCGCACCTCGGTCGGGAAGAAGCCCATGTGCGCATCCGTGTGCCCGAGCCAGGCGCTCTTCTACGGCACGCGCGAGGAGGTCGAGCGGCTGCGTCCGCGCTCGCGGCCCGTGGACGAGTTCCGTTTCGGGCAACAGCTCATCCGGACCAAGGTGAACATGATGGCGCCGCGCGACGCGACGCTGCAGGAGTTCGACGTACTCGCCGCGCTCCAGCCCGCGCGCGACGCGGACTTCGATCCCCTGCTCGCCATGCTCGACGTGCGCGAGTGCGCGCCGGGAGGAGGGAACGCATGAACCGGGACCCGGGTGAAGCGGGCACGATCGCTCCCGACGGACGGCCGCCGTCGGCCCAGCCGCGTTGGCGCAGGGACTTCCCGATCGGCGTGGAGGCCGACGAGTACGTCTCGCGGCGCGACTTCACGAGCTTCATGGTGCTCATCAGCTCCGCGTTCGCCTTCGGCCAGATCTGGATCCTCGGCCAGAACGCGTGGCGCGCGCGGCGCGGGAAGCCTCCCGTGAAGGAGATCGCGCGCCTGTCGGAGCTCGCGGTCGGCGAGTCGCTGACGTTCCACTATCCGACCGACGCGGAGACGTGCGTGTTGGTGCGGATGGACGAGCGCAGGCTCGTGGCGTTCGACCAGGCCTGCACGCACCTCTCCTGCCCGGTCATCCCGCGCGTGGCGGAGAATCGCTTCGAGTGCCCGTGCCACCATGGCAGCTTCGACCTCGAGAGCGGCCGGCCGACCGCCGGTCCGCCGCGGCGGCCGCTCCAGCGCATCCGCATCGACCTCGCGGGCGACAAGGTGCTCGCGACCGGCTACGCCTGAGGCACGCCCATGCAGGAACGACGTTTCACGCGCCAGCAGCGCATGCCAATCGTGGTCGCGATCCTCTGCATCGTGATCACGATCGTCGTGATGCAGCTGTGGCTCCTCACCGCGACGATGGATGCGTACCTGCGGAACGACGCGAAGATCCTGGTGCCGGCGGCGCTGGCGAGCCTCGCCTGCCTCGCGCTCAACGCAGGCCTCCTGCTCCACCTGCGGCGACTCGATGGCTGACGCGACGTCGGGACAGGGGCGCCTGTCGGCGGCGACCGAGGGTCTGCCGCCCGGGTACTTCGCGCTGGTCATGGCGACGGGCATCGTCTCGCTCGCGACGCACTTCCTCGGCCTGGAGCCGGTGTCCGTGGCGTTGTTCTGGATCAACGTGCCGGCGTACGCCGTGCTCGTGCTGCTCTTGCTGGCACGGCTCGCGCTGCACCCGCGCCGCGTCGCAGCCGACCTCGCGGACCACGCGCGCGGTTCGGGCTTCTTCACGCTGCCCGCCGGCACGTGCGTGCTCGGCGCACAGTTTGCGATCCTCCGCGAGGACCCGTCGATCGCCGCCGGCCTGTGGATCGCGGGGCTCGCCTCGTGGGCGCTCGTCACGTACGGCTTCTTCGCAGCCGTGACGATCAAGGCGGACAAACCCGGCCTGAGCGAGGGCCTGAACGGCACGTGGCTCGTGTCGGTCGTCGCGATGCAGTCGATCGCCGTGCTGGGATGCCTCGTGGCGCACTCGTTCTCCTCTCCGGGGCGCGTACTGCTCGTGTCCGCGGCGATGCACATGGGCGGGTTCATGCTCTACCTGCCGCTGATCGCGCTGCTCCTCTACCGTTGGACGTTCGTCGCGTTCACGCCGCAGCAGCTCACCCCGCCCTACTGGATCAACATGGGGGCGCTCGCGATCTCGACGCTCGCCGGAGCGCGCCTGCTCCAAGCCTCGGAGGGGCTGCCACTCCTGCAACGCATGACGCCCTTCCTCGGAGGATCCACGTTCTTCCTCTGGACGGCCGCGACGTGGTGGATCCCTCTGCTCGTGCTGCTCGGCGTCTGGCGCCACGGCGTCCGGCGCGTGCCGTTCCGGTACGACCCCCAGTACTGGGGTATGGTGTTCCCGCTCGGCATGTACACGGCGTGCACCGTGCAGATCGCGCGCGCTCTCGACCTCCCGGAGCTCCTGGGCGTCGCGCGCGTCTTCGTGTGGCCGGCCTTGCTCGCATGGCTCGCAACCGCGGTCGGGATGGTGCTGGCCCCCCTGCGCGCGGCGCGGCGTCGAGCCTGAATGCGCATCGACGGCGCGCGCCGCGGCTCGGACCGACGCGCGGCGCGACGACACCTTGCGTCTCCGGCCGGGGCGCCCTTGGCTCGGATCACGACCTCCTGCGCGAGGACCTCCAGTCCGAGGTCGTGCGCCTGCTCGAGGCGCGCTACTCCCTCTCCGAGCGCGTCTACCACCACCACGCGACGGTCTCCGCGTTGCTGGCGAACGTGCAGGAGGCCGCCCGGCAGGAGTTCGCGGACGCGGTCGAAGTGTAGTCGCCGGGTTCCAGGTCGTGATCACTCCTGCCGAGCCATGCCCGAGCGCACTTTGCGAATCCGACCAAGCCCGGCGCTAGCAGTTGTCACAGGTGACCGTGATCGTGGAGACGACGCTACCGGAGATCTTCACGACGTAGACCTGTGAACCTCCGCACTTGAGGGCATCGGACGTCGTTGGGCTGTAGGCGCACGTGCTTTGCCCCGGGCAAGACGACAGGACACTGCCGCCCGATTCGGTCGTGAAGTCGCACGTCTGTCCGCTCTTCGCGACGGCGATGATGGCAATGCGATACTGACACTGCGTGTTGGTGCTGCACTGTGCCGAAATCCTGCAGCAGCCGTGGAAGGCCGAACCGGCGATGAAACTCGTGTCGGTGTGGTCGAAACACGCCGGAGGATTGGCAGAAGGAACGTTTGCAGGATCGTGCAGGGTGCAACGGCACTGGGCCGCCGTTGGGCAGCCGAACCCGCCTCCGATCTGGACGGTCGGTTCGAGTGCACGCGACCGTGGCCCGAGCAGGCCCGCGAGGAAGGCGATCCCGGAGAGTGCGATGAGGAACCTGAGTGTCACGTCATGGCCCTTTCTGCATCTGCTGTTCTGACGCGCAGGCTGGTACGTCCTAATCCATCGGGACGAGGGGATCACCCATGTCCGACGCAGTGCGCTACTGCGTCGGCGATCCGCTTCTCGCCTTCGAGGTAGATCCGCTGGACCTCGTAGCAGGCGCTGTCGAGCGGCCCGCACTCGCCAGGGAGCACGGCCACGGTTCTGGAGGTCCCGTCGGCGTAGGATCGATGAACGACCCATGCACCCGCTGCAATCGGTGCATCCTTCGTGTCGGCGAATTCGGAGGGCCCGGCCATCGACAGCTTCCAGGTGACGGCGCTCTCGAGCGCCTCGAGAGCCTCTCGCGTCTTGGCTTCCATCTCACGCCGCAGGTCGGCTATCAGTTGATCCACTTCCTCCGCCCCAGCCGGTGTCAAGGGCACGAGTGTCGGATTGAAACTCTTCGACCGCGCATAGCTGGCCGAGTCGAGGAAGCTCGAAGGTAGCTCGAACGGATTCAGATGGGCTGATCCCGGCACGTACCCATTCGGGACCGGTTGTTCGGATGCGGTGGATGATCCGACCGGCACGTCCCGCTCCACGCTCGTCAGCCGTTCCTCTGTAGCGGGAACCTCGAGTGCTCGCGACGCATCCGTACGCTCGACGCTCGCTGCCGCCGTGACCGAGAAGGGAATGGGACTGCGGTTCGTAGAGTCGTTTCTCATTCCGACCACCCACCCGACGGTCAGCGCGAGAACGAGACCGACCCAGACCCACATCCACCGGCTGCTCGCGCTCATCGAAGAAACTCCTCCTGCGCTCGCGTCAGCCTAGCTGGGGTCGAAGGGGGGGGGCAAGACGTGGGCCTGGAATGAGAGGGGGGTCCGGTCCGGGTACATGGGTGACAGAAGTGACCGGGCACTTGGGTGACGTATCCGCGGGACGTCGAGGGACGCTGGGAGGTGCGCTCCCTGCAGGCTTCGGCAGCAGAGCAACCCTGGGTGCCAGCGCCTGGAACTCGTGGCGAGCGGACCAACACGTGGACACGAGACTCGACCCGTCCGATCGGCGCCCAGCCGAGCGCGTGCCGCGGGCTGCGGACCTCGAGCGCTCCCACCGCGACCTGTGGAAGCTCGACGTCTTCGCGGACACGGCCGAGCCAGAGCTGCTCGCGAAGGTGCAGGACGTCGCCGCGGAGGAGTTCCGCGGCGCGACGAACGTCTACCGGGTCGGCGGGACGCGCTGAGCGCGCCCGCCGCGCAGTCCCGGCGCGCCCGCGCAGGATCGCACACGGTGAACCCGCGGCGTGCGCTCCTGGAGTAAGCTCCGGGGCACCTCGGAGGCGCACCTCCCGCGCCTCGCAACAGGAGCCCCCGATGACGCGCGTCGCTCTCCTCCTCCTCGCTTCCGCCCTCTTCGGCACGCCATCGCTCGCGCAGAGCCCGCGCCCGGAGCCGCCCCCGATCCACGGCGAGACGCTGCCGCCCTCCGCGCTCGGCCCCGGCGTCGTCGAGACGATGGAGGCGATGCTCGCCCGCGAGCGCGCGCGTGCTCCGGAGCTCGACGCCGCCGCGGCGCGGCCGTCGCAGGTGCCCGCGCCACGTGGCGCGCGACCCGCGTCGCCGTCCGCGTCGTCCTCGTCGTCCGGCCCGAGCGCGCTGCTCGGCGGCGGCGGGACCGCGCCGGCCCTCGGCACGAACTTCCAGGGGCCGTCGCGCGGCGATCCCGGCACGGGCTGGATCCCGCCGGATCCGCACGGGGCGATCGGGCCCGGCCACTTCGTCGCCCTCGTGAACCAGCACCTTTCCGTCTACGACCGCGCGGGGGCGCGCCCCGTGAGCCTGTCGCTACAGAGCTTCTTCAACGTGACGGGGAGCGTCGGCGATCCGCGCGCCGCGTACGACCACCACAGCGGCCGGTTCATCGTGTCGTGCAGCGACTTCAGCTCGCGCGTGCGTCTCGCGGTCTCGTCGTCGAGCGATCCGACGGGAAGCTGGTTCAAGACGAGCATCGTCGTCTCCACCGGCACCGACACGGGGCACTTCCCCGACTACCCGACGCTCGGCTTCGACGCGAACGGCATCTACCTCTCGGCGTTCATGGTCGGCGGCGCGGACACGATGTCGATCTTCGCCGTCGACAAGGCGCCGCTCGTCGCTCCGGTGCAGAGCCTCGGGACGGTGACCGCCTTCCGCGGGCTGCCCTACGAGGACTCGATCCAGGGCTGCCTCACGTTCGGAGCGCCGTCCGGCGAGTACATGGTCTCGCGCGCGAGCACGACCTCGTTGCGCATCCGCCGCGTGAACCCGCCGCTCGCGGCGCCGACCTTGTCCGAGCTCGGTCTCGTGACCGTCCCGGTCAACAGCGATCCACCCAACGCGCCCGTGATGGGTGCCACGACGCCGCTGTGGACGATCGACGCACGGCCGCTCGGCGCGGTCTTCCAGGCGGGGAGCTTGTGGACGCTCCACAACGTCGACGTTTCGGGGCGCTCGGGCGTGCGCTGGTACCGGATCGATCCGATCGCGGCGACCTTGCAGTCGATGGGCACGATCGACGATCCGGTGCGGAGCTACTTCTTCGGGTCGATCGCGGTCAATCCGAACGGCGACTTCGCGATCGGGTGCGCCGGCGCGCACGCGGGCGAGTTCGCGGGCGCGTGGTACTCCGGGCGACTGGCGGGCGATCCGCCGGGTCAGACGTCGCCGCCCGCAGTGCTGATAGCGGGGAGCTTCGCGTACGAGACGCTCGACGGCGGGGGCAACAATCGCTGGGGCGACTACACGAACACGACGTTGGACCCGGTCGACTTCACGAGCTTCTGGACGATCCAGGAGTTCCCGCTCGCGACGAACCTGTGGGGCACGTGGATCGGGAAGGTCTCCTTCGGCACGCCGCCCGTCGCGTTCTGCGCCGGCGACGGAGTCGATCCCGCGGTGACGCAGGCTTGCCCGTGCGGCAACACAGGAGGCCCGGGCCGGGGTTGCGCGAACTCGGTCGTCGCGACGGGCGCCGTCCTGTCGGCGAGCGGCAACGCAAACCCCGACTCGATCGTGCTGAATGCCTCCGGCATGCCGTCGATCGCGACCATCGCCGCAGTGTTTCTCCAGGGCGACGCGCTCGTGCCCACGGGGATCGTCTTCGGCGACGGCGTGCGCTGTGCGGACGGCAACCTCGTGCGTGTGGGCTCGAAGCCGACCCCGGCCGGCAGCGCGCAGTACCCCGAGTCCGGCAACGTGCCCTTGTCGATCCGCGGCGGCGTCGTCCCGGGGAGCGGTGCGGTGCGCGCGTACCACGCGTACTACCGGAACGCATCGGTCACGTTCTGCCCGCCGGAGACGTTCAACGTCACGAACGGCGTGAAGATCACGTGGTGAGCGCGAGCCCGACGTCGAAGCCGCGCGCCTGAGCGCCCCCGACTGCCGCCAAGGTCGTACGACCCCGAGCGAGGCGTGCTGGTCCCTTGCGCCTCGAACGGGCCCGCCCTTATCCTGCTCTGCCTTTTCGACGCTCCGTCCGGTCCGAGCCCCCCTCGGGGACCGTGCGTCCCGACCCCCAAGTACGCTCTCATGTCCGACATCGTCATCATCGGCGGCTGCGGCCACGTCGGCCTCCCGCTCGGACTCGCCTTCGCGAAGGCCGGAAAGAAGGTCGTCGCGCTCGACATCGACGCGAAGAAGGTCGCCGAGACGAACGCGGGCAAGATGCCGTTCATCGACGCGGGCGCGGACGAGCTCCTGCTCGAGGTCCGCAAGTCGAAGAAGTTCGAGGCGACCACCGACGCGAAGTGCATCCAGCAGGCGGACACGGTCGTCACCGTGATCGGTACGCCGCTCGACGAGCACCTGAACCCGCGCCTCGAGGTGTACGGCGACATGCTGCGCAAGGACCGCTCGTTCCTCCGGAACGGCCAGCTCCTGATCATGCGCAGCACGGTCTACCCGGGCACGACCGACCACGTCGCGCACGCGCTCAAGACCGCGGGCATCGAGGTCGACGTCGCGTTCTGCCCGGAGCGCGTCGCGCAGGGCGTCGCGCTCGAGGAGATCCACTCGCTCCCGCAGATCGTGTCCGGCACGACGCCGAAGGCGCTCGAGCGCGCGAAGGCGCTCTTCAAGCTGCTGACGCCCGACTTGATCGAGCTCCCGACCGTCGGCGCCGAGCTCACGAAGCTCTACAACAACGCGTGGCGCTACATCCAGTTCGCGGCGGCCAACCAGTTCTACATGATCGCGAACGACTACGGCCTCGACTTCTACGAGATCCACCGCGCGATGACGGAGAAGTACCCGCGCGGGAAGGGCTTCCCGAAGGCCGGTTTCGCCGCGGGCCCGTGTCTCTTCAAGGACACGATGCAGCTCTCGACGTTCAACGACAACGCGTTCTTCCTCGGGCACAGCGCGATGCTCGTCAACGAAGGCCTGCCGAACTACCTCGTGCGCCGCGCGGCGCAGAAGTACGACCTGCGCAGCCTGACGGTCGGCATCCTCGGCATGACGTTCAAGTCCGACTGCGACGACCCGCGTGACTCGCTGTCGTACAAGCTCAAGAAGTCGCTCGCGTTCGAGGCGAAGGAAGTGCTCTGCGCCGATCCGTACCTCGAGCGGCCCTGGATCCTCCCCGCCGAGGAGGTGATCGCGCGTTCCGCGCTGATCTTCATCGGCACGCCCCACAGCGCGTACAAGAAGCTCGATTTCAAAGGCAAGCCGGTGATCGACGTGTGGAAGTCGGTCCCGGGAGGAATGACGGTCGTATGAAAGTCCTGGTCACCGGTTCGAACGGCTTCATCGCGGGGTACCTCGTTTCCGAGCTGCTCCAGAACGGCTACGAGGTCGTCGGCATCGACAACTTCAGCAAGTACGGCAAGGTCGCGAAGTCGTACGACACGCACCCGAAGTACAAGCTCGTCGAGGGCGACGCGAAGGACGTCGAGCTGCTCAAGAAGCTCGTCGCCGACTGCGATCACTTCGTGATCTGCGCCGCGATGATCGGCGGCATCAGCTACTTCCACAAGTACGCCTACGACCTGATCGCCGAGAACGACCGCATCACCGCGGCCGCGTTCGACGCCGCGATCTGGGCGAAGAAGAACGGCAAGCTCCAGAAGGCGACGCTGCTCAGCTCGTCGATGGTGTACGAGAGCACGAAGATCTTCCCGACGCCCGAGGGCGCGCAGCTCACGTCGCCGCCGCCGCTCTCGACGTACGGCTTCCAGAAGCTGTCGTGCGAGTACTACGCGCGCGGCGCGTTCGAGCAGTACCAGCTCCCGTACACGATCGTGCGGCCCTTCAACTGCGTCGGCATCGGCGAAGGCCGTGCGCGCGGCGAGCACGAGATCTACTCGGGCAACGTGAAGCTCGCGATGAGCCACGTCGTGCCGGACCTCGTGCAGAAGGTGGTCAAGGGCCAGGACCCGCTGCACATCCTCGGCGACGGCAAGCAGGTGCGGCACTACACCTACGGCGGCGACCTCGCGCGCGGCATCCGCGTGTGCATCGAGCACCCGAAGGCGCTCAACGAGGACTTCAACATCTCGACGCCGGTCCCGACGACGGTGCTCGAGCTCGCCGAGGCGATCTGGAAGAAGATCCACGGCGCGAAGAAGCCGTTCCGCTTCGTCTCGGACAAGCCGTTCGAGTACGACGTGCAGCTGCGCACGCCCGACGTGAGCAAATCGAAGAAGCTGCTCGGCTTCGAAGCGACGACGAACCTCGACGCGATCCTCGACGAGGTCGTGCCGTGGATCAAGGAACAGGTCGAGCGCGGGACGATCTGAGTCCGCGCGACGACGCGAGTTCACTCCCGACGGGCGCCACGCGGCGCCCGTTCGCATTTCCTCGACGCCGACGCGCGCCTCGGGGCTCGACCTGGACAGAGTCGGCGATCGGAGCGAAGCTCTCGCCTTGGACCTCCATCTGCCTCCCGAGCTCCGAAAGCTCCTCGAACACGAGCGTTCGGCGGGTCACTACGCTTCGGCCAGCGACGTCGTCCGCGAAGCGCTGCGCGTGCTCGCTCAGGATCGGAAGTGGCGGGCCGGCGTGCGCCGCAAGATCGCCGCGGGGATGGCTCAGGTTCGTGCCGGTCGGCTCGTGGAAGGGGACCGAGCCGTCGCCAAGCTTCGCCGTCGGATCGGCTCGCGCCGCGGCAAGCCGTCGTGACCCGCTGGCAGCTCACCGAGCTCGCTGCGCGCGATCTCCGAGAGACCCTCGACTTCGTCGAGTCGGAGAGTGGTCCTGTTCGGGCGGAGCGCGTCCTCGACGACTTCGTCCGAGCGTTCGATCGTCTCGCGGCGTGACCTCCGATCGGACACACACGCCATGACCTGACCGATCTCGACGTGTCGTTCTGGCCGGTGCACGCGTGGCTCGTCGTCTAACGTCAGGATCGGCGTCGGCTCGTGAGCGTGCGTGTCGTGAGCGGGCACTGCGACCTGCGTGAGTTGCTGGGCAACGGAACGACCCCACCAGAAGCGGCCGTGCTCGATGGACGTGACTCCGCGCGTCACTTCCCCTTCGCCGCGAACGCCGCCTCCAACGCCTTCTTCCCGCCGACGACCGGCAACTCGAGCAGCGTGTCCGCGAGGTGGAGCTCGAGCTTCGTGCCCGGTTCGGGCCACAGCGTGAAGTCGCGGTCGCTCGCGAACACCATCAGTCCGATGCGCTTCCCCGCGGCGATCACCTGGTCGTCGGGCTGGAGGTCGAACGTCACCGTCACCGGCTTCCCCGGCACGAGCGGCTCTTCCTTCTCGAGCGAGTTACGGTTCTTCGGGTCGGCCCAACCGCGCGTGATCACGTTCTCGAGGATCGGCGCCTTGTCCGTCCACGGCAGCGACACGAGCCACACCGACAAGTTCGTCGCGGGCTTGTCGCACGCGAGCGTGATCGTCACGCGCGCGGTGCCCGACACGTGCACGGGCTTCGACAAGACCGGCGTCGCGTAGAGGAGCCGCGTCGGCGATTCCTCGGCCTTCGCGAGCGTCGCGCCGTCGAGCGCGACGTCGTCGACGAGCGTCTCGCGCGCGCGATCGGCGGCAGCGGTGAACGCGAGCTCGCCGAGCTTCTTCCCGCCCGCTCGCGGGTGGAGCACGACGTTCGCGGCGTCGGGGTTCGGCCAATCGGCGTACGCGGTCGGCTTCGACGGCTTGTCGCCCTCGCGCACGATGAACGCGCGCGGCCCCTTCTCCACGCCGTTGTCGATGCCGAGCAGGTACTTCGTGAACCACTTGTCGACGAGCTCGAACGGCGGCGGTCCGCCGTGCGCGCCCTGGTGCCAGTAGCCGACGACCGGGACGCCCTTCTTCTCGAGCGCCTTGAAGATGCGCGTCGAGTGCTCAGGCATCACGTTCCAGTCGTTGAAGCCGTGCGACATCAAGCACGCGGCCTTCATCGGCCCGAGATCGAGCAGGTAGTCGCGCTCCGCCCAGAACGCGTTCCAGTCGCCGTGCTCGCGATCCTCTCGCTTCATCATCACCTCGTCGCGTACGTGCTGATCGCACCACGCGTCCGTGGCCGGATCGCCGCTGTGGATGAAGTCGTAGAGCACGTCGACGTCCTCGCCCATGTAGCCGCCGGGAGCGCGCACGAGCCCGTTCGAGCGGTAGTAGTGGTAGTACGACGTGTTCGGCGCGATCGGCACGATCGCTTCGAGGCCGACGACGCCCGTCGTCGCCGCGGCGAGCGGCAGCGTGCCGTTGTAGGACGTGCCGATCATGCCGACCTTGCCCGTGCACCAGCTCGCGACGACGGGCTCGCCGCCGACGTGCGCGCTCCAACCCTTCGCGCGGCCGCACAACCAGTCGATCACGGCCTTGGGCGCGAGCGACTCGTTGTCGCCGCCGACCGTCGGGCAGCCGTCGGACCAACCGGTGCCCGGCGACGACGAGTGCACGACCGCGAACCCGCGCGGCACCCACGTGCGCACTTCGCTCTTCGCGATCATGCCCGGCTTTTCGCTGCGCGGGACGTGCGCCATCGTCGTGCGCGCGATCGGCTTCCCGCCGAGCTCCTGCTTCGGGTTCCAGAAGAAGCGCTTGTCGTCGGGGCCGGTGCCGGCGAAGTACGGCGACGTCTCGTAGACGACGGCCACCTTCAAGCCCTCGGTGTTCGTCTGCTTGGGACGCGTGACGTCGACGTGCATGCGGTCGAGCTTGCCGTCGCCGTCCGAATCGAACGTCGTCTCGACCCACAGGAACTCCTCGATCCACTCCTTCGAGTCCTTGAACGCGTCGACGACTTGCGCCTGTCCGTCGACGACGACGGGACCGCTCCGCACCGGCGGATCCTCGACGGAGAGCGCGACGGAGAGCGGCGAGCCGAGCGAGACGAGGAGGAGGACGTGCATGGGGGCTCCGTGGAGCGTGCGAGGGTCGGCGGACGGCGCCGTGGCGATGCGCGGATCGAGCGCGCGACTCCCGCCAGCATGCCGGGCCGACGGCGCGCTTCCAACACGCGCGCGGCGGCTCACTCGAGCTTCAAGTTGCCCCAGTACGCGCCCTCGAGCACCGCTCCGTCCGGCGCGAGCGACAGCGTCTTGAGCACGAGTTCGCCGCCCTCGGGCGCGACGTACTCGATCTCGAACGGCTGCGGTTCGCGCTGCGCTTCGATCGTCTGCGGGTCGAGGCGCACCGCGAGTTGCGGCTCGGGGTTGTTCGAGTTCGCGCGGATCAGGAACGCGCGGAACCCGACGGGACCCGAGAACCCGCCGTCCTGCGCGCGCGGCAGCACGCCGAACACGCCGCGCAGCTTGTGCGCGCCGGCGGGGAGCCGCAGCCGCAGCTTCGACGGCGCGTGCGAGAGGAGCACGGTGCCCGGCCCCGCGCGGCGCACGCCGCCTTCCATCGGGAGCTGGCTCTGGAACGGCGCGAGGTCGAGCCCGAGCGTCGTCAGGCTCTTCTGGATCGCGGTGAGCGTCTCGCGCGCGATCCTCGGCGGCCGCGGCTCCTCGAGGATGCGCACGTCGATCTCGCTCTCGTAGAAGTCGGGCTCGCCGGCGGGCGGCAGGAACACGATGCGCGCGAGGCGGTGCTGCGCGTCCGCGTCGAAGAGCGTGAGCCACTCCGCCGTGTTCGCGAGCAACGGATCGACGATCGCGCCCGCGCGCAGCATCGACGGCACGATCGCGTTGCGCGCGACGCGGCCGTCGTGCGAATGGAGCTCGATCCACGGTTGCGGCGAGCGCAGGAGGAGGCCGCGCGCGCGCCCCGCGAGGCTCGGGCGCACGTCGGCCTCGAGCACGTGGAGCCCGTCTCCGAGCGCGCCGACGTCGAGCGCTTCCCCGAAGCGCACGCGGCGTTCGAGCACGACGCGCGGCTCCACACGCTCCTGGCGCTCCTGGCGCGCCGCGTCGCGCCGGTGGAGGAGGAGGAAGCCCTGCTCCGCCTCGACCGGCTCGAAGTCCTGCGCGAGCACGCGCAGGAGGCGCGCGTCGTCGAGCGTCGGCAGGCGTTGGTCGAGGCTCGTCAGCGCGAACACGACGTACTCGGGCGCGTCGGGCGCGGTGAAATGACGTGCGTTGCGCTCCTGGAGCTCCGCGTCGAACGTCACGTAGGACTGGAACACGGGCCGCGGCTTCCAGTTCCAATCCGAGAGCAGCATCAGCCCGTTCTGGAACGGCACGACGTCGACGGGCGCGCGTCCGACGCGCTGGCGGAGCACGGGGAGGCTCCACGCCTGGAGCGCGGACTCGCGCTCGCGCCGGCCCTCCTCGCGGATCCACGTCGGGTTCGCCAGGATCACGGCGCCGTTCTCCGTCCACGTCGCGCGCGACGCGAGCTCGGACGAGAACGGCATCGAGCCCGTGCGCGCCGCGAGCGCGCCGACCCCGCAGACGACGAGCGTCGACACGCGCAGGCCGAGCGCGCACGCCGCGCGCGCTCCCTGTTCGCCCGTGCGCCGCGCGAGGAACGCCGTCGCGCCGACGATCGCGAAGAAGATCGGCGTGTGGTCGCTGCCGCGGACGAAGCCCTGCTTGAACGCGAGGAACGCGAAGGCCGCGAACGCTGCCGCGCGCGCGAACTCGACCCGCGGCGTGCCGCGCCCGATCGTCGCGAGCGCGAGGCGGAGTGCCAGGCACCCGAGCGCGAGGAGCGCGAGCTGGAGGAGCTCGCGCGGCGCCTCCGTCGACATCGCCGCGTCGTACCCCGACGACACGCGCAACGACGTCGCGACCCACGCCGGGAAGTCGAAGAGCGACTGTCCCGCGCCGACCCACGCGAGCGCGAACACGGCCGCGAGGCCCGCGGCGGTCGCGAACGCGCGCTTCGGCGACGCGGCCTTCGCGCGCGCGCCGAGGAGCACGGCGAGCAGCGGAAGCGCGAGCAGCAGGAAGGTGAACTTGATCGTCCCGAGGAGCAGCACGAGCGCGCCGGCTCCGAACACGCGCCCGCCGCGTTCGGGCCGATCGAGCGCGAGGTCGAACGCCGCGAACGCGGCGAGGTACAGCGCGGCGTCGCCCGGGACGTCGAGCACGAACAGCGCCGCGATCGCGAGCGCGCGCTCGAGCACGGGCAGTCTCCACGCCGCGCGCACGAGCACGGCGGCGCAGACGAACTTCACGAGCACGTCGCCGACGAGGAAGCGCGCGACCCAGAGCCGCTCGTCGAACGACACGCCCTGCAGCCAACCCCACGGGCCCCACGTGTAGATCCAGTCGACGCCCGCGCGCGCGCCGCGCGCGAAGAGCTCGTTCAACGCCGAGCAGAAACCGGCGTCGATCGCCGTCGTCGGCACCGTCGTCGCGGGCGAGGTCAGCGAGAGCGCGAGCACGACGACGACGAGCGCTTGGAGCGCGAGCTCCTGGCCCGATGCGCCGCCGCGGAACTCGCTCCATCGCTCGCGGAGGCTCACTTCGGCCCTTCCTCGAGGCGCTGGAACACCACGCCGGACCAATAGCACCAGTCGCACGCGCCGTCGCCGCGCGGTCCGACGTTCGTGCGCAGCACGACGCGCGTCCTGGGCTGGACGATGAACTCCTGGGTCGTCCGCTGCATCGCGCGGTCGGCGGTCTTCCCGCGGGGATCGAGGGCCTGCCGCCACAGCGCGCCGTCGCCGCGCTCCGCGCGCAGCGCGAGCACGAAGACGGCGCCGTCCGTGCAGATGTCGCCCTCGCCGGGCGGGAGGATCCCGAAGCGCGCGTCGAACCGCCAGCGACCGGGCTCGAGGTCGAACACGAGCTCCGACGGCGCGTGCACGACGAGCACGGAGCGCTGCTCGACGCTGGCCCGAGAGAAGGGGATCGTCTCGCGCGTGCTCGCGGGAACGCGGTCGAGCATCGAGAACTGGAGCTCGCGCGCCTTGGCTGGGTCGAACGGCGGCACGGCGCCCGGCACGCGCTCGTAGAGGAGGCCGATCTCGGGGGCGAAAGCCCGCTCCGCGGCGGGGTCGGGTCGCACGCGCAGCGCGATCACACGCTGGCTCGCACCGCCGGCGCACGCGTTCTCGATCGCGTCCTGTCCGCACAGCCACGGATCGACCGGGAATCCGGCGCGCGCCGCGTCCGGCACGATCCGGAACGTGGCCTGGACTCCGCCGTCGAGCTCCACGTCGACGTCGATACGCGGCGTGCTCAGGAGGAAGGTCGTGAGCGCGCCGGACGCGGTGGGGCGGAAGTCGAGCTTCAACACACCCCCGCGACCGTCGACGGGCGGGAGCTCGATGCGCTCGCCGAAGCGGACGTCGCGTTCGAGCACGCGTTCGCGCGGCAGGGGCGCGAGCTCGGCCGCTTCCACGTCCGCGCGCTCGAGCAGCAGGTAGCCGCCTTCGGACAGGACGGGGCGGTAGCGGCGCAGCACCTCCAGCTCGGCGGGCCCGTCGTCGAGTCCGGGCACGCGTCCGCCCACGGTCGACGATCTCCAGAGGAGGAAGCGGGGCGCTCGCGCCGAGCGGAAGTGGGCCGCGTTCCGCTCGGCGAGGGCCGCCGTGTACGCCGCGTAGCTCTGGATGACCGGCCGCGGCCGCCAGCGGAGGTCGTTCAGGAACAGCACACCGAGCTCGACGTGCAGGACGTCGATCTCCGCGTCGCCTACGCGTTCGCGCACTCGGGGAAGTCCGTGCGTCGTCGCGAGCGCGGCACGTTCGAGCCCGTACGCCTCGGGGAGGATGCCGAGCTCGGTGATCGAGCCCGCATGATCCGCGATGATGGAGTTCCAGCCGGTGAGCAAGCGCGTGGAGCCGCTCTCGCTCGCGAGCTGCGCGCGCTGATAGCCCCAGAGCGCGAGCAACGCGACGAGGACGCGACCGAGCGCCGCGGCTCCGTCGCTCCGGCGCGGGTGCTCCACGCGTGTCTCGAACGACCACGGCGCCCACAACGCGTAGCCGAAGCAGGTGAGCGTCGAGCTCCCGCCGGCCACGAAGCCCGCTTTGAACGCGACGAAGCCGCCGGCGGCGAAGAGCGCGAGGCGCGCGAGCTGCTCTCGCACGGGCTCGTCCTTCGCGGAGTTCCACACGAGCACCAGTCCTCCGACGAGGCTCGCGAGTGCGATCCAGACGTCGGCGCTCTCGACGGGCGCGGACATCGCCTGCGCATAGCCCCTCGCGATCGCGAAGGAGGTCGTCACGTAGGCCGGCAGGTCGAGCGGGCTCTGTCCGCACGCGCACCACAGGAGCAGCAGCGCGCCGAGCGCGCCGAGCAGATGGAGCGCCGCTTCCCGTCTGCGTCCGCGAAGGAGGTGGAGGAGCGCGACGATCGCGATCGTCGCAACGGCGAGCACGAGGTAGGTGAACTTGATCCACCCCACGAGCGCGAGGAGGAGCCACGCCGGCGACGACCTCGAGACGAGGCCGAGGGAGCTCGTCGCTCGCTCGTTCCTCGGCTCGATCAGGACCGCGCCGATCGCCACCACGCTCGCGAAGTAGAACGCTTCCGCGCCCGGCTCCGGTACGAGCAGCACGAACGCGCAGGCGAGCTTCATCGCGGGTCCGCGAGCGCGCAGCACGCCGCGCGCGAGGAAGGCGCAGAGCGCGAGCTTCACGACGAACTCGAACCCGAGCTTCCAGGCGTAGAGTTCGGGCTGCCACGCGCTGTGCGCGAACCAGCCGAGCGGGCCGTACGTGAACACGACGTCGACGCCGAACCGGAGTCCGTGCACGAGCGCGTACCCGAGCGCCTGCGCCCACGACGGATCGAGCTCGGGGACCGCCGGGTGCTCCGGCGGCGTGAAGCGCGTCAACCAGAGGAGCGCGAGGAACAGCGCGAAGAGGACGCGCTCCTGGACGGCGTGGCGTGCGGGTCCGGGGGCGTCGGGCGCGGACATGAGGGCACGATACCCGGCGTCAACGCGGGGCCGCATCGCCGAGCCGCACGAGCTCGAGCTTCGTCCACCAGGCCCAGTCCGAGTTCGTGTCCGCCCGCGGTCCTGGCCGCGTGCGCACGTAGAGCGGACTGCGCCGCGTGGTCTCGAACTCGACCTCGAGCGTCTGCGCGCCGCGGTCCGCCTCGACGGCGACCGGTTTCAGCAGTCGTTTCCAGAGCGGCGCCTGCTCGTTGCCCGCCTCGTCGTCCTGCACGACGGCGAAGCTCACGCCGTCCGTGTTGCCCGACTCCCAGGCCGAATCGAGGATCCCGAAGCGTCCGGTGAGCCGCCACCGCCCCGGCTTGACGTCGAAGAGGATGTCGGAGGGCGCGTGCACGACGAGCACGTCCTCGCCTCGGAAGTTCGTGGGGTACCACGGGAACCTCGTCGTGAGCCGCATCGGCTTCGTGGGCAGCATCGGGAAGCGATCGATGCGTTCGACGGCACCTCCGGTCGCCGGCACGATGTCCTCGGCGAGCGTCACACGCACCGGGATCCGCGGCTCGAGCAGGCGGCCGACGGCGCCCGCTTCGTTGCAGAGGAAGCGCAGCCTCACGATTCGAGCCGGAGCACCGCCGTCGAACCAGGTCGCCCAGTCCGCGTTCGAGATCAGGAACGGATCCACGAGCACGCCCTGCGACAGGATCGGCGCCACGACGCGGAACGTCGCCTTGCGCTTCTCGGAATCCTGGAGCTCCATCCAGCACGAAGGCGCGTGGAGGAGGAGCGTCTCGAGCTTGCCGCGCGTCGTGAGCCGCAGGTCCGCCGCGAGCACGTGGCAGCGGCCCTCGAGCGCGCCGAGGTCGAGCCACTCGCCGTACTCGAGCTCGCGCTGCAGCACGACGGGACGCTCTTTCGCGAGCGGAACGAGCTTCGCATCGGGGCGGCGTTCGAGCAGGAGGAACTCGCCCTCCTCGAGCACGGGCCGCCAATCGCGCGAGAGCACCTGGAGCGCGAGCGTGTCGTCGAGGTTGGGGAGGCGCTGATCGATCGTCTCGAACTGGAAGAGCACGTACCGCGGCGCGTCGGGCCCCGCGAGGAACTCCGCGTTGCGCCGGAGGAGTTCCGGCGTGTACGCGACGTAGCTCTGGAACGCGGGGCGCGGCTTCCACTCGAGGTCGTTCGCGTGGAGGATCCCCTGCTTGTTCGCGATCAGGTCCACCGTCGCACGTCCGACGCGCGCGCTCACGTTCGGCAGACCGGTCGACGCGCTCAGCGCACCGTCGGCGTCGCGGAGCTCCGTTTCCTGCCGCTGGAAGTCGAGGATCGCCGCCGCGCGGGTCGTCGACTCGTGGCTCCACTCGGTGAAGAGGCGCTCGATCGTCTGGCCGGGGTGCTGTCGCGCGACGCCGAACCCGTACAGCGCGAACACGCAGAGCGCGAGCCTGAGGCCGGCGCCCGTGCCGCGGAGGAGCCGCGGGAGCCTCGTCGTCGGTCCCACCGCTTCGAGCGCGGCGACCGCGAGCGGCGCGGTCGCCGCGAAGCCGAACAGCGTGACCGCGTTGCCGCCGTTGCGGACGAATCCGGCCTTGAACGCGAGGAATGCGCCCGCGGCGAGCGTGAGCGCCGCGGCCGGTGCCGCGCGTCCGCGGATGGAGGTCGCGAACGCCAGCGCCGCGATGGCGAAGCAGGCGAACAGGCACTGCGCGCCGAGCTCGAGCGTGAACGGATCGGAGTCCTGGCCCATCGCGACGCTGTAGCCGCTCGTGATCGAGAGCGAGCTCGCGACATAGGCGGGCAGGTCGAACGGCCGCTGCCCCGCGCCGATCCAGAGCGCGAGCACGAGCAAGGCCAGCACGGCCGGCGTCCGCAGCGCTCGGTGGAGTCCGCGGGTCCGGAGGCAGGCCGCTGCGAACAGGAGCACGGCGAGCGTGCCGTAGACGAAGAACGTGAACTTGACGAGCGCGAGCACCGCGAGCACCGCGAGACCGAGCGCTTCGCGCAGCACGGGACGATCGGGCTCCAAGGCGAGCCAGACGGCGACGCACGTGACGACGAGCAGCGCCCACGCATCGTCGCCGATCATCGGCACCGTCGCCGCGAGGAGGAACGCGGCCCGCTCGAGCACGCGACCGATCCGCATCGCGACCGCGACGACGAAGCCCGCGGCGAGCAGCTTGAACGCGAGCTCGAACACGAGCGTCTTCGTCCAGTAGAGCGCGGGGTCGTGCGGGCTCTGGAGGAAGTAGCCGAACGGTCCGTAGGTGAACAGCACGTCGTGACCGAAACGCAGGCCTTCGCGCAGCGCTCGTCCGAGCGACTGCTGCCACGATGGATCGAGCTCCGCGCCCGCGCGGGTCGCCACGGGCGAGAGGTGCGCGCTCCAGACGAGCAGCACGAGCAGGAGCACGCCGAGCCCGCGCTCGTCGACGTGCGCGGCCCCGGAGCGCAGGCTCGCGATCCACCGCCCGCGCGGCGTGGTCAGCGCGACGCAGACGAGCATCGCGAGCGCGCGAGCGCCGAACAGCGCGACGGAGGCGGGCGTCGACGCGACGAGCGCTGGTGGAGCGAGCGCGAGCACGGGCAGCACCGCGTCGATCCAGGCGCTCCTCCCGCGCAGTCGCCGAGCCCAGAGGACCGTCGCCGCCGCAGCGAGCGCGCACGTCCAGACGGCGATGCGCGCAAGCTCGTGATTCGCGCCGCCGACGCTCCAGAGCGCGCTCGCGAGCGCCGCGAGCCACACGAGCCAGACCGCCGCGGGTTCGCGCATCGCGCGGCCGTACCAGCGCAGGTAGTTCGGCAGCCACTTCCACAGTCGGAACCGGCTCTCGCCCGCCGCGCGATCGACCCATGAGCTCGGGACCTCGCCGACACCGCGGCCTTCGAGGTGCGCTTTCACGGTGAGCTCGAGCGCGATCTCGAAGCCCGCCGTCGCCTCGATCACGGTTTCGCGCAGGAAGCGCGTCGAGTACGCGCGGAAGTTGCTCGTCGCGTCGTGCGTGCCCATGCCCGCGAGCCACGCGAGCGAGACGCCGGCGACGCGCGACATCGTGCGCTTGAGCAGCGGCCCGCCCTTCTGCGTTCCTCCGGGCATGTAGCGCGATCCGCTGACGACCGCGCAACCCGAGCGGATCTTCGCCGCCATCGCGGGGATGAGCTCGGGCGGATCGGACAAGTCCGCCATCGTCGTCACGACGACGTCGCCGCTCGCCGCTTGGAAGCCGGCCTTGAGCGCGTTGTGCGGGCCGCGCCCGAGCGTGTTCTTGACGAGGCGCACCGACTTCGGCGCCGCGTCGCCCATCGCGCGGAGGCCCTCGAGCGTCGTGTCCTCGTCGAAGTCGTAGCAGACGAGGATCTCGTGCTCGACGTCCTTCAGCGCCCGCGCGAGCCCCGTGAGGCAGGGGGCGATGTTCTCGCGCTCGTTGTAGACCGGCAGGACGACGCTGATGCGTTCGGCCGTCATGGCTTCCGCGCGCGGATCAGGAACTGGCCGCCGAGGAAGCGCCAGGCGAGCGGCACGTGCAGGTAGAGCCGCACGAGGAACGTCGACTGCGGCAACGCGGACCGCGTCGTGTAGGGGAGCCAGCGCGGGATGCAGTCGGTCGTGCGGAAGTCGAGGTTCTCGAGCACCTCGACGAGCGAGCGATCGGTGATCGGCGTCAAGTGGTCCCAGAAGTCCCAGTAGTCGCCGGGCAGGAAGCGCAGGTTCGGTCCGAGCGCGATCACGTGTCCGCCCGGGCGGAGCACGCGCCGTGCTTCGCGCAGGAGCGCCTCCACGTCCTTCTTCGTGGGCAGGTGCTCGAGCAGGTTCGACGTGAACGCGACGTCGACGCTCGCGTCGGGCAGGAAGGAGAGGTCGCGCACGTCGCCGACGTGGAACTCGATCTCCTTCGCGAGCGCGGTGCGCGAATCGGGGTTCAGGTCGACGCCGATGCGCTTCTTGCAGCGCACGTGGTTCAGGAACTCGCCGTAGCCGCAGCCGATGTCGAGCACCGTCGCGTCGGCGGGGATCCAGCGCTGGAGCCCGGCCTCGACGACGACGCGCCAGATCTCGGCCTTCGCCTTGCGGTCCGCCTCGCTGAAGCGGTGGCGATAGATGCGCTGCACGTCGTCGCCGGTGACGGCTTCGACGAACTCGCGCGGCGTCTTTTGTGCCGTTCCGTCCATGGGGGCTTGGAAGCTCTCGGGCGGCGCCGAGCGACGTTTGAGCTTACCCCCGTTCCGCGCGGGATCGAAGGGGGAAGCGGCCCCTCTCGGCGCGGTTCCCGCGGATACGATTGGACGAGCGGCATGCGTCCCCGAAAACTCTTCCCGCCCGGGTCGCTTCGCGCCCGGTCCTCGGCATGAGCGCCGCGCGTGCAACGCACTTCCACGCCGTGATCCCGGTCTTCGAGGACTGGGAAGCCGCGGCGCTGTTGCTCGCGCGGCTCGACGCCGCGTGCGCGGCGACGAAGCGTGAAGGGCGCGTGCTCCTCGTCGACGACGGCTCGTCGACGCGGCCGGGCGACGCGTTGCAGGGCCCGTATCGCGCGCTCCGCGAGGTCGAGATCCTGCGGCTCGCGCGCAACATGGGCCACCAGCGCGCGATCGCGATCGGCCTCACGTTCCTGCACCAGGAGCGCGATCCCGCGGAGGCCGTCGTCGTGCTCGACGCCGACGGCGAGGATCGGCCCGAGGACGTCCCCGCGCTGCTCGCCGAGTTCGAACGGCTCGGCGGTGAGACGGTCGTGTTCGCGGAGCGCGCGCGGCGCAGCGAAGGGCTCGTCTTCCGCGCGTTCTACCAGCTCTACCGCGCGATCCACTTCCTCCTGACGGGCATCGCCGTGCGCGTCGGCAACTTCAGCGTGCTTCCGTGGAGCGCGCTCGCGACGTTCGTCGTCGTCTCCGAAGCGTGGAACCACTACGCGGCGGCCGTCTTCAAGGCGCGCATCCCGCGCGCGACCCTGCCGCTCGCGCGCGGCGAGCGGCTCGCGGGACGCTCGACGATGAACTTCGTCGCGCTCGCGCTGCACGGGCTCTCCGCGATCTCCGTGTTCGGCGAGATCGTCGGCGGACGGCTCCTGCTCACGGCGTGCGCCGGCCTCGCGACCTTCGTCGTGCTCCTCGCGGCGTGCTGCGCGGCGGCGTGGGCGGGCTGGTTGGAGCTGCCGCCGTGGCTCGGCGTGTGGATCTTCGTGTCGATGCTGCTCTGCGCGCAGTTCGTGATCCTCGCGTTCGTGATCACGTTCTCGATCCTGAACGCGCGCAACTCGCTCAGCTTCCTCCCGGTGCGCGACTACAAGTACTTCGTCGCGGGCGCCACGCGGCTGTTCCCGAGGACGCCGTGAGCGCGGCGTTCGAGTACGAGGGCTCCGAGCTCGAGCTCTTCGCCCACGCGCGCAATTGGAAGGCGTACTGGCGGCGCGCGCTCACGCCGTGGATCCGTGGCGACGTGCTCGAGGTCGGCGCGGGCATCGGCACGAACACGCCGCTCCTGCGCGGGCTCACGGCTGGCGCGTGGACGTGCCTCGAGCCCGATGCGGCGCAGCTCGAGCGCGCGCGGCGCGCGCACGCGGAGCTCGACCTCGCCGCGCGCCACGTCGTCGGGACGCTCGCGACGCTCGACGAGCGCGAACGCTTCGACACACTGCTCTATCTCGACGTGCTCGAGCACATCCCCGACGACCGCGCGGAGCTCGAACTCGCCGCGCGCCGCCTGACGCCCGGCGGACGGATCGTCGTGCTCTCGCCGGCGCACCAAGGGCTCTTCACGGAGTTCGACCGCGCGATCGGGCACCACCGGCGTTACGACCGCGCGTCGCTCGCCGCGGTCGGGCCCGCGGCGCTCGAGCGCGAGGCGCTCTTCTACCTCGACAGCGTCGGGCTCTGCGCGTCGCTCGCGAACCGCGTGCTGCTCCACCAGAGCGCGCCCTCGCTCGCGCAAGTGCGGACCTGGGACCGCTTCATGGTTCCGGTGTCGCGCGTGCTCGATCCGCTGCTCCTGCGCCGCGTCGGCAAGTCGATCGTCGGCGTCTGGCGGCGCTGACCGCCCGCGGCCCGCGGCCCCGCGATCGCGTCGTGCGGCCGCGTTTGCGCCGTGAGACGTTCAACGCGTGCCCATCCGGCTCACGCCGAGCCAGTCCGTCCCAGCGCGCTCGTTCGACACGCTCTCGACGCGGAGCTCGAGTCGTCCGCCGCCCGCTTCGAGCGCGACCGACACGAGTTGCAGGCCGCGGTCGGCCTGGCTCCGGTCCGGGAGCAGCGTGCGAGTCGCGAGCTCGCGCTCGGGCCGATCCGCGAACGTCTGGACGACGCGGTATCGGACGCCGAGCGTGTGCTCGTCCTGGGCGCGGTCGCTCGAATAGGCGAACCGCGGGATCGCGACGAAGAACTCCGCCCGGCTCGCGCTTTCCGGGAGTTCGACCGCGAACACGGCGGGTGCGAGCGCGGTCGTCACCTCGACGCCTCCGATGCGCCGCGCGATCGGCGGGCGCGCGGAGCGGAGGAGCGCGAACGGCACGCCGATCTCGACGCTGGGCCGCTGCTCGCCTTCGCGGCGCTCGTCGTAGGGCGGGAAGCGCAGCCTGCGGAGCATCTCGATGCGGTCCCGCAGCGCGCGTTCGGTCGGGTAGAGCGGCCCCGCGTTGATGCGCGCCAGCTCCTCGACCGTGAGCGCGGCTTCGACCCCCGCGACGAACGGCTCGACGATCAAGGCGTGCTCCTCGGCGAACGCGCGTCCGCGCGCGAGCTCCGCGGGCATGGCGACGAGGGAGACGAGCGCCAGGACGCCGACGAACACCCGCCCGGCACGCCCGCCGAAGAGCACGGCGCCGAAGACCGTCGCGATCACGAACGGCGACGTCGCGAGCGCGTATCGAGCGGCCCAGCCCGCCTCGGGCCACTCGGTCTGGCGGGACCACGCGATGCTCAGCGCGAGCAGGAACGCGGCGCCGAAGACGACCGCGAGTCCGAACGCTCTCCAGCGATCGGCGACGGGCGCGCGGGCTCCGCGCACGATCCAAGCGGCGAGACAAGTCGTGCACGCGATCGCGGCGAAGAGCGCGCTTCGGGGATGGAACGTCGCCGCCCCGCCGAAGCCCATCGCGAGCACCTGCAGGACGATCGCGGCGCCGATGTCCACGCGGCGTCCTTCCTGCGGCGGTGCGAGGTGGTGGATGCCGCGCAGACAGAGCGCGATGCAGACGACGCACGCCGCCGTCGCGGCGAACGCGCCGAGCGCTGCGCCGCGGCGCCGCGTGCGCACGGCGCCGACGCCCGCCGCTGCGAGCCACGCCGCGAACGCCGGCGCGGGACACAGCCCGAATCCGCTCGAGAGCGGCAGGAGCACCGCGCACGCGCCGACGACGGCGATGCGCCGGCCGGAGGGCGGGCCGGGCGTCCAGACGAGCGCGCACGCCGCGATCGTCGAGAGGAGGATCGCGAGCGCGATGCAGATCTGCGTGCCGAGCAGGAGGTTCTCCCCGTTGCCCCAATTCAAGAGGAGCATCGGGAACAGCGCGTCCTCGAGCCGCGTGCTCCCGCGCAGCCGCTTCGCCGTGAGGATGCACGCGAGCGCGGCGATCGCGAGCAGGCCCACCTGGACGTGTCCTCCCGCGCGGAAGTCGTGCGTGCCGCCGACGGCGAGGAAATGGAGGAACTGCGGGAGCAGGATCCGGTGCTCGTTCAGCGGCAGCCAGAGGTGGGTGAGGATCGCTCGCGGCGTCGCGCCGGGGAGGAGCGCCGGGAGGAGCTCCATGTCGTCCCGCGTCGCGACCGGTGAGCCGTAGTTCGCGACGTACCACGCGGCGTGGACGACGAACGCGGCCCAGACGAGCAGCACGAACGTCCCGACGATGCGCGCGCTCCGGCTCTCGCTCCGGAGGTCCATGCGCTCACCGCACCTCGAGCCGGCTCACGCCGAGCCAGTCCGTACCCGGGTGGTCGCTCGAGAGTCCCTCGACCTCGAGCACGAGGCGGCCGCCTCCGGGCGCGAGTTCGACCGCGAGGGTCTGCAGTCCGCGTTCCGAACGGAATTCGCCGGGCTGGAGCAGACGGCGGAAGAGCTCGATCGGCGGAGCACCGTCCCGCTCCTGCACGGCTCGGAGGCGCACACCCAGCGTCCGGCGCTCCGGCGGCGCGTCGTCGAGGTACGCGACCGGCGGCACGCAGAAGCGAAGCGCCGCCGCGCGCGCGCCGCACGCGAGTTCGACCTCGAGACGCGCCGGTGCGAGCACGGCGACGAGGTCGAGCCCTCCGAGGCGGCGCTCGACCGGCGCAGCGGCGGACGAGGCCACGACGGGCGGCACGACGAGCGCGCGGTCGTCGACGTGCGGCGGGTTCGCGTCGCGATCGAACGGGGGGAGGCGGGTCTCGCGCAGGATCGCGAGCTTCGCGCGGAATCCGGTCGCATCCGGATAGATCGGGCCCGCCCAGGTCCGCGCGAGTTCGTCGATCGGGGGCTCCGCGCGCACCGCGATCAGGAACGGCCGGAGTTGCGCGTCGAGCTCCGCCGCCGCCCACTCTCCGCGCTCGACGTGGAACGGCAGCGCCGCGGCCGAGAGGAGCGCGAGCGTGATCGGCACGGCGCGCGCGATCACTCGCCCGCCGTAGCAGAGCGTCGCGAACACGGCCGCGAAGACGAGCGGGGCGCTCGTCGACGAGTACCGTCCCGCCCAGCCCGAGTACGGCCAGTCGGCCTGGCGCGCCCACCCGATCGCCCCGGCGAGCAGGAGCACGCTCACGGGGATCGTCGCGAGCCCGAGCGCGCGCCAGCGCTCGTCCGGAGGGCCGGACGCGCCGCGGCGAATTCCCGCGACCGTGAGCCCGACGAGCGCGAGCGCGGCGGGGATCGCGATCCACGGGTGGTACGCGCCCTCGGCGCCGAACGCCATCGAGAGCACTTGCACGACGATGCCCGCGCCGACGTCGACCCGGTGCTCGAGCGAAGGCGCGGCCGGGAGCGCGTAGTCGGTGAAGTAGAGCGCGACGCACGCGCCGTACGCGGCGCACCACGCCGCGGCGCCGAGCGCGCGGCCGCGCTCTCCCGCGCGCAGCGCGCCGAGTCCCGCGATCGCGATCCACGCCGCGAACGCGGGCGAAGGACAGAGCCCGAACCCGCCGCAGAGCGGGAGCAGGAGCGTGCACGCGCCGACGACCGCGATCCGCCGCGCGGACGGCGCGCCCGGCGTCCAGACGACCGCGCATCCGGCGAGCGTCGCGAGGAAGAGCGCCAGCGCGACGCAGATCTGCGTGCCGAGCAGGAGGTTCTCCGCCTGGCTCCAGTGCAGGAGGAGGAGCGGGAACAGCACGTCCTCCGGAGCGGATCGGCCGCGCAGGCGGCGCGCCGCCGCCAGGCCGGCGAGCGCCGTCGCCGCGAGCAGGCCGACCTGGACGTACCCACCGGCCCGAAAATCACGGGCGATCGAGACCGCGGCGAAGTGGACGAGCTGGGCGAGCGGGAGGCGGTGCTCGTTCAGCGGCGACCAGACCTCGTTCAGGATCGCGCCCGGCGTCGTGCCCGGCGCGAAGAGCGGCACGAGCTCCAAGTCGTCGCGCGACGGCATGGGCGAGCCGTGCTCGACGACGAACCACGCCGTGTGGACGACGAGCGCGAGCCACGCGAGCAGCAGGAATGCGACGACGCCGCCTCCCGACGGACGCGTTGCGTGAGCGGCGTTGTCCGCGGCGGCGAGCATGCGTTGCCGATCGAGGACGATAGCACGGGCGCGGCCCGGACGGGGCGGCGCGGCCTGACCAGCGGGCGCCGCCGGGCGGTCGAGCGCGCGTCAGCGCACGTGGACGTCGGCCCAGTAGCCGAAGTCGAGGTCGCGGTTCTTCCCCGAGACGTTGCGCGTGCGGAGCAGGAGCACGCGCTCCGCGCCCGCGGGAGCCTCGGGGAGCGCGACCTCGAGCTCCTGCATGCCGCGATCCTCGGGGACCTCGTGCGGCCGCAGGACGCGCTCGAAGAGCACGCGCGGCTCCGCGCCGTTCGTCGCGAGCTCGACCACGAAGCCGAGCCCGTCGCAGTGCGGCTCGCCGGGCCCGGCGCCCTTCCACGCGTTCGGAAGCACGCCGAAGCGCGCGCGCACCACGCGCGCGTTCTCCGGTGCGACGATCTCGATCCTGCTGTCGGCGCGGAGCACGAGCGCGTTCCCGCCGGGGACGCGCCGCGGAGCCGAGCGCTCCGGCGAATCGATGC
The DNA here is from genome assembly GCA_046349615.1 of Planctomycetota bacterium. Lineage (GTDB taxonomy): Bacteria > Planctomycetota > UBA1135 > UBA1135 > JADJNY01. The sequence goes on from JAXMBZ010000008.1 coordinate 173,513, forward strand.
GCCGCGGACGCGGTTGGAACATGAACCAGGGGTCCGTCTCCGGCCAGTCCTTGCCGGCACCGACGTCGTCGAACGGCGGGTAGCCGATGCGTCGAAGTTGCAGGAGCCGCGCGCCGAAGCCGAAGGGCGAGGGGTAGAACGCGCTCCAGTTCTGCTCGACGACGTCCTCGTAGGGGAAGCCCGCCCGCACCGATTCGGCGAGCGCGGTCGCGGAGCCGTGGTGACGCTCGCCGTACCACGCGCCGTAGCGCGCGTCGTAGGGCAGGAGGGCGGCGAGCGCGATGCAGGCGAGCGACTGCGCGGCGAGCGCGAGCTTGCGCGGTCCGTAGCGGCACAACGCGAGGAACGCCGTGATCCAGAGCGCGGTCGGGAGGATCACGTAGCGGTTCGCGACGCCGGCGGACGCCCCCGTCGGCGCGCGCGCGACGCCGATCGCGCACGCGATCGAGCACGCGGCGGCGAGCCCCGCGATCACCGCGGCGATGCGCAGGCGTTCGTCACGGTCCTTCCACGCGGAGAGAGCGGCGAGGGCGGCCAGGCAGGCGAATCCGAGCACGCCGAGGGGCGCGAGGACGCGCTCTCGCTCCGCGATCGGACCGAGGTTCAGGCTCAGGAACTGCACCGCCGTACGGAAGATCGGCCACGGTTCGTGCGTGCGCGACGTGTGCGCGGGGAACTGGAAGCCGACGAAGTAGTACGCGACGAGCAGGCCCGTGGCGACCACGGCGGCGGCGAACACCCGCGCGGTCGCACGCTCTTCGGCGACGCTCGAGCGGCGCAGCGTCCACCACGCGACGAGCATCCACGCGACGAGCGGCGGGATCTGCATCAGTCCGAACCCGCCGTTCAGCGGGAGGAGCAGCACGCAGAGCGCCATCAGGATCGCGCTCCCATGGCCCGGCGCGCCGGGACGGCGCAGCGCGAGCACGACGAACGCGGCCACGAGCGCGATCGGGACCGCGATCGTGATCTGCATGCCGAGCAGGAAGTTCTCCGCGTTGCCCCAGTGGAGCAGCAGCAGCGGGAAGAACGCGTCCGCGAGGCTCGCGCGCCCGCGCAGGCGCCACGCCGCGAGCACGAGGAAGAGCGCAGTCAGCGACTGCACGATCACCTGCACGTGCATCCCCGAGCGGAAGTCGTCCGTCGTCCAGAGCCCGAGCATGTAGAGGAGGCGCGGGACGACGATCCGGTGCTCGTTCGCGGGCGCCCAGAACCAGGCCCACGTCAGGTGGGAGTCGGGGAGCAGCGCGCCCGCGAGCTCCATGTCGTCCATGAAGGGGATCGGGCTCGCGTAGCGGGCGACGTAGACGAACGCCCACGCGGTCATCGCCGCCCACGCGGCGATCACCGTCCATCGGACGATGCGTTGCCGCCGGGCGTCGCGCTCCGCTTCGTTCGAGCTCTCGGCCATGGTCGAGGGGCGCGCGACGTTCGCGCGCGGCGGCCGGCGTCAGCGCGCCGCCTTGGAGGGGCTCTTCTTGCGCGCGACGAACGCGGCGAGGCGTTCGAGCGCGCGCTCGATCGTCTCGAGCGACGTCGCGTACGAGAGTCGGATCGAATCGTCGACGCCGAACGCGGAGCCGGGCACGACGGCGAGGTTCTGCTCCTCGAGCAAGTCCTCGCAGAAGCCGCTCGAGCCGCGCGCGTCGAGCAGCGGCGCGACGCGGGGGAACGCGTAGAACGCGCCGCGCGGCCACGGGGTCTCGAGCCCCATCTTCTGGAGCCCCGCGACGATCGTGCGGCGGCGCTTGTCGAACTGCGCGCACATCTCGGCGACCTCGCGCGGCTCGGCGAGGAGCGCCGCCTCGTAGGCCTGCTGCGAGACGAGGTTCGGGCAGCCCGTGAGCTGGCTGTGCAGCTTCGCGACGCCGGAGACGACGTCCTTCGGGCCCGCGCAGAAGCCGATGCGGTAGCCGGTCATCGCGAACGCCTTGCTCGCGCCGTCGACGATCACGGTGCGCGCGCGGACGCGCTCGGACACCTGCGCGGGCGACAGGTTCGGCTCGCCCTCGTACACGAGGCGGCGGTAGATCTCGTCGGAGACGATCCAGAGGTCGTGCTTCTCCGCGAGCTCGGACAGCGCGCGCACCTCCGCCGCCGTCATCACGTAACCCGACGGATTGCAGGGCGAGTTGATGAGGAGGCCCTTCGTCTTCTTCGTGATCGCGGCGGCGATGCGCGCGACGTCGGGGCCGAGGTCCGGACGCGACGGCACTTCGACCGGCACGCCGCCGGCGAAGCGGATGATCTCGACGTACGAGACCCAGGCGGGGAGGAGCACGAGCACCTCGTCGCCCGGCTCGATCAACGTGAGGCAGGCGCCGGAGAGCGCGTGCTTCGCGCTGTGGCACACGGTGATCTCCGCGGGCGTGAAGGCGATGCCGCGCGTGTCCGTGAGGTGCTGCGCGATCGCCTTGCGCAGCGACGCAGTCCCTTCGGCCGGCGTGTAGCGGACCTTGCCGCCGCGCACGGCCGCGACGGCGGCGGATTGCACGGCTTCGGGCGCGTTGAAGTCGGGCTCGCCCACCGCCATGTTGATCACGTCGCGGCCCTGGGCGGCGAGCTCCTTCGCGCGGGCGTCGAGCGCGAGGGTGGTCGAGAGGGAGAGCTTCTGGACGCGCGTGTTCTGCCGCATCCCGGGATTCTCGGGGTCCGGCGCGGCCGAGATCAAGACGGGAGCGCCGCCTACGCCCATCCTCCGGGAAGACGAACGGCTCGCGCGGCGTCCTTGCGGCCTCCAGCCGCTCGGCGGGCCGCGGAACGGGGTTTCGCGTGCACGCGGAGCGGCCGTGCGGTAGCTACAGGCGCCTCCCGGGCTCCGCGTCGTCGGTCCCGGACACCCCGACCCGAGCCCCTCGATGAGCCTCAAGTCCCGCTTCCTGCGCATCACGCTGATCGTGCTCGGCGTGCTCGCGTTCGCCGGATACTTCGCGTTCGCGACGTTCCTCTACGACCCGCTCGAGGGCGATCTCGACTACGACGTGGCGGCGCTCGCCCCGCGCGACGTCGACTTCTACGCCTCGAAGGCGGACCTCCGCGCCCTCTTCCAGCCCTTCCCCGACCTCGCGGCGAAGAAGCAGCTCGAGGAGAACGCCGCGTGGAACGCCTGGACGTCCTCGCCGGAGTACCAGGACCTCGCGCGCTCGACGCGGCTCGAGGAGACGCTCGCGCAGATGAAGAAGGACCTCGGCGCGCTCCCGTTCGGCATGGACCTCCTCGACGTCTTCGGCGGCGAGGACCTCGCGGTCGCCGGGTACTTGAAGGGCGCGGACTTCGCGCAGGCCGACTGGGCGCTGTACGGCCGGGCGAACTGGGCCGGCAAGCTCGCGGCGTCGGCGCTGCGCCACCCCGGGCTCCTCGGGCTCGAGAAGCGCGGGCTCGCGGCGGTCGAGGGCGACGAGTGCGTCGAGCTCAGCGGGGGGCAGCTCCCGCGCACGCTCTACGTGACGCGGCTGCGCGACGTCGTCATCGTCGCGACGAAGCCCGAGTTCGCGAAGAAGGCGCACGACCTCGAGCGCAAGCAGTACGCGGACTCGCTCTACCAGAGCGCGATGTACCACGACTTCATCGAGCAGAAGGAGCGCAACAAGCGCCGCGACGAGGTCGAAGTCTTCGTGAACACGATGAAGCTCATGGATGCGATGGGCTTCAAGGGCGAGTACCCCGACACGAAGAGCCAGGACTTCACGCCGGCGTTCCTCGGCCGCTGGTTCCAGGCGCGCTCCGCGAAGAACGTCACGGGCATCGTCGGGCTCGACGGCGGGCTCCAGCTCGACCTGCACGGCGAGTTCTCGAGCGAGCTCATCACGCGCGACCAGGAGAAGTTCTACAGGACGCGCGGCTTCGACCGCGGCCAGGTGCTCGGCGAGGCGGCGCAGCTCGCGCCCGCCGATTGCGCGCTCTTCGTCGTGCTCCACGCCGGCATGGCCGATTTCGCGCGGCAGGTGTTCGCGTCGATGGAGCCCGCGCTGAAGCAGGTCGTCGAGGACACCTTCCGCAGCACCGGCAAGTACCAGAACCTCGAGCAGGTGATCGCGCAGCTCGACGGCGCGTTCAAGGACCGCATGGCGATCCTCGTGCGCAAGAACGACTACGGCTTCGACGCCGACGGGCCGCCGCACACGGACGATCCGGTGCCCGCGGTCGCGCTCGTCTTCTGGACGAAGGACGTCAAGCAGATCGTCGACCTGCGCGAGACGATCGGCAACAACGGCTCGAAGTTCGGGCTCAAGGGCCGCTCGGAGACCGAGGTCGGTTACTTCAAGTACTTCGAGGCCGGCTACGAGACGCGCGAGTACTGGTCGCGCCAGATCCCGGGCACGGGCTGCATCAGCACCGTGAACGCGGGCGACATCACGATCGTCACGAACGTCTCGAAGATGATGGGGCACATCCTCAAGGTGCAGACGCAGGGCGGGGACAAGTACCCGCGCCTCGCCGACGAGCCCGCGTTCGAGGCATTGATGCAGTCCGCGCCGCCGCGCTCGAACCTGCTCGTCTACGCGAACCCGCGCATCCTCGGTCCGATCCTGCGCGACCAGGCGAAGGTCGCCGCGGCGAGCGCCGTCCACGTCGACTGGCAGTCGATCACGCCCCTCGAAGGGCAGAAGATCCTCCGCGCGGAGTTCGGCGGGAAGAAGGAGGCGGACCTGAGCGCGGAGGAGAAGACCTCGTTCGACGCGAAGCTCGACGCGCGCCTGAAGGAGCTCGAGGCGAAGTTCGCGAAGGAGCAGGTCCCCACCTTCATGGCGAAGCAGGAACGCTGGATCCGCTACCTCGAGGGGACGGAGAGCGTGCTCCTCTTCCTCGCGCTCGACCCGAAGAACTGGGACCTCGTCGTCCGGGCGCCGTTCGCGCCGCCGGGGGCGAACTAGCGGCCCCAGGGCGAGCGGGCGGGCGGTCCCCGGCGCGGCGCTCCCCCCGGAAACGAAGCCGGGAGGCCCTTCTGGACCTCCCGACGAGTTCGATTTGGTGCCCCGGACTGGAGTCGAACCAGCAAGGGTGATAAGCCCACTAGCACCTCAAGCTAGCGCGTCTGCCAATTCCGCCACCGGGGCACCGAGTTGGGCGGGGAGTCTATCGGCGGGCCGGAAGGGCTGCAAGCGGCTCGAGGGGGCGATTCGAGTGCGTCCTGAGCACCGTCCCGTCTGCGCACCCTCCCGCGATGGACTCTCGTCCCGGCGGCGCTAGCGTGTCCGCCCTTTCCCTGGCACCCCACCCGGAGATCACCATGCCCCGCTCCCGCGGCAACGCGCTCATCGGACAGTCCGGCGGCCCGACCGCCGTCATCAACCAGAGCCTCGTCGGGCTCGTCGAGCGCCTCGTCGAGTCCGACCGGGTGCGGACGGTCTACGGGGCCGTCCACGGGATCCAAGGCGTCCTCGGCGGCAAGCTGATCGACCTCTCCCGCGAGAAGGCGAAGACGCTCGAGGCCGTCGCCCGGACGCCGTCCTCCGCGCTGCGCTCCGTGCGCCACAAGCCGACGCCCGACGAGTGCCGCAAGATCCTCGACGAGCTCGAGCGGCTCGAGGTGCACTGGTTCTTCTACATCGGAGGCAACGACTCCGCCGAGACCGCGCGCCTCATCGAGAGCATGGCGAAGGCGGACGGGTACGAGCTCTTCGTCTTCCACGTGCCGAAGACGATCGACAACGACCTGCGCGTCACCGACCACTGCCCGGGCTATCCGTCCGCGGCGAAGTTCGTCGCGCAGGCGATGATGGGGGACAACCTCGACAACCGCTCGCTCCCCGGGATCAAGATCGACGTGATCATGGGGCGCAACGCGGGCTGGTTGACGGCCGCGAGCGCGCTCGCGCGGCGCTTCGAGGACGACGGCCCGCACCTCGTCTACGTCCCCGAGCGCGTGTTCGACCTCGCGCGCTTCGCCGCCGACGTCGACGGGGTCGTGAAGCGCTTCGGGCGCTGCGTCGTCGCGGTGTCCGAGGGCATCCACGGGCCCGATGGGAAGACGCTCGTCGAGGCGAAGGAGAAGGACTCGCACGGCAACGTCCAGCTCTCGGGCTCGGGCGCCCTCGGCGACCTGCTCGCGGCGGAGATCAAGACGCGCCTCGGCGCGAAGCGCGTGCGCGCGGACACGTTCGGCTACCTGCAGCGGAGCTTCGCCGGCGTCGTGAGCGACGTCGACGCGAAGGAAGCGCGCGCGGTCGGGCGCTTCGCGGCGAAGAAGGCGCTCGAGGGCAAGGTCGGGTCGGGCTCGATCGTGCTCGTGCGCGAGAAGGGCAAGAAGGGCCGGTACGCGTCGAGCTGCGACGTCACGGAGATCGCGAACGTCGCGAAGGACACGCGGCCGCTCGAGGAGCGGTACCTCCGCGGCGACAACGACGTCAGCGCGGCGTTCCTCGACTACGTGCGGCCGCTCGTCGGCGAGCTGCCGGAGGTCGCGCGGCTCTCGGACTTCGCGCCGAAGGTGAAGAAGACGAAGGGCGCGCAGGCCACCTAGCGTCCGCGTCCGTCACGCCGCGCGGCGCGCTTCGTCCGCGGTCGCCTCCGCGGCGGGCACGGGGCGGAGCTCGCGCTTCGCTCCGCGCCGCGCGGCCCAGTCCTCGATCGGGCCGAGCACCTTCACGATCGTCGCGAGCAGGCTCAGCGCGACCGCGAAGTCGACGAGGTATCCGAGCGCGCTCGCCGGCCGCACGAGCCGCAGCGCGACGTCGTTCGCGATCGGGCCCCACAGGTAGATCGTGTACGCGCGCGAGTTGATCGTGCGGATCGGAGCTTGGAGCTCCGCGCGCTCGAAGAGCCGCGTCGCGATCGGCTTCAGCGCGAGCCACAGCGCGACGAACGCGAACCCGAGCGCCACGAGCGCGAGCGGCACCGCGTGCAGCATCGTCCCCGGCGCGCGCAGCGCGTGGAACCACACCGCGAACGCACCGAGCGCGACGAACGACCCGAGCAGCACGGCCCGCGGGAGCTTCTGCACCGTCCCGTCCGCGTACGCGAACCCGAGCTGGAACGCGCCGCCGTAGAGCAGCACGTTGCGCACGACGTCCGGCACGGGCGCGCGCGCGACCTCGAGCGCCGCGCCGAGCGCGAGGAAGAGCCCCGCGCCCGCGCACGGGAAGCGCCGGTGCAGTTTCAGCGTCCACGGCGCCGCGGCGAGCATGAAGAGCAGCACGGACAGGAACCACGTGTGCCAGTCGAGCTCGTCGTACGCGTCGGAGGCCTGCGGGCCCGCGAGCGGCACGAACCAGCGCCAGAGCTGGCTCCACGGGAACGCGTGCCGCGCGTCGGGCCACGCGATCGCTCCGACGGCGCACGTGCCGAGCACGACCGCCGCGAGCGCCCAGAACGGCGGGAAGAGGCGCCGCGCGCGCTCGCTCCAGAACCGCCGCACCTTCGCGCGGTCCGCGTTCGCGAGGCTCTTCCCGACGAGCGCGCCGCTGACGAAGAACATCAGCGGCATGCCCGGCATGAAGAACGAGAACGTCGCGATGAACGGGTGCTCCACGCGCTGGAGCAGGTGGAGCAAGATGACCCGCACGACCGAGACGGCGCGCAGGCCGTCGAGATACGGATCGCGAGCGCCGGCCACGGGCCCGTTTCGGCCTCGGGCGCGGGCGCGCGTGAGCCGATCCTCTCGAACCCGCGGGCTCGGCGCCCGGCCGGAAACTCCTTCCCGGCGCGCCTCGTGTGCTCGTCCGCGGCGTGCGCGCTAGACTGCGCCGCACCATGAAGAAGTCGGTCCTCCTCCTCGTCGCTTCCGTTGGACTCGTCACCGCGACCTGGGCGTTCGCCCGCGCGCAAGCTCCCGCCTCCGCCGCGCCCGCGGCGACCGGCAAGGTGACGGGCCGCGTCGTCTACGACGGCAAGCCGCCCGAGGTCGGGCCGCTGAAGATCGAAGGCGAGAAGACGAAGGGCTGCTGCCCGGACGGCCAGAACGTCGCGACGAAGGACCCGACGCTCGTGATCGACGAGAAGGGCGGCATCGCGAACTGCGTCGTCACCGTGCAGGTCGACGGCGCGAAGGTCGAGCCCGCGAAGGACCCGATCGTGATCGACCAGAAGGGCTGCCACTTCGAACCGCACGTCGTGATCGCGACGCTCGGCAGCACCGCGCGCTTCATGAACTCCGACGTGTGCACGCACAACGTCCACACGTTCGCGCGCAAGTCCGAAGGCATGAACCGCGCGGTCGCGAGCGGCGGCAAGGAGGACATGAAGCTCGAGAACAAGGAGGTGGTGAAGATCCTCTGCGACTACCACCCGTGGATGTCGAGCTACGTCTTCGTGACCGACACGCCGTTCACCGCGCTCACGAAGGCCGACGGCACGTTCGAGATCACGGGCCTGAAGCCCGGCACGTACAAGGCCGAGGTCTGGCACGAGCAGCTCGGCAAGCTGAAGTTCGACCTGACCGTCGGCGACGGCGGCAACGGGTCGGCCGGCGAGCTCAAGATGGCGTTCAAGAAGAAGGGCTGAGCGAGCATCCGCGCACGCTCTCCGTGCGCTTTCGCCCTCCACTGCGTCCGCGGCGCGGCGCGCGATCTCCACCTCACGTCCACCTCGGCCGACGGCGGGGGTCGCGGCCCCGTGACCGGCGGGCGTCCGCCTTGCTAGTGCGCAGCGTTCCCCCTCCTCCGCGCTCGCGCGGCGTTCCAGGATCTCTCCATGAAGTGGTTCCCCGTCGTGCTCGCGAGCCTGCTCCTCGCCCCGATCGCCTTCCCGCACGGCGCCGTCATCCCGCCGCCGACGGATCCCCCGATCCCGCAGCCGCCGCCGCCGGTCGCGCCGCCGGTCGTCGGCGGATCGGCGCCGACCGTGCCCGGTCGCCCGATCCCGGCGTCGACGCCCGCCGCGCCGAGCGGGCCGGGCACGCCGACGGCGGGAGCTCCGAGCGCCCCGACGCCCGGTGGGAGTGGGGCCGGAGGCGCCGGTGTGGCCACGGCGCAACCCGCGTCGCAGGACCTCGCGGATTGGCGACTGTGGTGGAGCTTCCACCGCGACGAGTTCCTCGACCTGAAGGACTCGCTCCTGCGCGGCAACGCGCTCACCACCGGTGAGGAGGAACTCCTGGGGCGCACCACGCCCAACGGAAGCGTGCGCCCGGATCCGCAGAAGCTCCACGACCGCGTCCTGCCCGCGCTCCTCGAGGCCCTGAAGGACGAGCGCAACCCCGACGTGCTCACCGCGGTGGCGATGGCGCTCGCGAAGCTCGGCCGCGGTCCGTGCCGTGCGGATGCGCCCGAGATCGAGGCCGCTCTGACGCCGCTGCTCGCGAACTCCGTGCAGGAGGTCGCCGAGACCGCGGCGCTCGCGCTCGGCTTGAACGCGACGACGGCGTCGGCGCCGATGCTCGTCGCGCTCGCTGGAGACGAGGAGCCGGGACGCAGGCTCGTCCAGCAGACCGAGGTGCCGACGCGCACGCGCGCGTTCGCGTGCTACGGCCTCGGGCTGCTCGGCGCGCACTCGAACGCGGACGTGCGGCGCTTCGTCGTGCACCACCTCGTGCAGACGTTCGAAAAGGACAAGTCGCGCACGCGCGACGTCCGCACGGCGGTGCTCGTCGCGCTCTCGCTGCTCCCGATCGACGCGAACCCGCGCGGCGAGACCGCGACGGCGCCGGCGAGCTCGATCGAGGCGGACCTCGCCTGGCTCCTCTCGATCTGGCGCGACCCGCAGCAGAGCGAGCTCCTGCGCGTCCACGCCGCGACGACGGCGGCGAAGCTGTCGGCGGGCGCGCCGCCGACCGCGTTCCAGCCGTGGAAGTCCGCGCTGTGCGACGCGCTCGAACCCTCGGCTTCCGTCCAGGGCATCCTGCGTCAGGGTGCGGCCCTCGCGCTCGGCGCCTGCACCGACAACGACGACGACGACGCGGACGCGCGCGCCCGCGGGCTCCTGCAGCGCGCGGCCCGCGACGGCGACGGTCTCACCCGGCGTTTCGCGACGATCTCGCTCGCGCGCTCGGCCGCCCGCGACGGGCGGGGCGAGCACGGAGCCGAGAACCTGCGCGCCGTGCGCAGGTTCCTGCTCGGAGAGTTCGAGGCGTCGTCGAGCTCGCTTCGTCCGTGGCTCGCGCTCGCGCTCGGCACGTGCGAGGCGCTGCGCATCCGCGCGGGACGTGATCCCTCGAGCGAGGTGCAGGCCGCGCTCGTCAAGGCGCTGGAGCAGAAGCGCAGCCCCGGCGAGGCCGGCGCGATCTGCATCGCGGCCGCGCTCGCTCACGCGAACGAAGCTCGCGACGGCATTTCTCGCTGGGTGACCGAGAACCAGGACTCCGAGACCCGTCCGCACGCCGCGCTCGCGCTCGGGCTCCTGGGTTGGGACGGCGGCGTGCTCCCGCTCCGCAAGGCGCTGCAGGACGCGAAGAACCGCGGGCTCCTGCTCCGCGAGTCGTCGATCGCGCTCGGGCTGCTCGGCTCGACCGACGTGGTACCCAACCTGGTCGGCTTGCTCGAGACCTCCGAGAGCCTGACCTGGCAGTCCTCGATCGCGAGCGCGCTCTCCTACGTCGGCGACGCGCGCGCGATCGATCCCCTGCTCGCGCTGCTCGAGAAGGGGAAGCGTCCCGACCGCGTGCGCGCCTTCTCCGCCGCGGCGCTCGGCGGCGTGTGCGACGAGGAACGCATCCCGTGGAACGCGCCGATCGGCTTCCTCGTGCACTACGGCGTGCCGCCGGCGACGCTCTACGAGCCGACGACCGGCACGGGGATCCTCGACCTCTTCTGATCGCGGAGGACGAAAACGAGCGGCGCGCGCGGGTCGGAAGGTTCTTCCGCCCGCGCGCGCCGCGCTCTCTCAAGCGGCCGGATCGGCCTCGTCGAGTCCCAGCCCTTTCAACCCTCCGAGGCCGCCGAGGTGCGTGCCGAGATCGAGCATCGGCTCGGACGGCGTCCAATTGTGGAGGACGCGCGCCACGGCGATCAGCACCTCTCCGTCGAGGTCGCGCCAGAGCTTCTCCGGGTCGACGCGACCCTCCGCGCAGCTCTTCAGGTTGCCGTCGACGAGGCGCAGGATCCGGTCGCGCACGTCTTCGGGGGCTTGGAGAGCTCGGCGCACCAGGGGCAGGAGGCGCGCGCCGTAGTCGGGCGGCAGCCCGTGGCGTTCGCACATCGCACGCAGGAGGTTCTCGGCGTTCATGGCGCTGGGGGGGAGGACAGGCCCCGGGTTGGGGTGGGGGACGGGGAGGTCCGGGGCCGCTGGAAACTCAGACGAAGGCTATCCCAGGCCCGCGGAACGGGCGAACGCGCGCGCGGGACTTCGTGGCGCACCGAACGCACGAAATCACGCGGTTTCCGCAGCGCGAAAAGAACTCCGGCTCGCGCTCGGAAGCGCGTTCCGAGCGCGCGGATGGAGTCGCGTTCGAACGCGTCAGGCCACTGCCGCGGTCGACTGCTCCGCGACGAGCGTGACGACGCGGGTCACGTCCTCCGGCGTCACCGCGAGGAAGCGCGACGTCGCCGGGTCGACGACCGAGGCCGCGGCGGAGAGGTTGCCCGCCTGCACGCGCTTCACGAGCAGGTTCGCGTGCGCCACGAGCGAGACGACGGGGTCGAGCTCGATCGCCTCGCGCGGCCCGTGGTGGAACTGGATCGCGCTGGCGACCGCGGCGGGAAGCCCCCACTGGACGGCGATCATCGAGCCGACGTCGGTGTGGTCGAAGAGCAGGGCGTCGCGCTCGCACGTCTGGAGGGGGACGCTCTCGCGGTTCGAGCGCACGAGGAGCGTGACGTACTCCTCGCCGAGGTTCTCGAGGAGGACGAGCTTCCCGATGTCGTGGAGCAGCCCGCACGTGTAGAACTCCTCCGCCGAGAGCCCGACCCCGCCGCGCGAGCTCCGCGCCAGCAGGTTCGCCGCCTGCGCGACGAGGATCGAGTGCTTCCACATCGCGTCGAGGTCGATCCCGCGCTCCTCGAGGTGCGCGAACTGCTTCATCACCGCCGCGGCGGTGACGACGTTGCGCAGCACCTTGACCCCGAGCACCGCGCTCGCCTGCTCCGTCGAGACGCAGCGCTCGCGGAGGCCGTAATACGAGCTGTTCGCGATCTTCAAGACGCGCGCGGCGAGCGGCGGGTCCTGCGCGACGAGCCGGCCGATCTCCTTCGTGCCGACGTTCGGGTCCAGCAGCATCTGCGACACCTGCTGCACGATCGCGGGCAGCGTCGGGAGGTTCGGACACTTCGAGATGATCTGTTTGGCGCGAAAGGTGCTCATGGACGTGGTGCGAGACCGAGCGCGCCGGTGGAGCGCGCCGCGAGCGGGTGGACGACGCGCGGTGCGTCAGACGACGACGTTGGCCTTGGCCTTGTCGACGAACTCGACGAGGTCGGTGACGTCGGTCGCCTGGATGCCGAGCTGGTTCTGCGTGCGCGCGTCGATCGTCGTCGCCGCGGCGCCGAGGTTGCCCTCCGTCACACGGTGCACGAGCTGGTTCACGCTCGCGACGAGCGCCACGACGGGGTCGGACGCGAGCTCCTCGGCGCTCCCGTGGTGGTGGAGGATCGCGTTCCCGATCTGCGGGGGCAGGCCCCACTGGAGCGCGACGACGTGCCCGATGTCCGTGTGTCCGAAGCCGAGCTTCTCGGCCTCGGCCGCGTGCAGCGGGAGGTTCTTCTCGCGCGCGTAGTCGACGACCGCGAGGTAGTCGGCGCGGAGGCAGTCGAGCAGCACGACCTGGCCGAGGTCGTGGAGCAACCCGCACACGTAGAGCTCGTCGCCCGAGAGCCCGATCGTCGCGCGGCAGCGCTTGCCGAGGAAATTGCACGCCTGCGCGACGAGGATCGAGTGCTTCCAGAGCGCGGTGAGGTCGAACCCGCTGCCCTTCAGGTGGTCGTACTTGCTGATCACCGCCGCCTGCGTGACGACGTTGCGCAGGACGCGCACGCCGAGCACGGCGCTCGCGTGCTGCGGGGCGATGCAGCGCTCGCGCAGGCCGTAGTACGCGCTGTTCGCGATCTTGAGGACCTTGGCGGCGAGCGGCGCGTCGGACGCGACGACGTCACCGAGCTCCTTCGCTCCCGTGTTCGGATTCTCGAGCAGCGTCTGCACCTTCTGCACGACGGCAGGGAGGGTGGGGATCGTGATGCTCTTGTTGCTGAGGAGTTGTCGTGCGCGGATGTTGCTCATGGTCCGGTGGAGGGAACGAGCGGCCCCGCAAGGGGCGGAGGTGGTGGATCGCAGCTATCGGTCCCCGCGCTTCGCCCACGTGAGGCTCGCACCGCATTCACGAGTCGAGAGCGCGCGCTCTCGAATCCAGGGCCCGACGCCGCGCCGTCCGGGGTGACCGCGGAGTGCGTCCTGCCTCGCTCGAGCCCGCGATCACGGGCGTTCTCAAGAACGCGCTCTTCGTGGACCGATGTCCGCAGCGGCCGAGCGCAACCCCGCGCACGGCCCGCCGGGATCGGCCGCGAGCCGATCCGAACCCCACCCTGCCCCGCACCATGCTCAGGCCGCTCCTCCTCGGCTTCGCGCTGCTTTCGTTCGCGCTTGTCCTGGCGTTCACGTCCGCCGTCGTCGACGCGGGAACCGCCCGCAAGCTCGACCTCGCCGGCCTCGTCGACCGCTCCGAGATCGTGCTCGAAGGCCGCGTGCTCGGCCGCGAGACGACGCTCGACGCGCGGGGACGACCGGCGACGCGCTACACGCTCTCCGTCGCGCGCACGTTCCGCGGCGCGCCCGCGGCGACGCGCGAGCTCGTGCTGCCGGGCGGCGTGCTGCCGGACGGACGCGGGCTCGTCGTGCCCGGCGTGCCCGAGCTCGCTCCGGGCGAGGACGCGTTGCTCTTCCTCTCCACGGAGAGCCGCGCGGGCGTGCGCCTCCCCGTCGGTCTGTCGCAGGGTCGCCTGCGCGTCACGACCACGGCCCAGGGCGTGAAGCGCTTCGTGCGCGAGCACGGCGAGCTCGAGCTCGTCGACGAACGCGGGCGTTCGCTCCCGACCCCGTCGCGCGAGACGTTCGACTACGCGACCGTGATCGCGCAGGTCGAGGCGGCGTGCGCCGCGCGCGCGGCGGCGGAGCGCGAGGGCCGCCGCGGACGCGTGCGCGAGGAGCGCCGATGATGCGCGCGAGGTTCCTCGTCGCGGCGGCCGTGCTCGGCGTCGGCGCCGCGGTCGCCGCCCACATCCGCCTCATCCACCCGGGCAACGGGCGCGCGCTCCACTGGGGCCGCCCGCAGGACGTCTCGATCGTGATCCAGGCGGCCGGCTCGGACGACCTCCCGGACGCGAGCCACACCACGGCGATCCGGAACGCGATCGACGCCTGGAACGAGGTGCCCGGAGCGACCGTCCACCTGCACGAGAACGTGTCGCCCGCGCAGCGCGCGCGCACGGACTGGGAGTCCGACTCGATCCACCTCGTCCTCTTCGACGAGGACGATTCGTCCGGCTATTTCCCGAGCGGAACGGGCACGGTCGCCTTGACGCCGGTGTGGTTCGCCGAGAGCGGGATCGTCACCGACGCCGACATCCTCTTCAACGGCGCCGACTACGCGTTCACGACGAGCGGTGAGCCCGGCGCGTTCGACGTGCAGGACGTCGCCGCGCACGAGCTCGGTCACTTCGTCGGGCTCGACCACTCGGGCTGGGCGGGCGCGACGATGTTCCCGTACGTCGACCCGTCGACCGCGCTGCACCGCAGCCTCTCCGCGGACGAGGAACACGGAGTCCGTGATGCGTATCCGGCCGAGAGCTACGCCTCGATCGCCGGGATCCTCCGGCGCGCGAGCAACGACACCGTCGTGCCCGGCGCGCACGTCGTCGCGCGCGGGCCGGACGGGCGCACGCTCGCGAGCGCGCTCGCGAACTCGCTCGGCGCTTTCACGCTGCGTGGGCTCGCCGCCGGCGACTACTCGCTGTACGCCGTTCCGCTCGACCAGCCGGTCGACGAGGCGAACCTGACGAACGGACACACCGTCGCGATCGATTTCGAATCGACCCTGCTCGGCTCGTGGCACGTCGACGCGGGCGAGGCGCTCTCGATCGGCACACGGCGCGTCGATCCCGACGTCACGCTCTCGCTCGGGCGCAACTACGACGTCTACCCGCTGCGCGTGATCGCCGGGGAAACGCACACGTACCAGGTCCACGGGAGCGGGCTCCTCCCGGGCTCGACGCTGACGTCGCCCGATCCCGAACTCGGCGTCGTCGCGACGAGCTGGTTCGGCACGCTGGTCGTGTTCCAGGTCGCCGTGCCCGCGGACGCGCCGCCGGGCCACGCGGACCTCGTCGTGGAGAACGCCGCGGGCGAACGCTCGATCCTGCCCGCCGCGCTCGAGATCACCCCGCGCGATCCCGCGCCGACCGCGGTCGCGCCGACGTCGGCGACGACGAGCGGCGGCACGGCGCTGACGATCACGGGGAGCCGCTTTCGCGCCGGTTCGCGCGTCGTGATCGGGCCCGAGATCTACGTCGACGGCGCGGCGGACGGCTGCACCGTCGTCGACGCGTCGACGATCGTGCTCTCGACGCACCCGACGCCGAGCGGCACCTACGACGTCGTCGTCCTCGATCCGACCGGCGTCGAGGGCCGCCTCGACTCGGGCGTCGAGTTCGCGCTCGTGCCGTCGATCACGAGCGTGTTCCCGCCGTCGGGCACCGCTGCGGGCGGCACGCTGCTCACGATCACCGGATCCGACTTCGGCGAGGGCTGCACCGTCGCGATCGACGGCGTCGCGCAGAGCGTCGTCACGTGGGAGAGCTCGACGACGCTGCGCGTGTTGACGAGCGCGTACTCGGCGGGCGGGCCCTACGTCCTCGAAGTCCAGAACCCGGCGGGCGCGACGGCGAGCGCGGCGTTCGCGTACTCCCTCGCGCCCGATCCGGCGATCGTGACGCTCGATCCCGCGGAAGGCAGCGCGTCCGGCGGGGAGGAGATCGTCGTGCACGGCGCGAACTTCGACGCGACTTCGGTCGTCGAGTTCGGCGCGAATGCCGACACGGGCGCGGGCGGCACGCCGGCGAAGACCGTGACGTTCGTCGACGCGAACACGCTCGTGGTCGTGACGCCGGCGCACTCGGGCGGCGTGCACACCGTGCTCGTGCGCGACGCGGACACCGGCCAGGCTTCGGTCCTGCCCTCGGCCTTCACGTTCCGCTCGTCCGGCGGGGGTGGGGCCTGCTCGATCGCGCCGGCCGGCGAGCGCGGCGGCCCTTCGGGACGCGACGCCGCGCTGTCGCTCGCGTGGTTCGCGCTCGTGCTCGGCGCCGCGTGGGCGCGCACGCGGTCCCTGCGGCGCGCGGATGGTTGATCGAGATCGAGCGCGCGGCGACACTGCCGCGATGAGCACGCCCACGATCGTCTTCGACATCGAGGTCGCCGGTTTCGCGTGGGAAGAGGTCGACGAGATCACGCGCGGCTACCTCGTCAATCGCGAGAAGGACGCGACGCGCCGCGACTCCGTCCCCGATCGCACCGCGCTCTTCCCCGGGCTCGGCAAGGTGATCGCGATCGGGATGTGGCTCGTCGGCCGCGACGCGAAGGGCGAGCCGCTCGATCGCGGGATGATGCTGCTCGAAGGCGCGGCGGAGGAAGAGCACGCGTGGGAGAAGGTCCCCGGTTCGAAGCTCTACCGCGCCGACGAGCGGAAGCTGCTCGCGCGCTTCTGGGAGCTCGTCGCGCGCAAGCCGAGCGGGTTGCCGCGTCTCGTGACGTTCAACGGCCGGGGATACGACGGGCCGATCCTGACGATCCGCAGCGCGCAGCTCGGCGTGAAGCCGACGCGCGATCTCGTGCCGTACCGCTACGACATCGGCGAGCACTGCGACCTCGCGGACGTGCTCACGTTCCAAGGCTCGTACAACGAGCGCTACTCGCTCGACTACTGGTGCCGCCGCTTCGACATCGAGAGCCCGAAGGGTTCGATCGACGGATCGCAGGTCGCGCGCGCGTACCGCGAGGGGCGCATCGAGGACATCGGCGAGTACTGCCTGCGCGACGTGCGCGCGACCGCACAGCTCTACTCGAAGCTCGAAGGCACGATTTTGCCGCTCTTCAAGGGCGGTCCGCGGCCCTGAGCGGCCGTCCGCGGGCAACGCTCACGGCGTCCCGGCGACGTGCACGACGACGCGCCGCCGATGCGGACGCGTGCGGTGCTCGACCAGGAACACGCCCTGCCACGTGCCGAGCGCGAGCCGGCCGTCGACGATCGGGATCGTCTCGCTCGTCCGCGTGAGCGCGCTCTTCTGGTGCGCGGAGCTGTCGTCGGGCCCTTCGTCGTCGTGCTCGTCCGCGGGATCGCCGTCGGGCGCGATCCGACCGAGCCGCCGGAGCACGTCCGCGCGCGCGGTCGGATCGGCGTTCTCCGTGACGAGCAGGCTCGCTGACGTGTGCGGACAGAACACGACGCAGAGTCCGATGCGCACTCCGCTCCGCGCGAGGATCGCGGCGAGCTCGCGCGTCAGCTCCGTGAAGCCCCGCCCGCGCGTGTCGAGTTCGAGCACCTCCTGCCGTTGGAGCATGCGCGCACTCTCCGTCGGGCCGTTCGCGCGCGCAAGGCCGCCGCCGGACCGCGACGGCGGAGTCTCCGCGCGTGCCCGCTCTTCATCGAACGGCCTTCCAACGGTATCCTCACCCGACTCGCGACCGGGCGGCAGGCGCTCGAAGGCTGCGAGCTCCTCCGAGGCAGTTCATGGACGTCGAATCGCTCAAGATCGACCGCAGCGCGCCCAAGAAGCGCGTCGGCCGCCGCTCGCGCTGGACGGGACCGATCGTCGTGGTCGTGCTCCTCCTGATCGCGTTCTTCGTCTTCCAGCGCCAGATCCTGGGCTTCGTCGACAGCATGCGCCTGGTCGAGGTGCGTGCGCAGAAGGTGCAGAAGCGCTCCGCCGCGCAGGCCGCGACCGTCACCGGTGCCTCGTCGAACGGCTACATCGTCGCGCGCACGCGCGCCGCGCTCTCCGCCGACACGCCGGGCCGCATCGTCGAACTGCGCGTGCAGGAAGGCTCCGTCGTCAAGAAAGGCGAGGTGGTCGCGCGGCTCTACGCGGACGAATACCGCGCGGCGCTGCAGCGCGCCGAGGCGGAGCTCTCCGTCGCGGAAGCCTCGTTGGCTCGCGCCCGCGCCGACGTGCAGGTGAGCGCGATGGGGCTCGACGAGGCCCGTGCGAGCGTGCTCGCCTCCGAGACCGCGGTCGGCGAGGCGCGCACGGCGCTCGAGCTCGCGCAGGTCGAGCTCGATCGCTCCACGAAGCTCCTGGAGTCCGGCGTCGGCAACCAGGAACGCCTCGACAAGGCGAAGAACGGCGTCGATTCGGCCAAGGCGCGGCTCGCGACGCTGACGGCGCAGGCTGACTCGGTGCGCAAGACGGTTCCCACCGCGGAGAGCCGCGTCGCCGTCGCCAACGGCGCCGTGCGCGAGGCCGAGGCGCGCGTCGCGAGCGCGAAGGCGTCGCGCGACCTCGCGCAGGCGACGCTCGACAAGACGGAGGTCAAAGCGCCCTTCGACGGCGTCGTCGTGCTCAAGGACGCCGAGGTCGGCGAGGTCGTCTCGCCGAACGTGCAGGGCGGCTCGAACGCGCGCGGCTCCGTCGTGACCATGGTCGACTTCGGCTCGCTCGAGGTGCAGGCCGAAGTGCCGGAGACGAGCCTCGCGAGCGTCAAGCTCGGCGCGCCCGCGCGCATCTTCCTCGACGCGTATCCCGAGAAGCCCTACGCAGGCCGCGTCGATCGCATCTGGCCGACCGCGAACCGCACGAAGGCGACGGTCGAAGTGCGCGTCGTCTTCGAGGAGCGTGACGAACGCCTGCGGCCCGAGATGGGCGTGCGCGTCGTCTTCGTCGACGACGCAGAGGCCGCGAAGAAGCCGACGGCGGCGGGCGAGCCCGCGCTCGTGATCCCGCAGGACGCCGTCGTGAAGCTCGAGGGCGCGGACCACGTGTTCGTGCTCGAACGCGACGTCGTCCGCGCGCGGCGCGTGGTGCTCGGTGAAGCGAGGTCGGGCAAGGTCGTCGTGTCGACGGGCCTCGCCGAGGGCGAGACGATCGTGCTCGCGCCGCCGTCGGAGCTCCGCGACGGCCAGCGCGTCCGCGTCAAGGTCTGACGCGCGGGCCCACGGAATCCTCCGCAGTTTCATCCGCGAGCGAGAGCTCTTCACGGGTGCGCCCGGCGCGCCCCGCCGCTATGCTCACCGCGCGCGCGGCGGAGGGACCGCGCGTTTCCACCGGAACTTCCGGCCCATCGGCCGCACCGCCGCGCTCATGTCCAAGCCGCTCATCCAACTCCGCGACGTCACGAAGACCTACTCCCGCGGCGGCGAGACGCTGACCGTGCTCGACCGTCTCGCCCTCGACATGGAGGAGGGCGGCTACTTCGCGCTGATGGGCCCGTCGGGTTCGGGCAAGACGACGCTGCTCAACCTGATCGGCGGACTCGATCGCGCGGACTCGGGCTCGATCCGCATCGGCGACGACGATCTCGCGCAGATGGACAACGCGGAGCTCGCCGAGTGGCGCTCGCGCTCCGTCGGGTTCGTGTTCCAGGGCTTCAACTTGATCCCGGTGCTGACCGCGCGGGAGAACGTCGAACTCCCGCTCCTGCTCGCACCGCTCAAGCGCGCCGAGCGCCGGCGCCGCGCCGAGTACGCCCTCGAGCTCGTCGGGCTGTCCGACCGCATGAGCCACCGGCCGGGGCAGCTCTCCGGCGGCCAGGAGCAGCGCGTCGCGATCGCGCGCGCGATCGTGACGGACCCGACGTTGATCCTCGCGGACGAACCGACGGGGGACCTCGATCGTGCGTCCGCGGAGATGGTGCTCGAGCTGCTCGGCAAGCTGAACGGCGACCTGAAGAAGACGATCCTCATGGTCACGCACGACCCGCACGCCGCCGAATGCGCGAAGACGATCGTGCACATGGACAAGGGCGCGCTCGGGAGTATCGAGCCGCGCACTCCGCGCAAGCCGTCCGCCGCCGCGGCCGCGCAACGTTGAGGCCCGCACCATGCCCTGGCGCCTCGTCTACAAGAACATCACGAAGCACTGGATGCGCTCGACGCTCACCGTCGGGTCGTTGATCCTCGCGCTGTTCCTCCTGTGCCTGCTCCGCTCGCTCGTCGTCGCGCTCGACGCCGGCGTGCGCAACGCCGCGGTCGACCGCTTGATCGTCCAGTCGTCGGTGAGCTTGTTCGTCTACCTGCCCGAGTCGTACGAGAAGAAGATCGAGCAGGTCGACGGCGTGCAGCACGTCTGTCGCTGGAACTGGTTCGGCGGCTACTACCAGGAGCCGTCGAACTTCTTCGCGCAGTTCGGCACGGACGTCGACGACTTCATCGCGTCCTACCCCGAGGTCGAGATCGTCGAAGGTTCGGTCGACGAGTTCCGCAAGGAGCGCCAGGCGTGCCTCGTCGGCGCCGACACGGCCGCGCGCTTCGGCTTCAAGGTCGGCGACAACGTCCCGCTGATCGGCGCGCTGTTCCCGCGC
Organism: Planctomycetota bacterium; assembly: GCA_046349615.1. Lineage (GTDB taxonomy): Bacteria > Planctomycetota > UBA1135 > UBA1135 > JADJNY01. The sequence goes on from JAXMBZ010000008.1 coordinate 193,886, forward strand.
ACCGACAAGCAGCCGTGGAACTTCAAGGTCGCCGGCATCTACCGCTCGAACAAGACGAACGTCGACAACAACACGCTGTTCTTCCACTGCGAGTACCTCGAGAAGGCGCTGGAGTCGGGCGAGGCGACGGGGCCGGCCGGCGTCGGCATCTTCGTCGTGAAGCTCACGCCCGGCGCCGACCGCG
>JAXMBZ010000009.1:0-190020 GCA_046349615.1 Planctomycetota bacterium
CAATCGCGACCGGAGCTCCCCTTGGAGCTTCCGCCCGACCGCCGCCCGCTTCCCCCTATCTCCAACTAGAACTCCGCGCTCGATCAGGCCGGTTCCTCCGGCCTGATCGAGCGCGGAGTCTGGAATGCGGAGCATCCACATGTGCGCCTTTGCGCCCAGTCTCCGTATCTCTTCACCCGCCTCGGCGCTCCCGACCGACACAACTCACTCCCCCGCCGCCCGCGCCCCCTTCAGCCACGCCCAGTACGCGCTCGGCGCCCGCGGCTCACTCATCCACGACGGATCCGGCGCCGGATCCTGCATCACGTCCTTCACCTGCCTCAACACGCGCATCGGCTCCGTCTTCACGTCGCCGCGTCTCGTCCGCCACCGCACGCACCGCTCGAACTCGATCGCAGCGACCACTCGCCCGGTCCATCGTGCCTCCACCTGCGCGCGGAGCACCGGTCGCCGTCCTGCAGCCCGGCGCGGAGGCGCACGCGTCGCGCGCGCTCGGCCGGACCGCCCCAGGATCCGTGGCTTTTCCCTCCACGAGCGCGCCGCAGACGCACTTCTCCTCGGTGCGAGTCCGCTGTCCGGGTTCCGGCGGTCTCGATGGTCGAGCAGGTGTCCCATGCACGTCGCACACTCCGCACTCGTTCTCCTCGCTCTCTCCGCCTCACTCCACGCCCAGACGATCACGCCCGAGGTCGAGCCCAATGAGACGAAGCCCACCGCGACCACACCGGTCGTGTGCTTCGCGCCCGGCGACCTGCTCGTCGGAACGACGACCGGGTCGAGCGCGCTCCCCGGCCCCGCGTCGATCGACGTGTGGCGCATCCAGGTCTGTCCGCAAGGTCCCGGCCTGCACGAGAACCGCTTCCTGCTCCATTCCGGGATCGCGGGGCACGCAAGCGATCTGCGCGGACTCGCGCAGGTGGCGGGCGCGCCCGTCGCGGGCTCCGACGTCGCGTTCCAGTCGACCTCGGTCGTCCCGGGCGGCACGGCGAACCTGTGGTACGGAATCGGACAGTCCGAGGAGCTCTACCTCTCCGTGCGCGGAACGCCGCTGACGACCGCGACGTATTCGGCGGGGCTGAGCTCGACGCCGGTGACACCGATCCCGATCGCGGGCACGTTCCGTCCCGGACCGATCACGGTGACGACGGTTGGACTTTCGGCGGCCGACACGGAGCTCACGCTGCTCGACGCGAACTTCGCACCCGTGCTCTCGGGGCACAACGACGACGAAGGACCAGGAGGCGCCTCGGGGCAATCGCGTCTCGTGCGCAACCTGCTCCCAGGCCGCTACTACCTCGCGCTCTCCGACGCGAACACGGCGACGCACCTCGGCGACGCGAACCCCGACGAGGACGCGCTCTCATCGCCGGTCCTCGACTTCCCGGACTGGATCGCGAACGCGAGCGCGGCGAGCGGTCTCGCGCTCGCGTTCACGATCAGCGACGGCCTCGTCGTGACGCCGCTCACCGCGATGAAGGCGGCACCGTTCCAGGTGCTCTTCTTTTCGTTCGACGTCGACACGCGCAACGACATCTGGGGCTTCTGCTACGGCGACGGACTCGATCCAGTCGTGACCACGCCCTGCCCGTGCGGTCCCGGCGGCGCGGGACGCGGGTGCCCGAACTCGGTCGGCGCAGGAGCGGCGCTCTCGGCCGCGGGCACGGGGTGTGCGAACAACGTCGTGCTCTTCGGGCAGTTCATGCCCGCGAGCTCCTCCGCGATCTACCTCTCGGGCACGGCGACAACGTTCGGCGGCACGCCGTTCGGGGATGGCGTCCTCTGCATCGGTGGAGCGCTGCGCCGCCTCGCAACGCGCGTGAACGTCGGAGGCGCCTCGGCTTTCCCCGCTCCCGGCTCGCTCACGACGCTTTCGGCCGCGTCGCTCACGATGCCGTGCAGCGGCGACGTTCGGCACTACCAGACGTACTACCGGAACGCAGCGCCCTTCTGCACACCGGCCACGTTCAACGTGACGAATGCCGTGAGCATCGTGTGGTGATCGAGCTCGACGGGCGCTCGTGCTCCGCGATCCCCGCGGAGGAGAGAAGTGCGCGCCGCGGACGGGACGGGTGGTGCCGCGAACCTCAGGTGCTCGCCGCGCGCTCGTCCTGCAACCACGCCCAATAGGCGCTCGGCGCCCGCGGCTCACTCATCCACGACTGATCCGGCGCCGGATCCTGCATCACGTCCTTCACCTGCCGCAGCACGCGCATCGGCTCCGTCTTCACGTCGCCGCGTTTCGTCCGCCACCGCACGCACCGCTCGAACTCGATCGCCGCGACCACTCGATTCGTCAGCGTGCAATCCCCCGCGACGTAGTCGAGCACGACCTGGTGATTCCCACGGCTCCACTCGACGGGCGCCTGGTCGGCGGACATCAGCTTCTTCTGCGCGATCCCGAGCCCGTCCGCGACCGCCGCGAGCCCGATCGGAAACCCCCGCATCGTCGCGAACTGGAACATCGGGTCGTAGAGCTCCATCGCCACCTCGCGCGCGAGCGCCTTGTCGTGCGCCGCGTGCGCGAGCCAGCGCAGGTCGAACGAGAGTCCGTTCCACGCGAACACGCGCGTCCCCCCGAGCTGCGCCTCGCGCAGGTACTCGAGCACCTCCCGCGCGAGCCGCGCGTCGAGCGTCCCCGTCGGCTTGCCGCGCGCGTCCGTCGCGTGCCAGTGACGAACGGTGCCGTTCTCGTGCGCGACCGCCGCGACGGAGACGTCGAAGGGCGCGTACCGATCGAGGTCTTCGCCGGGACGCAGCGTGAACACGTTCGCGATCTCGATGTCGAAGCTCAGGAAGTTGGCCATGGCGCGCGCCATCCTAGCGAGCTCGTCGGAAGGGCGTCGGAAGTCGACGGAAAGCCCGCCCCCGACCGACGTGCGCTCGCCACGCCGCACACGTCACGGCATCCTGACGCGGATGAACGGCTCCGCCGGCTCGCCCGGACCCACGTTTTCCCCCGACGCGTTCCGCAGCGCGGGCCACGCGCTCGTCGATCGACTCGCGGAGCACCTCGAGCGCGCGCGCCGACGCGAGCTCACGGCGCTCCCGCGCGTCGACACCGATGCGGAGCGCGCGCACTGGCGGCTCTCCGCGACGCCGCGCGGGCTCGACGCGCTGCCGGCGCTCGTCGAGGACGTGCTCGCGCGCTCGAACCACCTGCACCATCCCGCTTACGTCGGGCACCAAGTGTCCGCGCCGCACCCGATCGCGGCCCTCGGCGAGCTCGTCGCCGGCTTCCTCAACAACGGCATGGCCGTGTACGAGATGGGCCCGGCCGCGACGGCGATCGAGCGCGAGCTCGTGGCGTGGTTCGCGCGCGAGTTCGGCCTCCCCGCCGACGCCGACGGCGTGTTCACGAGCGGCGGCTCGATCGGCAACCTCACCGCGCTGCTCGCGATGCGCGAGCTACGCGCCGGCGATTCGGCGTGGGAGCACGGCACGCGCGCGAAGCCGCAACTGTGCGTGCTCGTCAGCGAACAGGCGCACTACTCGATCGCGCGCGCGACGCGCATCCTCGGGTGGGGCCGCGACGGCGCGCTCGGCGTCGCGGTCGACGCGCAGTACCGGATGCGCGTCGACGCGCTCGAGGAGCGGCTCGCGCGTGCCCGTGCGGAGGGATTCCAGGTGCTCGGCGTCGTCGGCAGCGCATGCACGACGGCGACGGGCGCGTTCGACCCGCTCGAGCGCGTCGCGGACGTGTGCGCGCGCGAAGGGCTCTGGCTGCACGTCGATGGAGCGCACGGCTCGCCCGCGGCGCTGTCGCCGAAGTACCGCGCGCTCGTCGCGGGCATCGAGCGCGCGGACTCCGTCGTCGCGGACGCGCACAAGATGCTGCTCGTGCCCGCGCTCTCGACCGCGGTGCTGTTCCGGCGCGGCCGCGATTCGTGGGCGACGTTCGCGCAGGAGGCGTCGTACCTCTTCGCGGGGAACGCGTGGGACCAAGCGCAGCGCACGCTCGAGTGCACGAAGCGCATGTTGACGCTGCCGCTGTACCTCCTGCTCGAATGCGTCGGCCGCGACGAGCTCGCGCGGCACGTCGAGCGCTCGTTCGACCTCGCACGCGCGTTCGCCGAGCGCCTGCGTGCGGCCGACGATTTCGAGCTCGCGGTCGAGCCGCAGGCGAACATCGTGTGCTTCCGTCACGCTCCGCGCGGCGCCGGCGACCTGGACGCGCTCCAAGCCCGTTTGCGTGAGCGCCTGCTCGCCCGCAAGCGCTTCTATCTCGTTCAGACGCGCCTCGACGGCGCGCTGTGGCTGCGCACGACGTTGATCAACCCGTTCACGACGCTCGCGGACCTCGACCGCCTGCTCGACGAACTTCGCAGCGCCGCGCGCGAGGCTTGACGCTCCGCGCGAGCGTGCGCTCAGCGACGCTCGTTCGCCGCGCCGCGCACACGCGCCTCGACGAGCCACGCGAGCGGGAACCCGAGCGCCCACGCGAGCCCGAGGCACGCGAGCGACGCGGGTCGGTCGCCCTGGATCGCCACGGCACCGAGCCGCTCCGCGCCGAGGTACGACACCGGCGCGCCGACGAGCGCGAAGAGCACTCTGACGACCGGATACGCGTCGAGCCAGCGCATCGAGAGCCGGAACGTCGCGCCGAACGCGATCCACAGCGCGACGATCCACGCCGGCGCGAGCGCCGACGGCCACGCGCCGCCGAGGCCGGGGCTCGCGTACTCGATCCAGCCCGCCGCGCGCTCGAGCGAGTCGACGCCGCAGCCGAGCGCGCCGACGCAGACGAGCGCCGCGAACGCGCGCGCACGTCGACCGGGCTCGAGGCACGCGAGGGCGAACACGAGCGCAGCCACGACGCCGATCCAACCCGCGCCGCGCGCCGCGCCGAGCACGCACGCGAACCACACGGCCTGGAAGCCGACGAAGTTCGCGAGCGCCTTCATCGCGTCCGAGTCACGCCGCTCCGAACGGAACGCGGCGCGCGAGCGGCTTCTGCAAGAGGAGTTGGACGTCGCCGAGCGCGCGCTCCTCGAACCCGCCTTCGCAGTACGCGAGGTAGAACTCCCACATCCGCTGGAACTCGTCGGAGTACCCGAGCGCCCTCACGTCCTCGTGCCGCGCGAGGAAGCGCTCGCGCCACTCGCGCAGGGTGCGCGCGTAGTGCGGTCCGATGTCCTCGAGGTGCGCGATCGTCATGTCGGTCTTGCGCGCGACGCGCTCCGACAGCGCCGCGATCGACGGCATGAAGCTGCCGGGGAACACGTGCCGCTGGATGAAGTCGACCGCGCGCAGCGCCTGCTCGTAGTGCTGATCGCGGATCGTGATCGACTGCAGCAGCATCAATCCGTTCGGCCGGAGCAGCGCGTCGCAGCGCTCGAAGTACGTGTCGAGCCAGCGCTCGCCCACGGCCTCGATCATCTCGATCGAGACGAGCTTGTCGTACGTGCCCCGCAGGTCGCGGTAGTCGGACAGGAGCACCTCGACGCGCCCCTCGAGCCCTTCCGCGCGCACGCGCTCGAGCGCGAACGCGTGCTGCTCCTTCGAGATCGTCGTCGTGGTCACGCGGCACCCGCGCGTGCGCGCGGCATGCACCGCGAGCCCGCCCCAACCCGTGCCGATCTCGAGCAGGTGATCCCGCGGGCCGAGCTCGAGCTTGTCGCAGATGCGGTCGAGCCGCGCGAGCTGCGCTTCCTCGAGCGTCATCTCCGGACGCGGCCACCACGCGCACGAGTACATGCGCGTCGAGTCGAGGAACAGGCCGTAGAACTCGTTCCCGAGGTCGTAGTGGTGCGCGATGTTGCTGCGCGAGCCCGCGCGCGTGTTGTCGCGGCGCGCGTGCCACAGCTTCAGCGCCCACGCTCCCGCGCGCGCGACCCCGCGCTCCATGCTGTCGAGCACGGCGCGGTTGCGGACGAACACGCGCACGATGCCGACCAGGTCGTCGCACGTCCACGCGCCGGCCATGAACGCCTCGCCCGCGCCGACCGTGCCGCGCGCCGCGACGTCGAGGTAGAGGCTCGCGTCGCGCACGTCCACGTGCACGTCGGGAGCTCCTTCCGCCGCCGTGCCGAAGCTCCACGCGCCGTCGGCGTCGCGGAGCTCGATCCGGCCCCACGTGATGCGCGCGAGTCGCGCGTGGAGCGCCGCGCGCGCGATGCGCTCGAGGACGCTCGCTCCGCGCGCCGACCGCCGCGCTTCGTCGTGCGCTTCCGCGCGTTGCAGGTGGAGCTCGGGGAGGCGCGACGTCGTGTCGCGCGTGAGGGCGTGTCCGTTCGTCACAGGGATGCTCCGGCCTGTCCGGCCTTCCACTTGGGGTGATCGAAGAAGGGCGCGCCCTTCAGCTTGAGGCGCAACGCCTGCAGGTAGATCGCCGCGACGGTGCGCAGCGAGAAGCCGGGGAACGCCGCGAGGAGGCCCGCGAGCGCCCCGCTCGTGATCGGCCGTCGTTCGAGCTGCAGATCGGCGCGGAAGACGCACTCGCCGCGCTCGAGGTCCTGCATGTGGATCACGAGCTCGTCGCCGGGCTCGGCGAGCTCCCACGCGTACTCGAGGTCCATCGGGAGGAACGGCGACACGTGGAACGCCTTCGGGAAGCGCGCGCGCAGCGTCGACCCGACGCGCGCGCGTCCGTCCATCACGTAGGCGTGCCGCTCGTTCCAGGGCGTGTTCGTGATCTCGGCGACGACGGCGTCGAGCGTGCGCCCGTCCTCCGCGTAGCAGAAGTAGAACGACACCGGGTTGAACGCGTAGCCGAAGAGGCGCGGCTGCGTCGCGACGCGCACGGGGCCGTTCGGCCGCCGGCCGAGGTCCGCCGCGACGCGGTCGCGCACGCAGTCGGCGAGCGAGCGCGATGGATCGCCGAGGAGGTCCGCGCGGCGCAGGCTCGCGAGGTTCGCGCGCTCGACGCTCCACAGCCAGCGGCCGGCGAAGACGCGGTCGAGCTCGTCGAGGTCGAGGAACAAGAAGAAGTGGCGGTAGGTGAACGCGTGCTCCACCGGACGGATCCGGTGGTGCGACACGCGTCCGACGTACAACGCGCTGTTCACGCGACCACCCGCTCCCGCGCGAGGCGCGCGGCCATCGCGCGCGCGACGGCGAGCCCGCTCTGCAACCCGTCCTCGTGGAAGCCGAAGCCCCAGTACGCGCCGCAATACCACGTGCGCTGCACGCCCTGCAGCTCGTCGCGGCGCGCCTGCGCGGCGGGCGACCCGAGGCCGAACTGCGGGTGGTCGTAGGTCATGCGGCGGAGGACCTTCGCGGGATCGATCGACTCGGACGCGTTCAGCGTCACGAAGACCTGCGTGTCGAGCTCGAGTCCCTGCAGTCGGTTCATCCAGTACGTCACAGCGACCGGAGCGGACGCATCGCGCTTCGCGGGGTCGCCGAGGTGGCAGTTCCAGCTCGCCCAGCACTTCGCGCGCTTCGGCATCAAGCTCGCGTCCGTGTGGAGCACGGCCTCGTTCTTCTGATAGCGAATCGCGCCGAGGATCTCGCGCTCGGCGCGCGTCGGCGCGGCGAGGAGCGCGAGGGCCGTGTCCGTGTGCGTCGCGATCACGACGTGGTCGAAGTGCTGACGCTCGTCGCTCGCGCACACGAGCTCGACGCCGAGCGAGCTGCGCACGATCGTGCGGATGGGCGTCCGCAGACGAATGCGGTCCCGGAACGGCGCGCAGAGCGGCGCGACGTAGCTCCTCGAGCCCCCGACGACGGTGCGCCACTGCGGGCGGCCGTCGACCTGGAGCATGCCGTGGTTGTGCAGGAAGCGCGCGAGGAAGCGCGCCGGGAACGCCTGCACGTCCGCGAGCGGCGCGCTCCAGATCGCGGCGGCCATCGGCTCGAGGTAGTGCTCGCGGAAGCGCCGTCCGTAGCGCTTCGCGTCGAGCCACTCGCGCACCGTGAGCTCGGAGCCGTTCTCGAGCAGCTCCGGCGCCTCGCGGTGGAAGCGCAGGATCTGGAGCAACATGTGGTGGAACGTCGGGCTGAGGACGTTCGAGCGCTGTGCGAAGACGGTGTCGAGGTCGCGGCCGTTGTACTCGAAGCCCGTGCGCTCGCAGCGGATCGAGAGGCCCATGTCGCTCTCGCGCGACTCGACGCCGAGCTCGCGCAGGAGCGCGCAGAAGCCGGGGTAGGTCTTCTCGTTGAAGACGATGAAGCCGGAGTCGACGTTCACGCGCCGGCCGTCGAGCTGGAGCTCGTGCGTGTGCGTGTGCCCGCCGACGTGCTCGCCCGCTTCGAAGACGTGCACGTCGTGCTCGCGCGCGAGTTCGCGCGCGGCGACGAGGCCCGAGATCCCGCTCCCGATGACGGCGATGCGCATGGCGAGCCTCACCCGCGCCGGTCGGCGCGCTCGAACAGGTAGTGGGAGACGAGCCACTCGCGCCCTTCGCGGTAGTTCCAGAGCTCCGCGCACGCCATGAAGAAGACGCGCCAGTTCTCGAGCCACGCGCGCTCGCGCCCCGCGCCGTACGTGTCGCGCAGGATCGGCAGCGCGCGACGCGTGTTGGCGTCGAGGTTCGCGAGCCACGCTTCCGCCGTGCGGCCGTAGTGCGTGCCGTTGACGCGCCAGTGGTCGGCGAGCGCGAGGTCGCGCTGGAAGTAGAGCGGCAGGTCGTCCGAGGGCATCACGCCGCCCGTGAAGAAGTGCCGGCCCATCCAATCGTCCTCGCCTTCCGTCTGGAACTCGTAGGCGAACTTCTCGTGCGTGAAGACGTGCACGAACGCGAGCGCGTCGGGCCGCATCCAGCCCGCGACGCGGCGGAAGAGCTCGCGCCAGTTCGAGAGGTGCTCGAACATCTCGACGGACACGACGCGGTCGAAGCGGCGCTCGGTCTCGAACGCGTTGACGTCGCGCGTGACGATCTCCAGGTTCGAGAGCCCGCGCCGGTCGCGCTCCTTCTCGATGAACGCGCGCTGCGTCGCCGAGTTCGAGACGCCGAGGATCCGCGAGCGCGGATAGCGCTCCGCCATCCACAGCGAGAGCGAGCCCCAACCGCAGCCGAGCTCGAGGACCTCCTGCCCGTCGGCGAGCCGCGCGCGCTCGCACGTGAGCGCGAGCATCGCTTCCTCGGCCTGCGCGAGCGTCGTCACGCCCTCGGCCCAGAGCGCGCTCGAGTACTTGAGCCGCGGCCCGAGCGCGAGCTGGTAGAACGACGTCGGCACCTCGTAGTGCTGACGGTTCGCGTCCTGCACGTGGTGCGCGATCGGGCCCGCGCTCTTCTTCGCGACGAGCGCCATCAACGCGCGCTGCTGCGCCTCGACGTCGCCGCCGCGCGCTTCGTCGGCGAGCCGCTTCGCGAGCAGACGGCGGATGCCCATGCGCAGGGCGAGGTCGGGCACGCGCCCGGTTTCGATCACGGTTTGAAGCTGCATCACGTCGTCCTCGTCTTCGGGAACCACGGCACGAACGCGCTCGTCGTGCGCTGATAGTCGCGGTAGTCGTCGCCGCGCGAGCGCAGCGCCTGCTCCTCGGTCGGCGGGATGCCGGTCACGCGGAGGATCAGGAAGAGCATCGCGGCGGGGCTCGCGATCCCGATCCATCCGAGCGGCGCGTGGAGCGCGAAGAGCGCGTACGCGCACCACAGGAGCCATTGGAAGAAGTAGTTCGGGTGGCGCGAGTAACGCCAGAGACCTACGCGACACGTGCGACCGCGGTTTTGGGCTTCTCGCCGAAACCGCGCGAGCTGTCCGTCGGCGACCGCTTCGCCCACGAGCGCGACGAGCGCGAGGCCCGCGGCCGCGAAATCGAGCGCGCCGATCGGCGCCGTGCTCGCGCACGCGATCAGGAACGGAACGGCGAGGAGCGCGTCGAGCAGCGCCTGCGCCTGGAAGAACACGAAGAAGTTCCGATCCGCGTTCGCGCCCCAGCGCTCGCGCAGCGCGCGGTAGCGGCCGTCCTCGACCGGCTTCTTCGCGCGGTCGAGCGCGAGATGGAGCGCAAGGCGCGTCGTCGCTCCGCCCGCGAGCAGAGCGACGAGGGCGCGCCGCGCGGGCTCGCCGTCGGTGGAGACGGCGAAGAGCACCGCGAGGAACGCGAGCCCCGCCGCCCACAGCACGTCGACCGACGTCGCGTCGCGCGTCGCGCGCTGGCGGAGCCAGAGCAGCGCGAACGCGACGGCGAGCGCGGCCCAACCTGCCGCGAGCAAGTTCCAAGGAACGCCGGACACGGGGACCTCAGTCGCTGCTCGACAGGAGGAACTCGTGGAGCGACGTGAAGTCCTTCATGCGGTGGACGCGCCCCGCGTACTCGGGGAACTCCGGCCACGCGCCGCTTCCGCCGAGCACGAGGTACGCGCCCGACGCCTGACACGCCGCGGCGAGCCGCTGGACGATCGAGCGCAGGTGCTGGCTCTCGTTCGAACGGATCGAAGCGGAGAGACCGACGAGCCCGAGCCCGCCGTCCTGCAACCGCGCGAGGATCTCGTCGAGCGGGAGGCTGCGACCGCCCCACACGACGCCCCACCCCGCTTCGCGCAGGCAGAGCTCGGCGAGGTTGAGCCCGAGCGTGTGCTCGTCCCCGTTCGCGACGGCGAGGAACGCCTGCGGCGCCTGCTTCGAGATCGGGATCGACTCGGCGCACGCGGCGAGCGCGCGGGCGAGCCGCTCGGACGCGCGATGCTCGTCGAGCACGCTGATCTCGCCGCGCTGCCAGCGCTCGCCGAGGTCGCGGAGCACGCCGCCGAGGTGATCGGCGACGGCGTGCCACGAGCCCTGGCGGACGCGCTCGGAGAGGAGCTCCGCGTGGACCTCCATGCTGCTCTCGGCGTCGAGGAGCAGCTGGATCCAGTCGGCTCCGTCGTGGAGCGGCGTGTTCCGGCGGAGCTCGCGGTGGAGGCGGGCGAAGTCGTCGACCTGCTCGCGGGTGAAGCGCCGGTGGCGGCCCGGCGTCGTGACGCACTTCAGGAGGCCGGCCTGCGTCCAGCGCTTGATGCTGCTCGGGGCGACCCCGAGGAGCCGGGCGACCTCGGAACTGGTGAGGTAGGTTTCCATGTCGATTTGGGCTTTCACGCCAGACGATACGGCCAGGTCGGCCGTCTGGATGGCGATTCCGGCCCGAAATTCGACCAGATGGGCGAATTCTGGAACGTAAATCGACCGACTTGTGGCCGCCGGGCGCTTTCTGAGCGGGGCTTCCGACCCCGGGTCGGGACCCCGAACGGGTCCCCGCGCGCTCCCGCCGGCCCTCAGCGGGCCGCGCGGCGCTTCGTCGAGACGAGCGCTCCGCCGGGCCCGGCCTGGGGGTCGAACTTCGCCCGACGCACCTCGATCCGCGCGATCGGCACCCCGGTCTCGGACAGGAAGGCCCGCAGCGTCGCGAGCCGCGCGTTCGCGATCTCGAGCGCCGCGGCGCGCGTGCGGGCGTCCTGGTGCTTCTCCGCGCCGACGCGCAGGAGCTCGCCGAGCGCGTCGAGCGACGCCTCGAGCCGCGCGAGCTCGCGCTCGAGCCCGCGGAGCTCGTCCCCCGCCGCTCGCGCCTCCGCGACGCGGTCGACGGACCAGTGCACGCGCGCGGCAGCGGCGAGCTCCTGCTCGCGCCGGAGCAGCTCGGCCTTTTCCTGCCGCAGGCGCGCGACGTACGCCTCGACGTCCGTGCGCGGCGGGTTCGCGAGCTTCTCCGCGCGCGCGCGATCCTCCTCGCCGAGCGTCGCTTCGAGCACGAGCACGCGATCCGCGTCGGGCATCACGTCGCGCGCGAGCGCGGCGAGCGGCTCCTTCACCGCGGCGGGGAGGTGCGCGTCGCCGGGCTCGAACTCGACGCGCAGCGTGCGCTCCGCCGGTTCACCGCCGCCGAGGTCGATCCCAAGGATCCCGCCGACGCCGCCGAGCACGCGCAGCGGCGAGCTCGCGACCGCGCGTCCGATCATCGAACCGATCGCACTCGTTCCCGCGCTCACGAGCTCGCCCGTCTCGAGGCCCGCTTCGCCGACGTGGAACGAGACGGGGATCCGGTGCGCGCCCTCCGCGTCCTCGAGGAGATAGAGCACGGTGTCGAGCGGCGCCGGCAGCGCGAGGTAGCGCGCGATCGGGCCGTCGGCGGGCTCGGAGAGCCGCAGCTCGCGGAACGTCGACGTCGATTCGACCGTGACGCCGCGCTCGCCTTGGAAGCGCAACCGCAGCGCTTGATCGAGCTCGCCGTCGCCGAGCTCGACGCCCGACGGACGCGCGAGGCCCGCGAACGGAGCGAGCTCGAGCGCGCCGACGTCGAGCGTGATCCAACCCGTCGGCTTCGGTGCGAGCGTGAGGCGGCCCTTGAGCGCGAGCTCGTCGAAGAGCGGGCGCCGTTCGAGCTCGGCCTTGTCCTCTTGGCCCGTGATCAGCTTGCCCGTCGCGCCGAGCACGCCGGCGAGCATCGAGGAGCTCTTCGCCCGCTTGCGGACGTCGACGGCGCCGGCTTCGAGGAACGCGTGGAAGGTGATCGGCGTCGGCTCGACGAACGCGCGCGACGTGAAGTGCTTGACCTCGGCTTCGAGGCCCGTGAGCGGCAGCACGGTCGGCGGCGTGGTCGTCGTGTCGGTGAGCACGACGTCGAGACCGTTGACGGCGAAGCGCTCGATCGAGAGCGCGGCCTTCGATCCGGTCGGACCGCAGGCGACGCTCGCGGCGGTCGTCGGCGCGTTCGCGACCGTCGCCGGGTTCGACGTGTTCTCCGCGTTCGCCGTCGATGCCGCCTGCGGAACGAAGCGGACCCCGAACGCGCGGAGGCCGTCCGCACCGAGCTCGAAGCGCGCGGTCGGCTTCACGAGCTCGACGCTCTTCACGCGCAGCGCGCCGGTGCTCGGTTCGAAGCGGTCGATCGTCGCATTCGCGCTCTCGAGGCCCGCGAGCACGCGTCCGTCGGGCGTCTCGCGCAGCGCGAGCTCGTCGATCGTCACTCGCGCGCCGAACCCGCGCCCGAGGTCGAACGCGACGCGCGCTGTGCCGGGCGGGCGCACGGGCGGGACGAACTCGACGCGCGCGTGCGCCGTCGCGACGCCGTCGACGAGCGCGCTGCCGTCGAGCTTCGCCGCGAGGCTCGGGAGGAGCTTCGTCACGCCGTCGCCGTGGAGCCCGCGCAGCGCCGCGCGCACGTCGAGCGTCGGCACGTCGGCGAACGGCGCGAGCACGGTCTCGACCGCGACCTGATCGACGAGCGGCGGCGCCGAGCCCTCGACGAAGAACGCGCCGGCGGGGAGCTTCTCGGGCTCGCGATCGAACAGCGTCAGCGGCGCGCGCGTGCCGAGCGCGAGCTTGGCCTCGAGCGGCGCGCCGTCCGGCTCGAGCCCGCGGACGTGCGCGGCGAGCGCGACGCCGAACTCGCCGAGCGTGATGCGCGGCCACGGGGTCGCGGCGCGCGCCGTCGGAGCGGTCGGTCGCGCGTTCGCGTCGGAGGCCGAGACGCTCGCGTTCGTCGGAGCCCCGGACCCGGCGGACGTCGTCGGGGTGTCGCTCGTGGTCGAAGCTCCGGCTCCCGGCGGCGGAGTGACGACGAGCCCGAACGCGTGCCAGGCTCCCTTCGCGTCGCGCTCCGCGTCGACGCTCGCCGCGAGCCGCGCGCGCTCGACGTCGAGCGCGGCGAGCTCGCCGTCTTGTGAGAACGCGACGTTCACGTCGAGCGCGCCGTTCGCGACCTCGAGCAGCGCACGTGCGTCGCTGCCGCTCGTCACGCTCGCGCGCGGCAGCGCGAGCCCGAACGTCCACGCCGCGGGCCCGGAGCGCACCCAACTCGCGCCGAAGTCGACGCGCGCGGAACCCGACGCGAGCTCGCACGCGACGTCGGGCGCGAGGTAGCTCGACGCGCGCGCGCCGTCGAGCCCGTCCGCCTCGAGCGCGCCGGTGAGCTCGAAGCGCTCGGGGTCGAGCGTCGCCTGTCCTTGCAACGCGATGCGCCGCGCGAGGTCCGGCGCCGCGACCTCGACGCTCCACGTGCTGGAAGGCGCGCCCGGACCGACGGCGAGCGCCGGAGCGCGCGCCTCGAGCACGACGCGCTGCGCGAACGGCGTCGCGAGCGCGTCGTCGCGCCACGCCGCCTCCGCGCGCACCGCGACGTTCCCGAGCACGAGCTTCGGCCAGTCGAGCGCACGCGCGAGCGCGATCCCAGGCGGCGTGCGCGAGGGCGCGGTTGCGTCCTCGGCCTGCGCGTTCGTCGTCGCCGACTCCGGCGCGATCTCCACACCGAACGCGCGCAGCGTCCCGTCCTTCGCGCGTGATGCGTGCAGGTCCTTCACGGCGAGCTCCGCGCGCTCGCCGCGCCATCCGTCGGCCGCGAGCACGCCGACGACGGCGGCGTTTTCGAGCGTCGCGAGCCGCTCCTCGCCGTCCGCGATCCACGCCGTCGGCACGCGCGCGTCGAGCGCGAGCCCGCCGTCCGTCGCGCGCGCCGCGAGGTCGAGCGTCGCCGCGGTGCGGCCTTGCGCGAGCACGGGCGCGACCGCGCTCCCCGCGAAGTACGGCGCGAGCCCGCGCGTGTCGAGGAGCCCCGCGGTGAGCTCGAGGTGCGTCGCGACGTCGAGCGGACCGGGCTTCGCGCGGACGTTGCCCACGACGACGGCCTGCGTCAGGAGCGGTTTCGCCTGGAGCTCGACGCGCAGCTTCGCGACGTTCTCCGGCGCGCCGTCGGCCGCGCCGCCGAACACGAGCGGCTCGAGCGTCGCGCGCGCGGACGCGTCGCGCAGCTCGAAGCGCGGCGTGACGCTTTCGTCGACGAGCGTGAGGCGCGCGTCGTCGATCGAGACGGGACCGAGCTCGATGCGCGGGAGCGCGGTGAGCCCCGTGCCGTTCGGCGCGGTGACCTTGGGCGTCGACGACTTCGGTCCCGCGTCCTTCGCGATCGCGCCACGCTTCGTCCGCACGCCGAGCACGTGCATGCGCTCTTCGGCATCGCGCTGGACGGCGACGTTCAGAGCACCGAGCGCGACTCCGCCGACGGAGATCCGCGCGCCGTCCTCGTCGATCGCCGCGGGGCCGCAGCGCAAGCCGCGCACGCTCGCGAGCTCGCGCTCGCCGTCCGTGAGCACGAGCTCGCGCAACTCCGTCGACACGCTCCATCCGCTGTTCGCACCGGGCTCGATCGAGGTCGAGAGCGCGGCGGTGAGGCCGCCGTGCGCGAGGTCCGACTCGAGCTCCGCGCTCGCGAGATACGGCGCGAGGGCTGCGAGCGTGATCTCGCGTCCCTCGACACGACAGGTCACGGCGCCGCCTCGACCGGACGAGGTCGCCTCGAGCTCGCCGTTCATCGCTTCGAAGCAGCCCGGTGCCCGCGCGCGCCACGTCGAGCGGAGCTCGAGGTGCTCGGGCTCTCCCGCGGTCTCCGCGAGCTCGGCCGACTCGAGCGCGAGCTCGAGCGCCGCGTGCGGAGTCGTCGCCGCGTCGCGCCAGCGGAGCACGAGCGAGCTCAGCGTGGTTCGCCCGAGGATCCAGGTGCGCCCGCGCAGCAACTCCGAGGCGCCCTCGTTCGCGTTCGAAGACGACGCGGAGCCCGCTCCACCCGCACCCGCACCACCCGTGTTCGTCGCTCGGTTCGAACCCGCGTCATCGCTCGTCGCGACTGCTTCCTGCGCGCTCGTCGGCGGCGCGACGAGCGTGCGTACGCCGAGCGCCGCGATCGCGCCGTCGGCCCGCCGGTCGAGCACGAGCTCTCCGTTCGCGACGTCCGCGCGCACTCCGAGCTGCAGCGCGCTCGAGAGCGCATCGGCGTCGAGGACGATGCGCTCGAGCTTCGCGCGCGCCTCGCCGTCCACCTCGAACGCGACGTCGCCGAGGGCGAGGCGCGTCTTCACGCTGCCGTCGAACAGCTCGGGATGCGCGACGTGCGCCCAGTGCGAATTCGTCGAGGAATACGGCTCGCGCACGGACGGGGCCGCCGCGAGCTCGAAGCCGAGGCGCGCGTCCGCGCGTTTCCCGTCCGGCTCGAGACCGAGCGCCGCGAGCTCCGCGCGCAAGGGCTCGAAGCGCAGGTCGTCCAGCGTCACCGAACCCGTCGCGTGCGCGAACGCTCCGCCCGCGGCGCCCTGCGCTTCGAGCGCGAGCCCGCCGAGCCATTCCGGCGCGCGCACGACGACGTCGAGCTTCGCGGGCGTCGTCTCGGAGCCGAGGTCGGAGAGCCGCACGTCGCACTGCACCTCCGCCACGAACGGCGGGGTCACCGCGTCGTCGCGCACGCGCAGCACCGCGCGCTGCACGCGCAGGCGATCGATCGCGATCGGCGGCGCGAGCTCCGCGGGCTCGAGCGCGCGCTGGAACGCGGCTTCGATCGCCTCCTTGCGCTCCGCCGCGCTCAGCGCGGGCACGGGGACGTCGAGCCCGAGGCGCGCAACCCAATCGACGCGCCCGTTCGCGTCGCGCGCCGCGCGCACCTCGAGCCCGTCGACGTCGAGCCGCTGCACGCGCACGCGGCCGACGAGGAGCGGCAGCATGGCGACGTCCGCGTTCAGGTAGTCGAGCGTCACGACCGGCTCGCCCGTCTTCTCGCCGTCCGCGCCGCGATCGTGGAGTTGCAGCCCCTGCACGACGAGCCGCCCGCGCAGGAGCGAGAGGCTCGCGTGCTCGTACTCGCTCGTGAGCCCGATCGAACGCGCGCCGCGCTCGACGATCCACGGGAAGATGAGCGCGAGCCCCGCCCGCGCGCCGACGACCACCACGAGCGCGACGAGCGCGCGCGTGCGCCACGAACGCGGCTTCGCGGCGCTCACGCGCGTCCTCCGTCGCGGAGTTCGCTCGCGCGCGTCATCGCGGCGTCGCTCCGTTCGCGCTCGATGCGGCTCGTCCGCCGTTCGCAGACCCGCCCGTGCGCTCCGCCGCGCTCTCGAGCGCCTTCGCGCGCGCTTCCCGCGACGCGAGCGGGTCGTAGCCCTTCGGCTCGATTCCGCGTGCCGCGAGCCAATCGAACGCGCGCACGCGGCCTTCGGGATGGACGTCCTCGAGGTACGCGAGGTTCTCCTCGACGAGGCGCGCGTCGAATTCCGCAGCGCTCTTGCACGTCGCGAGCAAGTCCTCGATCGCTCCGCTCGAGCGCGCGACCTCGCCCGCGCGCCGCAGCGCGAGCCCTCGGAGCTCCGCCGGCACGGCGCCCTCCGCGTCGAGCTTCGCGAGGAGGAAACTCCACGCTCCGCGCTCGAGGTGCCAGCCGAGCGCCGTCTCGTCGACCGCGAGCGCGGCGTTCGCGCCCGCGCCGCGCGTCAGCGTGTCGACGAGCTCCACGAGCGCCGCATCGTCCGCGACGAGCGCGAGATCGCCGCAAAACGTCGCACGCGTCGCGCCCGCGAGGAACACGAGCGCCGCGCGCCGGTTTTCGGCCAGCGCGAGCGCCTCGAGCGCGTTGCGCCGTTCCTTCGCGCGCGTCTCGCGCTCCTCGACGCGCGCCGCCCGCTGCTCGGCCGCCCGCTCGGCGACGAGCGCCCCGTCGAGCGCTCCGGCGACGAGCCCCGCGCGCTCCGGCGCGTCGTCGACGAGCGCGACGTCGAACACGAACGCTCCGCGCGGCGCGCTCGAGCGCGGCGTGAACGGGTCGGGCACGAGGAACGCCGCGCGCGGATGGCCCTCGTCGAGCGTGGAGTCGAGGAGCACGAGCTCGTTCCAAGCCACGCTGCGCGGCGGCGCGCCCTCCGCGTCCTCGTCGCGCACCTCGACGTCGGCCTCGAAACGCACGGAGAGCTCGACGGGCGCGTCGGCGCTCGTGTCGCGGGCGAGCTCGAACGTCGTCGCGGGCGTGCTCTTGCCGCCGACCGGACCGAGCGCGACCGCGTGCGTCGCGCCGCGGACGAGCGCGGCGATCACGTCCGACGCGACGCGCGTGCGCGGTGCGCCCGGACGAGCGAGTGCCACGTCGAGCTCCGCCGGATCGACGCGGCGCGCGGCCGGAGCGAGGCGCGCGGTCGGCTGGATCGGCGCGTCGCCCACGCGCGAGCCGATCAGGCGCGCGGCGCGATCGAGCGGCAGGCCGAGCTCGAGCGCGCGCTCGACGTACGCGACGCGCACGCGGACGAGCTGCGCGCGCGAGGGGTCCTTCTCGAGCGCTTCGGCGGCTCCGCGCGGCAGGATCCCGCGCAACGGCGCGCCCGCGTAGTCGCGCAGCGCGAGCTCGAACCGCGGCAACGCGAGCTCGTCCTGCGCGGCGCTCGCACGCGCTTCGGCGGGCTCGCCCGCGCCGACCGGACCTGCAACGCCCGCGACCTCCGGCCCGCTCGTCCGACACGCGCCGAGCGCGAGCATGAGCACGGCGATTCGCGAGCCTTGGGTGCGGAGCGTGGACATCGTCGAGGGAGCGGACAACCGCCGTTCACGACGCATGGAAACGGGGCGCGATGCTCGGGTCAAGGACCGTCCTTCGTGCCGGGCCGCGTCGACGTCTCCACCAACGAAGCGGAGCCGACGGGATCGCCCCATCGGCTCCGTTCGCTCCGAGCGCGCACCGCTGGGTGCGCACTCGTCGTCATCCGTCGATCACCACGTCACGACGAGACCGTTCGTCACGTTGAACGTCTCCGGCGGGCAGAAGAGCGCCGCCGCGTTGCGGTAGTACGTCTGGTAGTAGCGCACCGCGCCGCTGCCCGGCACCACGCCGCCGCGCGCCGACAGCGTGATCGTGTCGGTCGAGTCGGGGAACGAGCTCGCGCCGAGCACGTTGAAGCGCGTGCGCAGACGGACGAGCGAACCACCGGCGCAACGGACGCCGTCGCCGAAGGTCGAATCCTCGAGCGCGTCGCCCTGGAGGTAGATGCACGACGACGTCGCCGGCATCAGCGAGCCGTTCAGCACGACGTCGTCGGAGTACGTCGAACCCGTCGACGCCAGGTTGGCCCCGCTCGCGTTCGTCGAGTTCGCGCAGCCGTTGCCCGCCGTCCCCGTGTTGCCGCAGGGGCAGGGCGTCGTGTGGCCGGTGTCGAGACCGTCGCCGAAGCAGAACGGGATCCCCGAGATCGGATCCGGCAGACGCACGGTCATGATCGCGTTCGTGCTGCCCGTGAAGGCGACGCGCAGACCGATGCGGCCGTCGTGACCGAACGTCAGCGATGCGCCGTCCGAGTTGCCGTTCTGCACGGTGCCGAAACCGCTGACCGTGCGGAAGACGCCGGGGCTGATCTCGACCTGGTCGCCGTTCAGCACGACGGGCAGGAGCCCGAGGCCCGGATCGTACGCCCACAGCGAGAGACCCGTCGTCGTGCCGCCCGAGAGCGTCGTGTAGAAGAGGATCTGCCCGCGATCGTTGAAGTGCACGACGCTGCTGCTGAACGAGCTCGCGATGCTCCCGCCCGTGCCCGGCATCGTCTGGCCTTCGCGCACGACGAGCTGCAGGTTGCCCGGCGTGCCGGTCCAGAGGCCCGAGTCGTTCGCCGTCGTCACCGTGCCGCCCGAGAGCGTCGCCTGGATCACGACTTGGCCCACGTCGTTGACGAGGCTGTAGAAGTTCGTGCTCGAGATCGAGCCCGGGAAGCTCGTGAACACGCCGTCGGTTCCCGGAGCCGGATCGTTACGGCGCGCGACGAGCGCGAGCGAGCCGACGCCGCCCGCGAACACGGCGCGGTCGTTGACGCCGGCGATCACGCCGCCGCCGCGGAGGTCGGACGCGAAGAGCGTCTTGCTCGAGCGCGTCCACGCGTTCGTCGCGATCTGCGGCACCCAGGCGTCGCCGGTGATCGCATTGAACGTCGCTCCACCCGTGCTCGGCGCGACGTCGCCTTCGCGGACGAGCACCGCGCTGCCGACGCCCGGCGTGTGCACCATCAGCGCGCGGTCGTTCGCCGCGACCGCCGCGGGGGTACCCTGCGTCGTCGAGAACGTGATGTCGTAGAGGAGCTCACCCGAGTCGTTCATGAGCATCAGCGCCGACAGCGTCGTGAACGTGTCGGTGCCGACCGCTCCACCCGCTCCGGAGACGGGGTCGGACTTGCGCGCGACGAGCTCGAGCGAGCCCGGCAGGCCCGACCAGATGCCGACCTGGTTGTTCGTGCCCGACGTCGTGTTCACGGGCGGAATACCCGTGCCGTTCGTGAGCGCGCCCATGAAGTAGAGGCGGCCCTGGCTGTTGATTCCGGTCGTGACGAGGCTCGGCGAGCTGAACGCCTGAGTGAACGTGGCGCCGCCCGTGCCCGGAGCGACGTCGTTGCGCTGCACCTGCAGCGACTGGGTGGAGAACGGCCCGCCGAAGAGCGCGGAGTCGTTGGGTCCCGTGATCGTCACGTTGTTGTCCCACACGGTGGAACCCCAGAGCGCGCGACCATCGGGGCTCAGACGCACGGTCGAGCTCAGCGCGGTGCTGATGCCCGAGCCCGTGCGGAGCAGGACGCCCGGCGTCATGCCCGGAGCTTGATCGCCGCCGCGCACGAGCATCTTCAGCGTCGCGCGCGAGGAGCCGTAGAAGTACGCCTTCTCGTCGATGGGCGTGACGGTCGCGCCGGTGTCGGTCATGCGGCCGAGGAAGAGGACGTTGCCGGTCTCGTCGAGCACGCAGTTGTTCCCGAGCGCGCTCGAGCCGCCGAACGTGAAGGTGGGGATCGGCGTGCCGCTGTTGTCGGGCACGGCGTCGCCGTCGGTGGCGACGAGGATGCCTTGCGTCGCGACGAGCCCTTGTGCGGCGGACGGAACGGCGAGGCAGACGAGAGCGAGGATGGGTGTGGATCGGTGGAGCATGGGTGGGCGCGTGGGAGGTGGGTGGGTGAGCGGACGAGGGGCATGGTCGCCCGGAGGCGACGCCCTGGGGATTGCACTTTGGGGTGGGTTGGGGCTGCCCGTTCGGGCAACGCGGCGGTGTCGGGGGTCGAGGCGTCTCGGCGGGAGCTCCCGCGGCGCCCCCGAACGTCGCGCGCCCATCCCGCGGGGCGCGTTTCCCACATCGATCAAGTCAGCAGACGCTCGAGGTCCTCACGCGTCAGGTCGCGCAGGACCGCGTTGTCCTCGGAGAGGATCGCCTCCGCGAGGTGCTTCTTCTTCGACTGCAACTCGAGCACGCGCTCCTCCACCGTCCCCCGCGCGATCAACCGATACGCCATGACGTTCCGCGTCTGACCGATGCGATGCGCGCGGTCGATCGCCTGCGTCTCCGACGCCGGGTTCCACCACGGATCGAGCAGGAACACGTAGTCCGCCGCCGTCAGGTTCAACCCGAACCCGCCCGCCTTCAGCGAGATCAAGAACAGCTTGCACTTCGGATCGTTCTGGAAGCGCTCGACCTGC
This sequence comes from Planctomycetota bacterium, assembly GCA_046349615.1. Classification (GTDB taxonomy): domain Bacteria; phylum Planctomycetota; class UBA1135; order UBA1135; genus JADJNY01. Next base: position 21,103 of record JAXMBZ010000009.1, read on the forward strand.
GCCTGACGGTCGCGCGTCGAGCCGTCGAGGTACGCGTACTCCCACCCCGCCGCGTCGAGTCGCGGACGCAGGATCGAGAGGAAGCTCGTGAACTGCGAGAACACGAGCGCCTTGTGCTCGCTCTCGACGATCTCCTCGAGCAGCGGCTGGAGCACTTCGAGCTTCGCGCCCTCTTCCGTCTTCCGCGCGGCGTCGAGCAAGCCCGGATGACAGGCCGCCTGACGGAGACGCAGGAGCGCTTCCAACACATGGAGCTTCTGCGCGCCCTCGATCTCGCCGCCGCCCGCGAGCAGCGTCGCGCGGAAGTGCGCGGCGAGCGCGTCGTACTCCACGCGCTCCTGGTCGTCGAGGTCGCACCAGATGACCTGCTCGCTCTTCTCGGGCAGGTCGCGCAGCACCTGCTCCTTCGTGCGGCGCAGGAAGAACGGCTTGAGCGCGCGCGCGAGCGTCTTGCGCCGGTCGTCGTCGAGCGTGAGGTCCGCGCGCCCCGTGAAGAGCGTCCGGAACGCGCTCGAACGCCCGAGCATGCCGGGGTTCAAGAACTCGAAGAGCGACCAGAGCTCGCCGAGGTGGTTCTCCACCGGCGTGCCCGTCAGCACGAGCCGATGGTCGGCGCGCAGGAGCCGCGCGGCCTTCGCGACCTGGCTCTGCGGGTTCTTGATCGCCTGCGCTTCGTCGAGGATCACGTAGTCGAACTCGACGTCCTTGAAGAACGCGGCGTCCTGTCGGAGCGTGCCGTACGTCGTGACGACGAGGTCGCTCTGCGCGACCTTGCGCGCGAGCTTCGTGCGGTCGACGCCGCTGTAATCGAGCACCGAGAGCTTCGGCGTGAAGCGCTCCGCTTCCGCGCGCCAGTTGAAGGTCAGCGACTTCGGCGCGACGACGAGCGTCGGCTTCGAGGCATCCTTCTCCTTCGCGCGTTCCTGCAACAGAGCGAGCACCTGCACCGTCTTGCCGAGACCCATGTCGTCGGCGAGGCACCCGCCGAAGCCGAGGTCGCGCAGGAACTGGAACCAACCGAGCCCCTCGCGCTGATAGGGGCGGAGTTCGCCGTGGAAACCCTTCGGCTCATCGCGCGCGTCGACGCCGCGGAACGAATCGAGCCGCTCGCGCCACTTGCGGAAGCCCGCGTCGACGTCGACGTCGCCGCGCTCGGCGAGCAGCGCGTCGAGCAGCCAACCTTGGCTCTGCTTGAAGCGCACGCGATCGCCCTTCACGTCGGTCGAGACCTCGAGGAGGCTCCAGCGCGCGAGCCAGTCCTCCGGCAGGATTCCGACGGAGCCGTCGCCGAGCGTCACGGTGTTCGAACCCCGCTTCGCCGCGGCGAGCAGCGCGGGCATCGAGGCGACCTGGCCGTCGAAATCGATGCCGCCCTCGAGGTCGAACCAGTCGATGCCGCTCTTGATCGAGAGCTTGACCGCGCCGGCGCGGCGATAGCGTTTCCCTTGCGCGTCGACGCCCCAGCCGCGGCCGAGGAGCGCGCTGACGATCACGGGCAGGTCGCGCGGATCGATCCAACCGTCGCGCGTGCCGGGGCTCGAGCGTTCGGGATTACCGCCGCATCCGAGGAACTCGGCGAGGCGGGCGCTTTCCGCGGCGAAATCACGACGAAGGAGCTTGGGACGTGCCGTGCCGCCCTTCTCCGCGGACACGAACTTCTTGACGAGCCCGCGCGCGTCGCCGCACTCGACGACGACGCCGTCGTAGTCGAACGCGATCGTGCAGTCGAGCTCGTCTTCGCTCTCCATGCGCGGCGCGCGCACACGCAGGAGCGGGCGCGGCGCGACGCCGTCGACCACCTCCGCGTCGGGAGCGGCCGCCGCCGGCCGCGCGACCTCGAGGCGCGCGCCGCCCGGCGCTTCGAGCAAGCTCGCCTCGAGCTCCGCGCGCGCTTCCACCGGCGCGCGGATCGGCCCCTTCGCGCGCAGCTCGAGCACGAGGTCGAGCGCGCCGCGCGGATCGAAGCGCCCGAGCGCGCCCCGGGCGAAGATCCACCCGTCGGCGAAGAGCATCGCGGGCTCCTCGAGCGACATGCGCTCCTCTCCGCGCACGAGCGCGCCCTCGAGGCTCACCTCGCGCACGGCGTCGTGCGCCGCCAGCGCGAACGCCGGCGTCCACGCTTCGCCCTCGTCGAACACGAGGGGCTCGTTCTCCTCGCGCGTCGTGCTCTCGAGGAACAGCCGCCCGCTGCGCGCGAGCCGCGGGAGGAGCACCTCGCGCTGCGCCGGGTTGAGATCGACGTCGCGCACGCCGACCTGCGGACGCATCGGGTCCGCGAGCTCGTCCGCGCGCAGCGTGCCGAGCACGAGCCGGTCGAGCGGGTCCTCGAGCTCGTCGAGCTCCGAGCGCGCGACGTCGAACGGACGCCGCACGCCCCAGGTCCCGCTCTTGAGCTTCGCCTGGGTGAAGAGCTGCAGGCACAGGTCGCCCCGCGGATCGCTCTCGCGCGGGTCCGCGACGTAGACGATGCGCCGCGCCTCGCTCTGCACTTCGACCCACGGATCGCGGTGCGATTCGGCGACGAGGCGGTGGAGGTCGCTGACGCGCCGCCGCCATTCCTCGTCGCGCAGGCGCTTCGCGGCCGCCGATCGGGGCGTCGAGACGTCCTGGACTTCGTCGCCGGCGACGGCGGGGCCGCGCTCCGCGTCGTCGGCGGCGAGCACGACGGCCCAGAGGTGCTCACAGGCCTGCGAGTCCTTGAACTCGTCGCACGTGCACGCCGCGGAGAGGTTGCCCCCGCCCTCTTCCCAGCGCAGAGCGACGTCGCGCACCGCGTCGTCGTCGTCGGGATCGTCGCCGCGGACCTCGGCGACCACGAAGCCGGGTTCGCGCGTGACGAGGACGACGCGGCCGGCGTCGAAAGCCTCGCGGCCGTGGCGGCGCTGCTCGGCGTCGAAGCGATGGACCAGGAGATCGGTGAGACGGGCGGACATGCGGGGGTGATTCCCCCGCGGCCGGCCGCTCGCGGCGAGAGGCCGCGTTCCGGTCGGGAGAACCCGGGGAGGATAGCGAGCGCTGCGCTGCGGAACAGCCCGCTCACGCGCTCCTTTTCGAAAGCGCGCACGCCGTGCGGACTTCGAACCGCGCCCGCTGACGGCGTCACGCGGCGCTCGAGCACGCGGCGCTCGATTCGTCGCGGCGCCGTCGCGAGCCCCGAGCACGTCGGATAGGTTCACGCGCGTGTCCGCGCGCTCGCTCCCGTCCCCGTGCTGCGTCGCCGTCGATTGGAGCGGCGCGGTGCACGGCGAGCGCCGGAAGCTCTGGCTCGCGGTCGCGCGCGACGGCCGCGTCGAGCGGCTCGAGGGGGGCACACGCACGCGGGCCGAGGTCGTCGCGCACGTGATCGAGCTCGCGCGCGTCGAGCGCCGCCTCGTCGTCGGGCTCGATTTCGCGTTCTCGTTCCCGGCCTGGTTCGCGGAGGCGCGCGCCTGCACGGACGCGCGCGCGTTGTGGGCGCTCGCCGCGCGCGAGGGCGAGCGCTGGCTCGCCGAGTGTCCGCACCCCTTCTGGGGCCGCCCCGGACGGCGCAAACCGGCGCTCCCCGCGCACCACCGCGCGACGGAAGGCGCCGCGCCGCCGGTGCAGGGCATCACGCCGAAGTCGGTGTTCCAGATCGGCGGCGCGGGCGCGGTCGGGACGGGCTCGGTGCGCGGGATGCCGCACCTGCTCGAGCTCGCGCGCGCGGGCTTCGCGCTGTGGCCTTTCGACCCGCCGCGCTTCCCGCTCGCACTCGAGATCTACCCGCGCGAGCTCACGGGCCCCGTGCGCAAGGCGCGCTCCGTCGCGCGACGCGCGTGGCTCGCGAACCACGCGGACGGAGAGGAGCCCGCGCTCGTGCGCCGGGCCGCGTCGAGCGAGGACGCGTTCGACGCGTTCGCCTCCGCGCTCGTGATGAGCCGCCACGCGCGCGAGTTCGAAGCGCTCGAGCCCGCGCACGACGCGCGCGAACTCCTCGAGGGCCGCATCTGGCGCCCGCTCCACGATCCGTTCGAGCGGGGTGCACGCACTCGCGCACGCCGCGAGGTCGAGCGCGCGCCCTGACCGCGGCGCCCCCGCTTCTCACACCTTCTCGATCGCGACGTCGACGGGCTCGAGCTTCGGGAGCTTCGCGAGCGCGGACGGCGCGAGCGCGACGAGGAAGCCGCGCTTTCCGCCGTTGATCCAGATGCGCGGGAGCTCGAGGATCGTCCGCTCGACGTACACCGGGAGCTCCGTGCGCGTTCCGAACGGGCTCGTGCCGCCGACCTGGTAGCCGGTCCACTTCTCCGCGACCTCGGGCTTGCACGGCGTGATCGACTTCACGCCGAGGTGCCGCGCGAGGTTCTTCGCCGAGACCTGGCGGTCGCCGTGCATCAGCACGACGAGCGGCTGCTTCGCCTCCGTCTCGAAGACGAGCGTCTTCACGACCGCGTGCTCGTCGACGCCGAGCTCCTCCGACGAGCGCGCCGTGCCGCCCTTCTCGACGTAGTCGTAGAGGTGCGGCTCGTACGCGATCCCCTGCGCGCGCAGGAAGCGGATCGCCGGCGTGACGGGCGGGTCCTTGGCGGCCATGGCGGCGCGGCATCGTGCGGACCGACCGCGCACGCGGCAAGCGCTCGAGCGTGCGAGGCGCGCTTCGCGGCCCGGGACGGCGACCGTGTGCCGCCGATCGCATCCGACCGCGGAGGGCGGCGACGAACTCCCGAAACGACACGGGGCACAAACGTCCCGCCTGGGGTCGACGGTCCGTCTCTTCACTTCCAGCGCCCCGGTCCGGGCACTGGTTTCGCGACCCCAGGCAGGACGGGTGTGCCTCGTGCGGGGCGAACCCCGAGGGCGGAGCGGCGTCCTGCTGCGCCGTGCTCCTCTTCCTTCATATCGAAACGAGCGCGGTCCGCGGGTACCGACGTCGTCATTCACGCGTTGGAATTGCACGTAGAGATCACGAGCGCGTCGGCGGCGAGAACGTGGACTCGATCATCGCGTGAGCTTCGATTGCTGCACTCACGCACGCTCCGGAGCGACGCACCGCGGCCGGCTTCCGCTGGAGCGGGGCGCCGAAGCCCGCTTCCCAGGCGAAATGGGCCGCCGGGGGCGTCACTTGGACGCCGGCGCCGCGCTCACCCAGGCGAGCCACGCCTCGTCGAAGGTGACGGGCGTCCAGCCCCAGCACTCCTTGAGGAGCTTGCGTTGGAGCTCGGGCAGGTCGCGTCCGGTCGGCAACCCCTGCTCGTCGAGCTGCCCCTTCACGCCGCCGAGGAACTTCGCCGTCGCCTCGGGATGCGCGTCGAGGAGGAAGCGCACCATCGACCACGCGGTGAGCTTCGCGTCCTCGTCGAGCTCCGCGACCTCCTTCATCGGGAGGAGCTGCGCGAGGCGCTTCTGCTTCCCCGCCGCGACGAGCTTCTTCACCGCCGCGTTCCAGTCCTTCGGGCCGCGCACGTCGCTCTTGCCGCCCTCTTCGCCCTCGTTCGTCGTCGACGTCGGCTCGATCTCCTTCTCCATGCACAGCGCGAGCCCCTCGGTCAACCACAAGGGCGGGTCGTAGCTGAAGTGCTTGTACGCGTCGAAACAGAGGTGCGAGAGGTTGTGGACGACGTGCGGGAAGAGCGACTTGTCTTTCTTCAGGTCGGGATCCTCCGCGGGGATCGACGCGATCATCTTGTGCTGGTCTTTCAGGTGCCAGCGCAGCGAATCCGTCGGCGCGGCGCCCGCGAAGTCGACGACGAAGAGCTTGTGGTTCGCGCGCGTCGAGTGGATCACGACCTCGAACTTGTCCTTCTCGCCGAGGAAACGCCCGTTGCCCATGTAGGGCCCGGTCGCCTGGCGCGACTCGGGGAAGTCCGCGTCGGTGACGGCGAGGAGCTTCTGGAAGCGCGCGTAGAACTCCTCGCCCTTCATCGCGAACAAGTGCAAGCGCAGGAACGGGTCGAGCTTCTTCGGCTCGTCGGGCACGGTCGGGAGCGCCTGCTTCAAGCGCGCGAGCTCGGCCATCACGCGCTTCTTGTCGTCGAGCTCGACGTTGCACGGCCCGAGCGACGACGCCCAGCGCAGGTGCGCGGTCTCGAGGAAGACCCACTGCGCCGCAGGGAGCTTCGCGACGAGCTCGTCGCTGCCTTTCGGTCCGATCGAGAGCGGCCCGTGCGAGACGATGCCCGCGGCCTTCATCAGCGCGGGGTCGTTCCTGCACCACGGGCAGACCTCCGCCTTCGACTTCTGCGCCTGGAGCGGCGCGGCGAGGAGCGCGATCGTCGTCGCGAGCACGAGCGTGAGCGCGGAGCGGAGCATGCGGGGACTGTACGCAGACTCGCGGAGCCGCGCCACGCGCCGTCCAGCGAGGGCCGGCGGCGGAACGAGTGGGACGCGGGTCGAGCGCGGCGTGCGCCGATGGAGCGCCCCGTGCGCCGGTCGCGCGCGCGCCACCTTGCGCTCGGAGCGAGCGCGACCGATCCTGAACGGAGTTCGAATGCGGCGCTCCCACGCCGCGTAGACGCGCACGCTCCCCCATGACGGCTTCCGTCCATTGCTCGCACTGCGGCGCGCCGTTCGGCGTGCAAGACGCGCGCTTCTGCTCGTTCTGCGGAACGGAACGGCCCGCGGAGCGCGCGCCCGCGCCGCTCGCGCCGCCCGCGCCGCTCGCACCGAACGCGCCCGAGCGCTTCGACGCCGCGCAACGCGACCCGCGCCTCCCCGACCTCCAACGGCGCACGCCGACGGCGAAAGGCGAGACGGCGTATGGGTTCTGCGGCGTGCTCTTCTTCCTCGGGTTCGGGGCGATCGCGCTGACGATCGCCGCGAGCGCGGTCGGAGTGAGCTGGTTCGGGGCGCGGTCGACGGGCGCGTCGGAGTTGCGCATCGGAGGCGTGCTCTTCGCGCTCGTGCCCCTCGCGATGCTCGGCGTGGCCGCGGCCGGGCTCGTGCAGCACCTGCGGCGCACGTCGCGGTTCCAAGCGGCGGAGCTCGAGCGCTGGATCGCGCTCGTCGTCGACGAGCGCACGCAGGTGAGCGGCGGAAAACGCGCGCACTCGCGCTACTACGCGACGCTCGAGGACCGCAGTGGAAAGCGCCGCGAGCTGCGCGTCGGGACGGAGCTCGCGGGCCAGATCGCGCGGGACGACATGGGCCTCGCGTACGTGAAGGACGACCTGCTGCTCGACTTCGAGCGGCTCGACGCGAGGGATCGACGATGACGACCGCCTCCACCACGCACTGCCCGACCTGCGCCGCGCCGATCCGCGAGGAGAGCTCGAAGTTCTGCGCGTTCTGCGGGACGAAGTTGCCGGAGCCGGAGGGACCGATCCACGTCGTCGTCGAGTCGCAGGAGACGCGGACGCAGGATCGACTTGCGGCTGCAGCGGCTCATCCGTCGATCCCCGAGTTGATCGCGTTCACTCCGTGGATGCCCCCGCCGCCGACGCAGTTCACGATCCAACCCTGGGTGATTCGTCTCGCGGGCTCCGTGATCGCGCTCGGCGGTCTCGGACTCGCAGCGCTCGGCGTCGCGTCCCTGATCCTGCTCGCTCGCCGCGAACAGGATCCCTCCGGCGGCGTCGTCTTGATCGTCTTCGGCATGCTCGGCTTCCTCGTGGGAGTCGCGACCTTCCCGTTGAGCTACCTCTGGCGACCGACGCCGGCGAAGCCGGCTCCGGAACTCCAACGCTTCATCGCGATCGTCGTCGGTGAACGCACGGAGACGACGGGCAGTCAGTACGGGACCTCGACGCGATACTACGTGACCTTCGAGTTCGCGGGCGGCGAACGCCGTGAGTACCCCGTAGGCGGCCCGTTCGCTGGCACGATCAAAGAGAACGACGTTGGCATGGTCTACGTGCGCGGAGCAAACCTCCTCGAATTCCGCAGGCTCGCAGCGTGAAGCCGACGATGACGAGCTCCTCCACCACGCACTGCCCGACCTGCGCCGCGCCGATCCGCGAGGAGAGCTCGAAGTTCTGCGCGTTCTGCGGGACGAAGTTGCCGGAGCCGGAGAAGGTCGTCGTGCAGGCCTGGGCGCCGAACACGCGCGAGCGGTTCGAGGCGGCGGTGCGGCATCCGAAGACGGACGAGCTCTTGAAGCGAACGCCCTCGGCTGCGGGCCAGACGGCGTTCTACTGGATGGTCGCAACGATCGCAGGCGTTACCGCTGGATCTGCGCTGTTCCTGATCGGCGCAGGGCTGACGGTGAGCGATCAGAGTTCGATCCCCCTGCTCCTCGGCGTTCCCATGCTCCTCGTCGGAGGCCTCCTGTGCGCGGGCTTCACGCTGAAGGCGAAGCGCTTCGGCGCAGCGCCGATCGAGCGGTGCATCGCGCTCGTGGTCGACGAGGACAAGCGTCCCCGGCCGGGCGGCGATGGGCGCACGGTCGCGCACTACCTGCTCCTCGAACAGGGGTCGGGAGAACGCACGGAGTTCGAAGTCCCAGCGGAGACCGCCGCCACGGTCGCCCGCACGGACATGGGCGTGCTGTACACGAAGCGCGGCGTCTTCGTCGACTTCCAGCGCATCCCCCTGCGATGACGAACGATCACGAGCGCGACTTCGGAAGCGGCGGCGCCCGCCGTGACGAACCGAGCGCGAAGCCGCGCTTCACGCGCACCTTCGCCGGCTTCCTCGTGCTCTGGCTCGGCATGCTGACGCTCGCGTTCCTCCTGTTCGGGCTCCTCCTCCGCGTCCTCCACTGACGCGCGCACCGTGAACGACTCGAAGCCCACCTGCACGAACTGCGGCGCGCCGCTCGACGAGCGAGCGCGCAACTTCTGCGAACACTGCGGCGCGGAGCTCCACGCGACACCGCCGCCGCTCGCGAGCCCGCCGCCGCTGCACGGGACGGTTCCGTCGCCGCTCACGCCGCCGCAGCCGTCTCCACCTCCTCCTCCGCTGCCGCAGCGCGCGCCTCCTCCTCCGTCCCACGCAGCTCCGCCCGCGCAACCTCCGCCGCCGCTCGATCGTGCGCAGCGCGGACGCTACGTGCCCGACGCGGTCCCGCCGCCCGCGCCGAAGCTCGACGCGCCGGAGACGGGCCAGTTCAGCGACTCGGGCGGCGCCGCGATGAAGGCGCTGCTCGTGAGCCTCTCCGTCGCGCTGATCCCGTGCTGCGGGATCGGGATCGTGCTGCTGCTCGTCTACCTCTGGTTCGCCGGAGCGCGCGCGGTGCCGCGCTGACCCTTCGAGCGATCGACGTCGATCGGTGCTCGCTTAGCCTCGCGCTCGTCGCGCGCTCACTTCACCGGCTTGTGCTTCTTCGCCATGCGCGCGAGCTCGCGCGCGGGCACGCCGGGGTACGGCTCGGGCTCGTAGCTGTACGCGAGTGCCACGACGACGTCCTCCTCCGGCCAGCGCAGGTAGTACGTCACGACCTTCCCCGTGTGGCCTGAGTGCGCGTACTCGAGCTCGCCCGCCGCTCGCGACACTTCCCAGCCGAGCGCGTAGTCGTGCTTGCCGACCGTGTAGTACTCCGCCTTCTGCGCCTTGCCGAGCACCTTGTCGCCCGCGAGCGCTTGGTGCCACCGCAGCATGTCGCGCACGCTCGCGACGACGCCGCCCGCGCCCTTGTAGCCCCACGTGAGCTGCGGCCCGTATGCGAACTGCACGCCGGTGCCCCGCGCGTCGCGCGGAACGCGCGCGAGTTCGAGCTTCGGATCGCCGATGAGCCGCGCCTCCATGCCCGCGGGCGCGAACAGCTGCTCGACGCAGAACTTCTCGAGCGTCGTCCCCGAGACCTTCTCGACGATCGCTCCGAGCAGGAAGTACGCGATGTTGTTGTAGGCCCACGTCTCGCCCGGCTTCGTGACGACGGGGAGGTTCAGGATCATCTCGATCGTCGCTTCGCGGTCCGTGAGCTTCGTGTTGTCGAGCCCGCCGTCGTTCTGGATGCCCGACGTGTGGTTCAGGAGGAGGCGCAGCGGGATGTCCGCCTTGTCCTTCGGGCACTTCGGGAAGAGCTTCTTCAGCGGGTCCTCGATCGAGAGCTTCTTCTGCATCTCGAGCTTCAAGATCGCGGCCGCGGTGAACTGCTTCGTGACCGAGCACCAGTCGTAGAGCGCGTTCGCCGGCATCGGCGTCTTCGTGTCGGCGTCCATCACGCCGTAGCCCTTCTCGAGCAGCACGTCGCCGCCCTTCGCGACGAGCACGACGCCGCAGAAGCCGCCGGGGAAGTTCGTCTCGGAGCTCATGTAGAGGTCGAGCTCCTTCCCGAGCTCGCCGAGCACGGTCGCGCCGTTCGCACTTTCGCCCTTCTTGCCCTTGTCGTTCTTCTTCTGCGCGACCGCGACGTCGGCGACGAGGAACAGGAGCACGGCGAAGACGACGATCCAGCGCGCGAGCGGACGATGCATGGGCTCACCTCCAGCGGTAGCGTCCGCGAGGAGCGCTTCGTTGTCGACCCCGCGCGTGTAAGAGCTCACGTGGCTGCGCGGTTCGAACCGCCGCGGCGAGCGGTGGGAAAACGCAGCGGGCCGCCGGTTTCCACGCCGACGGCCCACTCGTAGTCGTTCCGTGAACGCGCGCTACTTGTACTCGACGTGCTCGCCGCCCGAGTCGATCGCGATCGCCGTCAAGAGATCGAGCTGCTCGCCCACCGCGATCGTGTGGATCTTGATGTGGCGCGTCGCATTCCACTTCGCGACGTCCGCGCGGATCGTCGCCGGGTCGGTCTGCTCGCCCGCCGTCGGCTGGCCGTCCGACAGGATGTAGATCGTGTCGCAGTCGGGGTCCTGGAACGCGGTCTTGATCGCGTCGTACAGGTTCGTGCCGCCCGCCGCTTCGCGCGACGCGACGTACGCCTTGCCGTCCTCGCGCGTCTTCTTGCCCATCTTCGCCATGCCGGAGTTGAGCCACGTGAAGACGCTCTCGTTGAACACGACCACGTTGAACAGGGCCTCCGGCTCGAGCTTGTCGATGCACGCGTTGAGCTCGCGCTTCACGACGTCGATGCGCGTCATCGTCCCGCCGCCGACGTCCGTGTCGTTCTTGAGGATCCCGCGCGCGAGCTCCTTCATCGACCCCGAGATGTCCACGATGAAGATGATCCGGCGCGACGTGACCGGGATGCCGAGGAACTCGACCTTCGTCTCGCCGAAGTGCGACTTCTTCGCGGCCGGGCCCTCGGTCGACGGGCGCTCCGCCGTCGCCGCGAACTGGAAGTCGGCGCCCTTGTTGCGCCACCATTCTTCCCAGCGCGGGACGTCCGTGCCGAGCGGCGTGCCCGTCATGCGCTCGAGCGCGGCGGCGAACTCCTCGAGCGGACGGCCCGTCTCGCTCTTCATCTGCGCGATGATCAGTGGGATCCCGGCCTTGTTCCGGATCTTCTCGAGCGCGAGCAGCGCGGAGATGCGCGTGCTCCAGTCCTTGCTCTTGAGCTGCGCCGCGACGAGATCGACGAACTCCGCCTTGCCGATCTTGCCGAGCTCCTCGAGCGCCGCGTTGCGGAAGAACGGGCTCTCGTGGACGGTGAAGTCCTTGAGCTTCGTCTCCCACTCCGGGAGGCCCTTCATGCCCTTCTGCTGGAGCTTCGTGATGCCCGCCATCGCGGTGCCGATCGTCGCGAAGTCGGCTTCCTTCTTGAGGAGCTTCTCGAGCGCGGGGATCGCGTCGACGTACTCGCGCTGGATCAGGATGTCGACCGCCATGCCGCGGAGTTCCGCGTCCTTGTCGTTCATGAACGCGATGCACTGATCGCAGATCTGCTTCGTGAGCTTCGCGTCGGCGATGTTCTTCGTCGCGCGGAGGTGGAAGATCTTCTCGTCCGCGCTGCCGTCCTTGAGCTTCGAGACGATCTTCTTGTCGACGCCCGGATCCTTCATGTCCGCGAGCAGGTTCGCGAGCTGCACGCGCAGGTCCGGCGTCGTCGTCGCCTTGGGCCCGAGGTCGAGGAACTCGTCGGCGATCTTCGGCCCCATCGCGTTCGCGAGTTGGCGTGCGGCGACGATGCGCTGGCCCGGGATCTTCGTGACGTCCTTGAGCGTCTCGAGGTCCGACTTCTGATCCAAGACGACGGGCTCGACGACCGCCGAGAGGCGAGCGGACGAGACGGGAACCGCCGCGAAAAGGGCGAGGAGGAGGCTGGCGATGCGGAGCATGGACTCGACTCGGAATGGACGGGCGTACGGCGCGGAGAGGCCGCGCCTTCGGCCCGTGGTGGGGCCCGAGATCCTACCCCCGCGCCTGGGAGACGACTACCGACGGTCTCCGCGCTCCGCATCCCCGGTGATCGCCCTGCGGAGCCCAGCGAGCGGCGCCGCGTCGTCGAACGTGACCTCGCGCCCGCGCCGGACGATCCCGAGTTCGCGCCAGAGCGACGCGAGGTCGACGTCGATCGGCCGCGTCGCGTGCGCGGCGTACAGGTCGCGCAGCGTCCTCCCGCCCGCGACCGAATCGGCGACCTCGAGCACGCGCTCGATCGGCCACCGCTCGCTCACGTTGCCGCCGCGCTCCAGGACCCGCGCGAGCGCGTCCTGCAGGCCGACTCGATTCCCGCTCGCCTTGCGCAGCTCGACGTCCGCGAGCAGACACCAAAGCGCGCCGCCGTAGTACGTCCGCCCCCACGTCGGCGTGCGATCGAGCCCGAGGTCGCCGTCCGCGGGCAAACCCTGCGCGTAGTCGCGCGTGAACTCGCGCCACACCTCCCCGGCCGTCTTCTGTCCCGCGAGAGCGCGCGCGATCGGCTCGACGTAGGTCGCGCTTCCCTCCTCGAGCCAGTGGTGCTCGCGCGCGAGACAAGGGAGCGCAAGGTGGACCATTTCGTGCGTCAACGTCCAGTCGCGATCGAGCGCCGCACGCGTGACGTCGCGGCCGACGAGCACGTTCACGCCGTCGTCACCCGTCGAACCGAAGACGACGCGCCGGCCCGGACGCGAAGTCACGGTCACTCGCACGCGGTCGAGCGGGAAGCGGCCGTAGTAGGCCTCGATCGCCGCGACGGCGCGCTCCGTCCAGCGCACGAACTCGGCGTCGGGCGCGGTGAAGTCGGCCGACGCGAGCTCGAGCACGATCGTCGCGCCGCACGCCGCGCGCACGACATGGACGCGGCCGTTCGGCGCGAGCGCGACGATCGGCTCGGGCGCGCGCGGCGCGGCGCACGAAGCGTCGAATGCGCCGGCGAGCGCGAGCGAGAGGAGCGCGATGAACGCCCGAGCGCTCACGCGCCCGCGCGGAACGTGTAGCGGCCCGCGCGCACTTCGAGCACGGCCTTGCCGTCCTTGCGGCTCGTGACGCGCACGTCCTTGGAGTCCGCCGGGATCGGCGCGCCGCCCTCGGTGAGCGCGGCGTTCTCGGCCGCGGGGAGCACGACGGTCGCGCTCGTGTTCGCGGGCACGAGCACCTCGAGCTCGAACGCGCCGTTCGATTTCGTCCACGCGGCCTCGACGCGGCCCGCGATCGAGTCGTACGCGCCCCGGGCGTGCGTCACCTTCTCCGTCGGCGCGGGCGCGACGAAGAAGTGCTTCCAACCCGGCGCCTTCTCGTCCGGCCGCATCCCGACGAGCCAGCCCATCATCCACTCGCCGATCGAGCCGAACGCGAAGTGGTCGAACGAGTTCATGCCGGGATCGGCGAACCCGCGTCCGGGCACGAACCCGTCGCGCCGCTCCCACATCGTCGTCGCGCCTTGTCCGACCTGCCAACCGAGCGCGGGGAAACGCGTCTCGCACGCGATGCCGTCCGCGGGGACGCCGGCGCGAGAGAGCTCGATCAGCGCGCGATGCGTCGTCAGGAAACCGGTCGTGAGTTGGTTCCCGCGCGCCTTCACGTCCGCGAGCAGGTGCTCGACCAGCTTGGCGCGCTGGAACTCGGGGACGAGGTCCCATGCGAGTGCGAGCACGTACCCCGCCTGCGCGCCGCCGACGAACTTCGAGTCGACGTCGAAGTACTTCTGCGCGAATGCGTTCGCCACGCTGACCGCGTAGTCGCCGTACGTCGTCGACTGACCCGCGGGCATCCCTTGGTAGACCAAGGACGGCGTCTCGTCGCCGTTCACCGTGAGCGCGATCTTCGACATGAGCTTCGTCGTCGCGCGGAGCTGCGCGGTCGCAAAGGCGTCCTTGCCGATCTCGCAGCCCTCCTGCTTCCAACCTTCGCCGACGATCGTGCTGCCGTTGAGCCAATCGCCGTAGTCGTTGCCACGCTGGTTCTCCCAAACGTATTGGCGGTTGTAGTTCATCACGTAGTCGACGTGGTGCTGCATCGCGATGAAGTGGCGCTCGAGCAAGCGCCGGTCGCCATAGTTCACGTACGCGGTCCACGGCACGCTGACGCCCGCGTCGCCCCAACCCGGCGCGCCCGTGAAGCGGTCGCCCGAACCGAACGGATGCGGCGCGAAGTCGGGGAAGCGCCCGTCGCGTCCAGCGGCGTCGCGCACGTCCCACGCCCACTTGCCGACGAACGCAGCGAGGTCCATCTGGTACAGCGCGGTCTGCGCGAAGGCGCCGAAGTCGCCGAGCCAGCCGAGGCGTTCGTCGCGCTGCGGGCAATCCGTCGCGATGCCCGTGAGGTTCCCCGCGAGCGAGTTGCGCGCGTTGCGCCACAGAGCGTCGAGCACGGGCTCCGACGACGCGAAGGTCGCCGTTTCGCGCGCGCTCGTCCGCACGACGCGCGCGACGAGATCGCCCGGCGCGGGCTTCGAAGCGAGCCCCGTGAGCTCGACGTAGCGGAACCCGTGGAGCGTGAAGCGCGGCTCCCACGTCTCGCGCGCGCCGCCGCGCAACACGTAGCGGTCGGTCTGCTGCGCGGTGCGCAGGTTCTCGACGTACAGCTTCCCCTGCGCGTCGAGCATCTCGCCGTGGCGGAGCACGACGGTCGTGCCGGCGGCGCCCGAGCACGCGATGCGGCACCGTCCGGTCACGTTGCGACCGAAGTCCGCGATGTACGTCCCCGGCGCGGGCTCGGTGATCGCGACGGGCGCGAGCTCCTCCGTCACGCGCATCGGCTCGCTCGGCTGCCAGTAGATGCCCTCGTCCGGCGCACCGACCTCCTCGACGGCGACCCAGTCCTTCGCGTCGTAGTTGGGCTGATCCCAACCCGCGAGTTCGCGGCGCGCGTCGTACGTCTCACCGTCGAGCAGATCGTCCGCGCGGATCGGGCCCTCGATCGTCGAGCGCCAGTCGCGACCGGTCACGACGCGCGTGCGCGTGCCGTCCTGCAATTCGGCCTCGATCTGCACGAGGCACAGCGGCTTGTCGCCGTAGAGCCCGCGCTTCGGGAAGCCGGGGATGCGGTCGGCGAGCCCGATGCGTCCGGCATACCAACCGTCGCCGAGCACGAGGCCTGCCGCGTTGCGGCCCTTCTGCAAGAGCGACGTGACGTCGTACGCCTGGTACTGGACGTGGCCGTCGTAGCGCGTCCATTCGGGCGCGAGCACGTGATCACCGACGACGCTCCCGTTCAGGTGGAGCTCGTAGAGCCCGAGCGTGGTGACGTACGCCGTCGCGCGCTTCACGCCGGCGGCGAGCTCGAACTCCGTGCGCAGGTGCGGCGCCGGCGGCAGCGGGACGACGATCGCGTCGTGCGACTTCGTGTCGCCGTCGATCAGGTTCTGGAGCCCCCACCCGTCGCCCTCGACCGAGTCGCTGGTCGTGATCGTCGCGCCGTGCGAGACGACCTGGCCGTGATCGAGGAGCTCGATCTCGGAGAGCGCGACGCCGTAGCCGCCGTCCGGGAGCTTCGGCAGTTTGAGGAAGCCGAAGCGCACGTAGCGGATGCTCATGCGCGACTGCAGGTCGTGCGTCTTCGGCTGATCGCCGGGGTTCTTCACGTCGAACGTCGTCTCGTCGACGACGTGGATCGGCATCTTCTTGAGGAAGGTCGGCTCGTCGGCGATCCACACGCGGTACTGGAGCGGGAAGAGGTAGCCCGGCCCGGCCTTCGGGTCGTCGTACGGATGCGCCGGATGGAAGCGCACCGTGTCGAACACGCGCTGCTGGCCGAAGTCGAGCTGCACCCACACCATGTCGTCCTCGGCTGCGCGCTTCGAGCTCTTCCAACCGTGGTGCTTGGGCTTCGACGTCTCGACCGGCCGTGGATCCGCGATCCACGTCCCGTGCCAATCGCTCGTCGCGAGCGGCCCCATGCTCCACGTCGCGGGCTCGCTCCACGGCGACGCCGCGCCGGCCGCGTCGAACGTGCGCACGCGCCACCAATACGTGCGGTCGAAGACGAGCGCCGGCCCGCCGTACTCGATCTGGTTCGTCGCGCTCGAGGTCGTGCGCCCGGGGTTCCACACGTCCGCTTCGCCGGCGAGGAGCTTCGCGCGATCGGACGCGACGGCGAGCTCGTACGCGCTCTGCACCGCGCCGCGACGCGGGTCGTCGACTTCCCACGAGAGCCGCGGCTTCGGCTCGCCGACGCCGAGCGGGTCGACGAGGTACTCGAGACGAAGACGCTTCGGTGCGCGCGCGCCGTCCTCGACCGGCGCGGGCGAATGGGAAGAGGCCACCGCATTCGACGCTTCCGTCTCGGTCGGAGCCCGCGACTCGGAGCTCGGAGCAGACGGCGCTCCCACGTTCACGTCGGCCGACGCCGTCGTCGCGTCAACGGTCGGCGAGACCGAGTTCGCGACCTCCTCCACGTTCGGCGTCGCGGCGGGCGCGCGAACGTCCACGCGCGGCGCCGAGCTGGCGCACGTGGAAAGAAGTGCCGGGACGATCGCGCTCGATACGAAACGGTGGAACTTGCTCATCGGAATCCGTGGAAGCGGGTCGAGCCGTGGACGATACCATGCGCCTTCGCCGCGGACGATCGCGGCCGGAGCACCCCCCGCGTGGATCCGCAATCGTCCTGGTTCGAGGTTTCGCGCTCGCGCGAACGCAAGAAGGCGAACGAGCACGGGCTCGTCCTCCAGGCGGTCGGCATCCAGACCGGCGTCATGCACGCGGAAGGGACGTGGATCGTGCTCGCGAAGCCCGAGGACCTCGAGCGCGCGCGAGCTGAGCTCCAACGCTACGACCGCGAGAACGTCGGTTGGCCGCCGCGCGAGGCTTCGCCGCGCCCGATTTCGCAGGGGCTCTGGGCGGCGCTCGCGTACGCGACGCTGCTCGCCTGGCTCCACGTCTGGAGGTTGAACGACCAGTTCGGCGTCGCGTGGCTCGCGGACGGACGTTCGGACGCGGACCGCGTCGCGCACGGTGAGTGGTGGCGCGCGATCACCGCCCTGACGCTGCACGGCGACGCGGCGCACCTGATCGGCAACATCGTGTTCGGCTGCACGTTCGGCGTCATCCTCGCGCATTCGATCGGTGTCGGGCTCGCGTGGAGCTCGTTCCTCGTCGCGGGCGCGATCGGGAACCTCGTCAACGCGTGGATCCAGCCCGACGCGCACGCTTCGATCGGCGCGTCGACGGCCGTGTTCGGCGCGCTCGGCACGCAGGTCGCGTACGAGTGGATGAAGCGGCGCGAGCTCGCGTATCCGACGCTGCGCAAGTGGGCGCCGGTGATCGGCGGCATCGCGTTGCTCGGCTGGCTCGGCACCGGCGGCACGTTCCGCGAGGGCGCGACGACGCGCGAGAACATGCGCGTGCTCGACGAGGCGATGTCGAAGATCGACGTGCTCGCGCACGTCACGGGCTTCGCGAGCGGGATCGTGCTCGGCGTGCTGCTCGGCCTGCGCAAGCGGCGCTGGTGGTTGACGCCGACGTGGCAGATCACGCTCGCGATCGTGCCGCTCGCCGTCGTGGCGGCCGCCTGGTTCGTCGCCGTCCGCCACGGAGGGTGAGCTCGGACGGGCGCGCGCCGTGCCTCACGAGCGGAGCTTCCTGACGAGCTCCGCCTCGCGCTCGCGCGTCAGCCCCGAACGCCACGCGTGGTTCGCCTCGCGCGTGCGCTCCCACGCCAGCACGTCGCGCAGCGTGTCGCCCGCGGCCCGCGGCGCGAAGCCGTGCGCGCGGGCCTTCGCCGTCGAGATCGCGTGGACGCCTTCGTTGCCCGGCGGCGGCCAGAGCGGGAGGTCCTTCCACGGCGCGACCTCGTGCTCGAGGAGCCACTCGGGCCGCGCCCACGCGAACGTCGCGGCGCCGCCCGTGATCGCCTTCGCCGCGTGGAGGAGCTCTTCGAACGTGTCGCAACCGCGCGTGCCCGCGACGTTGTAGACGCCGCCGTGCCCGTCCTCGACGAGCTTCACGACGAACGCGCCCAGGTCGCGCACGTCGACGAACTGCACAGGCTGATCGCGCGGCTCGGGCGCGAGCACCTCGCCGCCGTCCGCGACGCGTGCGATCCAATAAGGCAGCCGGTCGCTGCGGTCGCCCGCGCCGACGATCACGTGCGGACGCACGACCGCGCCGCGCTCCTTCATGCGTTCGAGGACGAGCTTCTCGCACGCCGCCTTCATCGGCCCGAAGTTCTCGTAGCCCGCGCCGACGTCCTCGAGGTCGCCGTCCTTCGAGCGCGCGCTCGGCGCGAGCGGCTCCGTCTGGAGCGGCGCCGTTTCGTCGACACCGGAGCTCGAGAGGTCCGCGTAGACGGACACGGACGAGACGAAGAGCCACATCCCCGCGTTCGGCGCGACGACCTCGAGCGCCTCGCGCACGAGCCGCGGTTTCTCGACGTAGGTGTCGATCACCGCGTCGAACGTACGTCCCTTCAGCGCCGCGAGGTCCTTCGTGTCGCGATCGCCGCGCAGCTTCTCGACGCCCGGGAACAGCTCGGGGTTCGTCTTGCCGCGGTTGAAGAGCGTGACCGTATGCCTGCCCGCGAGCGCTGCTTCGACGATCGCCGGGCCGACGTAGCGCGTGCCGCCGAGGACGAGGAGCTTCATGTCGGGAGCGAACCGCACTCGGTTCCGGCACGCAAGCTCGGAAGCCGTCCGTGCACGCTTCGCCGCGCGAGTCGTACCGCCGCCGTACGCGCGCACGGGTTTTCGAGACCCTTGCGTGCCCTCGCGCGCGGTCGCGGGCATGCTGTGCCGCGCGATGAACGAGTCCCCCGCCGCCGCACCGCCTCCCGCCCTCCTGCGGCGCTTCGTCGACCTCCGCGCCGGCGAGGGCGGGACGCTCCTGCTCTCGACGTTCGGCTTCTTCTGCGTGCTCGCGAGCTACTTCGTGCTCAAGCCGCTGCGCGACGAGATCGGCATCGCGCGCGGGACGGAGAACCTCCCGTGGCTGTGGACCGGCACGCTCGGGGTGACGCTGCTGCTCGCGCCGCTCTTCGCGTGGCTCGTGTCGCGCTATCCGCGCCGCACGTTCCTTCCGACGACGTACCGGTTCTTCGCGGTGAACCTGATCGTGTTCGTCGCGCTCGCGAAGACGCTGCAGGGCGACGCGCTCGTCTGGACGCGCTACGCGTTCTACTTCTGGGTGTCGGCGTTCAACATGTTCGTCGTGTCGGTGTGGTGGGCCTTCATGGCCGACCTCTTCCGCCTCGAGCAGAGCCGCCGACTCTTCGGCAGCATCGCCGTCGGCGGCACGCTCGGCGCGATCGTGGGCGCCTGGTTCACCAAGACGTCGGTCGACCGGCTCGGCAGCTTGGGGCTGATGCTCGTCTCGGTCGTGCTGCTCGAGGTCGCCGCGCGGATCGCGCGCGCGCTCGCCGGCCGCATCGAGGCGGCGCCGCGCGACGAGGCCGCGCCGCCGAGCGCTCCGGCGCGCGAGGCGAAGCCCGCGAATGCCTGGTCGGGCATGCAGCGCGTGTTGAGCTCGCCGTACCTGCGCGCGATCGGCGTCTACATCCTGCTGCAGACGCTCGCGTCGGCGTTCCTGAGCCTCCAGGTGAACCAACTCGTCCACGACGCGAAGAGCGGCGCGGCGGAGCGCACCGCGGCGTTCGCGAACCGCGACCTGTGGACGCAGCTCCTGACGCTCGGTCTGCAGCTCTTCGTCACCGGTCGCGTGATCGCGCGGCTCGGCGTGAGCGCGACGCTCGTGATCCAGCCGTTCGTCGCGATCGCGGGCTTCACGCTGCTCGCGTGGGCGCTGCCGGAGGAAGCGGCGCCCGGCGGCGGCTTCCCCGCGGACGACGCGCGGCTCGAGTTCGCGCTCTGGACCGTGATCGTGTTCGAAGCGCTCTTCCGCGCGACGCAGAACGGCTTCGCGCGTCCGGCGCGCGAGACGCTCTTCACCGTCGTCGATCGCGAGGAGAAGTACGCGTCGAAGAGCTTCCTGGACACGTTCGTGCTGCGCGGCGGCGACGTGCTGTTCGCGTGGGCCTTCAACGCGCTGCGCACCGGCGCCGCGCTGCCCGCGACGCTCGTCGCCGGCGCCGTGATCCCGTTCGCGGGCGGCTGGATGGCGCTCTCGTGGTTCCTCGGCAAGAAGCAGCAGCGCATCGCGGCCGAGCGCGACGCGCGGTGAGCGCGCGCACTGCGCCGTGAGCGGCGTCCGCTGGGCGCGACGAAGCGCGCCCGGCGGCTCCGCCCGCTCGGATGCGATCGCGCGGCGAGCGCGCGCCCTACTTGGCCGGCAGCGGCGTCGCCGGGTGCGCGGCACCGAGCCACGCGACGCGGTCGAACTCCGCAAGCGTCGTCCCGCGCCGCAGGAGCGACAGCTCGCCGTACCACGCGACGTCGAGACTGCGCCGCAGGTGCTCCGTCGCGAGCCACACGCGCGCCGCGCCCTTCGCGTCGAGCTTCTTCAAGTCGACGATCCCCGCGGGCTTGCCGGTGCGCGCGAACGCTTCCTCCAACGTGCCGGGAACGGGCTCCGCGAGCGCGAACTCCGCCGCGGGCGCGTTGCCCTTCGTCTCGATCGTGCCGTCGGGGAGGCGCGCGCGGCCCGCGCCGACGCAGAGCGCGATCGTCGCGTACGCGTCGCCGTGCTTCTGCTTCAAGTACCAGCCGAACGAGCCGTACTCGGCCTCGCCCTGCACGCCGACGAACGCGTTGCGCGCCCACACCATGGCCTTCGCGCCCTCGCCGCAGCGCGCGAGCATCCAGTCGAGGCGTTCGGGCATGAAGCGCTCGCGATCGCGCGTCGTCCAACCCTGACCCGCGAGGCGCAGCACTTCCTCGCACGCGCCGAGCGTGCGCACGTGCTGGTGCGCGATCTGGTACTCGGCCTCGGGCACGCGCTGCACGTAGTTGTCGTGCTCGTCGGGGAAGACGCCGACGAGGTCGTTCATCATCAAGCGGAGCGACTCGCGGTCTTCCTCGTCGAAGCGCTCGTACGGCGGCAGGCCCTTGTCGTTGACGCTGCGGAACGCGGCCATCCACGACGCGAAGCGCTGACCGCCGATCATGTCGGCGCGCGGGTAGAAGTCGGTGAGCAGCAGCGCGGACGCGCGCGTGTGCGTCACGTCGAGACCGACGAGCTGGAGCTTCTTCTCGTGCTTGTCGTCCGCGTTCCACGCTCGCATCCACTGCACGAGTGCTTGGAACTCGGCGCAGCTCCACCCGCCCCACGAGAGCTCGCGGAAGAGCGCGTCGCCGTCGCCCTTGCCCTCGAGCACCCAGGCGTTCAGGTTCCACACCTCGCCGAACGGCGCGTCGATCGCGAGGAGCTGCACGCCGTGCTGCTCGACGAGCGCGCGGAAGAGCTCCGCGCCGAACGCGAGCTCCTCGTGCGTGCCGCGCAGCGCATCGCCGAGGCCGACGACGCGCGCGGAACCGAGTTGCTTCGCGAGCGCGCCGGCGTCGATCGGCGAAGCGGCGACGTCCATGCGCTCGCCGGGCGGCGCGGTGCGCGCGAGCGCGAGCGCGGCGCCGAGCTCCACGGCGAGCTCCTTCGACACGACGCCGCCGACCGTCGTCAACGGCGATGCGAGCGTCAATCGGTGCCCCGTCGGCCCGACGCGATCCTGCCAATCCGAGCGCAGCCCGTTCGACTCCGCGAACGCGTGCCACGTGCCGCGCGGGAGCGTGATCGCGAAGCGCCCCTCCGCGTCCGTCTCCGCGTGGAGCATCGCGCCGTCCTCGCGGCGCTCGACGTGCACGAGCGCGCCCTTCACGCCCGCTCCGTCCGCGCCGACGACGTTGCCGCCGAAGGGCAGGTCGACGTCCTGGTAGGCGAGTTCGCACGTCGCGCCCTCGGCGGGTCGCGCGCGCGGGACGAGCGCCGTGCGCGGCTTCGCGTCGGCGCCGCGGCCGAGCACGCTGACCGAGTAGAGCCCGTCGTCGAGTTGGAGCGCGAACGCGCCCTTCGCGTCCGTCGTCGCGCGCGCGACGAGCGGGAAGAGCTCCGAGTCCGCGCCGAGCGGCGACGCGACGACCTCGAGGCCGGCGACGGGCTCGTCCGCGTCCGAGACGACGCGGCCGTTCAAGCTCGCGACGCGGCGGCCGACGAGGCTCCATTCCACCTTGTGGTCGTCGCGGACCGACACGCTCTTCGCGGGCGCCTGTCCGAACGCGCACGCGGCCGTGCAGGCGAGGGCGAGGGCGAGCGCCGTCGCGCGCGGGAACGATCGTCGTGCACGCGGGAGCGCGCGCGGAGTGGAGGGCGTCGAAGGGGAGGCGTTCTCGTTCATCGTGTGGGCTCGGAGGGCGAGCGACCATTTCACCGGTCGAAGCGCGCAGGACAAGCACGACGTTCGACCTACCTCGCTCGTGGGGGCTCCGCTACGCTCTCCGAGCACTTCCCGTTGGAAGTGTCGCACCGCGATCCCCCCCGCCCGAGGAGCCCGCATGGCCCAGGCTGCCGCCACCGTTCCCCCGTCCGACCCGAGCGACGAAGGCCCGACGCTGCTCGGCCATCCGCGCGGGCTCTTCATCCTGTTCTTCGCGGAGCTGTGGGAGCGCTTCTGCTACTACGGCATGCGCGCGCTGCTCGCGATCTACATCGCGCAGCAGTTCTTCGCGCACCTCGACAAGGACGCGGCGAAGGCCTCGGCGTCGGCGAGCTACGGCGGGTTCACCGCGCTCGTCTACGCGCTCGGGATCTTCGGCGGCTCGATCGCCGACCGCCTGCTCGGCTACCGGCGGACGATCATCGTGGGCGGCCTCTTCATGGCGGTGGGCGAGTTCATGCTGATGAGCTCGTCGAAGGCGATGTTCTTCATGGGCCTCTCCGCCCTCATCGTCGGCAACGGGATGTTCAAGCCGAACATCTCGACGCTCGTCGGCAAGCTCTACAAGCCGAACGACGCGCGTCGGGACAGCGCGTTCACCATCTTCTACATGGGCATCAACATCGGAGCGCTGCTCGCTCCGCTCGGATGCCAAGCGATCTCCGCGGCGATGGGCACGGCGGAGAACCCCGACTATCGCTACGGGTTCATGCTCGCGGGCGCGTGCATGTTGCTCGGCCTCGTGTGCTTCGGCATCGGCGGGAAGCAACTCCAGGGCAAGGGCCTCCCGCCGCCGGGCAAGGAGGGCATTGGCCCGATCGTGCAGGTCGTGCTCGGCGCCTGCATCGTGATCCCCGGCGTCTACGGGCTGCTCAACTTCAACGAGGACGTGCTCGCGTACGGCCTCTACGCGACGTTCGTCGCGATGGAGCTCTTCCTCGTCACGATCGCGCTCAAGCAGGAGCCCGTCGTCCGCGCACGCATGTTCGTCCTGATCCTGCTGCTCTTCCTGAACGTCGTGTTCTGGTCGGGCTTCGAGCAGGCGGGCAACTCGCTCAATTTCTTCGCGAAGGAGCGCCTCGTCCCGCTGCAGATCGGCGACTGGAAGATGCCGTTCGAGTGGTGGCAGTCGGTGAATTCCGTCTTCATCGTCGCGCTCGGCCCGGTGTTCACCGCGCTCTGGGTCGCGCTCGACCGCCGCGGGTTGAACCCTTCGATCCCCGCGAAGTTCGGCATCGGACTCGTGTGCATGGGCCTCGGCTTCCTCGTGCTGAACCGCGGCATCGGCGCGGCGACGCCGGAAGGCAACGTCTATTGGTACTTCCTCCTCGGGCTCTACTTCGTGCACACGTGCGGCGAGCTCTGCTTGTCGCCGGTCGGCCTGTCGATGGTGACGAAGCTCGCGCCCGAGAAGGTCACGGGCATGGTCATGGGCGCGTGGTTCCTCGCGATCGCGTGCGGCAACTACATCGCGAGCGAGTTCTCGACGCTCGCCGCGAACGAGGCCGGCAAGGTCGGCACCGCGCTCGAGAAAGCGCACGCCTACGGGACCGTCTTCAACTACGTGTTCCTCGTCGGCCTCGCGATCGGCGGAGCGCTGCTGTTCTCCTCGAGGTGGATCAACCGCGGCATGCACGGGGTGAAGTGAGATGACGACCGCCCAACTCTTCCTCGACCACGTCCGCGTCCGTCAGGCGAAAGCGGAGGCCGCGCTCGCCGCGACGGGCTTCGACGGGATGGTGATCCAGTCCGGCAAGCCGTTCACGTACTTCGCCGACGACATGGACGCGCCGTTCCGCACGACGCCGCACTTCGCGCACTGGTGTCCGCTCGAAGGACCGTCGCACCTCGTGCACGTGCGGCCCGGCAAGAAGCCCGTCGTCGTCGCGGTGAAGCCCGAGGACTACTGGTACGAGCAGACGCCGCTCGGCCGTCCGTTCTGGAGCGACGCGTTCGAGCTGAAGCAGGCGCCCGACGAGCCCGCGGCGTGGAAGGAGCTCCAGCTCGCCGGCCGCACCGCGTACGTCGGCGACGACGACCACGCGGCGCACGTCCACGGCATCGCGCCGGGCTGCGTGCAACCGCTCGCGCTGCTCGCGCGCCTCGACTGGGACCGCGCGTACAAGACGGAGTGGGAGGTCGCGTGCCTCGAATCCGCCGGCGCGCTCGCCGCGAAGGGGCATCTCGCCGCGCGCGCCGCGTTCGTCGAGGGTGCGTCCGAGCTCGCCGTGCACCACGCGTACGTCGAGGCCGTCGGCTGCGTCGACAAGGACCTTCCCTACGAGACGATCGTGTGCCTCGACGAGAAGGGCGCGATCCTCCACTACACCGGCAAGCGCACGAACGTGCGCGGCAAGGTGCTCCTGATCGACGCGGGCGCGAAGGTGCACGGCTACGGCTCGGACATCACGCGCACGTGGACCGTCGACGCCGCCGACGCGCTCTTCCGCGAGCTCGTGCGCGGGCTCGATCGCGCGCAGCAGGAATTGTGCGCGCTCGTGAAGCCTGGCAAGCCGTACCTCGAGCTCCACGTCGCCGCGCACGTGAAGATCGCCGACCTGCTCCACGGCGCGGGCTTGATCAGGAAGGGCGGGATGGAGGCGGTCGAGCTCGGCTTGACGCATCCGTTCTTCCCGCACGGACTCGGCCACTTCCTCGGGATCCAGGTGCACGACGTCGGCGGTCGTCAGCGCTCGCCCGACGGCGGCACGCTTCCGCCGCCGGCGCAGTACCCGTACCTGCGCACGACGCGCCTCGTCGAGGAAGGCCAGGTGTTCACGATCGAGCCCGGGCTCTACTTCATCGAGATGCTCCTGCGCCCGCACCGCGCGGGGAAGACGAAGGAGCTCTTCGACTGGGCGAAGATCGATCGGCTCGCGCCGTGCGGCGGCATCCGCATCGAGGACGACGTCGTCGTCACGCGCGACGGGCATCGCAACCTCACGCGCCCGCACGTCGCCTGAAACACCGCCGGCGCGCGAGTGCGTCGCGCGCCGGCGGTTCGTGCTCGATTCACGCGTGCTCTACGGCACCCAGTTGATCACCACGCCGTTCGTGCGGTTCGACGTGGCGCCCGTGCAGAACGTCGCGGCGTTGCGGTAGAAGCACTGGTAGTAGCGCGTCGCCCCCGCCGGCGGGATCGCGCCGCGCACGCTGACCGTGAGATCACCCGGCTGCGGGTACGTGCTCGAGTTCGAGCTCACCGCCTTCGTCCCGAGACGCACGACGGAGCCCGTCACGCACCCGAGGCCGTCGTCCACCGCGACCGACGCCATCGACGCGTCGCCCTGGAAGAACACGCACGTCGCGCCGGTCATCGCGCTCGCGGAGAGCGTCACCGTGTCGCTCGCGACGCTCGGCACGCCGGACGCCTCGAGCCCGCCGCCCTGCGCCCACACCGAGTTCGCGCAGCCGCGCCCGGTGAAGCCCGTGTTGCCGCAGGGGCACGCGCTCCCGCCGCCGTCGCCGCGACAGAACGATCCCGCCGTGCTCGAGCAGTTCACGCGCGACGCCGCGAACGCGTCGAGCGCGCCCTCGACGGTGCTCGCCGAGCCGCCGTCGTTGACCGTGAAACGCACGCGCATGTTCGCCGTGAACGTCACGCCGGCCGTCGTCATCGTCGCAGTGCCGACGGTGTTCGTGCGCCACACCGAAGCGTCCGTCGTGTGGGTCGCGACGGTCACCCACGGCCCCGAAGTGCCGTTGCTCGACACCTCGACGCGCAGCATGTCCGTGCCGTTCGTGTTCGAGAGGCGCAGCCAGTACGCATACGAGATCGTCTGGCCGCTGCCGGTCAGATCGATCGCCGGCGAGGTGAGGATCACCGAACCGCCGTCGACGTCGCTGTTGCCCGTCGCGTTGCCCGTGAGCCAGCACAGACCGCTGCCGTCGTAGTCCGCCGCCGGATCGTAGGTCGAGCCCGGATCGTTGACGGGCACGCCGCGCTGCCAGTAGCCCGCGGTCGCGCCGGAGAAGGTCGCCGTCCAGCCGAGGTCCGTCTGGAAGTCGTCCGCGAGCACCGGACCGCTCGCGCCGATCGCCGCGGAGTAGAACGAGGTCGGCGCGGCTGCTGGATCGGCTGCCGGAGCGCACCCGCCGAGCATCGCGTAGTAGAACTCCGGCGCGGCGTCGCACGACGGCGCCGGCAGCGTCGCCTGGAACTGTCCCGGCGCGACGTTCGTCATCGCGAGCGCCGTGAACGGGCCGCCGTAGTAACGGTAGTAGAGGCGCACGATCCCGCCGTTGTCCCCGATCGTCGTCGCGTTCAGGACCACGGGTACGCCCGCGGCGAACGACGTCGGATGATCGCCCTGCACGACTGTGTAGTAGGGAAGGCAGCCCGACTCGTTGATCATCTGCGACTGCGAGTTCGGGTGGAACGTCGGGATGATGTTCGACGTTCCGCCCGAGCAGAGGTGGCAGTAGCTCATGATCGTGCCCTGGTTCGTGCACACCTGCGCGGTCTGGCACGTGCCCCAATACTGCGAGGACGGGCACTGGTCGACCGGCGGGCAGAACTCGTGCGTGTGGATGGCGCCGAAGTTGTGGCCGATCTCGTGCGCGCAGACGATGAAGTCCCAGTTCGACGAGCCCTGCACGATCGGGAAGGGCGTGTTCGAGTCGATGTTCCCAGCGACCGAGAGGCCGATGCCGCAGAGCGCGGAGAGGTAGCCGATTCCGCCGCCGAGGTTCGCGCCGCTGACGAGCTGTCCGACGCGCGCGCCGTTCGGGAGGCTCGCGCCCCAGGCCGCGGCGAGTTCGTTCAGCGCCGCGCTCGACGACGTCGCCGTCCACGGGTCGTTCGACGTCGTGTAGAACGCGACGTAGGGGAACGTCATCGTCGTGTTCACCTCGAACTCGTAGCGGTCGCTGATCCACGTGAACAGCGTCGCGAGGTACACGGTCTCCGCCGAGAGGTTGTTGAAGCGCTGGTAGAGCGGGAAGTCCGTCGTGATCGCGACCTTCGCCTCGCGCAAACCGCACGACGGCCCCGCGAGGAGCTGCTGCGTGGGCGCCGCAGGCCACACGCGTGCGCTGGTCGGCGTCGGGCTCACCTGTTCCTGCTCGCACTGGAACTGGAGCGCGGCGCCGGTGCGGAGGAGCTCGTTTTCCTCGATGCACACGACGTCGCTCGCGTACCAGTCGTCGCCCGCGGCCGGACGAGCGATCAGGTGGAAGAGCTCCTCGCCCGTGTGGATGAAGCCGCGCACGCCGACGTGCGAGATGCCGAGCTGCACGGACGAGTTCGGGATCCCGACCACGCTCCCGCGCCACACCGTCAGGTCGAGGCCGTTCATCAAGTCCTGCTGCTCGACGTCGTCGACGTAGAAGCGGAACTGACGCCGTGCGACGTCGACGCGCGTGAGCTCGAGGTCGACCGCGCCGCCGCCCGGGAGCGCGACGCCGGTCAACGTGACCTGGGACAGGTCCGTCAGCGAGCGCACCGCGGCGTGGTCGGGCTGGTAGCGCTCGGCGACGAGCCCCGACGGTGCGCGCGCCGAGTGCCACGGCGCGGGGACGAGCGCGCCCTGCGCGGACGCGTGCTCGGCGACACCGGCGATCAGCAAGCCGCAGAGCGCGGCGGAGAGAGAGCTCCGAAGGAGCATGCGGACCTCGAATTCGATGCGTGGGGAATGGAGAGACGAACGTGCAGCGTAACCGTGTCGAGCGGATCGCGCCGGAGCGTGACTGGGGCGCGAGGAGGCGGAAAAGGTTGCCGGCCGCTCGGGGTGGACGGGGAGGAGTGGACGCATTTCCCCTACCCTGGGTTCCCCCACTTCAGGAGCCCTTCCGATGCAGCGCCAGAACCACGCCACGAACACGCCTTGGGAACCCATCGTCGGCTACTCGCGCGCCGTCCGCGTCGGCGCGACGGTGCACGTCTCCGGGACGACCGCGACCGACGGTGAGGGAAGGATCGTCGGTGAGCACGACGCGGCGGCCCAGGCGCGACAGACGCTCGCGAACGTCGAGCGCGCGCTCCGCGCTCTCGGCGCGAGTATGCGCGACGTCGTCCGGACCCGCATGTACGTCGTCGACATCGCCGACTGGGAGGCCGTCGGCCGCGTGCACGGCGAGGTGTTCGGGAGCATCCGGCCCGCGACGAGCCTCGTCGTGGTGAAGGCGCTCGTCGACCCGCGCATGCGCGTCGAGATCGAGGCCGAGGCGATCGTCACGGACCGCGACTGAACGCGCGACGAGCGTGCCGCTCGCAGCTCACGAAACAGAAGCGGCCGACCCGCGATGGGCCGGCCGCCGGGGGCGCGTGGCGGGTGCTCGCTTTCCGCCGCGTCCCTTTCTCACGGGCGTGGAGTCCGACGAGCGTCGATCCGCGCCGTATTCCGATGCTCGACTTCTGAACCGCTGAGCACGCGCGACTCACGAGGCGGAGTCCTCATCCAGGCTCGAGCAGGTGTGTAGCGCTTCGCCGCGCAACGCCGCCTCGTGAAGGACGTCGCCGGCTCAGCCTCAGAGGCCGATCACGAACTGCACACCGCCGGTCAGCCCCGCATCGTTCGGCGCCTTCTCCCCCGGGTCGCGGTAGTAGAACTGCGCGTTCACGATGGTCCCGAGTCCGAGCGACGGATCCGCGCCACTCGCGATCCACTCGTTGAAGTCGAAGCTCATCCAGCCGGTGCAATTCGGACCGCCTGCAACGCCCGAGGTGTTCGTCCCGCGCGTACGGTGCAGCGGCTGCGCGACGCACAGCGTGCCGCCCGCGAACGGGAGCTCGTCCGCGCCCGTGGTCCCGTAGAAGAAGAACCCGCGGCGATGATCGAGCAGGTTCGACGCGAGGATGGTGAACCCCGAGCCCGCGCTCGCACTCGGCGCGCCCGTCCACGTGATCTGCGGCACGCAGCCGGCGGAGTCGGTCTTCGGCTTGCAGTACGTGGTCGGGAGCGGATCCGCGCCGTACGCGCGCAACACCCAGCAGCAATCGAGGAACGGCGCGAGCACCTCGATGTGTCCCCACAGCGCATCGTACGGATGCACCGGGTCGAACGTCCCGGGCGGCACGCTCACGGCGACGATGGAGCGTCCCATCGCCCGCGTGTGCTCGTCGAGCGGCGCGGCGGTGCAACCCGCCGGGACGACCACCATCGCGCCGACGAAGAACCGGCCCTGGACGAGCGCGTTCGGAACCGAGTAGTTCGTGACCCCGCCCTCGCCCGCGCCGCGCACGGTCGTCTGGCGCATCGAGACGAGCACGGCGTCGCCGAACTCGCCGTCGTCGTCGGGATCTTCCCAGACGCACAACGTGATCGGCGTGCCGTTGGGGATGTGCGGCGGGTCATGCTGCACGGTGCCGATCGCCGTCTCGACCGACACGATGGTGTCCCAACCGTTCACGGCCTCGAACGATTGGACCCAGCAGAAGTCCGCGTCGTACCCGGTGCCGAGACCGGTGTCCGCGCGGCCATCGTCGTAGACGTAATGATGACCTTGTGCGGCGGCGCTCGCGGCGAGCGTGAGCGAGGTCAGGATGCTCTGGATGCGGTGCTTCATGGTGCGATTCCTTTGCGCCGCCGCGCCGACCCGACCGCGTTCGCCCGCGGACGGCGCATCCTTCGTCAGGATGCTCGCCCACGCCGGGAAAACCCTGCATGGGCCCTAGGGGTCCGCTACGAGCGGCGATCGGCGTAGACGTTCGCGCCGCGCTGCGCACCGCACGCGAAGGAGTGGGTACGCGCTTTCGATCGCACCGCCCGCGGCGCGTCCACGATCGAGGAAACGCCTCAGCGGCAGTGGTAGAAGCCGAACCCGAAGCGCACGCGCGGATAAGGCTCGTAGTCCCACGGGATCGGCTCGACGCGCGAGAACGTCGCGCCCGCGGTCACTTGGAGCCCGTCGAAATCGAGCGTCGCGCGCAGGTTGAGCCCGCGCAGGTCGAGCTCGTCGAGCCGGCGATCCTTCGGCGGCGCGAACACGGCCTCGTACGTCCCGCTGCCGCCGGCTTCGATCGGCGCGGGCGCGGGCGCGACGGTCGGCGCCGCGAACGGCGCGAGATCCGCGGAAACGAGCGTCAACGAATCGGGCACGAGCTTCACCGGCCGCGACCCGAGGTTCTCGAGCCGCACGCGGACGTGCGCCGCTCCGTCCTCGCGCGCGAGCCCGAGCACGGTCACGAGCACGCGCGCGACGGCGTTCGAGTCCTTCGGCGCGTCGAGGCGCGCTTCGAGCGGCGCCGGCTCGTAACGCAGCGGCCGGTACGGCGACGTCGAGCAACCCGCGAGGACGAGGACGGCGACGAGGAGCGCGTTCGAGATCTTCATGACGCGCACATTCTAGGCTCCACCGCGCCGCGTACACTCCGCCGATGAGCCAAGGAGAACGACTACGCCGCTTCCGCCTCCAGCGCGTGCCCGGCGGCGAGCTCGACCTGCGCCTCGCGCAACACGCGTCCGAGACCGACGAGTTCCTCGTCGCGCGCGTGCTCGCGGCCGCGGTCTATCACGGGCCGGGCTTCGAGGTCTCGTCCGGCGTTTGTCGCGGCGACGAGCCCGCGCTCGCGCGGCGCGAGCTCGACGGTCGGCTCGCACTGTGGATCGAGATCGGGCTGCCGAAGCGTGACCGTCTCGACCGCGCGCTCCGCGCCGCCGAGAAAGTGGTCGTCGTCGCGCACAAGCGCGCCGAGGTGTTCCTGCGCGAGCTCGAGGACGATCCGCCGCGCCGCAAGGAGCGGCTCACGGTGCACGTGCTCGACGCGACCGCGCTCGCGCGGCTCGGCAAGGAGCTCGACCGCGACAATCGCTGGACGGTCACCGTCGACGGCACGCACGTGCGCGTCGCCACGCCGAAGAGCGAGCACGCACTCGACTTCACCTCGGCGACGTGACACGCCGCGGGGACGCTGGGCTCCGTTCGGACGCCGATTCGAGCTCGTGGCTCGGTCGAAGGCCCGTTCCGGTCGGCTTCACGGAGCCCAGACGATTTCCCACGCGTTCGTCAGGTTGTACGTCGCGGGCGTGCAGAACGCCGCGGACGAGTTGCGATACCAGAGCTGGTACGTCTTGACGTCCCCCGCCAGCACCGCGCCCTGCACCGAGAGCGGTTGATCGCCGAGCGCGGGGTACACGACGCCGTTGCTCGCGACCGGCTTCGTGCCGAGGCGTACGAGCGAGCCGCCGACGCACAAGAGTCCGTCGCCGAGCACGACGCCGAGGCCGCCGTTCTCGCGCGCCGTGCCCTGGAGGAGCAGCGCGGACGAGTTCGGCAGGTTCACTCCGGTGAAACGCACCGAGTCGAGGCTCAGCCGCGGCGTGCCCTCGCACAGGAGCGCGCCGTGCAGCGCGAGCGAGTTCTGACAACCGCCGACGACGCCGTCGGGCCCGCCGTTGCCGCACGGGCACGGCGTCGAGCTCGAGTCCGCGTTGCAGAAGACGAGCGGCGCGGGCGGCGGCGGGAGCAGGTCGCGGACGAACACGTCGTACGCGTGGTTGCCGTCCCACGGGACGTACTTGTTCGACGCGCCGGTGAAGGCGACGACGAGCCCGTCGACGGCGAGCGTGCCCCACTCGCTACCTTCGAACACCTGGCGATCGTCGAACGTGAGCGCGACGAGCGTGATCGCGCCCGTCTGCCGGCTCCACAGGAACGTGTCGGACACGGGGCCGTTCGAGTCGGGGACGACGAGGTTCGACGCGCCCGACGTGAAGAGGATCTTCGTCCCGTCGCCGGAGATCGAAGGCCGCGTCGACGCGCCGTTCGGCTGGCCGGTGTTCGGTGCGCGAGAGACGCGCTCCGTCGTGCCCAGCACTCGGTCGCGCAGGAAGACGTCCGTCGTGTTGTTCGTGTCGCCCGCGACGAGCGTCGAGCTGTTGCTCTGGAACGCGATCCAATCGCCGTCGAGCGAGATCACGGGAAGGAACGAACCGACGTTGCCTTGCACACCGGCGGAGCTGACGCTCACGCGCTCCGTCGTGCCGAGCACGAGGTCGCGCACGAAGACGTCCGTCGCGGAGTTCGTGTCGTTCGCGACGAGGTTCGGCGCCGCGCTCGTGAACACGACGAAGCGGCCGTCGCCGGAGATCGACGGCGTGTCGCTCGTGCCGTTCTGCGCCTGCGCGCCGCCCGTCGCGACGCTGACGCGCTCCGTGATGCCGTTCCAGAGGTCGCGGACGAAGACGTCCGTGTAGGTGTTCGTGTCGCCGGGAACGAGCGTGGAGGCCGTGCTCGTGAACGCGACGTAGCGGCCGTCGGCCGAGATCGTCGGCGCGCCGCTGATGCCGTTCACCTGCGCGCCGAACGAGTCGACGCTGACGCGCTCCGTCGTGCCGAGCACGAGGTCGCGCACGAAGACGTCCCATCCGTTGTTCGTGTCGCCGGGGACGAGGTTCGTCGCGTCGCTCGTGAACGCGACGAAGCGCCCGTCGGCGGACACCGCGGGCTCGCGGCTCGGTCCGTCGCCGCCGACGCCGAGCGAATCGACGCTCACCTGCCGCGTCGTGCCCGTCAGGCGGTCGTGGACGAACACGTCCATGTTGAAGTTCGTGTCGCCCGGCACGAGGTTCGTCGCGTCGCTCTGGAAGACCACGAAGCGACCGTCGCGCGAGAGCACGGGCGTGCTGCTGTCGTCGTCGCCTTCGACGCCGAACTCGTCGACGCTGGCGCGCGTCGTCTGTTGCGCCGCGGCCGTCGCCGCGAAGGCGAGCGGGGTCAGGGCGAGGGCGAGGAAGCGGGCAGATCTCCTCCCGTTCCAGCGGGCGTTCATGATGCGGGGTCCATTCGGACGGCGGAGCCGTCCGGTGCGGGGTGTCGGGGTCCGTGGGGACGGACGTCTGAACCGTACCCCACGCTCGCGGAGCGTGCGGGCGGCGCGCGAAAGCACGGCGCGCTCGTCGGAGGCGATGGGCGCTGGAGCCCGATCGGACCGGAACGAACTTCCAGGCGAAGGCGCGCGCGGCCGCATCGGTTCCATGCGCGCGAACCCGCGAGCCGAGTGGAGACTTCGCTCCGCGCCGTTCCTATCCTGCGACCGCCATGCTCGATTCGTGCCCGACCGTCGCGCTCCTCGCCGTCCTCACGTTCTCCCCCGTCGCCCCGACGCTCGCCGCCGACGCGAACACCGCGCAACGCGCGCCCGCCGCGCAGCCGTCCGCGCGCGAGCGTCTCGCGCCGCTCTTCACGCGCGCGACGCAGGACCCCGCCGGCGTCGTGCCGCTGATCCTCGCGGCGAGCGCGGAGCTCGAAACGCTCGCGCCGAAGGACGCCGCGCTGCTCGGCGACACGCTCGAGCCCTTCGCGCGCCGCGCGTTTTTCTCCGGCGAGCGCCTGCCGGGCATGGAGCAGCTCGGACTCGCGCTGCACAAGGTCGAGAAGGGCGAGGTCCCGACGCGCATCGCGTCGCGCTACAAGATCGGCGCGGGCCTGATCCCCTACCTGAACGACGAATTCGACGAGCGCAAACTGCGCGTCGGTCAGGAGCTCAAAGTGCTCGACCTGACGCAGAACGCGCTCGAACTCACCGTCGAGAAGAGCACCTTCCGCCTCTTCGCGTGGCGGAGGCTCGCCGACGGCAGACGCGCGCTCGTCCTCTGCGTCCCCGTCGGCCTCGGCGCCGCCGACTCACCCACCCCCGTCGGCACGACGACGATCACGAAGCGCGTCCTCCACCCCGACTGGACCCACCCCGTCACGCACAAGGTCTACAAGGACGGCGACCCCGACAACGTGCTCGGCGGCTACTGGGTCGCGCTCGACCCCGCGGGCATCGGCAAGAACGGCATCGGCCTCCACGGCTACACGGGCGACGTCGCGGCGAATTGGATCGAGCGCGGAGCCTCGAACGGCTGCGTGCGCATGCTCCAAAACGACATCGACCGCGTCTTCCACCTGGCGCTCGAAGGCACGCGCATCGAACTGCGCGACTCGACGCCGCACTGACTCTCTCTTCTTTCTCCAACTAGAACTCCGCGCTCGATCAGGCCGGTTCCTCCGGCCTGATCGAGTGCGGAGTCTGGGATGCGAAGCACCCACATGTGCGCCTTGGCGCGCAGTCTCCGTTGCCCCTCATCCGCCTCCCGCGCTCCCGACCGACAAATGTCCCCCCTCCCCCTGATCGCCCTCGGCGGCGCCCTCGGCACCTCCGCGCGCTACCTGATCAGCCTCTGGGCCGCGCGCCAACTCCCCGTCGGCTTCGCCTGGGGCACGCTGATCGTGAACGTCGTCGGCTCCTTCCTCCTGGCGTTCGTCGTGCAACTCTCGCTCACGACGCCCTCGATCACCCCCAACACCCGCCTCTTCCTCACCACCGGCGTCATGGGCGGCTTCACCACCTACTCGACCTTCAACCAGGAGACCCTCGTCCTCCTGCAACAAGGCTCCACCGCCGCCGCCTTCGCGAACGTCGCCGCGACGCTCCTCACCTGCCTCGCCGCCGCCTTCGCGGGCCAGGCCCTCGCGCGCGTGATCGCCGGCGCCTGACCGCGCCCCCGCGAGCGCGCGCTTCGACTATCCTCGTCCGCTCGCATGACGGCCCCGCTCCACCTCCGCGCCCGCCTCGAGGCCCTCGGCGCGAAACCGCGTCACGCCGAGCTCCTCCTGCGCGCGTGGCTCGCGGGCGAGCCGCTCGCGAAGGCGCTCGCGAACCGTCACTGCTCGTTCTCGCCGACGATCGTCGCGGAGCTCCCCGCGCTCGAGCGCGAGCTCGACGCGCTCGCGCGCCCGATCGAAGAACACGCCGGCAGCGACGGCTCGGTGCGCTTCCTCCACGCGCTCGCCGACGGCAAGACGGTCGAGAGCGTGCTCCTCCTGCGCGACGGCGTGTGCGTCTCGTCGCAGGTCGGCTGCGCCGTCGGCTGCACGTTCTGCATGACGGGTCGCGAAGGCCTGATCCGCAACCTCTCCGCCGACGAGATCCTCGCGCAGGTCGCGCGCGCGCGCCGCGTGCGCAACGTGCGCCGCGTCGTGTTCATGGGCATGGGCGAGCCGTCGCACAACCTCGTCAACGTCCTCGCCGCGATCGACGCGCTCGGCAGCGAAGGCCGCTTCGGCCACAAGGAGCTCGTCTTCTCGACCGTCGGCGACAAGAAGCTCTTCGACAAGCTGCTCGCGCGCGCGACGAAGCCCGCGGTGGCGCTCTCGCTGCACACGACGCGCGACGCGCTGCGCGCCGAGCTCCTTCCGCGCGCGCCGAAGATCGGCGTCGCGGAGCTCGTCGGACTCGCCGAGCACTACGCGCGAGCGAGCGGCCACCCGATCCAAGTGCAGTGGACGCTGCTCGCGGGCGTCAACGACGGCGACGACGAGCTCGCGAGTCTGGTCGACCTCTTCCGCGGGAAGCACGCGATCGTGAACTTCATCCCGTTCAACACGGTCGAGGGCGCCGACTACGCGCGCCCGCCCGCCGACCGCGCGCACGCGATGGCGAAGCACCTCTCCGAGCACGGCGTGCTGTCGAAAGTGCGCCTCTCCGCGGGCCAAGACGTCGACGGCGCGTGCGGTCAGCTCCGCGCGCGGTCGCTCGCGCGCGGCTGACGCGCCTGAAGCTCAGACCACGAACGGCACGAGCCGCTTCGTGCGCGCCGCGTACTCCGTCCAGCGCGCGCCGAACTCGCGTGCAAGCGTGCGCTCCTCGACCGCGATGCGCCACGCGAGCGGCGGCAGCGCGCAAGCGAGCAGCACGAGCGCCGAGAGCGCGCTCCCGAGCACGCCGCACACGCCGAGTAGAACGAGCACGAGCCCCGTGTAGGACGGATGGCGCACGAAGCGGTACGGGCCGCGCTCGACGAGCTCGTGTCCGCTGACGATCGCGACATCGACGGTGAAGAAGCGGCCGAGCACC
Organism: Planctomycetota bacterium; assembly: GCA_046349615.1. GTDB lineage: Bacteria > Planctomycetota > UBA1135 > UBA1135 > JADJNY01. The sequence continues at coordinate 57,281 of JAXMBZ010000009.1, forward strand.
AGCACGGCCCACCAGCGCACGACGAGACCAACGCCCATCGCTCCGATCCCGCTCCAGTACCACGCGCGCGGATCGCCGGGAAAGCGCCACGCATCGAGGGAGGAGCACCCGATGGCGCCCGCGCATCCGAGCGTCATCGCGATCCAGAGCACGCGCACCGTGCGATCGCTCGACGTGCCGCGCTTCGAGCGCCGCAGCACGACGAGCGCGAGCTCGGTGACGATCCAGGCGGCGAAGAGGAGCTCGTGGGCGTGCATGGGCGCGGGACGCGATCTTCTCCAAGACACCCGCGAGATTCACTCGCGAATGGGATCCTCGCGCGGTGCTGCTCCACTTGCCCGTGTTCCCCGCGGACAACCGAATTCGCCTGCAGCCCCGTCGAGACTCTCCTCCGCGAGCGTGTGGCGGACACGCGGGCGAGAAGGGACACCCGGACCACGAGCCTGCCCGTGCACGCAAAGGACGATGGCCGACCTTCCGACCGCGTACTGGGTCGGCCGGTCGGCCTCGATGGTGAACTCCGGCTGGTCGACTCAGTGCGAAGCAGGCGCAGCCGTGATCGTCAGTTCGTTCGCGAGATCGTCGAGAGTTCCCCACGTGCGTCCCGCGATCGGTGCCAGCGTGACCGAGAACGAGCGGATCTGTTCCGGTCCAATGGGCCCCCCCACGTCGAGCCCGTGGGCGGAAACATCGACGGTCTCGGTCGAGTCGACGTTCAAGAGCTCGTGGTACAGCGTCTGTCCGACGAGAGTCATCGGTCCGCTGACGTAGAGTGCGTTGATTCGAACCGGACGCAGAGTGCGACCGTCGGACGTGACCAAGACAGGCAGCAGCGATACGGAAATCTCCGCGCCGACGCCTGAGGCCAGCACGATCGACTTCTCCAAGGAACGCTGCGCGTTCGTCGAGACGGAGGCGGCATTGGTCGCACGAGGTTCGTCGGACTGTGTCGATCGCGGACCGCGGTAGAACGCCAGCACGGCACCGCTGCCCAAGACGACGAACGCGACACTGAGAGCGAGCACTCGATACTTGGTCATGAGTCAGCCTCTTCGTGGGAACGGAAATGGGACTCGCAATCGAGCTAAAATCGGGCCCGGAGCGACCACCAGGGCCTGAGCGACACCTCGATGGCCCGAGGACACCCACCCTACGGAGTTTCGGCTTCGACTCACGGGAGAAGAAGCTTGCCCCGAAGTGGAGAGTGGCTCCGGTACCGGTCCCACTCTACCCCCGCCGCCCTGCTTGGCAACCAGTCGGGGCGGCGTCTCCCCGACGCCCGCTCTCCGGCTCGCCGGCATCTCCAGCCTTCGCCTCGTGGGGACCGCGCCTTCGTCGGCGCCCATGCTGCTCCGTCAGAGGTCCTTGTGCGGCAAATGCCCCGCCCCGCTCTTGGCACTCTTCTTCTTCGCGCGCGTCCGCTTCCCGCCCTTCTCGACGCGCACCGGCGGCGCGGCTCCGCCCGCGGCTCTCCAGTCCTTCGGCGGCGTCTCGCCTTTCATCTCGTACAGGAAGCGCGACGGATGCGAGTCGACGCGCGTGCCGTACTTCGAGCGCGACTTCGTCAGCGTGATCGTCAGGTGCCGCTTCGCGCGCGTGATCCCGACGTACATCAACCGCCGTTCTTCCTCGACCGTGTCCTCCGCGACGGAGCGCGCGTGCGGCAGGATCCCTTCCTCGACGCCGACGAGGTAGACGCGCTCGAACTCGAGGCCCTTCGCCGAGTGCAGCGTCATCAACGTCACCGCGTCTTTCTTCTGCTGCTTGTCGTCGCCGCGCGAATCCTCCGCGTCGAGCGTCAAGGCCTCGAGGAACGTCGCCAGGCTCGCCTTCCGCGTGCGCCGCACGTGGTTCTCGGCCATGTCGAGCACGTCCATCACGCCTTGCCAGCGCTCCTCGCGCGTCTTCGGGTCCGGGTACGCGCGATCGACCTCGCCGCGGTAGTTCACGGCCTCGAGCAATTGCCGGATCCAACCGACGAGTGCTTCCCCCGGATCCGCCGCGAACACGCTCATCGTGTTGCGGAACGTCCGCACCGCGTCGACCGTCGCCGCGGGGAGCTCGGCCGCGAGCTCCGGCGTCTCGAACACCTTCACGACCGAGATCCCGTGCTGCGTCGCGATGTCGACGGCCTTGTCGATCGAGCCCTTGCCGATCCCGCGCGGCGGACAGTTCACGACGCGCAGGAACGACACCTCGTCGCGCGGGTTGTGCGCGAGCCGCAGGTACGCGAGCACGTCGCGCACCTCCTTGCGGTCGAAGAACGACATCCCGCCGACGAGCACGTACGGGATCGCGCGCAGGCGGAACTGCTCCTCGAACGCGCGCGGCTGCGTCTGCGTGCGGAACAGCACCGCGAAGTCGGAGTACTTCGAGTGGTTGAGCCGCACGCGCTCCGCGATCTCCTTCGCGGCGGCGTCGGCCTCGCTCGCCTCGTCGTCGCCGCGCAGCATCACGATCGCCTCGCCCTTGCCGAGCGCGGAGCGCAGCGTCTTCGCGTGCCGATTGGGGTTGTTCGCGATGACCTTGTTCGCGGCCTCGAGGATCTCCGCCGTCGAGCGGTAGTTCGTCTCGAGCCGGATCACCTTCGCGCCGCGGAAGTCCTTCTCGAACGACAGGATCTTCGTGACGTCCGCGCCGCGCCAGCCGTAGATCGATTGATCGTCGTCGCCGACGACGCACAGGTTCTTGTGGCGGCCTGCGATGAGCTTGACGATCTCGTACTGCGGTCCGTTCGTGTCCTGGTACTCGTCGACCATCACGTAGCGGAAGCGCTGCTCGAGCTCCGTGCGCACCTTCTCGTTCGTGCGCAGGAGCTGCAGCGTGAAGAGCAGGAGGTCGTCGAAGTCGACGGTGCGCGCGCGCCGCAGGTGCTCCTCGTACATCTTCCACGCGCGGCCGACGAGCTCGTCCTGGTCGTCGGCGGCCGTGGAGAGGAAGGACTCGCTCGACATGAGCTTGTTCTTCATCAAGGAGATCTTGCCCTGCAGCACGCTCGGCTGGATCGACGCCTCGCCGATGCGCAGCTCGCGCAGAGCACCCTTCACCGCCGCGAGCTGGTCGCTCGAATCGCAGATCGTGAAGTTCGGCGCGAGGCCCGCCTCGGCCGCGTGCGCGCGCAGGAGCTTCACGCAGAACGAGTGGAACGTGCCGACGGTGAGGAGCTTCGCCTTGTCCTTCCCGACGAGGCCCGCGACGCGTTCCTTCATCTCGCCCGCGGCCTTGTTCGTGAAGGTCATCGCGAGGATGTTCTCGGGATGGACGCCCCACAGCATCAGGAACGCCATGCGCACCGTGATCACCTTCGTCTTGCCCGAGCCCGCGCCGGCGAGCACGAGCACGGGACCCTCGCGCGTGGTGACGGCGAGCTTCTGTTCCGGATTCAGGCCCTTCAGGAGGTCGGTCATGGCGTGCCGCGTTCGCGGGCGGCGCGAGAAGCTAGGGAAGCGCTCGCGCGATGACCACAGCGAAGCGCGCGCGTGCTCCCAAGTCGTTGCGTGAGCGAGCGTGCGGGGTCGCGCGTCGCGCCGTCAGCGAGCGAGCTCGCCGCGGATGCGCCGCGCGAACGCGCTCACCCACGGCTCTCCGCCCGCCGCGGCCGCGTCGAGGGCTTCGCGCGCCGCCTTCGGGTCGGGTGCTCCGGACGCCGGATGGAGCGCGCGCAGCGCCCGGATCACCGCGTGGAGCTCGGCCTCGTCGCCGACGACGTCCGTCGCGCGTCCTCGGAGCGCGAGCTCGATCGCGCGCGCGTCCTCGCCCTCGAGCGACTGCCCGAACGCACCGTCCTCGAAGCGCGCGAGCTCCTTGTCCGCCTGCGCGCGGAGACCGAGTTCGGTCCGCGCCATCCACGACCAGAGCTGCGCCGTCGCCGACGCGCGCTCGTCGAGCTCGATCGCGGCTTGGAGCGTTACGGCGGCCTCCTTCGCCTTGCCGAGCGCGAGCTGCGCCTGTCCGAGCATCGTTCGAGCGCGCGCGTTCGACGGGAGGAGCTCGACGAGCCGCTCGAGGTCCTTCCGCGCCGCGTCGTGCTCGCCGCGGGCCGCGCGGAGCACCGCGCGGAGGCGCCGCGCCTCGGGCGTCGTCGGGTCCGCGCGCAGAGCGTGATCACAATCGGCGAGCGCCTCGTCGGCGCGCCCGGTCGCCGCGCGCGCGAGCGCGCGCATCTCGAGCGCGTCGACGTCGTCGGGAGCGACCTCGAGGGCCTCGCTCGCGTGCTCTTCGACGGCGCGCCAATCCTGACGCTGGTACGCCTCCTCCGCGCGCGTGAGCGCGAGCGACACACCGGCGCGCGGACTGCGCGCGACGCGCCCGGGGATGAACGCACACACGCCCGCGAACAGGATCAAGAGGAAGAGCGCGACCCCGATCCGTTTCGCGCCGAGCTTGGGGCTCGCGCGCGGATCGCGATCGAGGCACCACCCCGCGACGATGCCCGCGGCGAGCCCGCCGAAGTGGCCCGCGTTGTCGATGTTCGCGCTCGTGAGTCCGAGCACGAGGTTGATGCCGATCAGCATCCCGATCCACCGCATCGTCCCCGCGAAGAGCCCGCGCGGCATCGCGCGCCGATGCAGCAGGAAGAACACGAGGATCCCGCCGATCATCGCGAACACGGCGCCCGACGCGCCGGCGGAGAACGTCTCCGGCTTCATCAGCACGCTCGCGGCCGAACAGCCGATCGCGCCGAAGAGATACAGGAGCAGGAACGCGCCCGTGCCGTAGAGGCGTTCGGCGAGCGGCGCGAGCACCCAGATCGCCCACGCGTTCATCGCGAGGTGGAGCAGGCCGTAGTGCACGAACGCCGCGCTGACGAGGCGCCACCACTCGCCCGCGGCGATCGCGGGCCCGTGGTTCGCGCCGAAGCGCAGACCGTCCTCCGCCGTCGGCTCGACCGCGGACACGCCGTGGACGACGGCCCACAGGAACCACAGCACGTTGAGCGCGATGAGCACGACGCCGGCGTGGGCGCGCTCCGGACTCCAGAGCACGAAGCGCTCGGGCTCGGCGCTCGCGCTGCTCGGGCTCGAAGCGTTGCCGTCGCCGAGCGGACCGGGCTCCGCGCTCGACGCATCCTCGCCCCACGGAGGCGGCGCGGGCGGCGGTGCGCTCGGATCGGGATCGTTCGTCGTCATGACGCGTGCGCCGCTCCGCCGACGTCGTCGAACACGACGACCTCGTCGACCAGCGCGGCGAAGACGCAGCGTACCGTGTAGCGCGGGTGCGCGGCCAGGATCCGCGCGCGCGCCGTCTGCAGGTCGGCGAGCTGGAGCGCGCGCAGCTCCTCGACCTTCTTCCCGGGATGCTTCAGCGCGTAGTACGCGCATCCGTGGTGCGCGACGAGCCACACGGAGTGGAGGTCGTGCGCCGTCGAGAAGAGCCGCATCGCCTGCTCGAAGACGCGCGCTTCGTCGAACGAGCTCGTCCACGGATCGACGCACGCGGGCCCGCCGGGGATCGCGAAGAGGTCGGCGCGCTCGCTGACTTCGTGGCGCACGAACTCCTCGATCTGCGCGTGGAAGCGGCCGTCGGAACAACAGACGACGAGCGTCTCGGGCCGCTCCGGCGACCAGCGCTCGAGCGCGCGGTACGCGGGCCGCGCGTTGGGATCGTCGGGCGGACGCGTCGAGCTCATGCGGCCGAGCTTCGCATGCCCGTCGCGCGCGAGACAAGCGAGTGAGCGTGGTTCGTGCGAGCACCTTCCTCGACCTCGGCTCGCGAAGGCGATCCTCGTCTTCTCACCGTGCTCCGCCCGCCTCGTTCGTTGCTACGATGCGCGCTCGTCCCACGCACACCGAGACCCGCGATGACCACGAAGACCGAGCTCCTCCCCTGCGTCGAAGTCGGCCCCAAGGGCCCCGCGAAGGCCGCCGTGATCTGGATGCACGGCCTCGGCGCGGACGGCCACGACTTCGAGCCGATCGTGCCGCAGCTCGGGCTCGACCCGCGCGCCGCCGTGCGCTTCGTGTTCCCGCACGCGCCGTCGATCCCGGTGACGCTGAACGGCGGCTACGTGATGCCCGCCTGGTACGACATCAAGGACGCCGACCTGAAGAACCGCCACGACGAGCAGGGCATCCGCGCGAGCGCGAAGAAGATCGAGGCGCTGATCGCGCGCGAGGTCGAGCGCGGCGTGCCGACGCGCCGCATCGTGCTCGCGGGCTTCTCGCAAGGCGGCGCGATGGCGGTGCACGTGGCGCTGCGTCACGCGCAACCGCTCGCGGGGTTGATGGCGCTGTCGACGTACCTCGTGTGCGGCGATTCGATCGAGGCGGAGCTCTCGGCGGCGAACCGCGGGCTCCCCACGTTCTGCGCGCACGGCACGGAGGACCCGATGGTGCGCTACGAGCGCGGCGTCGCGCTGAAGCAGCGGTTGATCGCGCTCGGGTGCGACGTGACGTGGCGCGAGTACGCGATGCCGCATGCGGTGTGCATGGAGGAGATCGCGGAGATCGGGGAGTGGTTGAGGGTAAGGCTCGCGGAGTGAGCGGGCGGGAGCATGCTCCCAAGCCAGCGTGGACGACGAACGCGCGCGCCCTCGCCACGGACTGGTACGCCGCGGTCGTGAGGTGTACACACCGCGAGCAGATTGACGGTCAATCTGCTCGCGACCTGTACACGCCCCCTCCACCGGACCTCCCTCCCACGAACCACCTCGATTCCGGAATCGTGCCCGGAGAGCGCGGATCATGAAGCCCATGTCGCCGACACGCGCTCGCTCCTTCGCGTTCATCGATCTGCTCGCCCATCGACGGAGGGTGCGCCTTGCGGCTGGCCTGCCGGCGGAGCTCTCACCTGGAGAGGCCGAGTCCGGGTCGATGCCCTTGCCGGACGCACTGCTCCTTCTCGAGGGCGAGCAGGGGAGCGCCTTCTTGGATGGAATCACTGGAGCCGGAGCTGGGAGCGGCGACGACTGGTTCCCGAACGTCGAGGAGGCGCTCGCGGCGGCTGCGGAAGAGTATGGAACGGCGTTGAGTTCGTGGCGTGAGTTGCCCGTCGACGTCACGAGCCCGTACGAATACGTGCTCGCACTTTGGGCGCGGGAACGGGGAGCGAGCGCGTGATGACGGGAGCGCGACGCGCTCCGATCAACCATCACTCTTCAACTCCAGCTGCAGCACAAGCTGCGCGAGCCGCTCGAGAACGAGGAACGCGGCGCGCTGCTCGAGACGCTGGTGCTGCACGAGCTGCGCGCGTGGATGTCGATCGCGAACCTGGGCGGCGAGCTCGCCTACTGGAGCACGCCGACCAGGAAGGAGGTCGACTTCGTGTGGACGCGCGGCAAGACGGCGGTCGGCATCGAGGTCAAGGCGAGCAAGACATGGCGCCCGGAGTTCGGCGTGCCGCTGCGCGAGATGGAGTCGGAGGGCGTGGTGCAGCGCGCGTTCGGCGTGTATCTCGGGAAGGAGCGGTTGAAGTTGGGGAATGCGCTCGTGCTGCCGCTGGTGGAGTTCTTGCGCGATTTGCACGCGGGGAAGGTGCTCTGGCGGAAGACGTGAACCGAGCCCCAGGCAGTTCGTGGTGAGAACGAGCTCGAGGTTCCGAGCCGGGCGCGGCTCGTTCATCACTGGAGCCAGGCATCAGGCGCAAGCGCGGGGCGGGAGCCCGATGGACCGGAGGTAGGCAGCTACGGCACCGACTTCGCGGCGCCATCGCGTCGTGTGCGCCGGAGGCCGATCGCGAGCAGCACGAGTGGGAGGATCGTCCCGAGCACGATCGCCGACCAGGGCGTCGTCGGGCGGTAGGAGAGTGCGCCCCACATCGTCTGGGGCTCGACCCACCTCGCGGCCACGAGAGCGGCCACGCTCGGCAGGGCGAGCAGGAAGAGACTCGCGGCCATCGTGGCGATGGGATGCGCGCGGAGGCGCTCGAGTACCCCGCTGGCGATTCGACGACGACCCAAGGCGAGGACGAGCGCGATGATCAGAACGCTCGAGAGGTTCGTCGCGATCAGGCTCGCCGACGTCCCCCACTGACCCTCCGAACCGAATGCGGTGGATGCAGCCAGCATCAGGAGAACCGGCACATCGACCAACGGTCGCAAGACGAGAGCTCCGGCGGCACCGAGGAGCACGAGGGCGCTCGGATCCTGCCAGCGCGCACGCCCGTCGCCGTTCTCGAACTCGTTCACCAGTTCGCGCGCCGACCCCATGCGACGTGCCGCCACGAGGACGGCCTCGTCCGGCGTGAGCTTGCCAGCGAGCAGTTCACGGGCGGACCTCGACACGTGGTCGGACAGTTCGTCGAGTTCGTCGTTCGACAGACCGCGCACGCTCGCACGCCAAGTCGTCACCGCCACGTCGATGTCTCGATCGTTCTTTCCACTGTGTTCCATGTGTACTCCGTTCACGTGGGGCCGAGTCCAAGGACGCGTTCGATCACTCCGTGCACCTCGAGCCAGGCTGCGCGTTCGACTTCGAGTGCGCGTCGGCCGCTGGCGCGCAGTCGGTAGTACTTGCGGCGCCGCCCCGTGTCTGGCGCGGCGCGCCAACGCGCTTCGATGAGACCCTCGGCCTCCAATCGATGTAGCACCGGGTAGAGCATCCCCTCACTCCACGCGAGGACTCCTCCGGACTGCTCACGGATCTCTTCGATCAAGGCGTAGCCGTAGCTCTCGCCACGCGCGAGCAGGGCAAGCACGAGCGGCCGCGCCGAGGCGGCGACAAGGTCCTTCGAGGCCATGGCCGGATGATACCTTGCACTTCTAGGTATACGCAAGAGGCGCGTGGCTCACTCGTCCGTGAAGGTCCCAGGGGTACGGTACCGCGACCGTTCTTCCCTGCCGGCTGGAGCGGGTGGAGTGTCGCAGAAGTCCTTGCCTTCGCTGCGGAAGCGGCTCGGGCGCCGACGCTTGCATCCGATGCCTGGGCCAGGAAAGGGGGCACTCGGCCGTGCACCCCGTCCGACACGCCTCACGTCCTCCGACTCGGCCCCTTCCGCACCGCCGGCGCGTTCCACGGGTCGTCGGGCCACGCGTGCTTGGGGTAGCGCGCCCGCAGCTCTTTGCGCACGTCCTGGTACGCGCCGTTCCAAAAGCTCGCCAGGTCTTCCGTCACCTGTTGCGGCCGGTAGTTCGGCGCGAGCAGGTGCAGCACGACCTTCACTCGCCCGCCCGCGATGCGCGGCGTGTCGGCGAGGCCGAAGACCTCTTGGATGCGCACCGCCAGCGCCGGCGCGCGGCCTTCCGCGTAGTCGAGCGTGATCCAGCTCCCGCTCGGCACCTGCAGGCGTTCGGGCGCTTCCTTCTCGAGGAGCTGCTGCTCCTTCCAATCGAGTTGCTGCTTCAGGAGCTCGATCCAGTTGCGTCTGCGCGCGTCGTCGAAGCTCTTGCAGCCGTGCAACAGCTCGCCGAGGTGCGCGCGCAGCCACGCGTCGTCGAAGCGCGGCAGTTCTGCGTCGGGCATCCAGCTCGCGAGCGACCGCACGCGCGCCAGGAAGTTCGCGAGCTTCGCGTCCGACAGTGGGATCAGGCGCGCGAGGTCCGTGCCTGCGGCTTCCGCCAGCGCTCGACCCGCGAGCTCGTCGTCGATCTGGCCCGTCGGCGCTTCCTCGAGCACCAGGTCCTCGAAGTATTTGCGCCGCACCGCGAACACGCGCTCCTTCTCCTTGTCGAACGCGACCTCGTCCGCGACGCGCACGCGGTCGCGCGCGAGCCACTCGTGCTCGATCGCGGACGCGAGGCGCACCGTCGCCTCCGCGCGCTCGCCGCGCCGGCCGCCGTCGAGCTCGGCGCACACGAAGAGCTCGTGGTCCATCACGGCGCTCTCGTCCGCGAGCCGCACGCCGCGCCCGCCGAGCATCACGGCGCGCCGATCGCCCTCCGCGCGACGCCGCGCGACGCGGTCGGGCCACGCGGCGAGGACGCAGCGCAGGAAGTCCTCCTCGACGGTCGCGGAGAGCTCGATCGGCGCGTTCGCGCTCTTCGGCACGTCGTCGCGTCGGCGCGCGTCGTCCTTCGAGCGCGTGGAGGGATCCGTGTTCCCGGACTTGATTGGGCGCACATCCTGCTTCGTGTGCTCCGCGGGGCCGCGGTCTGCGGCGCCCCCCGAACCGGTGGAGGGCGTGAGCTCGGCCGAGCCCGCTCCCGCTCCGCTGTCGGTCGCCCATCGCGCTCCCCGCCCAAACGCCCGCTCGCTCTCGCGCGCGAGTTGATCCGCGGCGCGCAGCACGAAGCGCGCGGCGCTCGCGTTGAGCTCGCCGACGAGCGAATTGCGCGCGCCGTGCTGCTCGAAGTCCTCGAGCGCCACCACGCGGTCGAGCAGGTCCGAGTCGGAGTGGTGCTTGTTCGCGCCGCGCCCCGCTTGCAGCACACCGCGCCGCGGCGCGCGCAGGAACGGGTCGCGCTCGCTGAGCAGCGCTCCCGCGACGGCGCACCAGCTCGCGCAGTCGCGCCGCGCGCCTTCGAGCAAGAGGCGCGCGATGCGCGGGTGCGACGGGACGCGCGCGAGGGCGCGGCCGACGTCGGTCAACCCTCGCGGATCGAGCGCGCCGAGCCGCGCGAGGAGCTCGAGCGCCTGCTCCAACGCCGCTTCCGCCGGCGCTTCGAACCACGGGAACCCTCGCACGTCGCGCTCGCCGAACGACAGGAGCTGCAGCACCGGCCCCGCGAGGTCGACGCGCCGGATCTCCGGGTCCGTCTCCTCGTCGAGCGAGCGCTGCGTCGCCGCGGTCCACAACCGCAGCGTGACGCCGGGCTCCGTGCGGCCCGCGCGGCCCGCGCGTTGGTCGGCGGACGCGCGCGAGATGCGCTCGAGCTCCAACCGGTCGAGACCGACGCCGGGATCGAAGCGCATCACGCGCGCCAACCCCGAATCGACGACCGCGGTGACGCCGTCGATCGTCACGCTCGTCTCCGCGACGTTCGTCGCGAGCACGATCTTGCGCTTCGAACCACGCCGCAGCACCGCGTCCTGTTCCTCGGGCGGCAGGTCGCCGTAGAGCTCGTGGAGCGCGAGGCCGTTGCGCTGTGCGAAGCCCGCGAGCTCGTCGCTCGTGCGCTTGATCTCCCCCACGCCCGGCAGGAACGCGAGCACGTCGCCGCGCGTGTTCGCGAGCACGCGCTGCACGCCCGCAGCGACCTGCGCGGGCACGGGACGATCGTCCTCGCGCTCCAAGTGCTCGATCGTCACCGGATGGAGCCGGCCTTCGCTCTCGACGATCGGCGCGCCGCCGAGCCACTCCGCGACGCGCTTCGTCGCGATCGTCGCCGACATGACGACGAGCTTCAGGTCGGGCCGCGCCTCGAGCTGCACCTTGCGCGCGAGCGCGAGAGCGAGATCCGTGTCGAGGTTGCGCTCGTGGAACTCGTCGAACACGAGCACGCCGACGCGCTCCAGGAACGGATCGTCCTGCAGCATGCGCACGAGCAGGCCCTCGGTGACGACGAGGATCTTCGTGCGCGGCGACGCGACGCGATCGAAGCGCACGTGGAAGCCGACCTCGCCGCCGAGCTCGACGTTGCGCTCTTGCGCCATCCTCCGCGCCGCCGCGCGCGCCGCGATGCGCCGCGGCTCGAGCATGACGACTTGCCTCGAACCCGCGAGCCCCGCATCGAGCACCGCCGGCGGCACGCGCGTCGTCTTCCCCGCACCCGTCGGCGCGCGCAGCACGGCGCACGGATTCGCCTTCAACGCCGCGAGCAACTCGGGCAGGACGACGTCGATCGGGAGCGGTTGAAGCATGGGCGAACGCGTACTGTAGCGAGCGAAGCGCCCCACGCGCCGAGCCCCGCGCTACGCTCTCGCGCATGCCCCTCACCCGCGACGCCGCCTGGACGCACCTGTGTGACTGGACGAAGACGCCCGCCCTGCGCAACCACGCGCGCGCGGTCGAGCTCGTCCTGCGCGCCGCGGCGCTGAAGTACGGCTCGGGCGCGAGCGACGTCGAGCGCTGGGGCCTCGCCGGCATGCTGCACGACGCCGACTACGAGGCGTGGCCCGAGGAGCACCCCAAGCGCATCGTGAGCTGGCTCGCCGAACGCGGCGAAGCGGAGGTCGCGCACGCGATCTCGGCGCACTACACGAAGTGGGGCGTCGCGTACGAAACGCAGCTCGACAAAGCGCTGCTCGCCTGCGACGAGCTCACGGGCTTCGTCGGCGCGTGCTGCCACGTGCGCGAAGGCGGGATCACGACGCTCGAGGTCCCGAGCGTGCTGAAAAAGCTGAAGGACAAGGGCTTCGCCGCCAAGGTCGAGCGCGACGAGGTCCACAAGGGTTGCGAGCTGCTCGGCGTCGAGCTCGCCGCGCACGTCGCGTTCGTCATCGAAGCGCTGCGTCCGCACGCCGCGGAGCTCGGTCTCCTCGGTCGGCCGGCGACGAAGCCGGGGTGACACCGGAGGACGCGGCGCACCGCGCCGAGCTCACGCTCGCGAACGCGCTCTCGCGCGTCACCGCGCCGCGGCCACGCTGGGTTCGGCTCCCGCGTCACCGCACCGCGGCCACGCTGGCCTCGGCTCGCGCGTCACCGCGCCGCGACGAAGCGCTCCTCGGCCCACGCCGCGTCGCCGAACTCGCTCGCGGCCCATTCTTCGGCGTCGTAGTCGACGAGCTCGTCGATCACACCGTCGCCGTCGCGGTCGACGAGCGCCGCACGCGCCACGCCTTCCGAACCCGAGGCCTCGAACGCCCACACGGTCCCGTTCCGGATGTGCCGTCCGAAGAAGAGGCCGCATGCGGAACGCAGCGCGGGGAGCCGCTCCGCCTCGAAGCGCGCGTTCCAGGTGCTGCGCGGGTTCAGCGAGCACTGGAAGACGCGCTCCCCCGCGCGATCGAGCGCGAGCACGTACCGCCCGTCGGGATCGCACGCGAGCAGCCGCACGCCCGAGAGCTCGTACGTGCGCAGCAGCGTCGAGTGGACGGCGACCGCGTCTTCGACGTCGTCCGTCGAACCGAGGCTCGGCGCGCGCACGAACCAGCGTTGGAGCACGATCGCTCCGTCCTGTTCGCGCAGCGCCACGACGAGCTCCCACGGCCGGCTCGCCGCGACCGCTTCGATCGGCGACGCGAACTCGAGCCGGCGCGCGATGCGCTGGTACGCGCCGTCGACACGCGTCCACGATTCGAGGACGAGTTCGCGCGCGTCCGCCTCGAACCGCGCGCTCTGCGTCACATCGTCCGTGCGCACGATCTCGCGCGCGCCGCCCCGAGGAGCGGCGTCGACGGCGCCGGAGCCGACCTCGCGTTGCGCGAGCTCGAAGGCTCCCTCGACGAGGCCCGCGACCGGCTTCGACGCGACCGGTCCGCACGCGGCGAGCGCGAGCAACCCGCCTGCGAGCTGGAGCGCGAGCAGCCCGCCTGCGAGCGGGCGCGCGAGCAACCCCCCGACGAGCGGGAGCCCGAGCCGCTCGGCGCCGACCCGAAGGGCGAACGAGCGGCCGAGGAACGTGCCTGCGAGCGACATGGCGCCCCGAGCGACGGCCCCGGGGCCGGGTTCCTCCCGAAATGAGGGGAAAAGGCCGGTCACCAGTAGCTCTCGACGTGCAGGTTGCCGGCCCCCCCCGCACCGTCCAGTCGGAACCCGCGCGGCTCGAGGAGGGCGCCGACGTCGCGCAGCATCTCGGGGTTGCCGCAGAGGAGCACGTGGACGCGCGCGGGGTCGAGCTCGAAGCCGGCGAGCGCGCGGAGGCGGCTCGGCTCGAGCACCGCCTGCACGCGCCCCGTGAGCCCGGTCCAGGCGTCGGCGGGCTCGGGGCGCGAGACGACGGGCGCGTACCGCACCTTCGGGTCGCGCGCGGCGCGGGCTTCGAGCTCCGCACGGTACCCGAGCTCGCCCGGGTGCCGGACGCCGTGGACGACGAGCGCGCGGCTCCAGCGCTCGCTCGCGGGCGCGGCGCGCAGCATCGACACGAACGGCGCGAGGCCGGTGCCCGTCGCGACGAGGAGGAGCTCCGCCTCCCGCGGCACGCGCGCGAGCCCGAACTCGCCGCGGGCCGCGGGGTCCATCCAGAGGCGCTCGCCGACGCGCAGGCTCCAGAGGAGCGGCGTGAAGCGGCCTCCCGGCACGAGCGCGACGTAGAACTCGATTTCGCGCCGGTCCGCGGGCGCGCTGGCGATCGAGTACGAGCGGCGATGCAGCCGCACGCGTCCGGGGCGGAGCGCGATCGGGCTCGCGGCGGTCTCCGCGGCGGACATCGGCAGCCCGAGCTGCACGAACTGGCCGGGCTCGAAGGGCGCGAGCTCGCCGGCGTCCGGGCGGACGCGGAGCACGAGCAGGCGCTCACCGACGGGTTGCCGTGCGACGAGGGTGGCGTTCAGGGGATCGGACATCGCGCGCGCGGCGCATGGTGGCGCGAGCGACGCCGCCTGTCGACCCGAGCCCGACGATCGAGCGGCGTCGGCGCCTCCAGATCGCGCGCGCCCGCCGCGCAGCGAGTCCCGCCGTCGCAAGCCGGAGCGCGCGTCGTCCGACGTCGGCGCTCTCGAAGGCGCGACGCGCGACCGTCCACGTCGTGGACGGCTCGAGGTTCGAGCGCGGCCTCGCGCGGGACGGAATCTGCCGTCGGGAACGATTCGCGAGCAGCGCGAGCGACCCGTTTCGCCCCGGAGCGCGCTCGCTATCATCCGACCGCTCGATCCACCGCGCGTCCCGCAGCGCGCGGTGCCTCCTGGTCCGTCACCGCTCCGTCCGCGCGCGGGAGCTCGTGCTCTCGACGGGAGTTCGTGTCGTCTCTCCCGGAAACGAGCGCCGCGGCCCCCCATGCACCCGTGCTTCCGCATCCTCGTCTCGATCTCGGCCCTCGCGGTTGCCGCTCCCGCCTCGTCGACGTGGGAGCTCGTCGGCCCCGCCGGCTTGAGCGCCGGCTCCGGCATCTGCTGCCAGATCGAGGTCGCTCGCGACGGCACGCCGCACGTCGCCTTCCAGGACCAGAGCAGCGCGTCGATCCGCTGCAGCGTGCTCGCGTACCGGCACGGCGGCTGGGGTTACGTCGGCGCGCAGTCGAGCGCGAGCAACGGACAGGCCTGGTACAACAAGCTCGCGTTCGACGCGGCGGACCACGTGTACCTCGCGTGCCGCGACTACGCCGCGAGCGGACGCATCAGCATCCGCACGTTCGATCCGGCGCTCGGCTTCTGGACGAACGTCGGGCCCGGCGGTTCGAGCGCGGGTGAGGCGCACTACACGGACATCGTGATCGCGCCCGACGGCGCGCCGACCGTGATCTACGCCGATCGCACGACGACGCCCGCCGACGAGGCGACGGCGCTCGTGTTCCGCAACGGACTCTGGCAGTGGCTCGGCGGGCCGGGGTTTTCCGGCGCGGGCGCGGGCTTCCCGAGCCTCGACGTCGACGCGCAGGGCTTCGTGTACGCCGCGTTCGCCGACGCGAGCCAGCCGGACGCCGCGACCGCGACGGGCAAGGCGACCGTCATGCGTTTCGATCCGTCGAACGCGACGTGGAGCCCCGTCGGCGCGCCGGGGTTCTCGCCGCACGGCGCGCAGAACCTGACGCTCGCCCTCGACCGGGACGGCACGCCGTGGATCGCGTACTACGTGTGGCACGCGCAGCTCGTCGTGATGCGCTACGACGGCACGCGGTGGACGCGCGTCGGCGGCTCGGCGTCGGGCACGGACCAGCCCGAGGTGCAGACGGAGTCGTGGCGGCAGTGGCTCTCGCTCGATTTCGACAGCCAGAACACACCGTACGTCGCCTACCAGCGCTGGCTCGACGGCAACCGCGCGGCGGTGCGGCGCTTCGACGGCACGGATTGGACGCCGGTCGGGAACCTCGGGTTCAGCGCGGGCGCGGCGGATTATCTCGCGATGGCGATCGGACCGGACGACGTGCCGTACGTCGTGTTCCGCGATGCGGCGACGGGGCAGCGCGTCACCGTGATGCGGTATGCGCCGTCGCCGCAGCCGTTCTGCACCGCGGTCGTCAACTCGCTCGGCTGCACGCCGGAGATCACGGCGTCGGGAAACCCGAGCCTTTCGGGCACGGATCCGGTCGTGATCACGGCGACGAACGTCGTGTCGCACAGGACGGGGCTCTTGCTCTACAGCGACGGACCCGATCGCGCGCCGTTCCACGGCGGGTACCTGTGCGTGCGCGCGCCGTTCCGTCGCGGCGGGATCGTCGACTCGGGCGGAGCGCCCGGGCTCGACTGCAGCGGAGTCCTCGAGCGCGACCTCGGCCCGTATCTCCGCGCGCCGAACTCGGGCTTCCAGCCGGGCGGTCACGTCTTCGTGCAGTACTACTACCGCGACCTGCAGAGCACGGCGGGCGTCGGCCTGACCGCGGGCGTGCGCGTCGAGTTGCTGCCCTGACGGGAGCGCGGGACCGCTGCGCTCCCCCACCGCGCCCCGGCGCGGCGTGATGCCCGCCCGAACACGGTGCGCTCAGCGCCGCACGCGGACGATGCGCGGGCGGTTCGCGGCGGGCTCGAAGTCCACGGTGCGCTCCGTGTCGAGCGCGCGCACGTGGAGCGCGTACCGGCCCTCGGGCAGGTCGATGCGGAAGCGTCCGCGCGCGCGGAACGTACCGACCACTCGGGGGGGATCGACGTCCGTGCGTTCCAGTCGGCACTCGGACGCGCCGAACGCGGCGGGCAGCTCGACGAGGGTCGGGCAGGGCGCCGGGAGCGCGACGACGCCGAGGTCCAGCGCGTCGCGCGGAGCGAGCTCGAACTCGAGCGGCGCGGGCGCGACGCCCGCGGCGAAGACGAACACGCGGTAGCGGCCGGGCGGGAGGTCGCCGGCCGTGAACGCGCCGCGCGCCGCGTCGAACGCGAGCCGCGTCGCGCGATCGCCGCGCGCGGTGGTCAGATAGACCTCGGCGCCGACGGGCGCGCCGGCAGGCGCGCTCGCGTCGCAGCGCGCGTCCGCGGCGACGGTGCCGAACGCATCGACGACGCGCACGACGAGGCTCGCGCGCTCGTCGAGTGCCCACGGCGCGTCGAACCCGGTCTCGGCGTCGACCCACAGGCCGCGCACGGCGTCGAACGGGAGCCCCGCGCCGCCCGCCGGCGGCGCGACGTCGAGACCGAGCATCGTCGCCGGCGCATTCGGCACGGTGAACCGTCCCTCCGCGTCGGTGATCGCGACGTCCGCCCAGGCGGTCTTCGCGCCTGAATCGAAGAGCTCGACCCGCCAGCCCGCGAGCGGTCGTCCGCGTGCGTCGCGCCAGCGCCCGTGGAGCTCGTGCCCGCGCTGCAAAGACGGACGAAGGAGCTGGAACGGCTCGATGCCCGCGCCGAGCTCGGTTTCGTAGCGACCCAGGTCGCCGCCGCCGACCGACACGTGCGCGCCGTCGCGCGGCAGCGGGCCGAGCGAGAACGCGCCGTCCTCGCGCGAACGCGTCGAGAGTTCGAAGTCCAGCTCGGGCGCGCTCGCGCGCACGCGCGCGCCGGCGACGAGATCGCCGTCGGGTTCGCGCACGACGCCGAGCACGTGCACCTGCGGAGCGTCGTTCGGGACGTGCGCGGAGGGTGCGCGCGAGGCGCCGGCGAAGCTCCAACCCGTCGCGCACTCGAGCGGCTCGCCCGGGAGCTCGATCGCGGCTTCCGGGAAGCGCGCGAGCCCCTGCTCGTCGAGCAGCATACGGCGGGTGGGCGGCGCCGTGGGCTCCGAGGACGCAGCGCGCAGCTCGATCGCGCCGGAGAACGGGCGGCTCGTCAGCTCGGCGAGCTTCGTGTTCGACGCGCCGTACAGCGGATGCGCCGCGGAGAACGCGACCCACATCGACTCGCGGTCCGCGCGCCACGCGAGGTGCAGGCGCCCGCGCGCGTCCGTGACGCCGGCGAGCGCGAGCGGACCCGGCCAGGGCCCGAGCTCGACCGTCGCGCCTGGGAGCGGCTGGTCGTCGGGGTCGAGGACGAGGAGCTCGAACGCGTAGAGCGTGCCCTCGAGCGCCGACGGCGCGACCTCGAGCCCGCTCACCGGCGGCACGGCGCGCGCCGCGTTCCGCCGTGGGTCCGCGGCCCCGGGCGGCGCGACGGCGGTGCGATCCGGAGACGCCGAGATCGTCGAAGACGGCGGGATCGACGCGCGCGCCGCGACGGACGCCGAGCGCGGCGGCGACGCGAGCTCGACGACGGCGACGACGCCGACGAGACCGACTGCGATCCACGGGAGGGCCTTCGAGCTCATGACGCGCTGGAGACGACGCGGGGCGAAGCGCGCGCACCGACGAACGCGCGCCGGGCGTCTTCCCCGGAATTCGAGGAAGGCGCCCGGACGATCACGTGGCCTTGCGGCCCTTGCGCCGCTTCACCGCGTCCCGGAGCAGGAACTCGATGTGCGCGTTGAGCGAGCGCAGATCTTGGTTCGCCCACTCCCGCAGCTCCTCCATCAGGTCCGGGGGGAGACGCAGGAGGAACGGCTTGCGATCCGGAGGCTCGTCGTCGGGAGGAGCCTTGGCGTCACGCCGCACCATGGGTTCCTCCTCAGGTGTAGAGCGAGCCCGTGTTGACGACCGGCGTCGGGTTCGTGTTGCCGCAGAGCACGACGAGCAGGTTGCCGACGAGCGTCGCCTTGCGCTCCTCGTCGAGCTGGACGACCTGCTTCTCGCCGAGGCGCGCGAGCGCCATCTCGACCATGCCGACGGCGCCGTCGACGATCTTCTGGCGCGCCGCGATGATCGCGGTGGCCTGCTGGCGCTGGAGCATCGCGTGCGCGATCTCGGGCGCGTAGGCGAGGTGCGTGAGTCGCGACTCGAGCACCTCGATGCCGGCGAGCGAGAGCCGCTCCTGCAGTTCGTGCTGGAGCTCGCGCGCGACCTGCTCGGCGCTGCCGCGGAGCGTGGTCTGCACGTCGGAAGCCTGACCGTCGTCGTACGGGTGGCGGCTCGCGACGAGGCGCACGGCCGACTCGCTCTGGACTTCGACGAAGTGCTCGAAGTTCTCGACGTCGAAGAGCGCCTGCGCGCTGTCGCGGACCTGCCAGACGACGACCATCGCGATCTCGATCGGGTTGCCGAGCAGGTCGTTCACCTTGAGCGTCTTGCCGTTCAGGTTGTGGGCGCGCAGCGAGATCTTCTTCTTGCTCGTGAACGGGTTCGTCCAATAGAAGCCCGGCGCGCGCACCGTGCCGCGGTACTTGCCGAACAGGACGAGCGCGCGCCCGAGGTTCGGCTCGACCACGAAGAAGCCCGGCAACACGAGCACGAACAGGAAGACGAGACCGATCCCGGAAAGGATCGGCACGGGTTCGGGCCGCGGCCCGCTCGAGATGAAGGACGCGATCGCGCCGCCGAGCAGGCCGAGCGCGAGGAGGAACATGACGTAGCCGTTGAACGGCGAGAACGAGGCTTCGGTCGTGGGATTGCGTGAGTGCATGGTGGTCTCCGGGGGGAGGGAACGGCCTCCCTGGGTGCTACTGCGATGATATCACTTCGATATTCATCGTCAAACCGTCCCGCGAGGCTCGAGCCCGTCGACCCGGAGGCCGGCGGCGGCATAGAATCCGCCGGTGCCCACGGCCGAAGAAGAGGTCCTCCCCCGCCGCGTCGACGGGTTCGAGCTCGTCCGCGTCCTCGGCCGGGGTGGGATGGGGGTCGTGTACGAGGCCCGCGAGCTCGCGTCCGGCCGTCGCGTCGCGCTGAAGCGGCTCCTCGGCGACCTCGCGCTGTCGGAGGAGGCCTTCGAGCGCTTCCGGCGCGAAGCCCGCGTCGCCGCGTCGATCTCCGACTCGCGCTGCGTGTTCGTGTACGGCGCGCACGAGGTCGAGGGCGCGCCCGCGATCGCGATGGAGCTCGTCGGCGGCGAGACGCTCGAGCACCGCATCGCGAAGGGCGATCCGATCGGAATCGAGACCGCGGTGCGCTGGACGATCGAGCTGCTCGAAGGCCTCGAAGCGGCCGCGATGGCCGGCGTCGTGCACCGCGACGTGAAGCCGTCGAACTGCTTCCTCACCGCGGACGGACAGGTCAAGGTCGGCGACTTCGGGCTCGCGCGCACGCTCGAGGCGGACCTCCGCCTCACGCACACGGGGCAGTTCCTCGGCTCGCCGCTCTACGCGTCGCCGGAGCAGGTCAAGGGGCGCGAGGTCGACCAACGCAGCGACCTCTACTCGGTCGGCGCGACGCTCTACGCCTTGTTGACGGGCAAGGCGCCGCACGCGGGGAGCAACTTCGGCGAGGTGCTCGCGAACATCCTGTCCGAGACGCCGCCGTCGCCGCGCGCGCTGCGGCCCGAGGTGCCGCGCGGACTCGCGAAGCTCGTCCTCAAGGCGCTCGAGCGCGATCCCAAGCGGCGTTTCCAGACGCACGCGGAGATGCGCGCCGCGCTCGCGCTCTACGTGTCGAACAGCTCCGTGCCCGCGAGCCGACTCCGCCGTTCGTTCGCGTGGGTGCTCGACTACGTGCTCGCGACGCTGGCGCTCCTCCTCGTGCTCGAAGTCGTCACGTGGTTCGGCGTCGTCGTCGCGGAGTCGGTGGGCATGGGCGGGCGTCGGTTCACGAACCCGTGGCTCGACGTGCTCCCGTTCCTCGTCACGATCCTGTGGTTCGCGGGTTTCGAAACGCTGCTGCGGACGACGCCGGGCAAGTGGCTCTGCGGATTGCACGTCGCCGGCCCGCGCCTCGGCGTGCTGGTGCGCACACTCGTGTTCTTCGCCCCCATGATCGGCCTGGAGATCGCCGCGCGGATCTTGCACGTGCGCCCGGCGACGTACACGGAGCGCATCCTGCCCGCGGAGTTCGTCGCGACGCTCGCGCTCTTCGTCACGATGCGAGCGCGCAACGGTTGGCGCGGCGTGCACGAGCTCGCGTCGAGCACGCGCGTGATCCAGCGCCGCCACCCGTTCGCGAGCACCGCGCGCTCCGCGCCGCCGCCTTCCGCGCCGCTCGCACGGCATCCCGACGCGCCGGAGCGCATCGGTGACTACGTCGTCGACGGTGCCCTGGGACGCTCGCCGTTCGGAGTCCTGCTGCAGGCGCGCGACGCGGAGCTCGGGCGCAGCGTCTGGGTGCTGCAGCTCGACGAAGGACGCGATGCGGTCCCGGCGGAGCGCCGCGGCCTCGGGCGCGCGGGCCGGATCCGCTGGCTCGACGTCCTGCACGTGAACGGGCGGAACTACGAGGTCTTCGAGGATCCGGGCGGCGCGAGCTTGCTCGCTTGCTGCGCGCGCGGCGTCGAACTCCCCTGGGCGACGATGCTGCGGCTCCTCGTGTCGCTCGCGCGCGAGCTCTGCGAGTCCGACGAGCAACGCATCGCGCTGCACCAGCTCTGGATCGATCGCTCGTGGAACCTGCGCGTGCTCGATGCCTCGTCGGGGCAGGAGCCCGGCCCCCCGCTCGCGCCGGCCGAGCTGCTCGTCGCGACCGCGAAGGCGATGCTCCCGAAGGGCTGTGTCTTGCCGCGCGACCTCCCCGAACACGCCGAAGCCATCGCACGCCGGTTGTTCGGCCTCGATGCGCCGTTCGAACGGGTCGACGAGGCACGCGTCGCGCTCCACACGCTCGAGCTCCGCCCGACCAGCGTCCCGCGCACGGCGCGCATCCTCCAACTCGCGCTCGGCGGCGGTCCCGTCGTCCTGCTCGCCGTGCTCGCGTTCGCGCTCGTGCTGTACGTGCGCACCGGGACGCGCTCCGCGGTCGAGGCGGAGCGGATGGCGCGCTCCCTCGCCAGCGGGACGACCGTGGCGATCGACGGAGCCTCGGCGGACGAGGCGGAGCACCGCCCGCTCTCCGAGACGGAGCGCAACGCGCGCGAGATCCTCGTCGCGGCTTGGCAGCGCGATCAGGTCGAGCGCCGCGTGAAACTCTCGGTCGGCAAGGAAGAGCAGGCCGTCATCGCGCACGCCTTGGAGCTCCACCCGGATCCGAGCGAGGAGGAGCTCGAGCGGGCCCGGCTCGAGCGCGGGCCACTCGAAGCCCCGCGCCAGGATGCCGAGCTCGACACGCGCAAGTCCCTGCGCGCGATCCCGCAGTTCTCGGCCTTGCTCTGGGCCGCGATCGCCCTCGCGAGCTCGCTCCTCTTCCGCGGCGGAGCCACGTTCGCGCTCTTCGACCTGCGACTGCGCGATCGTCGCGGCCGGCGCGCGAGCCGCATGTGGTGCGGACTGCGCGCGCTCCTCACGGGAGCGACGGTCGTGCTCCTCTACCTCGGATACGAGCTGTTCGGCGAAGCGACGACGATCGCCGGGACGTTCGCCTGGATCGGACTCGCGGCGGCCGTCCACGCGGCGCTGATCGTCGCGAGCCTCGCGCGTCCCGAGCGCGGGCTCGTCGACCGTGTGCTCGGCACGCGCGTCGTGCCCAAGTAGCGCGCCGGAAACGCCGCATCCCGCGTCGAGTCGGCTTCGAGGTGCGCCGGCGACGCGGGACGCGACGGGGAGCGGCTCCGATCAGAGGGAGACCTGGAGCATCCCCTCGAACCAGTCGCTGAACACCGTGTAGTTCGCTTGGCGCGACACCGCGCCGAACGAGTACGGCCGCGTCGATCCGAGCATCATCGAGAGCCCCTCGATCGCCGTCGCGCGTTTGGCACGCGACGGCTCGTCCTTGCTCGCGAGCGAGACGAGGCTCTCGAGCGCGCCGCGGCTGCCGTGGAAGGCGAGCGCGACGGACGCGAGGCTCTGCAGCGTCGGATCGCGGAGATCGGAGACGACCTTCGCGAGGAGCTCGGCGTCGCGCTCCTGTCCGAACAGACTGAGCGCGGACGCGTAGGCCGCGCGCAGGAACGCGCTGTCTTCCAGCGCGAGGCGTTCGCGCAGGACGACGGCGGACTCGGCGTCGCCGATCAAGGCGAGCGCCGTCCCCGCGTACATGCGCTGCCGCGGATCGACGCCCGACGCGAGCGCTTCGCGGAGCAGGCCGCGCGCTTCGAGGTCGCGCGCGAGACCGAGCGCGAGCCACCACGCACCGATCACCTCGCGGCTCTTCTCACGCGCGGCGCCCTCGCGCAGGAACTTGCGCGCCTCGACGGCGTCCGCGTCGCGGGAGGCGAGGCCGAGCGCGAGCGCAGACCACGCGCGCATCGAGCTCTTCCCTTCCTGCGCGGTCTTGAGCAGGAACTCGCGCGATGCGTCGGTGCCGCGCCGCGCGATCGACATGAGGAGGAACGCGCGGGTCAGGGGCTCGGACTCGCTCGCGCACGCCGCGGTGAGCACGGGGAGCGCACGCTCGTCCGCGATCGCGCCGAGCGCGAGGATCGCCGAACGTCGCTCGTCCATGCGCACGCCCGTCGCCAAGCGCTGCAGCTTCGCGACGACCTCGGGGTGTTTCGACGTCGAGAGCGCTTCGATCGCGCGGCAGCGAACGCTCGGCGACTCGTCGCGGTTCTCGGCGAGGCCGAGGGCGAGGAGCTCCAGAGCTTCGCACGGCGCGAGGCGCTGGTAGACGAACGCCGCGGTCGCGATCGATTCGGCTTCGGCCTTCGCACGGCCCTGCACGCGCTCGACGACCGCGCGATCGACGTGCTCGTCGAAGCCGTCGACGCCGTCCCGACGCGCGAGTCCGAGCGCGCAGATCGCCACCGCCGGCGCGATCGGCGAGATCCGCTCGTCCTCGGCCGCGAGCGCGCCGTGGCGGAGGATCGAGAGCAGCGGATCGAGGGCCTCGGAGGCGTGGCTCGCGCCGAGCGCGAGGATCGCGTGGTGGCGGACCTCGAGACTGCGATCGGTGAGCGCGCGCAGGAGCTGCGGCACCGCGAGCGGGCTGCCGATCTTCGCCAGCGCATCGATCGCGGCGATGCGCACGCGCGCGTCGTCCTCGGCGGACGCCTGGGCGAAGTCCGCGGCGAGCTTCGAGCGCAACGTCGCGATCGACTTCCGCCACGTCTCGGCGGCGTCGTCGCCGGACGCGGTGATGCGCCAGAAGGCGAGACCGTTCGGCTGCAGGAATTCGGTCTTGTTGTACTCCCACCAGAGCCACCACCCGTCGTCGACCTCCATCGCGAGCGTCGGGGTCGAGGGCGAGCCCGTGTTCACCGAGGCGAGTCCGGCGCCGGGGAGGGCGCCGCCGCCGGGCACCGCGCCCGGGGCCGTCGGGCCGGCCGGAGCACCGCCCCCGCGCGGAGCACCGCCGGACGGCGAGCCGCCCGCCGGCCCCACGGTGTCACCGGGTCCGCGCCAGCTCCCGCCCGCCGCCTGGCCCGTGCCGCCGTTCGAGGGCCAGGCCTGGCCGCTGCGCGTGGGACGCGTGTCGTAGACCGGCCCCTGGACGGCCGCGGGCGAGGCCGTCCCGGTCTCGCCCGCGCGCAGGAGCTCCCTCCAACGCAGGTCCGTCGCGAGGTCGGCGATCCAGGCGGGGTTCGCGTTCCCCGCGACGGACTGCACCGAAACGACGGACCCCGACGGGGTCGGGGTCGAGTTCGAGGCGAGCGGGAAGAGGACGGCGAGGAGGAGCGGGAGGGTGGTCATGGCGGGAGCTCGGGTTCCGAGCCCCTTGCCGGGCAAGCCGCGTGCCCTCCCAGGAACGGTGCGAGACTCAAGGGCCCGTCGCGAGCCGGGTTGCGAGCACGGAGCGGTCCGCTACGCGCTCGTTACGGACGTCGGTCGCGAACCGCGTTCGGTGCACGGAGCCCGGCCGGACGCGGGGCCCGACCACCGAGCCGGCGTCCGGCGACCGCCGCGCTGGGACTCAGACGCGCACGAGCCAGCCGCGCTGGTCCTCGACCTCGCCGCGCGCGATCGCGTAGTAGCGCTGCTGCAGGCGGGCCGTGATCGGTCCGCGCAGGCCCGTTCCGACGGGCTTCCCGTCGACGCTCTTGATCGGCGTGATCTCGGCGACCGTGCCGGTGAAGAACATCTCGTCGCACGTGTAGAGCATCTCGCGCGGGATGCGCTGCTCGCGCACCTCGACGCCGAGGTCGCCCGCGAGCTGGATCACCGCGTGGCGCGTGATGCCCGCGAGGATCGACTCCCCGATGGGCGGCGTGTAGAGGCGGCCCTTCTGCACGAGGAACACGTTCTGGCCGCTGCCCTCGGACACGTAGCCGTGGACGTCGAGCACGACGCCCTCCGCGTACCCGTGGCGCTTCGCCTCGCTCACCACGAGCGCGCTGTTCAAGTAGTTGCCCGCGGCCTTCGCCATCGAGGGGTGCGTGTCGGGCGCCATGCGCCGCCAGCTCGAGACGCCGACGTCGAGGCCCTTCTCGAGCAGGTCCTTCTCGTTCGCCTTGACCCACGGGAAGGTCCCGATCGCGAGCTCGACCGGGCAGTCCTCGGGCCAGACCCCGAGCGCGCCGTACCCGCGGAACGCGAGCGGGCGGATGTAGCAGGCCTCGAGCTTGTTCGCGCGGACCGTGTCGCGGATCCCCGTCGCGACCTGCTCCTGCGTCCAGCGCAGCGGCATGCCGAGGATCTTGCAGGAGTGGAAGAAGCGCTCGACGTGCTCGTTCAGCGCGAACACCGCCGGACCGTTGCGGGTCGGGTAGGCGCGGATGCCCTCGAACACCGCGGAGCCGTAGTGGAGCGCGTGCGTCAGCACGTGGACCTGCGCCTTGTCCCAGGGGACGAGTTCGCCGTTGAACCACACATAGGGCGACGGGATGAGCTTCATCGTCCCCCATGGTAGAGTCCGGCTCCCGCGCGCGCCGCTCCGCCGACCTGCGAACCCCGCCGCGGAACCACGCATGAGCTCCGACCTGCGCTCGGCCCCGCACGGGATCAACCTCGTCCTGGAGACGAAGAGCGGACGCATCGTGATCGGACGCTTCGACAGCGTCCGCGGCTTCGAGGCGCTCCTGCACGACGTCGACGTCTACGACCCGCCGCAGGGGACCGACCCCGAGGCCTACGTCCGCGAGACCGCGACGTACGGGGTCGACGTCAAGCAGCGCGATTTCGCCCTCGAGATCGCCGCCGTCGTCCGCTGGCGCCGCCTGGGCGACGTCCCGAAGCTCTGACGCTTCGCTCGGACTCGCGCACGCTCCGCACCATGACCTCCACCGCCCGCTTCGCGAGCTCGCTCTCGACCCTCGCCGATTCCGAGGCCGCCTTCCGCGCGGCGGTCGACGCCCTCCGCGCCGGGCTCGCCGGTGCGCGGCCCGACGTCGTGTTCGCCTTCGTTTCGCACCACCACGGCACGGCGATCGAGTCGCTCGGGCCGGCGCTGGCGCGCGAGACGGACGCGCGCATCGTGCTGGGCTGCACGGGCGAGAGCATCGTCGGCGCCGAGCGCGAGGTCGAACGCGGGCCGGCGCTCTCCCTGTTCGCGGGCGTGATGCCGGACACGCAGCTCACGCCTTTCGACGTGCATGCCGTGCGCGACGAGCAGGGAGCGTTCGCGTTCTCGCACGTGCCCGAGGTCCAGGACGCGAAGCGCGCGGGCCTGATCCTGCTCGCGGACCCGTTCTCGTTCCCGATGAGCGACTACCTCGAGGTGCTCGGGGCGGTGCTCCCCGGCGTGCCCGCGATCGGGGGCATGGCGAGCGGCGGACACGGGCCCGGGCAGAACCTGCTCTTCGACGCGCGCGGCGTCGTCGAAGGCGGCGCGCTGGGACTCGTCGTCGAGGGTGCGGTCGAGGTTCGCACGGTCGTCAGCCAGGGCTGTCGTCCGATCGGCCGTCCGTGGGTGATCACGGCGTGCAAGGACAACGTCGTGCACCGCCTCGGCGGGAAGACGGCGATCGAAGCGCTCGTCGAGACCTTCGGGAAGCTCTCGCCGCGGGACCGCGAGCTCCTGCAGAGCCAGCCGTTCGTCGGGCTCGCGCTCGACGCGACGAAGAGCCGGTTCGAGCGCGGCGACTTCCTCGTGCGGGGCATCATCGGCGCAGACAACGAGCGCGGCGCGCTCGCGATCGGCGACGACACGCTCCGGACGGGGATGACCGTCCAGTTCCTGGTCCGCGACGCGGAATCGGCGGGCGAGGACCTCGCCCAGCTCCTGCGCCAACGCGCGGGCGGCGTCCCGGCGGCACCGGACGAGGTCGGCGCGCTCGTCTTCACGTGCAATGGGCGCGGAACGCGCATGTTCCCCGCGCCGAACCACGACGTCGGCTGTCTGCGCGCGGCGCTCGAGAACACCGTTCCGGCGGCCGGTTTCTTCGCGCTCGGAGAGATCGGCCCGGTCGGCGGCCGGAACTTCCTCCACGGATTCACGGCGAGCGTCGCGCTCTTCCGCGCCCGCGTCGGCTGACTCCTCACCCGAGCCGAGGGGGGCGCACGTGCACGATCTTCGCGCACTCTCGGAGGAGTTCGCGCCCGTCGCCTCCGCGCGCGAGACCGGCACGACTGGCCGAATTGCCCGACGCGCGCTGCAATGCCGGTGAAGGGCCGACGTAGCGCGCGCCCCCACGAGAGGAGTTTCCCCCATGAAGCGGCTTTGGATCCCCGCGACCGCCGCGGTCGTGTTCGGTTGTTTCGGTCTCGCGTTCGTCGCCGGTTGCGTCGTCTCCGACGGCATCCACTTCGTCACGAACGTCGGGCAGGCGGAGAAAGCGGAGCGGACCGACACGCTCCCTTTGAAGCTCGCCGAGGGCGGCACGCTCGCGATCGACCTCTCCCACGGCGACGTCGTCGTCCACGCCGACGCCGGCGGCGAACCGCGGGTCGTCGCCAAGATCACCGCGTACGGCAAGACCACGGACGCCGCGCAGCTGGACCTCGACGCGACGAAACTCGTCGTCGAAGAGACGAGCGCCGGTGCCCGGCTCCACCTCGCGGGCGAGCCCGTCGAGCGCCGATCGAGCGGTCTGACGACGATCATGCGGCCCTCCGCCGACCTCGAGCTCCACGTGCCCAAGGACGTGCACTTCACCGTCGCGCTCGGCTCCGGCGACATCCGCACGCACGGGCCGATCGGCGCCTCGCGCCTGAAGTCGAGCTACGGCGACGTCCAGGTCGAGAGCGTGACGGGCGACCTCGAGCTCGACTCGTCCTCGGGCAAGGTCGAACTCGGCGGCGCGAGCGGCGCGAAGCGCGTCACGCTCCACTCTTCCTACGGCGACCTCGCGGCGCAGCACGTGGAAGCCGACGAGGTGCAGCTCGACTCCTCCTCGGGGACCGTGAGGCTCGCGGACTCGTCGGGCAAGCGCATCGAGCTCCGCTCGAGCTACGGAGACGTCTCCGCGCGGCACGTGGCGGGCGAGCTCGTCGCGAAGACGAGCTCCGGCGACGTGAAGGTCGAGGACCTGCGCGGTGCGACGGCGACGCTCACGAGCGGCTACGGCGACGTGCTCCTCGACGGCTTCCAGGGCGACCTCTCGGCGTCGACGTCGAGCGGCACCGTCGCGGTGAAGGGCTTCACCGGGACGTGCGAGCTCAAGTCCTCGTACGGCGACGTGCGCGCGGAAGGCCGGATCGATCGCCTGCAGGCGCGCTCGAACAGCGGCTCGGTGCGCGTGCGCGCGCTCTCGGGCAGCACGCTCGAAGGCGATTGGAAGCTCGCGTCGGGCTACGGGGACGTCGAGCTGATGGTCCCCGCGGGTCTCTCCTTCGAACTCGTCGCGAAGACGGGCTACGGCTCGCTCGACGTGCAGGTCCCCGTGACGGTCCCGGCGGGCGGCTTCAAGAACGAGCGCAAACTCGAAGGCCGCGTCGGCGACGGCGGCAAGCGCATCGAGCTCACGACGTCCAGCGGGAACGTGCGCCTCGGCACGCAACCCTGAGCTCGGACTCGAACTCACGCGCACGGCCCGCTCCGGCGGGCCGCGTCGTTTCGAGGCTCGGGTTCGCCACCGCCTCGGGGCATCGACCTCGGAGGGAGAACGAGCGCGCTCTCCGGATGCGGCGCCCACGACGACGAGTTCGATGCGCGCGCGCTATCCTGCGGGGATGGAGCACCTCTCGCTCGTCCTCGCCGTCGCCGCCCTCGTCGTCGCGATCGCCGCGTTCCTGCGCGCGCGCGCCGGCGCGCCCGTCGAGGATCACGGCGCGGACGCGCGCCGACGCATCGAGAACCTCCGCGAGGAACTCACGGGCGAGCTCGCGCTCCAACGCCGCCTCCTCGCGCGCGTCGCGAGCGGCGAGCCGACCACGCGCGCGATGATCGAGGACGGCCGGCTCTGGGACGACGTCGACGCGCGCACGGCGCACGCGCCGTGGAAGGAAGGCCGGTGGCGCGCGCTCGACGTGCGCACGCCGCAGGAGACGGCGCGCGGGATCCTCGCGGGCGCGCTCCTGATCCCGGTCGACGAGCTCGAGGCGCGCGTGAAGGAGCTCCCGAAGGACGGCACGCCGCTGCTCGTCTACTGCGCGAGCGGCGGACGTTCGGCGGCCGCGTGCGAGTTCTTGAGCCGCGCGGGCTTCGAGGGGCTCTACAACCTCGAAGGCGGCGTCTCCGCGTGGCCGCACGGCACGGTGAAGCCGGGGTGACGCCTTGAACGAGCGACTCTCTTTGCGCGGAGCTCTCGTGAACGCACGACGACGCACGGACGACGGACGCGCGTGGACGACGTACCTCGCGATCGCGGCGCTCACTCTCGTCCTCGCCGCGTGCGGACCGAGCGCGGACGAAGAGGCCGCACGCGGACGCGAGCTCGCGCGCGGCGGCGACGCGGCGGGCGCGGCCGAGGCGTTCACGCGCGCGCTCGCGCGCCGCGACGACGACGCGCTGCACCTCGAGCTCGCCCGCGCGCTCGCGCAGGCCGCGCGACCGCAGGACGCGCTGCGCGAGTACCAGCTCCTCCTGCGCCATCGTCCCGACGACGGCGCGCTCTGGCTCGAGTTCGGCCGCTTCTCGGAGGGCTCGCAGCACGACTTGCGCGGCGCGGAGGCGGCGTACCGGCGCGCGACGGAGCTCGTGCCCGCTCACGCGGAAGCGCGGCTCTTCCACGGGCTCGTGCTCGTCCGGCTCGCCGACTACGAGGGCGCGAAGGCGGAGCTCCAGGCCGCGCTCTCGCTCGACGACGGCAAGGCGGCGTGGCGCACGACGGCCGAGAACGCGATCGTCGAAGCGCATCTCCTGCAGCGCGACGCGGAGAAGAGCGCCCCCGGAGCGCGCTGACGCGACTCACGCGCCGTCGAAGAGCGTCCCCTGTCGCGCGCGCCACACGAGCTCGCCGTGGTCGTCGCGTCCGACGCACGGATCGAGGACGTGCTTCGCGCGCTCGTGCACGGTGAGGAGGTGCACGACCTCGTGGCCTTGCGCGACGAGCCAGTCCGAGAGCACGCCGCGGTGACACTCGGTCGGGCGCGCCTCCGCGCAGAGGAGCGCGACCCGCGCCTCGCGCGCCGCGACGAGCACGCGCTCGACCGCCGCGCGGAACGCGGGCGTGCGTGTGTGGTCCGCGTACCCGCGCAGCGCCGCGTCGGCGAGCCCGAGGTTGCGCGACGCCGGCAGCGGCGCGCGATGGCCGCCGAGCGCCTCCTCGTGGCGATAGCGCACGCCGTGGAGGGCGAGATGCCGTTGGAGCGCGCTCTTCTCGAACTGCGGATGCCGCTGCGACACCGGGAAGCGCCGCACGTCGACGAGGAGCTCGATCGCGTCCTCGCGCAGGAGCTCGACGAGCTCGTCCGCGCTGCGGTTCGAATGACCGGCCGTGAAGAGCACCGCGCGACTCACTCGCGCTCCTCGCGCGCGGCGACGTCGTGCGGCGCACCCGCGGCGCTCGTCCCGTCGCCGCGGACGGGCGCCGAGGCCGCGGCGCGCGCACGTCCTTCGCGCCACGCCTTGGGCGAGCTCCCGACGAGCTTCTTGAACGCGCGGCTGAACGCAGCCTCCGAGCCGTAGCCGACGCGGTAGGCGACGTCGGCGATGGTCGCCTGTCCGTCGAGCAACAAGCTCGCCGCGAGCTGCATGCGCCAGCGCGCGAGGTACTGCATCGGCGCGAGCCCGACGAAGTGCGTGAAGCGCTCCGCGAGCACGGTGCGCGACGATGCGCTGTCGCGCGCGAGCTCGTCGAGCGTCCAGTCGTGCCGCGGGCGCGCGTGCAGCGCCGCGAGCGCGCGTCCGACGATCGGATCGCGCAACCCGGAGAACCAACCGGTGCTCTCGGGATCGACGCTCGCGAGGTAGCGGCGCACGGACTCGACGAAGAGGAGCTCGCTGATGCGCGCGAGCATGCACTCGCCGCCCGCGCGCCGCGCCTGCGACTCCGCGATCGCGAGCTGAACGAGCGCGCGCAGTCCGTCGCTCTCCGCGCCCGCGCGCAAGTGGAGCATGCGCGGCAGCGTCGCGAGCAGCGGATTGAACGGCCGCGCGTCGCAGCCGAGGAAGCCGCAGACGAGCTGCGCCGGCTCCGCGCCGCGATCGACGCCTTGCACGAAGCGGAACGGGAGGCGCTCCCCCGCGACCGAGCGCATCGCGGCGACGTCGGGCGGATTGCGCAGCCCGAGTTCGCTCGAGAACCCGTGCGCGTCGCCTTGCGGGAACGCGATCACGTCGCCGGCGACGAGTCGGATCGGCGGCTCGCCCGCGAGCCCGCCCCAGCATTCGCCGCGCGCGATCACGTGCCATTCGAGCACGTGCTGCGCGCCGGGGAGCACGACGTCGGCGAGCTCCGCCGCCTGCGGCGCTTCCGCCGCCCACGGCGCGTGCGCATCGACGAGGAAGAACACGGCGCCGCGAAGGCGCACGGCTTCCAGCACGGAGGAGAGCGGGTCGAAGCTCACGCGAAGGATGGGGCGAGGTGCGGGAGGGGAGCGCGCGGACGCTCGATCAAGCACTCCGGTCGCGCGGTCATTCAGCGTAGCGGCGCGAGCGCCTACCGTCCTCCACGTCGCGTTCGAGCGCTCCGGCAGGCGGAGTGATTCGCGCGCGATCCGTACGAGCCCGCGGTTCGGGCTCGCTCGTCTTGGAGACGTTGCTCGTGACCAACCCCGTGTCTTGTGTCGTCCCCACCTCTTCGTCCCCGTCCCCCTTCGAAGCCGTCAAGGCGCGCCAGCAGCAGGCGTGGAGCGCCGGCGACTACTCCCTCGTCGGCGGCCTGATCGTGCTCGTCGCGGAGGAGCTCTGCGAACGCGCCGACCTCCGCCCCGGCGAGCGCGTCCTCGACGTCGCGACGGGCCACGGCAACACCGCGCTCGCTGCTGCACGGCGCTTCACGCGCGTCACCGGCGTCGACTACGTGCCGTCGTTGCTCGCTCGCGCGCGCGAACGCGCCGCGGTCGAGCGCCTCGCGATCGACTTCCACGACGGCGACGCGGAAGCGCTACCGTTCCCCGACGCGAGCTTCGACGTCGTGCTGTCGTCGTTCGGCGTGATGTTCGCGCCGGATCAGAAGCGCGCCGCGAGCGAGCTCGCGCGCGTGTGTCGTCCGGGCGGGCGCATCGCGCTCGCGAGCTGGACTCCCGCGAGCCCGATCGGCGGCATGTTCCGCACGACGGGCCGCTTCCTCCCGCCGCCTCCCGGCCTCGTCCCGCCGGCCGCGTGGGGCGACGAAGCGCACCTGCGCGAACTCTTCGGCGCGACCGCGCGCTCGATCGAATCGGAGACGCTCGCGTTCACGTTCCGCTTCGCGTCGTTCGAGCACTGGATGGAGGTCCTCGGCGGCTACTACGGCCCGATGCGCAAGGCGTTCGAGGCGCTCGAGCCCGCGAAGCGCGCGGAGCTCGCGGCCGAGATCGAGCGCGTGATGCGCGCGAAGAGCCGCACGCAGGATGCGTCGCTCGTGTTCCCGAGCGAGTACCTCGTCAGCGTCATCACGCGCGCCTGAGTCCACTCCGCGCGGGAGAAACGCGACGGCCGGCGGAGGGGAGCTCCGCCGGCCGTCGTCGTTCGATCGTCCCGAGCGGCGCGTGCCGCCCGATGATCCACACGGGCGACGTACGCCGCCCGAGGGATCCCCGAGCGGCGCGTACCGCCCGGGAGGGGATCACTTGAGCTTCTTCAGCGCGTCCTGGAGCTGCGTGAAGTCGCGCGCTTCCGGCGTCTTCTCCTGCACCTGGACGTACGCGACCTTGCCGGTCTTGTCGACGACGACCGTCGCGCGGTGGCTGATGAACGGCACCTTCGGGTGCTCGAGGCCGAACTTCTTCGTCACCTCGAGCATCGGGTCCGCGAGGAGGTCGTACTTGATGCCGCGCTCCTTCTTGAACGCCTTGTGCGACCACGTCGAGTCGCGCGAAATGCCGACGACGACGGTGTTCGGGTGTTCGAGGACGGGCTCCTTGCTGATCTTGCAGAGCTCGCCTTCGCAGGTCGGGCTCCAGTCGAGCGGGTACCACATGAGCACGACGTTGTTCTTGCCCTTGTGGTCGGAGAGCTTGAATTCCTTTTCGTCCTGCGTCTTCAGCGTGAAATCGGGCGCGGTGGTGCCGACGTCGATGGGCATGGGGTCCTCCGTGTTCGTCTCGGGGTTCGTCGTGGGTCTCGCGGCGCGGGGCGTTCCGGCCGCAGCGGGTTCCTTGCGAGCGCGCGAGGATAGCTCCCGCACGCGCGAGCATCGAGCCCCGACGCGCGCCGGGCCCTTGACTTCGACGATCGATTGCGGGATCTACGCGCAATGCACCTCGCCGAGCTGCCCGCCGCCATCCGCGCCGACGTCGAGTTCTCCGTCCACGCGGCGCGCACGGCCGGAGCGCGCGTGCTCGCGCTGCGCGCGACGGGCCGTTGGAGCGATTCGATGCTCGCCGACGTCGGCGACCAGGCCGCGGACGGCTACATCCAAGGGCTCGTGCGCGGGCGCTACCCCGCCGACGGGATCCTCTCCGAGGAGACGGTCGATTGCGGCGAGCGCCTCGCGAAGGAGCGCGTGTGGATCGTCGATCCGCTCGACGGCACGCGCGAGTACAGCCAACTGCGCGAGGACTGGGCCGTGCACGTCGCGCTCGTCGTCGGCGGCCGCCCCGTGCTCGGTGCGGTCGCGCTGCCCTCGCAGGAGCGCGTGCTCTGGGGCGTGTACACGCCCACGCTGACGTGCGGCGGACTCGAAGGACCGGGAACGATCAGCCACGGGAGCGATCCGACGCCGCGTCCCGTGCGCATCGCGATGAGCCGCAGCCACACGCCGTCGTGGATGCCGCGCTTCAAGGAGGCGCTCGGCGCGGAGCTCGTGCTCTCGGGCAGCGTCGGCAACAAGGTCGGGCTGCTCCTGCTCGGCTCCGCCGACGTGTACGCGCACCGCCGCGGGCTCAAGGAGTGGGACACGTGCGCGCCCGAGGTCGTCGCGCGCGCGCTCGGTTGGCACGTTTCGAAGCTCTCGGGCGCCGAGCAGCGCTACAACCAGGCCGATCCGCGCATCGACGAGTTCCTCTGCTGCCGTCCCGCCGATCGCGAGCGCGTGATCGCGACGCTGCACGCGGCGACGGCGAGCTGAACGCGGCGGCGGCGCAGGGAGTTCGTCGCGCACGACGACTCGGCGTGCGCCCGCAGGGACTTCGGTCGGACGCGCTCAGCGCGGCGCGAGCTCGAGCCCGGCGGCCTCGAACAGGCGCGACACCTCGGGCTCGACGGAGCTCGACGTCAGCACGCCCAGGCGGCCCTTCTCTTCCTCGAGCGCGGCGCAGTGGATCTCGATCTGCAGGCACTCGTAGCAGATCAGCATGTCGAGCACCTTCCCGTCCTTGACCGCGCGGATGCCGTGCCGTGGGTTGAAGCACGCCGCGACGCGTCCGTCGCTCTCCTGCACGCCGCGCAAGACGAGCTCGACGAGCTCCGAGCGCGTCGCCTCGTCGTTCAACGGCGCGTGTCCGAGGATCGCGTAGCCGTGGAAGTCGCGCTCGGCGGGGAGCACGGTCCCGCGCTCCTTCGAAGACGTCGGATCGAGCGTCAGGATCTCGAGGCTGTCGGGGAAACGCAGCGTCCGGATCACGCTCGTCGGGAGCTTGTCCTCGACCGAGTTGCGGAACGTGACGCAGCCGAGGACGACGAGCGCCAGCGCGACGACCGAAGCGAGGACGACTTTCATGCCGCGGATCCGTGCGTTCGGTTCACTTCTTCTTCCTCGGATCCTCGATCGCGAGCGTGAACTTCTTCCACGCGTTCTGGAGCTCCGTGAGGTCGACGCCTTGGAACGCGGCCTCGAGCGCCTTGTTGCGCGCGGTGAGCCCGGCGCCGCCGCGGATCCCCGCGTCCTCGCGCTGTGCGTCGGTGAGCTTGGCGAGTTCCTCCGCGTACGACGCCTTCAACGTGTCGAAGTACGTCGGGAGGATCTTCGCCCACTCGGGCTTCTTCGCGACCTCGTCGCTCTTGCGCAGGAAGTAGATCATCGACCAGCCCTGCGCGTAGCAGAGGTGCACCTTGTCCGGCTGGTAGTACTGAGGCTGCTCGTAGCGGATCATCTCTTCCCAGGGGATGAACTTCTCCTCCGCGACGTTCTGTTGGATCGTCTGTACGCGCCACGGATTCGGCCCGATCCCGCGCAACTTGCCGTCCTTGAGCTGCGCGCCGGAGAAGTAGTCGCCGGTGCCCTCGTTGAACCAGGTGTGCGGCGGGAGCTCGCCCGTCGAGTAGTGGATGTATTGGTGGAACGCCTCGTGGTAGAGCACGATGAACGTGTCCGCGTCGTTCACCTGGTGGTTCTTCTCGACCTTCTGCGCGTCGTAGAACACGAGCTCCTCGTCGACCCAGTTCCAGTAGCCCGCGGTGCCCGGACGACCGCCGTAGCTGTGGTACTCGTCCTTCGACTTGCACACGCGCACGGTCGACACGGCCTCGACGGGCTTCGCGGGCGGGAAGAGCTTCTCGTACTCCTTGCGGATGAGTTCGAGGTCGCGCAGCAGCCGGCGCACGAGCACTTGGTCCGGCGTGTCGTACACGACGATGTAGTTCTCGGTGTCCTCGGCCTTCCAACCGCGCACGAGGTCCATGCGGACCTTGACGCGGAAATCGATCCCCTTGAGCGGCTTGCGCGCGTAGAAGAGCTTGATCTTGTCGGGGCTCTTCTCCTCGGGTTCGTCGATGTCGACGTGCTCGGCGGTGTAGCGCCAGATCTTGACCTGCTCCTTCAGCTCCTTGTCGAGGCAGGTGCCGACGATCGCGATCGTGCGCGTGCCGTTCTCGTAGGCGTACACCCAGCCCGCGGCGCCGCCGCCCTTCTTCGGCGTCAGCGTGAACTCGCGCGCCTTGTACCCGTGGCGCTCCTTCGCATCGACCGGCGCGCCGAGCACCCAACCCTGGAAGCGCGCGGCCATGAAGCGCTCGATCGAGTCGAGCGGCTTCTCGTCCGCTTCCTTGTCCGAGGTCTGGCTCCCACCTTCCGGCGGCGGAGCGAGCTCACCGCCCGTCGACGTCTTGCGCGGCGGAGCCTTCTCCAGCCAGACGAAGTTCATCTCCGGCCGCATCGACTTCTTGTCCTTGGGATCCGCCGGCAGCTTCTCGGCGAAGGAGAGCACGACGTACTCCTCGCTCGGCGGGAGCGGGATCTCCTCGTAGTTGCGCGCGCGTTGGAACGTGAGCCCGAGGTCGGTGCGCTTCTCGGTCGTGTAGCCGCCCTGCGCGGACGCGGACGAAACGAGCGAGACGCAGGCGAAGAGCGCGATCGCGGCCGCACGGCCGAACCACGTGGAGAACCGGGATTGCATACGCACGTTTGTAGCGCCGGAGCGTTCGAACGGGCAAGCCGACCCGTCCGAATCGCATCGGGGCGCGACCACGCCGCGTGCGTCAGATCTGCACTTTGAGCGGCTTGATCGCGAGCACGCCCGCGAGGAGCGACGCGACGACGAACACGAGGAGCACGCCCTCCGCTCCGCCGGGGAACCATCCAAGGCGGGAATCGGGGTACGCGAACGCGATGCGCGAGAAGGGCGAGTTCGCGTCGAGCGCGTCCTCCGCCGGCCAGAGCAGCGCGGAGAAGAAGCCCTTCCCCCGCTCACCCTGCATCCGGCGTTCGGCGGTGCCCGCGACGAGCGCCTTCGTCTCGCGCGTGCCGTCGGGGAGCGTGACGGCGATCGTGTACGCGCCCGGGGCGCGCGCGACGACCTCCTGGAACGCCCGACCGTGGACGCGCACGAGCGGCGAGATCGGCTCGACGCCGGGCGGATACTCGATCGCGAGGCCGCGCGCGAGCTCGGCGTGCGCGCTCTCGAGCTCGATCGTGATCAGCGTTCCGGCTCCGGGGGCCACGTGTTCGCCCGCGGCGCGCACCTCGACGGGCGCAAACCCGTAGCGCACGACGCACTGCGCGACGACGAACGCGAACGGCAGCGAGAGCGGCACGAACGGGAGCAGGTTGAGCGCGAGGTAGGCGACGTTGCGCCCGAGCACCTTGAGGATCGCCTTCGACGCGACGCGCAGGTCGTCCTGGTAGAGGCGGATCTCGATCATGCCCGCCCAGATCTTGTCCTTCGCCGTGCGGATCCCCTTCTGCCAGCTGATGCGCTTGAAGACGAGCAGCGCGAGCACGCCGAAGACCGCGCTCAGCAGGATCAACGCCGCGGGCCGCCCGAAGAGCTCGAGCGGGTAGAGCAGCGCGTCGAACGTCGCGCTCACGGCGTGGTTGATCGAGTTCATGGGGACGTCGTCGTCGACGCACGAGCCGCGTCGAGCCCGCGATCATCGCATCGAGTGCGGGCCTCGCGCCAGCCGGGAGGGCGCGCACGGCCTCACTGCATCGCGCGGCGCCGCACCCGTGGAGAACGCTCGACTCGTCGAGCCCGAAGCCCTCGACCGATGGAGGACGGGGACGACTCTGCGCACGGTTCCGCAGCTCAGCTGATGTAGCCGAGCCCGCGGAGCTTCTCGGTGATCTCCGCGTCCGATTTCGCGCCCTCGAACTGCTGCACTTCGCGCTCGAGGACGTGTTGGATGAACTCCTCGTGCGAGGCATAGCCCGCCACCTGCGCGATCTTCTTGACGCGCTCGAGGAGCTCCTTGTCGACCTTGATCTTGTTGTCGCTACCGAAGAGGCCCATGGGACCGAAATCCTACCCCGAGGAGCGCGGGCGGGCACGCACGGGAGCCCCGCGTCCCTCGACCGGCGCGCGGAAGGCGCGTAGAACCGCGCGCGCATGAACGCAGAGGGCCAAGACGGGCGCACGTCCCTCCTCGAGCTCGCCCGCGTGTTCCTGCGCCTGGGCGTCACGGCGTTCGGCGGGCCCGCGGCGCACGTCGGGCTCATGCAGGCGGAGTTCGTCGAGCGCCGACGCTGGCTCGACGAGGAGCGCTTCCTCGACCTCGTCGCCGCCGCGAACTTGATTCCCGGGCCGAACTCGACGGAGGTCGCGCTCCACGTCGGTTGGTCGCGGCGGCGTTGGAGCGGGCTCCTCGTCGCGGGGCTCGCGTTCGTCGCGCCGGCGGTGCTCCTGACGGGACTGCTCGCCGCGGCGTACGTTCGGTACGGAGCGCTGCCCGAGGTGCGCTGGGTGTTCTACGGCATCGCGCCGGTCGTGCTCGCGATCGTCGCGCACGCGCTGTGGAAGCTCGTCCCCCGCGCGGCGCGGACGAACGGGCTGCGCGTGCTCGGCGTCGCGGCGCTCGTCGCGTGCGCGTTCGGCGCGCACGAGCTCGCGGTGCTCTTCGGCGCCGGGATCGTCGCGTGGATCGCGCGCGGCGCCGTCGCGCGGAGGGACGCGCATGCACTCCTCCCGCTCGTCCTTCCGACGTCGGCGGGGACGGCGCTCGCGGCGGCGCCGATCACGCTGCCGTCGATCTTCCTCGTCTTCTGCAAGACGGGCGCGGTGCTCTTCGGGAGCGGCTACGTGCTGCTCGCGTACTTGCGCGCGGACCTCGTCGAGCGCCTCGGCTGGATCGGCGAGCGCGAGCTCCTCGACTCGATCGCCGCGGGACAGGTGACGCCGGGCCCGCTGTTCAGCACGGCGACGTTCCTCGGGTACGTGCTCGACGGTTGGAGCGGCGCGCTCGTCGCGACGATCGGCATCTTCCTCCCCGCGTTCGTCTTCGTCGCCGCGAGCGGGCCGCTCGTGCCGAAGCTGCGCGCGTCGCCGGCCGCGAGCGCGTTCCTCGACGGCGTGCAGGTCGCGTCGCTCGCGCTGATGGCCGTCGTCGGCTTCGAGCTCGCGCGCGGCGCGCTCGTCGACGCGACGACGATCGGGATCGGCGTGGCGAGCCTCGTGCTCCTCACGCGCACGCGCGTGAACCCGACGTGGCTCGTGGTCGGCGGCGCGGCGGTCAGCGTCGCGGCACACCTCGTCGCGCGTTGAGCGCACGAGACCCGCGCGGCGTTCGCTCCACGTCCCGCTCGCGCCGCGCACCCGCGGCGAACGCGCGGGAGCGCGTCACTTCAGCACGGGCTTGCCGGCCATCTGCGCCGGGCGCGCGACGCCGTAGCGGCGCAGGATCTCGACGGTGAGGTCCTCGAGCCGATGCCCCTCGCCCTCGACGACGCCGTTCGTCATCAAGCAGCCGGGCACGACTTCCGGCGCCATCAAGTGGCTCCCGTTGAACGTGCCGCCGAGGTTGTTCTCGAGCACCTGGTTCGTCACGCGGCCGAGCGACGCCTGGTCGCTGTTGTCGTAGCCCGACGCGTACCCGACGATCAGGTCGGGCGCCTCGCCGGTGCGCGCGCCGTGGTAGACGTCGCGCGCGAGGTCGCAGCGCACGACGACGCGCTCGCCGTTCTTCGGGTCGACGACGAGCTCGAGCTTCTGCTTCAGCTCGCGCAGGAGCGCGTCCGCGTCCTTCGACGCGACGATTCCGGGCGTGCCGACGAGCGCGCCGCTCGCGTCGAGACCTTCGCGTCCCGCGAGGTTCAGGTAGAGCCCGTTGAAGCCCATCCCGTACGCGCGCGTCTTCGACCAGTCGACGTCGCCGAGATCGACCGTGCGGAACTCGGGGTCGTTGCGCGGCTTCTCCTTCGTGAGCCCGTCCTTCAGCACGAGGTAGCCGTTCTCCCAGAGCCACGTGTTGAGCGAGAACTTGCGGTAGTACGGCGCGAACCCGTGGTCGCTCATCACGAGGAGCAGCGTGTCCGCGGGCATGCGCTCCATCACGCGCCCGAGGATCGGATCCATCTGCAGGTAGAGGTCGTCGAGGACGTCCTTCCACGTGCTGCCCGCGCGCTTCGACCAGCGCGACGAATCCTGCTCCGCGAACTCCGCGTCGTGGTGCGGGTGCTTCGCGTCGGCGTGCCGCCACATCATGTGGCTGCAGAGGTCGACGCCCGAGAAGTAGAAGAAGAGGAAGCCGCCGTCGGGCTTCGCGCGCCAGCGGTCGAGCGCGAAGTCGAGCATGCGCACGCCTTCGTCGTGGACGAGCTCGGACTGCGCCATGAACTCCGCGTCCGTCAGCGCGCGATCCTTGAGCGCGTTGACGTCCTCCGGCATGCCCTGGGTGTAGTAGAGCCCGATCTTCTCCGCGACGATCTGACTCGCCTTCTTCGGCTCGGAGACCGGCGCGATCGGATCCATCGGGTCGATGTTCACCGGCGAGCAATAGAGCGCGACGAGATCGGGCGCGCTCTCGAGCGTCTTCAAGTAGAAGCGCACTTCGCCGCCGACGTGGACGGCGTGCGGCACGAGCTCGAAGCTCACGCGCAGGAACGGGCTCCATTCGCCGACGCGCAGCAGGACGTGCTCTTCGCCGAGTTCGACGACGGCGGCGGGCGCCTTCTCCCCACCGAGGCGCGCGTCCGGATCGAGGTAGATCCGCATCGGCACCGTCGCGTGCGCTTGATCCTTGCGGAACGGGTTCGCGGGACCTGAGAGCTCCGTGTCGATCACGCCGTCGTACGCGCTCACGGCCTGCACCTTGTCCGCGGGCAGACGCGCGAGCAGCTCGGGCGCGTTCGTGTAGAGCTTGTACTGTCCGTACGCCGAGTCGATCGCCGGCGTCATCATCCCCGAGAACGACCAACCCTCCGCGGGCTCGACGGGGAAGTTCGCGGGCATGCGCCAGATGTCGGCGGGCACGCCGTGCTCCGCGAGGATCGTCCAGAACGCCTTGCCGGTGCGATTCGACTCGGAGTCGCCGCCGATCGGGAAAACCCACGTTTCGCCGAGCGAAACCGAGCTCGCGTGCGACTCCTTCGTCGTCGAGGGCTCGGGGCCGCGCGTCACGGTGCTCCGGTGGATGAAGTCGAAGATCCCGTGTCCGCCGGGATCCATGCCCGTGATGAAGTTCGACCACGCGACCGGCGACTGCGGCGGGATCGACGTGCCGAGCGAGTGCAGCCCGCCCTTCGCGATCAGCGCTTGGAAGTTCTTCGTGCGCTCGGGGAAGCGCTGGATCGTCTCCTGCAGGAGCTCAGGATCCATGCCGTCGATGCCGAGCACGACGACGCGCGGATGCTTCGACGGCGCAACCGGCGCGTCCGCGTTCGCGGACTTCTCCTCGCCGCCCCACGGGATCGCGGGCAGGAGGAACGCCGCGAGCACCGCGAGCGCCGGCCACACCGTCCAACGCGGGAGCCTCATCGACGCACCTCGCGGCGGGCGCGCGATCCACGAACGGGCTCTGCGAGATCGTCCATCACGACCGGAGAGGATGCGTCGCGAACGTGCATGCGTCGAGGGCGGAGCCGGTGTGCGTCACGAAAGACCACTCGTCGAGGGCGGAGCTCAGCCACGGGTCGTGCTCTTCGGTTTCGACGGCAGCTCGACCTTGCGCGTCGCGCCGTCGACGAAGAGCGGACGGCCTTGCATGTACGGCGGGATCGCGACGCCGAAGAGGTCGAGCACCGTCGGCGCCATGTCGATCAGCGCGGGCTCGTCCGTCGCGATCTTCCGGTTGCACCAGAACACGCCGGGCACGAGCCGCGGGTCGACGCAGTGGTCGCCCGACCACGAGCGCGTGTTGTCGGAGAAGACCTCGGTCGTCACCGAGCCCGTCGCGCAGTCCCACGAGTGGCGGAAGCCCTTGTGGTAGCCGATCAAGAGCTCCGGCGCCGCGTCCGCGTACGGACCGTGGTGCTGCTCGCGCGTCAGGAACACCTCGTGGATCACGGGCTCGCCCGTCGCGGGATCGCGCAGCGCCTCGAGCTTCGTCTTGAGCTCGCGGCAGAGCGCGTCGAGCTCCGGTCCCTTCTCGACGATGCCGTGCTTCTCGCGCCCCTTGCGGTTCACGAAGACGCCGGTGAGGCCGAGCGTGAACGCCTTCGTGCGCGACCAGTCGACGTGCGCGAACCAGTCGGGCGACGTCTCGTGGCCTTCCTTCAAGAAGAGGTAGCCGTTCTCCTTGAGCCACGTGTTCAGGTTCACGCCGCGGCGGAAGTTCGTGAAGCCGTGGTCGCTGATCACCATCAGCACGGTATCCGGATCGTCGCCGAGCTTCGCGCGGAGCTCGCCGACGAGCTCGTCCATCTTCGCGTAGGTGTCGGGGAGGACGCTCTTCCAGCGCTCGACTTCCTTGCCCGCGTTCGCGGGGTGCGTCGGGTCGAGCGTGCGATAGAACATGTGGCTGATGCGGTCGCTCGTGTCGAAGACGCAGGTGACGAAGCCCTTCTTCGTCTTGTCGAGCGCATCCCAGAGGTGCTTCTTGCGCTCCTCGAAGATCAGCCAGGACTGCTTGAGGAACGCCTCCTCGTCGATGACGCGCTCGTTGAGCGCCCACGTGTCCTCCGCGAGCCCGAGCGTCGCGAAGCGGCCCTGCGACTTCGCGAGGTAGATCGAGTACACGAACGGGTGGCTGATCGGCATCACCGGCGCCGCCGGATCGATGTTGATCGGCGTGACGTAGAGGTCGAGGTCCTTCCCGTCCCAGCCTTGCACGTAGAAGCGCACGATGCCCGTGACGCCGTGGCCGAAGTCGGCGACGAGCCAGGGCGTGTACTCCTTCGCGGCGACGGTGACGCGCTCCGTGCCGAGCGTGAACGCGAACTCGGGCTTCGCTTCGCGATGCGTGAGCTGCGTGCTCGGGAGCTCGACCGTGAACGGACAGCGCATCGACTCGCCGTCCGCGCCGCGCGGCCCGATCAGGTTCGACTCGACCTTTCCGCCGCGGATGGCGACCTGGAACTGCTGCCCGCCGATGCGCGTTCCCTTCGGCCGTTCGCGCGTCGAGTAGAACGAGAACGAGCCCTGCGTCCCCTGCAGGTCCGGCACGCACATGCCGCTGAGCAGCGTTCCGTTCTTGAACGGCTGCGGCGGGAACGTGATCGGCACGCGCTGGATCGTCGACCACACGCGGCTCTCGCCGAGCAGCTTCCAGAACGGCTGGCTCTTCTGGAGCAGGCGGTACACCGCGCGCGTGCCGAACGGGACCTCCGCGAAGCCGAGGTTGAGCGTCTTCTGCGCCGTGTACGTCTCGCTCGACGACAGGATGGGCGCGTACGAGCACGGATCGCGCGTGAGGAAGTCGTAGATGTTGTGGCGCGACGCGTCGACGCCGGTCGCGAACGTCGACCACGCGACGGGCGAGATCGACGGGCACGCGGTGTCGAGGTCGTGGAAGCACCCGCTCTCCGCGAGCGCCTTCAGGTTCGGCATGCGCCCTTCGGCCGTGAACTTCCGCGCGAGGCCGGGATCGAAACCGTCGAGGCCGAGCACGACGACGCGCTTCGCCTTGCCCTTGCCGCGCCGCGCGGGGACGACGAGCCGGTACGCCGCCTTGAACGGCCAGATCAGGATGATCCCGAGCGCCATCAAGAACGTGCCGACGAGCACGAGCAGCGAACCGCCGACCGCGAGCCCCGCGCCGGGCCCGATGTAGGCGAGCGCCGGCCGCGCGAGGAGCACGAGGACGAGGGCGGTGAAGAGGCTCGACTTGAGGCGCGCGGACATGCGGTGGAGGGTGGCGAAGCGTTCGGGGCGGCTCGGGCGCTCCATCGTCCATTCCGCGAGCCTTCTGGAGCGGTCGACGGCGGCGCCGAGTCGAGAAGTCTACCCCGAGCGCCCCGAGATCTCCGAGCGAGCCTGCCGCTCGCGCCGATCGCCCCGGCCGACCCGGAGCGCGCGCTCTCTCCTCGAACCGGGCGCCGCGCTCGCTCCCCGGACTGGGCGCCGCGCGCACTTCTCGAACCAGGCGCCGCGCGCACTCCCCGAACCTGGCGCCGCGCGCGCTCCCGCGCCGGAGCTGCACGCCCGCCGCCACCGACCCCGCGGCCGGACCGAGCCGCACCGCGCCGAAGCCGTGGACGTCGAGCCGCGGGTGCCCCGAGAGCACGGCGAGGCGCGATCGCGCCGAGCGCGGCCGTTCGCAGCCGAGCCCGCGACCCCGCGGGCCGCCCGCGCTCGCAGCTCGAGCGCACACCTCCACACGGTGCTTTCACGGGGACCTTTCAGGAGCGCGGCCCGCTCGGGTTGTGATGGAGACGACGCGATCCTGGCCCGCGTCTCCTTCGCATGAACGACCTCCCGGCGCCGCCGCGGATCCTCGGATCCCTCGGCGACGCGCCCCCGCTCCAGGCCGGCACGGATCGCGCCCACGCGACCGACGTACGCGCGCTCTTCGAGAGCGAGCGCGACGCGCTCTTCCGCTTCCTCTGGCGCCTGACGGGGAACGCGAGCGATGCGGAGGACCTGCTCCAGGAGACGTTCCTCGCGGCGTGGCGCAAGCCCGACCGCTTCGCTCCGCGGGAGCACGTCGGCGGCTACCTGCGCCGCACGGCCTTTCGGCTCTTCCTCAATGCACGCCGCAAGCACGAGCGCCGCGCCGCGCTCGACCCACGGCCCGTCGAGGCGAGCTGCGAGAGCGCGGAGCGCACCGTCGCGGAGTCGGAGGCGCGTGTCGAGCTCGCGCGTCGCATCCGCGCTGCGATCGACGCGCTCCCGGAGCCGACGCGCAGCGCGTTCGTGTTGTTTCGATTCGAGGGGCTCCCGTGCGCCGAGATCGCGGACCTCCTCGGCCTGACCGTCGACGCCGTCGAGGGGCGTCTCGAGGTCGCCATGCGCGAGCTCGCCGTGCGCCTGCGGCCGCATGCCGACGAGCTCCCGGAGCTGTGAACCGATGAACACCCCCATCCTCACCGACCGGCTCCGCGCCTACCTGGACGGCGCGCTCGACGAGCGCGGACGAGCGGACATCGAGCGCGATCCCGCGCT
Organism: Planctomycetota bacterium; assembly: GCA_046349615.1. Classification (GTDB taxonomy): domain Bacteria; phylum Planctomycetota; class UBA1135; order UBA1135; genus JADJNY01. The sequence continues at coordinate 101,912 of JAXMBZ010000009.1, forward strand.
CGTCGAGCGGGTGCGGACGATGCAGGCCGCGTTCGCGGGCACGGACGCGCTCGACGCAGCGGCACCGACTCCGCGCACGACCTTCGAGGCGCTCGCGACGCGGCGCGCGCGCGAGGACCGACGGCGCTTCGTCCGCCGCGCCGCGGCCGCGGCGGTCCTCGCGTTCGCGATCGGTTGGTGTGCGTGGCGCGCGCTCGGCCCCGTGGACGCAGGCGTGGTCGAGCTCGAAACGCTCCCCCTCGAGCTCCACGACGTCGCCGAACCGCCGCGCGTGCCCGAGCTGCTCGCGGACTACGCGCCCGTCCGCGACGGCCGCGTGCAGTTCCTGCGCTCGCTCGACGACGCGCGCGCGGTCGCTGCCGCGGTCGGGCGCCCGGTGCTCCTGTTCGGCTTCGTCGAGGGCTGTCCGTGGTGCTCCGAGCTGCAAGGAGGCCCATTCCTCGACCCGCGATTCCAAGCGCTCGCCGAGCGCACGGTGCCGGTCGCGATCGACCTGCTCGCGGTCGACGACGCGCTCTCCGCGCCGCTCTTCGAGCGCGGATATCCCGTGCTCGAGCTCCAGGACGCGAGCGGCGCGACGGAGCTCGTGCTCTCGGGTCCGCCGGGCACCGTCGATCTCGTGCGCGGGTTGACGCGCGGACTCGAGCGCTCCGAGCAAGGAAAACCGGCCCTGGCGTGGACGGAGGCGAACGACCTGGCACGCAAACTCGTCTCGTCTTCGTTCGCGGAACGCCAGGGCCGGCTCTCGACCGCGTGGACGCTCTTCGACGAGCTCGCACGGCGCGGCGGCGAGCTCGCGCTCGGCGCTCAGGGTCGCGCCGGGCTCGCGCGGATCGCCGCGGACGCGCGACGGGAGCTCGCCGATGCGCTCGCACGCTCCGAGACCGACGTGCGGACGGCCGGCCGCGCGCTCGAGGCGCTCGAGGAGCGATGCGCGGGGACTCCGCTCCAGCGCGACGTCCGAAGCGTGCTCGACGCGCTCCGCACCTCGGGCCGCGCGCCGGAGCTGCGTGCGCACGGCTCGTGACGTCGCGCACCGCGTGAGCCGGCTCCTTACGGAGCTCGATCAGGAGCGAGCGCGGTTCGGCGCGTCGACGTCTGCGTGGGCAGTCTGGCCCACGATCACGGAGACGATGATGAAGACGATGACCCTGCTGTCCGCTCTGGTCGCGCTCGCACTGCCCGTGCTCGCGGAGAAGTCCTCTCAGGGCTTCCGCTGCGAGAACGAGTGCCCGCTCGCCCAGCAAGCGAACCTCCATCGGTCCTACGGCTCGGAGGCGTTGCTGGCTTCGGCCGGCGCACGCGTCGAGCTCACGGCACGTGTGGAGCGGAGCCTGGCGCGGATCTGATCCGCGTCCGGCGGGCCCCCGTCGGGCCGGCGTCGAGACAACGTCAGCACTCGGCGCCGGCCCGTTTCTCCCGCATCGCAGAGGTTTCCATGTCCACGACCACACGCTTCCTCTCCGTCCTCACCGCGTTCGCGCTCTCGTGCGCGACGCTCCACGCGCAGAGCGCCGACGCCGCGCTCGACGCATTCCGCGCCGGCGCGTGGACGAAGGTCCTCGACGCCGTGAAAGCCGTGCCCGCCGACGCCGCGGACCGACCGAAGGCGCTCTATCTCGAGGGCGAGACGTACCTCGTCGTCGCACGGCCCGACCTCGCCGAGGCGAGCTTCCGCGCCGTGCTCGCCGCGCGGCCGGAGGCCGAGCCCGCGAAGCTCGGACTCGGACGCGCGCTCTGCGCGAAGGGCGAGCTCGCCGAAGCGGAGACGATCCTCACCGCGCTCGCGACGAATGCGGCGAAGGACGCGAACGTGAAGCTCGCGCTCGGCGAGCTCCGCGCGAAGCAGAAGAAGGACGACCTCGCCAAGAAGGCCTTCGCCGAGGCGTGGACGCTCGAGCCGAAGAGCGCCGAGGTCGCGCGCGCGTACTGCGCGTTCCTCTGGAGCACGGACGACGATGCCGGCGCGAAGCGAGTCGTCGACGCGCTCGCGAAGGCGCAGCCCAAGCACGCGATGGTGCCGTTCCTCCAAGCGCTCGGCTTCGAGCGCGCGAACGAGCCCGCGAAGGCGATCGAGGCGTACGAGAAGGCGCTCGCGCTCGACGCGTCGTTCCTGGACGCGCACAAGAACCTCGCGATCCTCTGCCACACGCGCAACCCGCTCTACACCGACGAGGTGCGCACGAAGAAAGCGCTCGAGCATTACGCGAAGTACTTCGAGCTCGGCGGCCAGGACAAGGAGCTCGAGTCGAGCTACGCCCAGTTCAAGGCGTTCATGGACGAGTACCTCGGCAAGAAGCCGAAGTAGTCGCGCTCGCATCCGATCACGTCGTCCGCGGCGGCGCGTTCCGGCGAATCCGCGTCCTCACCACTCCGGCCGCCGCGGTTTTCGTGGAGTGGGACTGCCAGGCCGGGGCGCGGAGGTCCCTCGTCGTCCGCGGGCGGAGCCGGGTTCGCTCGGCTCCGCCGCGCGCTCCGGCGCGGGACGGCGCCGCGATCCACGTTTGGGCCGAAGATGCGTCGCGATCGGGTAGATTCGCTCGCGCATGACGTCGAGATCGATCGCAGCGGCGGGCAGCTTCCTGGTCGTCGCGCTCCTGTTCGCTGCGTGGGCGACGTGGAGGCAGCGCGCTTCTCAGCTTGCGACCTCCGCCGTTCCCGGAGCGAGCGTGTCGCACGCCGACGCCTCGCGCCAGGAAGCAGCGAAAACGTCGGAGCATCGAGGCCCCCCGGCTCCCGAGCTCACGAAGCCCGCGCCCGACGGGTACTCGATCGACGCACGACCGAACGCGATCGTCGGACGGCTCGCGGAGGAGGCCTTGCTCGGCACGGCGCTCGGCCAGCATCCGCGCATCGAGCTCGTCCACGCGAGCGGCCAGAAGGCCACTGCCTTCGTCGCGATGAACGGCTTCTTCGCCCGGGGCGCGCTCGAGGACGGGAGCTGGACCGTGCGCTGCACCGCGCCGGGTTTTCGCGTCGATCCGCGCGTCGTCGAGCTCGGCCCAGCGCACCCGCGCGCCGACGTCGAGCTCACCGCGACGCGACTGCCGCGCCTCCAGCTCACGGTGCGCACGTCGTTCACGACGCCGCCGCAACCCGGGCGCGTCCTCCCGCGCGAAGCGTGGCTCTCCGCCGCGGCGATCGTCGCGACGCTCGGAGCGCCCGGCGATTTCCTCACGAAGCTTCCTGCGAATGCGAGGCCGCTCGCGGCCTTCCTCCCGCGTTCGACGGACGAGGTCGCGGGCAGCGAGCGCACGTTGATGCTCGACGGCGCGCTCCCGTTCACGATCGAGGGCGACGCCTGGATCTCGTTCGTCGTCGATCGCCGCGTCGTCGCGTCGAAGCCGATCGAGGGCGCGGGCAAGACGCTCGCGTTCGACCTCGGCGAAGCGGAGCTCGCGCGCGTGCTCGGCACGCTCGTCGTGCGCGCGGTCGACGCGGAGCGAGGGCTTCCGCTGCGCTCGGCGTTCCTCGAGATGCTCGGCGCGCCCGAGCACGGCGGCGTGCGCGTCGGACTGCCGGGCGACGCCGCGTTCTCCGAGAGCGCGCGCATCGACCACGTGCTCACAGGCCCGCTCGCGCTCGCCGTGCGGGCGCAGGGCTTCGAGCGCAAGCTCGTCGTCGTCGACGTGCGCCCGGGCGAGACGGTCGCGCTCGATGCGCGGCTCGGCCCAGAGACCCACGTGCGCGGACGACTCGTCGATTCGAGCGGCGCGCCCGTCGAGGCGGGTGTCGAGCTCTCGCCGCTCGAAGAACCGGAACCGCTCCTCGCGGAGGGGAGTACCCTCGGGCTCTCGACGCGCGCGGACGGGACGTTCTCCTTCGCGGAGCTCCCCGCGGCGGCGTGGGTGCTGCATCCCTACGGCGATCGCGCGACGTTCGCGCCGATCGTCGTCGACACGCGCGGCGAGACGAGCGATCTCGTCGTCACGACGGCTCGGGGGACGCGCGTCTGCGTCGACGTCCCGAGCCGCTCTCGCGAGGACGCCGTGACCGGCTCGCTGCGGATCGTCGACTCGCGCGGGCTCGTCGTGCTCGAGCGCTTCGACCGCCAATTCAGCGGCACGTTCGAAGGCGCGCTGCTCCCCGGACGGTACCGAGCGCGCTACACGGACTCGCAGGGCCGCACGAGCGAGCGCGAGTTCGACGTCGGCTCGACGCGCGTCGTCGTGCGCTTCGAGTGAGCGCGCGAGTCAGGGCGAGCCGCGCGTCTGCGCACTCGTCGGCGTGAGCGCGCGAATCAGCGCAACAGTCCGCGCGAACGCAAGTACGCGAGGATCCGCTCCCCGCTCGCCTCGATCGACTCCTCGCCCGTGCGCACGACGACCTCGGGCCGCAGCGGCGGCTCGTACGGATCCGTCACGCCCGTGAACTGCGGGATCGCGCCCGCGCGCGCCTTCTTGTAGAGCCCCTTCGGATCGCGCGCCTCGACGACCGCGAGCGGCGCGTCGACGAACACCTCGACGAACGGCGCGTCGGCCTTCGCGCGGAGCTCGTCGCGGATCGCGCGGTACGGCGAGATCGCCGCCGTGATCGCGACGACGCCGTTGCGCGCGAGCAGGTTCGCGACGAACCCGATGCGGCGCACGTTCGTGTCGCGGTCCTCCTTCGAGAACGTGAGCCCCTTCGAGAGGTTCTCGCGCACCTCGTCGCCGTCGAGGATCTCCACGCGGAGCCCGCGCTCGCGCAGGAGCGGCGCGACGTGGTTCGAGAGCGTGCTCTTGCCCGAACCGGAGAGGCCGGTGAACCAGAGGATGAAGCCTTGGGGCTGCGTCATGCGGAGTTCGACGGGAACGGAGCGGAGGATCGTGAGCGGGCGTGGAGTGGAGCTCGACGCGCAGGACGTCGCCGCGATGCGTCGCTCGTCGCGCGCGCCGAGCACGCACGATCGCGCGCGAACGCGCTCAGCGCAACTGGCCCTCGAGGAACGGCACCTCGAAGCACTTGTCGTGCATGATCGGCCCGTGGCCGAAGTAGCCGGCCTCGCCGAAGAGCTCGCCGTGGTCCGCGGTGACGACGATCCACGTGTTCTTCGGCACGAGGTCGTAGAGCTCCGCGAAGACGCCGTCGAGGTAGCGCACGGTCTCGACCTGCCGTCCGCGCAGCTCTTCGAGCTTGTCCTGGTCGAAGAACTGCGGCGCGTCCGCCTCGTGCATCAAGTTGCCCTTCTCGTCGATCTGCGTGTCGAGCTTCTTGAAGACGCCGTTCACGCCGCTGATGCGCGGCCACATCGAGCTGTCCTCGTCCGGCTTCGCGTACGGGTAGTGCGTCTCGCCGACGTTGAGCATCCAGAAGCTCGGCCGATCCGCGTCGAACTTCATCGTCGGCAGCATCGAGCGCATGTCGTTGTGCTTGTCCATGAGCTGGAAGCTGTCGAAGTCGCGGTTGATGCCCGTCTTCGGGTTCATCACCGGCAACGACACGCGCGCGTGCGTCGTGTAGCCGAGCGTGTTGCGCAGGAAGCCCGGCAGCCAGAGTCCGGGGATCATCTTCCCGAACTCGATGCCCTTGGCGCCGAGGCGCTTGTTGTAGTTGAAGAAGTCCTCCTTGTAGTACTCGGAGGCGTACACGTTCGGCGGCGTCGTGTGCGGCAGGAGCCCCGTCAACAGGTTGTAGTGCGACGGCGCGGTCCACGACGCGTAGCTGTAGCGCTTCTCGGGCTTGCCGAGCTTGAGGATCGTCTTCGGCGCCGCCTGCATGAACGTGTCGAAGCGGCACGAGTCGAGCGTGATCACGATCAGGTTGTTCGTGCCGCGCGGCGCGGGCCGCGGACCGAGCGCTCCCCCGAGTGACGGCCCCGGGCGCGGCGGCAACGGGCGCGACGTCGGCTTCGGAGCTTCCTTCTTCTTGAAGAGGTCGAAGAGTCCCATCGTTCGTGTTCGGGTCGGCGGGTGTCTCGGTCAGGCGAGCGTAGTGGCGGACGAGCGAGCGTGCGAACGGCGGAACGGGGAAGCCCGCCGGCGACCTTGGGATCGCGCAGCACGGCGCAGTCTCGGGAGGCGGGAAACGCGCGTCGCCCGGGCCTCGATCCGAGGCGCGGGCGACGCGCGGCCCACTCCGACATGCGGCCCAAGTGTACTCCGAGCCGAGTGCGCTCGGCGCCACGTCGAGGGCCTTCGCTCCCCGCACCGGAGCCGCGCGTGAGGAGTTCGCGCCTGCGCGGCCTCACGCACGGCCGCGGGAGGCCGTAGGCTCTTCCCTTCGTCCGGACCGGCGCGCGCCGGTCCCCCACCCCCACCGAACACCATGCGCTCCACCCCCCTCGCCGCCCTGCTCTTCGTCCTCGCCGCCTGCTCGAACCACGACCCGGCCGCGCTGACCACGGAGGGCACGAGCAAGCTCGGCGCGGGCGACGCGAAGGCGGCGCTCGAGTGCTTCGACGAGGCGCTCGGCCGCATGCAGCCCTCGAACGGCGACTTCATGCGCGCGAGCATGGGCCGCTTCCAAGCGCTCGCCCGCCTCGACGGCACGCGCGCGAAGAACGAGTTCCTCGCCTTCCACTCCGCGCACAGCGATCGCGTCAAGGAGTCGGAGTTCAAGCTCGTCGTCGACGAGCTCGTCAAGCGCGGCCAGCTCGGCCCCGCCGCGGACGTCGTCGACGCGGGTCGCAAGGCGTTCCCCGAGTCGCCGTTGATGACGCAGCTCCTCAAGACGGTCGGCGACGCGTCGAAGAAGGACCCCGAGGCGATGAAGAAGCTCAAGGGGATGGGCTACGTCGGCGACGACGGCTGACCGAGCGGTTCGTGGTCGCCCTTCGCGGGCTCCGCTACGATGCGCGGAGATGCGCGATCCTGCGACCCCGAGCGTGAATCACGCCCCTCTCTCGATCGCGATTCCGCAGGGTGAGCGGTGGAAGGCGCTCCTGCTCGTCGTGCTCGTGTTCGCGGCGTTCGCTCCCTTCACGAGCCAGGGGTTCATCTGGGACGACGACCTCTGGGTCACCGACAACCCGACGCTGCGCACGTGGGCGGGACTCGGGGAGATCTGGTTCCGACCGGGCTCGCACCCGCAGTACTACCCGCTCGTCCAATCCGTCTTCTGGTTGGAGTACCAGGCGTTCGGACTCGAGCCGCTCGGCTATCACGTCGTCAACATCGTGCTCCATGCGCTGTCGACGCTCCTCCTCTGGCGGCTCCTCTCCAGACTGAACGTGCCGGGTGCGCTCCTCGGCGCTGCGTGCTTCGCCGTGCACCCGATGCAGGTGGAGTCGGTGGCTTGGATCACCGAACTCAAGAACGCGCTCTCCTGCGTGTTCTACTTGCTCGCGGCGCACACGTTCCTCTCGTACTCCGAGCTCGAGGTCGGGGGGGAGAGCCGGCGACGCTGGGGGTTCTACGGGCTCACCCTTTTCCTGTTCGCCTGCGCGATCACGAGCAAGTCGGTCACGGCGAGCCTGCCCGCTGCGATCTTGCTCGTGTCGTGGTGGAAGGAACAGCGCTTCCCCTGGAGGCGGGTCGTCGAAGTCCTCCCGATGTTCGCGGCCGGCGCGGGGATGGGCGTCGTCACGGCTTGGATGGAGTGGAAGTTCGTCCGTGCCACGGGCGCGGATTGGGACTTCACGTTCGTCGAGCGCTTCCTGATCGCCGGCCGAGCGGCGTGCTTCTACCTCGCGAAGCTCGTCTGGCCGCACCCGATGGCCTTCCTCTATCCGCGGTGGACGATCGACGCGTCGGAAGCGTGGCAGTACGCCTTCCCCGCGGGGATCCTCGCGCTGGTCGGGGCGCTGTTCCTGCTGCGCGGACGCCTCGGCAAGGGGCCGCTCGTCGCGCTGCTCTTCTACCTCGGCACGCTCCTGCCCGCGCTCGGGTTCGTGAACGTGTACCCGATGCGCTTCTCCTTCGTGGCGAACCACTTCGCCTACCACGCCCTGATCGGACCGATGGCGGCGCTGGGCGCGGGTGCCTGGCTCCTGCATCGACGGCTCACCTCGATCCCGCGCGTGGCGAAGCTCGTCGCGGCGATCGTGGTCGGCGCGCTCCTGCTCGTGTCGACGTGGCGGCAGGCGCCCGAGTATCGGGACGAGCCGACGCTCTGGAGGTCCGTCCTCGCGCGCGACCCGAAGGCCTGGATCGCGCACGTCAACCTGGGTGAGGACGCCTTCCGTCGCGGCGACTTCGTCGCGGCCGAACGACACTACCGTGAGGTCGTCCGACTCGCTCCGCACTTCGAGACCGCCCACTACAACCTCGGGACGGCGCTCGAACGCCTCGGCCGTCTGGAGGAAGCGATCGCGGAGTATCGCGCGGAGGTCGCGGCCTATCCGAACCGCGCGATCAACCACGTCAACCTCGGCGTGCTCCTCGCGCGCACGGGGGACCCGCGCGGTGCCGAGGTCCAACTCTCCGAAGGCGTCCGACTCGAGCCGACGCGGGCGGAGTACGTGTGCAACCTCGGCGTGCTCTACGAGAGCACGGGAGACCCGAACCAGGCCGCGACCCAGTTCCTCCGCGCGCTCGAGCTCGGCTCGACCGATCCACGCGTCTACCAGAGCTGCGCCCGCGTCCTCGTCGCGCTCGGCCGAACGGAAGAAGCCCTCCGCACGTTTCGAGCGCTCGTCGAGTCGAGGCCGGGCGACGCAGCGGCGCGGAGCGTGCTCGAGGCGCTTTCGGCCCCGCGTTCGGCCCCGAAACGATCGAAGGACTCGCGCTGAGCGCGCTCACGCCGCGGATCGCTCGCGTGCGGAACCCATTGACGCGACCGCGCCGCGAGCGTGTCCTGTCGACATGAAGTCCATCCTCCCGCTCGTCGTCCTGCTGACGGCGACGGCCGCCTGTCGCAGCACGGAGAGCTCCGTGCTCGAGGTCCGCTCGCTCGTCGACCGCCAGCAAGCCGCGTGGAACGCCGGCGACGTCGAGCGCTACATGCGCATCGGCTACTGGGAGTCGCCCGAGCTCACGTTCTTCTCCGGCGGCGACGTCGTGCGCGGCTTCGACGTGGTGCTCCAGCGCTACCTGAAGCGCTACAAGCAGGACGGCGCGGAGACCGGCGAGCTCACCTTCGCCGACGTCGTCGTGACGCCGCTCGGGAGCGACGCCGCGTTCGTGCGCGGGCACTGGTTCGTCGACTTCAAGACGAAGGAGGACCAGGGCGGGCTCTTCACGCTCGTGCTCGAAAAGCGCCCCGAGGGTTGGCGCATCGTGCACGACCACACGAGCGTCGAGCCGCCGAAGAGCGGCAAGGTGCAGTGAGGACGATGCGCGGATCGAGCGCGGTACGCCGCGCACGGATCGTCGGCGGTGCTCCGAACGATGCCGCGCGGCTCCGCCGTCGTGGAGCCGCCCTTGGGCGCGTCAACGCTTGTCGCTCATGTACCCGTTGTCGTTGGTGCGCTTGAGCGCGTGCGTCTCGAGCTCGCGCGTGATGAACGCGAACGCTTCGTCGATCGAGTCCGTCCGGTAGAACAGGTTCACGTCCTCGGGGCTGATCGTGCCGTAGCGCACCATCGGCTCGAGATGCAGGACCTCGTCCCAGTACTTCGTGCCGTAGAGCACGATCGGCAGGTGCTTCTTGATCTTCAGCGTCTGGACGAGCGTCACGACCTCCATGAACTCGTCGAACGTGCCGAAGCCGCCGGGCATGATCACCATCGCCTTGGCGAGGTAGGTGAACCAGTACTTCCGCATGAAGAAGTAGTGGAACTCGAACGCGAGGCGGCGCGTGATGTACGGGTTGTCGAGCTGTTCGAACGGCAGCGAGATGTTGAGGCCGATGTTCTCGCCCTTCGCCTCGCTCGCGCCGCGGTTGGCGGCCTCCATGATCCCGGGGCCGCCGCCGGAACACACAACGAAGCGCCGGTCCGTGTTCGAAAGGCCCTTCGACCACTGCGTCAGACGTCGCGCGAGCTCGCGCGTGTCCTCGTAGTAGCGCGACATCTCGAGGCGCGTCTCCGCGCGCTTCAGGTCGCCGTTGCCGAGCTTCGCGGCCTCGACCTCGGCCACCGCGACCTCGCGCGACGGGATGCGCGCGCTGCCGAAGAACACGATCGTGTCGCGCACTCGGAGTTCCTCGAAGCGCGATTGGGGCTCCATGTACTCCGCGAGGATGCGGAGCGCGCGCGCCTCGGGGCTCGCGAGGAAGGTCTCGTTCTTGTACGCCTTGACGGCGCGGAAGCGGCTCTCGGTCATGGGGTGCTCTCGTCCCGTGCGCGGCGGACGCAGCGAGGCCCCGTGCGAGCCCCGCGCCTGCGTCGCGGGCTCAGCGCGTCGAGACGAGCGGGCATCCTATCGTCACGATCGACGTGAAGCTGGGGTCGCGCCTCCGCATGGACCCGGCGCGAGGTCCCGACGGAACCAACTCCGGGAAGGAGCACCACCGACGGCTCCGCAGCCCCGATCGAACCCGCACACGCGCTGAGCGGATCGAGCCCGTCGCCGACGCCGCACCCCCGCGCCCCGGTGCGCCGCGAGCACGGCACGTGCCGTGCTCGTGCACACCTCGAACCTGGATCGCGCGCAACCTCCCGACGCCCGCCGGGTTTCTGCTGCGCACGACGCGGACTCCGCCCCTCTACTCCTCGGGCTTCTTGTGCTTGTCGGTGGCCTTCTTGAACAGCTCGTCGAACCTGTCCTTCTTCTTCCGCTCGTACTCGAGCGCGCTCTCGAGCTTGTCGAGTCCCGACTGGCTGCGCTCGCGGATCTTGTCCTCCGCCGCGCTCCACCGATCGCGCGAACCGGCGGCGCCCTCTTGTTCCTCCTTGCGCACCGTCTTCAGCACCTGCGACGTGCGCACGTCGACGACGAGCCGGGCCGAACAGCAGGGACAGGTGACTTCGATCTCGCGAGAACTCACGCTTTTTCCTCCACGCACGCCCGTCGGGAGCACTTGGTCCCGGGGCGAACGTCCAGCCATTCTACGCCGCGCCCGCCGCGTCCCGCCGCACCGCGGAGTGACCGTCCCCGAGAGGAGCGCTAGGTGAACCCGCAGACCATGTGGAAGCCCCGCGATCACGGCCGTCCGCAGCGCGTGCTCGGCCTCGTGCTGTGGCTCGGGCTCTTCCTCGTCCTCTACGCCTTCGGGAGGCACGGTTGACGGACGCACGACGACGACACACGAGCGGGGAAGAGCTCGGCACGCTCCCTTGACGCTCCGCGCGGCGTCGCGCGAGCCCGGGCGCGTCGCGTAGAGTCTCGGCATGCGTTCCCCCACGTGCTTCGCGCTCCCTGTTGCCCTCCTCTCCCTCCTCGCCGTCGGCTGCGACGACGCGAACGCTCCGAAGCGCGTCGCCGCTTCGGAGGTTCCGAACGGCACGAAGCCCGCGCTGCGCCCCGAAGCCGCCCCGCAAGGCGGTGAGTTCCGCTTCACGACGCCCGCGGGTTGGGTCGCCGAGGCGCCGGCACAGTTCCGCAAGCTCCAGTTCCAACTCCCCCGCGTCGACGGCGACCAAGACGACGCGCAGGTCTGGGTCACCGACTTCGGCGGCGGCACGCGCGAGCAGAACGCGGAGCGCTGGATCGCCGAGTTCGAACAACCCGACGGCAAGCCGAGCAGCGGCGTCGCGAAGCAGAGCACGCGCAAGGTTGGCAACCTCGAAGCGTTCGAGGTCGACGTCTCGGGCACGTGCATGGCGAAGATGGCGCCGACGGCACAGGCGACGATGAGCAAGGAGAACTGGCGTCAGATCGCCGTGATCCTCGAGGGCGGCTCGAAGCCTTGGTACGTCAAGATGCGCGGCCCGATCGCCACCGTCGCGAAGTGGGAGGCGAGCTTCCGCGCCTTCGTCGACTCCGCGGTCGTCGCGAAGTGACGCCGGCGGCCGCGCGCGAGCGCCGTGTCAGCGCTTCGCGGCGGCCTGCAGGCGCTCGAGCCGTGCACGGTACTCGTCGTAGAGCTCCGTCTGCCGGTTCGTGAGCGGGAGCGGCCGTCCGTCGACGTAGAGCTGTTCCACGCGCGAACGGATCTCGAGCAGGTCGCCGTCCGTCACGACGAGGTCCGCGATCTTGCCCGGCGCGAGGCTGCCGAGCTCCTTCTCGACGCCGAGCACGCGCGCGGCGTAGTACGTGACCGCGCGCACGGCTTCTTCGTGCGGCAGCCCGTACGCGCACGCCATCGCGGCGTGGAACGCGAGGTTGCGCGCGTTCTCGGGATCGTCGCTCATGATCGCGAACGGCACGCCCGCGCGCGCGAGCACCGCCGCGTTCGCGTACGCCGAGTCGAACGGATCGAAGCGCGAGCCCGGCAGCGTGAGCACCGGACCGACGACGACGGGCACGCGCTCCCGCGCGAGCGCGTCGGCGACCTTCCAGCCTTCGCGCGCGCCGAAGATCACGGCCTGGAGGCGCTGCTCGCGCGCGAAGCGGAGCGCGAACAGGATCGTCTGCGCGTTGTCGGCGTAGAGCGCGACCTTCTTCTCGCCGCGCGCGTACGGTGCGAGCGCTTCGAGGCGCGGATCGTACTTCGGCTTCTCGGCGAGCCCGTCGGTCTCCGCGCGGCGGCGCGCGTAGTCGCGCGCTTCCTCGAAGACCTTCTCGAGCGCCTTGAGCTCCTCCGTCTTCTCCTTCTTCTTCGCTTCGTTCGGCGTCGCCGGGAAGCGGACGTGGAGCATGTCGCGGTCGACCTGGAGCATCTCCTCCCACGTGTCGCCGGCGAGCCGCACGATCGCGGACTGCCCGCGGATCGGACCGCCCGACTGCGGCGCGCTCTGCGCGCGCGTGACGCCGTTGACGCGCGTCACCGCGATGTGCGCCGAGTCCGCGTTGATCGACGCCGTCGTGCGCACGTCGGGCTGGTTGCCGCCCGATTCGCCTTGGTCGTCCGTCGCGGGCACGCTGCCGATCTCGTAGAGCCCGAGGTTCGAGCCGATCGAGAGCATCCCGGGCCACACGTGCTTCCCGGTCGCGTCGACGACGCGCGCTCCGGCGGGCACCGCGACGTCCGCGCTCGCGCCGAGCGCGAGGATGCGTCCGTCCTGCACGAGCAGCGTGCCGCGCTCGACGTCCGCGCTCGTGATCGGGTGGAGCGTGGCGCCGACGAGCGCGAGCACTTCGCCCGAAGTCGACGCCGCGCTCGGAGCGGGCGCCGCTTCGACGAGCGCGGGTACCGGCGGCGGCTTCGAGTCGAGTTCGAACGCATCGCGCCGCTCGAACTCGACCTCGCCGTCGACCATCGTCCAGAGCACGCGCGAGAGCGAGCTCAGCGGATCGCCGGAAAGGAGCACGAGGTTCGCGTCCTTGCCGACCTCGATCGAGCCGATGCGGTCGGCGATGCCGAGCTGCTTCGCCGGGTTGAGCGTGACGAGGTCGAGCGCGCGCACTGGATCGAGGCCCGCGTACCGCACGGACTTCGCCGCTTCGCCGTAGAGACGCCGCATCATCTCGGCCGAGTCCGAGTTGAGCGACGAGAGCACGCCTGCGCGGTCCATGAGCGCCGCGTTCTGCGGGATCGCGTCGTACGCCTCGATCTTGTACGCCCACCAATCGCCGAACGTCGAACCACCGACGTTCGCCTGCGCCATCTCGAACGCGACCTTGTAGCCCTCGAGGACGTGCTGGAGCGTCGCGATCTGGAAACCGAAGTGCTGCGACGCACGGATCAACATCAGGATCTCGTCCGCGCGGTAGCAGTGCGAGTGCACGAGCACGTCGTGCCGCAGGATCCCCGCGAGCACCTCGAGGCGCACGTCCTTGCGTGGCGGAGCCGGGTCCTCGCCGCGCTTCTTCGCCGCGGCGTACTCGTCCCACTCGAGCTGGTACTCGCGCGCGCGCTCGAACGCGCGGTCGAACACGGCCTCGACGCCCATGCGCGACGCGGGGAAACGCTCCCCGTGCGAGCCGCCGTTCGAGCGCTTCGGGTTCTCGCCGAGCGCGAACTTGATGCCCTTCGGCCCGCCTGGGAAACGCAGCTCGTCGGCGGTGCGCCCCCACTTCATCGAGAGCACCTCGTCGCGGCCGCCGATCGCGTTCGCGGAGCCGTGCAGGATGCGCGCGGTCGTCACGCCGCCCGCGAGAGCGCGGTAGATCGCGAGGTCGTCCGCGTCGATCACGTCCTCGATGCCGACCTCCGCGCTGATCGACACGGTGCCCTCGTTGACGTCGCCGTCGACCGCGATGTGCGAGTGACAGTCGACGACGCCCGGCGCGAGGTGCTTGCCCGTGCCGTCGATCACGAGCACGCCGGCGGGCGCATCGACCGTGCCGACGCCCGCGAGCTTGCCGTCCTTCACCCACACGTCGCCGACGAACGGCGCGCTCACCGCGGTGTGGATCGTGACGTTGCGCACGACGCAGTTGCCGTGCGTCACGAGCGCAGGCTTGCGGTCGGCCTCGAGCTCGGTCGCATGGTCGCTCGCGCGCGCCGCGGGCACGAGGAGGACCGCGAGAACGAGCGCGTGCGCGACAGCCGAGCGGCGGTCGGCGCGGGAGGAGCGCGGATGGGCGGAGGCAGGCCTGCGGGGACCCGACCTCGGATCGAATTCGGAGCGGCTCACCGTCCACCTCCCGTGCGCGGCTCGGAGTCGCAGTGGTCTTCGTCGCGGTCGAGTCCGTCGCCTTCCTCGTGCAGCTCCTGCGGCGCGCGCTCGGCGTGGAACGAGCTCGTGTTCTCGCCGCCCGACCACTTCCACGTCGTCGAGCCTTTCAGCGCAGCGCCCTCAAGCGCGCCCTCGATCGAGACTTCCGACTCGAAGGTGCCGACCTGCACGCGGCCCGTGAGCCGGAGCTTCTTGCCCGCGACGCGCCCCTGCACGTCGCCCTGCAGGTCCGTGTCGTCGAACGGACTCTTGAAGCGCAAGACGCCCTTCGTCGCGCCGTTGCGCTGCATGTCGAGCTCGATGCGCGCCGGCTTCACGTCCGCGGATTCGAAGGTCAACGTCCACGTGCCGCTGAGGTCGACGCCTTCGTCCGGCTTGCCCTTGAGCTCGTTCTTGTCGACCTCGAACTCGCGCGGCGCGCCCTCGACGAAGAGCCACACGAGGCGCGCTTCCTTGTCCGAGAGCGGATGCGCGCTCCAGAGGCCGAAGCTCGCGTCTCGGCCGCGCTCGATGCGACCGAGCGCCGCTCCGACGCCGAGGAGCTCCGCCGCGGTCGTCGTGAGCGCGCGTTCCGCGACGTCGCGCGGGAGCCCGTTCTCGACGAGCACGCGCACGCGATCGAGGAGCTCCTTCGGCGCATCCTTGGCCGAGCCGAAGACGAACGTGACGCCCGCTTCGTTCAAGCGCAGCGCGCAGTCGCGCGATTCGAGCCAGAGGCGGCGCTTCTCTTCCTTCACGCGCATCGGCTCTTCGTAGATCCAGCGCTTCGCGTCGTCGTCCTTGGAGTCGTCCGCGCCCTTCGCCTTCTCGTCGGACGACGGAGCCTTCGGTGCCTCGGAAGGCGCCGCGCCGGTCTTCGCGGGCTCCTCGGCGTTGGGCTTCGCGTCGATCGGTTTCGCCTCGGTGGACTTCGCGTCGGTCGGTTTCACGGCGGAGGGCTCCGCACTCACCGTCGTCGCGTCGTTCTTCGCACCGCCCGCGGCGGCGCCGTCACGCTTCTTCGGCCCCTTCCCATCGGGCTTCGCGGCCTTGTCCTTCGCGTGCGGGTCCGGGACCTCGTCGCCCCACTCGAGCGTCAAGATCACCGGGATCTTCCGCTGCGCGAGCACGCTCGCGCGCCGCCACGCCTCGCGGCCGCCGCTGATCGCGAGGTCGAGCCCGAACGCGTCCGCGAGCGCGATCCAGCGCTCGATGTCCGCCGCGGTCTCCGCTTCGCAGACGAGCCGGGCCTTGCGCTCGAGCAGCGCCTGCGCCGCGGCGAGATCGGCGTCGTAGGGCGCGCGCCGGCCCGGCTTGCCCGCGTTCTCACGCGCTTCGAGCTCGCGCGCCCACTGCGCGTCGAGGAAGAACTGCCGCAACTGCGCGATCGAACCCATCAACGTGCCCGGGTAGCCCGGCCCGCTGCAGTCGAAGCCGCCGTGCGCGAACACGTACGCCTTGCGCACGCGGTCGCGCGCGGCGGCGCGCCGCGACGAGACGAGCGCGCTCGTGCCGGAGAGCAGCTCGCCGTGCGGCGCCGCGAGCCACGCGCCGAAGCCGCTCGCTCGATAGCGCTCGTCCGTCGCTTCGTCGAACCGGAATGCGTCGGCCGCTTTGAACGCGGCGAGGATGCCCTTGCGGTTCGCGTCGCGCATGTCGACGAGCACGTCCGCGTTCGTCGCGGGAGCGAGGTCGCGCGCGGCGACGGGCTTCGGCATCTCGAACCCCGCGAACGAGTACGCGTCGACGAACGCGGGGAGCGCGAGCGCACCGTGAGCATCGACGATGCGCGCGCCGCGCGGCGATTCGGCGTCCGGCGGGAGCACGCCCTCGATGCGGCCGTCGCGAACGACGATCACGGCCTTCGGCGCGTCCTTCGCGTCGGACAAACGCGCGTCGCGAACGACGACGAAGTCGGGGCGATCCGGGGTCTGCGCGGGAGCGCGGGACGATGCGGCGGTGAGCGCGAGGAGCGCGCTCGCGAGCGTGGAAACGATGCGCATGCGCGCATGATGTCGCGCGTTCCCCGGCCGCACCAGGGAGCGGTCAGAGACCGCGCATCCACTCGGGCGTGAAGCGGGCTCGGCCGGGATTCTTGAGCACCTCGTCGAGGGCGGCGAGCATGCGCGCCTGGTCCTTCGGCAGCGTCCCGGCGAGCGCGAGGTAGTTGCTCGCGTGGTTCGAACGGAAGATCGATCCCTCGACCTCGAGCCCGGCCAGGAACTCGCGCAGCTCGCGCGCGAGCTCGAGCGGGTCGAGGTCGTCGACGAGGCCCTTCTCGGCCTGCTCCCAGAGCGGCGTCCCTTCGACCGGCGTCATCACGAGCGTGCTGACGAACCGCGGCTGGATCGCGTTCACGACGCGGGCCGACTCGCGCGCGTGCGCGAGCGAGCCGGCGCGCCCGCCCGCGCCGAGCAGGATCATCGTCGAGAGCTTCACGCCCGCCTCGTGCGCCTTGCGCGCGACGCGGATCATCTCCGCGGCGTCGACGCCCTTCTCGAGGCGCGCGAGCACGTCGTCGTGTCCGCTCTCGATCCCGAGGTAGTAGAGGACGAGCCCCGCTTCGCGCAGCGCACGCATCTCGTCGACGCTGCGCACCTGCAGCGCCTGCGGCGACGCGTAGCAGCTCACGCGTGCGAGGTCGGGGAACGCGGCGCGCAAGCGCTCGAGCACCGCGTGGAGGTAGCTCGGCTTCGCGATCAGCGCGTCGCCGTCCGCGAGGAACACCTTGCGCACGTCCGGGACATTTCGCGCGGCCCACGTGATCTCCGCGTCGAGTTCCTCGAGCTTGCGCACGCGGAAGCGCTTCTCGCGGTACATCGCGCAGAACGTGCAGCGGTTGTAGCTGCACCCGATCGTCGCTTGTAGGATCAGGCTCTCGGCCTCGGACGGCGGTCGGTACAGCGTGCCTTCGTAGCGGATCACGCCGCCGATTCTACGGACGCCGTCGAGCCCACGCAGCGTGCGCGAACCGATCCCGATCCTGTACGAGGACGACGCCGTCCTCGTCGCGAGCAAGCCCGCCGGTCTCCTCAGCGTGCGCGGCAAGGACGTCGACGAGCGCGCGCTCCCGGACGTGCTCGCCGAACAAGGGCGGCGCGTCCTTCCCGTGCACCGGCTCGACCGCGACGTCAGCGGAGCCGTGCTGTTCGCGCGCACGCAGGCCGCGCGCGACGCGCTCGAGGAGCTCTTCCGCGCGCGCGCATTGAAGAAGACGTACTGGGCGCTCGCGCAAGGCCGCGTGAAGCCCGCGCAGGGCACGTGGGGCTTCCCCATTCTCGAGGAGGGCGCGTTCGCGCGCGTGTCGGCGCAGGGGAAACCCTCGACGACGCGCTACCGCACGCTGAACGCGTTCGCGACGACGACGGAGCTCGAGATCGACCTCGTCACCGGCCGCAAGAACCAGATCCGCCTCCACGCGGCGCACGCGGGCTTCCCGCTCGTCGGCGAGCGCAAATACGCGCGCGGGAAGGACTCGCCCGTTCGCTTCCGAAGTCGACGCGTCGCGCTCCACGCCTGGCGCCTCGCGTTCACGTCGCCGGGGACCGGACGCGAGGTCCAGGTCGAAGCGCCGCTCCTCGTGGACCTCGTCGAACTCCTCGAGCAGGTCCGCGCGGCGCGCGGGCCCGACGGTCGAGACCGCGCCCGCGGCGACTGAGCGCCTCCGAGCGGTCCTCGTGGGAGCGGAGTCGTCCTCCGAGCCGCGTCATGGACTCGGTTCCGTCCTCCCTATGCGCCGCGCGAACGCTTCGGACGTTCGTGGTGCGCGAGGATGGACCGTCCCGCGTGCTAGACTCCCCGCCCCACACGCCGAGAACGCCATGCCCACGACCGAAGACGTCTACAAGGAACTGCGCCAGGTCTACGACCCCGAGATCCCGGTCAACATCGTCGACCTCGGGCTCGTCTACGACGTGAAGGTCGAGGACACGGGCGTGTGCAACATCACGATGACGCTCACCTCGCAGGCGTGCCCCGAGGCGCGCACGATCCCCGAGGTGATGAAGCGCCGCGTCAACGCGCTCCCCGGCGTCACCGGCACGCAGATCAACATCGTGTGGGAGCCCGCGTGGGGTCCGCACCGGATCTCGCCGGAAGGTCGCGTGCAGCTCGGCATCGACGAGCCGGTCGAAGAAGACGAGTGAGTTCGCCGCCGGGCGCCCGCCTCGGACGAGCCGGCGCGCTCACGTTTCGGGCGAGTCGTCGGAGTTCCGGTTGCCGCTCGCAGGCGGCTCGGCGTCCGGCGCGGCGTCCTCCCGCGGAAAATGCGCGGAAAACGCCGCCGTTTCGCGCAGGACGAGGCGCATCACGACCCACGTGAGCGACAGGCCGCCGCCGACGACGGCGGCGAGCAGGAGCCAATCCTGCGTGGTCAAGGCGAGCGCTGACGCCGACTCGAAACGGGCGCCCCTCTCGTCCAACACGGCGAACGCGAGCAGGTTCGCCATGTGCTCCCCTACTGCACGACCTTGATCGGTCCGGTGTCCGGCGGCGGAGCGTTCGGGTTCTTCTTGAGCTCCTGCTTCCAGCTCGCCATGCGCGCTTTCGCCTGCGCCTTCTCGGCCTCGGGGATGAGGCCCTTGCGCTGCAGGAAGATCGACTGGCTCGTGTACGCGAACGGGTCCTCGGGGTCGAGCTGGATGACGCGCTCGATCGTCGCGAGCGCGCCATCCTGATCGCCGGACTTGCTCTGGGCCGTGGCCAGAGCGTGGAGCGCGTCGAGCCAGTCGGGCTTCGCTTCGAGCGCCGCACGGAACGAAGTGATCGCTTCGTCGTGCTTGCCCTGGCCGAAGAGGCCGAGGCCGCGCTTGTAGTGCTCGACGTGGCTCATTCGCGCTCCTCTGAGATCACATCACCGGCTCGATACCGAGCTCGGCGAACTTCTTGTCCTCGAAGTTCTTGCGGAACATGTCGCGCAGCTTGATCGCCTGCGCGTCGTACGCCGCCTGGTCCTTCCACGTGTTGCGCGGGTTCAGGACCTTCGGGTCGACGCCCGGGCACGAGGTCGGCACCTTCATGTTGAACACGGGGTGCGTCTCGTACTTGACCTTGCTCTCGTCGAGGTCGCCGCGGAGCGCCGCGTTGAGCAGCGCGCGCGTGTCCTTGATCGAGATGCGCTTGCCGACGCCGTAGGGACCGCCGCTCCAGCCCGTGTTGAGCAGGATGCAGCGCGCGTGGTGCTTCTCCATCTTCTGGCGGAGGAGCTTCGCGTACACGACCGGCTTGTGCGCCATGAACGGCGCGCCGAAGCACGCGCTGAACGCGGCCTTCGGCTCCGTGACGCCGACTTCCGTGCCCGCGAGCTTCGCGGTGAAGCCCGACACGAAGTGGTACATCACCTGCTTGCCGTCGAGCATCGCGATCGGGGGCAGCACGCCGAAGGCGTCGGCCGTGAGCAGCACGATCGTCTGCGGGTGCGGACCCTGCGCGTTCGGCATCACGTTCGGGTTGGCGCTGAGCGGGTAGCTGAAGCGCGTGTTCTCCGTGATGCTCTTGTCGGTGAGGTCGAACTCGTGGGGCGTGACCTCGGAGAGCTTCTTGCCCTTCGGCGCGGGGACGTTCTCGATGATCGTGCCCGGCTTCTCCATCGCGGCCCAGATCACGGGCTCCGCGTCCTTGTTCAGGTCGATCAGCTTCGCGTAGCAGCCGTCCTCGAGGTTGCAGAGGCCGTTGTCGCTCCAGATCGTCTCGTCGTCGCCGATCAGACGGCGCTCGGGGTCGGCCGACAGCGTCGTCTTGCCCGTGCCCGAGAGGCCGAACAGGATCGCCGCGTCGCCCTTGGCGCCGACGTTCGCCGAGCAGTGCATCGAGAGGCGGCCTTCGAGCGGGAGCAGGAAGTTGCCGACGGTGAAGATCGTCTTCTTGACGACGCCGCAGTAGTCCGCGCGACCCGCGACGAGGCAGATCTTGTTCTTCGCGTCGATCACGATGGCCGCTTCGGCGCGGCAGCCGTCACGATCGGGCTCGCAGACGAAGGACGGCGCGTTGATCATCGTCCAGCGCCGCGCGTCGACGTCCTTCACGCCCTTCAGGTCCTTCGGGAACATGTTGTGGGCGAACATCGCGTGCGTCGCGTACTCGCCGACGAAGCGGTACGGGATCGCGAAGGCGGGGTCCGCGCCGACGAAGACGTCCTTGACGTAGAGCGTCGCCTTCTTGGCGTTCAGGTGCTCGATGACGCGCTTCAAGAGACCCTGGTACTTGACCGGGTCGTAGCGCTGCATGTCGTCCTTCCACCAGATCTGGTCGGCGACCTCGGGCCAGGCGACCGAGTAGGTGTCCTTGACGCGGCGACCCGTGCAGTCCGGGTCGGTGTAGTACATGAGCGGTCCCTTGACGCCGAGCTTGGTCGCGAAGGCCTTCTGCTCGTTGCTCGGGCCGTCCTTCCGGACGCGTCCGCGGTCGTTCGCGATCGCCTCGTGGAAGAGCTCGTCCTTGGAAAGGCCGTACTTGTAGGTGACCGTCTTGAGGCCGAGCAGTCGCTCGAGGTCTTGCTTGAAGTCCATGGTCGTTCTCGAAGTTGCGGTGCGGCCCGCGGCGCGTAGGCGGAATCGAACGCTGCACGCGGGCAAACGAGCCCAAGAGGCTATCGACGCCCCCCTGAAACGGCAATGCCGGCCGGGGCGCGCCGCGCCCGAGGCCTCCCGGAACCGCCGCGACCCGCTCGCCGTTCGCCCAGGTGCGTAGGTAGCGCGCGGCTCAGCGATGCGCGTGCGCCGCGCGGTGTCGGTACCACGCGACCGTGTGCTCGAGCCCCCGTTCCCACGCGACCACGGGCTCGTAGCCGAGCAGTTCGCGAGCACGCTCGAGCGAGGCGAGGCTGTCGCGCACGTCGCCCGCGCGCGGCGGTTCGAAGCTGGGCTCGACGCGCGAATCGAGCAACTCGGCCATCCGTCTGTACAAGTCGAGCACGGACACACGCCGGGCTCCGCCGACGTTCACGACGCTTCCACCCGGAACGTCGCGCTCCATCGCTCGCAGGTTCGCGTCGACGACGTTGTCGACGTACGTGAAGTCGCGCGTCTGCCCGCCGTCGCCGTAGATCTTCGCCCGGCGCCCCTCGAGCAGCGCCTTGGCGAAGATCGCGATCACGCCCGTGTACGGGCTGTCGTCGGCCTGCCGCGGCCCGAAGATGTTGAAGTAGCGGAGCGCGACGGTGCGGATCCCGTGCACATGCGCGTACACGCGCAGCAGGTGCTCCCCCGCGAGCTTGCCGGACGCATAGGGCGAGAGCGGCTGCGGCAGCATCGACTCGACCTTCGGGAGCTCTTCCGTGTCTCCGTACGCTGCGGAAGAGGCGGCGAACACGACGCGCGGTACCGCCGCGATGCGCGCGGCCTCGAGCACGTTGAGCGTACCGGTGACGTTGACCGAGTAGCTCGTCCGGGGATCCTCGATGCTCCGAGGAACGGACACCTGGGCCGCCTCATGGAAGATCCCGGCGACCCCCGTCGCCGCTCCAACGCACAGCTCGGCGTCCTCGATGCTGCCGCCGTAGAACTCGACGGGCGTCCCGGACCCCGGCTCTCCAAGCAGCGCCGAGGGCAGGTTCTCGAGCTTGCCCGAGGACAGGTCGTCGAGGACTCGCACCCGGTGTCCACGCGCGAGCAGGGCATCGACCAGGTGGGAACCGATGAACCCGGCACCGCCGGTGACGAGGAAGGTGGCCATGGGCGCACTCTACCGCCCTGCGTGAACGGACGACCGCGACGCGTGCTCGGAAAACACCGAACCCGCGGCCTTGGGCAGCCCGCGGGTTCGGCGGCATCGAGAAGAGTTCTTGGTTCCCCAGCGCAGCGTTTCCTGCTGCGTGATCCTCAGCCGCACTTCCGCTGGAGAGCGAACGCGTGCTCCACGGGTTCTCGACTTCGACCAGCACGCTCCCTCGTCGCCGGAAAACACCGAACCCGCGGCCTTGGACGGCCCGCGGGTTCGGCGGCATCGAGAAGAGTTCTTGGATCCCCAGCGCAGCATTCCCTGCGCGGCTCGAGCAGCCGGAAGCTCCAGCGAGGCGAACGCAGGAAAGCGAGCGGGCGAAGGCCTCGAGGAACCGGATCAGCGCTGGAAAAGCCGTCAGCCCGCCGAGTACGACCCGACGGGCTGACGGTTTCGAGAAGAGTTTGTCCCCAGCGCAGTTCAGTGACTGCGTCAGCTGGAGCCGCGCGTGCCGAGAGACCGATCGAGGCTCCTGCCGACTTCGTCGCGCGACGCCTGGAACGTCCTGGAAGACAAGGACTTGCGGCGGGAGCTCAGCCGAAGATTCCGGTCTTCTGGGTCTTCCGGATGTCGCCCTTGTCCGACCAGATGATCTCGCCGGTCTCGATGTTCACGCAGTTCAACACGAACTGGTAGTAGACGTCCTCGGTCTTCGTCCCGGCCGACTCGATCGAACGCCCCTTCTTCTTCTCGATGGAGGAGAGCGTCCCATAGAGCACGACGTCCGCGCCGAGCTGCTTGCCGAACTTCTTCGCCATCTCGGGGTTCACGCGGCCCGACTCGTTCTGGAAACGCACCTGGTCTCCGATCTCGTTCTGCCCCTTCGTGTCGGCGACGAAGCGGAACTTGCTGCTCCGGATGAGCTCGGTACGAATCGAATCGGTCACCGCCTCCAGGTTGATGTGCTCGCTCGTGTCGTTCCGCACTCCACCCATGTACGCGATGATCCGCTTGTCGTCGCCCTTGCCCGACGTGTTCAGGTAGGCGAGCTGAGGGGCTTCGAGCAGGGACTTCACCATCTTCTCGGAGAAGGTCTGCAGGTCGGTGGAGCCCCAATCGATGTTGACGGTCTCGACGCCCTTCGGGTCGCCGTAACGCGTCGAGCTGCAGGAGCCGAGGACGAGAGGAACGATCAGAGCGGTCAAGGCGAGTTGCTTCATGGTTTCGATCTCAGGTTTGGTCTCGTGGGCACGTCCCGGCCGTCCTCAACGGACGAGTTCGGGGCGTTGAAAGCGAAGTCGGAAGGAGCGCGCGTCGGACGTCGGAGCGGGAACCCGCAAGGTCGTCGGCGATCCGTTCACGAGGTGGAGCGGAGTCCAGCTCTCCGGAAGGCCGAGGATCGGCGCGGTGCTCGAATCGAACCAGTCGACGTGGACGAAGCAGTCGAGCTCGCGTCCTTCGGCGAGCCGCAGGTGGAACACGGCGATGGACGTCGCGCCCTGTCTCTCGAAGTGAGGGTCGAGCAGCTGGATACGCCCTTCGAGCGCGACGTCCGACTCGATGCGGGTCGTCGCGACGATGGGTGACGCGTCCGCGCGAGCGACTCGCGGTGCACCGCAACCGAAGAAGGAGAGCACGATCACGAGCGACAGGAATAGGGCGGGACGAGTCATGGCGTGGCTCCCTGTCCTTCAGTCGGACTCGCGGTCTCGATCCGACGACCGCCGACGACGTGTGTGTACAAGCGCGTTTCGAGCGTCCGAGCGAAGACGAACATCGTCT
This sequence comes from Planctomycetota bacterium, assembly GCA_046349615.1. Taxonomy (GTDB): domain Bacteria; phylum Planctomycetota; class UBA1135; order UBA1135; genus JADJNY01. The sequence continues at coordinate 125,793 of JAXMBZ010000009.1, forward strand.
CGCCGCCCTCGAGCTCGAACGTGCCGAGCGCGCGGGATTCGCCTCCGCGGGCATCGAGGCGCAATTCGTGCGTCCCGGGGGCGACGAAGACGCGCGCGACCTGCCACGTGTCGGGCAACGTCGTCCAACTCCGGAGATCCGCGCGCTCCGTGAGGATCGAGAAGACGTCTCCGGCGATGCGGCCGAGGATCCCGACCTCTTTCTCGAGCTTCTGCGTCATCTCGCGCTTGAGCACGGCGCGCACCGCCGACTTCGCGGAGAGCAGGAGCAATCGGTCTTCCAGGTTCTCCTTCGCGACGACGCTGACGTCCTCGACGACGACCGTTCGCACGGGAGCGGAGCCGCCTTGCACGCCGAGCTCCAGGTCTCCCACGGCGATCGGTCGACGCTCGAACGTCGGCACCGACCACTGCAGGACGCCATCGGGGGTCGGGATCGTCAGCGTGTTCTCGCGCTTGTACGGACCGAGCCCGACGCCGGCGATCACCACGATCGAGGCCGCGCCCTTGGGCAGTGGTTCCGCGGCGCCGAATTGGTGCTCGAGCTCCTCGACCTCGTCGTTTCGTCCGAGCACCTTGCCGAGACGAATGAGCGCCTTGCCCGCGAGCGCGAGGCCGACGCCCTTCGAACGCATCCGCGCGTAATCGATGTAGGCCTCGTCCGGCTTCCCGTCGAGTTCATAGAGAAGCCCAGAGAGGAAGTGCCCGAGCCCTCCCGCCCTGTACTCCTTCTTGTAGAGCGTCTCCTCGCTCTCGAGCAGTTGGTTCGCGCGCCGCGACTCGACCCGTGCACCCTCCAGATCCCCTCGCGCGAGTCGAGCGATCGCCGAGGTCGCGTGGAGGAGCGCGCGCTCGTAGCCCTCACCGACGTAGCGCTTCGAGCCTTCGTTCAACGTCCAGGAGAGGAGCCAATCCTCGAGATTCCCTGCGGACGCGAGCGCTTCCCGTTCGGCGTCCTGCGCGACGGCCATCGCTCGGTCGAGTTCGCGGATCGAGTCCTCGAATCGTCCGGCGGTGAGCGCCACGGTCCCGGCCTCGGCGCCGGCGAGGAACTCCGAGCCCGTCGTCTTCGTCTCGCGGTAGGCCGAATAGGCACGGTCGAACTGTCCTCTCTCGAAGTCGGCAAAGGCCTCTTTCGTGCGCTCCGTGTAGCTCGCACAGCCCGCGATCCACGCGAGGCAGAAGACTCCGAGGGCGACGCGTGAAGCCGCGACGAACGCGCGGCGGCGCGCCGAGGAACGTTGAAACGGGGACATGGGGACGCTGGAGGGGCCATGCTCGGGCGCGTACGACGCGCTTGCAAGCACGCTGGGACGCGCGAATCGGCAAGAGCCGGGCCACGAGCGCGCGGGCTGGTGCCCCTCGGCCGAGCCCGTACACTGCTCGCCCGCCCGAACCGGCGACCCCATCGATGAGGAGCACCTACTTGGAGAAGGACGTCTCGGGCAAGAGCTCCTCGGGCCAGACGACGCCGATGATGGAGCAGTTCTGGCGCGCGAAGAAGGAGCACCCCGACGCCCTGCTCTTCTTCCGGATGGGCGATTTCTACGAGCTCTTCCACGACGACGCGAAGGTCGCGGCGCGCGAGCTCGGGCTGACTCTGACCGCGCGCTCGAAGGGCGAGGACGCGATCCCGATGGCGGGCGTCCCCGTGCGGAGCGCCGACTCGTATCTGCTGCGGCTGGTCGCGAAGGGCTTCAAGGTCGCGATCTGCGAGCAGCTCCAGGATCCGCGCACGACGAAGGGCATGGTCGATCGCGGCGTCGTGCGCGTCGTCACCGCGGGCACGCTGACCGAAGAAGACGCCCTGCGCGCGCGGGAGCACAACTACCTCGCGAGCCTGCATCTCTCGGGCGAGCGCGCGGGACTCGCGTGGGTGGACCTCTCCACGGGCCGGTTCCAGGTGATGGAGATCGCGCGCGCGCAGCTCGTCGACGAGATCGCGCGGATCGGTCCGGCGGAGCTGCTCTGGAACTCGGACCTGCGCTCGGACGAGAGCCCGGCGATCGTCGAGCTCAAGACGCAGCTCGGGCCGCGCATCAGCGAGCGCGATCCGTGGCGCTTCGAACGCGAGTCCACGCTGCGCGCGCTGCTCGCCCACTTCCGCGTGGCGAGCCTCGAGGGCTTCGGCGTCGAGCACGACTCCGCCGTCGTTCCCGCGGCGGGCGCGCTGATCGAGTACCTCCAGGAGACGCAGAAGACCGCGTGCCAGCACGTGTTGCGCATCGAGCGCGTCGATCCTTCGCGCTTCCTCGTCCTCGACCGCGCGACGAGCTCGTGCCTCGAACTCTTCCGGACGCAGCGCGAAGGTCGCGAGGAAGGCACGCTGATCGACGTCCTCGACGCGACGTGCACGCCGATGGGCGCGCGGCGCTTGCGCGATTGGCTCGCGCATCCGTTGCGCGAGGTCGAGCCGATCCTGCATCGTCAGCGCGCCGTCGCAGAGCTCCACGGCGCGCCGTTCGTACGCGAGGAGCTCCGCACGCGCCTCGGCAAGGTCCTCGACGTCGAACGCCTCGCCGCGAAGATCGCGACGGGGCGCGCGCACGCGCGCGACTTGCGCGGGCTCGCGGACTCGCTCGATCTCGTCGGCCAGATCCGCGAGCAGCTCGCGTCGAGCTACTCGGCCTACCTCGCCGAGCTCCGCGAGCGCCTCGATCCGCTGCGCGACGTCGTCGAACGGATCCAGAGCACGCTCGCGGACGATCCGCCGCTCACGCTGAAGGAAGGCGGGCTCGTGCGCGCCGGCTTCGACGCGCGCCTCGACGAGCTGCGCGCGATCCTCGGCGACGGGAAGTCGTGGATGGCGCGCTTCCAGGCCGAGGAGAGCAAGCGCGCGAACCTCCCGGGCCTCAAGATCGGGTTCAACTCGGTCTTCGGCTACTTCATCGAGGTGCCGCGCGGGCAGGTCGACCGCGTTCCGCAGAACTACGTGCGCAAGCAGACGATCAAGGGCGGCGAGCGCTACATCACGCCCGAGCTCAAGGAGTACGAGGACAAGGTCCTCCACGCCGAGGAGAAGGCGAACGACCTCGAGTACGAGCTCTTCACCGCGCTGCGTGAGGCGATCGCGCGCGAGATCCCGCGCATCCTCGCGACCGCGGAAGCGGTCTCCGTGATCGACGCGCTGGCGGCGCTCGCGCAACGCGCGGTCGAGAACCGCTACGTCGCGCCGACGATCGACGACGGCGACGTCCTCCGCATCGTCGACGGCCGGCATCCCGTGGTCGAGCGCAACCCGCGCGGCGAAGCGTTCGTGCCCAACGACAGCCGTCTCAATCGCTCGGATCGGATGATCACGATCCTCACGGGCCCGAACATGGCGGGCAAGTCGACCTACATCCGCCAGACGGCCTTGATCGTGCTGCTCGCGCAGATCGGCTCGTTCGTGCCCGCGAGCGAAGCGCGCGTCGGCGTCGTCGACCGCATCTTCACGCGTATCGGAGCCGCGGACGACATCGGGCGCAACGCGTCGACGTTCATGGTCGAGATGCTCGAGATCGCGAACATCCTGAACAACGCGACGCCGCGCTCGCTCGTGGTGCTCGACGAGGTCGGGCGCGGGACGAGCACGTTCGACGGGCTCGCGCTCGCGTGGGCGATCGTCGAGCACCTGCACGAGAAGGTCCGCGCGCGTTCGCTGTTCGCGACGCACTACCACCAGCTCACGGACCTCGCGACGCGCTTGAGGGGCGTCTGCAACATGAACGTCGCCGTGCGCGAGTGGCACGACGAGATCGTGTTCCTGCACAAGATCGTCGACGGCGGGACGGATCGCTCCTACGGCATCCACGTCGCGCGCCTCGCGGGCGTCCCGAACGACGTGCTCGCGCGCGCGAAGGACATCCTCGCGGACATCGAGCGCGACGCGGAGGACCTGACGCCGCGCATCGCGCGCAAGAGCGCCAAGGCGAAGAGCGAGGAGCCCGGCGCGCGCCAACTCGGGCTCTGGGAATCGACGCGGAGCGTGGTCGAATCGGAGCTCACGAAGGCGGACCTCGACCGCATGACGCCGATCGAGGCGTTGCTCTTCCTGCGCGAGTTGAAGCAGATGCTCCCGTGACCGCTCGCGCGGTGCGGGCGTGCGCGGAGCCCCCCGATCGCGCAGTCAGCCGCACGACGCTCCGCGGCCTGCGAAGCCGCTGCGTACGTGATCGCTGTACCGTGGTGCAAGCGAGCGCCGAACGGCTCGCTCAGGCCGTCAAGACCTCGACGCCCTGGGGCCCGAGGTAGATCGAGTGCTCGTACTGCGCGACCATCACGCCCTCGTCTTCGACGAGCGGCGGATAGCGCACGAGCGAGCCTTGCCGCGCGAGCTTGGCGAGCGTGTCCTCGACCGCCTCGCGGTTCAGGTGGTTGAAGTAGCGCCGCGCGATCGGGAGCCCGCGCCAGCTCTCGATCTCCTTGAGAACGTCGCGATCGAGCCCCTTCGCCTTCACGGGCGGGCGCACGAGCATGAAGACCTCCGCCTTGCCCGCCTCGCGGATGTACCCGCGTCCGGTGCTCGCGAACGGCTCGATGGCGAACACCATCCCGGACCGCAGCGTGCCGCCGCCGCGCTCGGCGTAGTTCGGGATCTGCGGCGAGGTGTGCACCTTCCAGCGCGCGAGGCCGTGCCCGGTGAGGTTCCGCACCGGCTGGAACCCGGCCTTCGTGATCGTGCGCTCGATGGCGCCGCCGAGGTCGCCGACCGGGACGCCGTCGCGGATCGTCAGGATCGCGGCGGAGAGCGCGCTGCGCGCCGATTCGATGAGCGGCGTCCAGCGCTTGTCCTTCGAGAGGTCGACCGTCGCCGCGGTGTCCGCGATGTAGCCGTCGACGTGAACGCCGATGTCGACCTTGACGCAATCGCCTTCCTCGTAGACCTGCTCGTCCTCGGGGCTCGAGCAGTAGTGCGCGGCGACGAAGTTGCGGCTCGACTGCGCGGGGAACCCGGGCGCCCCGCCGCGTTCGCGAATTCGGTCCTCGATCGTCTCCAGGACGGAACGGATCGTGACGCCGGGCTGGATGTTCTCCTTGGCCCACTCGCGGCATTCGGACGCGATCCGACCCGCCTTTCGGAAGGACTCGAGGGCTGCTTGTTCCACGCGGGGAGGATACGGGGCAGTCCGGCGGCGGGGAAGCTCGCGTGAGCCGCGGTGAAGGTCCCGAGTTGCGCGCGCGCGCCGGGAATCCGATAGTCGCGGCATGCGATCGAAACTGCGCCGGAACGAGCCGGCCGCCCGGCGGGTCGGTCGGTTCCTGCTCCTCGCGCTCGCCGCCGCGGCCTGCCGGACGACGACGGAGCAGTCACCCGTGGGGGCGCACGAGTTCACCCCCACCCGGGCCGTGCTGCAGGAGACGTGGCGGGTCCAGAGCGGGCTCGAGCTCCAGGGCTACGTCGCGCGCTACACGTCCGACGAGACGCCTCCCCGGACCTACTTCGTCGTCCGGAACGGGGAACGGCAGGACGTCGGGTTCATCGACTCGTTCGGGCGGGCCTGGCGCTATCAGCCCCACGAGCGCGAGTCGGAGTGGCTGACCACCGGGACGGTGCTCCAGGGGGCGCGTGCGATCCTCTCGGCCTCCGCCGACGCCTGCCTCGTCCCCGCGGACGAAGACGGGGCCGCGCCGAACTGAGCGCCCGGTCGCCGAGCCCTGCGGAGGGCCTGCGCTCCGCCGCGTCCGCGCCGTGGGAAGCGCCGAGCGGCGCGTTTCGGGCGGGGACTCGAACCTCCGAAGCCGGCGGGACGACGAGCGCAGCCGTCCGGTGTGGTGCCCCAAGTCCTTGTGAGGAAGCGGTCTGGGCGCGAGCGACGCTCGGTTTCCGGAGCCCGCGACCGGGGGGAACCGGCGCCGTGGACACGACGGCGGAATTGAGGTGCTCCGTCCCGGCCGGTTTCTGCGGAGAACGAGCCCGCGTGGGGTGGGGTTTCCCTCAATCCGCGCCTTGCGTTGCCCGAAAAGACCCTGCGGCTGGAGCCCCCCAAGGCTCGCCCGCCCCCCCCCATCCGACACGGTTCCCAGTCCGAGCTCCTACGGGTCCTCCTCATGATCAAGCTGGAAGCAGGTGAGCGCATCGGTTCGTACCGGGTCCTCGAGTTCCTCGCTCGAGGCGGCTTTGCGCTCGTCTACCTCGCCGAGGACGGCGAAGGGCGCAAGGTCGCGCTGAAGATCGGCGACGTCGCCGGCGGCGGCCGCTACGTGACGCGGTTCCTCGAGATCACGGGTCAGCGCCGCCCCGAGGGCATCAGCCCGGACGAGACCCCCGCGGAGGCGATCTTCTTCCGTCAGGACGGCGTGCGCATCGACTTCCTCGACGTGCACGAGATCGACGACCTGCTGCGCAGCGAAGCGCGGATGCTCCACGAGGTGAAGAACCCGAACCTCGTGCACCTGCGCGAGTGCTTCACGCACGAAGGGCGCCCGGTGCTCGCGATGGAGTACGCGCGCGGCAAGACGCTGCGCGAGAAGATCCGCGCGCTCGAGGGGATCCGCCTCAACTGGTTCCTGACGATCGTGCGGACGCTCCAGAAGCTCAACAAGTCCGGCGCGCTCGCCTACCACGGCGACCTCAAGCCCGAGAACATCGTGATCAAGCCGTCGGGCTCGGTCGTGATGCTCGATCCCGCGATGCGCATCGATGAACGCGGCGTGATCACGACGACGCCGCACTACAACCCGCTGCTCCTCCGCGACTCGAAGGCGGACGTGATGGGCATCGGCATCATGCTCTACGAGATCCTCACCGGCGTCCTGCCCTTCGACGAAGTGCCGTGGCAGTACGCGGGCCGCGAACAGGGCGGCGAAGTGGAGCGCATGAGCCTCTCCTACTTCCTCTCCTACCCGCCGCCGAAGGACCTGAACCCGAACACGCCCGACGCGCTCGCCCGCATCGTCTACCGCTGCCTGACGGTCCCCGACTACGGCCTCGCCGAGCTCGAAAAAGACCTGGTCGACTTCCTGCGGAAGGAATGACCCCGGGCTCCGCGCGAGCCCAAGAAGAGCCTCGGCCGCGCGCCGAGGCTCTTTGCTTTCCCCCCCCCTCGCCTCGGGCTCTCACCCCCCTTCTCCCGAACAGAATTCGTGGCTCGATCGCGCCGTCCTCGGCGCGATCGAGCCACGAATGTTACCCGTACCTCCCATCTCGCCTCGCGCGCCCACCGCGTCGCCCCGCGCGCTCCCTTCGTCGCAGGTCCACATCGCGCAGCTCCGAAAGGAACCGCGCTGCAACGAGGAGCACCGAAACGCAAAGACCCCAGCCACCGCCGAGGTCCCCACGCTGCGCGAGTCGCAAAGGCGCCTACTTCTTCGCCTTCGCCTGCTTCCCCGCCGCGACGCGCTCCTCGGCGAGCCGCACCGCCGCTTCGCCGGTCGGAATGCGCTCCTTCTTCGCGATCTCGAACACCTTCTTCATGTTGTCGTAGATCCGATCGATCTTGCGGTACGAAGCCGCTTCGTCGTACCCACCCGGCAACAGCTCGACGCTGACGTTGATGATGCCGCCCGCGTTGATGACGAAGTCCGGCGCGTAGACGATCCCGCGCTGGACGAGCGCGCGCCCGTGCTTCGCAGGATCGAGGAGCTGGTTGTTCGCCGCGCCGCCGATCGCCTTGCACTTGAGGCGCGGGATCGTGTCGTCGTTGAGGCCCGCGCCGCGCGCGCACGGGACGTAGACGTCGCACGCCACGTCGACGTGGCCCTTGTCGGGCACGGACTCGAAGCCGTGCTCCTTCTTCAACTGCGCAACCTTGTCCTCGTTGATGTCGCAGATGACGACCTTCGCGCCCTCGTTCTTGAGGAGCACCGCGAGGCGACCGCCGACGGCGCCGACGCCCTGCACGAGGAACGTCTTGCCCTTGAACTCGGGCTTGCCGAAGGCCTCTTCCATCACCGCGCGCAGGCCGACGAGGCAGCCCTTCGCCGTGTACGGGCTCGGGTTGCCCGAGCTGCCCGACTCGCGCGAGAGCCCCGTCACCCACTTCGTCTCGGTGCGCACGATCTCGAGGTCGGGGATGCCGATGTTCATGTCCTCGGCGGTGATGTACTGGCCCTCGAGGCTGTTCACGAAGCGCCCCATCGCCTTGAACAGCGCGGGCGACTTCAACGCCTTCGGGTCGCCGATGATCACCGACTTGCCGCCGCCGAGCCCCGTCTCCGCGACGGCGGACTTGTGCGTCATGCCCTTCGACAGACGCAGGACGTCGAAGAGCGCCTCGTCCTCCGAGGTGTAGGGCAGCATGCGCATCCCGCCGAGCGCCGGGCCCAGCGTCGTGTCGTGGACCGCGATGAGCGCGTGGAGGCCGGTCTTCTGATCACGGCAACGGACGACCTTCTCGTAGCCGTCGACTTCGATCTCGGTGATTTCCATCGTTGGGTGCGCGGGCGGTCCCGCGAAATGCATCGGAGGGTGGAGGTGAGAACGGCCGTCGACACGGTTCGGGAGCACCGCGCCTGGGCTTGAAAGGCGCAGCATTCTAGGGAGCCCGTCCGTGGGTGTCGAGGCGCGTGGACGCTGAGCCGACCGCGATTCGAGCCCGGAAACCGGCCTTCACGACGGCGAAACCGCGGCCGAACGCGCGGCGTGTCCGGAGATCGCCGTAGGCCCGGCCCGTCGTGTGCGAACGCACCGCGCGCAGCGCAGGAGGTTCAGTCGTCGCTCTGTCCGGTCACGTCCACGTCCACGTCCGTGTCCGACGGCGCGCCGGCCTCGGCGCCCTCGCTCTCGGCGCTCGCGCCCGCAGCCTTCTTCGGATCGCGCGCGTTCTTGCACTTCGGGTAGCCGGTGCACGCGAGGAAGTCCTTCCCCCACCGGCTCTTCTTCATGACCATCGGCGCGCCGCACTTCTCGCAGACCTCGCCGGTCTCCTGCGGCTTCTCGCGCAACTCCTCCGGCAGCGGCTTCGCGTTGCGGCACTTCGGGAACGCGGAGCACGCGAGGAACGGCCCGCGCCGCGAGCCCTTGATCACCATCGGCGCGTTGCACTTGTCGCAGTTGACGCCGGCTTCCTTCGGCTTGAGCGGGTTGCCCTCGTCGTCGACCGAGTAGGTGTTCTTGCACTTCGGGAAGCCGGTGCACGCCATGAAGCGGCCGCGGCTCCCCGTGCGGATCACCATCGGCTTCTCGCACTTCTCGCACTTCTTGTCGGTCTCGACGACCTCGCTCTTCTCGCGCGGACCGTCCATCGACATCGTGTTCCTGCACTCGGGGTACTTCGAGCACCCGAGGAACTTGCCGCGCTTGTTGAAGAGCACGGCCATCGGCGCCCCGCACTTGTCGCACGTCTTGTCCGACAGCTTCGGGTTGAGCTTGAGGTTCGTCATCGCCTTCTCGGCTTTGGCGAGGTCGCTCGCGAAGACGTCGTGGAAGGTCTTCACGACGCCCTCCCACTTCTTCTCGCCGTTCTCGATCCGGTCGAGGTCGCCCTCCATGCTCGACGTGAAGTCGGTGTTGATCACGTCGCCGAAGTGGGCGACGAGCTGCTCGGTCACGATTTCGCCGAGCTCGGTCGCGGCGAAACGACGCTGCTCGAGGCTGACGTACCCGCGATCCTGGATCGTCGAGATGATCGTCGCGTACGTCGACGGGCGGCCGATGCCCTTCTTCTCGAGCTCCTTCACGAGCGTCGCCTCGCTGAACCGCGGCGGCGGCTGCGTGAAGTGCTGCGTCGGGTCGATCTTCTCGGGCGTGTACTTCCCGTGGAGCTCGAGGCTCTTCGGCAGCGACTGCTCGAGCTTGCCCTCGCCTTCCTTCTCCTCCGTCGTCGCGGTCGCGGACGCGGCGAGGTCGAACACGCGCAGGTGCCCGTCGAAGAGCTGCACTTCACCCTGCGCCACGAAGCGCGCGTCGCCGTGCTGGAACACGGCGGTCGTGATCGTCGAGGCGGACGGCTTCATCTGGCTCGCGACGAACTTGTTCCAGATCAGCGTGTAGAGCTTGAGCTGGTCGCCGGTGAGCGCGTTGCGCAGCGCTTCGGGAGTGCGGCCCGCGTCCGTGGGCCGGATCGCCTCGTGCGCTTCCTGCGCGCCCTTCGCCTTGCCGGTGAAGAAGTTGGGCTTCTCGGGCAGGTATGCCTCGCCGTACTTCTTCACGATCACGGCGCGGGCCTGAGCGAGCGCGTCCTCGGACACGCGCACCGAGTCGGTACGCATGTAGGTGATGAGACCGACGGAGCCTTCGCCGGGCAGCTCGACGCCTTCGTAGAGCTGCTGCGCGATCATCATCGTCTTCTTGGCCGAGAAGCGCAGCATGGTCGACGCCTTCTGCTGCAGCTGGCTCGTCGTGAACGGCGGGGTCGGGCGGCGCGTCTTCGGCTTGTTGTCGATCTCGGCGAGCTCGAGCGCGTCCTTGCCGATCTGCGCGACGAGGGCGCGAGCGCGCTTCTCGTCGAGGTTCTTGTCGATGCGCTCCTCGCCGATGCGCCGGAGCTCCGCGTCGAACGACTGTCCGTCGAGCACGAAGTGCGCGGTGACGCGCCAGTACTCCTCCTTCACGAACGCGCGGATTTCCTTCTCGCGCTCGACGATGAGGCGCACGGCGACGGACTGCACGCGCCCGGCGGAGAGGCCCTTCGCCACCTTCTTCCACAGGAGCGGCGAGAGCTTGTACCCCATGATGCGGTCGAGCACACGGCGCGCCTGCTGCGCGTCGACCTTGTCCATGTCGAGCTTGCCGGGGTGGTCGAACGCCTCGAGGATCGCCTTCTTCGTGATCTCGTTGAAGACGACGCGGAAGACCGGCGTGTCCTTGAGCTCGAGCGCTTCGAACAGGTGCCACGCGATCGCCTCTCCCTCGCGGTCCAAGTCGGGCGCGAGGTAGACGGTCGGAGCCTTCTTCGCGAGCCGCCTGAGCTCGCTGATCACCTTCTGCTTGCCCTTGATGAGCGCGTAGTCGGGCTTGAACCCGTGCTCGATGTCGATGCCGAACTTGCCCTTCGGCAAGTCGCGGATGTGGCCCATCGACGCGCGGACGACGAAGTCCTTGCCGAGGTACTTGTTGATCGTCTTCGCCTTCGCGGGGCTCTCCACGATCACGAGCGACTTGCCCGTCACCGCACGCTCTTCCTCGGTGACCTCCTCCTCGGGGAGATCGTCGAGTTCGGCCTCCTTGGCCTTCGTGCTCTTCTTCGTCGTGCGCTTCGGTGCGGGCTTCGTCATGGTTTTTTCCAACGGATGTCCGCCTCGCTGTCGGCGGCCGCAGGGGGCGCCATGAATAGGAGGAAGTTCCTCCGAGTCAAGCACGGTCCGTCCGAGCGGCTCCGCGGACCGCGCGGCGGAGGAGCCTGGTCCGAGCCGTGCGCAAGCCGAAACGCCGTGCGGAGTTGGAGGTTCGAGCACGGGGTCGTGCGCGTCGCGCGCCCGCGCGCGCGAGGGCCCGGCTAATCCGTTGGCGAGCAAAGGCTTGAGGCCCGACCGACGACGATTTCGGGCTCGAAGCGCCTGGGCCTCGCGCGCGCGAGCGCGCGATCCGTGCGTGCGCGACGCGCGCGCGCGAGCCGCGCACACGCGCGCGTACGCGCGCGAGGCATGGCGGCGGGCTCCGCGCTCCGATGAAATGGCCGCGCTTGATCCTCCCGCGCGGCATGGGCTCGAACGAGCCGTTCCTCCAGGCGTCGCTCGCGCCGCTCGGGTTCGCCGTCGTGTGGACCACGGGCCCCGACACGACGCTCGACGGCGTCGTGCGCGTGCTCGCGCGCCGCCGCACCGCGGAGGGCGCGTGGGAGGACTTCGACCGCTGGTGCGATCCGCGCGACGGCTCCGAGCGCGCGCTGCCGGGCATGGAGCGCTGGAAGGAGCGCTTCGGTCGCGGCGCCGCGGAGCTCGCAGCGGAAGGCTCGTCCGCGGACGCGTGGAAGGCGCTCGCCGCGTTCCTCGGCGACGCCGTGCTCGTCGTGCCCGACGGCGCGAGCTTCGCCGCTTGGGACGCGCACGTCGGCGGGCGGGGGCGGCTCGCGAACGCGCGCACGAGCCTCGCCGAGGTCGCGGCCCTGCTCTTCCCAGGTCGCCTCGCCCAACGGCGCGAGCGCCTTCTCGAAACGCTCGTCGAGCCGACGGCGGGTGAGGGATCGGAAGCCTACGGACCGGAGGACCTCGCGCTCGCGCTCGACGACCTCGCGCGGCGTTTCCTCGAACGCGAGGAGGACGTGCTCCGCGTCGCCGTGCAGGGCCTGCGCCGCGCGCACGCGGGCCTCGAAGCGACCGAGCCCGCGGCGCGGCGCGCGTTGAACCTCGCGCTGACGCTCGTCGACCGCCGCGCGACGTGGTCGGAGCGCGGCGACGCGCGCTTCGACGGGAGCCTCGCGCGGCTGCTCGAACCCGAGGTCCCGATCGAGGACCTCCTCGAGGTCGTCCTCCCGCGCTGCGCGCGCGAACTCGAGCGCTGGAAGGACGTCGAGTCGCTCCCCGCCGACGCGCTCGAGCGGGCGCCGTTCGACCCCGCGGACCTCGTCGTCCTCGACGCGGTGTTCGAGCGCCACCTGCCCGCGACCTTCGCGACGGACGGACGAGCGCCGAACTACCGCAAGAGCCAGCACGAGGTCGCGCGCGCGGTCGCGAGCGCGCTCGGCACGAAGGAGCTCCTGCTCGTGCACGCGCCGACGGGGACGGGCAAGACGCTCGCGTACCTCGTGCCCGCGATCCTCTGGGCGCGCCGCAATTCCGTGCGCGTCGGCATCGCGACGTACACGCGCGCGCTGCAGGAGCAGGCGATGGACCGCGAGGTCCCGCGCGCGCTCTCCGCGCTCGCGCGCGCCGGCGTCGCGGCGGGCACGCGCGTGACCGTGCTCAAGGGACGCGACAACTACGTGTGCTGGCGCGCGCTCGAGCGCGCGGTCCCGACCGAGGACGAGGACGGCGAGACGTGGCTCGCGTGGACGCAGCTCGCGCAATTCGCGCTCACGGACCTCGAGGGCGACCTCGACCGGCTCCCGATGACGGCGCCGGTCGCGCTCGCGGACGAGGCTCGATTCCTGCGCGCGCTCCAGAGCCTCGTGCGGCACGTGCGCGCGCAGCTCGCGTGCTGCACGCAGCGCGACGACCGCGACACGTGCGGCGCGGAGGTCGCGCGCCAGCGCGCGCAGAAGAGCCACGTCGTCATCGTCAACCAGGCCTTCGCGCTCGCGCGGCAGGAGTTCTTCCGTCACGTCGTGTTCGACGAGTGCGAGCACCTCCACGACCAGGCGCACAACGCGTGGAGCCACACGATCGGCCTGAAGGACATGCGCGGTCTGCTCGGACGGCTCGCGCAGAGGGATCGCGAGCGTTCGCGCGCGCTCCTCGACCGCATCGAGCGCCAGCTCCTCGAGGGCACGCCCGCGCACGAGGTCGTCACCCGCTGCCACGACGCGAGGACCGCGGCCTCGACGGCGCTCTCCGACCTCGACGACGCGGCGCGCGCGTTCGACGCGTGGCGCGCGGGCCGCATCGAGGAGCGCGAGGACCGGGACACGCACTCGCTCCTGCGCGAGTACGTCGGCGCGTTCGGCGAGGACGCCGTCGGCGAACCGGGCGCCGAAGCGCTGCTCGCGGCGCGCGGCGCGTTCGTGCGCGATTGGATCCTGCTCGAGACGCAGCTCGCCGAGCTCGCGGAGCGCCTCGACGCGCTCCCGCTGCGCGGGCTGCCGCGGCTGCGTCGTTCGCTCGGCGAGACGCGGACGGACCTCGCGGAAGTGCTCGAGGCGGTCGAGGCCTGGCTCCCCCTCGACGAGGGCAAGCCTGCGTTCAGCCCGCGCACGTTCTACGACGTCGAGCGCGACGCGCGCGGCGACCTCGTGCTCGCCTCGCGCGTGCTGCTCCCGAACGAATTCCTCGGCCGCAGCTACTACCCGCAGCTCGCGAGCGGCATCTTCCTCTCCGCGACGACCGTGCTGCAGGACGGCTTCGAAGCGTCGCTCGCGTACCTCGGTCTCGACCGCGCCGCGGCCCCCGCGCCGGACGAGCAACGCCCGCCGTGCGTCGTGCGCACGTTCCGCGCGCCCGAGGTCTTCGACTACTCGCGCGTGCTCGTCGCCGTGCCGCGCGACGCGCCGCCCGCGAGCGGCGACAAGGGCGCGTTCCTCGACTACGTGCGGCGTTTCGTCGGACACCTCGGCGAGCGCACGCGCGGACGCATGCTCGTGCTCTTCACGAACGCGCAGGACACCGTGAAGGTCGGCGAGGAGCTCGCGGGGTTCTTCCGCGCGCGCTCGATCCCGCTGTGGTTCCAGAACATGGAGGGCCTGGCGAAGGAGGAGCTCGGCGAGCTCTTCCGCACGCGCGTCGACTCGATCCTGCTCGGCGTCGACACGTTCTGGTACGGCGCGGACTTCCCGGGCGAGACGCTCGAGTACCTCGTGATCGTCAAGCTCCCCTACGGCGTCCCGGATCGCTACCACCACGCGCAGTGCGCGGTGCTCGGCGTCGGCGAGCAGAGGAAGCGCATCTACCTGCCGCGCGCGCTCGCGAAGTTCCGCCAGGGCTTCGGCCGGCTGATGCGGCGAGAGACGGACAAGGGCTGCGTGTTCGTGCTCGACGGACGCGTGCTCGATCCGCGCCATCGCTTCTTCTTGAAGGAGTTGCCGATCGAGCGTCCGTTCGAGGCCGGCGCCGCGCCGTTCGCGCGCCGCGATGCCGCCGCGGAGACGCGCCGCGCGCGCTTCGTGCGCGCCGACACGGACGCGTGCGTGCGCGCGGCGCTCGAGCACATGGGCCTCGTGGACGACGTGAAGCAGCGCGGGCTCGCGTGGAGTTTCGCGACGGGCGCGAACACGAACGACGCGAGCCCCGCGAGCCCCGGTCGCACGCAGGTCGCCGGCTCCGACGGCGCGAGCAGCGTCGAGGTCGAGCCCGAGAAGCCCGCTCCCGCGCCGCCGCGAGCACAACGCGAAGCCCCCGCGCCGATCGACGTGTCGCTCGACGACCTGCCGTTCTGAGCGCGCGACGTCGTGCCTCTTCGCTTGCGCGCGCGCTCCACCTCGGCGACGATCCGCGCTTCGTTCCCGAGGAATCACGCGTGTCGAATCCCCCCGTCCGTTGGACCGAAGTCCGAGTGCTCGTGCCCGAGGGCTGGCAGGAGCTCGTCGCCGAAGCGCTCGCGTTCGGTCCGTGCACGAGCGTCGCGTTCGGCCGCCCGTCGCTCGCCGCGGACGCGGCGCCCGCGGGCTTCGAGTACGTGCGCACGTTCCTCCCGAGCACGAACGACTCGCCCGCGCTGCGCGACGAATTGACGGCGCGTCTCTGCGCGCTCGCCGAGTCGACGGGCGCGGAGGAGCTCGCGAAGCTCCGCGTCGAGTTCAAGGAGCTCCCGCCCGAGGACTACGCCAACTCGTGGAAGAAGAGCTGGAAGCCCTTCCGCGCGAAGCGCCTGTGCGTGCTCCCGTCGTGGAGCACCGCGAAGCCGCGCGCGGAAGACCGCGTGCTCAAGCTCGAGCCCGGCGGCGCGTTCGGCTCGGGCCGCCATGCGACGACGCGCACGTGCCTCTTCGTGCTGCAAGAGCGGCTGCGCGGCGGCGAGCGCGTGCTCGACGCGGGCTCGGGCTCCGGCATCCTCGCCGTGACCGCCGCGCTGCTCGGCGCGCGCGACGTCGCGGGCTTCGACATCGATCCGACCGCGGAGACGTACGCGAACGCGCTGGCGCGCGACAACGGCGTCGAAGCGCGTTGTCGCTTCACGACCGGCGGCTTCGAGCACCTCCGCGGCACGTACGACGTCGTGCTCGCGAACATCTACAGCGACGTGATCCAACTCCACGCGCGCGACCTCGCCGCGGCGATGGCACGCGGCGGCTGGTTCGCGTTCAGCGGCTGCCCGATGCACCACGCCGACGCGACGCGCGCGGCGATCACCGCGGCGGGCCTACACGTCGAGGAAGAGCGCGTCCGCGGCCGCTGGCACACGTTCGTCGGCCGACCTGGAGGTCTCTGAAGAGGGCCGCGCGGCTCCCAGGACGATGCGGAGCGCGCGCGGCAGATCGAAGCTCACCAGATGATCTCCCACCCGTTCGTGATGTTGAACGTCGCGGGCGGACAGAACAACGCGGCTGCGTTGCGGTAGTAGACGCCGTAGTAGGCCGGGATCCCCGATCCCACGGTGTCGCCACCTCGAGCCGAGAGCGTGACCGTGTCCGTGGTGTCCGGGAAGCTCGCCGTGCCGCCCGACAAGGCCCTCGTGCGCAGACGCACGAATGCGCCGCTCAAGCACCGGACTCCATCGCCGAACACGAGTCCACCCGGCACGTTCGCATTGCCCTTGAGGAAGATGCAACTCGTGCTCAACGGCATCCCCGACCCCACCAGCACGACGTTGTCGAGAGCGCTCACTCCCGCGGCGGCGAGGTTGGCGCCGTTCGCGTTGGCCGAGTTCGCGCAGCCGTTGCCGACCGCGCCGAAGTTCGCGCAGGGGCATGGTGTCGTGACGATCGGATCCACGCCGTCTCCGGCGCAGTAGCTTCGACCTGCGATGGTGGAGCAAGTCGTCGTCGGTTGGAGCTCGACGACCTGGAACGTCACGGAGCCATCGGGCGTCCCCGGCGTCTTGCCGACTTGGAGCGTGTAGTGGCTTCCGAGGGTCGCGGGGAAGCAGACCTGCGCTTGCGTTCCACACGTGTCGTCGTCACAGGCGACCAACGCGCCCGGAGGACAAGCCACGCCCGCGTAGACGGCGATGCGCGTGTCCACGGTCGTGTAACCGCAGGTCGTGACGAGCACGAGCCCGCTCTGCGTCGCTTCCCACTCGTACCACGCGTCGTCGTCCATCCCAGGCGGGGAGTAGCATCCCGGGTTGTTCTGGCCCTCGAGTCCCGACGTGGTCTCGCCCGTGTCGAAGGTCTTGATTCGCGTTCCCAGGATCTTGGTCTTCGTGATGCACGAGTCGGGACAGCCCGACTCGATCGTGAGGTGCACGATGCCCCCCGTGCCGCCGGACCCCACGACGCTTCCGATCCGCAGCAGGTACTGCTGATTCGCCGCCGTCGGTGTGATGCAGAACTCGGTTGAGGAGCACGACGTCCCGCAGACGGGGTTCGTGGGAGTACACGGAGTCGTGCAGCTGTTGGTCGAGTAGAGGATCATGCCCGGGCTGGGCATCGTGTCCGAGGGAGGGCTCGTCTCGCAGCGCGACAGCGTGAAGTGGTACGAATCCGTGGTCGTGTTCGACCAGCAGTACCAAACGTCGGTCTGCAGCTGTCCACCGGTGATCGACGCGCAGGACGCGCCCTCGAGCGAGTTCGTCGTGGCGTTCGTCGAGTCGACCTCCTTTCGCGACTCGTACTCGTTGATCGGAGTGGCGGAGCACATGGCGTCGTTCGCGGGCGGAACTCCGACCGGCGTGACCGTGATCTGTCCTGGGCCGCCCAAGGAGCCTTGGAACGATCCGACCTGGATCAGGTACACCGACCCGGAGGTCGCCGGGAAGATCGTCCGCGACTGGAGCCCACAGTGGTCGTCGTTGCACGCGAGCGCCGGAGCTCCTGGACATCCTGCTCCCGCGTAGACGGCGATCTTCGAGTCGATCGTGGTCAAGCCGCAGGAGTCGATCGCAAAGCTGCTCGTCGAAGGCGCGGTCCAAGTGAACCACATGTCCTTCTCGATCGTGGTCGAAGCCGAGAACAGGCACACGGCCTCGAGCTGCCCCTGGACTCCCGTCGTCGCCGTTGCGTTGTCGAACGCATGGGGACCGGGACCGACGAGGACGCTGGGCGAGCTGCAGTCGTCGTTGATGGGCGGCGGCAGCGCGACCGAAGGTCCGATGGAGTGCGCGGCAGCTGCGCACGTCGTGGCGGTCACGGCCCCGATCGTCGCGAGCCACACCGACGGGACGAGGAAACGGTTCACGAAGGCTGCAAGCATGGAAGTACGGCCTTTCTCGAGGACGAGGTTCGGGCGGGTCGAGTTGCGCGCATCCTAGGAAGTGGTCACGAGTGTCGGCGCGATCGCAGAGCGTCGGCAGGTCGCGGCCTGACCCTGCGTCGACGCGATCATGGTCCACCTCGCCGCACGGCCGCGAGCAACTCGCGCACGCGCCAGGTGTAACTGCGCGCTCGCTCCGTCCACGGTGCGGCGTCGGGTGGGAATCGCACCGCGACGAGGTCGGGATCGCTCAACTCCGCTTCGAGTTGCGCCGCGTTGCTCCCGCGACGCGCGGGGTCCAGCTCGCGATCGAACGCTTGCGTCCGTCGCTCGAGGCGCGCTTCGAGCAGGTCCAAGGCTCGATTGGCGAAGGCGGAGGCGTCGAGACCGTTCGCGGCATCGTACACGGAGCTCCCTGCTCCGGCCTCGACGGGCGCGCCGTGCACGCCGCGGTCGCGCTCGAGGTTCCAGGCCTCGAGGGCGGCGCGTGCGCAACTTCCAGAGTTGGCGGACACCCAACGCTCCGCATCGCTCGTCTGGAAGTCCGCAGGCGGAGCTTCGCGCGCGAACGCCGCCGCTGCGCGCCGGAAGCGTCCCAGCCCCGCGAGCTCGATCGCAGTGCGCCGATCGAGCTCCGCGCGACCGGCCTCCGTCGACTCCGACTCGCTGGCGCGCGCGCGACGATTCGCGATCGCGTGGCGCCGAAAGCGCTCCGAGACCTGCGCGGAGGTCAACCCGTCCAACCGCCCTCGATCCTCGAAGGCGCGCATGCATGCCTCCCACCGCTGCGCTTCGAAGAGCACGTTCGCGAGCTCCTCGTGCCAAGAACGGTCGCCGGGGCGGCGCTCGAGCACGCGGCGCGCAACCGCTTCCGCGGCTTGCAGGTCGCCGGCGAGCCGCAACGTACGAGAGAGCTGCACCCAACCGTCCATGCGCTTCTCGTCGCGGGCCACCAGCGCGTTGCCGCGCTCGATCACTGCGGCATGGAGCCCGAGGAGTAGAGCGCTCTCGACCCACTCGGCGAACAGGCTCGGATCGTCGTTCGTCGTGTCGAGTGCCTCTTCCGCGGTCCGCACGGACTCGGAAAAGCGACCCGCTCCACGGAGCGCGCGAGAGAGGAGGACGCGTGCGGGAACGGAGTCGGGTTTGCGTCGCAACGCGACGCGAGCTTGCTCGATCGCGGAGGGTAGACGCCCTCCGACGATGCAGAGATCGCTCGCCAACAGGGGCGCGAGCACGGAGCCTGTGTCCAACGTCGCCGCCGTGTCGAGCCGGCTCAGGGCGCCGTCCAGGTCGCCGCGCTTGTGCACGTCGAGCGCGTCGAGCACCGCGAACGCAACGTTCGCCGGATGTGCGGCGCGCAATCGCTCGAGGTCCACCGTCGTCGGAACGCGGCTCGTGGCGACCAGCCGCGCGGCCTTTTCGAACGCGACCGTATCGGTCGGCGACAGGCGCAGGACCTCGTAGAGCTGCTCCAGCGCGCCGGCCGTGTCGCCGCGCGCCTCGCAGAGGTCGGCGAGCACGCGACGAGGTTCGAGCGCTTCCGGCCGTGACTCCACGCACTTCCGCGCGACGTCCTCCGCGCGCGGAAGGTCGCCGGCGACGATGCACGCGTGGGTGAGCGCCAAGGAGAGTTCGTCCGCGTCCTCGGCGTCGGGTTCCGACGCGAGGGCGTCCGACAGCACGCGCACGGCCTCGGCCTTCTCACCGAGCGCGAGCAGAGACCGGCCGAGGGTGACGGTCGCCGCGACATCGCTCGGGACGCGAGCAATCGCGGCCCGCAGCACGTCGACGGCCTGCGCATGCCGACCGGACTCGAAGAGCGCGCGGCCAAGCTCACGAGCGACGTCCGCGTCCTCGGGCACGTCCTCGTGAGCCGCCTCCAAGAGCTCGAGTTCGCCCTGCGCGTCCTTCGAGGTCCGCGCCGATTGCGCGCCTCCCGCCAAGGTCCACGCGGATTCACGAGCGGAAAGTCCGAGACCGCGGACGAAGCTCGCATTCGCCGCCGCCCCGCGCTCACGACGCAGGCATCGTCCTGCGGCTCTCCAAAGTGCGCTCTGCTGGCTGGGCTCGAGGTCCGCCGCCTCGCCCCACGATTCCACGGCGGCCCCCGCGTCCCCGCGCTTCATCGCGAGGTCGCCGAGCAGTCGGAGCGGAGTCGGGTCCGAGGGAGCGAGCCGATGCGCTTCTCGCGCCGCGGACTCGGCCTCGTCGATCACCCCCATCGTCGCGGCGATGGCCGCGAAGCGCGACTGCATGTTCGGGTTGTCGGAGGCGAGTCGTGCGCCGACGCGGGCGAAGGCGAGTGCCTTCTCCCCGGAGTTCGTCTTCCACCACGCGTCCGCGAGACACAGGTAAGTCGCGGCGCAGCCCGGACGAAGCTCGCGCGCGACGTCGAGATCGACCTGCGCCTTCTGCGCGTCGCCCTGCTCGAGACGAAGCACGCCGCGTTCGAGCCGCAGCGTGAAGCGCTGCGCCGGGCTGAGCTCCCCGTTCTTCTCGGCGAGGTCGAGCAGCTCGAGCGCCGTTCCATCCCGCCGCGCGAGGTAGACGAGCTCCGAGAGCCGGATGAGCTCCGCGGCGGACCACGGGGATCCGCGCGCCGACGCGATGAGCGCGTCGTACTCGTCAGCACCGCTCTCGACGAACGCTCGGTGCGCGCGCCATGCGTCGCGCCGCATCCCGCTCGTCTCCAGAAGGTCGACGAGTCCGAGCAGTCGCGCGTGCAGGACCTCCCACTGCGGCCCGCGCGCGGCGGCGCTGCCGAGGTCGTCCTGAACCGCGTCGGAGGTCGGACGACGTGCGCTCCGCGCCTCGTCGATGGTCCACGCCATCCGGTAGAACCCGTCGAGCAGGCTCTCGGCGAGGTCGCCCCCGTGAGCATCCGAGCGCGCGCGAGCCTCCGACAGGACGTCGGTCGCGCGCTCCTCCACGCCGGGTGATTCCAAGTCGAGGCCGTACTCGGCGTACGCGCGGAGGTAGTTGCGGCACTCCGCGGCCCAGTCGTGGCGTCCTCCGCGCATTGGAGTCTCGGCGAGGAGGTCGAGGAGCCGCGCCTCGACGACACGGTCGAGTTCGAGCTGCCGTTTCTGGGCGAGATCGACGCTCGTGACGCGCGTCACCCAGCCGAGCGCGACGATCACGACGAAGGCGGCGATGCCGATCGTGTGCGCGGGATTCCGCTGCACCCAACGCAACATGCGCAGGCCCAGGCTCGCGGGTCGCGCGCGGATCGGCTCGAATTCGCGCACGCGCCGCAGGTCCTCCGCGAAGTCGAGCGCGGTCGTGTAGCGGCGATCGCGGTCCTTCTCGAGCGCCGTCTCGAGCACCGTGACGAGCTCGCGGGGGATCGAGCGCGTCCTCGGGCGCGGATCGCGCACGGGCTCGCGCAGAATCGCCTGGTAGAGGCTCTGCAGCGTCGGTGTCTCGAACGGCGGCTCCAGAGTGAGGCACTCGTAGAGCGTCGCGCCGAGTGAGTAGACGTCGGTGCGGCGATCGAGCGCGCGGCCCTCGGGATCGACCTGCTCGGGCGACATGTAGCTCGGCGTCCCGAGCTGATCGCCCGTGTTCGTGATTGTCTCTCCGGTGCTCTCCGTCGCTCGCGCGAGGCCGAAATCGAGCAGGACGGGTGCGCCGCTCGACGACAGCATCAAGTTGCCGGGCTTGACGTCGCGATGGATGACGCCGGCCTCGTGCGCGGCGTGCAGCCCGCGCGCGGCTTCCTCGAAGAAGCGCAGCGTGATCGCGAGCTCCGCGCGGTCGAGCGGGGCGCAGGGCGCGCGCTCACCGCTCACCACGCTTCGGGCGCGATCCGAGCGCACGCGCGCCAGTCGACGCGCGAGCGACTCGCCCTCGACATAGCGCATCGCGATGTAGGCGAGCTCGCCTTCGAAGCCGCTCTCGTACACCGTGCAGATCGCGGGGTGGTCGAGACGGGAGGTCGTCTCCGCCTCGCGCTGGAATCGCTTGCGCGCGTCGGAGGAGAACTGGGCGATCCCCGTGAGCATCTTGAGCGCGACCTTGCGGCCGAGGCACGAGTCCTCCGCGAGGTGGACGGCGCCCTGACCGCCGCGGCCGAGCTCGCGCAGCAGTCGATAGTGGCCGAAGCGACGTTCGGGCTCGGGCGGTTCGGCGGGAGCGCTCTCCGCCGCGACATCCTCGTGCTCCGCGGTCGCCGCGGCGTGCGCCGCGCGGACCTCCGCTTCGAGCCCCGGGAACAATGGCACGTAGTCCTCCACGGAACGAATCCCGCCGCGTGCGCGGTCGGCCGCGAAACGGGCGTGGAGATCGAACAGGTCCGCGACGTGGTCTTCGCGTGCGCGCTGCATGCAATCGGGAAGGGACGAGACCACGGGGCTCCCTTGCCGCCAAGGACCCGCCGCGGACCGCGAACCCAAGGAAACACGAGCGAGGGTGCATGGGGAGCGCCCCTCGCGGAATTCATGACGCGAAGCGGCCCGGAGGTCCCGGCGGACACCAGCGCGCCCACCCCGTATGCTCTCCAGGGCGCTTTCACGGGCATGATCCAGTTCGACACCGGGCCTGGCCGTGCGGAAGCCAGCATGACGGCGACCATGCCCGAGCAACCTCCCTATCCCTCCGACGACGATGGCAGCGAGCCGAGCGAACTCACCGCGCGCGCCCTCCGCGACGGGGACGCGGCCGCGCTGACCGAGCTCTACACCCGATCCCTGCCCGCGCTGCTCGCCTGGATCCGCATCCAGAAGAGCGGCGGCATGGCACTGCACATCGAGCCCGACGATTTCGTGCAGGAGGTGTGGATCCGCCTCCTCGAGAACATCCGCTCCTACGACCCGGCGCGGGGTTCGTTCCAGGCGTGGATGTTCGGGTTCGCGAAGCGCGTGTGGATGGAGGTCTCGAACCCCGCACGCAAGGCGCATCGCGCTCTCCCCGTGGGCAAGGACACGGCGCTCCACCGCGCGCCCGACTCGATCACGAGCGTGTCGCGCGCGCTGATGCGTGACGAGTCGATCCAGCGACTGAACGAGTACGTGGAGGGCCTCGACGACCTCGACCGCGGCGTCCTCGTCCACTACGGCCTCGAGCAGATGAGTTGTGCGCAGGTCGGGCAGCGCCTCGGGATCAGCGAGGACCTCGTGTCGAAGCGCTGGCAGCGACTCACGCAACGCATGCGGGAAGCACGCGTCGGGGGCCGCGCGCTCGATCCGGGCTGACCCGAGTCGCTCGGCGAGCGCTCCATCCGGGTCCGAGTCGGCGCGGGCGCCGGAATGTCCTGCATTCTCGTCCGTCGCGGCGTGCCGAGGTGCAAGGGACGGGAGTCCGCAACCCCGGAAGGCCCGCGATGCTCTGCCTGACCTCGACTGCGTTCTCCCTCCTCACCGCCGTCCTCCCGACCGGAGGTGGAGACTCCTGTGCTCTCTCCCACGGCATCGTCGGCGTCGGTTCGTTCTTCTTCTCCAACGCCAACGCGACGACCGGTCCCGAGGGCCAGACCTGGCCGATGTGCGACTTCTACGGCTCGACCGGGATCGCGAACGACGTCTGGTTCCACTGGATCGCACCGTCCACGGGCACCATGCAGATCGACACCTGCGGCCAAACGGCGGTCGACACCAAGCTCGCCGTCTACTCGGGCCAGCTCTGTGGCGCGCTGTCGCCGCTCGCGTGCAACGACGACGCCTGCGGCTTGCAGTCCAGCGTCTGCTTCCCCGCCGTCGCGGGCGCGGTCTATTCGATCCAACTCGGCTCCTACCCCGGCGCCTCGACGGGCAGCGGCTCATTCACGATCAGCATCGCGGGCACGCCCAACCCGGTCGCCTGGTACCGCTTCGACTCCGGCGGTCTACTCGCCGACAGCTCCGGGAACGGACACACGCTGATCGCGGCGAACAACCTCCAGTTTCCCGCGGGCGCGTGCTCGTCCGCCGCGGAGTTCAACCCGTCGAACGACGTCTCGGAGCTCTTCGCCCCCGACAGCAACGCGCTCGACATGCTCGGCGCGATGACGGGCATGGCCTGGGTGTACCCCTACGGGACGCAGTCCGACGGCAACCCGGGGTGCCCGGAAGGCACGATCTTCTGGAAAGGCGGGAACTACTGGTTCCAGCTCAGCCCGAACAACGACCAGGTGCTGCTGCAGAACGAAGGCAGCGGCAACTTCGTCGCGCACTGG
Organism: Planctomycetota bacterium; assembly: GCA_046349615.1. GTDB lineage: Bacteria > Planctomycetota > UBA1135 > UBA1135 > JADJNY01. The sequence goes on from JAXMBZ010000009.1 coordinate 149,748, forward strand.
CCGTCGACCCCGCAGCCGGGTCTCGTCCCGCTGAACACGTGGACGCACCTCGCCTTCGTGCGCTCGGCGGACACGCGGACGATCCGCTTCTACGTGAACGGCGTCCCGGTGGGCCAGGACACGCTGCCCTCGAACGCACCGCTCCCAACGGCGAACGCGGACGTGCTCGGCTTCGGGAACGGAGGGTGCTGTCCGTACCAGAACTTCTGCGAGTTCAACGGACGCCTCGACGAGATCCGCTTGTTCAGCTCCGCGCTCTCGGACTGCGACATTGCCGCGCAGTACGAGAGCACCCCCGTCGCGGTCGCTCCGACGTCGATCCAAGCGACGGCGACGGTGGTGTGCGCCGGCACGCCGGTGACGCTCACGCCGATCGGCGGCTTCGGCGATTCCGTGCAGTGGTTCACCGGGAGCTGCGGCGGGACGAGCCTCGGGTCCGGGACGACGAAGGTCGTCGCACCGACGTCGACGACGACGTACTTCGCGCGCTGGGAGGTCACCGGGTGCGGCGCCTCCAGCTGCGCGAGCGTGACGATCACGGTGACGCAGCCGGCCGCCGCTCCCACGTCCGTCAACGCGACGAGCACGACGGTCTGCTCGGGGAGCTCGACCACGCTCACCGGGATCGGCGGCGGCGGCGGGACGCTGCGTTGGTACGCAGGCGGCTGCGGAACGGGAGCGAGCCTCGGCAGTGGCACCACGCTAGTCGTCACGCCGGCGACGAACACGACCTACTACGCGCGCTGGGAGAACCCGCCGTGCCCGCCGTCCGCGTGCGCCAGCATCGCGATCACCGTGACGTCGCCTACGACCGCGCCGGTCTCCATCGTCGCGACGAGCACGACGATCTGCTCGGGTAGTTCGACGACGCTCTCCGCCAGCGGTGGCAGCGGGATCTTGACGTGGTACGCGGGCGGGTGCGGAGTCGGCGCGAGCATCGGCACCGGCTCTTCGATCGTCGTCGCGCCGACGTCGAGCACCGTCTACTACGTGCGCAGGGAGAACCCGCCGTGCGCGCCGTCCACCTGCCTGCCGCTCTCCGTGACCGTCGTGCCGGCTCCGACGGCGCCGAGTTCGGCCGCGACGGCGCCCTCGACGGTGTGCGCGGGCGCGGGCGGCACGATCACGCTCACGGCGACGGGCGGAGCGGGTGAAACCCTGCGCTGGTACTCGGGGACGTGCGGCGGGCCGCTCGTGGGCACGGGTACGCCGCTCACGATCGCGGCGCCGATCGCGGACACTACGTACTTCGCGCGGTGGGAGAGCGCGAGCTGCGGGGCCTCGGGCTGCGCGAGCGCGTCCGTAACCGTGCGCACCGCGCCTCCGAACGACGCCTGCGCGAACGCTCTGCCGATCGCGCTCGGCATGACCAGCTTCGACACGACCTGCGCGACCGACAGCGCGCCGACGGGCTGCGCCATCCTGCAGGGCGCGTTCTACACGTACACGATGCCCGCGTGCGGGGCGCTGACGGTCGGCGCGCTCGCGACCTCGCCCGGCTTCACGCCCGAGCTCTCGATCTACCGCGACGGTTGCAACGGTACGCTGCTCGCGTGCTCCAGCGGCGGCTTGGCCGCGGTGTCGGTCGAATCAGGCGCGCAGCTGGCGATCCACGTGGGCTCGCTCGACGGCTCCAGCGGCGCGGGCCTGCTTGGACTGTTCCTGACGACGCAGTCGGACGTCGCGAACGACGACGTGACCGGCGCCGAGACGATCCCGGCGAGCACCGCGAGCAGCGCGTTCGCCTTCGACTCGACGTGCGCGACGGACAGCAACACGAGCGGGTGCGTCGTTCGCAAGGACGTCTGGTTCCAATTCACCACGCTGACGTGCAAGGACGTCGTGCTAACGGTCATTGGCGCGGCTTTCCCGGACGCGCTCGCGGTGTACGACGGCGCCGACTGTTCGAACTCGACGCTGGTCGCGTGCGGGACGAGCCCCCTCACGTTCCAAGGTCTGTCGGGGCACACGTACAGCGTCCGGGTCGGCTCCTCGCTCCCGCTCGGCGGCCCGGCGACGTTGCTCGTGAGCGCGACGCCGTGCGGACCGTGCTCGAGCTGCCCGCCGAGCACGACGCCCGAGCGCATCCAGGTCTACACGCTCACCGGTGCCGCGAACGGCACCGCGTGGTCGTGGTCGATCTCGTCGAGCCTGTTCTGCGGACTCACGCAGCTCCACACGCCCGGCGTCGCCACCGGAACCGCATGCGACGTCGCCGTGCGCTTCGCGGACAGCATCAACCTGGCGGGCTGCGGCACGGGGAGCCTCTTCGCGGTCCCGGGCTGCATGCTCGGCACGGGCGGCAACCCCGATCGCGGCACGCTCACGATCCACATGGGCGGCAACCAGCCGTTCACGCTGCGCACGGGCCCCGACTGTCAGACGCCGAACTGCACGTTGAGCGTCTTCGGCGGCTGCACCGTGAACCCTTTCATGATCGAGATCCCGCTCGCGAACGCGGACTGCAACCAGAACGGCGTCGACGACGTCGTCGACGTCGCGGAGAATGCGAGCCTCGACGTCGACGGCGACTTCGTGCCCGACGAGTGCGCGGCGCCGATCCGCTTCTGCTCCGGCGACGGCAGCGCGATGCCGTGTCCGTGCGGCAACGCCGGAGCGCCCGGGAACGGCTGCGACAACTCGCTCGGCGGAGGCGGAGCGCGGCTCGACGTGCAGGGACGCGCGAGCATCGCGAACGACACGTCGCGGCTCGACCTGACCGGTGTGCCGGCCGTCGCATCCGTTCTGTTCTTCCAGGGCACGGCGCGGGAGAACGGCGGCGCCGGCTCGTTGCTGGGCGACGGACTCCTGTGCACGAGCGGATCGCTCATCCGTCTCGGCGCGCGCACGGCGAGCGGCGGAGCGCGTTCGTTCGGCGCGGGCGTCCCGGGTGATCCGCTCGTCTCGATCCGCGGGCAGATCCCCGCGAGCGGCGTCACGCGCACCTACCAGGCCTGGTATCGGAACGCGGCGAACTTCTGCACCGCGTCGACGTTCAACCTGTCGAACGGGATCGAGCTCCTCTGGCTGCCGTGATCCGCGGCTCCAGCCCTGCACTCGTCGCTCAGGGGCCGGGTCGGAGGTGTCTGACCCGGCCCCCAGTCGTTCGTGCCGCCGTCGGGAGTCGCCCGAGCGCTCGCAGGAATTTCGCGAGTCGTCGTCCGCGCGCGAGGCCTCCGGGCAAGACCCGGCCAAGGAGACCCTGAACATGAACGACCATCGAACGCTGCGTTGGCTCTGGAACATCCTCTCGATCGTCCTCTTGCTCGGCGTCGCTCACGCGGGCGACATCGGCGCGGTCTGGGTGACGAACGCGACGGCGACTTCGATCACGATCGACTGGAAGGTGACCGACAGCAAGTACGTCGAGTGCAACCCGGCCCTGTACCAAGTGTGCTGGAAGAAAGCGGGCAAGCTCGCGTTCGTCTGCAACGAGAACTCCATCACGACGTCCACGCATCCGATGACGATCACCGGACTCGAGTGCGGCACGGAGTACAAGATCAAGGTGCGCGCGAACACCTGGCGAAGAAACTGGAAGGGCCAACTCGTGGACAAGGACATGCGCGAGGTGTCGACGATCAGCCTCACGGATGCGCCGTGCATCACGGGTTCGGGCACGGTGCTCGTCACGGACATCGACCAGACGACGGCCGACGTGCGCGTCGACTGGAGCAACCCGAGCGACTTCTCGTTCATCCGGCTCGGCTACAAGAAGACGTCGAAGGTCTTCCTCGACATCAAGCAGAAGACGCGCACGCGCAGCACGAACCTCGCGAACTGGGCACCGAACGCCGAGCGCGGCATCGTCCAGGACAACACGGTCACGACGCAGAACCTCTTCCACCTCACGGGCCTCGAGCCGTGCACGAAATACGTCTTCCACGCCTACGGGTTCACGAGCAACGCGTCGGACGACGGTTACTACATCGGCGAAGAGAAGGCAAAGACGGTCGGCGACTGCAAGAAGGGAGGGCAGTTCCATCTCACGGTGCTCGGTCAAGACGCAGGCACTCTGATGCAGGCGTACACGCAGGCCCTCGAGGCGTACTACGGTCCTGCGTTCACGCCCGTGCACCACACGAGCGGAGTCCTGGTCCTCCCGAACCGTGTGCTCGCGCTCGATCACGCGCCGGGCGCATCCAGCATGAACGTGATCGCGCTGGAGTCCCAGGTCGCGTCGAGCCTGCACACGCTCTCCACGGTGAACGTCCCAGTCCCCACGAGCGCCGCGTCGATGCGCACGGCGAGCCTCGGCGGCGATCGTCACGTCCTCGTCGGCGGCGACGCGAGCCTCGCGGTCCTCGACACGAGCAACCCGCTCGCGACGACGCGGATCGCGACCCACACGGTGAGCGGCCCGGCCGTGGACGTCTCCGTGAAGGGCACCGTCGTGTACGTCGCCTGCCGCGGGGCGGGTATCGACGTCGTCTCCATGGCGAATCCGACTTCGCCCGTGAGTCTCGCGACGATCGGAGGCATCGGCGACGTCACCGACCTGGAGGTCACGGGCAATCTGCTCCTGGTCGCCGCGCGCGACGTCGGGGTGTTCTCGTTCGACGTCTCGACGCCAGCGTCACCGATCTTCGTCGGCCTCTACGCTCCCGGTTACGCCGTGAACGCGGAGCAACTCTCCACGAACGGGACGCACGTGTTCGTCTCGAACAGCGCGGGGCTCGAAGTGCTCGACGTGGCGACGCTGGTGCGCGTCGGTGTGCGCGGCGGCGTGACCGCCGTGAAGCAGATCACGAGCTCGAGCGCCCTCTGCTGGATCCTCGGGACGATGCAGGACGGCCCGGACGTGTACCAAGGCGCGCACGTGCTCGACGTCTCCAACCCCGCGAGCCCCACGCGGATCTCGAGCTACGACACGTGCGTCATGACGAGCTCGTGCTCGGCGCGCTCGATGGTGTTCGACGGCGACCGCCTCTACGTCGCGCTCGACAACGGTGGGATCTCCGTGCTCGACACGCGGCCGAACCACTCGTTCGTGGAGATCGGCCGCTGGGCGCCGCGCTCCTCCGCGTTCCTCGCGCACCTCGCGGCGATCGACGCCGGCTTCGACGCGGCGCTCTCGGTCGAGGAAGAGGAAGGCACGAACATCATCTGGATGGAGGACATGTGGGAGTTCTGTCTGCACGCGCAGCGAAACACGCTCGACGCATGGCAGACCGAACCCGGGTTGATCGCAGCGGGTCTCGACCTCCCGCACTGGATGCCGGTGAACTTCCCGGCGGAGTACGCGCAGTTCCTCGGCGAGCTCGATCCAGCCGGCCACACGGGCTTCAACATCGATCTCGGCTCCGCGAACGGCGCATCCTCGGCGGAGTACGGCGGCGCCGCGCTGCGCTCGGGGACCTGGAGCCAGGTCGGAGCGCCTTGGTCGGCCACGCTGACCGATCCCGACGGCCGCGCGACGATCACCGTCGCGAGCAGCGCGAACGCGTTCGAGGGCTCATTCTCCTCGCCGCACTTGAGCGACGACGAGGAGCGTCTCTTCGAGGACGGCCAGATCGTCGGCGGTCCGGGGAGCAGCGTGACGTGGACGTTCTCGAGCCTCGTCCCAGGCGACTACCGCATCACCACCTACGCGTGGAATCCCGACGACTCCGGCGCGACTGTGACGATCGACGTCCCGGGTTCGCTCCAGGGTCCGCAGTCCTGCGGTGGCGTGTGGGCAGGCCAGACGATGGAGCTCGTCTCCCACATCGTGCACGACGTGCACGTCGTCGGAGCGTCGTTCACGCTGACCGCGACCACGATCACCGGCACGGGATTCCTCGACGGATTCCAGTTGATCCGACTCCCCGACTCGAGCGACTTCACGGCGTTCTGCCTGGGCGACGGTTCGGGCACGCCGTGTCCATGCGCGAACAACGGCAGCGAGGGAAACGGCTGCGCGAACTCGTCCTTCGCTAGCGGAGCGTTGCTCGCGGGCACGGGCATCGCGAGCGTCGCGTCGGACACGGTCCAGCTCCAGGCCTCGAGCATGACGGGCGGCACGTGCGTGTTCTTCCAGGGCACGAGCGACATGGCGCCGGTCGTCGTCGGCGACGGCCTCGGCTGCGTCACGGGCTCGGTGATCCGATTGGGCACGAAGGTCGTGGTCGGCGGCGCGAGCTCCTTCCCGCAGCCGGGCGATCCGTCGATCAGCGTGCGCGGTCAGATCCCGCTCACGGGCGCCACGCGCTACTACCAGTGCTTCTACCGCAACGCGTCGGCGGCGTTTTGCCCGCCGGGCACGAGCAACCGGACGAACGGCGTCGTCGTCGTCTGGGCTCCTTGACGCGCGGGGGAATCCCGGGAGTGCCGGGCCGGTCGCTCCAAAGCGGCCGGCCCGGCCTGTTTCTCTCGTGCGGGCCGCGCTCGAGGCAGGCCGCTCCATGCCCCGGCGCTCCGCATCCGATACCTTCCCTCCGGTGCGCATCCTCTTCCTCTCCCAGCGCGTTCCCTATCCGCCCAACCGCGGGGACAAGATCACGACCTGGCGCCTGATCGAGCGCATGAAGCGCGAGCACGAGGTCGTCTCCGTCGCGTTCGCGCACGACGAGAAGGACCTCCAAGCCGCGCGCGAGCTCACCGCGATGGGCGTCGCGTGCCACGCGTTCCCCTACCACGATCGCGCGGCGAAGCTGCGCTCGCTCCCGCTGCTCGCGACGGCGAAGCCGCTGACGCTCGGCGTGTACGGCTCGAAGCCGCTCCAGACCGCCGTCGACCACCTGATCGCGTCGTGCGACATGGCGTACGCGTACTCGTCTTCGATGGGCGCGTTCCTCGAGAAGCACGCGTCGAAACCGCGCGTGATGCACTTCGGCGAGCTCGACTCCGACAAGTGGCGCCAGTACTCGGAGCGCACGTCGTTCCCGATGAGCTGGGTCTACCGCCGCGAGTGGAAGACGCTCTTCCGCTTCGAGGAGCGCGTCGCCCGCGCATTCACGCAGAACGTCTTCTGCACGCCGCTCGAGGAGCGCATCTTCCAGGAGCGCATCCCCGGCGCGCCGTCGCTCGTCCTGCGCAACGGCGTCGACCTCGCGTACTACCGGCCGAGCCCGAAGCCGCCCGAGCCCGGCCACCTCGCCTTCACCGGCGTGATGAACTACTACCCGAACGTCGACGGGTGCGTCTGGTTCGCGAAGGAGATCCTCCCGCTCGTCCGCCGCGCCGTGCCGAACGCCCGGTTCACGATCGTCGGCGCGCACCCGACGCCCGAGGTCCAGGCCCTCGCGTCGATCGACGGGGTCACGGTCACGGGATTCGTCGACGACACGCGGACGTGGCTCCACAAGGCCCAGGTCTCCGTCGCGCCGCTGCGCATCGCCCGCGGGATCCAGAACAAGGTGCTCGAGGCGATGGCGCTCGGGCTCCCGGTCGTCGGGACGACCTCGGCGACGCAGGGGGTCGAGGGCACGACGGAGCGCGACTACCTCGTCCGCGACGACGCGGAGGGCTTCGCGCGGGCCGTGGTCGAGCTCCTCCAGGCCCCCGACCGGGCCGCGGCGCTCGGTCAGGCCGGCCGACGGTTCGTCGAGGACTACTACGACTGGGAGGTCGTCTTCCGGCCCCTGGACGAGCTGCTCGCGCGCTGCGCTCCCCGCCCGGCGCTCGCGCACCGCTGAGGCTCGGCGCGAGGGCGCCCCCCCCCCGGCCGCGCGGATCGAAGCGTCGCTCGGACCGGGCCGAGGACTCCGGTCGGAGCCCGCGCCGGCGGAGACGAGACGGACCCCGGTCGCAGCTCGTCCGGTGCGAGGCCCCCGGTGGAGAGCCCGCGCCAGGCCGTCCGGCCCCTCGACGACCGGGATGGGGGGCGTTCCCCGGTTCGCGCCTCCGCGAACGTCCGTTTTCTCGACAGGAGGGCGCGGACTCCCCTGTCCCACGCCCGGGGCGGAGCAAACCGCCGAAAAAAAGGACAACCGGCGCGCCGGCCCGGCGTCGAGACGGCGTGAGCACGAACTCGGCGCCTGAAGACCGCGCTCCGGCTCCGGAGGAGCGCAGGGAGGAGCCCGCGGAACCGGCGGTGGGACTTCGATCCCTTGGGGTGAGGTTCGTCGAGCCACACGACCTCTGGTGGATCGCGGGCCTCCTCCTCCTCCTCGAGCTCGTCGCGACGCAGGCTCCGGAGCCGGACGAACCGGTCGCGCTCCGCTGGCTTCGAACCGCGGAAGACCACCGCTTCAGGACCCTGGCAGCGCTGATTCTCCTGCGTGCGGCGGTGCGCCGCGGGCGGCCCCGAGCCTAGGAAGAACCGCGTCGAACGAGTATGTTGAGAGGCTCCGCCTCCCAGGCGGAAGATTCGAGGAGAGCATGACCGAGCCTTCGTTGACCCCGCCCAAGCCCGCTCTTCCGACCGTCCTGGAGAGCCCCGTCTTCCAGGGTCCGGTCAAGACCGAGCGCTTCGGCCTCGTCCTGGGCGTCGACCTGGGTTGCGCGGACTCCGGCATGGTCGTCAGCCGTGAGGTGCGCATGCCGCGCGCCTCCTACGTGATCACGACCGCCGCCCGGCACGTCATCCGCCTCGCCAAGAGCGGCGAGAAGATCGACGGCATCCTCGTCTGGGGTTCGGAGTCCGACCCGACGATGCACCCCGAGTTCCGGGAAATCACCGGGAACTTGAGGGACCTTCGGAACAAGTGGTTCTCGAAGGCCAAGCTCCATATCGTCTCGGAGAGCCCGCGCGTCGAGGCGACGGAAGTGCGCCACTCGCTCGCGATCTACGACCAGGCCGTCGTCCGCTTCGACTGGGGCACGGCGAAGACCTTCGCGGCCCTGACCGAGCGCAAGAGCGCCGACTACGCGAACCTCTGCGCGCACCTCGGGCACCTCGAGAACCTGACCTTCCAGGTCCGCTTCGTCCGCGGCGACGTCGACACGACGACCGATGCGGAGCTCAAGGCCTGGACGAAGAAGGTGAGCGAGCTCAAGCCGCGCGCGATCCACCTCCTGAACCCCGAGCCCAAGGGCAAGAAGACGAAGCCGATCCCGAAGGCGCGCCTCGGAGAGATCGTGGCGGAGATCACCGAGAAGACCGGGCTCACGCCGCAGGTCTTCACGGGCGAGTCCGTCCTGAGCTGAGGCGCGACCGGGCCGTTCGCGGAGCGCCGCGCCCGTCGCGCACCCCGCGGGGCCGAGCTACCCTGCGCCGCTCATGAACCGCGTCGAGCTCCGTGGGGTCACGCAGCGGTTCGGCGACCGCACGGTGCTCGCCGACCTCGACCTCGACATCCGGAAGGGCGAGGTGCTCGGTCTCCTCGGCCAGAACGGCGCGGGCAAGACGACGACGCTGCGGATCCTGTGCGGCCTGCTCCAGCCCACCGAAGGCACGGTCCGCGTCGACGGCGTCGACGTCCGCGCGGATCCCGTCGCCGCCCGCCGTCGCTTCGCGTTCGTGCCCGACGGGGCGCCGCTCTACGCGAACCTGAGCCCGCGCCAGCACCTGGCGCTCGTCGGGCGGCTCCACGGCGTCGACGAGGAGCGCATCGAGCGCGAGGGCCGTCGTCTCCTCGAAGCACTCGAGCTCGGACCGCGCGCCGACGATCCGGTCGGCACGTTCTCGCGCGGGATGCGGCAGAAGACCGCGCTCGCGTGCGCGCTGCTCCCGCGGCCGCCGCTCCTGATCCTCGACGAGCCGCTGAACGGCCTCGACGCGCCGACGACGGCGGTGTTCAAGGACGTCCTGCGCACGTGGGCCGATCGCGGCGGGTCCGTGCTGTACACGTCGCACTTGCTCGACGTCGCGGAGCGCGTGTGCGATCGGCTCGCGGTGCTCGCGCAGGGGAAGCTCGTCGCCCTCGGCACGCTCCCCGAGCTGCGCGCGCAGTCGGGCCGCGACGGAACGCTCGAGCAGGTCTTCGGCGCGCTGACGCAGAGCGCCGACCCGCACGAACAGGCGCTGCGATTGCTCGGAGATCCGGCATGAGCGACGCCTTGACGCACGCCGGCGGAGTCGTCCATCGCGAACGCGACGGCGTGCGCGAGTTCCTCGTCGTCACGTCGAGCAAGAACCCGGCTCACTGGGTTCTGCCCAAGGGCCACATCGACCCGGGGGAGACGCCGGAGGAGACCTCCGTGCGCGAAGTGCGCGAGGAGAGCGGCGTGAACGCGCGGCTCCAAGAGCTCCTCTTCGACACCGAGCTCACGCTCCCGCACGCGACGCAGCGCATCCGTTGGTACCTGCTCGAGCGCACCACCGAGGGCCCCGCGGACGAAGGACGACGCGTCGAATGGCACGCGCTCGACGCCGCGCTCGCGCGCCTCAGCTTCGAGGACGCGCGACGGCTCGTGCGGGAGAGTGCGGAGCGCCTGTCGGCGCGGAGGAGCTCGTCGTGAAGGTGGAATCGATTCGTCACAGGATCGCGTGCGTCCTCCTCGCGTCGTTCAGCGCGACGCTCGCACTCGCGGACGGAAGCGCGGGCGCGCAGTCACAACCGCAAGCGCCCGCCAAGAGCGGCCGCGAACGCGACGCGAGCACGGCCGGCCCCGACGCGCCGTACGTCTGGCTCGCGAAGGACGGCGGCTGGCTCGTGAAGCGCATCGTCGCGGGCGAAGACGGCCCGAAGGTCGTCGTCGAGGAGAAGAAGCGCGGCGACGACGCGCTCGCGGTCGATCTCGGCGGAACGCCCTTCTCGGTGCACCTGCGCGCCGACGAGCCCGTTCCGGCGTGCGAGCACGCGGAGCCCGAGACGCTGCTCGTGCTCTCCGACATCGAAGGCAACCTCCCCGCGCTCGTCGCGCTCCTGCGCGCCGCGGGAGCCGTCGACGCGAAGCTCGACTGGACGTTCGGAACGGGCCACGTCGTGCTCGTCGGCGACTTCGTGGACCGCGGAACGAACGTGACCGAGTGCTTGTGGCTCGTGTACGAACTCGAAGCGCGCGCACGCAACGCAGGCGGCGGCGTGCACTACGTCCTCGGCAACCACGAGGTCATGAACCTGACGGGCGACCTCCGCTACGTGCGCCGGAAGTACACCGAGAACGCCGCGCTCCTCGGCACGAACGTCGACGCGCTGTGGACGCGCGAGACCGTGCTCGGCCGCTGGATGCGCACGCGCAACGTGATCGAACGCCTGGGCGACGTCCTCTTCGTGCACGGCGGCATCAGCCCCGCCGTCGCGGCGAAGAAACCGACGCTGACGGAGCTCACGACCGCGCTCCGCACCGCACTCCTCGCGGACACGTGGACGAAGCCGAAGGACGGCCTGCTCGCGATGGCCGCCGGCAACGAAGGCCTGACGTGGTACCGCGGCTACGTGCAAGCGCCGACCGCGAGCGAGTCCGACCTCGACACGATCCTCGCCGCGTTCGGAGCCAAGCGCATCGTCGTCGGCCACACGATCGTGAAGGAGATCGGCCTGACGCTCGGCGGCCGCGTGCTCACCGTCGACGTGCACCACGCGGAAGGAACGATCCAAGCCGCGCTGATGCAGAAGGGCCGATGGAGCCGCTTGCTCGCCGACGGCTCACGCCAAGCGCTTTGATCTCGCGCGGCGCATCGCACACGAACGCGCGCCCCCGAGTCACCTCGGCCCCGCTCCCTCCGGATTCATCACCCCCACCGGCCTCATCTTCTCGTCCACCGCCACCATCGTCACGTCCGCCTCCGTGACGTGCACATGCTCCCCCGCCCCGAACCTCCTCTGCGCCCACACCGACACATGCACGGTGATCGACGACCTCCCCACCCGCGTCGTCTCCGTGAAGAACGACACCGCATCCCCGACGAACACCGGCTGCTTGAACACCACCTTGTCCATCGCGACCGTCACGATCCGCGCCGGATGACTCTTGTGCGCCTCGATCGCCGCCGCCAAGTCGATCTGCGACAAGATCACCCCCCCGAAGATCGTCCCCACCGCGTTCGTGTCGCGCGGCATCATCACCTGTCGAATCGACGGCATCTTGTCCGCCGGAAACGGAACCTCGTCGCCGGTCCCCCGCTCCGCATCCTTCCGCTCGTTCGTCATCCGTTCCTCCTGATCTCCACCGTTCACTGCGACAACTGCCGCTCCGCCCACCGCTGAACCCGCGCGGTGACCTCGAGCGTCTGTCCTTCGAAGAAGTGACCGACCCCCGGGATCTCGTCGAGCTCGAGCCGCGCTCCGACGTCCGGATACCGCTCGCGCAGTTGTGCGAGGTTCCCGAACTCGTCGTTCCCGGCCATCAGCACGATCCCGGGCTGCTTCAGCTCGCGCAAGAACCAACAGTCGAAGCGCAGCACCGGCATCGCGACGAGCACGACCCTCGCGATGCGCGGATCGCGCGTCGCACGCTCGGCCGACGTGCGCGCGCCGAACGAGAAGCCGCCGGCCCAGAGCTCGAGCCCCGGGAACTCCGCGAGCATCCAATCGATCGCCGCGCCGAGATCCTCGACCTCGCCGCCGTGGCCGTCGTGCACGCCTTCGCTGCGCTCGACGCCGCGGAAGTTGAAGCGCAGCACGGCGAGCCCCGCCTGCTGCAGCCCGCGCGCCGCGCGGAAGAGCGCGTTCGTCTTCATCGTCCCGCCGAAGAGCGGGTGCGGATGGCACATCACCGCGATGGCGCGCGGCGCCGCCTTGTCGGCCGGCATCCAAAGCTGCGCTTCGAGGCGCCCGGCGGGACCGTTCAGGAAGAGCTCCATGAAGCGGCGTACTGTAAAGGAGCGCAAGCCCTCGGACGAGTCGTGTCCGCGCGTCGGCGGGGCGCTATCCTCCGCGCGCCTCCGCGATGACGACGACGAGCACCACCCTCGAGCGCACGCGCGCGGTCTTCCGTGCCGGACTCCAGGCCTCGTGGGCGCGCGGCGCGTGGCCGGTGGGCCCGCTCGTGCTGCACGGCTCGCTCGCGGCGCTCCTGTGCGGCCTCGTGCGCGACGCGCTCCCGCCGTACGCGTACGCGCTGCTCGCGCTCGCGCTCGCCGGCGCGACGCTCGCGCTGCCGCTGCTCGGCGAGTTCGGCTGGCTCCTGCGCGCGGATCCAGCGGCGGAGTGGATCGAAGCGCAACCCGTGCGGCGCTCCGAGCTGCGCGTGGCGCGCATCGGCGTCGTCTTGACGCTCGTCGCGGCGCTCTCGCTCGGCACGCTCGTGCCCGCGGCGCTCGTCGCCCCGGACGCGATGGGGCTCGTCGCGCGGCTCGCGCTCGTCGCGGCGGGGCTCGCGCAGGCGCTCGTCGTCGTCGCAGTGCTGCTCGGCGTGCAGTCGCTCTTCGGAGCGCGCGTCGAGGCGCTGCTCGTCCTCCTCCAGACGCTGCTCGTCGTCGGCGTCGTGACCGGGCTCGTGCTCGTGCCGCGCGTCGTGCCGCTCGCGCGCGGGTGGAGCGGACCCGACGCGCTCCCCGAGAGCGTGCTCGCCGCGCCGTGCGCGTGGTTCGCGCTCGTCGCGCTGCCTGAGCGCGCACCGCTCGCGCTTCACGCGGCCGCGTGGGGCGCGCTCGTCGTCGCGGCGCTCGTGCTCGTGCTCGCGCCGATGCCGCCCGCGACGGTGACGCGGAGCTCGCGCTCGTGGACCGCGCTGCTGCTCGCGCCCGTGCGCGCGCTCGCGACGCGCACCTGGGTCCGCGCGCACGAACGCGGGAGCTTCGACCTCGTGTGGGACGCGCTGCCGCTCGAGCGCGAGTTCGTTCTGCGCACGTACCCGATGTTCGGCATCCCGCTCGCGTTCCTGATCGCGGGCGCGTCGGACGAGCACGGTCCCGAGCGCCAGGCGCTGCTCGCGCTGCTCCTCTTCACGCCGCCGATCTACCTGCCCGTCTTGCTCGCGCACGTCCCCGCGACGCAGACGCCCGACGCGCGTTGGATGCTGGACACGGCGCCGATCACGAAGGCGGAGCTCGACGGCGGCACGCTGAAGGCCGTCGCGCTGCGCTTCCTGCTGCCGCTCTACGCGCTGCTCTTCGCGCTCGCGTGCGTGTACGCGGGCCCGGAGTTCGCGCTGCGCATGACGCTGCCCGCGGCGCTCGTCGGGCTGCTCGTGCTGCGGCAGGTGTTCCCGCTCTTCGCGAAGGAACCGCCGCTCTCCGTGTCCGCGCAGGACGTGACGATGCCGATGGACTGGACGGGTCCGTTCCTCGGCGTCGCGATGGGGCTCGTCGTCGCGGCGGTCGTCGCGTGGAAGACGATCCCGTCGTTGTGGGTCAGCCTCGGCGTGTGCGCGGTCTTGCTCGTCGTCGACTGCGTGCTCGAACGCCGCGTGAATTCGTCCTCTGGAGGTCTCGCGTGATCGCACTCGTCTTGCTCGTCCTCGCACCGTCCTCCACGACCTTCGCGCATCGCTTCGACGCGCTCCTCGCGCTCGACGCGAACGCGAGCGCCGCGCCCACCGTCGACGCGCCGCCGATCGAGCTCGTCGAGACCGCGCCGATCGAGACGACGCTCGACCATGCGGACATCCCCAACGCCGCGGACGTGTGGCTCGAGATGATCGGCGGCGCGAAACGCTCGATCGACCTCGCGGAGTTCTACGTCAGCGACGAGGCGCCGTCGAAGCTCACGCCCGTCGTCGAGGCGCTCGTCGCGGCGGCCGCGCGCGGCGTGAAGGTGCGCTTCGTGATCGAGGAGAAGTTCTACGCGACGTACCCGGAGCTCCCCGACCGCTTCGCGAAGCTCGCGAACGTCGAACTGCGCCGCTACAAGGCCGACAAGGGCATCCTGCACGCGAAGTACTTCGTCGTCGACGGCCGCGACGCGTTCTTCGGCAGCCAGAACTTCGACTGGCGCTCGCTCGAGCACATCCAAGAGCTCGGCGTGCGCGTGCGCGAACCGCGGCTCGCCGCGGAGTACGAGCGCGCGTTCCTCCTGACGTGGCGCGCGGCGGGCGGGACGGTCGCGGAGAGCGAACTCCAACCGCGCGGCGCGTTCCCCGTCGCGCTCGAGCTCGGCGGCGCGAACGTGCAGGCCGACGCGCTGTCGTCGCCGCCCGAGGCGTCGGGCACGGGCGAAGGGTGGGAGCTGCCGCGGCTCGTGAAGCTCCTCGACGACGCGAGGTCGAGCGTGCGCGTGCAGCTCCTCACCTACAAGATGACGACGCGCGACAAGAGCTACTGGCCCGAGCTCGAGAACGCGCTCCGCCGCGCCGCCGCGCGCGGGGTGAAGGTGCAGCTGCTCCTCGCGGACTGGTGCAAGCGCAAGGGCACGATCGAAGCGCTGCAGGCGCTCGAGCCGCTCGAGAACGTCGAGGTCAAGCTCGTGACGATCCCGCAGTGGAGCGGCGGCTTCGTCCCGTTCGCGCGCGTCGTCCATGCGAAGTACCTGGTCGTCGACGGCGCGAAGGCTTGGGTCGGGACGAGCAACTGGGAGCGCGACTACTTCTACGAGAGCCGCAACGTCGGCTTGATCGTCGAGGGCGGCCCGTTCGCGGCGCGCCTCGAGCGCTTCTTCGCGGACGGTTGGGGCTCGAGCTACGCCGTCGCCGTCGATCCGTGCGCGAAGTACGAAGCGCCGCGGATCGACAAGTAGGCGACGAACGACGCTCGCGAGCGCGCGTCACGAGCTCGCGGTCGCACCTCGCTGCGGACGTCGCGTCGCACGGCGCGCGGCGCTCTCACTCTGCGCGCGTCGTCCGTGCGCCGTCGACGAACTCCTCCGCGACGACGGTCCAGTCCTCGTGCCCGCGGCCCTCCGCGATCAGCCGGTCCATGCGCTCGACGAACGCCGGCAGCGTCGAGAGCCGCACGCCCGACGCCGCGGCCTCCGCCTGCATCAAGCGCGCGTCCTTGCGCGCCATCGCGAGCTCCCACGAAGGATGACCGAAGTCCGCGTCGAGGATGCGCCGCAACCGCGCGGGCAGCGTCGTGCCCGGGTTGAAGTGCTCGAACAACGTCGCGACGTCCTTCGGCGCGAGGTCCATCGCGCGCGCGAGCGCGAGCATGTCGGTGAAGCCCGCGGTGAGCGAGATGAGGAACGAGTTCCCCATCAGCTTGTACGCCGCCGCCGCGTCGACACGCGGACCGAGATCGACGAGCTTGCCCGTCATGGGCGCGAGGATCGGCGAGACGCGCGCGACGACCGCGGGATCGCCCGAAACCAGCATCACACCCGTGGAATCCGCGGCGTTCTGCGGCCCCATGAACACGGGCGCGTGCAGGTAGGTCACGCCGCGCTCGCGCCACCGCGCCGTCCGCGCGCGCGCGCCCGCGGTCGAAGTCGTCGTGTGGTCGACGACGAGCGCGCCGGGCGCGAACCCCGGCGCCGCGGCCTCGAGCACCGCGTCGACCGCCGCGTCGTCCGAGAGCACGACGTGCGTGCGCTCCGCGCCGCGCACGGCCGCGGCGGGAGCGGTCGCGGCGCGCGCGCCGAGCTTCTCGAGCTCCGCGAGCTTCGCGGACGATCGATTCCACACGCGCAACGCCGCGCCTCGCTTCAGGAACGCGCGCGCGAAGCCGGAGCCCAGGAGACCGGTGCCGAGGATCGTGATCATGCGCGCCAGCGTAGCCCTGCGTGGACGCTCCGCGAAACGAGCTCGATCCAGCGCGCCGCGCGCTCCGTCACGAACGCACGTCGCGTCACGAGTGCGCGTCGAGGTACGCGCGCATGTCCGCGGGAAGCGGGCTCACGACCTCGACCGTCTCCCCCGTCGCCGGCGAGCGGAACACGAGGCGATGATTGTGCAGCGCGTGCCGATCCATCCCGAGCGTCGCGAGGTCGCGTGCGTCGAGCTCGCCCTCGAGCGCCTTCTCGAACAGCGTCTCGTCGGGCCCGTAGATCTTGTCGCCGATCACCGGATGCCCGATCGCCGCGAGGTGCACGCGGATCTGGTGCTGCCGGCCCGTGAACGGCGAGGCGGAGACGAGCGCGCACTCGCGATGCCGCGACACGACGCGCCAGTCCGTGCGCGACGGCCAGCCGTCGACCTGCACGACGATCTTGATGTCGACCGTCGAGCCCGCGCGCGCCGGCCCGAGCGGCATGTCGATCGTGCCGCCTTCGCGGTCGGGCACGCCCGCGACGATCGTCAGGTACTCCTTCTCGACCTTGCGGCGCTCGAACTGCTTCATCACGTCGGCGTGCGCCTCGGGGTGCTTGCCGACGAGCACGATGCCGCTCGTCTCGCGGTCGAGGCGGTGACAGAGCCGCGGAGCTCCGCCGCGCTCGAGGTCGTAGCCCTTGCCGTAGCGCGCGTGCACGCGCTGGATCAGCGTGTCCGCCATGTGCCGGCCCGACGGATGCACGGGCACGTTCGCGGGCTTCTCGACGGCGAGCACGCCCTCGTCCTCGTAGAGGATCACGAGCTCGTCCGTGCTCTTCTCGAGCATCGGCACGCGCAGCTCCTCGGGGATCACGACGACGACCTTGGAGCCGTGCTTGAGCTTGCGTCCCGGCCGCGTCTCGACGACGGGCGCGCCCTTTCCCTTCGGCGCGTCGGGCGTCGCGGCGTCGACGAGGACGTACCCGTCGTGGATCAACGCCTGGATCGACGTGCGCGAGCGCCACGTCAGGTACTTCGAGAGGAACGCGTCGAGGCGCAGGTTCACCTCGCTCGCCTTCATGCGCAGGTCCGAGCAGTCGACGGTGAGCTCGACCTGCGTCGGTGCCTGCGTGAGGTCGCGGTCCTTCTTGAAGAGGTCCATCTCGCTCCATCTTCGCCGACGTCGCGCGCTCGGTCAGCGTGCGCGCCGGAATCGTCGTCGCGCCGCGCGCGTCCTCGGAAAACGATCGAGCCCGACTCACGCCGGGCTCGCATCACGTCGCGTTCGAACGCGGCCGGTTCAGTTCGACGAGCCGCCGCCACCGCCGCCGCCCGGGCCGCGCGGGCCGCCCGAGCGCATCGGACGACGACGCGCGAGGTGCTTCGGACGCACCGCGTTCGGGTCGTTCTTGCGAGTCGACTTCTGGATCGTGCGCAGGCGTTCACGGCGCTCGCGGCGGCGCTTGTCGGAACGCTTCTCGTGCCAGGTGTGAGCCTTGACCAGGCGGAAGATGCCGGAGTAGTTGCACTGGCGCTTGAAGCGGCGGAGCGCGGCTTCGAGCGACTCGTTCGAGCGGACCTGGACCTTGATCACACGAGGGTTCCTTCTGTCGTGGGCTGCGTTCGGGTTACGGGTTCGGAGCTCTCGGCCGGCCAAGAAGGGCTCGGCACGAAAGTCGGGCCGAAAAGGCTACCGCCCTCATCGATCGAGCGGAAGAGGCCGCTGGAATCGGCTCCCCCGGGCTGCGATCCTCTGCGTCCGTGGAACGGGACGCGTCGAGGTCCGATCCGGCCGCCTCGGCGGGCCCGGGGAGCGTGCTCCAAGGCACGATCGACCGCGTCACCTACAGCGACGCGACCTCGCTGTACTCGGTTCTAAGGATCGTGCCCGAAAAAGGTTACGACCCGCCCCCGGGGGCCGAACTCTTCGCCTCCCAGCGCGTCACCGCCGTCGGGCGGGCCGACGCGCCGGTCGCGGGGCTGCGCGTGCGCCTGACCGGCAAGTGGGGCCGGAACCCGACCCACGGGACGCAGTTCGAGTTCGACGTCCTCGAGATCCTCCCTCCGAACGACCGCCTCGGCGTCGTGCGCTACCTCGCCTCCGAGCGCTTCAAGGGCGTCGGCGAGAAGCTCGCCGAGCGCATCGTCGACAAGCTCGGGGCGAACGCGATCGAGGAGATCCTCGCGCACCCCGAGAAGCTCGCCGGCATCCGCGGGTTGCGCGCGGAGGTGCGCGAGGAGCTCGTGCGCACCGCGCTCGCCGAGCACGGCACCGCGAAGGCGAGCGCGTTCCTGCGCGGGCTCGGGTTGGGTCCGGTGCAGACCGCGACCGTCGTGAAGAAGCTCGGGCCCGACTGCGAGGAACGGTTGCGCGCGGACCCGTACCTGATCGCGGCGCACGTGCCGGGCTTCGGCTTCGCGAGCGCGGACCGACTCGCGGGCTCGCTCGGGGTCGCGGCAGCGGATCCGCGGCGACTGCGCGCGGCGCTCGCGCACGCGCTCGGAAGGTCGGGCGAGGACGGACACACGCTCCTCCCGCGCGCGCGACTCTTCGCCGCGGCGCGCGAGCTCCTCGGCGGCGCGATCACGGACGCGCAGCTCGTCGAACCGCTCACGGAGCTCGAGCGCGCGCGCGAGGTCGTCGTCGAGCGCTTCAACACGGGCGAGGAGCGCGTGTACGCGCCGGGGCTCGCGCACTGCGAGAACGAGCTCGCGAAGAACCTCGCGCACCTCGTGCGCTCTGCGCCGGTGAAGCCGCTCGCGGACGCGCGCGCGCTCGCGATGGCGGAGAGGCGCTTGGGCGTCGAGCTCCACCCGTTGCAACGCGAGGCCGTGCTCGGACTGCTCGCGACGCCGGTGGGATTGCTGACGGGCGGCCCGGGCGTCGGCAAGACGACGATCGTGCGCCTGCTCGTGCGCCTGGCGCAGGGTTCCGAGGCGAGAGTGCTGCTCGCGTCGCCGACGGGACGCGCGGCGAAGCGCTTGGCGGAAGCGACGGGCAGCGAGGCGCAGACCGTGCACCGCTTGCTCGGCTACGACCCGCAGGAGCAGGGGTTCCTGCACAACGCGGACAACCCACTCGAGGCGGATCTGGTCGTCGTCGACGAGATCTCGATGCTCGACGTGACGCTCGCGCACCATTTGTTGAAGGCGATCCAGCCGCCGACGCGGCTCGTGTTCGTCGGCGACCCCGACCAGCTGCCGTCGGTCGGGCCGGGGAACGTGCTGCGCGACCTGATCGATTCGAACGCGCTCCCGGTGCACCGGCTGACGCAGATCTACCGGCAGGCCGAGGGCAGCCGCATCGTGGTGAACGCACACCGGATCCTGGGCGGAGAGAAGCCGCTCCTGCCCGAGAAGGGCGATCGCGCGAGCGACTTCTACTTCTTCCGCGAGGACGACGCCGCGCGCGCGGCGGAGCGCCTCGTCGAGGTCGTGACGAAGCGCATCCCGCAGACGTTCGACCTGTCGTGGGTCGAGGACGTGCAAGTGATCGCGCCGATGTACCGCGGCGAGTGCGGCGTGGACGCGCTGAACGAGAAGCTGCGGGCGGCGCTCGGGAGCGAGCTGCAAGGCGGCCGCGAGATCAAACAAGGCGCGCGGACGTGGCGCACCGGCGATCGAGTGATCCACACGCGGAACAACTACGAGAAGGAGGTCTTCAACGGCGACATGGGCCGGATCGCGCGCATCAGCGAGGGCGCGGAGCCGACGGTCGTGGTGAAGTTCCCCGAGCGCGAGGTCACGTACGCGCTGACGGAGCTCGGCGAGCTCGCGCCGGCGTTCGCGATCACGGTGCACCGGTCGCAGGGCGGGGAGTTCCCGGCGGTGGTGATCCCGCTCGTGACGCAGCACGCGGTGATGCTGCAGCGCAATCTGCTCTACACGGCAGTGACGCGCGCGCGGAAGCTCGTCGTGCTCGTCGGCTCGCCGCGCGCGCTCGAGATGGCGATCGCGAACGCGGACCAGGGGAAGCGGGAGAGCGCGTTGGCGGAGAAGCTCAGGGGAGCGCTCGTACGCTCCGAAGCGTGAGCCGCCTGCATGGGCCGAGGCGGCACGGCCACGAGCGTGTCGAGCACGGTCATCTCGGGCAGCGTCGAGTGGATGGGATCTCCGTTAGCGCGCCAAGGGAGCACTCGATCCTAGGGTGAAACGAATGCTAGGCTCGCCCCGATTGCCTTCTAGAAACACGATCCGCTTCCAGCGAGGAAGCGGATCGCTGTCGAAGTTGGAAGTATGTCGCCCAACGATCAGCGTCTGTGTGTGGTGATGCGAACGTCATCCGTCATCGAGACCACCTGACCCCACGTCTTTCCCGGCGCGGGGGCGACGCGCACGTCGTACTGACGCAGTCGATGGTTGTCCGTAGACGTTGCGAACAGATCGAGGTCGAGCTCCTGCGCAGAGGACAAATCAAAGGCCTCGGTGGAGTTCGACGGGCAAAGGCGATGAACGCGTGACTCGCCCAGGTAGTGGCCGCCGCCGATCTCGAAGATGCCGCGAACGAAGAGCGGCCGGACCATCGTGCCATCGGCAAGGACGGCGTTGGGGAGCAGCGAGATGTTGATGTCCAGGTCCGCCCCTTCCCCAAGATCCGAGATGCCGGTCCCGAAGAAAGGCCGACTGCCGGTGTTCGGCTCCGCATCCCGACTGTTGGTTTGCTGGGCGGAACGCGCAGAAGCTGCGAGCGACACGACGAGGCCGAGACCGACGGCCAGAATGACGAGGAGACTCGGCGTAAGACGAGATAGCTTCATGATTGAATTCCTTTCTTGTTCTTGTGCGATGGCCTCAGGTGCAGTTTCCACAAACGCAGCAGAGATTCTGGCAGTTCTGAATCGTCCCCCATGTGTATCCCTCGCACGGCGTCCAGCAGGCCCCTGCTCCGCCGATGCGCGTGGACGATGTCTTCAGTCTCGATCCAGTAACCGTGGTGGTTCCGTCTGTACATGTGATCTTCGCGTAGTCGCCACTGAAATCGACGGAGATATAGGTTGATGGGCTACACGGGCTGCACTCGCACGGGCCAATCGTGCCGTGTGCGTTTGCCGCCACAATCACAGCGAGGCTCAACAGGCAGTTTCGTAGCAGGAAGCGCTTCATACGAGTTTCCTTCACTCCATCGGCTGGCGGGAATGCCACCGTTTCGGAGCCATTCGAGGCTACCCTCCCCTCCCGCCAGTCGCAAGGTACCCGCCCTGGAAGGCACGAGACGGCGGAGTCGGGATCGAGACGGGGACCGTGGTTTTCAGGCCCAAGAAGCCGGGTTGCCGCCTGCTAAGGCCCAGCCCTGAGTCAACGGGCCGGGTGGTGGTGCCAAGACGTGCGTGATGGAGATGGCGATCGCGAACGCGGACCAGGGAAAGCGGGAGAGCGCGTTGGCGGAGAAGTTGAGGACTGCACTCGTGGCGAAGAGCTGAGTGCGCGTGGTCGGCATCTCGTGGCGTCGGCACGATCGCTTCGAGCGCGAGGCTCTTCGTCGGCTATTCGCAGCAGCGACGTGTGGATCCGTCGAGCCGGGTCCGGTGATCCGAACGTCGCAACGTGGATGTCGCCACGACGACATGCGGCTCGGCTCCCCCTCTACCCTCGCCAGATCTCCTCGAAGTCCGCCCCCGTCAGTCGATGGCGACGCATCGTCGCAACAACGCTCTCGCTGAAGCACAACCCACCGAAGGGCCCGAGACAGGACAGCCCGAACACCCCCGCGTCCGGTAGGGCCTCCGGAGCGAACACGTGCTTCCAGACGCCGATCACGGAGCCATTGTCGAGCCGACTCAGGTCCGACCGCTCGAGATCAAGCGCGTCGGACATGACCGTGGTGACGAACGCGGACAAGGGCTGTTCATCGCACGGAAGTGGAACCACGAAGCCAAACGGACGCAGCTCTGCTTCGAGCACTTGCCTCGAACGCTCGGTCATGACGAGCACACTGGAATCGAGCCAGGGCAGATCGCCCGCGGACAGGTGGCCCGTCTCGTCGTGATCGACCAGGTGCACCTTGAAGTTCGGCACCTTCGACGCGAGGCCGGCATGGATCGCATCCAGGGCGTCGTCCTTCGTGGAACCCTGGACCTCGCAGAACGCGAACCCTTCGGCCGGCGTCAGGCGGTAGATGCGTCTGGCTTTCATGGGTTCGCCGACTCCGTGTCACCCGCCGAGCGGGCTCACGAATCGCGCGTGTTCTCGAGCCATCCCAGGTCTCATGGAACGGCACGTCCTTGTCGAGCGGCACCAGAGCACTTCAGCCTCGTCGGCTGCGGAGAACACGATCGCGCACGCGCTCGAGGGAGGTCGTGCGCTCCCATCCTCGTTCGCGCGAACGGCCGGTTGGGGGGAAGTTCTCACGGCCAGGACGAAGCTCTCGAGGCGGGTTCATGCTGTCAAGCACGCCCGAGGTCTTGCGACGCCGATTCGCTCGGACGTGAAGGCGATCGCGAACGCGGACCAAGGGAAGCGGGAGAGCGCGTTGGCGGAGAAGCTCAGGAGTGCGCTGGCCGTAACGAGGGCTTGACGACCACACCGCTGACACGGACTCCGCGAAGCCACGAGGCAAACGCATGCAGGTGCCTTTGCCTGGTCGTCCGAAATCGAATGGCCCTCGCGCCCCGCGTGCCACGAGGCTCCCCACCGCGGATTCCCGTCGCGGCGGGGGCCCGCGTGATCGGTGTCAGGGACGAAGGCCAAGCTCTTCCCAGAACGAACTCACGAGCTCGAACCCCGATTCGAGGTCGCCACGCACCGTCCCCGCTTCCGCAGCGAGCACTCGAAAGTCCTGCTGCCATGCGCGTGGAGGTGGGGGCAAGCCGATGGGCAGACGCTGTCGTCGACGGGCCTCGAATGTGCGCACCAACGCGTCGCTGGTCTTCATTCCGTCGAGCGCTCCACGCTCGATGAGGACGACCAGGTCGACGAGGTCCTTCACGCGGGTGTTCTCTCGATCGTCCCAGGGAAACGTGTACGCGTGGATCTTCTCCGCGAACTGCTGCTCCCGAGGAATGCAGCGCACTCGCGCAGGAGCGATCGCAGCGAAGCCGAGATGGTCGTCGCCGACGAGCTCCTCGGGATCGCTGATCTCAGGGTCACCCAGCGCAACGTCGAGGTGGAAGCTGCCGTACACCTTGCCGGAGAGTCGCACGACGACGGGCAGCCGTGTCCCGCCACCGGGGGGACCACGCAACTCGCCTCGGGGCTCGCCGAGCTCGAACACAAGGAAGTCGCCGAGGTCGCCTTCGGCGGCCTGCCGCAGAGCTTCGGTCACCTGCGCGAGTACCCACTTCCGCTCGCCCGGCACGGACAGATCGACGTCCCGCGTCGTTCGGGCTCGTGGTCGATACCGCAACTCGAACGAGTAACCGCCCTTCAGGAGCCAGGGAGCATCGTCACGTGCGAAGAGTCGAGCGAGGAGACGTTCGATCAGGACCTTGGTCCGCAACGTCGCGAGCGGCACACGACGACGCTCCGCCTCGCTCCGCAGGCGCGTCTCGAGAGACGTGCGGAAAGCCTGAGCCGACTCGAAGCGGCGCGCCATCACCGGCTCCTGCGTGCAGCCGGCAGAGCGCGCAGGAGTCGGGCTTCACCGGGAGTACCACGCACGGCTGAGATGAGTGCGGTTCGGCGAACGGTGCCGCGTTCGAGCGCTGCACGGACGGACTTCCTCAGCTCGTCTTGCGGCACGTCCGAGTCCGCCACGTCGACCAGCGTCCGCACGGGCTTCGTCACCAGGAACCCCTCGCGCGTCTCCACGTCCTCGGCGGCGAGTTCCGCTCGATGGAGCACGCACCCCGACGGCGGCGCTTTCTGGAATCGGCGCGGCACCGTCAGGTGGATCGAGTCGGGGAGGAGCTCGGTCAGCTCATGGAGCACGAGGGCGGTCCTGTGCGATGCGACCGCTTGGGGTGCGCCGGAACGGTCCCGACTCCAGAATGTGAGCCGAACGAGATCGTCGTGCTCGGAGAGCGGCACGTGAGCGACGCGGTAGAGCCCGTGCCCCGCACGCTCGAAGTTCCCCGCTGCCACGTGGTAGCTGAGATGCGGGTACGTATAGCCGAGGCGCGCAGCCTGCTTCGCGGTCACGTAGCCCGCTTGATCCGTGGCGAGCGCTTGGAGCGCCTGGAATGCGCGGCGACTGGAGCGGATGGCCATCTGCAAACCTTCAAGAAAGTTGAAGGTTCCTGGATACCACGAAATCGGCGTTCCGGCGCGGTTTCAGGCGAGGAACCTGCTTGTTTCCGCTGGAATCCGTGCCGCAGTCTCGGCCTCGGTCCGCCGAAAGCTCGCGATGGAGAGCCTTGCGGCGCTCGGCCGAGAAGCTCGTGGCGAACCCGCGCCGGTTAAAAACCGAGACCCGCGCGCGCGGTCGCGGCGGGTCTCAGTCCTTGCGTCACGAATTCCACTCGCACGTGACGGGCTCAACCACGAGGCCCACCGCGTGCACCGCGCCTTGTTCGCTGCGGCTGCGTGTCGTTCTACGCGCACCTCGCGCGGGCGACAAGCGCTTTCTCGGCCGTTTCGCGGCCTTTTTTTCGCGCCCGCACGACCGCGCTCGTCGCGCGCTCCGCCGCCTCACCCGCTCTTCGCCTCGCCCTCGCCGCTCTTCTTCGGCGCGAAGTACCTCCGCCCCGCGAGCGCCGGCGGCAGGCACACCATCTCGTCCTTCGCCTTCGGGTCGTCGTGCGCGTACCGATACCCCGCGCCGTACCCCGCCTCCTTCATCAACCGCGTCGCCGCGTTGCGCAGGTGCAGCGGCACCGGATCGGCCGACGTGCGCTCGACGTCCTCCTCCGCCGCCCCCAGCGCCACGTACAGCGCGTTGCTCTTCTTCGCGCGGGCGAGGTAGACCGCCGCCTGCGCCAGGTGCACCTTCCCCTCGGGATAGCCCAGCCGCTCGAACGCCTCGGCCGCGTCGAGCGCGATGCGCAGCGCGAACGGGTCCGCGAGCCCGATGTCCTCGCTCGCCATCCGCACGAGCCGCCGCGCGAGGTAGAGCCCGTCCTCCCCCGCCGCCATCATCCGCGCCAGCCAGTAGAGCGTCGCGTCCGCGTCCGAGTTCCGGACGCTCTTGTGCAGCGCCGAGATCAGGTCGTAGTGCTGGTCGCCCGACTTGTCGTAGAGCAGGACTTTTCGCTGGAGCGCGCGCTCCAGCACCGCTCCGTCGATCTCGGCGCCGTCGGGGAGCAGCCCCGCCGCCGTCTCGAGCAAGGTCAACGACCGCCGCGCGTCGCCGTCGCACGCGTGCGCGATGCGCTCCAGCGTCGCGTCCGACGCCGTCACGCGCCCGCGCAGGCCGCGCTCCTTGTCGTCGAGCGCCCGCCGCAGGATCCGCGCGAGCTCCGCCGGCGCGAGCGGCTGCAGGATCACCGTTCGCACGCGCGACAGGAGCGCCCCGTTCACCTCGAAGCTCGGGTTCTCCGTCGTCGCGCCGATCAGCAGGATGTCCCCGCGCTCCACGAAAGGCAGGAAGGCGTCCTGCTGCGACTTGTTGAAGCGGTGGATCTCGTCGACGAACAAGAGCGTCCCGGTGCCCGTGCGGCGCTTGAACGCCTCGGCCGACGCCATCACGTCGCGGATCTCCTTGATGCCCGACAGCACCGCGCTGAACGGCACGAAGCGCCGGCGGCTCTTCTGCGCGATCAACCGCGCGAGCGTCGTCTTGCCCGTGCCCGGCGGACCCCACAGGATCAGGCTCTGCGTCCCTTCGCCGCGCACCGCGGCCTCGAGCAGCCGCCCGGCGCCGACGACGTGCTCCTGGCCGACGAACTCCTCGATCGTGCGCGGCCGCATGCGCTCCGCGAGCGGCGCGCCGGGGTCGAACGCGGCGGACTCGAGCTCCTCGGACGCGGCGTGGAAGAGCTCGTCAACCACGCGAGCCTCTGCCGCCGGGAGCTCCGCCGCGTCGCACGCTCTCGTTCGTCGCGACGCGACCGGCCGAGAAGAGGAGCACGGACGCGGCGACGGTGACGTTGAGCGACTCGATCCCCTTCGTCATCGCGATCGTGAGCCGTTCGAAGCGCGCGGCCGCCTCGGGCACGCCGCCCTTCTCGCCGCTGACCCACAGCGCGATCGGGCCCGTCCAATCGAAGCGCGTCGGGTCCGCGCCGCCGCGCGTCGCCGCGAACACCTGCCGCACGCCGCGCCGTTCGAGCTCGCGCGCGAGCGCCTCCGCGTCCGCGTTCGCGCCGACGGGGAGGCGCAGGAGGCTCCCCATCGACCCGCGCAGCGCTTTTTCGCGCCACGGGCTCGCGCTGCCGCGGGTCACGAACAGCGCGTCCGCGCCGAAGGCTTCCGCCGAACGCGCGAGCGCGCCGAGGTTGCCCGGGTCCGCGACGCCGTCCGCGACGAGGATCAGCGTCTTGGGCCCGAGCGCGAGCCGCCCGACGTCGAGCTCCGGCGGCAGCGGCGCGAGCGCGACGATCCCCGGGGGCGTGTCGAGCCGGCTCGCGCGCGCGAGCAACGCGTCCTCGACGACGCGGACGTCGAGGCGGCGCCGTTCGAGCTCGGCCGCGCGCTCGGGGCGCGATTCGGCGACGAGGACGACCTCGACGACGTGGCCCGCGGTGAGCGCGTCGTCGACGAGCCGGTCGCCCTCGAGGACGAGCGTCTCGGGCTCCTTCCCCGCCAGCACGGCGCCGACGCGCCTCAAGAGCGCGTTCTCGCGGGAACGTATGGTCCTGTCCGACTTCATGGGCGGCGTGTCATAGTATCGAGCACGATGCTCCGCAGGATCTTCCTCCCCGCATGACCGACCTCGCGAAGGGCCGCGTGATCCGCACCGACGCCAAGGTGTGCCACGTCGACGTCGAGGGCGAGATCGTGCTCGCCGCGCCGCGCGGGATCCTCTTCGATCCCACGCACGAACAGAAGAACCCGGTCGCGGTCGGCGATTGGGTCGAGCTCGATCGCTCGGGCAATCCGGCGGGGCTCGAGCGCGTGCTGCCGCGCAAGAACTGGCTGTCGCGCACGGCGTCGTCGCACGATCCGCGCGAGCAGGTGCTCGCCGCGAACGTCGACCAGCTCTTCGTCGTCGCGTCGGTGAACAAGCCCGGGTTCTCGTCGGCGCGCACCGATCGCATCCTCGCGGCGTGCGAGTGGGGCCACATCCCGGCGCGGCTCGTGTTGAACAAGGTCGACCTCGCGACGGAGGTCGAGCTCGAGAACCTGCGCGCGACCTACGAATCGATCCCGATCGACGTGATCGAGACGTGCGCGACGAAGGGCGCCGAGAGCCCGGGGATCCAGACGCTGCGCGAGTTGATGCGCGACAAGGTGTCCGTGTTCTACGGGGCGTCGGGCGCAGGCAAGTCGACGTTGCTCAACGCGCTGCAGCCGGGGTTGAAGCTCAAGGTCGGGAAGATCAGTCGCTACTGGGAGACGGGGAAGCACACGACGACGTACTCGCAGATGTACCGGCTCGACTTCGGCGGGTACGTCATCGACACGCCGGGAATCCGCGTGTTCCGGCTGTTCGGCGTGCCGGTGGACAACGTGCGCGATCTCTTCCCGGACTTCCGGCCGTTCCAGGCGCGCTGCAAGTTCTCCGGCTGCTCGCACGATCACGAGCCCGACTGCGCGGTGTTCGACGCGGTCGAGGACGGGGAGTTGTCGGCGAGCCGGTACGCGAGCTACGTCGAGCTGCTCGACGAGCTCCGCAAGGCGAAGCCGTCCGAGGACGAGGACGTCGAGCCGGCGGAGTGACTCAGCCGAGCCAGCCGCGCACGCGCGCGAGCTTGTAGAGCCACGAGAGCGTGATCAGCGCCGTCGCGCCGACGGCCCAGGGCCAGGTCGTGCGGCGCGAGAGTTCGTCGCGTAGATCGCGGCCGCCGAGGTGGACGCGCCAGGCCCAGAGCGCGAAGAGCGGGACCGCGAGCGCGAGCGCGCATCCGAACGGTTGGTTCGTGAAGGACGCGAGGATCCGGCCGTGCGCGGCGAGCGCGACGGAGGTGGTGACGCCGCAGCCGGGGCAGGGGATGTTCCAGAGCTGCATCGGCGCGCACGGGGGGAGGCCGAGTTGCTCGTGGGTGCCGACGCCGCGCGGGTCGGGGGTGACCCAGAGGGAAAAGGCGGAGAGGAGGGCGAGGGAGAGGTTCGCGCCGAGGAAGAGGACGGTGTGCTCGGGGGAGCGGCGCGGGGTGGGTGCCACGCGGGCATCGTGGCATGCGTCGCTGGGGTCGGGAAGGGGGGCGGGAGGGAGCGCGGCGCGCAGATGGAGAGCAACGGAGACTGCACGCCGAGGCGCACATGTGGGTGCTCCGCATCCCAGACTTCGGGCTCGATCGCGGCCGGAGGACCGGCCGCGATCGAGCCCGAAGTTCTAGGGTCGCTCAGCTCCTCGTCGGGGCTTCAGTTGAAGTCGTAGACGTAGGAGAGGCGGGCCTTGTTGAGGATCGCGTACGGCAGCTTCGTCAAGAGCTTGAGATCCGGGTCGCCGCGGTCGTTGAACCCGCGCACGACGGGGTTCCTCATGATGAAGAAGCGGCGCGTCGAGCGGTCGTCGGCTTCGTAGGAACCGGGGCGCACTTCGCCGCCGAGCTCCATGTTCAACGCGCCCGTGTAGAAGACGCGCACGCGGTGCATCGCTTGGTTCTTCGCGAGCTCCTTCAGGTGCACGTCGCCGCCCGAGTCGAGGAACTCGTGGCCGAGGAGGATCTCTTCGACGTTGACGTGCAGGAGCGGGGTCGTGATCCGCTCGCAGCTGTTCAGGTCGACCAGCGTCGCGTCGCGCACCTTGATGAAGTACTTCCGGTGCTCGTCCAGCACTTGGGACAAGCGCGTGTACTTGTTCTCGATGTTGCCCTTGATCAGGAACGAGTCCGTCAGGAGCAGATCCGAGACGATCGTCAGCATCGAGTTGCCTTGGGCCACGGCGTCGCTTCGTTCAGGAGTTGCGCGCGGACCGCCCCGGCCAGGTAGAAGGACCCGATCACGAGGACCCAGCGCTCGGTTCCGGCTTCTTGGAGAGCCCTGGCGAGCGCGTGCGCGGGGTCCACGGCCTTTTCCGCCGCAATCCCGAGATGCGCCGCCTCTCGGACCAGGGTCTCTGCATCCACCAGTGGGCCGGAGGCCACCGTGGTACAGAGGACCCTATCGGCCGAAGGTCCGAGCGCCTTGAGGATGGCGTGAGCGTCCTTGTCCTTTCCGAGCGCCAGGACGCAGAACGGTTTTCCGCGGAGCGCGGGGTCGGTTCGCAGCTCGGCGAGGACGAGCTCGACGCTCGATGCGACGTGGGCCGCGTCGATCACGACGGGGACGCCGCGGACGAGGAAGCGCTCGAGGCGGCCGGGGAGGACGGAGCGGCGCGCGAGGTCGTCGTCGAGGAGCTCGGGCGAGAGAGCGCGCCCGTCCTTCGCCGCCACGCCGCGCTTGCCGAGTTCGCGGAGCACGAGCCGCGCGAGCGCCGCGTTGCGCTCGAGCACGGTCGGTGACGGACGGTCCTTCGCACAGGTCGACTCGTCCGCGCGCGCGCTCGTCCCCCATGCGCACGACGCGGGACGCACGAGCGGAACATGCAGCTCGTCCGCGATCGCGCGAAGCACGCCGTACGCGTCGTCGTCGGGCGCCGCGTTGGGCACGGGCTCGACGCCCGTGACGAGCACCGCTCCCGGCTTCACGATCCCCCCTTTTTCCCGCGCGATCAACGCGCGCGTGCCGCCGAGCACGTTGACGTGCTCGAGGTCGATGTTCGTGACGACGCACACCTCGCCGCGCACGACGTTCGTCGAATCGAGCCGGCCCCCGAGCCCGCACTCGACCACCGCCCACTCGACGCCGCGCGCGCGAAAGCACGCGAACGCAGCCGCGGTGAGCAGGTCGAACCACGTCGCTTCGCCGCCCGGCGTGCCCTCGCGCACCGCGGACTCGCGCGCGGCGAGCGCGTCCTCGAGCGCGCGCGCGAGCGTCGCGTCGTCGACGTCGACGCCGTCGATCCGCACGCGCTCCTGCACGCGCACGACGTGCGGCGAGGTGTAGAGCCCGACGCGGAGGCCCGCCTTCGCGAGCGCCGCCGCCACGAGCGCGCTCGTCGTGCCCTTGCCCTTCGTCCCCGCGACGTGGACCGCGCGGAACGAGCGCTCGGGATGCCCGAGGCGCGCGACGACGTCCTCGATCGGCGCGAGCCCGCGCCGCATCGACGCGTCGCGATCGCGCCGCTCCCAATTGATCAGCGCGTCGAGCCGGGCGAGGGCGCTCCCGAGCGCGGGATGGACCGGAGCTTCGTCGGATCGTTCGGCGGCGGGCATCGCGCGGCGCAGCCTAGCTTCCGGGCGCCGGATCGGAACGCCCTCGACCCGCTCCCGAGCTCCGTCGCGGCGACTAGGATGGACGAAGAACTTGAGCCCGCCGCGCTCGACGGTCGATTCGAGAGCGGCGGCTCCGGCCCTGCGCCCCCGCGCAACGATCCATGTCCGAGCTCCTCCACCGCATCAAGGTCTTCGTCTTCCAGTACCAAGGCCCCGATCCGCGCTACCTCTTGTTGCGCGGAGCCCAGGGCATCGAGAGCACCTGGGGTCCGATCCAGGGCAACCTCGGCTTCGGCGAGAAGCTCGAAGCGGCGATCCAGCGCGAGGTCATGGACGACACGGGCATCGTCCGCCCGCTCGACCTGATCGACCTGCAGATGCCGCAGCTCACGATCGTCGGCGACGAAGAGGTCATCGAGTGGACCTACGGGTTGCGCACCGCGCCCGTGAAGGAGCCGCTCAAGCTCGACCCGCGCTTCGCGGACTTCCGTTGGGCGGGTTTCTCGCAGGGGTATCCGCTGCTCGAGCTCGACCTCGACCGCGCGGCCTTGATGCGGCTGCACACGCTGATTCGCGCGGCGTGAGCGCGCGTCAGACGAGCTCGTACGCGAGCACGCCCCCGACGACGACCATCCCGACCAACGCGGCGAGGAACACGTAGTCCGCGATCTGTTCGAGGAGCGCGTGGGCGCGCGGATCGCGGGAGCGGATCGACGCGTAGGCGAAGAGACAGGCCGCGAGGAACGCGACGGCGTCGTAGGCGACGATCTCGTCCGTCGCGGAGCTCACCTTCTTCAGCTCCTCCGCGACACGCACGAGCCCGATCACGGTCAGGCACACGCCGACGAGCGTCGACGAGACGGAGAGGATGCGCTCCGAAAGGTCGATCCGGCCCCGGAGCGGAAGGAAGGGCGGCGAGGACGCGCCCGAGGCGCGGGAGGCGGGCTCTTCCCGCGCGTCCGACGGCGGATTCATCGAGCTCCGCTACGCGCCCCTCCTGCGCGGCGCGAGCGAAAAGGTCCTGCGATCGTGCGCTGACGCCGAGGGCCGGATTCCGTATTCTGGCCGCGGACCTCGAACCTCACTCTCGGAACCATGAAGACCTCCCTCCTCAGCCCGTTCGTCCTCTCCGCGCTCCTCCTCGCTGCGTGCCACTCGACCCCGACGCTCCCGAAAGGCCAGGCGTTCGGCACCGAGATGAAAGCGCAGGAGACCCACCGCTTCGCCGTCGTCGACGCGGCGCCGGCGAGCTTCTTCAACAAGACGGTGCTCGTCGAAGCGACGATCAAGGCCGTCTGCCAGACGAAGGGCTGCTGGATGCAGGTCGAGGACGAAGGCCACACCGCGATGGTGCGCTGGGAGACCGGCTGCGGCGGCAAGTTCGCGTTCCCGAAGGACGGCGCCGGCAAGCGCGTGCTCATCCAGGGCTCGTTCTACCCGAAGACGATCAGCGAGGCGGACGCGAAGCACCTCGAAGAAGAGTCCGGCGGCAAGCTGAACGTGAAGCGCGAGGGCTACGAGTTCAACGCGTCCGCGGTGCTCGTGCTCGACGCGAAGAAGTGAGACGACGCTCTCCTTCACGAAGCTCCGCCGCGGCACGCGCTCCACGCGCGTTCGATCGTCGCGGAGCTTCGTGCGGAGTGGCGTCGCGTTCCGCATGCGTCCCAAGGTCACGATCGAGCAGGTCGAGGGCGGCGAGGATCTCGCCGCCGCGCGCCAGCTCCTCCTCGAGTACGGTCGCACCCCCGGCTGGGCCGCGTGCTTCGAGCGCTTCGAGGAAGAGCTCGCCGCGCTCCCCGGTGACTGCGCGCCGCCGAACGGCCGACTGTTGCTCGCACGCTACGACGGCGCCGCGAGCGGAATCGTCGCTCTACGTCCGCTCGGGGGCGGCGTCGCCGAACTGAGGCGCCTGTTCGTGCGACCCGGCATGCGCGGAATCGGCCTCGGGAAGAAGCTCGTCGAGCGCGTGATCGAGGACGCGCGCGAGTGCGGTGTCGCGCGCATCGTGCTGCACACGCTGCCCTCGATGCACGCGGCGCACACGTTGTACACGGAGCTCGGGTTCCGCCCGTGCGAGCCGTACGCGCCGCAGCCGGTCGAGGGCGCTGTGTTCCTCGCGCACGACGTCGAGCCGATGCCGCGTCGAGCCTGAGCGCGAATCGCTCCGCGCATAGGAATCGCGGAGCGTCCGAACCGGCCGGCAGCCGGCCGGAACTTGCGGCCGGCGCCGCGCTCTCTACCCTCCTCGCCCCATGGCCGCACGCAAGAAGGTCTCGACGCCGCTCGTCGGCGTGATCCTGGGCAGCAAGAGCGATTGGGAGACGATGCAGCACGCGAGTGCCACGCTGAAGGAACTCGACGTGCCGCACGAATGCGCCGTCGTCTCCGCGCACCGCACGCCGCTGAAGCTCGTCGAGTACGCGAGCACGGCGGAAGCGCGCGGACTCCAGGTGATCATCGCGGGCGCGGGCGGCGCGGCGCACCTCCCCGGCATGGCCGCGGCGCACACGCTGCTCCCCGTCTTCGGCGTGCCGGTCGAGAGCCACGCGCTCAAGGGCCTCGATTCCTTGCTCTCGATCGCGCAGATGCCGGGCGGCGTCCCGGTCGGCACGCTCGCGATCGGGAAGAGCGGCGCCATCAACGCGGCGCTGCTCGCCGTCGCGGTGCTCGCGCGTCACGACCCGGCGCTGCGCGCGCGGTGGGAGCGCTTCCGCCGCGAGCAGACCGAGCGCGTGATGAAGGACACGCTGCCGTGAGCGACTCGAGCACGGCGCGCTCACTCCCGCCGCCGATCCTGCCCGGCGCGCGCATCGGCGTGCTCGGCAGCGGTCAGCTCGGACGCATGTTCGCGATCGCCGCGCGGCGCATGGGTTATCGCGTCGCGACGTTCTCGCCCGACACGGACACGCCGACGGGGCAGATCGCCGACCTCGAGATCACCGCCGACTACCTCGACCTCGACCGCGTGCGCGACTTCGCGCGCTCCGTCGACGTCGTGACCTTCGAGTTCGAGAACGTCCCCCACGCGACCGCCGCCGCGGCGGCGGAGCTCGTCCCCGTGCGCCCCGCGGGCAGCGTGCTCCACACGACGCAGCACCGCGTGCGCGAAAAAGAGTTCCTCGCGTCGCGCGGCTTCCCCGTCGCGCCGTTCGCGGTCGTGCGCTCGCTCGCGGAGCTCGAGCTCGCCGTCGCGCGCATCGGGACGCCCGCGGTGCTCAAGAGCGCGGGCTTCGGCTACGACGGCAAGGGCCAGCGCAAGCTGCGCGCGCCGACCGAGGCCGCCGCGGCGTGGACGTCGATCGGCGCGCAGGAGTGCGTCCTCGAGGGCTTCGTCGACTTCGAGCTCGAATGCTCCGTCGTCGCGGCGCGCGCCCTCGACGGCGCGTTCGCGCACTGGGGCGTGATCGAGAACGTGCACGAGCGCCACATCCTCGACGTCTCCGTTTCGCCCGGCCGCGTGCCGCCGAGCGTCGTGCGCGACGCGATCGAGCTCGCGCGCGGCGTGCTCGAGGCGCTCGACGTCGTCGGCGTGCTCTGCGTCGAGCTCTTCCTCCGCAAGGACGGCCGCCTCGTCGTGAACGAGCTCGCACCGCGCCCCCACAACTCCGGCCACCTGACCTTCGACGCGTCGGTCACGAGCCAATTCGAGCAGCAACTGCGCGCCGTGTGCGGCCTCCCGCTCGGCTCGACCGAGCTCCTGCGCCCCGCCGCGATGGCGAACCTGCTCGGCGACTTGTGGAGCGAGGGCACGCCCGACTGGTCCGCCGCCTGCGCCGACCCCGACATCAAGCTCCACCTCTACGGCAAGCTCGACGCGCTCCCCGGCCGAAAGATGGGCCACCTGACCGCACTCGCGCTCGACGTCGAGACCGCGATCGCGAAGGTGCGCACGGCCCGCGCTCGCCTCACAAACGCCGCGCGCAACGCAACCTGACGCACGACGCCGCGCTCGTCGCTGGTCGCTCGCACCTCGCCGCCCGTCGCTCGTCACCCGTCGCCCGTCACCCGTTGCTGAGAGGAAACTGAACTCCGCGCACGATCAGGCCGGTTCCTCCGGCCTGATCGTGCGCGGAGTCTGGGATGCGGAGCACCCACATGTGCGCCTTTGCGCCCAGTCTCCGTTGCTCTTCATCCGCCTCCCGCGCTCCCGACCGCCCCCCGTCGAACGCTATCCTGCGCCGATGCCCCCCGCGCCGCGAGACGCCGCTCCCTCTCCCTCACCGCGCGCCACCGCCGTGCACGTCCCGCGCAAACCCGCGCGCAACCTGCGCGACTTCCTCGACACGCTCCGCCGCGAGCGCGACCTCGTCGAGTGCGGCGTCGAAATCGACGCCGATCTCGAAGCCGCCGAGATCCACCGCCGCGTGATCGCCGCCGAAGGCCCCGCGCTCCTCTTCCCGCGCGTCAAGAACCGCGACTTCCCCCTCGTCACGAACCTCTTCGGCACCGCGAAGCGCATGGAGCTCGCGTTCGGCTCACGCCCGCAGCAACTGATCGCGCAAGCCGCGCGCCTCCCCCAAGAACTCGTCCCCCCGACGCTCGGCAAACTCTGGTCGAAGCGCTCTCTCTTCCTCGAACTCGCGAAAGTCGGCATGAAGCGCAGCGCGAGCGGCCCGATCCGCGGCCACGCGCAAGTCCCACCGAAGCTGACGCGCTTGCCCGCGCTGAAGACGTGGAAGCGCGACGGCGGCCCGTTCGTGACGCTGCCGCTCGTCTACACCGAATCGCCCGACGGCCACGGCCCGAACCTCGGGATGTACCGCATCCAACTCTTCGACGACGCGACCTGCGGCGTGCACATGCAGATCGGCAAGGGCGGCGGCTTCCACCTCGCACAAGCCGAGAAGCGAAACAGCGCGCTCCCCGTGAACATCTTCGTCGGCGGCCCGCCCGCGCTGATGCTCGGCGCGATCGCACCGCTCCCGGAGAACGTGCCCGAGCTCCTGCTCGTGAGCCTCGTGCTCGGTGAGAAGCTCCCGCTCTGCGCGAACGAGCACGGCGCGCTGCCGCTCGTGAGCGAAGCCGAGTTCGCGCTCGTGGGCCAGATCGCGCCCGGCGCGCGACGCCCCGAAGGTCCGTTCGGCGATCACTACGGCTACTACAGCGAGGTGCACGACTACCCGTTCGCGAACGTCGACGCGCTGTACCACCGCGAAGGCGCCATCTGGCCCGCGACGGTCGTCGGGAAGCCGCGGCAGGAGGACTTCTTCATCGGCGACTACCTGCAGGAGCTCCTGTCGCCGCTCTTCCCGGTCGTGATGCCGAGCGTGAAGGCGTTGTGGAGCTACGGCGAGACGGGCTACCACGCGCTCAGCGCGGCGGTCGTCGAGGAGCGCTACAAGCGCGAGGCGATGGGCAGCGCGTTCCGCATCCTCGGCGAGGGGCAACTCTCCCTGACGAAGTTCCTGCTCCTGACGAACCAACCCGTCGACCTGCGCGACTTCAAAGCGACGCTGACGCACGTCCTGGAACGCGCCGACTTCCGCACGGACCTGTTCCTGTTCGGCAACCTGAGCATGGACTCGCTCGACTACGCCGGCCCGAAGATCAACGAAGGCGGCAAAGGCGTGCTGCTCGGCGTCGGCCCGAAGCAGCGCGAGCTGCCGCGCGAGTTCACGGGCTCGCCCAGCACGCTCGCGAAGAAGGTGCGCGTGTTCTCACCGGGCTGCGTCGTGGTCGAGGGCCCGAGCTATGCGCAGGACAAAGACGCGCCGTCGAAGCTCGCGCGCGATCCGGCGTTCGCGGCGTGGCCGCTCGTGGTGCTGAGCGACGACGCGGATCGGCACGTGAAGAGCGAGATGAACTTCCTGTGGGCGACGTTCACGCGCTTCAACCCGGCCGCGGACCTGCACCCGTCGCGCGTCGAGCTCGTCGGGACGAACGCGAGCTACCACCCGCCGATCGTGCTCGATGCGCGTATGAAGCCGTGGTACCCGGAGGAGTTGTTCTGCGACGAGGAGACGTCGAAGCTCGTCGATCGTCGGTGGAGCGAGTACTTCCCGAGCCGCAAGGTGGAGATGGGCGACTCGGGGCGCGGGCACTTGAGCTGACGCGCGGTGCCCAGTTCACGTCCGAGTGGACGTGAGATTGATGGACTCAACGCTTGTCGTGACGCACACCCTCGATCGCATCGAGTCGCAGCGAGGGTTCGAGCACGATTCCAGGCACCGAGCCCGTCTGTCCTGGGATCCCCTCGATCTGCACTTTCTTCGCTCGATTCAGCGTGAGACGGCCGCCGTCCGCCGCGTTGGATGCGCCCAGCGAAGCCACGGAGGACTTGCCGAAATCGCTGGGATCGATCCGCGCGACAAGACTCACGGACGCACCAGAGTTCGAGTTCTCCATCCAAATGGAGGCCGGGAGCCCATCGCCAGCCAGGTCCAACTGTGCCGCATCCTCTCCGACACGGATCCGCGCCTTGGGCCCCTTCTGACGATCCCTCGCGCGCAAGTCGAGCGAGACCTCGGAGGGATTGTCGAGGTCGGGCCCGAGCGAGGCGCGCTCCACGCCCTTCTCGTCGACGATCCGCAGCTCGCAGGTGGTGACCTTGCGCACGTTGATGTCCTCCGCCTGCGGCGCCTGCATCGACGCGAACACCACCGCACCAAGCGCGACCGTCGTCCCGACGCTCCACATCCGCGCGCGACGCACTTGGGACTCCAGACGACGCAAACGCTCTTCGACGGCGAGTTCAGAATTCATCGCGAGGCTCCTCTCGAGTTCGCAGGCTTCGACACGAGCGCCTGCGTCCTCTGCAACCTACCCGCGAGCCCGCGGTTCCGCACGAAGGACGTCGAAGCTCGTCGATCGGCGGTGGAGCGAGTACTTCCCGAGCCGCAAGGTGGAGATGGGAGACTCGGGGCGCGGGCACCTCGCCTAGCCGCGACCGACCCCATCGGCGCAGTCACGACTGCGCGGAGTTCACTTCCCTGTTCGCACGAGTCCGAGCTCCGGCCTGATCGTCACTCTCGGTGATACTGCATCGGGCTTCGCGCTGGCTCGCGCCATCTCGAGCTTGGTGTCTCCACCTTCACTCGTCATCTGAAGCAAGGGGCCAGGGATGACGTCCACGCCCTCTGGCGGCGAACTCAACGTGATTCCGCTGCTCTGAGTGGCTGCGAACACGTACGCACGGCCACCGACCGCGTCCATGATGAGCTCCGACGAGTTGCCAGACGTGTAGAGCATGGTTCGCGGCTTCGAGTCGCCCGGTCCGCGCAGGATGAGCGCCACGACGTCTTCCTCTCCGAATCGCGGGTCGGGTCCCAGCGCGCCCCGAACCCTCCCGGCTGCATCGACGACCTCGAGCTTGCGCGTCCGGAGCAGATCCACGTTGAGCTCCTTCGCCTGCGGCGCCTGCATCGACGCGAACACCACCGCCCCGAGCGCGACCGTCATCGCCACGCTCCACATCCGCGCCCGACGCACTTGGGACTCCAGACGACGCAGACGCTCTTCGACGGCGAGTTCAGGGTCCATCGCGAGGCTCCTCTCGAGTTCGCAGGCAACGACACGAGCGCCTGCGTCCCCTGCAACCTACCCGCGAGCCCGCGGTTCCGCACGAGGCCGGAATCCACCCCCGAATCAGCGACGTGCGCCCTTTCGTCGACCTCGTCCAGCACGCCCCGTCTTCTCGATCAGCACACCGAGCCGCTCGAACGCCTCCGCCCCGTCGACGAGCCGACCCGCCTTCGCCGACGCGAGCCCCTCGAGCACGGCCTTCTGAAACCCGCGCACCCACTCTGCCCGATCGACACGCGGCGAGCCCAACCCATGCGCGCGAGCACGATTCCCGCTGGTTCGACGGCTCGGTTCACGACTCATGACGATCCTCCCCGCTGCCTCGAGCATGGAACGCGACCGCCGCCTGCACGTCCTCACGCATGAGCGACGGGAAGTCGGCGAGCAGCTCCTCCTCGCTCATCCCGCCCGCAAGGTACTCGACGACGTCGCGCACCGTGATGCGCGTACCGCGGAGGCACGGCTTGCCGCTGCGCACCGCGGGATCGAGCGTGATGCGCTCACTGGTCGCCATGCCGTGACGGTACGGCGTCCCGCGAGCGTGGGCAATCCGGGTTGGGCAGTCGCCCTACCGCGCCCTCGTGTCCGTTCGCGGCGCATGAACTGGCTCTCCTCCTCCCGGCCACCTTGACGGCGGAGCGCAGGTCCGCGTCCACTGCACCCGCGTTCCTCGCGCTCCCCCTCGCTCGTCGTCACGGAGGTCCCATGCTCCTCGTCGCCGCCGTCCTCGTGCTGCAAGAGACCGCTCCCGCCGCCGAGAGCACGCCGCCGCCGCCGCGCGACGTCACTGCGGCGACGCTCGCCGATCCGAAGGCGCTCGCCGCGCTCGAGGCGCCGGGCACCGTGCTCTTCCACGACGAGTTCGAGTCCGACGCCTCCTTCGCGCAGTGGTTCGAGGTGCGCGGCAAGGACGACGGGCGCGTCGCCATCGAGCACGATCCGAAGCTCGTGCGCACGGGAATGGGCTCGATCCGCTGCGTCGCGCCGGCGCGCGACGGTGCGTCGTCGGGCTCCGGCGCGTCGGCCTGGCTCGGCGCCGACGGGTACGACTGCGTCCACTTCCGCCGCTGGATCCGCTTCGCCGACGACTACGACCAGGGCAACCTGAACCACACGGGCGGCGGGCTCGCCGCCGTCGCGGGCACGGGCAAGTGGGACGCGATGGGCAGCGCCGGCATTCGTCCGACCGGAGCCGATCACTTCACCGCAGGCTTCGAGCCGTGGCGCGACTGGGGTAAGAACCGCGCGCCCGGCGCCATGGCGTCGTACGTCTACTGGATGGACATGGAGCGCGACAAGGACGGCCACTGGTGGGGCAACCTCTTCGCGCCCGACGCGGAGCACCGCGTGAACCCCGAGCGCGGTCGCTGGGTGTGCCTCGAGCAGCGCATCCGCGTGAACACCGTGGGGAAGGCCGACGGCGAACTCGCGACCTGGATCGACGGGAAGCTCTACCAGCACCTCGTCGGCTTCCGCTGGCGCACCGACGCGAAGGTGCGCTTGAAGCGCTTCGACGTCGGCATCTACGTCCACCACGCCGAGCGCACGAACACCGTCTGGTACGACGACGTCGTCGTCTCGACGGGCTACGTCGGCACGGGCGCGGAGACGAAGCCCCCGAGCGCGAAGTGACGGACTGCGCGCCGCGCGGTCGACGCCTCATCGGCGGAGCGCGCGGCGCGATCGAGCGCGACCGCGTTCAGCGCCCCTCGCCCCGCTCGTCGTCCTCGTCCTCTTCCTGGCTGAGCCGCTCCACCTTCCCTTCGCCGCCGCCGAGCGTCTTCGCGAAGCCCTGCGCGAGCTGCGCCGTCTCCTGCGGCGTGAGGCGCGCGTGCCCGTGCATCGCCACGTACGCGTAGGGCGGCATCTCGCCTTCCTTCAGCGCGCTCGCCGCTTCGTCGCCCTCGCCCTGCGTCACGTTCCACGTGCTGAAGTT
Source organism: Planctomycetota bacterium (assembly GCA_046349615.1). Lineage (GTDB taxonomy): Bacteria > Planctomycetota > UBA1135 > UBA1135 > JADJNY01. The sequence goes on from JAXMBZ010000009.1 coordinate 189,810, forward strand.
CAGCTTCGCGCGCCCCTCGTCGACGTCGTACTGCACGAGCCACGACACGGGCGCCACGTTCGAATACCACGGCCACTGCGTCTCGTTGCTGTGGCAATCGAAGCACGCGCGCTGCGCGAGCGCGCGCGTCTCGGACGAGTCCCACGCAGGCTCGCCGCGGACGGGCGGGTTCTCGTGCGCACGTCCGTACGGCACGAGTTGGAGGGCGACG
>JAXMBZ010000010.1:0-188611 GCA_046349615.1 Planctomycetota bacterium
ATGGGAGCCGAAAGGTCAGGCATGTGCGCATGTCAGGAGGGAGGACGTACGCTAATGGCATTGATGCGGAGCACCCCCATGTGTTCCGTTGCTCCCCTCCCTCCGCTGCGCCTCATCCGCCTCCCGCGCTCCCGACCGACGAGGCCCCAACAATCCACCTCGCCGCCTCGAGCACCCCCGGCACGAACGGCACGCGCCCCCCCTCCGCGACGAGCGCCTCGAACTCCCGCTCCCCCTTCCCCGTCGCCACCATCACCCCGCGCACCCCGACCCGCGCCCCCGCCTCGAGATCCCTCCGCGCATCCCCAACGACCCACGACCGCGCGAGCTCGATCCCCAACTCCTCCGCCGCGCGAACCAACAACCCCGCCTTCGGCTTGCGACACGCACACTCGCGCCGATAGACGCCGACCCCCTCGGTCGGATGGTGCGGGCAGAAGTAGATCCCATCCACGCGCGCACCCCCGGCCGCGAGCAATTCCTCGAACCGCGCATGGATCGCCGCGAGCTCCCGCTCGTCGATCATCCCGCGCGCGACCGCACTCTGGTTCGTCACGACGACCACGAGGAACCCCGCGCGCGCGAGCTCCGCCACCGCCTGCGCGGCCCCGGGCAACAGCACGAGCTCCTCCGGCCTCCGCACCCAATCCGACTCGACGGTCAACGTCCCGTCGCGATCGAGGAAAACCGCCGGCCGTCCAACGCTCGAGCCCGGCGCGCTCACGAATCCGCGGTCCGCTCGAGCTTCACGTAGAGCCGCCCCGGCGACATCGTCTTGTCCCACTTCACCGGCACGAACAAGTCCCGCGTGTTCAACCACAGCGGGAAGTTCCACACGTTCGAGCGCACGTACATCTCCCGCCACAGGATCGAGTAGCACTCGTGATCCGGCGTGATCAGCCGCGTCGCCGTCACGTAGCCCGGGTACTCGAGGTCGATGCGCGTGCTCTCGCGGTCGAGCGCGACGAAGCACGGCGTCACGAACCCCGAGTCCTTCGCGTTGACGAGGACGCGCGCGCCCGGCGGGTCGCTCGCGATGCTCACGTTCGTGGAGGTCTCGAGGAGCATGCACCCTGGGAAGAGCGTGCTCGCGAGGAGCGCGGTGAGCGCGATCGAAGCGTGCGGGAGGCGCGGCATGGCGGTCATTCTCGGGGTCGGTCCGGGCCGGAAGCAAGCGCGCGCGGCGTGCGCAGCGGTTTCCACCGTTGCCTTCGTCGTCCGGCTTTGGAACGCTGCTGAAGTGACCCGCGCCGAACGTCCCGGAACGGAAGAGCACGCGTCGAGCGCGGCCGAGCCCGCGTCCGGCGCGGCGGAAACGGCTTCCGGCGCGCGCGTCCTGCTCGCCCTCGCGCTCCTCGTCGGGCTCCTGCGCTTCTGGAAGCTCGGGGCGTGGAGCCTCTGGTTCGACGAGGCGGCGACGTACACGGACTGGTACGTCGGGCTCTACGGCGGCGAGATCCAGAACCCGCTCGGGTACGAGCTCGTCCACCGCGTGGTCGAGCTCCTCGGCGGCAAGCCCGACGAATTCGCGCTCCGGTTCCTGCCCGCCGTCGCGGGCTGGCTCGCGATCCCCGCCGCGTACTGGGCGTTCCGCGACCTCGCGGGGAAGCGCACGGCGGCGCTCGTCGCGCTGCTGCTCGCCGTGAGCTCGTGGCAGGTCTACTGGTCGCAGAACGCGCGCTTCTACACGCTCGCGGAGCTCGCGTCGCTCCTCGGCGCGGGCCTCTGGCTGCGCGGCTTCGCGCGGGGGAGCGTCGTGCGCGCGCTCCTCGGGCTCGGCCTCGCGTCGTCGGGCGCGCTGTTCCATCCGTCGGCCGCGCTCGCGCTGCCCGGGCTCGCGCTCGCGCCCGTGGTCGCGGCGCGGTGCGCGCGCCGGCCGCTCGGGGCCGGGAAGCGCGTGCTCGTCGCGATGGTCGCGGCGGGCGTCGTCGTCCTGCTCGCGGCGTACCCCTGGGCGCGCGACACGCTGTCGACCTACTTCCTGCAGAAGGGCGCGCGCGGCGGCTTCGACGCGGGCGCGGCGCTCGAGCGCGTGCTCCACCTCGCGCGCACGACGGGCTTCTACGTGACGCCGTACCTCGGCGCGGCGGCGCTCGTCGGCGCGGGACTCGCGTGGCGGCGGCGCGCCGAGCGCGGCGTCGTCCCGCTCGTCGTCGTGCTCGTCGTGCTGCTCCTCGTCGCCGGCATCGCGGCCGCGGGCGCGCGCATGACGGCGCAGTACGTGTTCTTCCTCTTCCCGTGGATCGCGCTCCTCGCGGCGCTCCCGGCGGAGGAGCTCGGGCGTGCGCTCGCCGACGAACGCGGTCGACGCACGCTCGCGCGCGCGTGGGCGTTCGTGCTCGTCGCGTGCTCGCTCGTCAACGTCGCGCTCTACTTCACCGTGCGCCAGGGCGAGCGCCCGCCGTGGCGCGACGCGTACCAGTTCGTGTGGAACCGGCGCGAGGAGAACGACCTCGTGCTCGGCATGGAGGCGACGGTCGGTGAGTACTACGTCGCGCCGTGGCGCACGGAGCTGCGCCAACCCGAGCACGTCCAGTGGCTCGACAAGTGGCGCGCGACGCAGCCGCGCTTGTGGGCGCGACAGGGACGGCGCATGTGGCTCGTCGTGAACCCCGAGCAGTTCCTCGACTGGGACCCGGAGGACGCGGCGGAGGTGCAGCGCTTCCTGCGCGAGGAATGCCGCCTCGTGCGCGTGTGGCCGCTCTACGTCGAGAGCCGCGATCTCTCGGTGTGGGTGTACGTGCGGGACTGAGCGCGGGCGCTCAGTTCTGCCGCCCGAGGAACTCGCCGTTCTCGGTGCTGATCTTGATCTCGTCGCCCGCGGTGATGTGCAGCGGGACCTTGACCTTCATCCCCGTCTCGACGACCGCTTCCTTCTTCACGTTCGTCGCGGTGTTGCCCTTCACCGCGGCTTCGGCCTCGATCACCTTGAGCGTGACCGACGCGGGGAGCTCGACGCCGAGCGCGAGGTTGTCGTGGAACGTCACCTCGACGACGGTGTTCTCGCGCACGAAGCCCATCTTGTCCGCGACGAGCTCGGGCGAGAGCGGGAACTGCTCGAACGACTCCTGGTCCATGAACACGTAGCCCGTCGAGTCCTTGTAGAGGTACTCGCACTTCTTGCGGTCGAGGAACGCGACCTCGAAGACGTCGCTCGAGCCGAGCCGCATCTCCTTCGTCGCGCCGGTCTGCACGTTCTTGAGGCGCGTGTGGATCACCGCGCGCAGGTTGCCGGGCGTGTGGTGCATGTACTCCGTGATCAGCCAGAGCTGGCCGTTGTCCTGGATCACGGTGCCTTTGCGGAGTTCGGTGGCTCGGACGCCCATGGTTCGTGCGGGATCGGTGGGGGTGGAGTGGGAAACGAGCGGAACAGGATAGCGTGCGCTCAGAATTTGCGCCGCTCGGTCGAGGCCGGGATGTTCAGGGCCTTGCGATACTTCGTGACGGTGCGGCGTGCGATGCGCACGTGGTCCTGCTCCTCGAGCTTGTCCGCGATCTCGTCGTCGGAGAGCGGCTTGTCGGGGTTCTCCGCCCCGACGATCTCCGCGATGCGCTGCTTGATGGAGACCTGGCTCGCGACCTCGCCCGTCGACTTCTGCGTGCCGCCCGCGAAGAAGAACTTGAGCGGATAGATGCCGCGCGGGGTCTGCGCGTACTTCCCCGACACCGCGCGCGACACGGTGGAGATGTGCACGCCGACCTCGTCGGCGACCTCCTGCATCCGCAGCGGCTGGAACCCCGACGTGCCCTTCTCGAGGAACGTGCGCTGGCGCTGGAAGATCACCTGCGCGACCCGCAGCAGCGTCGATTGACGGAGCTGGACGGCGTCGAGGAACCAGCGCGCGGACTCGAGGCGCTTCTTGACCCACTCGCGCGCGCCGTCGCCCTTCTTCGCCTTGAGGAACTCGCGGTACTGCGGCGAGAGGCGCAGTTCGCGCGCGCGCTCGCGCTGCAAACGCACCTGGAAGTCGCCGTCGATCTCCTCGACGATCACGTCGGGCGTGATCACCTCGGCGACCGGCTCGCCGTAGCCGGAGCCGGGGCTCGGCTCGAGCGTCTTCAGCACCTCGATCGCCGCCTTGACGTCGTCGATCGAGCGACTGGTCGCCTTCGCGATGCGCGGCAGCCGGTTGTGCTCGATGTCCTCGAGGTGCGCCTCGACGAGCTGAGCGGGCAGCGGATCCTCGAGGTCCAGCGCGGCGAGTTGGAGCTGCAGGCACTCCTTCAAGTCGCGCGCGCCGAGCGCCGGATGGCTGATGCGCCGGATCTCCTCGAGCACGATCTCGACGTCGTCGGCGTGGTAGGGCTGGAGCACGTGCGCGTCCGCGGTCGACGCGTCGCTCGCGGGGCGTTCGTTCCGGACCGCGGCGCGTTCCGGCGGCGTGCGCTCCGCGTCGGTCGGGCTCGCGTCCGTCGACGCGGGGCTCGCGCTCGGGGCCGCGCCGCCTTCCGCATCGACGCGCGGAGCTTCCGGCGCGATCACGAGCCCGTCCTCCGCCGCGATCGCGATCGTCGCGTCGCGCGCGACGTCCTCGTGCGGCTGCGTCAGCCAACCGCGCTCGTCGAGCGAGTAGAGCACGTACTCCGCGAGCCGCCGGTCGCGCGGCTCGAGGCGCAGGATCGCGAGCTCCTCGATCAACGCCTCCGCCAGGCTCTTCCCCTGGTCGGGCGTGTTGTTCATCGCCTCGAGCTTGCGGTCGCCTTCCTCGTCGTTCCGGACGCGCGGGCGGCCGTCGGCGAACTCGTTCTGGTGCTTCTCGAGTTCCTGGAGGATCGCCTCGACCTTGAGGTCCTCGCGCGCCGTCGCGACCTCGGCGGGGGAGGCGTCGGGCGCCGTCTCCCCGGGCGTCCCGTTCGCGGCGAGGCCGGGCTCGACCTCCTCGAGGAAGGGGTTCTCGTTCAGCTCCTGCTGGATCCGGTCCTCGAGGTCGAGGCCGTTCAGCTGCAGGATCTGCATCGCCTGGATCATCTGCGGCGACTGCTGGAGTCGCTGCTGGAGCGAGGCGGATTGATGGAGGCCGAGTCTCACGGGGCGTGCGCGACGTGCGCCTGGGCACGTCTACCTCAGTATGGCCCGGAAGTTGCCCGGAGCAACGAAGAAGGGGCGCCGATCTCGGGGAAGCGGCGCCACTTTCGTTTCGCCGCGTGCGACGCGCGCACGACGTGCTCGGCAGTGCGCGCGCGACCGCGCGCGGGTCAGGGCTGCGCGAAGCCGATCGAAACGACGCCGGGGCCCGCCGGCTCGGGCGCGAGCAACGTCCGTCCACGCTCGTCGCGCGCGATCCTCGCCGCGTCGGTCCAGAGATCGCGCCGGAGGAGCTGGAGCTTGCCGAGCTGCGCGTCTTCCTTCGTGACGACCTCGGGCGCGCCGCTCGCGGCTTTCCATGCGCGGGCCGCGAGCGCGCCGCCGAACGGCGCGAGGTCGAGCCCGAGGCCGTCGACGACGAGCTCGGGCTCCGGAGCGGGCATCCACGTCTGCGGCGCGAGCTCCGAACGGTAGCCGGTCAGGTACGGACGCTCGCGCGTCGCGAGCACGCGCGCGGGCACGCCGTCGCACACGGGGAACGACACGGTGAAACCACCGTGCGCGAGCTCGACGCGGCCGGTCGCGAGGCGGGCCGCCTCGAGCGTCTCGATCAGCGCGCGCGCGTCCGCGGCGAGGCGCGGCTCGGCGCGCGGCAGGAACAGCAGCTCGTTCGTCCAGTACAGCGGCGCGCGCGGACCGCGATCGTTCGCGCGCGTCTCCTCGAGGCGCGCCGCGAGCGCGGAGGGCGGCATGGACATCGGCGCCGGTGCAGGCGCGGCGAAGCTCGCCTCGCGCGCGAGGTGTCCGCCCGGCGAAGCGGGTTGCAGCGACCACGGCTCGCTCGCGAGGAAGGCGAGGTCGAGCAGCGTCCAACCCGTACCTCCGGCAGCGCTCGGCGCGGAGTCGGGGCGCGTGGTCGCGCCGAGGACGAGCTTCCAGTCCGGGCTCGTGAGCCCGCTGCGCGCGATCTGAACCTCGAGCCGACCGCCGCTCTCGACCACGCCGGAGAACGCCACCTGCACCGCGTTCACGGTCGGCTGGTCGATGCGTCCGAGATCGCGCGTGTCCGGGTCGAAGCGCACGAGTTCGCCGGCCTCGGAGAGGTCGAGGAGCCCCTGGATCCACACGCGCTTCCCGCCCGCGACACGGGCCGCGCGCACGTGCACACCCGGTCCGGTGAGCGTGGTCCCGAGCACGGGCTGCGCGACGCCCGAGTCCGCCGCGACCTCGACGTCGAAGCCGCTGACGAAGGTCGCCGCGCGCCGCGAGCCGAAGAACGCCTCGCCGCCCGAGTGCACGCGGACGCGCGTCGACGTCGCGGCCGAGCCGACGGGCGCGAGCTCGCACGTGAGCTCGATCTCGAGCGCGCCTGCCTGCGCGCCGAGGTCCGCGAGCAACGCGCGCGCGTCCTGGAGCGCCTTGTCGTCGCCGCGCGCGAGCAGCGCGGGGGACGAGCGGAAGAACTCGAGCGCGCCGCCCTTCGCGCGCGCGTCCTCCTCGAGCATCTGCATCACGAGCGACAGCGGCATCCGCGGGGCCGGCACGGGACGTTCGACGTCGCCGCCGCGTTGTCGGAGGAGCACGTGGACGCCGTCCGCGAGGCGCAGTGGCTCCGCGGGCGCGGTCTCCGGCGCGCAGAGCACGGGCGCTTCGAGCGGGGTCCAGCCGCCGCCCGGGAGGGCGAGGGCGAGCAGGGCGAGGGAGGAGAGCATGCGGACGGCCTCGATGGGACGGGAGCTTGCGCGGCTCGGGCCGCGGCGCGTGTCCCGAGGATAGTGGTCGGCGCGGGGTGCGGCTACGCGCTCGCGACGGGACTCGGCGGCGCGGGCGGGGCTCTTCTCTCCGTGACGCGGGCCGCCCGCCGCGCTACAACGGCCCGAACGGACCCCGCGTCCACGAGGACCGAAGGCGCGCATGACCGAGAGCACGAGAGCCCAGGGAGGCGAGCGCCGCGCGCTCTACTCCGTCGCCCAGATCCAACACATCCTGCGCGTCGAGTTCCAGCGCGCGCGGCGCTACGGCTATCCGCTCGCGTGCCTGATCGTGTCCGTCGACCAGCTCGGCAACGTGCGCGACCGGCTCGGGTACGAGGCGAAGGAGCAGGTGCTCGAGGCGATCGTCGACCTCCTGCATCGCGGCACGCGCGCGAGCGACTTCCTCGGCCGCACGGCCGACGATCGCCTGCTCGTCGTCGTCCCGCACACGGACGCGAACGGCGTGCGCGTGCTCGGCGAGCGGCTGCTCGCGGAGACGCGCGCGCTCGCGCTCGAGGGGCTCTCCGGCGCGGGCCGGCTCACCCTGAGCGTCGGATGGGCCGAAGCCGGCGCCGCGTCCGTCGCGTACCACGACGAGCTGCTCGCGCTCGCCGAGGCCGCGCACGCCGACGCGAGCGCGCAGGGCGGCGACCAGTGCCGCGTCGCGCGGAGCTGAGCGCGATGCGCATCCTCCTCGCCGAAGACGAGATCACGATCGCGATCACGCTGCGCGACGAGCTCGAGGGGCGCGGACACACCGTCTTCCACGCCGCGGACACCGCGGGCGCGCTCGCGCTGCTCGAGAAGGAGGCGCCCGAGGCCGTCGTCACGGACATCCGCATGCCCGGCGCGGGCGGCATGGCGCTGCTCGAGCGCTCGATCGCGCTCGACCCCGCGCGTCCGGTGATCGTGATGACGGGGTACGCGACGATCGACCAGGCGGTCGAGGCGATGCGGATGGGGGCGGCGAACTACGTCCAGAAGCCGTTCCGCAACGAGGCGCTCGCGAACATGCTCGAGACCTTCGGGCGCGTGCGCGCGCTCGAGCGCGAGAACCAGACGCTGCGCAAGCAGCTCGCGGGCGGTCTCGCGGTCGAGGGCGTCGTCGGCGGCTCGCCCGCGATGCTCGCCGTGTTCGAGCGCGTGCGCACCGTCGCGCCGACGGACGCGACCGTGCTCGTGCAGGGCGAGAGCGGCACGGGCAAGGAGCGCATCGCGCGCGCGCTGCACCACCACTCGAGCCGTCCGACCGGCCCCTTCGTCGCGCTCTCGTGCGCGGCGCTGCCCGAATCGCTGCTCGAGGCCGAGCTCTTCGGCTACGAGAAGGGCGCGTTCACCGACGCGCGCAAGGAGCGCCGCGGGCGCTTCGAGCTCGCCGACAAGGGCACGCTCTTCCTCGACGACATCGACGACATGCCGCTCGACATGCAGGTGAAGTTCCTGCGCGTCCTCCAGGAGCGCTCGTTCGAGCGCCTCGGCGCCGAGCAGCCGATCACGGTCGACATCCGCGTCGTCGCCGCGACGAAGGTGCCGCTCCTCCAGCGCGTGAAGGAGAGCCGCTTCCGCGAAGACCTCTACTACCGCATCAACGTCGTGCCCGTGAACCTGCCGCCGCTGCGCGAGCGCAAGGGCGACGTGCCGCTGCTCGTGCAGCACTTCGTCGAGCGGCACGGGCGCGGGAAGAACTTCACCGTGTCGCGCTCGACGATGGCGCTGCTCGAGCGCCACCCGTGGCCGGGCAACGTGCGCGAGCTCGAGAACGCCGTGCAGCGCGCGATCGCGCTCGCCGGCGAGCGGCGCGAGCTCGCGGCGGAGGACCTGCTCGCGCTCGATCCGCGCTGGCGCGGCGCGGTCGAGGTCAAGACGGGCGTGCGGCCGCTGCGCGAGGTGCTCCGCGAGCACGAGGTCGAGCACATCAAGCTCGCGCTCACCGAGACCGGGGGACACCGCTCGCAGACCGCGGACCTGCTCGGGATCTCGCGCAAGGTGCTGTGGGAGAAGATGCGCGACTTCGGCATCTCGGCGCCCGGCGAGGACGAGGCCGAGAAGGAACCGTGAGCGCGGACGAGCTCGACGCGGCGCGCTCGGCGCTGCCGCCCGCGGCGCTCGCGCCGCTGCCCGAGGCGGAGCTCGCCGAGGGCGCGCTCGCCGTCGCGGACCTGCACCTCGACGCCGCGCGGCGCGAGAGCGTCGAGCCGTTCGTGCGCTTCCTCCGCGGGCGCGCGGCGGGGGCACCGGCGCTCGTCGTGCTCGGCGACCTCTTCGACGTCTGGGTCGGGCCGAGCGAGGCGCGCCTCCCCGGCGCCGCGGCGGTCCTGCTCGAATTGCGGGCTCTCACCGAGCGCGGCGCGCGCGTGCACGTCGTGCCGGGCAACCGCGACTTCCTCTTCGACGCGGCGTTCGAGCGCGCGAGCGGCGCGACGCTGCACGCGGAGGGCTTCGTCGCGCGCGTCGGCGGCGCGCGCGTGCTCTGTCTCCACGGCGACGTCTTGTGCACGCGCGACGCGGGCTACCTTCGCCTGCGGCGCGCCCTGCGGCGTTCGAGCGTGCGCTGGCTCGGTACGCACCTGCCCCATGCGGTCTCGAGCTCGATCGCGCGCCGCCTGCGTCGCGCGTCCGTCCGCGCGATCGCGGCGAAGCTGCCCGAAGAGAAGACGGTCCAGCGCGCGGCGGCGGAGCTCGTCGCCCGCGCGCATCGCGCCGACACGGTCCTCTGCGGTCACGCGCACGCGTTCCGCGACGAGCGGCTCGACTGCGGCGCGCGCTGGGTCGTGCTCGACGCGTTCGGAGCCGGCCGGGACGTCGCGGCGCTCGGTGCGCGCGGAGCGCTCGCCTTCGAGTCGAGTCCCGGCTGCCCGAAAGGGTGATGGCGCTCCGCGGCGCGTCGTGCACACTGGGCCCGTCCGTCGAAGGAGATCCCGTGATGCTTCGATCCACCGTGTTCGCTTCCCTCTTCCTCGTCCTCCCCGCTTCCGCCGGCACCGCCGTCGTCGAGGTCCTCGGCACCGTCGCCAGCGCGTCGGTGAACAGCGGGCCGTTCGTCGGTACGACCGTCGGCATGCCGGCGCGACTCACGTACCACGTCACGACGCCGGGCACCGACGTCACGCCGGGGCACGTGACGAACTTCCCGATCGTCGCCTCGAGCGTGTCGCTCACGATCGGACCGAACTCGACCGGCAGCGTCGCGGCGAACCCGACGCTGACGCTGCGCAACCAGGACTTCACCGTCGACGGCGCGTACCAGAACGGGCTCACGCTCGTCGGCACCTCGCCGATCTCCTTCTCGTTCTCCGACTGCAACGGGACGAGCTTCTCCTCGACCGACCCGCTCGCGAACGTCGGAACGTACTCCTCGGCGAACTGGTGCGTGTACGACTGGGTCATCCAGGGCCCCGGCATCTACCTCGAGATGCAGCCCTCGACCTTCTCGCTCTCCGCCCTGCCGCCGGGGACGCCGTTCTGCTTCGGCGACGGCGTCGACGTCGCGCACACGACTCCGTGTCCGTGCGCGAACGTCGGCGCGGTGGGGCACGGTTGCGCGAACTCGGTCAACGCTTCCGGCGCGCTCCTCGACGCCTCGGGCGAGGTCGCGGCCGACACGGTCGTGCTCGCGGGCTCGGGCATGCCGGCGACGGTCGCGTGCATCTACCTGCAAGGCGACGCGCTCGCCGACACGGTGTTCGGCGACGGAGTGCGCTGCGCGGGCGGCACGCTCCTGCGCCTGCGGACGAAGGTCAACGTCGGCGGCGCGAGTTCGTTCCCCGACTCCGTGGAGACGGTCACGCTCTCGCAGCGCGGCGGCGTGACCCTCGGCAGCGGCGTCACGCGGCACTACCAGGCCTACTACCGCAACTCGGCGGCGCTCTTCTGCCCGCCCGAGACCTTCAACGTCTCGAACGGCTACTCGATCGTCTGGTAGCGTCGCGGCGCGCGTTCGGGCGGCGGGCGCTGGCCGGTTCGCGAGTGCGTTCCTACACTCGTCGGCCCGCATGTCCGCCCTCGACGCCCTCGCCACGATGATCATCGCCATCGACGGTCCCGCCGGGAGCGGGAAGAGCACGGTCGCGCGCCGCCTCGCCGCGGAGCTCGGTCTCACCTTCCTCGACACCGGCGCGATGTACCGCGCGGTGACGCTCGCGGCGCTCGAGCGCGGCGTCGAGCCGATGGACGAGCGCGCGTGCGCCGAACTCGCGCGCTCCCTGCGCCTCGAATTCGACGCCCAAGGCCGCATCCGCATCGACGGGAAGGCGGGCGAGCCCGCGATCCGCTCCGACGAAGTGACGCGCTGGGTCTCCGCGGTCTCCGCGCACCCCGCCGTGCGCGCCGCGATCGTCCCGCAGCAGCGCGCGCAGGCCGGCCGCGGCGCAGGGATCGTCGCCGAGGGCCGCGACATCGGCACGGTCGTGTTCCCGAGCGCCGACGTGAAGTTCTACCTGACCGCGACGGCGCAAGAGCGCGCGCGCCGGCGCTCGCTCGAGCGCGGCGAGCCCGAGCGCTTCCACGAGTTCCTCGCGGACATCGAGCGTCGCGACCACCACGACTCGACGCGCCACGACTCGCCGCTCAAGCAGGCGGACGATGCGATCCTGATCGACACGGACGGGACGGACGCCGACGGCGTCGTCGCGAAGCTCCTCGAGGTGGTCCGTGGCGGACGAATCGGCTGACGCGCGCTCCGCGAAGGAGCCGCGCGAGCGCGACGCCGAGCGCGAGCGCACCGACGATCCCGTCCTCGTGGAGAAGACGTGGGTCTACCGCACGTGTTGGACCGGCGCCTGGCTCTACACGAAGCTCTACCACCGGCTGCGCGTCGAGGGCTTCGAGAACGTGCCGAAGGAGGGGGGCGCGGTCCTCGCGTCGAACCACCAGTCGCACCTCGACATCCTGACGATCGCGGCCTGCAATCGCCGGCACGTCGCCTTCGTCGCGCGCGACACGCTCGCGAACTGGAAGTGGCTCGCGTTCACGATGCGCGGCTGCGGCGCGGTGCTCGTCCAGCGCAACTCGAGCGATCGGAAGGCGCTCCGCGCGATGGCGCAGCACCTCGAGCGCGGCGACCTCGTCGTGATCTTCCCGGAGGGGACGCGCACGCAGGACGGCTCGATCGGCGAGTTCAAGGGCGGTGCGCTCCTCGCCGCGCGCATGGCGAAGGTGCCGATCGTGCCCGTCGGGACGCGCGGGGCCGTCGAAGCGTGGCCGCGCTCGCGCGCGCTGCCCGCCCCGCGGAAGATCGCCGTGCGCTTCGGTCCGCCGATCGATTCGGCGCTGCCGGACGCGCAGGAGCGCCTCGTCGCGGCCGTGCGCTCGATGATCGGCGACGGGCGCTACGCCTCCGTGCCGCCGACGCGCTGATTCGGTTCAGCGAAAGGCGGAGCCGCGGCGCCGTTCGACCGGGAGCTCCAAGCTCTTCCGGCCCATCGCGTCGTAGGCCTCGCAGCGCGTGCGGCTCGCGGGGCTTTCGCCGTACTCGCTCGCGAGGAGCGAGAACACCTGCTTCGCCGCGAGGCTCCCGTCGCCGCGCGCGATGCGCTCGCGCAGCACTCCGTCCTCGTGGAAGCCGAGCTTGCGCGCGACGGCGGCGCTGCGCACGTTCTCGAGCTCGCAGTGGAGGTCGATGCGCTCCAGGTGCTCGAGTTCGAACCCGACGCGCACGAGCGCCGAAGCGGCTTCCGTCGCGAAGCCCTGGCCGGCGAAGCGGCTCGCGACCCAGTACCCGACTTCGCGCACGCCGCGCTCGTGGCGGCGCGTCGCGGGCGTCCCCGACGAGACCGGATGGAGCCCCGCGCCGCCGACGACCGCCGATTCGTCGCGCGTGAAGACCCCGTAGCTCCAGTCTCGGTCGAGGTCGAACCGCCCGCGGAACTGACGCAGGAGCTCCATCTTCAGCTCGACGCTCTGCGGCTCGTCGCGCGCCCACGGCATCCACGGGAGGAGGTGCTCGAGGCTCGCGTCGATCGCCTCCTTCAAGAGGGGCGCGTCGCGCGGGTCCCAGCAACGGAGGACGAGGCGCGGCGTCTCGATGCGGTACGCGGGCGGCGTGGCTTGTCCGTACATGCCGCGGGAGGATACCGCGCGGAGGACGCGCGCGCCGAGCGAGCGCGATCCGAGCCTGGGGCTCTCAGAGCCGATAGCACCAGGTCGGTCCGACCTGCGCGCGCTTGAAGCTCTCGTCGAGCGAGAGCGTGGTCTCCGCTCCGCCGAGGAAGAGGTAGCCGTCGGGGCGCAGCACCTTGCGGATGTTCCCGAGGATCGCCCGCTTCGTCGGCAGATCGAAGTAGATCAGGACGTTTCGGATGAACACGACGTCGAGCGGCGGCATCGCCGGCCAGGGCTTGATCAGGTTCAGCTCCTTGAACTCGATCATGCTGCGCAGGTCGGCCTTGATCTGCCAGTCGCTGCCGCGCTTCTCGAAGTACTTCACGAGGTACTTCGCCGGCAGCCCGCGGTTCACCTCGAGTTGCGAGTAGATGCCGTCGCGCGAGCGACGCAGCATCTCCTGCGAGATGTCGGTCGCGATGAACCGGATGCGCCACTCGATCAGCGCGGGGAAGTTCTCCCGGATCAGCATGGCGATCGTGTACGGCTCTTGGCCGCTCGAACTCGCCGCGCACCAGAGGTTGAGCGTGCGCTCGTTGGCGCGCGCCTTGATCAGGTCGGGGAGGATGTTCAGGCGCAGCGCTTCGAACGGATGCACGTCGCGGAAGAACGACGTCTCGTTCGTCGTCATCGCCTCGATGACTTTGTCCGTCAACGTTCCGCGCGGGTCGGTGCGCAGCTTCGCGACGAGCTCGCCGATGCCCGGCAGGCCGGCGCCGCGCGCGATCGGCGCGAGGCGCGACTCGGCGAGGTACTCCTTGCCCGGGTCGAGCACGATCGCGGAGCGCTCGCGCACGAGCGTTTGGAGGAACGCGAAGTCGGTGGTGTTGATCGACATGGTGCGTCCTCAGGTCCTCGGGCGGACCTCGCGCCGATTGCGGCCATCGCGCACGCGACGGGCGAGCTCGGGTCCGATCTCCGCGAGGGGGAGCACGCGATCGGCGAGCCCCGACTGGGCGATGTACCCGGGCATGCCCCAGACCACGCTGGTGGCTTCGTCCTGCACGACGATCTGCGCGCCGAGGTCGCCGAGGGTCTGGCAGCCGCGCAGTCCGTCTTGGCCCATGCCGGTGAGCACGCATGCGAGCACGTCGCCGCCGAACGCCTGCGCGACGGAGCGGAAGAGGACGTCGACCGCGGGCCGGCACGAGTTCTCCGGCGGTTCCTGGTTCAGCTCGGTCACGAAGCGCGCGCCTTGGCGGCGGACCACGAGGTGGTGGTTCCCCGGTGCGACGTACACGGTGTTCGGTTCGAGGACCATCCCCGCGGTCGCCTCCACGACGTGGACGTCCGAGCGTTGGTCGAGACGTTCGGCGAGGAGGCGCGTGAACATCGGCGGCATGTGCTGCACGAGGACGACGGGCACGCCGAGGTCGGAAGGGAGCTCCGGAAGCACGACCTCGAGCGCGTTCGGCCCGCCGGTGGAGCAACCGATCGCGAGCACGGACACGGGGCGCGTCCCGCCGACCGGCCTCGGCCGGGTGGGGAGCACCGGACGCGGGACGCGGGTCGTGGTCGACGACAGAGCGGGCGGCGCCGTCTTCGGCGCGGGGGCGGGACCGGGCGTGGGAGCGGCGAGCACGCCGCGGCAGAGCGTCTTGATGCGCGGGACGAGGTCTTCCTTCACGCGGTCCATCGCCGCGCCGAAGCTGCCCGTGTTCGACGGCTTCGTGACGTAGTCGCTCGCGCCGAGCGCGAGCGCTTCGAGCGTGGCGCTCGCGCCGTGCTCGGTGAGCGTGCTGAACATGATCACCGGCAGGTGCGGCCAGCTCTTGCGCAGCTCGCGCAGCGTGGCGAGGCCGTCGAGCTCGGGCATCTCGATGTCGAGCGTCACGAGGTCGGGGTTGACCTGCGGGATCTTCGCGAGCGCGAGCCGTCCGTTGGACGCGTGCCCGCAGACCTCGATGTCGGGATCCTGCGCGAGGACGTCGCAGACGAGCTTGCGCACGACCACGGCGTCGTCGACGACCAGGACTCGGATGCGGCGCATCGGCGTCACCCCGCCGTGATTCCGAGGAGGCCGAGCTTCTCGAGGATGACGTCCTTCGTGAAGGGCTTCATCACGTACTCGTCCGCGCCGGCTGTGAGCGCCTGCTGGACGTAGTCCATCTCCGTCTCCGTCGTCACCATCATGATCCGCATCTGCGGCTGGAGACCGCGCTCGCGAACGTGGCGGACGAAGTCGATCCCCTTCATGCGCGGCATGTTCCAGTCGACGAGCGCGAGGTCGAGTTGGCCTGCGTTCGGCAGCTTGTCGATCGCGTCCTGTCCGTCGACCGCGTCGACGACCTCGAAGTGCAGCTCGCGGAGGAGCTGGGAGAGGATGACGCGCATCGCCTTGGAGTCGTCGACGACCAGTGCACGCATGGGGGATTCCTCGTGGGGCCGGGGAACGGGGAAGCCAGGAGCTCGGGGGAAGGATCGAGCGCCGCGTTCCGGGGACCTGGGCGTCATCGACATCCGCGAGCGGGTTCTTGATGGACGGCGCAGGACGATCGTTTCGCGACGCTCGGCTCCTCTGAGCGCGGCCGCGGTGGGATCACACGCGGAAGCTCGCGACGAGCCGTTGGAGCTCCGCGGCCATGCGCGCGAGTTCGGCGGACGCCTGCTGGGTGTCCGCGGCGCCGGAGGACGTGCTCTGCGCGGACTCTGCGACACCGCCGATGTTCTGCGAGATCTCGGCGCTCCCGCGCGCAGCCTCGGCGACGTTGCGGGCGATCTCGTTCGTCGTCGCGGTCTGCTCCTCGACCGCGCCTGCGATCGTCGTCTGGATCGCGTTGATCTGGTGGATCACCTTGCCGATCTCGCCGATGCCGAGCACCGCGCCCTCGGTGTCCTTCTGGATCGCCTCGATCTTCGCGCCGATCTCCTCGGTCGCGCGCGCGGTCTCCTTCGCGAGCTCCTTGACCTCGTTCGCGACGACCGCGAACCCCTTCCCCGCCTCGCCGGCGCGGGCGGCTTCGATCGTCGCGTTCAGCGCGAGGAGGTTCGTCTGCTGCGCGATCGACGTGATCACCTTGACGACCTTGCCGATCTCGGCGGAGGACTGGCCGAGCTTCGCGACCTTGCGGTTCGTGTCCTCGGCGATCTGGACGGCGCTCGTCGCGACGCGCGCGGCCTCGGCTGCGTTCTTCGAGATCTCGCGGATGCTCGTGCTCATCTCCTCCGTGCCGACGGCCACCGTCTGCACGTTCTTGCTCACCTGTTCGGAGGCGGAGGACACGACGCTCGCCTGCGCGGCGGTCGTCTCCGCGCCGGAGCCCATCTGCCGGCTGACCGCGGTCAGTTCCTCCGACGCGCCGGCGAGCGAGGTCGCGTTCTGCGCGATCGCCTGGAGGCTCTTGCGCAGGTCCCCGACGAATCGTCCCAGTCCTTCGCCCATCCGGCCGATCGCGTCCGTGCCGCGAACGTCGATGTCGACGGTCAGGTCGCCCTTCGCGGCGGCGTCGACCGCGGCGAGGAGGCGGTCGACCTTCTCCTGGAGTTCGGAGTTCGTGCGGCGCTCACGCTCCGCGGCCTCCTGCACCTTGCGTTCGTTCTCGAGTTGCTTCGTGACGACGTCCCAAGTGACCATCGCGCCGACGTAGTCGCGCCGCTCGTCGTAGATCGCGCTCACGGCGAGGTCGAGTTGCTCGTCGGCGAGCGTGATGCGCGCGCGGTGCGGGAGGTTGCGCGGGTTCGCGAGCAAGCGACGCTGCATCTCGGGTTGCTTGTGGAAGATGTCGATCGAGCGTCCGACGACCTCGTTCGGCGGGACCGGCAGGAGGTGTCGGATCTTCTCGAGCGTCGCGAGCGACGCCGCGTTCAAGTACCGGATGACGCAGTCGCGGTCGGCGAAGATCACGTTGATCGGCGCCGCGTCGAGGAGCGCTCGGAACGGGGCGCTCGGGAGGACGGAACTCGCGACGACTTCGGAGGCGGGACCGAGGGTGCTGGTCGGGTTCATGGCGCGGCGCTGGGGGTCGTGGGGTTCGATCGAGCCCGTCGCCGCGACGATCCAACGCCGATCGCGGGGGGCCGACAGGCGGGATCGACGCGCCGCGCCTGCGGCGAGATTTCAAGTCCGTGACGAACGTGCGTCTGCGCACACGTGCGGATCCGATGCGCGTGGGGGCAGTGCTCCCCGCCGCCCGCGCGTCCCCGGGAGGAGCGGGGCCTCCAGCGCGCTCAGCTCGTCGCGCTCGTCTCGAGGGCGCGGACTCCGTCCAGCTCGAGCATCAACCGGCCTTCGAGCTTGTACACGCCGCGCACGAGCGCGCGCGCGGACTCGCTCAGCGTCTCCGGCGGCGCCTCCCAGAGGTCGCTCGACACGTCGAGCACGTCGCCGATTTCGTCGACGAGCAGGCTCACCGGTCCGTCGTCCGTCCGCACGACGACGTTCATCGGCAGTGCGTCGGGCTCGCGGTCGGCGAGGCCGAATCGCTTGCGCAGGTCGATCGCCGTGACGATCTGGCCGCGGAGGTTGATCAACCCGCGCACGGTGGGGGGCGCGAGCGGAACGCGCGTCAGGTCCTGGTAGCGGATCACCTCCTGCACGTCCTGGACGCGCACGCCCAGGAACAGCTTGCCGAGGTGGAACGTGCAGTATTGTTCGCGATCGGCCATGGTTCAGCTCCGCGCGCTTTCGAGCGCCGCGTCCTCGAAGAAGTCGGGGGCATGCACGCGGAGGACGGCCTCGACGTCGAGGAGGTCCGTGACGCGCTCTTGGATGACGGCCGAGCCGAGCGTGCCCTCGCGGCGCGAGCGCTTCTGCACGACGACGCTCTCCTCGACGATGTCGAGGATCTGCTCGACGACGAGACCGATGCTCCGGCCGCCGCGCGAGTAGACCACGACCTGCAGCGGGTCCGTCTCCTCGGCCTGGGGCCACCCCAGGAGTCGGGAGAGCTCGAGGAGCGGGAGGATCTCGCCGCGGTACTGCACGACCTGCCCGTCGCCGGCGAACTCGAGCTGCGAGCGCTGGAATTCCTCCAAGCGTGCGACGTCCGAGAGCGGGATGGCCATGCGGCGGTCTGCTCCGGAGCGGAACAGGAGCAGGGTCGAGCGCTCGTTCGCGCGTCGCTCCGTGTGGCTTTCACCGTCGATCGCGCCGCCCTCGCGTGCGGACGAGATCACGTGTGCGCGCTGCGCGATGCCGAGGACGTCGAGGATCAGCGCGACGCGACCGTCGCCCATGATCGTCGCCCCCGCGAACGACTCGATGCACTTGAGCTGCTTGCCGAGCGGCTTGACGACGATCTCCTCGGTGTCGTTGATCTCGTCGACGATCAGCCCGAACTGCCGTTCGTCGGCCTGCAGCACGACGATGTTCACGGCCTGCGAATGATCGGACCGTTCGGCGAGTTCGAGCGCGCGATCGAGGTAGACGAGCGGCAGCAGCCGTCCTCGCAGACGATAGACCGGAGCCCCGTGCAGGTCCTCGATCTCGCGCTGGATCTCGTCGCCTTCCAGGCGGACGAGCTCGAGGAGGTTGACCTGAGGGATCGCGTAGCGATCGTGCGCGCACGTCACGACCAGCGCGGGGATGATCGCGAGCGTCAGCGGG
Organism: Planctomycetota bacterium; assembly: GCA_046349615.1. Lineage (GTDB taxonomy): Bacteria > Planctomycetota > UBA1135 > UBA1135 > JADJNY01. The sequence continues at coordinate 18,425 of JAXMBZ010000010.1, forward strand.
ATCTTGATCTTGAGCGTCGTGCCCTTGCCGCGCTCGCTCGCGACGTCGACCGTGCCGCCGATCTTCTCGATGTTCGTCTTCACGACGTCCATCCCGACGCCGCGTCCGGAGACGTTCGTCACCTTCGCCGCGGTCGAGAACCCGGGCAGGAAGATCAAGTTGACGAGCTCGCGCTCGCTCATCTTCGCCGCCTGGTCCGGCGTGATCAGATTGCGCTCGAGCGCCTTCGCCTTGACCCGCTCCGTGTGGACGCCGGCCCCGTCGTCGGCGATCTCGATGTTGACCTGGCCGCCCTCGTGATACGCGCGCATGCGCAGCACGCCCTGCGGGGACTTCCCGGCGGCGCGGCGCTGGTCGGGCGTCTCGATGCCGTGGTCGATCGAGTTGCGCACGATGTGCGTCAGCGGGTCCTTGATCGCCTCGATGATCGTCTTGTCGAGCTCGGTGTCCTTGCCGTCGAGCTCGAGGCGCACGTCCTTGCCGCACGACTTCGAGACGTCGCGCACGACCCGCGGGAACTTGCTCCACACGTTGCCGATCGGCTGCATGCGGGTCTTCATGACCTGCTCCTGCAGCTCCGTCGTCACGAGGTTCAAGCGCTGCGTCGTCGCCGTGAAGGTCGAGTCCTCGGCGGCGTTCGAGAACTGGAGCACCTGGTTGCGGGCGAGCACGAGCTCGCCGACGAGGTTCATCAACCGGTCGAGCAGTCCGACGTCGACCCGGATGTTCGTGTCGGCGACCCCGGCGTTCGCGCGGCCCTCGCTCTGGGCATGGACGGCTTCGTTCACGTCGCGCGCGGTCACGGCCTCGCGCTCGACGAGGATCTCGCCGAGCTTGCGCTCGTCCCCGGCGAGTTGCGCGTTCACGGCGTGGGAGACCTCGCGCAGGTCGGCCTTCCCGCTGGCGACCAAGAGCTCGCCGACCTTGTCCGGACGCGGTTCGAAGAGCCCGTAGTTCGGCGCGGCGGTCGGCGCCGTCGCCGCGCGAGGCGCCGGCGTTTCGGCGGCCGGGACGAGCTTCGGAGCCGGCGGCTCCTTCCCATCCTGCAGCGCCGTCAGCGTGCGGATCAGGTCGGCGTAATCGCCGGCTCCATCGGTTCCGCTCGACTCGATCTCGGCCAACATCTTGCGCACGGCGTCGACCAGCGCGAGCAGCGCCGACGTGATCGGATCGTCGATGCGGAGCTTCCCGTCGCGCAGACGCGAGAGCAGGCTCTCTCCGACATGGGCGACGGACTCGAGCTTCGAGTACCCGAGGAACCCGCACGTCCCTTTGATCGTGTGGATCGTGCGGAAGATGCTCGCGAGCGTCTCCTTGTCGTCGGGCTTCTCTTCGAGCACGACCATCTCGGTGTCGAGGCGGTCGAGGTTCTCGTAGCTCTCCACGAGGAACTCGCGGATGGCTTCGTCCATTTCACTCATGGGGCTCTCCTGGGGCGCGCGCGACGAGAGCACCGCGGGAGCGGAGCGAGCGTCGAGGGTGGATGCGCTTCGTCCCGCGATATCGTGCGCCGTGGGGGAGCACTTGAGCCTCAGGTTCGGAACCGACGCGAGATCACGGCGTCGTCACCGTGCGCTCTCCGCTGCGCCCTTCCGAACCGAATCCTCCGGAGTCGCGCTCCCCGCGCTCGGAGATGGCGCGCCCGACAGGACTCGAACCTGTGACCGGTGGTTTAGAAAACCACTGCTCTATCCAGCTGAGCTACGGGCGCGATCCTCACGCGGAGCGCGGAAGGGGTGGTCGGGGAGATGGGATTTGAACCCACGACTCGGAGCACCCAAAGCTCCGCCTCTACCAGCTGAGGTACTCCCCGCCGAGGGCGCAGAGGGTAGCGAGCCGCGCGTGGGTCGTGGAGATCCGGACCCGCTCGTTTTCAGCGCGCACGTTCGACGGTAACCTGTTGCGCTCTTCTGCGCTCCCGCGCGGTGCGTGCGGAACCGGTCGCCGCCGGCTCCTGCGTCCTCCGCCGCGGCGCTCCTCGGATCGGCACCTCCATGAAAATCCTCGTCGTCGGCTCTGGCGGTCGCGAGCACGCGCTCTGCTGGAAGATCGCCCAGTCCCCGCTCCGCCCCGAAATCCTGTGCGCGCCGGGCAACGTCGGCACCGCGGAGCTCGGGCGCAACGTGGCGGTCGCCCTGAACGACGTCGCGGGGCTCGTGAAGCTCGCGACGGCGGAGGCGGTCGACCTCGTCGTGGTGGGGCCGGAGGAACCGCTCGTGCTCGGCCTCGCCGACCAGCTCCGCGCCGCGGGGATCCTCGTCTTCGGGCCGGGCGCGAAGGGCGCGCGGCTCGAGGGCTCGAAGGCGTATTCGAAGGAGCTCCTCGAGCGGCACCGCATCCCCTGCGCCGCGGACCGCCGGTTCGACCGCTCGGGCACCGCGAAGAGCTACCTCGAGAGCTGCACGCAGTGGCCGCAGGTCGTCAAGGCGGATGGGCTCGCCGCGGGCAAGGGCGTCTTCATCTGCGAAGACGCGCGCGCCGCTTGCCAGGCCGTCGACGACCTGATGGAGAAGAAGTCGCTCGGCGCCGCGGGGCAGCGCGTCGTCGTCGAGGAGTTCCTCGCCGGTGAGGAGGCGAGCGTGCTCGCGATCACGGACGGCGAGACGATCCTGATCCTCGAGCCCGTGCAGGACCACAAGCGCGTCGGCGACGGTGACACGGGGCCGAACACCGGCGGCATGGGCATCTTCTCGCCGATCGCGACGCTGACGCGGCGCCTGCAGCGCCAGATCGAGCAGCGCGTGCTCGTCCCGACCGTCCACGCGCTGAAGCGCGAGGAGATCGAGTACCGCGGCACGCTCTTCACGGGCCTGATGATGACGGACGCGGGGCCGCGCGTGCTCGAGTTCAACGCTCGCTTCGGCGACCCCGAGACGCAGGCCTTGATGCGGCGGCTCAAGAGCGACCTCGTCCCGATCCTCGTCGCGACGGCGAAGGGTGAGCTCGCGTCGATCGAACCGCCCGAGTGGGACGAGCGCGTGTGCGTCGGCGTCGTGCTCGCAGCCGAGGGTTATCCCGCGACGGTGCGCAAGGGCGATGTGATCCGCGGGCTCGAGGAGGCCGCCAAGGTGCCGGACGTCGTCGTGTTCCATGCCGGCACGGCGCGTTCGCTGCGCGGCGACGTCGTGACGGCGGGCGGGCGGGTCCTGTGCGTCACCGCGATGGGGAACGACATGGAGGAGGCTCGGGCGCGCGCGTACGAGGCGTGCGAGAAGATCGCCTACGACGGCAAGCACCATCGCAAGGACATCGGCGTCAAGAAGCCCGCGCCTCTGCGCTCGCACGAACACCCCGAGGCGGAGGAAGGCGAGGCGTACGTGCGCCGGCGCCCTCGGCCGCCGTTCGATCGTCCGTCGCGCACCGGCGGCGGAGGCTTCGCGCGCGGAGGACCGCCGCGCGGTCCGCGGCCGAACGCCTGAGGTCGTCCGCGACCGAACGGCCGAGGCGGTCCGCCGTCGGGCGCGCTGTCGCGGGTGCATCGCCGCCGTCGGACGCGCCGCGCGCGCGCCGAGCGTCGCAGGCCGTTCGCTTGCGTCGCTCACGCCCTTGCCGCATCCTGCTGCGTGCCGCGCGGCGCGCGGAACCCACGTGCGGCACACCGACATCCAGAAGCGGTTCGAGAGCTTCCTCAGGGAGCGCGAGCTCAAGCTCACCACACCACGCCGCATCATCTTCGAGCGCGCGTTCGCGACGCACGAGCACTTCAGCGCCGAGGAGCTCTACGCCGCGCTGAAAGACGAGCCGGGCGAGAGAGTGTCGCGCGCGAGCGTCTACCGCACGCTCGCGCTCCTGCTCGAGGGCGGGTTCCTCGAAGCGCTCGACACGGGCGGGAGCGAGCTCAAGTACGAGCACGTGCTCGGTCACGAGCACCACGACCACATGCTCTGCCTCGAGTGCGGCAAGATCGAGGAGTTCCAGGACGAGCGCATCGAGGAACTCCAGCGCGAGAACTGCCGGAAGCGCGGGTTCGAGCTCGTGAGCCACGACCTGCGCCTGCGCGGCTACTGCAAGGCGTGCGCGAAGAAGCGCGGCAAGGGCGCGGGCAAGCTCGGCCCGTGAACGCCGGTCCTCGGGAGGTGGGCGCACCCGACTCCCTCGGCCTTCACGGATCCGCTCCAGCCCGCGCGCAGGTCACTTCTTGGCGCGCAGGTCGGAGAGCAGCTGGTCGTACACCTTGCGGGCGACGGCGTTGCCGCTGCGCAGGAACGCCTTGCCGCTGACCTTGACCTCGCTCTTCTTCAGGTCGTAGGTCGAGCACTCGACCGTGACCTGCGTCTCCTCGATCTCCGTCGTCGCGCGATGGAGCTTCTCGTCGATCGAGAGCGGTCGGAGACTCAGGTTCGAGAGCGTCGTCTTGGCCTGCGCCCACGCGGTCGCGCCGTCGACGTCGACTTGCGCGACGTAGACCGCGTCGCCGGAGGTCGCGGAGTCGAACGGCAGGTCGCCGTGCGTGCGGCAGCCGGAGACGAACGTGCCCGCGACGAGCGCGAGCGAGGCGAGGAATGCGATGCGGACGAGTTGCGGAGCCATGAATTCACCTTCCGACGCGGGACGGAATCCGAGCGAAACGAACCGCCGAGCGCGCGGCCCGGCGAACACCGAGCGACAGCTCAGCGCTGATTGCCGAGATCGGCGACGATCTTGTCGAAGACCATCTTCGCGATCTGGCCGTTGTTCACCATGTACTTCTTCGCGCTGACCTTGATCTCGCTCTTGTTGAGGTCGTAGGTCGAGCACTCGACCGTGACTTGCGCGTCGTCGATTTCGGCGGCGGCCTTCATCGCCGCGTTGTCGACGGTGATCGGCTTCAAGCTCAGGTTCGAGAGCGTGACCTTGGTCTGCGCCCACGTCGTCGAGCCGCTCGCGTTGAGCTGGCCGACGTAGACGGAGTTGTCGTTGGTCTCCTGGAGCAGGAGTCCGCCCGCGACGGCGCCGACGCCGATCGCACAGGAGGAGAAGCACGGGACGAGGATCAGGGCAGCAAGGATCGGCTTGCGCATGGAGTTCGAAACGAAACGCACGGTGTGGGTCACACGGGGACGCCCGCGGCCGCTTCCACCAATCGGCGGTAGAACGAGAGCCCCTCACCCTCGTTCCGTTGCGGCAGGCGCGTCCAATGTGGATGGTTCCAGGGGACGAGATTGCGCTCGGGGTGCGGCATCAGGCCCAGCACGCGGCCGGTCCGGTCGCAGATCCCTGCGACGTCGACCACCGAGCCGTTCGGGTTGTCGGGATAGGCACCGCGTGCGGGGCTGCCGTCGGCGCGGACGTAGCGCAGCACGATCTGCCGGTTCGCGATCAACCGTTGGAGCACCGTCTCGTCCCGAACGACGAAGCGACCTTCGCCGTGCGCGACGGGGACGGGCATCAGCTCCCCGGCGGGGAGCCAGGCACAAGCGCTCGCCTCGGTGCGCAGGTGGATCCAGCGGCACTCGAAGCGGTTCGACGCGTTGTCGTAGAGCGCGAGGTTGCGCTCGCTCGCGGCGCGCGGCCCCGAGCTCGGCTGCGCGAGGTCGAGCTCGAAGAGCCCCGACTCGACGAGGATCTGGAAGCCGTTGCAGACGCCGAGGACGAAGCCTCCGCGGGCGACGAAGCGTTCCAGATGCGACGCGAGACCGTGGCGCAGTTCGAGTCCGTACACGCGGCCCGCGGCGATGTCGTCCCCGTAGCTGAAGCCGCCGGGCAGCACGACGAGCGCGAACGCGTCGAGCCGCGCGGGCTCGGCGATCAGGCGCTTCAGGTGCAGCACGGAGACGTCGGCTCCGGCGAGCTCGAGCGCGAGCACGGTTTCACGATCGCAGTTCGTCCCCGCGGTGCGGAGGACGAGCGCTCTCGGTTTCGTGTTCGGGTTCTTCGACATCGGCGCGCGATTCGACAAGGTGATGGTGCTCGCGCTCATCCTCGGAAGCCTCCTTGGTGCGCGCGGCGCAATTCCTCGACGTCGAGCTCCACGAGCGGAGCGGAGCGACCCTTGCGAACGACGAGCTTCGGCGAGGACGTCACCGTGCCGACGCGCGTCACGGGGAAACCTCGAACGAGCTCCTCGAACCGGTTCGCCGACCCCTCTGCGACCTCGACGAGGAAACGTGTCGAGCTCTCTGCATACAGTTTCACGGAGTCGGGATCCATGCCCGCCTCGACGTTTTCGAGCGGCACGCGCTCGAGGTCGAGCTCGAGGCCCAGTGCGCCGGCGAACGCCATCTCGGCCGCCGCGACGGCGAGTCCGCCCTCGGAGAGGTCGTGGCACGCGCGCACGGCGCCCGCGGCGATCGCGCGGTGCAGGCCGCGCAGGACCTTCGGCGCCTCCGCGAGATCGGGCCGCGGCGGCGTCCCGCCCGCGAGGCCCGCGAGGCCGAGGTAGTGCGAGCCGCCGAGCTCCGCCTTCGTTCGGCCGACCAGGTAGACGCGGTTCCCCGCCTCCTTGAGATCCATGGTCACGCAGCGCGCGACGTCGGGGACGATCGAGAGCGCTGTGACGAGCAGCGTGGGGGGGATCGCGCGTGTCTCGCCGCCGACTCGGTACTCGTTGTTCAGGCTGTCCTTCCCCGAGACGAACGGCGTCCCGTACGCGAGCGCCGCGCGGTGACAGCCCTTCGACGCGAGGACGAGCGCGCCCATGCGGTCTTCCTTGTCGCAGTTGCCCCACGAGAAGTTGTCGAGGATCGCGGTGCGGTCCGGATCGCCGCCGACCGCGACGACGTTGCGCAGCGCCTCGTCGATCACGGCCTCGGCCATCGCGCCGGGGTCGAGCTCGCCGTAGCGCGGCGACGCTCCACAGCCGATCGCGGCGCCCTTGCGCGAGGTCGCGAGCGGTTGGAGCACGGTCGCGTCGCCGGGCCCGTCCATCTTCACGCCGACGAAGGGCTTCACGACGGACATGCCCTGCACCTCGTGGTCGTACTGGCGCACGATCCACTCCTTGCTCGCGACGTCCGGCGACGCGAGCAGCGCGAGCAGCGTCGCCGCGTGGTCCTTCGGCGCGGGGCAGCCGGGCTCGGCGTGCTTCGGCGCGCTCCACGCGGCCTTGCGCACGGGCTTCGGCGTGCCTTCGTGGAGGAAGTGGAGGTCGAGGTCGCCGACGGTTTCGCCCGCGTGGCGGAGCACGAGCCGGCCCGAGTCCGTGAAGCGGCCGATCACGGTCGCCTCGACGTCCTCGGAGTCGAAGAGCGCGAGCAGCTCGGCGACGTGCGCTTGCGGCACCGCGAGGACCATGCGCTCCTGCGCCTCGCTGATCCAGATCTCCTCCGGCTGCAGGCCGGGGTACTTGAGCGGCACCTTCTCGAGGTCGACCTCGGCGCCGCACTCGGCGCCCATCTCGCCGACGGCGGAGGAGAGTCCGCCCGCGCCGCAGTCCGTGATCGCGCGGTAGAGCTTCGCGTCGCGCGCTCGAAGCAACGCATCGAGCACGCGCTTCTCGGTGATCGCGTCGCCGATCTGCACGGCGGCGCTCGAGACGGTCTCGGAGTCCTCGCTGAGCTCGACGGACGAGAAGGTCGCGCCGTGGATGCCGTCGCGGCCGGTGCGTCCGCCCGCGACGACGATCGCGTCGCCGGGCTTCACTTCCTTCGTCGCCGCCCAGCGCGGCATCAGTCCGATCGTGCCGCAGTAGACGAGCGGGTTCGTCGTGTACGCCGGGTGGAACCACACGCCGCCGTTCACGGTCGGGATGCCCATGCGGTTGCCGTAGTCGCGCACGCCCGCGACGACGCCGCGCAGGATGCGGCGCGGATGCATCGCGCCCTTCGGCACGTCGGCGCGCGGGAGGTCGGGCGGCCCGACGAAGAAGCAGTCCGTGTTCGCGATCGGCTTCGCGCCGAGCCCGACGCCGAGCACGTCGCGGATCACGCCGCCCGCGCCGGTCCCCGCGCCGCCGTAGGGATCGATCGCGCTCGGGTGGTTGTGCGTCTCGACCTTGATGCAGAGGTCGAAGCCCTGGTCGAACTCGACGATGCCCGCGTTGTCGTGGAACACGCTGACGCACCACGGCTTGTCCAAGGTCAGCGTCGCGGCCTTGATCGTCTGCTTGAGCAGGTTCTCGATGCGCTCGCCGTCCATCTCGACGGTGCTCGTGAACGTCTTGTGCTTGCAGTGCTCCGACCACGTCTGCGCGATCGTCTCGAGCTCCGCCGCGGTCGGCTCGCGGCCCGCTGCGCGGTAGTGCGCCTGCACGGCGCGCATCTCGACGAGGTTCAAGGACAGCGCTCCCTCGCGCGAGAGCGCGAGCAGCCGCTCGTCGCTCGCGTCGCGCAGCGGCACGTGGACGACGCCGTGGCGCGTGCGCGCCGCGGGGCGCGTGAACGCGAGGCCTTCCTCCTCGACGGCGAGGTCCTCGATCGTCTCGTTCGCGAGCACGCGACGGCCGAGCTCCTGGAGCGCCTCGCGCGCGATGCGCTCGACGCCGACGAGTTCCCACGCGCGGAACGTCGTCACGAGGAAGTCGTCGCGCTTCGCCTCGGGCGCGAGGCCGGTCCGGTGGAGCGCGCGCTGCACGGTGAGCGCGATCGGGTCCATCACGCCGGGCTTCCTCGCGACGAGGACGCGCTGGACGCGGGCGTCGCGGCGCTCGGGCGGCGTCCTCGGCGCGACGATCCGCGGCGCGTCGAGCACGGGGTCGGCGAGGAGCTCGCGCACGATCGCCTCGACCGTCGCGCGGGAGAGGCTCGCGGGGAAGAGGAAGCCGCGGCCGGCGCGCGCGGTGTCGAGCTTCGCGGCGCCGAGCTCGCGGACGGCGGCGAGGAGGTGGTTCCCCTCCGGATCGTCGATGCCCTCGCGGCGGAAGACCTCGACGCGCCAGGCGTCGGGAAGGGTCGCGGAGCGGGCCGAGGACGAGGAGAGCGCGGTGGCGGCCATGGGGTGGTCCGAGGCGAGACCGAGGGGCGGGGAAGCGCGGAATCATAGCGACGCGGCTCGCGCGCCGGAACGAGTTCCGGCCGCGCGGCGCGCGCGGCGATCGTGTGCACGTTCGCGCCTGTTCCAGCGCGCGCTCGGTCGGTACCCTGCTCCGCGTCCCGACCGAAGGAGACCGACTTGGCCGACACCGCGCGCCCCAGGAACGACACGACCTCCGCCGGCATGGCCTTCGAGCGTCCGATCAAGGAGCTCGAAGCCCAGCTCGCGGAGCTCGAGGCCCTCTCGACCCGCACGAACCTCGACCTCGGCGGCGAGATCCGCGCGCTCAAGGAGCGGCTCCAGGAGGAGATCCAGAAGACCTACTCCGACCTGTCGCCCTGGGAGCGCGTCAGCGTCGCGCGTCACACCGACCGCCCGGTCGCCTCGGACTACGTCGAGAAGCTCTGCGACGACTTCTTCGAGCTCCACGGCGACAAGACCTACGGCGACGACAAGGCGATCGTGACGGGCCTCGCGCGGATGGGGGAGCGCCGCTTCCTCCTCGTCGCCCATCGCAAGGGTCGGACGACCAAGGAGCGCATGGCGTACAACTTCGGGTGCGCGCACCCGGAGGGCTACCGCAAGGCGCTGCGCAAGATGAAGCTCGCGGAGAAGCTCCGCCTGCCGATCGTCACCCTGATCAACACCCCCGGCGCCTACCCCGGCATCGGCGCGGAGGAGCGCGGCCAGGCGACCGCGATCGCGGAGAACATCCTCGGCATGTTCTCGCTCTCGGTGCCGATCCTCGTGATCGTGATCGGCGAGGGCGGCTCCGGCGGCGCGCTCGGGATCGGCGTGGGCGATCGCGTGTTCATGCTCGAGCACGCGTACTACTCGGTGATCTCGCCGGAAGGGTGCGCCGCGATCCTCTGGAAGGACGGGGAGCGCTCGCCCGACGCCGCGCAGGCCCTAAAGCTGACCGCGCCCGACCTGCTCCAACTCGGCCTGATCGACGGCGTGATCGGTGAGCCCCCGGGCGGCGCGCACCGCAACCCCCAGGTCGCCCTCGACAACGTCAAGAAGACGATCCTCGCGGAGCTCGCCGCCCTGGAACGCCTTTCCGTCCCCGAGCTCCTCGCGAAGCGGCGGGCGAAGTACCGCCACGTCGGCGAGATCCCCGGACGGTTCCCGCGCCTCGATTGAGGCTCGCTCCAACGCTCGGACGGGGGCCGCGTAGCCCTGGGGTCTCCCTGGAGACCCACCATGCGTCTTACGCGTGATTCCGCCGTGCGCCGCGACTCGATCGACCCCCGCGATTCGGAGCGACCTTCCCTGGAGGTCCACGCCCGCGCCGGGCGCTACACTCGCCCCGACGGGACGAAGGCCATGGGCGGCGAAGCAGGACGCGGGGGAGCGGACGACGTGCGGTCGAAGGGCCGCCCGTTCGACGCCGAGGACTCCGACGAGAGCCGCCGCGAGCGCGAGCTCGACCACGCGCTGATCCGCCGCGCGCAGGCGGGCGAGGAGTTCGCCTTCTCGGAGCTCGTTCGCCGCCACCAACAGCGCGCGTGGCGCGTGGCGCGCAACCTGGTCCCGAGCGACGAAGACGCCCAGGACCTCGCGCAGGAGGCCTTCCTCCGTGTGTTCCGCAACCTCGCGAGCTTCGACTTCGAGCACGACTTCACGACGTGGCTCTACCGCATCGTCACGAACCTCGCGATCGACCACCTGAGGAAGCGGCGCCCCGCGCAGAGCACGACCGTGCGCGACGACGCGGACGAGACGAGCGAGCTCGAACTCGTCGACGCGCGCGTCGAGCGGCCGTCGGACGGCCTCGAGCGCGCCGAGCTCGCGCAGGACGTCCGCGACGTGCTCGCGACGCTCGCCCCGCACTTCCAGTCGGTGCTCGTGCTGCGCGAGATCGAAGGACTGCCCTGCAACGAGATCGCGAAGATCGTGGGGGCGACCCACGTCACCGTGCGCTGGCGTCTGCACCGGGGACGCAAGCTCTTCCAGGAGGAGTGGGAGCGGCGTGCGCGTTGGACCGACCAGACGGGCGGTGCGACGTTCGGCGCCGACGGCGAGGGAGAGGACGACGAGGCCCCCCCCTCCGAAACGGACGAGGGATGACCATGGAACGCAACACTGAATTCTGCTCCCGGATCGAGAACGAGCTGCCGCTCCACGTCGGCGGCGAGTTGGATCCGAACCTCGCGCGCGAGGTCGCGCGCCACCTCGAAGGCTGCGCCGCCTGCCGCGCGCTCGAGGCCCGTGCCCGCGCGGCGCACCGCGCGTTCGCGACCGAGCTGAACACCGTCCGGGGCGAGACTGCGCCGGACCTCTGGCCGGGGATCTCCGCCGCGCTGCGTCGCGAAGGCCTCGTGCGGCCGGCGGCGCCGAGCGCCTCCCCCGCGGCCCCGATCCTCCATCGTCCGCGGTTCGCCTGGGGCCGCATCGGTCTCGCCGCTGCCGCCGCCGTGCTCGCGCTCGTCGGCGCCTGGGCCGCGCGCGACTGGCTCCAGACCGCGCGCGACGACGGCCGCCGCGACCTCGTCGAGGAGGTCGACCGCGGGCACCACGGCCGCGAACCGATCGCGACCCAGCCCGTCGCGGACGGCCGCCTCCGGCCGCTGAACGCGGGCGAGCGCTCCCTCCAGGAAGGGGCCGCGACGCTCGGGGCGGGCGACGAACTCAGCCCGCTGCTCCTGCCGCGCTCGAGCCGGGCGGACGAGCCCGCGGGGCTGATCCAGCTCCACCGAGTTCGTTGAACGGGCGTCGCCTGTTCGAGCATCGCCGAGCGCGCGGAGGCCGCCCGCTCGGTTGCGCCCCGGAGGCGCCGTTCGCCGCCGCGAGGCGGGCGTAGCGTGAGTCCACGTCGAAACGGAGCGGGCCCGTCTTGCCCGCGAGGAAGGCCGACATGTTCAAGACCCAACCGTATGCGCTGGCCCTGGTCCCCGCCCTGGCCTTGACGCTGGTTCCGCAGGCGGGGAAGCCGCAGTCCGCCGAGGCCGCGCCCAAGCGCGACCGACTCGTGCGCGTGGCGGAAGACCGGGACGGCGCGCGCGACGCGCAGCGCGCGCCCGCGTTCGAAGCCGAAGCGTGGAAGACGAAGCTGAGCGCGCGCGACCTCGCCGCCCGCGAGCGCGACTTCGACGCCCTCGTCGAGCTCGCGCGCCGCGACGACGGTGCGCGCACCGCGCTCGAGAACTGGGCGAAGGACGAGGGCGCGGGCGAACTCGCCTGGACGAGCCGGCTCGCGCTGCGCGAGCTCGACCGCGCGCCCCGCGGCGCGGGGAACGGCTGGAGGCGCACGCCGGCGCGGTCGTTCGCGGCGCCGGACTTCGACGACCTCCAGCGCCAGATGGACGAGCTCCACCGCCGCTTCGGCGGGATGGACGACCTCTTCAGCGACCTGCAGCGCCAGATGGACGACCTCTTCCAAGGCGGCGGCCCGGCGACGGGGCCCGGACTGCAGAACCGCGTCGACGCGCACTCCGAGTCGTTCTCGATGAAGATGGGGCCCGACGGCGTCGAGGTCACCGTCGAGGAAGGCGAGGGCGACGCGCGTCACACGCAGACGTACAAGGCGAACTCGCTCGAGGAACTCCTCGAGGCGCACCCCGAGCTCGCCGACCGCATCCACGGGGACGGCTCGAACCTCTCGTTCGGTCCGGGCGTGCGCACGTTCCACGGCTCGACGCCGTTCGCGGCGCCCGCGCGGCCGCTCCTCCCCGGGATCTCCGGGCGCGAGACCCCGCGCCTCGGCATCCAGTGCACGCAGCCGAGCGCGGACGAAGCGAAGGAGCTCGGCCTCGACGAGGGCGTCGGCCTGCGCGCCGAGACCGTCGTCGCCGGCTCGCTCGCGGAACGTCTCGGCATCCAGAAGGGCGACGTGCTCGTCGAGCTCAACGGCACGAAGATCACCAAGCGCGAGGACGTCGCCGAGGTGCTCCAGGCGCGCAAGAGCGGCGACGAACTGCGCGCGACGATCGTCGACGCGAAGGGCAAGCGCCGGAGCCTGAGCTACGTGCAGAAGGCGCCGCGCCGCGACGACGGCGGCGCGAAGTCCGAGCCGGAGGGCGCGCGCTTCTGAGCGTGGGTTCTCCAAGGGCGCGCGCGCCGCGGCGGGGAGCTCCCGACGCGGCGCGCGCGTCGTTTCGGGCTCGAACTCCCGTTCGCGCGCGTTCCGGCCCGCGGCGCGCGAGGAACTCTCGGCACCGAACCCGAGGAAGGCTCAACCGCGGCGGCGCGTCGCGAACCGGAGCACGTTCGCGCCGACGATCCAGGCACCGAGCTCGAGCGTGCGTGCGAGGGTCGCGTGCGTGAGGCGCGAACCCCAGCCCGCGTAGACGTCGAGGTACGCGAGGGACGACGGCTGCGCGAGGTCCGCTTCCGGCACGGGGAGCGGCAGCGCGACGCGGTTGAACACGGCGAGCGCGAGGAGCACGAACACGAACTCGGCGCGCGCGATCCCCGCCGCGGCGAAGACGGAGAGCACGGCGAGTTGCACGGGCAGCGCGTAGCTCACGAACGTGCTCACGTTCGTGCCGCCGTAGAGCGCGAGCAGGAGCACGAGCCCGAGCGCGAGGCCCCAGGGCGCACGCGCGCGGACGGCGCTCGCGCGCCACGCGCTCCACCGCTCCCGCGTCGCGAGCAGGAGCATCGGGAGGAGGTAGCTCGCGAGCGAGAACGCCAGGTTCACGTCGCGCTCCCACTTGAGGAGCGTCCAGCGCGCGTAGATCCAGACGCTCTCGAGGCTCGAGAGGTCGAGGAACTGCTGCGAGCGCTCGACGCGGATCGCGGCCCGCGTCCCGAGGAACACGGCGCCCGTCAGGAGCACGACGAGCGCCGCGCGCGCGAAGCGGCGTTCGCGGAGCGCGCTCCACGCGAGCAAGCCGCACGGCACGAGCAGGAACTCCTTGAAGAGGAGCCCGACGAGCGCGATCGCGAGCGCCGTCCACGGCCGGCGCGCGACGATCGCGAGCATCGCCCCGAGCAGGAACGGATACGCGCCGGCGTCGACGAGCGTCGGGAAGAAGAGCGGCAGCTTGAGGTGGAAGAACGAGAGCGCGACGACGGCTTGGAGCCCGAGCGACGGACCGCGCCCGGCGCCGAGCGCGCGCGCGAGCCGCCACGCGAGGAGGAGCGTCGCGAACGACGCGACGCGCGTCACGACCTCGAACCCGACGAGCACGTCCGCGCCGGAGAGCGCGGCGACCGCGCGCGCGAGGAGCGGCACGCCCGGGCGATAGGCGAACGGCGCGACGAGGTGCTCGTTCCCGAACAGGCCGCGTCGCGCGACGTCGACGTACGAAACGGCGTCCCAGAGCGGCGGCGTCGAGTTCGTGAGGAGGTCGACCCCGAGGATCCACAGCGCCGCGAGCGCGAGCGCGACGAGGAACTCACGCCCGGTGGGGCGCGGGGACGCTTCGGGCGTGGCCTCGCTCGTGCTCGTCACGATCGGCGAGACGTCAAGGCGCGCGCGCCGTGCGCAGGGCTTCCTCGCACTCGCGGCGCAGGTTCCACGCGCGCAGGACGTCGGGGTGCTCGAACGGCTTCGACGAGAGGCGCAGGTACGTGTCGAGGTCCTGGATCGCCGCGTCGTAGTTCTTCTGCTCCTTGCGGAGCTCGGCGCGGCGGCCGTAGTACTCGGCGCGCTCCGGCTCGAGCTCGATCGCCTTCGCGACGTGCGCCTCGGCGTCCGCGTCGCGCCCGAGGTCGTGCAGGAGCACCGACGCCGTCAGGTGCGTCTTCGCCTGGAGATCCGAGTACTGCTTGACGAAGTTGCGGAAGCGCGCCTCCTCGTCCGCGGACATGTCCGCGCGCAGCATCTGCTTCTGCCAGAAGTCGAGGTCGACCTGCGTGGTCGCGAGCAGCTTCTCCGCCCAACCGAGGCTCTCCTGCGCCTGTCCGAGGAGTCCCTGGACGCGCACGAGCCCGTTCATCGCGTCCGTGTCGTCCTTGTGCTCGCCGACGACGCGCTCGTAGTAGGCGACGGACTCCTTCCACGCACCGCGCGAGAGCTCGCGCAACTCGGCGACGCGCTTCACCGGGTCGGCGGCCTCGGTGACGCGCTTGCCGCTCTCGACCGCCGCGGCGGCTTCGTCGTACGCGATGCCCTTGCGCTCGAGCGCGATCGCGAGGCACAGGCGCACCTGGTAGTCGCCGTCGTTCGCGACGGGGGCGAGGAGCTTCTCGGCGCGCAGCACGTCCTCGGGGCGCCCGCGCTTGATCAGGACCTTCGCGCGGATCAGCTTGAGCTTGACGTTCTTCTCGTCGAGCTCGAGCCCCTTCTGCGCCTGGCCCTCCGCGCGGTCGAGCTCGCCCATGGCGAGGTACTGCTGCGCGAGCTCGGTGTGGTTCTCGACGAGCTTCTGCTTGTCCTTCGCGCTGTAGCCGCTCGAGTTGCAGGCAGCGGCGACGAGGAGCGCGGCGACGAGGAAGTGGGGGACGGCACGGGGCATGGAGCGCCTTTCGTCGGTGAACGGGGGCGGGAGAGGATAGCGCCGATCGGGGGCGCGGGCGCGTTCAGTCGGCTTCGCCGCCGGGCGGCGGCCGGTGCGAGCCCAATAACCGCTGCAGTCGGTCGGGTTGCAGCCGCAGCTCGAGGATCTTGCCGCCGGAGAGCGTCACGAGCCCCGCCTTCGCTCCGCGCGGCTTGTGCACCTCCTTCTGCCGGGCGACGTGCACACGCGCGCGCGAGGCGCCGCGCAGCGGCGAGAAGTGCACCGCGAGGTGCGCGGCGTCGACGAGCTCCTCGGGGTCGGGTTCCTTCCCGCGCTCGTCGATGCGGAGCACGACGTGGCTGCCCGGCGTGTCGGCGGTGTGCAGCCACAGGTCGTTCCCGCGCGCGTGGCGGAACGTGAGCTGGTCGTTGTCCTTCGCGGTGCGGCCGACGCGGATCTCGGCGCCGCGCAGGCCGCGGAACGCCTTGTAGGGAAGGCGCGGCGCGGGCGGGGCCTTCTTCCGGTCCTCCGGCGCGGCGACCTGCGGCGGCTCGAGGAGTCCGCGCTCGACCGCGTCCGCCTCGACCGCTTCCGCCTCCTCGTCCGCGAGGCGCGCGCGCAACGCTTCGAGCGCGGCGAGCTTCTCGCGCGCGAGCGCGAGCTCCTCGGCGACGGTCGCGAGCGCGCGCTCGAGCTTCTTCGCGCGGTCGAACACGCGCGCGAGGTTCTCGTGCGGCGAGAGCTTCGCCTCGAGCGCGATCTTCCGGCGGGCGCCGTCCGCGGCGAAGAAGTCGTCGACCTCGATCGACGTCATGCCGCGCGCGAGCTCGCCCAGGTGGGCCTTCAGCAGTTCGCCGTCCTGCTGCACGCGTTCGTGCTCCTGGCTCGCGGCGAGGCGCTGCTCGAGGCCGCGCGCGAGCGAGCGCGCGCGCTCGAGCTTGCGGGCGATGCGCTCGTCGACGCGTTTTTTCTCGCGCGCCGCGCGCGCTTCGACCGCTTGCGCGCCGAGCGCGGACTCGACGAGGAGCGAGAGGGGCGCGTCGGTCGCGCGCTCGGGCGCGTTCGCGCGGAACGCCTCCCACGGGTCGCTCGTCTCCGCCGCGGCGGCGCGCCCGGAGCGCGGCGGCGCGCTCCACGGTTTCCCGACCGCGAGCCGCGCGTCCTTCTTGCCCGCGGGCGGCGGGACGAGCAGGTCGAGCACGACGTCGCCGCGCCCGAGCCACACGAGGTTCGCGTGGCGGCCGAAGAGCTCGAGCACGAGCGCGCGCCGCTCGCCCGGCGCGGCGTCGCGCCATTCGAAGAGCGCGATGCGATCGCCCGCGACCGGCACGACCTCGGCGAGCGTCGCGCCCGCGAGCTCCTGCTGCAGTCGTCGGAAGAACGGACCGAGCGGACCGTCGTGGCGTTCGGTGCGTTCGTGCTGGACGTGGAGCCGCGGCGCTTCCGCGTCGGCGGAGACGCGGATCCGGCGCACGCCGCGCTCGCCGTCCTTCTCCAGCACGAGCACGACGTCCGCGGGAGGCAGTCCGACGACCTCCTTCACGCGAGCGCCGCGCGCGAGCCCGTGGAGCTCGCGCGCGAGCGCCGCGACCTGCGCGGCGTCGAGGTTCAGGCGAGCTCTTCCTGGACGCTGTAGATCCACTCGAGCGCGGGCTGCTTCCACTCGCAGAGCTCGCCCGCGTCCGCGAAGAAGAGCGCGAGCTCCTTCTTCGCCGCTTCGGCGCTGTCGGAGCCGTGCACGAGGTTGTTCGAGAAGCTCATGCCGAGGTCGCCGCGGATCGTCCCGGGTTCGGCCTGGCGCGAGTTCGTCTTGCCCATGAGCTTGCGGACGACCTCGATCGCTTCCTTGCCTTCGATCGCGAGCGCGACGACGGGGCCGCTCGTCATGAACTGGACGAGCTTCGGATAGAACGGGCGCTCCTTGTGCACCGAGTAGTGCTGCTCGATCAGCGGCTTCGGGAACTGGCGGAGCTTCAGGCCGACGATCTTCAGGCCCTTCTGTTCGAAGCGTTGGACGATCTCACCGATCAAACCGCGTTGGACGGCGTCGGGCTTCAGCAGGACGAGGGTGCGTTCGAGCATGGCGGAGGTGGGGGAGAGGCGGCGCGCGGGCCGCGGAGGGATCCGGCGCGAGCGTCGCGCCGGCGAAAAAGCGCAGGAGTCTAGCGAGCGACGGGGCCCGGCTCCATGCCGCTCGGTGCGGAGCGCCGCGAGCCTGCTCGCTCGGGCTTTTTTTCGGCGCCGTCGTTGACCTCCGGGGCCGCATCCCTACACTCTCCGCCCCTGTCGATCCCGGAAGGCCCGCGCGGTCTTCCGTCGTTCTCGAAGAACCCCTCAGGAGCGATCGGTCGCGCGTCGCGCGCGGTCCGAGCGCATCCGCTCTCCGATCCGAAATCCCGCGCGTTCGCAACGACGTCATGGACTCCCGCCCTTCCGACGGCCGCGAGCCGGCGCCGAAGCGCGCGCGCGGCGAGCTCACGAGCGACTTCACGCGCTACGCGGGGCTGGGCTTCCAGTTCGCCGCAGCGGTCGCCGTGTTCGGACTCCTCGGCGGATGGCTGGACTCGCGGATCGGCACGCGTCCGTGGCTGCTCGTCCTCGGCATCTTCCTCGGTGCCGGGCTCGGCTTCTACTCGCTCTTGAAAGCCATCCCCCCCGGCGGCTCGCGCGCCGCTCGTTCCGCGCCGCGCGCGACGGACGACGAACGCGCCGATCCGTCCTCGCGATCCCCCCGACCCCCGCACGCGCCGTGACCCGCACGACCGTCCTCACGCTCCTGCTCCTCGCCGCCGCCAGCCTCGTCGCTTGGCAGCTCGGCGGGGCGTTGGGCGCCGGCGTCCTCGCCGGGTTCCTCGTCGGCGCGAGCTTCACCGGGCTCTCGCTCGCGTGGACGCGGCACCACCTCGTGCACCGTCCGCAGCGCGCGCTGCAATCGATGGTCGAGGGGTTCCTCTTCAAGTTGTTCGTCCTCCTGATCGCCGCCTTCGCGCTGCGGTACGTCCCCGCGGTCGCGCGGTGGTTCGACTGGAGGAGCTTCCTCGTCGCGTTCGCGGCCACGGCCTTCGCGCTCCTCGCGATCGGCACCGCGGACAACCTGCGTCAAGCCAAGGAGCGACGCGCATGAGCTTCGGTCAGGTCCTCGGGACGCTCTTCGCGAGCGTCCGCTTCTGGATCGTGCTCCTCGTCGTGGCCGGCGCGTGCGTGTTCACCGCGCAGTACGCCGAGCACCACACGAACGAGAACGTCTTCCAACTCCTCTACATGCACCTGATGCCGGCGAAGCTCGTCGCCGGACACGGGGAGCACGCCGCGGCGCTGCTCGCGATCGACCTGCCCGCGGGTTGGACGCTGTTCGACATGGACCTCGCGAAGCCGGGCGTGCAGCTCGTCGCCACGAACCTCCAGGTCTTCCAGGTCGCCGCGGTGCTCTTGATCTTCGTCTGCTTCTCGGGCGTGCCGGGCTACCTGCGCACCGGGAAGGGCGACTGGCTGACGCGCATCTTCGCGGGCTTCGCGCTCTGGGTGCGCGACGAGATGGTCGTCGCGACGCTCGGCAAGGAAGTGGGGCGCAAACTGACGCCGTACTTCCTCACGCTGTTCTTCTTCATCCTGTTCATGAACCTGATGGGCCTCGTGCCGCACTCGGCGACCGCGACGGCCAGCATCTTCGTGACGGGCGCGCTCGCGGTGCTCACGTTCCTTTCGATGATCGGCGGCGGCATGGTCGCCCAGGGCCCCGTCGCGTTCTGGAAGCACCTCGTGCCGCACGTGCCGATCGCGATCTGGCCGCTGATGCTCGTCGTCGAGCTCGCGGGCCTCGTGATCAAGCCGTTCGCCTTGATGATCCGTCTCTTCGCGAACATGACGGGCGGGCACATGGTCGTGCTCTCCTTCATGGGCCTGATCTTCTACTTCGCCGCGACCGCGTCGCCCGCCGTCGGCTGGGCCGCGTCGCCCGTCGCGCTCGGCTTCGCGATCTTCATCATGATCATCGAGTCGTTCGTCGCGCTGCTCCAAGCGTACATCTTCACGCAGCTCACGATCCTGTTCGTGGGTGCATCGATCCATCCCGAGCACTGAGCGCCGCTCGCGCTCGGGACCACCAGAGAACCACCGGACTAGTAACCCCAAACCCCGCGCGACGGCTCCGTGCCCGAGCGCATCGAGGAGACCATTTCATGAACGTTCCCCCCGTCGAAGAGTCGCTCGCGATCGCCAAGATGGGCGCCGGCATCGGTGCCGGTCTCGTCGCCATCGGCGTCGGCATGGGCATCGGCAAGATCGGCGGCGCGGCCGCCGAGGGCATCGCCCGTCAGCCGGAAGCGCAGGGCGACATCCGCGGCGCCGCGATCCTTCTCGCCGCGCTGATCGAAGGCGTCGGCCTCTTCGGCCTCGTCATCACGCTGCTCATCGCGATCGCCTGAGCCGCCTTCGGCCGGACGCGCGGTCCTCGCGGGCCGCGCTCCGGCACGCGAGCTCCCGCGCCGAGCGCGCGAGGAGTCCGCTCGTCCGACTCGTTTCCTCCGGCACGCACCGCGACGCATCGTCGACAGGCCCAGAGCCATGCACACGTTCCTCAACCTCGCGCTCCTTTCGGAAGGCGAAGGCGGGTTCAACCCGCTCGATCCGCATTCGATCGGCATCGCCTTCTGGACTTGGTTGATCTTCCTCCTCTCGCTGCCTTTCATCTGGAAGGTCGTGATGGGGCCGGTCACCAAAGCGCTCGAAGCCCGCGACGAGACCGCCGCGAAGGCGATCCACGCCGCCGAGGAGGCGAAGAAGGGGGCCGAGTCGGCCCGCGCCGAGGTCGAGACGAAGCTCGCCGAGGCGAACCGTCAGGCGGCGCAGATCGTCGAGGAGGCGCGCCTGCGCGCCGAATCGCGCGACAAGCAGCTCGCCGAGCAGGCGAAGAAGGAAGCGGCGGCGATGCTCGAGCGCGCGCGCTCCGAGATCCGCGCCGAGCAGGAGAAGGCCGTCTCCGCGATCCGTCGCGAGGTGGTCGACCTCTCGCTCAACGCGGCGGGCAAGGTGATCCAGAAGAAGATCGACGCCGCGGACGATCGCCGACTCGTCGAAGAGCTCGTCGCGTCGGTCAAGGACGGCCGGTCGTGATCGTCGATCCCGTCACGCTGCGCTGGGCCGAAGCTCTGTACGGCCTCGCGAAGAAGCAGGGCGCGCTCGGCGCCGTGCAGGCGGACGTGGCGCGTTTCGCCTCGGCGCTCGGCGCCCCGGGCGGCGGCGAGATCTTCGAGCCGCGGCTCGACCGCGCGCAGCGGCGCTCGCTCGCCCTCGCGAAGGCGGCGGGCGCGCACGTGCTCGTCCTCAACTTCGTCCAGCTCGCCTTCGACCGCCGGCGCGAGGAGGTGCTCCGCTCCCTCGGGCGGGCCTTCCAACGCCTCGCGAACCAGGAAAGCGGGATCGTCGAGGGCGTCGTCGAGAGCGCGCGCCCGCTCGGCTCCGCCGAACAGGACGCGCTCGCGCGCCAGGTCGGCGCCGTGCTCGGCA
Organism: Planctomycetota bacterium; assembly: GCA_046349615.1. Classification (GTDB taxonomy): domain Bacteria; phylum Planctomycetota; class UBA1135; order UBA1135; genus JADJNY01. The sequence goes on from JAXMBZ010000010.1 coordinate 39,205, forward strand.
AGCAAGTCAAGCTCGAGAACAAGGTCGTTCCCGAGCTCGTCGGCGGCGTCCGCGTGACGGCCGCGAACCGCATGATCGATTGGTCGGTGCAAGGACGCCTCGACGCGCTGCGCCGTCGGATGATGGAGGCGCCGCTCGGCGTCTCCGCCCGCACCTGAGAGCTCTCCAACCTCGAACGCACAGAACCAGGACTGCCATGGACCTCCGCCCCGCAGAAGTCACTTCGATCCTCGAGAAGGAGATCGCCTCGTACAAAGGCGAGAAGAGCCTCCAGAGCGTCGGCACCGTGCTCACCGTCGGCGACGGCGTCGCGCGCGTGTACGGCCTCGACGACTGCATGATGAACGAGCTGCTCGAGTTCCCGGGCGGCGTGCGCGGCGTCGCGCTCAACCTCGAGGAGGACAACGTCGGTTGCGTGCTCCTCGGCGACGCGACGAAGGTGAAGGAAGGCGACGCCGTCCGCACCACGGGCCGCGTCATCTCCGTGCCGACGGGCAACCCGCTCCTCGGCCGCGTCGTGAACGCGCTCGGCGACCCGGTCGACGGACGCGGTCCGCTCGGCACGACGGACGCCGACTTGCGCACGATCGAGTCGCCGGCGCCGTCGGTCGTGGAGCGCGAGCCCGTCAAGGAGCCGCTCCAGACCGGCATCAAGGCGATCGACGCGATGATCCCGATCGGCCGCGGCCAGCGCGAGCTGATCATCGGCGACCGTCAGACGGGCAAGACGGCGCTCCTGATCGACACGTTCATCGCGCAGAAGGTCACGGGCGGCGGCGACCCGAAGAACCCCGATCAAGTGCTCTGCGTCTACGTCGCGATGGGCCAGAAGCAGTCGACGATCGTCGACGTCGTGCGCAAGCTCGAGGCCGCCGGCGCCATGGCGTACACGATCGTCGTCTCCGCCTCGGCGAACGACGAGGCGTCGATGCAGTACCTCGCCGCGTACACCGGCGTCACGATGGCCGAGCGTTTCCGCGACGAAGGCCGCCACGTCGTGATCGGCTACGACGACTTGTACAAGCAGGCGCTCGCGTACCGCCAGGTCATGCTGCTCCTGCGCCGTCCGCCGGGCCGCGAAGCGTTCCCGGGCGACGTGTTCAACCTGCACAGCCGTCTCCTCGAGCGCGCGGCGAAGATCAGCCGCGACGCCCCGAAGATCAACAAGCGCTTCGTCAAGGGCGGCGGCTCGATCACCGCGCTGCCCGTCGTCGAGACGCAGGAAGGCGACGTCGCGGCGTACATCCCGACGAACGTGATCTCGATCACGGACGGCCAGATCTTCCTCGAGTCCGCGCTGTTCAACTCCGGCATCAAGCCCGCCGTGAACGCCGGCATCTCGGTGTCGCGCGTCGGCGGCTCCGCGCAGATCGGCGCGATGAAGGACAAGACGGTCGCCGGCGGTCTGCGCCTCGGCCTCGCGTCCTATCGCGCGCTCGCGGCCTTCGCGCAGTTCGGCAGCGACCTCGACAAGGCGACGCAGCAGGAGCTCACGCGCGGCGAGCGCTTGACCGAGCTCCTCAAGCAGGGCCAGTACCAACCGATCCCCGTCGAAGAGCAGATCCAGATCATCTACGCCGGCACGTCGGGCGGGCTCGACGACTTCCCGGCGAAGAAGGTGGTCGAGTTCGAGAAGGCGTTCCTCGCGTACATGAAGGACCGCCACCCCGAGGTCGGCGAGGAGATCCGCACGACGAAGAAGCTGTCCGACAAGTCCAAGGCGACGCTCGCCTCGGCCATCGCGACGGTCAAGGCGCAGCTCAACCCGACGTCGGCGAAGAAGTGACCGCGCGTCCCTGACCCGACCTCGAAGACGCACCCCAAGGCGACCTCCGGAACCCCACGATGGCCTCCATTCGCGAACTGCGCAGCCGCATCAAATCGGTCGGCAGCATCCGCCAGATCACGCGCGCCATGGAGATGGTGGCGACGACGAAGCTGCGTCGCTTCCAGGAGCGCGCGGTCGCGTCGCGGCCGTACTCGCAGGAAGTGACCGGCATGGTGACGCGCCTCGCCGGGATGCTCGGCGACGACGTGGGGGACCGGCCGCTCTTCCAGAAGGGTGCGGGCTCGCGCACGCTGATCCTGCTCGTCACGTCCGATCGCGGACTGTGCGGCGCGTACAACTCGAACGTGTTCCGCGTGCTCGAGACGTGGCTGAAGGAGCACCCGGGCAAAGAGGTCGACTACTACGTCTACGGCCGCAAGGGCTACCAGTACCTGACGCGCCGCGGGCGCGAGGTCGAACGCTTCCTCGTCGAGCCGCCGCTCGAGCAGACGGACTACCGCGCCGCCGCGCGCGCCGCGCGACTCTGCTCCGAGGCGTTCCTCACGGGCAAGTACTCGGACGTGGTCGTGCTCTACACGGCTTTCGAGTCCGTCGTCCGCTACGTGCCCAAGGTCGTGCCGTTCCTCCCGATCGAAGCGGGCACGATGCAGGGCGACGGAGGCAAGTCCGGCGGCGACGTGATCCTCGAGCCCGACGCGGCGACGATCTTCGATCGCCTGGTACCGCGCTACCTCGAGACGCGCATCTACAACGCGCTGCTCGAGTCCTTGACCAGCGAATACGCGTCGCGCCGCGTCTCCATGAAGAACGCGACCGACGCCGCCAAGACCATGCAGAACGCGCTCAAGCGCGTCTACAACAGGAAGCGCCAGGAGAACATCACCAAGGAACTGCTCGACATCGTCGGCGGCTCCGAGGCTCTGCGTTGACGCACCAGGTACGAACCATGACGACGACCAAGAACTCGCTCCAGAACGGCTCCATCGCGCAGATCTTCGGCCCCGTGGTCGACGTGCGCTTCCCGTCCGGCCACCTGCCGCCGATCTACAACGCGCTGCACGTCACCGACGCGGCGCGCGGGATCGACCTGACGCTCGAAGTCGCGCAGCACCTCGGCAACGACGTCGCGCGCTGCGTCGCCATGTCGACGACGGACGGCTGCCGCCGCGGCATGCCCGTCGTCAACACCGGCAACCCGATCGCGGTGCCGGTCGGCGAGCGCACGAAGGGCCGCCTCTTCAACCTGCTCGGGCAGCCGCTCGACACGTTGACGAAGGGCACGGTCGCCGCCGGCGAGACCTGGCCGATCCACCGGCCCGCGCCGAAGTTCGAGGAGCAGGAGGCGATCTCCGAGGTCTTCGAAACCGGCCTCAAGGTCGTCGACCTCCTCTGCCCGTTCGCGAAGGGCGGCAAGATCGGCCTCTTCGGCGGCGCCGGCGTCGGCAAGACGGTGCTCATCCAGGAGCTGATCCGCATCACGGCCGTCGAGAAGGGCGGCTTCAGCGTGTTCTGCGGCGTCGGCGAGCGCACGCGCGAAGGGAACGACCTCTGGCTCGAGATGAGCGAGGCGAAGTACAAGAAGCCGGACGGCGGCGAGGCGAGCGTCATCGACAACGCCGTGCTCGTGTTCGGCCAGATGAACGAGCCGCCCGGCTCGCGTCTGCGCGTCGCGCTCTCGGGCCTGACCATGGCCGAGTACTTCCGCGACGTGAAGGGGCAGGACGTGCTCCTGTTCGTCGACAACATCTTCCGCTTCGTGCAGGCGGGCTCGGAAGTGTCCGCGCTCCTCGGCCGCATGCCGAGCGCCGTCGGTTACCAGCCGACCATGGCGAGCGAGATGGGCGCGCTCCAGGAGCGCATCACCTCGACGAAGAAGGGCTCCGTGACGTCGATGCAGGCCGTGTACGTCCCGGCCGACGACATCACCGACCCCGCGCCGGTCGCGACCTTCGCGCACTTGGACTCGACGATCATCCTCGAGCGTTCGATCGCCGAACTCGGCATCTACCCCGCCGTCGACCCGCTGAAGTCGACCTCGCGCATGCTCGACCCGCAGGTCGTCGGCGAAGAGCACTACTGGGTCGCTCGCGAGACGCAGCGCATCCTCCAGCGCTACGCCGACCTCAAGGACATCATCGCGATCCTCGGCATCGAGGAACTCCCCGACGAGGACAAGCGCGTCGTCGCGCGCGCGCGCCGCATGCAGCGCTTCCTCTCGCAGCCGTTCTTCGTCGCCGAGCAGTTCACCGGCACGCCCGGCAAGTTCGTCTCGCGCGCGGACACGGTGCGCTCCTTCAAGGAGATCATCGAGGGCAAGCACGACGAGCTCCCCGAGTCGGCCTTCATGTACGCCGGCAGCATCGAGGAAGTCGTCGAGCGCGCGAAGAAGCAGAAGAGCTGAGCCATGGCCGGTTCCCTCACCCTGCGCGTGATCACGCCGGCGCGCATCGCCTTCGACCAGACGGTCGAGTCGGTGCGCGTTCCGGGCGCGGACGGCGACCTCGGCATCCTGCCCCGCCACGCGAACATGGTGGCGGCGCTCGACACCGGGCTGATGCGGTACCGCGTCGGGGGCCAGGAGCAGGTGCTCTACGTCTCCGGCGGCTTCTGCGAGGTCCGGGACAGCACCGTCCGGGTCGTCACCGAGGCGGGGGAGCGCCCCGACGAGATCGACGAGGAGCGCGCCCGGGCGGCCGAACGCCGCGCTCGGGAACGTCTTTCCCAGGGGCGGGTCCAAGAAGGCGAGCCGCTCGACATTTTGCGTGCGGAAGCCTCCCTCCGTCGTGCATTGATGAGGCTGCGGGCCCGGGAATTCCGATCGGAATAGCATGACCCCGAGCTCCACGCACTCCTTGAGCACGAACACGAAAACGGACTGGCGACGGACCCACACCTGCGGCGAGCTGCGCAAGCAAGCGGTCGGCTCCCGCGTGACCCTCAACGGTTGGGTCCACGCGCGGCGCGACCACGGCGGCGTCTACTTCGTCGACCTGCGCGACCGCTACGGCATCACGCAGGTCGTCCTCGGCCCCGAGCTCTCGGACGCCGTCAAGCTCGGCCCCGAGTTCACGATCTCCGTCTCGGGCAAGGTCGTCGCGCGCGAGCCGCACAACGTCAACCCGAACCGTCCGACGGGCGAGATCGACGTCGTCGCGGACCGGCTCGAGATCCTCTCGCGCTCGAACACGCCGCCGTTCCCGATCGACGCGGAAGAAGACGTGTCCTTCGAGACGCGCCTCAAGTACCGCTACCTCGACCTGCGCCGCCCGTTGATGCAGCGCAACTTCATCCACCGCTCGCGCTTCATCAACGCGATGCGCCGCGCGTTCGAGCGCCAGAACTTCGTCGAGGTCGAGACGCCGATCCTCACGAAGGCGACGCCGGAGGGCGCGCGCGACTTCCTCGTGCCGAGCCGCGTGCACCCGGGCGAGTTCTACGCGCTCCCGCAGTCGCCGCAGCTCTTCAAGCAGATCCTGATGGTCGCGGGCATGGACCGCTACTTCCAGGTCGCGCGCTGCTTCCGCGACGAGGACCTGCGCGCCGACCGCCAGCTCGAGTTCACGCAGCTCGACATGGAGATGTCCTTCGTCGAGGAAGACGACATCTTCCGCACGTGGGAGCAGGTGCTCCACGAGACGTTCCGCGACGCGATGGGCCTCGACGTCGCGATTCCCTTCCCGCGCATGAGCTGGAAGGAGGCGATGGAGCGCTTCGGCGTCGACAAGCCGGACCTGCGCTACGGGCTCGAGCTCGTCGACCTCGCCGAGTGGGCGAAGCAGAGCGAGTTCGCCGTGTTCCGCGACACGATCGCGCGCGGCGAGCGCGTGATGGGGATCCGCGTGCCCGCGCAGCACCCGCTGACGCGCAAGGACATCGACGGGCTCGAGGAGCAGGCGAAGAGCTCCGGCGCGAAGGGCCTCGCGTGGTGGAAGCTCGCCGCGGAAGGCGGCAGCGGTCCGCTCTCGAAGTTCACCGCCGGCGAGCAGGGCCAGAAGCTCCGCGCGCGCATGCAGGCGCAGGACGGCGACACGCTGCTCTTCGTCGCCGGCAAGCAGAACCTCGTCTGGCGCGTGCTCGGCGAGCTGCGCGTCGCGCTCGGCAAGAAGTTCGACCTCGCGAAGGGCGAGTGGCGCTTCACGTGGGTCACGAGCTTCCCGATGTTCGAGTACGACGAGCAGGAGAAGCGCTGGTTCTCCGCGCACCACCCGTTCACGGCGCCCGTGGACTGGACGATGGGCGGTGAGAACCCGGACCTCGCCGCGCTGATGTCGCGCGCGTACGACCTCGTGCTCAACGGTTGGGAGCTCGGCTCGGGCTCCGTCCGAATCCACCGCGGCGACGTCCAGCAGAAGGTCTTCTCGATCCTCGGGATCGGCCCCGAGGAGCAGAAGAAGAAGTTCGGCTTCCTGCTCGAGGCCCTCTCCTTCGGCGCGCCGCCGCACGCCGGGTTCGCGATCGGCCTCGACCGCCTCTGCGCTCTCTCGCTCGGCATGGACAACATCCGCGACATCGTCGCGTTCCCGAAGACCGCGAGCGCCTCGTGTCTCATGACCGACGCCCCGTCCGTCGTGACCCCCGAGCAGCTCGCCGAGGTCCACATCCGCAGCGTCCTGCCGCCCGGCTCGACGACCCCCGCGTGAGGGCCCCCGGGAGTCTCCCGGGTTCGCCCGCGCGCCGCTCCGGCCGCGTCTCGTTCCGCCGCCCCGTGCGCGCCCCTGGCGGCGTTCGCGGGGCGGCTCTATTCTCTACCCGGGCCTTCGCGCCCGCGCACCGATCCCTTCCCGAACCCGTAGGAGTCACTTGACCTCGACCGAATACCGCATCAACCGCCAGATCCGCATCCCCGAAGTCCGCCTCATCGATCAGAACGGGGAGCAGGTGGGCGTCCTCACCACGCAGGAGGCGCTCAAGAAAGCCGAAGAAGCCGGCCTCGATCTCGTCGAGGTCTCGCCGACCGCGAAGCCGCCCGTGTGCCGCATCCTCGACTTCGGCAAGTTCAAGTACGCGCAGCGGAAGAAGGAGTCGGGCTCGCACCACAAGAAGGGCGGCTTGAAGGAGCTGCGCGTGCGCCCGGCGATCGACAAGCACGACCTCGAGTACCGGCTCGTCGCGGGGCGCAAATTCCTCGAGGAAGGCCACAAGGTGCAGGTCGTGTGCATCTTCCGCGGCCGCCAGATGGCGCACCCCGAGCACGGTTACGACGTGATGCGCAAGGTCGCGGACACGCTCGCGGACATCAGCAAGGTCGAAATGGCGCCCAAGCTCATGGGCAAGCGCATGACGATGCTGCTCGCGCACAAGTAGCGCGCTCGGTCGAGTCGCACGCTCCACGGGCCGCGTCAGCGGCCCGTCGTCGTTCGTGGGGAGCGCGCGGCCCGTCGACGCGCCGCACCGAGCCGGTCTTCAGCCGCGTACGCGCGGCCTGCCCGCGATCGCCGCGACGCCGGGCGGCAGGTTCAGTCGGATGAACTGCGCGAGCTCGCGGAAGTCCGGCGCGCGCGGATGCGTCTTGCGCCACGCGAGCGTGACGCGCCGCCCGGGGGACGGCTTCTCGAACGCGAGGGCCACGAGCTCGCCCTCGTCCTTGCGCAGCGCGAGCGCCGGCAGGAGCGTCGTGCCCATCCCCGCGGCGACCATGTGGCGCAGCGTCTCGAGGCTCGTCGCGCGGAAGTCCTGCTGCGACTCGTTCGCGTGCGTCTCGCGGCAAAGCGACAGCGCCTGGTCGCGCAGGCAGTGTCCTTCGTCGAGCAGCAGCACCTTCTGCCCCACGAGATCGCCCTCGACGAGCCGCTTCTTCTTCGCGAGCTCGTGATCGCGCCGCGCGAGCAGGTGGAACGGCTCCTCGAAGAGGTCCTCGCAGACGATGCCGGGGAGCGGGATCGGCGTCGCGAGCAGGCCGCAGTCCAGGCGGTGCTGCACCAAGTCCTCGAGCAGGTCCGACGTCTTGAGCTCGCGCAGGATGAGCTCGACCTTCGGGTACTCGGCGCGCAGCGCGGGCACGAAGTGGGGGAGCAGGTAGGGCCCGAGCGTCGGGATCACACCGAGCCGCAGCGGTCCCGACAGCGGCAAGTGCCCGCTCTCCGCGATGTCGCGGATCGTCTCGGTCGCGTCGAGGACGGCGCGCGCCTGCTCGATGATGCGCTCGCCCGCCGTCGTGGGTTGCACGCTCTTGCTCGAGCGCTCGAACAGCGTGATCCCGAGCGTGCGCTCGAGCTTCTGGATCTGCGCGGAGAGCGTCGGCTGCGTCACGTTGCACGCGCGCGCGGCGCGCCCGAAGTGGCGGTGCTCGTGGAGCGCGACGGCGTAACGCAGCTCGGCGAAGGTGACGGCGGTGAGGTCGATCGCCATGGTCTATCGGGAGGATACAGGCACTCGATTTCGATTGGGAGCGTGCGCGGGCGATGCTCTCTCCACACGAACAACGCCCGACGACTCGGGCGACACCCTCAAGGAGATTCCCATGCTCACCATCGGCGACCGTTTCCCCGACTTCCAGCTCCAGTCCGTCGTCTCGATCGACGCGGGCAAGGAGTTCCAGCTCCTCACGAACCAGTCCTTCAAGGGCAAGTGGCGCGTGATCTTCTTCTGGCCGATGGACTTCACGTTCGTCTGCCCGACCGAGATCGCCGGCTTCGGCGCGCGCAACGCGGAGTTCCAGGAGCGCGACGCGCAGCTCCTCGGCGCGAGCACGGACACCGAGTACGTCCACCTCGCGTGGCGCAAGCAGCATCCCGACCTGAAGTCGCTGCCGTACCCGATGCTCGCCGACACGAAGCGCGAGCTCTCGAACGCGCTCGGCATCCTGCACAAGGACGCGGGCGTGCCGCTGCGCGCGACCTTCATCGTCGACCCCGAGGGCGTGATCCGTTGGGTCAACGTCAACGACCTCGAGGTCGGCCGCAGCGTCGACGAGGTGCTGCGAGTGCTCGATGCGCTCCAGACCGGCGAGCTCTGCCCGTGCAACTGGAAGAGCGGCGAGAAGACGCTGCAGGTGGCCTGATGAGCGCGCTCGAGACGTTCGCTGCGTCCTTCCCGGACGCGGCGAAGGACATCCGGATGAACCTGCGCGCGGTGCTCGCCGAATCGACGCTCGCCCCGCGCGCGCGCTGGCTCGTCGCGTTGTCCTGCGGGCACGTCCTCGGCGACGAGGCGTTGCGCGACGCGATCCTCGCGGACGGCGCCGGCGCGCTCGACGAGGACGCCAAGGACGACGCCATGGCCGTCGCCGCGCTCATGGCGATGAACAACGTCTACTACCGCTTCCGCCACATGGTGGGGAAAGCGGAGTACGAGCGCCTCCCCGCGCGGCTGCGCATGACGCGCCTCGGCGCGCCGCGCACGTCGAAGGCGGAGTTCGAGCTCGCCTCGCTCGCCGCGAGCGCGATCACGGGCTGCGAGGCGTGCGTCCGCGCGCACGAGCACGCGGTGCAGCAGCACGGCGTCACGATCGAGCAGGTCCACGACGCGGTGCGCATCGCGTCCGTGCTGCACGCGGCGCGCGCGAGCCGACGGCTCGCGTCGGTGCCCGCGGCCTGAGTTCGGAAGGACGACTCGTCGCCCGCGCTCTCTCGGTCGGGCGACGACGGGTCCGCGGCGCCCGTCCGCATGCTCCCGGTACCCCCGGGGCCTGCGGCGGGCGCCTCCTTTCGACCGGGCTTCGAACTCCGCGCGCACCCCGAGAGCCCGCTCGTTCCAGCGAACTCGCATTCGTGCCGGGAAGTCCCTTCCGGGCGGACCCGGCGCGGATGCGCCCGAGCGCGAGCCGACCGACTTCGCCCCTTGTGCTCGGCGCGTCGATCCGTATCCTGTTTCCCTCCAAGTCCGGACCGGCCCACCGGCCCGGCCCCCGCAAGCGGTAGGCATGCCAGCGAACGGGGCAGCGTGAACAGCCACGAGGACGTCCCATGCCCAAGATGAAGTCGAAGGGTGCGGTCAAGAAGCGCTTCCGCATCAGCAAGAAGGGGAAGGCGTTGTGCGCCCACCCCGGTCGCGGCCACCTGCACGCGCCGTACAACGGGAAGACGCGCCGTAACCTGCGTCGCCGCATCGTGCTCAACACGACGTGGTCCACCCTGATCCGACGCATGGTCAAGCCCTGAGGCGAAGGAGGTAACCCATGGTCCGTGTCACGATGGGCGCTCCGCGCCGTCAGAAGAAGAACCGCTACTTCAAGCAGGCGAAGGGTTTCTGGGGCGGGCGTTCCCGGCTCTGGAGGACCGTTCGCGAGACGCTGATCCGCGCCTGGGCGTTCAGCACGCGCGACCGCCGCGCGAAGAAGCGCACGTTCCGCCGCCTCTGGATCATCCGCGTCAACGCGGCCGCGCGCATGCGCGGGATGAGCTACTCGACGTTCATCGACGGCCTCAAGAAGGCGAAGATCGACCTCGATCGCAAGCAGCTCAGCGAGCTCGCGATCCACGATCCGAAGGCCTTCGACGCCCTCGTCAACGAAGCGCGCGCCGCGCGCAAGTGAGTTGAGATCGGTCGAGACTCCTCCCGAGGATCGACACCGCCGCCCGTAGCGACTCCTGACGCTGCGGGCGGCTTCTTTTTCCTCCGGATCGTTCGCGCAAAGCTCCGGCCCCGGCCGCGTGGCCCGTGGAGGGAACGCGGCGAACCCCGGCTCCGAGCGCGAGCGCGTGCTGCGCGCGCGACGCACGGAAGGCATCCTGGTCGGGTCGAACTCGAGGAGGGACCGCCGTGAAAGCACCGAAGCGAACTGCCGAACGGGAGACATCGAACACGCGTCGCACTCCGCGCGCGGCTCGGACCGGGATGCTCCGCGCGCAGGCGGAGAAGCGTTCGAAGGGCGCGGCGCGCGGCGAGGAGGACGCCTCGACGGCTTCGGCCTCGCGCGCGATCGACGCGCGGATCGCGGAGCTCGGTGGCTGGCGCGGAGAGACGCTCGCGCGGATGCGCGCGCTGATCCGCGCGGTCGATCCTGCGATCGTCGAGGAGGTGAAGTGGGGCGGCACGCCGGTGTGGTCGTGCGCCGGGATCGTGTGCACGGGCGAGTCGTACGCGAAGGTCGTCAAGCTGACGTTCGCGCACGGCGCGGCGCTCGACGATCCCGCGCGCCTCTTCAACGCGAGTCTCGAAGGGAAGACGCGCCGCGCGATCGACCTCCGCGAGGGCGAGCGCGTCGACGCGCGCGCGTTCCAGGCGCTCGTGAAGGCCGCGATCGCGCACAACGTCGCGTCGAAGAGCGGGAGCACGGCGGAGAAGCGGGATCACGGCGCAAAGGCTCCCGCGGGGACGAAGGCGGAGAAGCCGCGCACGCCGTCGAAGGCCGCGAAGGCGGTCCGCGCGGCGCAGCCTGCGAGCAACTCGCGCGCGACGAAGCCTGCGAGCACGACGAGCGACGGCGCGCCGGCGAGCGCTGCGAAGCGCGGCAGCACGCCGCGCGCGGCGACGAAGGTGAAGCTCCTCTCCGGCGGCAATCCGCAGATCGCGAAAGGCGACGGCGACGCGCCGGTCGCGGAGTACGTCGCTGCGCTCGACGGGTGGAAGCAGGACGTCGTGCGCCGGATCGACGCGCTCGTCGTGCGCACGGTGCCGGGCGTGCAGAAGGCGGTGAAGTGGAACTCGCCGTTCTACGGCGTCGAGGGCGCGGGGTGGTTCCTGTCGTTCCACGTGTTCACGAAGTACGTCAAGGTGACCTTCTTCCGCGGCACCGCGCTGCGCCCGCCGCCCGCCGGCGGCACGGCGAAGGACGCGCGCTGGATCGACGTGCACGAGGACGACTTCGACGAGGCGCAGATGAAGGATTGGATCCGCCAAGCGGCCGCGCTGCCGGGGTGGATGGCGTAGGGGAGAGCGCGCGGGGGCGCTCACGTGCGTGGACTCCTTCGCGTGCGCGCTGGGGGCGGAGACCGGAGCTCATTCGCCTCCGCCGCAGCCTTGTGAACGCCGTCTCGAATCGGGTTCAATCCTGGCCCGCGCTCGGCCCGAGCGAGTGCGAACCCAGCCATGACCGACCCCGACACGCTCCTCCAGCAGGCGCTCGAGCGCGCGCGCGCCGCGTCCGACGACGAGGCTCTCCGCGCGCTCGACCGCGAGTTCCTCCAGAAGGGCGGCGTCGTCGCCAACCTGCTCGCTTCGATCCCGTCGCTCCCTCCCGATCAGCGCAAGGCGACCGGTCAGAAGGCGAACCAGATCAAGCAGGCGCTCGAAGCCGCGCTCGCCGCGCGCAAGGCGGAGCTCGAGGAAGCCGCGCTCGCGAGCGAGCGTTCCGGCGCCGGCTTCGACGCGACGCTGCCCGGCGCGAAGCTCGAGCGCGGCGGACTCCACCCGATCACGCAGGTGACGCGCGAGCTCGAGGACCTCTTCACGAGCATGGGTTGGATGGTGCTCGACGGGCCCGAGGTCGAGCTCGACTGGTACAACTTCGAAGCGCTCAACATCCCGAAGGACCATCCCGCGCGCGACATGCAGGACACGTTCTTCTGCGACGTGTCGACGAAGGCCGCGCACGAGCGCGACCTCACGGGCAAGGTCGTCATGCGCACGCACACCTCGCCCGTCCAGGTGCGCGCGATGGAGCGCTTGAAGCCGCCCTTCCGCGCGATCGTTCCCGGCAAGGTCTTCCGCAACGAGTCGACCGACGCGAGCCACGAGCACACCTTCCACCAGATGGAAGGCCTCTGCATCGGGAAGGACGTCTCGGTGGGGCACCTGATCGGCGCGATGAAGACGCTCCTGCGCGGCATCTTCGGGCGCGAGATCGAGATCCGCCTGCGCCCCGGCTACTTCCCGTTCGTCGAGCCCGGCTTCGAGCTCGACGCGCGCTGTCCCTTCTGCAAGGACGGTTGCTCCGTGTGCAAGCGCTCGACGTGGATCGAGCTGCTCCCGTGCGGCATGGTCCATCCGAACGTGCTCAAGGCGGGCGGCATCGATCCCGAGGAGTGGACCGGCTTCGCGTTCGGCCTCGGTCTCTCGCGCCTCGTCATGCTGCGCCACGGCATCGACGACGTGCGCATGCTGCTCTCGGGCGACCTGCGCTTCCTCGAGCAGTTCTGAGCGCGCTTCGACCGCCGCGTCCTCACCCTCCCGCACTCCGCCCCCCCCTTCGATGAAGATCTCCTACCGCTGGCTCGGACGGCACCTCGACCTCTCCGGCATCACGCCGCAGCGGATCGTCGAGGACTTGACGCTCTCGACGTGCGAGGTCGACGCGCTCGAGCGCTTCCTCCCGCACCTCTCCGACGTCGTCGTCGGTCACGTCGTGAAGCGCGAGAAGCACCCCGACGCGGACAAGCTCTCGTACTGCCAGGTCGACGTCGGCGGGCCCGAGCTCCTGAACATCGTCTGCGGCGCGCCGAACGTGCGCGCGGGGCTCAAGGTCGCGGTCGCCGTCGTCGGCACGTCGCTCCCGGGCGACGTGAAGATCAAGAAGGCGAAGATCCGCGGCGTCGAGTCGTGCGGGATGATCTGCTCGGAGCGCGAGCTCGGCCTCGGCGACGAGCACAACGGCATCTGGGAGCTCCCGCTCGACCTGCCCGTCGGGAAGCCCGTCGCGGAAGCGCTCGGCCTCGACGACTGGACGATCGAGATCGACAACAAGTCGATCACGCACCGCCCCGACCTCTGGTGCCACCGCGGCATCGCGAGCGAGATCGCGGCGATGCACAAGCGGCACCTGAAGCCGCTCGACGTCACGCTGCCGAAGACCGGCAACGCGAAGCCGTTCCCCGTGCGCCTCGAGAGCTCCGCGTGCTCGCGCTACGTCGCGCTCCCGATCGACGGCGTGCAGTCCGTGCGCTCGCCCGACTGGCTGCGCGCGTTGCTCTTCGCGGTCGGACAGCGGCCGATCGACCTGCTCGTCGACGTGTCGAACTTCGTCATGCTCGACCTCGGGCAACCGAACCACATCTTCGACCGCACGCGGCTCTCGCCCGAGGGCATCGTCGTGCGCACCGCGCGCGCGAACGAGGCGATGACGACGCTCGACGGCGTCGAGCGCAAGCTCGTCGCGACCGATCTCCTGATCTGTTCGGGGACCGAGCCCGTCGCGCTCGCCGGGATCATGGGCGGCGACGGCTCGAAGGTCGCGCCGGAGACGAAACAGCTCCTGCTCGAGGTCGCGTGCTTCCATCCCGCGACCGTGCGCCGCACGGCGCAGAGGCTCGCGCTGCGCACGGACTCCTCCGCGCGCTTCGAGAAGAGCCTCGACCCGACGCTGCCGATGAAGGCGGCGGCGCACCTCGTGAAGCTGCTCGCCGAGTTGCAGCCTTCGCTCACGCTCCCCGCGCCGATCACCGACGTCGGTGAGTGGAAGGACCCCGCGCGCACGATCGAGGTGCGCGGCGACCGCGTGCGCCAGCTCCTCGGCGACGACGTCGGCGACACGCGCATCGCCGAGATCCTCACGGCGCTCGGCTTCGGCGTCACCCGCGGCGCGGACGCGCTCCACGTCGCGGTGCCTTCCGCGCGCGCGACGAAGGACGTCACGATCGAGCAGGACCTCGTCGAGGAAGTCGGGCGCATCCACCGCTACGGGAACATCCCCGAGCGGAAGCTCGCGGCCGAGCTCGCGCCGCCGCCCGCCGATCCGCGGCGCGCGCTCGTGCGCAAGCTGCAGGACCGCCTCTCGGGCACCGCGCGCTTCCACGAGACCTTGTCGTACTCGTTCCTCTCCGACGCGATGATCGACACGCTCGGCGTCGGCGCGGAGGCGTACGTCCAGGTGTTGAACCCGATCCAGGAGGGCGCCTCGCGCGTCCGCCGCTCGATCGTGCCGAGCCTGCTCGAAGCGCTCGCGAAGAACCGCCGCCACCGCGCCGACGTGCGCGTGTACGAGGTGGGGAAGGGCTACCTGCCCGAGCAGGGCAACGCGCGCGGCGAGCCGAAGGAGCTGCACCTCGCGGGCCTCGCGTGGGCCGCGCCGATGCCGGAGAAAGGTGCGCGCTTCGACGCGGACCGCGCGCACGCGCTGCAGGGCGTGCTCGACGACCTCGCGCGCGCGCTCGGCTACCCCGCGCTCGTCTGGAACGCCGCGGAGCGCGCGCGCATCCCCGCGTGGGCGCACCCCGGTCGCGCCGTCGAAGCGAGCTTCGCCGGAGCCGCGCTTCCGATCGCGCTCGTGGCGCCGCTCGAGCCCGGTATCGCGCGCAAGCTCGGCCTCGTCGGCGAGTTCGCGTGCGACGTCGCGTGCGCGGAGGTCTCGATCGACGCGCTGCTCGAAAGCGCGAAGCGCCCGCCGGGCTACGTGCCGATCCCGAAGTTCCCGCCCGTCAAGGTCGACGTCGCGGTCGCGGTGGCCGCGGAGACGGCCGCGCGCGGCGTGACGCAGGCGATCGAGAAGGCGGGCAAGGGGCTCGCGTCCTCGGTCGAGCTGTTCGACGTCTACACGGGTCCGAACCTCGGCGCGGGCAAGAAGTCGCTCGCGTTCCACGTGCTGCTCGCCGCGGACGAGCGCACGCTCGGAGACCAGGACGTCGCGAAGTTCCTCGAGCGCGTCGCGCGCGAGGTGCAGACGCTCGGCGGCGAGCTCCGCCGCGAGTGAGTTCGGAGACGGCGCGTGGCGGAGGAACCGCGCGCGTCGAACGTGATCCCATTCCCCGCGGCGCCGAACGCGCCGCTCCACGACGAAGGAGAGAGACCATGAACGATGCTCAGCAACCCCAGGAAGAGTCGAAGCGCATCCTGTGCGGAGTGCTCGGAATCCTGCTCGGCAGCCTCGCCATCCACAAGTTCATCCTCGGCTACACGAAGGAGGGGATCATCCAGATCATCATCTCCGTCGTGACGTGCGGCTTCGGCGGCCTGATCGGCCTGATCGAGGGCATCATCTACCTCACGAAGAGCGACGCCGACTTCGTCAACACGTACCAGCGCAACAAGAAGGGCTGGTTCTGAGCGGGCAGCTAGGACGCGGGCTTCGATCAAGTCGCGACGGATGACTCAGTGCCTTGAGTTGTTTTGCTCAGGACGTTGAGTAATCCCGGCGGTCGAGCCCGAACGCGCCGAGATCCGTCGCGCAACGCGCTCGACTCGGGGAGCTTCGCACTCCGCCCGCCCGAGACGCCGTCGACGAGCGCGCGCCGCGCCGAGTCCCTCGGGGCGGATCGAGATGGTCTGGAACGTCCCTGAGCTCCGAGCTCCCACGCGCGTCGAAAGCACGTCCGAGAACTCTCTTCCGGGGCGTTCGTTCCCTGGCCGTGCCGAGGGCGCGGGCTAGACTTGGGTCCGGCTCGGCGCGTTCGGCTCGCGCCGAGCCTCGTTCCCGGCCGACATCCCCCGCGTGAAGATCGTCCTCGTCAACCCG
Organism: Planctomycetota bacterium; assembly: GCA_046349615.1. Taxonomy (GTDB): domain Bacteria; phylum Planctomycetota; class UBA1135; order UBA1135; genus JADJNY01. The sequence continues at coordinate 55,260 of JAXMBZ010000010.1, forward strand.
CCGAGCCCGCCCGAGTACCGCGTCAGCCGCGGGCTGATGGGCGGTTTCGGCATGGCGGTCAACCCCGGGCTGCTCTACCCGCCGATCGAGCTCGCGCACGTCGCGAGCGTCCTCGAGGCCGCGGGACACGCGGTCGTGATCCTCGACGCGGACGCGCGCGGGCTCGACGCCGAGGGCGCCCGGAAGGCGATCGTCGAGGAGCGGCCGGGGCTCGTCTGCGTCGACTCGTCCTCGACGTCGCTCGATCGCGACCTCGCCTTGTGCCGCGCCGTGCGCGCGGAGCTCGGTGTGCCCGTCGCGATCCTCGGCTCGCAGGTCACGTACACGCCGGGCGAGATCTTCCAGCACGACAACGTCGACGTCGTCGTGCGCGGCGAGCCCGAGTACACCGTTCGCGAGCTCGCCGAGCGCGTCGCGGCGAAGCGCGATCTCGCGGGCGTCGCGGGGACGAGCTGGCGTTCGCCCGACTCCAAGGGCGGCGAGGTCGTGCACGAGCCCGAGCGCGAGAAGATCGCGAACCTGGACGAGCTGCCGCTCCCCGCGCGCCACCTGCTCGACAACCAGGTGTATCGCTTCCCCGGGATCGAGGGACCGATCACGACGGTGAAGAGCTCGCGCGGGTGCCCGCTCAACTGCTCCTTCTGCGGGTACACGCTCGCGCAGGGGCTGCGCTTCCGCTTCCGCTCGCCGGAGCACGTGATCGCGGAGCTCGTCGACCTCCACCGCGTGCACAAGCTGTCGCACGTCGTCTTCCGCGACCCGATCTTCACGACGCGCAAGGACCGCATCGTCGCGATCTGCGAGGGGATCGAGCGCGAGAAGCTCGACCTCGTGTGGCAGTGCGAGACGGCGGTGAAGACGCTCGACCCCGAGCTGATCCGCGTCATGGCGCGCGCGGGTTGTCGCCACCTCTCCGTCGGCGTCGAGTCGGGCAACGTCGAGATCCAGCGGAAGCACTGCGGCTCGAAGCTGCTCGACGGGCAGAAGAAGCTCGACGTCGCGCGCAGCCTCGCCGTGTTCGACGCGTGCCGCGAGCACGGGATCGAGACGCGCGCGTTCTGCATGGTCGGCTTCCCCGAGGAGACGCCGGCGATGGTCGAGGAGACGTTCGACCTGGTCGAGACGCTCGATCCGGATCAGGTGCAGTTCTGCGCGGTGACCGCGTACCCGGGCACGCCGCTCTACAAGTTCCTGCACGGCGAGCGCGACTTCGACTACGCGACGATGACGGGCTTCCAGGCGCTCGAGGGCAACGAGCACATGACCAAGGAAGCGATCGAGGCGAAGATCCGCGAGGGGTATCGGCGCTTCTACGGCCGCCCGAAGCGCCTCGCGCGCGAGCTCAAGCACCCGGTGCGCCTCGCGGGCAAGGTCGCGCGGTATCTGACGCTGTTCAAGAAGCGGGCGTGAGGGCGGCTCGGTCCGCGGACTCGGCAAGACGATGGAGTGAGACCGCGGTCTCGTGACAGAAGCACCGGATCTCGAGCAACCCTGGACGGACTCTGGGGTTGCAGGCCGCGTTCCGGTGGCGTGCATGCTCCCGATATTCCTCCTCACCTGTCTTTCGATCCCTGCGCTGCATCAGGCCCCGTTCGTCGACGCACAGACCTCGCCGCCGTTTTCTTCGAGTCGGGCGGGCGCGAGCGAGAGCCATTTCGGTCGGCGTTTCGCCACGATCGGAGACGTCGATGGCGATGGTGTTTACGACCATGCGATCGGCGACTGCAGTCCGGGCTCGGAGCGTCGCGAGTCTGGCCGCGTGTGGATCTTCTCGGGGAAGGCGGGCACGCTTCTCGGTGTCCTCGAGGGTGCCGGTGCACCCGATAGCGACAGGATCCAGGGCCCGCCGACCCGCACGTTCCAGCCATCGCTCACCTACGCTCCCGCTGCTTTCGGCGCGGCGTTCGCCATCGCAGGCGACGTCGACGCAGACGGGTACACCGACTTCCTCGTCTCGGCCTGGGCGGGTGCGATCGACGAGGACCGTTCTCCTCACTGGCGTCACGGGTACGTGCGCCTGTACTCGGGTCGTGAGCTCCGTCTCCTGCGCGAGATTCCCTCGGATGCGGACTCGGACGGCTTCGGGAGCGCGCTCGATGCTGCGGATGTCGACGGCGATGGGGTGCTCGATTGGATCATCGGGGCACCCGGGACGAGCACGGGCGGAGAGGCTGATCGAAGCAATGGGCGCGTGCTGATCCACGGAGGGAAGGACGGTCGGCTCCTGTCGGTCGTTCGGAGTGACAGCCCGCGTTCAGACGGGTTCGGTCACTCCGTGTGCGCCGTCACCGACATGGATGCCGACGGCCGCCCCGACCTCGCGATCGGAGCACCGTGGGAGGCACCACCTGACGCTGACGCAGACGCGGACGGGTGCGTGTACCTGGCTTCGAGTCGTGGAGGACGGATACTCCGGGTGCTGCGCAGCGAGCAGCGGCGGTGCGAGACCGGCGCTCGCTTTGGCTGGACGCTCACACGGACGAGCGACCAGAGCGGCGACGGAGTGCCCGACTTCCTCGTCGGTTGCCTCCACAGCTCGACGCGCGCGTACTCCGGAAAGGGCGCGGCGCTGTTGTGCGACTACGAGCACTACCTCGAACCGCAGCTGCCCTGGGGAGCGGCGAACTCGATGTGTGCCCTCTCGGATCTGGATCGCGATGGTGTCCCGGAGGTCGCGGTCGGTTCCGAAGATCCATCGGACCTCGAGCGGAGGCGGAGCGTCACGGTCTTCTCGGGGCGCACGGGGTCCGTGCTCCACGTGATTGACGCCGGGCGAAGCTTCGCAAACGTCGCGAACGGAGGAGATGTCGACGGCGATGGCCTCGATGACTTGCTCGTCGGGCTCTGGCAGGAGGACCGCGTCGTCGTGTACTCGGGCGCCACATGGTTCCCGATCCGCGAACTCCGTAGACACAAGCGCTGACTCGCGAGCGTTCTTCGGGATCCTGCGCTGCGTTCCGAAGATCTGGCGGCGGTGGCAAGATCACCGTGCGGCCGCCGGCTCGACACCCGCCTCACGCGCGAGCTTCGCGAAGTCCGTCTCGCGCAGGTAGTGCACGAGCTGCTCGTTCCATGCGTGGAACTCGTAGCCGCCTTCGCGCAGCTCCCGGATCGCGTCCTCGCGGCTCCACCCGTCGAACACGATGCGCGCGACGGCGCACATCGTGCCCGTGCGGTCCGCGCCGTGCGCGCAGTGCACGAACACCGGCTGGTTCGCGGGATCGGCGACGAAGCGCAGGAAGCGCACGACGTCTTCGTCCTCGGGATGCAGCGTGTGGAACTCGATGTGTTCGAACCGGAGCGCGCATCCCTCGGGCGGATGGTCGTCGTGGAAGCCGCGCAGCGAGAGCACGCTCTTCACGCCGAGCGCTTCGAGCTCCTTCCATCCCTCCGCCGTCGGCTGCGCGCCGCGGTAGAGCATGGCGCTTTGGCGGTGGAGGTTCGGCAGGCCCGGCCGATCGAGGACCTCGCTCCACTCGTCGGGACGGGTCGGGTTGTTCCACCCGAGCGTGGTGCACGGGCCGAAGCAGGCGGGGGTGGACGGAAGGAGGAGCAGGAAGGCGAGCGTGGTTCGGCGCATGGTCGTGAGCGAGTGCAGGACGGAGCGCGCGGGGTTTCGACGCGCGGAGAGGATCTCCGTCTCGGAGCGCTCGACCGAAGATACGATCCGGCACCCCGCATGCCCCGCTCGTCCCCGCTCGTCGCCCGCATCGCGCTGCTCGAAGCGCACCACGGCCGCGTCGCGTCGCTGCCGCCGCGCGCTCCGCTCGAGTGGATCCTGTGGGAGAACGTCGCGTACCTGCAGACCGACGAGCGCCGGCTCGCGTGCTACCGCGCGCTCGAAGCCAAGGTCGGCCTCACGGCGGAAGACCTCGCGCGCGCGCCGCGCTCCGTGCTGCTCGCGCTCGCGAAGCAGGGCGGCATGCTGCCCGCGGAGCGCGCGGACAAGCTGCGCGCGATCGGCGCGCTCGCGCTCGAGCACGGCGGGAAGGACTTGAGGAGCGTGCTCGCGCTCCCGCTGCCGAAGGCGCGCAAGGTGCTCGCGCTCTTCCCCGGCATCGGCGCGCCCGGCGCGGAGAAGATCCTGATGCTCTGCGGCGCGAGCCGCGAGCTCGCGCTCGAATCGAACGGCCTGCGCGTGCTCACGCGCCTCGGCTACGGCGTGGACGACGGGAACTACGCGCGCACGTACCGCTCGGTGCAGGCCGCGATCGCGAAGGAGCTCCGCGCGGACGCGGCGTGGTTGCGCGGCGCGCACGAGCTCCTCCGCGCGCACGGCAAGACCACCTGCCGGCGCGGCGAGCCCGCGTGCGACGCGTGTCCGCTCGCGAAGGGCTGCGCGTTCGCGGGCGCGGCGGACGAGCGCGGCGGCTGACGCGCGCTGAGGCCGCTCTCGAGCGGCGCTCGCGGCGCTTCGTCGACGCGTGCGACTCGACGGACCTCGCCCTGGAACTTCGAGGCCGTGCCCGCGCGTCCGTTGGCTCGTCCGCGACCCCTCGCTAGGCTGGGCGATCCCCCCCGGAGGCCCCATGTCGCAGATCGAGAACGTCCTGCACGAGAACCGTCACTTCCCGCCGTCGCGCGACTTCTCGGCCAAGGCGCGCCTCGGGCGCGAAGAGGACTACCAGCGCATGTACAAGGCGTCGCTGGAGAAGCCCGACGAGTTCTGGGGCCGCATCGCGCGCGAGCTTCCGTGGATGCAGCCGTTCACGAAGGTGCTCGACTGGACGAACGCGCCGTTCGCGAAGTGGTTCGTCGGCGGCAAGCTGAACGCCTCCGCGGTCTGCCTCGATCAACACGTCGTCGGTCCGCGCGCGCAGAAGCGCGCGATCGTGTGGGAGGGCGAGCCCGGCGACACGCGCACGCTGACCTACGCGGAGCTCCACCTCGAGGTCTGCCGCTTCGCGAACGTGCTCAAGGCGCGCGGCGTGAAGCGCGGCGACCGCGTCGCGATCTACATGCCGATGATCCCCGAGGCGGCGATCGCGATGCTCGCCTGCGCGCGCATCGGCGCCGCGCACTCCGTCGTCTTCGGCGGCTTCGCCGCGCACGCGCTGCGCGAGCGCATCCTCGACGGTGGGTGCACCGCGGTCATCACCGCGGACGGGAGCTTCCGCCGCGGCGCCGTGCAGGCGTTGAAGCCGCAGGTCGACGAGGCCGTGCAGGGGCTCGCGCAGGTCCACACGGTGCTCGTCGTGCAGCGCTCGAAGAACCCCGTGCCGTGGGTGAGGGGCCGCGACGTCTGGTACCACGACCTCGCGCCGCAGGTCTCGGTCGAGTGCGAGCCCGAGGCGATGGACAGCGAGGACCTGCTCTTCCTGCTCTATACCTCCGGCTCCACCGGCAAGCCGAAGGGGATCGTGCACACGACCGGCGGCTACATGGTCGGTGCGTACCTCACGACGCAATACGTGTTCGACCTGCGCGACGAGGACGTCTTCTGGTGCACCGCCGACGTCGGCTGGGTGACGGGGCACACGTACATCGTGTACGGCCCGCTCGCGAACGGCGCGACGCTCGTCATGTACGAAGGCGCGCCGAACGCTCCGCACCAAGGGCGCTTCTGGGAGCTGATCGACAAGCACCAGGTCAGCGTCTTCTACACGGCGCCGACCGCGATCCGCACGTTCATGCGCTGGGGCGACGACGTGCCCGCGAAGTACTCGCTCACCTCGCTGCGCCTGCTCGGGTCCGTCGGCGAACCGATCAACCCCGAGGCGTGGATGTGGTACCACCGCACGATCGGCCGCGAGCGCTGCCCGATCGTCGACACGTGGTGGCAGACGGAGACTGGGAGCATCCTGATCACGCCGCTCCCGGGCATCACGTCGACGCAGCCGGGCTCCGCGACGCGCCCGTTCTTCGGGATCGAGCCCGCGATCGTCGACGACGGCGGCAAGGAGCTCGGACCCAACCAGGGCGGCTTCCTCGTGCTCAAGCGGCCGTGGCCGTCGATGCTCCGCGGCATCTGGGGCAACGAGGAGCGCTTCAAGGACGGCTACTGGAAGAAGTACCCCGGCTGGTACTTCACCGGCGACGGCGCGCGCCGCGACGAGAAGGGGTACTTCTGGATCCTCGGGCGCGTCGACGACGTGATCAACGTGAGCGGGCACCGCTTGTCGACGATGGAGGTCGAGAGCGCGCTCGTCGCGCACGCGAAGGTGTGCGAGGCCGCCGTCGTCGGCCGGCCGGACTCGATGACGGGGCAGGCGATCTGTGCGTTCGTCACCGTCGGCAAGGACCTCGAGCCCGACGATGCGCTGCGCGAAGAGCTCAAGGAGCACGTCGCGCACGAGATCGGCAAGCTCGCGCGGCCCGCGGAGATCCGCTTCACCGACGCGCTCCCGAAAACCCGCAGCGGGAAGATCATGCGCCGGCTCCTGCGCGACATCGCCGCGGGCGTCGAGACCGTCCAGGACACGAGCACGCTCGAGGACTACACGATCCTCGCGCGGCTCCGGCACGACGACGAGTGAGCGTTCGACGCGCGCGATGAACCTCTGGCACACGCTCGAGCGTGCGGCACGCCTCCATCCTCGCCGCGTCGCCGTCGTCGAGGACGGACGCGCCACCGACTACGCGCGCTTCCGCGCGCGTTGCGCGGCGTTCGCGCGCGTGCTCCGCGCGCGCGGGGTCGCGCCGGGCGACCGCGTGTCGATCCTCGCATGGAACGGCCAGGCCTTCCTCGAGGCGTACTACGCGGCCGCGGGGCTCGGCGCGGTCCTGAACCCGCTCAACGTGCGCCTGGTCGCGCGCGAGCAGCGCGAGATCCTCGCCGACTGCGGTCCACGCGTGCTCGTCGCGGATCCCTCCTTCGCGCCGCTCGTCGCGGACCTCGTCGCGGCTCCGACCTCGATCGAGCACGTGCTCTGGACTCCCGGCGTCGTGCCCGCGCAGGGCGCGGTCCTCGAGCAGGAGCTCGAAGCGGAACTCGCGCGCGGCGAGGGCGCGTTCACCCCCGAACTCGTGCCGGGCGATGCGCTCGCGCACCTCTACTACACGAGCGGGACCACGGGCCGCGCGAAGGGCGTGATGTTGACGCATCGGAACGTCTCCGTGCACGCGCTCGGCACGCTCGCGGAACTCGGGCTCTCCGAGCGCGACACGTGGGCGCACATCGCGCCGCTCTTCCACTTGGCGGATGCCTGGGCGACGTTCGCGATCACGTGGGCGGGCGGCAAGCACGTCGTGCTGCCCAAGTTCGAAGCGCTCGCCGCGCTCGACCTGCTCGAGCGCGAGCGCGTGACGCTCACGAACCTGATCCCGACGATGCTCAACTTGATGGTGCGCCATCCGAGCGCGCGCGACCGCGATTGGTCGAGCCTGCGCCTCGTGCTCTCGGGCGGCGCGCCGATCGCGCCGCAGGTCGTGCGCGAGATCCTCGAGGTGTTCCGCTGCGAGTACGTGCAGACGTACGGGATGACGGAGACGAGCCCGTACCTGACGCTCAGCCTGCTCAAGGAGCACCTGCGCGCGCTCTCGCCGGAGGAACAGCTCGCGTACCGCGCGAAGACCGGCCGGCCGTTCGCGACGGTCGAGCTCCAGGTCGTCGACGCGAACGACGTCGAAGTCCCCGCGGACGAGCGCACGGTGGGGGAGATCCGCGTCCGCGGAGAGACCGTGACGCCCGGCTACTGGAACCGTCCCGAGGAGACCGCGGCGGCGCTGCGCGGCGGGTGGCTCTACACGGGCGACCTCGCGGTGCTCGACGCGGAGGGCTACGTCTCGATCGTCGACCGCAAGAAGGACGTCATCCTGACCGGCGGAGAGAACGTGTACTCGACCGAGGTGGAGCACGTGCTCTACGAGCACGACGGTGTGCTCGAGGCGGCCGTGTTCGCGCGCCCGGACGAGGTGTGGGGCGAACGCGTGTGCGCGGCGGTGGTGCCGAGGCCGGGCCGGCGGCTCGTCCCCGAGGAACTTGGCGCCTTCTGTCGCGCGCGCCTCGCGGGGTACAAGGTGCCGCGGGAGTTCCGCTTCCTCGAGAGCCTGCCGCGCACGGGGAGTGGGAAGCTCATGAAGCGCGCGCTGCGCGACGCCCCGCCCGCCTGAGGCCCGGGGGCGGTCCCGGTCGGCAGGTGCGGCCCGGTCGACGCCGCTCCGGCGGCAGCCGCCGACTCGGGGCCCGACTCCCCGTCCCCGTCTTCGAACCCGGCCGACGCGCCGAACTGGCAGGAAAGAACGGCCCAAACCAGGAAGAATCTTCCAATTCGCATTGACGCCGCCGGGGGGGCTCGACAGGATGTCGGAACTGCGCGCCCCGTTTCGGGGGCGCCCTGGGCGCCGCGTGCGCCACCGGGCCGGCCTCCGACGCGCACCGCACCTTTGGAGCCACACCCCGCCCCGCTCGGCCGCCCCCGCGGCGTCGCGCGCGGGCTGCAACTGGAAGGACACCTGGGACCATGTTCTCGCGCACCCTCGCTCGTTTCCTGCCGATCGTCGCCCTCGCGCCGGTCGCCTTCGCTCAGACGCAAACCTGCCCCGCGGGCACGACTCAGTCGACGAACACCGTCACGGACAGCTTCGGCCCCGCGACGCCGTCGTGGGACGGCGCGCAGTTCGTGCTGCACGTGCCGAAGTTCAACCCGCAGGCCGGCCAGACCCTGCTCCGCGCCGAGGTGACCATCGGCGGCAGCGTGCAGGGCAGCGTGACGGCGGAGAACACCTCGACGCTCTCCGGCTGCACGCTCAACTGGAACCTCGGCTCGGCCTTCCAGATCGACACGCCGATCCCGGGCCAGGCGCAGGTGAACGTCCTCGCGCAGATCAACGGCATCGATCAACTCGCGGTGTTCGACGGCGTCAACGACGCGAACGGCGCCTCGGGAGAGAGCCACCCCGGCCTCGCCGACAGCGACCAGAACCAGATCGTCGTGACGGATCCCGCGGTGCTCGCCAGCGTCTTCACGGGCACCGGCAACATCGACTTCCCGCACCGCGCGACGGACATCTCGACGCACGGCGGCTGCGGCAACCTCAGCATCGTCTTCCAGAACACGTCGCAGATCTTCGTCAGCGTGCGCTACGTGTACTGCACGCCCGAGGTCCCGACCGACTGCCGTGAGTACAACCGCCGCCAGTGCGGCAGCCTCCTCCTCTACCCCGAGTACGACAACCGCGCGGGCGACCTGACGCTGGTGTCGGTCACGAACAGCTGCTGCGACGACCCGAACGGCGGCACCTGGATCGAAGTCCGCTTCATCGAGAAGGACTTCTGCACGGAGACGAACCGCTCCTACTTCCTCTCCGCCTGCGACACGCTCACGTTCCTCACGAGCGCGGTCAATCCGAACGGACGCCAGGGCTACCTGTACATCTACGCGAAGGCGGAGCAGTTCTACCCCGCCGACCCGCTGAACACGTCCGGCCGTCCGTGGGTGTTCAACCACCTGATCGGCCAGGAGCTCGTGATCAACGGTCTCGACCACGTCGACTACTCGATGAACGCGGTCTCCTTCCTCGGCTTCGGTGAGGAGCGCTCGATCAACGACGACGACCACGACGGCATCCGCGACCTGAACGGCCCGGATGGGGCGACGCCCGAATACGCCGGCGCGCCGGAAGAGATCCTCATCCCGCGCTACCTCGGCCAGGACGCCGCGAACGCGAAGCGCACCGAGCTCTTCAAGAGCCAGGTCGTCCTGATCGCGCTGTCGGGTGGCGCGCAGTTCAGCACGATCGTCGACGTGCTCGGCTACAACGACAACGAAGACCCGCTGTCGCACCAGTACGAATTCCACTGCTGGGACAAGCCCTACCTCCGCGACCTCGCGCCCTGGTCGGTCGAGTGGTTCCTCGACTCGCTCGGCACGGACGACCCCGACGAGATCCTCGGCAACAACAGCCGCAACGCGGGCTGGCTCCGGCTCGACGGTCTGCTCGCGAACTCGTCCGGTCCGGAAGCGATCGACAACCCCGCGATCTACGCGGTGCTGATCGAGCGCACGGGCGCCTACATGGCGGCCGACCTCCCGTTCGAGCGCTGCTCGCAGACGAACGGCGACCTCCTCCCGCTCGGGATCTTCGGCGACGGTCCCAACCCGGTGGCCGGCGACGATCAGTGATCGAGTCCGCGTAGTCCCATCGGTGCAAGAACGGCGAGGCCGGGGAGCAGTCCCCGGCCTCGCTGTTTTCGCGCGGTCGCGCGCGGGTCAGGGCACGACGGTCAGCCGGACCCAGTCGTGGCCGAGGCGCCGCGGCGAGCTCGAGTACCCCTGCAGGTAGAGCGTCGCGCCGACCGTGCTCCCCGTGTTGAGGTTCACGAAGGCGTCCCCGCTCGCGTCGAACGTCCCGACCGGGAGGACGCCGAGCCCCGTGCGCGAGAGGAAGAGCGTCCCGATGTTCGGGAAGGTCTGCGGTGTTCCCATGAGCGTCGGCGACGTGAACAGCACGGCGGGATGCCCCGGAGTTCCCCGCAGGTGGACCTGCACGGTGCCGCCGACGTGCGGGATCCCCGCGACGCCGACGTCGAGGTTCTCGACTTCGTAGAGCTGCACGCGCCCGCCGCCCGCGGCGACGTTCGCGTGCGTCGCCTTCGAGGCGACCGCGAGGCGACGGCCGTCCGCGGAGAGGTCGAGGTCGTAGACCGAGCCCGGCAGATCGATGCTGCGCAGCGGCGTCGCCGACGTGCGGCGATAGGTCCGGATCTCCGGCGCGGCTCCGAGCTCGTCGCCCCACAGACCCACGGCGATGCGGCTGCCGTTCGCGCTCACGGCGACGTCGGAGACGACGTTCTGCCACGCACCCTGGCCGACGATCGTGTCCGTCCAGAGCGTGGTGTAGTTCGTCAGGTCCAGCGCGACGACGTCGACGCGCCGGAAGGTGTCCATGTAGTTGAATCCCGCGACGAGCGTCGAGCCGTCGTCCGAGACGTCGAGTCGGTCGCAGTAGTTCTGGCCCGCGACCGACAGCGTGTACGCGGCGGAGTATTGGCCGGTGCTGGCGTTGCGGCGGAAGACGCGCACCTGTCCGTTCGTGCCGAACGCGAAGCAGGAGCCGTCGCCCGAGATGCCCAGCGACGAGTAGAGCGTCACGAACGGGATCGACGTGTAGAGCACGGAACCGTTCGCGACGTCGTGCACCTGGACTCGGAGCGAACTCGTGAGGACGACCTTCGTGCCGTCGGCCGAGAGATCGATCGCGTTGAACGTGTTGCCGATGTCGGCGGCGAACGTCGACACGGGCGCCGCGCTCGTCGGGCCGAAGCTCGCGACGTCGACGCGGTTCGTGTAGATGTTGTATACGAACGCGACGACCTTCGTTCCATCGCGCGAGATGCGCACGGCGATCTTGTCGTGCCCGTTCGTGAGCGTCGGCCAGTTGTAGCTCCAGTTCGCTCCCGCCACGGTGGGGGAGAAGACCTTCACGACGACGCGCCGCAGGCCGGGCTGCCCCGAGTCGACGTCGAAGACCTCGGCGTGGACGTCCATCGTGTCCGCCGACGCCACTTGGTGGTGGAGCGTCGGAGTCGGGCTGACGTACTGGAGGATCGGGAGCGGCGGGTTCTGGTCGAACGACGAGAACGTGCGCGTGTAGTCCGTCAACGGACCCACCGACGTGAAGACCTGCGTGCCCGCGCTGCCCGTCGAAACGGTGCGCGGAACCCAGCCCTCGAGGCCGCTCTCGTGCGACCACACCGCCCCGCTGGCGACGATGGGAAGCACCGTCGTGCCGCCGTTCGCCGTCGGACTCGACGGCGTCGCGGCCGCGGTGCCCGTCGTTCGAACGACCTGGGGTCCCTGTGGAGTGAGTGCGACCGCCGTCGTCTCGCGTTGCGCTTGCGAGCCCGCGAACGCGGTCGTGCCGACGAGACCGAAGACCACTGCGCCGATGCCCATGGCCGGAATCCGGCCCGTCTGCCTGATCATGAATGTGCTCCTCTCGAGGTGGGACGCCTGCCCGCGCCCGCCCGATGCTCGAGTTGGATCGGCGTCCGGGCACCGGAAAGTAAATGCAACTTCCAAGAATGCGGCGAAATCCGAGTTCCCTCGGGTCGGGCACAGGTCGGTCTCCGCGGGGCGCGAGCTCGGCTCGGGCGGCGCTGCAGTGGGGCTCCAGCGCTCGAAAGCAGACCCGCGGCTAGGGATTCGCGTGGCTGCGCGACACTTCGTTTCGCCGCGACGTCGGGAACACGGCGCGCGACGCGAACTGCAACTTCGAAGAACGGAGAGGCGGAAGCTCCGTGCTCACGCATGCGCCTCCGTCACTGCGCTCCGCGCGAGTGATCGTTGGAAGTTCGCGTAACGACGCCCTTCTCCAGGCTGCTGCATTGACGCTCCAGCGCGACTTTGCGAGCATGCGCAGCACACGGCGCCCCGATCGCGCGATGAACGACCGCTGCCCCGCACGCAGCACGTTTCCGACGCGCCTCGCGCCCCCCATCACCGCTTCGCACGTCGGACGAGGTGCCGCTCCTCGCTCCGTCCGTGCGAACTCGACTCGAGAGAAACGACGCGCACCATGTCCTCGCACATCCCCTCGTTGAGCTCGTTCCTTCGCCTGACTGCGCTGGTGCTGCTCGCCGCGCCGGCACTTCCGCAGGTCGTGCGTCAAGGCTCGCCGAGCCCGAACGGACAAGGCACGAACCAACTGGTGCCGGCACCGCCTTCGACGGTGTTGTTTCTCGGTCCGCCGCAGTGTCCCGCGCCCTCGGCTGCGGGCTGCGTCGGAGGGACGCTTCAGCCGCAGGTGGCCTACGAAGCGGCCTTCCCGTCGAGCCTCGTGTCGCCGCAGTGTCCGCCGACGCCGGGGCCGACCGACTTCTTCGGCACGCCGAATTGGAACACGGCGACGGACCCGTGCCCGCTCGTCTGCCCGCTGATCCTCCCGCGCTTCGACCCGGCGCAGGTCCCGGGGGTCGGCTGCAAGAAGCTCCTGCAGGCCGAGATCCGCTTCGAGGGCTATCTCGTCGGCGACGTGGCGGCGACGAACACGTCCACTCTGTCGCCGTGCGTCACGACGCTGACCTCGCGCACGACGTTCCAGCTCTCGCACCCGACGCTGCTCCCGACGCCCTGCACGTTCAACGTCGACGACAACCACATCGTCAACCTGCCCCAGAACGGCGGCTCGACGTTCTTCGCGATCCCGCTGACGAGCCGCGTCTGCCCCGACACCTCCGCCGGTCAGGCCCCGCTCTGCTTCACGGACCCCGTGGTCCTCGCGAACGAGTTCCTCGTCGGTCCTTCGGGCACCACGATCTCGATCTCGCACGCGGCGATCTCCGACTCGATCCACAACGGCTGCGGCAACCTGGCGATCCAGTTCCGCAACTGCTCGCGCGTCCGTGCGCGCGTCATCTACACGTACTGCATCTCGACTCCGCCGGACGCCGTCAACGACACGCTCGCGCTCTGCCGCGGAAGCGGACCGGTCGCGATCAACGTCCTCGCCAACGACACCTCCGACACCGCGCTCGCCTGCGCGACCAACGGCCTCGAGATCGTCACCGGCCCGGCGAACGGCACGGCGAGCGTCGTCACGGATGCCTCGTGCGTGAACTCGCTCTGCAGCCAGCGCTGCATCCGCTACACGCCGAACCCGACCTTCACCGGCACGGACACGATCACGTACCGGATCACCGACGTCGACGGCTGCGTCGACACGGCGACGGTCACGATCAACGTCTGCGGTGTGACGACGCCGAACACGACGGCCGCGGTCTGCGCAGGGAGCACGGTCAACGTGTGCCTGCCGTTCTCGACCTCCGGGCCTTGCCGCACCGTTTCGTGCAGCAACGTGACGCTCGGCACCCCGAGCCAGGGCACGCTCGGGACCGTCGGCACCTGCCCGATCGGCGTCCCCTGCAGCTCGGGTTGCTGCGTCGCGTACACCGCGCCGGCGAACCCCACGGGCTCGACGGCGACCTTCACCTACACGGTGACGACGACGACCGGGTGCACCTCGACCGGCACCGTCACGATCGACATCTGCAAGCTCACCGCTCCGAACGCGACGGCGACGGTGTGCTCGACCGGCACCGTGGACATCTGTCTGCCGATCACGGCGACGGCGGCGTGCGGCACGATCACGTGCGCGAACGTGTCGCTCTCGGCGGTGACGGGCGGCGGTACCGTCGCGGTGTCGCCCTCGTGCGGCGTCGCGTGCGCCGCGCCGGGTTGCTGCGTGCGCTACAACGCGACCGGCAGCACCGGGAACACGGCCACGTTCACCTACACGGTGACCTCGCCCGCGATCGCCGGTTGCACGGCGACGGGCACGGTGACGGTGAACATCTGCCGCCTGACCGCTCCGAACGCGACGGCGACGGTGTGCGCGAACGGCACGGTGGACATCTGCCTGCCGATCACGGCGACGGCGGCGTGCGGCACGATCACGTGCGCGAACGTTTCGCTCTCGGCGGTGACGGGCGGCGGCACGGTCGCGGTGTCGCCCTCGTGCGGCGTCGCGTGCGCCGCGCCGGGCTGCTGCGTGCGCTACAACGCGACCGGTAGCACCGGGAGCACGGCCACGTTCACCTACACGGTGACCTCGCCCGCGGTGACGGGTTGCACGGCGACCGGCACCGTCACGGTGAACATCTGTCGGCTCACGTCGCCGAACGCGACGGCGAACGTCTGCGCGGACGGCACGGTGGACATCTGCCTGCCGATCACGGCGACGGCGGCGTGCGGCACGATCACGTGCGCGAACGTGTCGCTCTCGGCGGTGACGGGCGGCGGCACGGTCGCGGTGTCGCCCTCGTGCGGCGTCGCGTGCGCCGCGCCGGGTTGCTGCGTGCGCTACAACGCGACCGGCAGCACCGGGAGCACGGCGACGTTCACGTACACGGTCACTGCGCCCGGACTCTCGGGCTGCACGTCGACGGGTACGGTCACGGTGAACATCTGCCGCCTGACCGCGCCGAACACGACGGCGAACGTCTGCGCGGACGGGACGGTGGACATCTGCCTGCCGATCACGGCGACGGCGGCGTGCGGCACGATCACGTGCGCGAACGTTTCGCTCTCGGCGGTGACGGGCGGCGGCTCGGTCGCGGTGTCGCCCTCGTGCGGCGTCGCGTGCGCCGCGCCGGGTTGCTGCGTGCGCTACAACGCGACCGGCAGCACCGGGAGCACGGCCACGTTCACCTACACGGTGACCTCGCCCGCGATCGCCGGTTGCACGGCGACGGGCACGGTGACGGTGAACATCTGCCGCCTGACCGCTCCGAACGCGACGGCGACGGTGTGCTCGACGGGCACGGTGGACATCTGCCTGCCGATCACGGCGACGGCGGCGTGCGGCACGATCACGTGCGCGAACGTTTCGCTCTCGGCGGTGACGGGCGGCGGTACCGTCGCGGTGTCGCCCTCGTGCGGCGTCGCGTGCGCCGCACCGGGCTGCTGCGTGCGCTACAACGCGAACGGGAGCACGGGCAACACGGCGACCTTCTCCTACACGGTGACCTCGCCCGCCGTCGCAGCCTGCACGGCGACGGGCACGGTGACGGTGAACATCTGCCGCCTGACGACCCCGAACCAGGCCGCGACGGTCTGCGCCGGCGGCTTCGTCGACATCTGCCTGCCGTTCACCGCGAGCCCCGCCTGCGGCACGGTCACGTGCGCGAACCTCACGCTCGGCGCGGCCTCTCAGGGAACGCTGGGCACGCCCGGCTCCTGCCCGGGCACGGTGCCGTGCACCTCGGGTTGCTGCGTGCGCTACACGGCGCCGACGAACCCGAGCGGGAACACGGCGACGTTCACCTACACGCTGACGGCGCCGGGCGTCGCCGGCTGCACCTCGACCGGCACGGTCACCGTCAACATCTGCACGCTGACGACGCCGAACGTCACGGCGCGCGTCTGCCCGGGCGGCTCGGTGCCGATCTGTCTGCCGTTCACGTTCGCCGGTTCCTGCGGCACGGTGAACTGCAGCAACGTCACGCTCGGCGCGCCCTCGCAGGGCACGCTCGGCGCGCCGGGCGCCTGCCCGGGTGGGACGCCCTGCACGTCGGGCTGCTGCGTGGTCTACACCGCGCCGTCCGCTCCGACGGCGGGCACGGCGACGTTCACCTACACCGTCGCGGCGGGTAGCTGCCAGTCGACCGGCACGGTGACCGTCACGATCTGCCTGCTCAACATCCAGCCGGATTCGGGCGAGACCTGCCCGGACACGCCGGTGACGCTCGACGTCACGGCGAACGACTCCGTCAGCGGCACGGGCTGCGGCACGATCGATTGCCACACGCTCGCGGTCCTCGCTCAGCCGCCCGCGAACTGCGGTACGGTGACGGTGACCCCGGGCTGCACGAGCGTTTCGCCGTGCTCGAGCTGCCGACTGATCTTCACGCCCGCGCTGGGCTTCACTGGGACGTGCTCGTTCACCTACACGGTCGGCACGTCGGTCACGCCGTCGTGCGTCGGCACCGGCACGGTGACCGTCACCGTCAATCCGAAGCCGGACGCGGTCGACGATCTGTTCGAGTTCGACCCGACGCTCCCGGACCCGATCGAGCTCGACCTGCTCGCGAACGACTCGCCGGGCGCGCCGTGCACGTTCGCGAACCCGACGATCGACTGCACGCGTCCGCTGCCGTGCTTCCCGACGCTCCCGCAGCACGGGGCGGTCGCGTTCAATCCCGTGACGCGCCTCGTCGAGTACACGCGCGGTCCGGACTTCCCCGAGTCCGGCGACACGTTCTGCTACCGCATCTACAACAGCTGCGGCTGCGAGGACACGGCCTGCGTCGTGATCCGCCCGATCGAGCCGTGCCCGCCGGTCAACCGCCACGACTGCGGCAGCTTGCTCCTGTATCCGGAGTTCGACAACCGCACCGGGGCGAAGACGCTGATCACGGTCACCGACGCGTGCTGCGGCGGCACCGGACAGAACACGCGCATCGAGGTGATCTTCATCAACAAGTCGAACTGCCTCGAGACGAACCGCACCTACGTGCTGAGCCCGTGCGACACGCTCACGTTCCTCACGAGCGCGGTCGGCAGCGCGAACACGCAGGGCTACGTGTACCTGTACGCGAAGAACTCCACGGCGACGCCGGGCAACCCGCTCGGCACGCCGATCGTCTTCAACCAGCTTATCGGCATGGAGACGATCATCAACGGCATCGCGAGCTTCCAGTACTCGCTGAACGCCGTCTCGTTCCGCGGTCTGGGCGACCCGTTCGCTCCGAACGACGACGACGGTGACGGCATCCGCGACCTGAACGGGCCGAACGCTGCGCTGCCCGAGTACGAGCGTGCTCCGGATCAGATCCTGATCCCGCGCTTCCTCGGCCAGGATCTCCCCGGCGGCAACTACGCCAGCGAGATGGTGCTCGTGAACCTCAGCGGCGGCCGCCAGTTCACGACCGTCCTGGACATCACCGGCTACAACGACAACGAGGTGCCGTTCAGCGGTCAGTATCAGTTCTACTGCTGGGACAAGATCCCGCTGACGACGCTGAGCGCGATGACGCTCAACACGGCGCTCCAGTACCAGAGCGACCCGCGGGAGATCTTCGGTCTCTCCGAGCGCGAGTCGGGCTGGATGATCCTCAACGGCAACGTCGCGTACAGCTCCGCCGAGTCGATCCTCGACCCGGCGATCTACGCGGTGCTGATCGAGCGCGCGAACGGCTCGGTCGCCGCCGACCTGCCGTTCGAACTGTGCGCGCAGGAAAACGGCGCGCTCCTCCCGACCGGACTCTTCGGCAACGGCCCCGACGCCCAGAACGGCGACAACCAGTGATCGAGGAACCTTCCCACGGCCTTCGACTGCACGCAAAAGCCACCATGAAGAAGCTCCAACGCGCTCTCCTCCTCGCCGCCGTCGCGGTGTCCTCGTTCGCCGGGTCCGCGCATGCGGACGGGCGCAACCCGGGCAGTCTCCTGATCTTCCCGGAGTACGACCACTCGCCGGGCCGGGACACGATGCTCACCGTCACGAACACCAGTGCGCAGGGCGGCGTGCGAGTCCACTTCTATTACGTCGGCGGCGTGCCGGGGAACCTGTGCGATCGTTCGAACCGCACGGAGGTCCTCACGCCGAGCGACACGATCACGCTCCTGACCTCTGCCCACAGCGGTCAGTCGCCGACGGGGAACAACTACAAGGGCTTCGTGTACTGCTACGCGGAGAACGCCGCCGGCGCGCCGATCTCGTTCAACTTCCTCGTGGGGGACGAGATCGTCGTCGACGGCAACACGGCCCTGCAGTACGCGGTGAACCCGCTCGTCTACAAGGCGAAGACGCCGACGAGCCAGCCGACGGACCTCGACGGCGACGGCGTTCGGGACCTGAACGACGTGGAGTACGAAGGCTCTCCCGACCGCGTCTTCATCCCGCGGTTCATGGGGCAGAGCGCCGAGCACCAGAGCGATCTCATCCTGATCTCGCTCACGGGCGGCGCGAACTTCACGAACGTCGTCAACTTCCTCATGTTCAACGACAACGAGGAGGTCTTCTCGGCTCAGCATTCCTTCACGTGCTGGAAGAAGGTCCCCCTGACGACGATCTCGGCGATGTTCGCGAACACCTTCCTGCACAACTCGACGAACGACGCCGTGTCGGAGATCGTCGGCGCCACGAACTACGAGTCGGGCTGGATCCTCGTCGACGGCAACGTGGCGTACTCCTCCGCGCGTCAGTTCACGGACCCGACGATCCTCGCCGTGCTCGTCGAGAAGGCGGGCGCCGCGCCGAACAACACGGGCGCCGAGATCCCGTGGTTCACGGGCAAGCAGTTCAACGGCGACCTGCTGCCGACGTCGATCAACGGCGACTCGAACTGACCGAGGACGCCTCGACGGTTTTCGACGAGGGCGCACGCGCGCCCTCGTTGCTTTTCCCGAGCCGTTCGTGAGCGGGCGCCCCGCACGCCGACCGAGCGCGCCGTCGCCGCGCACGTGGGGCGGCCGACGACGATCCGGTTCGAGGCGGGCTCGCGGCGGGGCCGGGCCTTCCGCGTCGCGCGCCGCGTCGGTTCAGGGCAGCGTCGTGACCTTGAGGAACGACTGGCCGAGGCGCCGCGGCGACGAGCTGTAGCCCTGCAGGTAGAGGGTCGTTCCGACCGTCGCGGGCAGCGTCAGCGAGACCGAAGCGAGGCCCTGCGCGTCGAACGTGCCCATCGGCATCGTCGAGAGCGTCGTGCGGCTCAAGTAGAGCGTGCCGAGCGTGGGGAAGGTGATCGGCGAGTTCGCGAGCGAGGGCGCGAGCAGCAGGATCGCGGGCGAGGTCGGGCGACCCCGCGTCGAGATCGTCACCGCGGAGCCCGCGTGCGGCTGGCCTGCGACGGAGATGTCCTCGTCGCCGACCTGGAACAGGTCGATGCGGCCGCCCCCGCCGACGATGTTGGCGTGCACCGCCTTGCTCGCCACCGCGAGGCGCCGACCGTCGGCGCTCAGGTCGAGCTCGTTCACCGAGCCCGGCAGGTCGTAGGTCCAGAGCGGGGTCGAGGCGTTGCGCTCGTAGACGCGGACCTCGGGCGACTGGCCGAGCTCGTCGCCCCAGAGCCCGATCGCGAAGCGCGAACCGTTCTGGGAGACGCTCACGCTGCTGCAGACGTTCTGGAGCATGCCGCTGCCGATCACCGTGTCGGTCATCGTCAGCGCATACGTGTTCAGGTCGAGCGCCTGGACGACGACCTTGTTCCAGTTGTCGGTGAAGTTGAAGGCGCAGGCGACCGTCGAACCGTCGGCGGAGACGTCGAGGTGATCGCAGTAGCAATTGCCCGCGAGCGTGTTCGTGTAGGCGAGCGAATAGGTCCCCGTCGTGGCGGAGCGGCGCAGCACCTTGACGAAGTTGTTCCCGCCGTAGCAGTAGATGCTCCCATCGCCCGAGAGGCCGTGCGCCAGGAAGTTCTGGCTGAAGAGCGTCGTGGTGAAGAGCGTCGCCATCGTCGTCGTGTCGGCGAGCAACAGGCGGATGTCGCCCGGCACGGCGAGGATGCGTCCGTCCGCGGAGAGTTCGATCATCTTCGCGGGGCCGAGCACGTCGACGGAGAACGTGCGCAGGGGCGCGTTCGAACTCGGGCCGAAGACCGCGACGTCTTCCTTGCCCGTGTAGATGTTGTGGACCACGGCGACGATGGTCTGCCCGTCCTTCGAGATCCGCGTGTAGAGCTGCGGATGCCCGTTGGTGAGCACGGGCCATTCGTACGACCAGTCCGCGTTGGATTGCGAGCGCTCGTACTTCCGGAGCACGACGCGCCGCAGCGTCGGGTTGCCCGGCTCGGGGCGGTCGTAGAGGCACACGTGTCGGTCGTGGTCCTCCGCGGAGTCGACCGAGTGGTGCAGCGTCGGCGAACTCTCCTGCACCTGCCACGCGGGCAGCGCCGGATCGCCGTCGTACGACGAGAGCATTCGGATGTAATCCGTCAGCGGGCCGAACTGGCTCAGCACTTCGGTGCCGCCGTTGCCGACGGAGACGACGCGCCCGATCCAATTCTCGACCGCGCTCGAGTAGGTCCAGAGGCGGGAACCCGGCCCCGTGAGCAGCGCGCTCACCTGGGGCTGGAGCACCGGGTCCGGCGCAGCGGTCGGCGCTTGGGCGTGCAAGCGCGAACTCGCCAGTCCGAGGGCGGCGAGGAAC
This sequence comes from Planctomycetota bacterium, assembly GCA_046349615.1. Taxonomy (GTDB): domain Bacteria; phylum Planctomycetota; class UBA1135; order UBA1135; genus JADJNY01. Next base: position 75,789 of record JAXMBZ010000010.1, read on the forward strand.
AGAGCCGTGTTGCGCGTCGCGCGGAGCCGCGTGGGCTCGGCGCGCTCGATGCGGGGCATGCGGGAAACTCCAGCGAGGGGATGCTGGGGCGGGAGCGATGCAGAGGGCGGGAGTCTAGCATCCAGTCCGGGGCGTGACAGCGCTCGGAGGAGCTGGAAACGTGGACGGTTCCGCCGCGGCGCGAGTTCCGTGCTCCGCCGCCGACGGTCAGAGCCAGCTCTCGAAGGGGACGCGGCGGCGGTCGAGCACGGCCTCGCCGGCGCGGACACCGGTCCACTGCGCCTCTTCGAAGAGCGCGAGCCCCGAGAGGTCCGTCCCCGCGCAGAGGACCCGGCCGAAGCGCCACGGGAGGCCGCCCGCGGCCCGCGCCGCGAGGAAACCGGGCTCCGGCCGGATCATGGCGTGCCCGAAGCGCGCGAGGTCGATCGACCGGACGAGGCCGCCGAGGTCGGCATGTGCGCGTTCGAGGTCGTCGAGGACGGCGTCGCGCCACCACGCCCAGGGGGCCTCGAGCATCGCCGCGCGCGATCGCGAGACGTCCGGGTCCGGAAAGGGGCGGTACCAGGTCCAGACGTCGTCGCGCTCGGGCCGGTCGAGCTGGTGCGTCGCCGAGACGTAGCCGAGCGCGTCGCTCTCGAAGAGCACGTTGTCCCACGCGAGCGGGAAGTCGCGCTCCTCGGGGCGCGCGTCGAGCGTGACGTTCGCGACGACCCACGGCGACGAGCGCATCGAGAGCGCCTCGCGCGCGAGTTCGGGCACGAGGCGACGCGCGACGAAGCGCGGCGTCGCGCACACGACGTCCTCCGCGTGCGTCTCGACGGGGACGCCGTTCGCGTCGAGCCAGCGCACGACCGCTCGATCGCCGCGCGGCTCGATCGCGTGGACGAGCGCGTGGGTCTCGATCGCGGCGCCGCTCGAGCGCGCGAGCTCGCGCGCCAGGAGCGCGTTGCCCTCGGGCCAGGTGAGGTACCGCTCCGTCTCGCCCGACTCGCGGCCGCGCGCGCAGAAGTAGTGGAGCGCGGCGAACGCGGACGTCTCCGCGACGTTCGTCCCGAAGTCGTCGCGCGTCGCGTACTCGACGTACCAGCGGAGGCGCGGCGAATCGAAGCCCTGCTCGGCGAGCCAGCTCGCCGCGGAGCGCGCGTCCAGCGCGAGCACGTCGGCGCACGTCGAGCCCGACGCGAGCGGGAGCGCGAACCAGCGGCGGCCCGTGCCGTCGCGGCGCGTCGCGAGGTCGGCGCAGAGGGCTTCGAAGCGCTCGAACTGCCGGAGGTCCTCCGCGCTCGCGCCGAGGCGCGGGTAGAGCCCTTCGATCCACTTGCCGTGCGCGAAGAGGCGCTCCCCGGGCGCGCGCAGGAGGTGGCGCTCCACGGGGCGCGCCCGGCCGTCCGCGTCGAATCCCGCGATCAGTCCGAGCTCGGCGAGGAGCTCGCACAGCGCGCGCTGCTCGCGCCGCGGCACCGGCACGTAGTGCGCGGCGAGCGGGAAGCGCGACACGGCGTTCTCGCCGCCCGCGGCCGTGCCGCCGAGCGCGTCTTCGAGCTCGAGCACACGGACGCCGCGCACGCCCGCGCGGGCGAGCCGCCACGCGGCGGAGAGCCCCGCGATCCCGGCGCCGACGACGAGCACGGCCGCGTCCTCGCGGCGCCCGGGCGGCGCGCCGAGCGCGGCGTCGCGCAGCCGGTGTCCGCGCGTCGGATCGGGTCCCACGAAGCCGCCGCGAATCCGCGCACGGCCGCGCGCGGGCGCGCACGCGACGAACGGCGCGAGCGCGGCGAGCCCGGCGGCGCGGAGCACGCTCCGCCGGCCGACGCGCGCGCCGTTCAGTTCCATCGGCGCCACTCGTCCTCGTAGTAACGGACGAGCATCTGGTCGTCGAGGCGGTTCACCTGCACGTCGACCGGCGCGAGGTCGGGGCCGAGCACGAAGAGCGCGCGCATCGACGCGGCGTCGAGCGAGCGCGCGCCGGGGACGTCGGCGCCGGGCACGTCGAACGCCTCACGCTTGGCGAGCAGGAAGCCCCACTCGCCGAACGACGGCACGAGCGCGTGGTAGGGGCGCACGACGAAGCCGCAGGCCTCGACCGTGCGCACGACGCACCAGTACGCGCTGCGCGACGCGAGCGGGGAGGTCGACTGCACGACGAGCGCTCCACCCGGAGCCAGCGCGGCGCCCGCGCGCTCGTAGAACGCCGTGGTGTAGAGCTTGCCGAGCACGAAGTTCGCCGGATCGGGGAAGTCGACGATCACGACGTCGAACGGTCCCCGTCGCGCGTCGAGCCAGCGCATCGCGTCGTCGTGCACGACCGTGACGCGCGCGTCGTCGAACGCGTGCGCGTTGAGGTCCGCGAGCGGCGGGAACGTGCGCGCGAGCTCGACCATCGCAGGGTCGATGTCGACGAGCGTCACGCGCTCGACGCCCGGGCGGCGCAGCACCTCGCGCAATGCGAGTCCGTCGCCGCCGCCGAGGATCAACACGCGCCGCGGCTCCTGAACGACCTGGAACGCGGGGAGCACGAGCGCCTCGTGGTAGCGGTACTCGTCCGCGCTCGAGTACTGGAGCCCGCCGTTCAGGAAGAGCTGGTGCCCCGCCGAGTTCGCGGTGACGACGATGCGCTGGTAGGGCGTCGCGCGCGCGACGACGATCGGGTCGCCGTAGACGGAGAGCTCGGCCGCGTCGACGATGCGCTGACCGAAGACGAGCCCCGCGACGAGCACCGCGCAGACGACGATCCCGCGCGCGCGCAGCGCGGCGGCGTGGCCGAGGCGCGGCGCGAAGATCCACGTGCCCCACAGCGCGACGAGCGCGTTCACGAGACCGAAGAAGAACGCGCTCTGCACGAGCCCGAGGCGCGGCACGAGCAGGAGCGGGAACACGAGGCTGACGACGAGCGCGCCGACGTAGTCGAAGGTCAGGACCTGCGAGACGAGCTCCTTGAACTCGAGTTCGTCCTTCAAGATGCGGAGGAGCAACGGGATCTCGAGCCCGACGAGCGTGCCGACGAGCAGGATCTCGCCGTAGAGCACGGGCCGGAACCAGCGCCCGTGCGCGAACGCGACGAAGAGGATCGCGGCGGAGGTGCCGCCCGCGAGCGCCACGGCGAGCTCGACGTCGACGAAGCGCCGCACGAGCCCGCGCTCGACGTACTTCGAGAGCCAGGCGCCGACTCCGAGCGCGGAAAGATAGAGCCCGATCGCGACGGAGAACTGCGTGACCGAATCGCCGAGCAGGTACGAGGAGAGCGCGCCGGCGACGAGCTCGTACCCGAGCCCGCACGCGGCGATCAGGAAGACGGTGAGGTAGGCCGGGCCGAGCCTCATCCGTGCAGCGCGGCGGCGACGATCAGCGCGATCCCGAGCAGGACCGAGCCCATCAGGATCGCGAGCGCGACGTTCTGGTCCTCCGCGATCTCCTTCTTCACCGAGAACGGCGCCACCTTGCACATGAGCTGGAAGGCGAGCGCGAAGAGCACGACGCCGACCACGCCGAACACGAGCGTCGCGACGACGCCCCGGACGAGCACGTTCCAATCCATGTCCATCTCACTTCCCTCCGTGGGATCCCGAGTGCCAGAAACTGCCCGACCCGCCGCCGCCCGAATCGCCGGGCGGCGTGCGCACGCTCGGGTGGACGACCTGCGCCGCGCTCTCGAACGGCTCCCAGCCGAACGCTTCGGCCGCCGCGTACACACCGGCGAGCGCGAGGCCCGCGGCGACGTAGAGAGCGAGGAGGAGCTTCGCGGTCGAGTTCATGCGTGATCGCTCTGCGCCCAGCGCGTGGATTCGAAGCCGGCCGCGACGAGGAACCAGAGCGCGGGCGGCAGGAAGAGGAGGAGCAGCAGCACGAGCGGCCACGCGGCGTGCGGGACCTGACTGACCACGCGCAGCGACACCGGGCGCGGCGGGTCCGTCGCGGAGCCGTGCGGCTCGAGGCGCACGCGGTAGCGCCCGGCGGGGAGCGCGCCCCAGGCGAACTCGACCGAGCCGCGCGTGTCCGCGAGCGTGTTCGGGCTCGTCTCGCGCGGCGCGAGCGCGAAGCCGTGCGCGCGCTGCGTCGCGACCTCGACGAGCGCGCCGTCGCAGCCGAAGCGACCTTCGGGCAGTCCGTCCGCCTCGAGCTCGAGCCGCGCGTTCGCGGGGCCGCGGGGCAGCTCGAACTCGTCGCTCACGAAGCCCGCGGCGAGCGCGTTCGCGTCGAGGGGGATCGAGTTCGAGTACACGACGGCGCGCGCGTGCGTGGCCGCGAACACGACGAGCAGCGCGAGCAGGATCCCGGCGAGCCCGATCCACGCGGCGAACAGGCGCTTCGCGAGCCGCGGGTGCGGGTTCGGCTGGAGCATCCCCACGCCTCGCGGCCGTGCGAGCGGCGTCTTCGGCGCGAAGGCGCGCGCGACCTCCTCGGGCTCGACGTAGCGCGCGTGCGACACGACGGTCTCGTCCGCGGTCGACTCGGTCGAGAGCCCGAACGGCGCGCGCACGTAGTCCTCGACGCGCACCGTCTCGCCGACCTCGACCGCCCAGTACACCTCGCCGAGCACGAGGTCGACGCGGGCCTTGCCGCCGGAGAAGTGCCGGTAGAGTTCGCCCCGATAGCGCACGTCGCGGCCCGAGCGCTTCACGTCCGCGCTGTTCGCGGGCGTCACGAACGACCAGTGGCCGTTCGAACAGACGAGCCAGCGGTACGCGCCGTCCGCGCGACGCAGGAGGTACTCGTCCCACGGGTAGCGCACGCCCTCCGCGGTGACGGAGCGCACGAGGAACGCGAGCACCTCGTGCTCCGCGCCGTCGATCGTCCCGCGCGCACCGAGCGCGAGGCGCGGCGTCGCCTGCACGGAGCGGTTGACGCCGACGACCTTCGCGCCCTGCGAGTCCGGCGCGAGCAGCGCGTCGCAGTAGGGGCACCCGATGCGTTCGACGCCGGCGCCGTCCTTGAGCTCGATCGAGCCGCCGCACTTCGGGCACGCGAGGCCCGCGGCGCGCACCTTGCGTTCGCGCTTCGCTTCCGCGCCGCTCGTGTCGAGCGCGAGCTCGGCGAGCTCGACGCGCTTTCCGAGGTACACGGCCTCGCACGCGTCGCCGCCGCCGTAGTCGAGCGTGCCGAACCCGCGCTCGGCGCCCGAGACGTCGGCGTAGTTGCGCCGCGTGCCGGGCTCGATGCGGTCGGGGAGCTCGCCGCGGAACGTGCGCACGACGCCGCTGCCGCGCTCCGCGACGACGACGCGCCCGAACGCGCCGAGGTCGAGCTCCGCGCCCGCCGCGAGCGTCGAGTGCGCGGGCACGCGCGCGAGCTCCGCGTCGACCTGCCGCGTCACGAGGTACTCGCCCTGCGCTTCGGCGAGCCAAGCCCACGCGCCGTCGTCGAAGCGGATCGCCCACTCGTGCCACGGTCCCTTGCCGTGGTCGAGCTCGACGACGCCGACGACCGTGAACGCGCGCCCGTCGAAGCGCCCGCGTGCGCGGAGCGCGATCGTCGACTCGATCGGCGCGAGCTCAGCGACCTGGCCGATGCGCTCGAGCGCGACGTCCGTGCGCCAGCTCGCGAGCCCGCAGTGCTCGCAGACGACGAGCAGCGCGCCGGGTCGATCGAACACGAGCTCCGCGGCGCAGCCGGGACAGCGAGCGGACCGGCGACTCACGCGCGGTCCTCCGTCGAGGTCGGTCCATCGTCCGCGCGCCGTCCGTCGGCGCCGAGGCGCGCGAGCGTCCGCACGTCGACGACGCGCGCGCCGAGGCGCGTTTCGAGCTCCGCGCGCCAGGACCACTCGGGCCGCGCGCGGCAGCAGTAGAGGTCGAAGGTCGCCGCGCCCGACTCGGGGAACGTGTGGGCCGCGAGGTGCGACTCGGACAGCAGCACGTAGCCCGTCACGCCGCCTGCGCCGGGGAAGCGCTCGAACACGGGCGGGCGGAGCGGGTGGAGCCCGAGCTCGAGGACGAGCGCGTCGAAGAGCGCGGCGAGGGTTTCGATCGAGCGAAGGCGCTCGGGGTCGCAACCGCGCGCCTCGACGATCCACGCGCGGCCGCCCGGCGCGGCGGCGGAGAGCGCTCGGGGAACCTCGAGAGAAGCGGAGCCGGGCGGGCGGGGGGGGACCATCACGGGCGGGGCGCAGAGCCTACTCCGGCCTGGAGCGCGGATTCAGGGGGCACCGGCGCGAGTTCGCTCGGAGCGCGCTCTTGGCGGGGCGGCGGGCGGCTCGCTAGACTTCCCCGCTTCCTTCGCGCGCGTCGCGAGGGAACTCGTGCCCTCCGGAGCGCGCCGCGCGCCCCGCCGGGCTTCCCCTGTTCCGTTCAACCGACTTTCCAGAAACCTCTTTTTCGAATGGCTCCGGCCAGCAAACTCCTCAAGCAATTCGCCCTCGACCCCGAGGAACTCGAGCGTCGCGTGCAGTCCGCCATGGCGGGCGTCACCGCCGTCGAGCTCACGGAACGCCTCTCCGCGTCGGTCAAGGACGTCCAGCCCGGCACGATCGTGAAGGCGCGCGTCGACTCGGTCGACGAACGCACGGGCTACGTGATCATGGACATCGGCGGCAAGTCCGAGGGCCAGATCCAGATCGCCGAGTTCGGCGAGACGCTGCCCAAGAAGGGCGAGGAGTACGAGGTCTTCTACGAAGGTCTCGACGAGAACGACGTCGCGAACATCTCGAAGCGCCGCGCCGACCGCCTGCGCGCCTGGGAGCGCGTGATCGTCAAGTACCACGAGGGCGACGAGATCCAGGGCGTCGTCCAGCGCAAGATCAAGGGCGGCCTGCTCGTCGACGTCGAAGGCGTCAACGTGTTCCTGCCCGCGTCGCAGGTCAACCTGCGCCGCACGCACGACATCAGCGACTTCATCAACGAGCCCGTGCGCGCGCGGATCATCAAGATCGACGCGGAGCGCATGAACATCGTCGTCAGCCGCCGCAAGCTGCTCGAAGAGGAACGTCAGCGCCAGAAGGAGCTGCTCCTCACGGACATCAAGGACGGTCAGACGCGCAAGGGCGTCGTCAAGAACATCGCCGACTTCGGCGTGTTCGTCGACCTCGGCGGCATCGACGGCCTGCTCCACATCACCGACATGTCGTGGGGCCGCATCAACCACCCGAGCGAGATGGTCAAGCTCGACCAGGAGATCGAAGTGGTCGTCCTGCGCGTCGATCAGGACCGCGAGCGCATCGCGCTCGGCCTCAAGCAGAAGTCCGCGTCGCCGTGGGAAGGCATCGAGAGCCGCTACCCGGTCGGCACGAAGATGCAGGGCGAAGTGGTCAACATCATGTCGTACGGCGCCTTCGTGAAGCTCGAAGACGGCGTGGAAGGCCTCGTCCACATCTCCGAGATGTCGTGGACGAAGCGCATCAACCACCCGAGCGAGCTCGTGAAGGTCGGCGACAAGGTCCACGTGGTCGTGCTCGAGTACAACCACCAGAAGCAGGAGATCTCGCTCGGCATGAAGCAGGCCGAGACGAACCCCTGGGACCTCGTCGAAGAGCACTACCCGCTCGGCACGATCATCGAAGGCACCGTCCGCAACCTCACCTCGTACGGCGCGTTCGTCGAGATCGAGGAAGGCATCGACGGCCTGCTCCACGTCTCCGACATGAGCTGGACCAAGAAGGTCACGCACCCGTCCGAGATGGTGAAGAAGGGCGACAAGCTCTCCTGCGTCGTGCTCTCCGTCGACAAGGAGAAGAAGCGCATCGCGCTCGGCAAGAAGCAGCTCCACCCCGACCCCTGGCTGGAGACGATCCCGGCGAACTACCACGTCGGCGACCTGCTCTCGGGCTACGTGACGAAGATCACCAACTTCGGCGCGTTCGTGAAGCTGGAGGAGGACCTCGAAGGCCTCCTGCACATCAGCGAGCTCTCCGACACGAAGATCACGAACGTCGAGGACGTGCTCAAGCCGGGCATGAAGGTCGAAGTGCGCGTGATCCGCGTCGATACGGAAGAGCGCAAGATCGGCCTCTCGTTCGTCCACTCCGACTTCGAGGAGAACGAGAAGGTGATCAAGGAAGCGGAAGCCGCGAAGGCCCGCGAGAAGAAGGCCGCGAAGGCGGAAGGCGAAGCCGCCGCCCCCAAGGCCGAGGGCTGATCCTCTCGGAGGCCGCGATGGGGCCGCTCCGGACCTGCGCGTGGATCGGGATGCTCGTCGTCCCGATCGCGTGCCGGACCGCGGGCGGCTCCCGCGTTTCCAGGCTCGACGAGGACGAGGGGCGCTCGCGCGCGAGCGCGCCCTCGATCGAGCCCGTCGCGCTCGGCGAGGTCGAACCCGAGTACCTCGCCGCGCTCGAGACCGTGCAGGCCGCGGTGCGCACGGGCGACGACGCGACCGCGCGGCGCATCCTCGACCGCGTCCTCTGGCGTGGGCCGAGCGGGAAGACGCTCGCCGTCGCGCGCGCGTTCGAGCGCGTGCTCGACGGGCGCGCGGCGGTGCGGGAGCTCGAGCTCGTGCTCGAGGCGCGGCCCGAGGTCTCGGACGCCGATTCGGAGAGCTCCGGTTCGAGTCGGCGCGAGGGCGATGCGCCGGACGCCGATGCGGGCGGCGGCGCGGACGCGGCTCGTTCGTCGGCCCGCCCGGCGCTCTCGAGCCTCTGGCTCGTCGCGCGCAACCAAGGCGACGTGCCGCTCGTGCTCGCTCCGGGGCCCGCGACGCTCGTGACGACGCATCAGCGGCTCGACGCGCGCGCGGGGCTCGCGTCGTCGAGCGAGGCGCACGGGTTCGAGACGTTGCGCGAACTCGCCGTCGCGCCCGGCGGCGAGGCGCGCGTGCGGCTTTCCGCGTTCTTCCTCGCGCCGGCGGAGGGCGCGCTCGCCGAGCGCTTCGACTTCCGCCTCGAGCTGCGCGCCGGCGCGATCCGCCGCGACGGACGCGAGCTCCCGGCGCAGCGCGTGCCCGTGCGCGACCTCGAGGTCGTCGCGCTGTCGGAGCCGCTCATCGCGCGCGGCGCGGCGCGCGGCGAGGACCTCGAGGCGCTCGTCCGCGCGGGCCGCGTCGCCACGTCGGCGACGCTCGAACTCGCGCTGCGCATCCCGAGCGCCGAACGCGCCGCGGCGTTCGATCGCGTCGCGCGCGCGGCGGTCGAGCTCGCGGAGCCGGACTTGTGCGAGCTCGTGCCCGCGCTGCGTTGGCTCGCGCCCGACGTCGATCCGGGGACCGATCCCGAGGCGTGGCGCGCCGTGCTGCGCGCGCGCGCGCGCGGCGTCGAGAAGGCGGGCCGCGGGAACCTCGTGCTCCCGCCCGGCGGCTGACCTGTGCGGTTGCCCTCGACGAAGAGCCGCACGAGCGAGCTCGTCGTCTCGAGGGTGCCTTGCGCCCCTGCTCGCATCGGAGGGGGGCCGGACTCGAGCTCGGGTCGCTCCGGTTCGATTCGGGATCGGTTACCGAGCCCCGTCGTTCGCCTAGGTCGAGTGGTTCCTCCCACTCGAGGCGGCAGCCCCGAGCTTCCCAGCTCTCTTCACAGGGAAACCCCATGCCTCGCAACCGACGCGCGCTCGCCGTTCTCGCGGTCCCCGTGGTTCTCCTCGGCGTATCGAGCCCGCTCTCCGCGCAGTACGTCACCCGCGTCAGTCGGGGACCCGGCGGTGTGCAGGCGAATGGGGCGTCGCGATCGCCCTCGATTTCGCGCGACGGGGCGTTCGTGCACTTCGACTCGGGGGCGTCGAACCTCCTCCCGGGGGACGTCAACGCGAACCTGGACGTCGTACGCTTCGATCGCCTCGCTGGAACCTCGACCTCGGGCTCGCCTGCACCGTCGGGGGGGCCATCCACGGTCGGGAGCGCCTCCGCGGGCTCGCAGACCCTCACCGCCGACGGGCGCTTCGCGGTGTTCCAGTCCAGCGCGACGGACTACGTCCTCGGGGACACGAACGGCAAGGAGGACGTGTTCGTGCACGACTTCGTGCTCGGCACGACGACGCTCGTGAGCGTCTCGTCGAACGGCGCGCAGGGGAACGACCATTCGATGTCCCCGTCGATCACGCCGGACGGCCGGTACGTCGCGTTCACGAGCTACGCTTCGAACCTCGTCGTCGGCGACACGAACGGGTTCATGGACGTCTTCGTCCGCGACCTGCAGCTTGGGGTCACGACGCGTGAAAGCCTCTCGATGCTCGGCGCGGAAGGCGACGGCATCAGCTGGAACGGCTTCCTGTCCGACGACGGTCGGTACGTCGTGTTCACGAGCAACGCGAGCACCCTCGTTCCCGGCGACACCAACGGCGGGTTCGACGTCTTTCGGCGCGATCGGCTCTCGAGCGCGATCGAGCGCGTGAACGTCGGTCCCATGGGCGCGCAGGTTCCCTACGCGGGCTGGTGGACGTCCATGAGCGCGGACGGGATGCGTGTCGCATTCGACGCCCCCGATGCCGTCGACCCGGCTCACGGGCTCGGTTTCAACTCGGTCTTCGTCCGCGACTTCGTGACCTCCGCGCTCATTCGCGCCGCCGTCGACTCCGATGGGCTGGCCGCGGATGGCCGCTCCTGGGTCGGCACGCTCTCGCCGGATGGCCGCTTCCTCACGTTCACGAGCGAGGCCCGAAACGTCGTCTGGCCGCCGACGGACGGCGGGATCCAGGCCTACGCGAGGGACCTGCTCACGGGCGAGGTCCACCTCCTCAGCCAACTCGGCGACGGCACGCGCCCGAGCCGGGTGTGGGGGGCGGGTAGCTCCATCGTGAGCGATCGATGGGTGGCCCTGACGATGGCCGACGTCGGCGCGGTAGACACGAACGGGGTCTCCGATGTCTACCTGGCCGACCTCGAGGCGCTTCCAGTGCGCACGTTCTGCTCGGGCGACGGCTCGACGATCCCGTGCCCGTGCGGGAACGACGGCGCGCCGCTTCACGGATGCGCGAACTCAGCCCACGCGGCGGGCGGGCGGTTGCGGGCGGGCGGGATCTGCAGCGTGGGGAACGACGCCTTCGACTTCGAGGTCCACGACGCCGCGGGGTCGGCCTTCGTGCTGATCCAAGGAGACAGCGCCCTCCCGCCTACCCCGCTCGGCGACGGTTTGAGCTGCCTCGGCGGAACGTTGATTCGCATCGGAGCGCGTCCGCTCGCGACTGGGGCGGGGACCTACCTCGCGCCCGGCGTCGCGCCCGCGAGCCTGCGTGGCGGGGTGCCTCCGAGCGGCGCCACGCGCTACTACCAGGCGTTCTATCGCAACGCGTCCGTCTCGTTCTGCACGCCAGCGACGTCGAACCGAACGAACGGCGTGGTCGTGCGGTGGGTGCCCTGAAGTCGATTCTCGCTCCAGAGGTTCGAGTGCCGCCGAGCGTTCGCACTCGGTGCGCCGCGCGGCCCGAACCTCGGGGCGGGAGGTCTCGGGTTCGACGAACGCTCGCGGCATCGCTTCCCTTCGGGCGTCGATCTGTGGGATCCTGGGCCCTTCGCCATGAAGGAAGAAGTCGAACGCCAACTCGCCGTGTTCACCCGCGGCGTCGTCGATCTGATCGAGAAGCGCGAGCTCGCGGAGCGCCTCGAGCAGAGCCTGAAGTCGAAGAAGCCCCTGCGCGTCAAGTTCGGGATGGACCCGAGCTCGCCCGACCTGCACGTCGGGCACTGCGTGCCGCTCTTGAAGCTGCGCGACCTCCAGGAACTCGGCCACCAGATCGTGCTGATCGTCGGCGACTCGACCGCGATGGTCGGCGACCCGTCGGGGCGCAACAAGCTGCGGCCGCAGCTCACGCGCGCCGAGGTCGAGACGAACCTGCAGACGTACGTCGACCAGGTCGCCAAGGTGCTCGATCTCTCGAAGACGGAAGTGCGGCGCAACTCGGAGTGGTTCGACCAGATGCGCTTCGAGGACGTGCTGCGCCTCTGCGGCAAGATGACCGTCGCGCGCATGCTCGAGCGCGACACGTTCCAGAAGCGCGTGCAGGAGAACGAGCCGATCGGGATCCACGAGTTCCTCTACCCGCTCATGCAGGGTTGGGACAGCGTGATGATCCGCTGCGACCTCGAGCTCGGCGGCACGGACCAGCTCTTCAACCTCCTGCGCGGGCGCGACCTGCAGGCGGGGGAGGGACAGGTCGGGCAGATCTGCTTCACGACGCCGCTGATCAACGGGCTCGACGGGCGGAAGATGAGCAAGAGCTACGGCAACGCGATCGCGCTCACGGACACCGCGAAGGACATGTTCGGGAAGGTGATGCGGATCGAGGACGGCGTGATGCGCGACTGGTTCACGCTGCTCACGCGCGTGCCGCTCGCGGAGGTCGACGCGCTGCTCGCGGGCGGTTTCCGCGACGCGAAGGCGCGGCTCGGCGAGGAGATCGCGGGCTTCTTCCACGGGAAGGAAGCGGGGAAGGCCGCGCGCGAGGCGTTCGACCGTCAGTTCCGCGACAAGGAGCTGCCCGACGACATCCCGCTCGTCGCGTGGCCCGCGAGCGCCGCGGCGGACGGCGTGCCGCTCGCGAACCTGTTGAAGGAGCTCGGGCTCGAGAAGAGCACGAGCGACGCGCGCCGCTCGATCGAACAGGGCGGCGTGAAGCTCGACGGCGAGGTCGTGAAGGACCCGCGCGCGCTCGTGAAGCGGCCGGCGAAGGAGCTGCTCGTGCAGGTCGGGAAGCGCAGGTTCGCGAAGGTGGCGGGGGGCTGACTTCCAGGCAGCGCGCACGCCCTGCCCGGCGCTCGTCGTCCGCACGCCGGTTCAGATCCGTTCCCACTCCGAACGGGTGATCCCGGCTTGGCGCAGGAGGAGCGCGAGCAGCTTCGGACCGATGTCGCCGCGATGAGGGTTCGGCAGCGTGATCACCGTCGAGCCGCGCGTCATGAAGGCGTGCTTGCCGCCTGAGAACGGACCCGCGAAGCCCAGTTTCCGCAGGCCTGGACGAGTTCACGCCGAGAGATCGGCCCGGACGAGGGCATCAGCTCGCCTTCTTGATGCGGATCGACGCGCGGCCGAGCTTCGGAATCGAGAGCCCGCGCGACACGCGCACGAGGATCCACTCCTCGACGACCTCGCGGAGTTCGCGCCGGCACGCTTCCAACGTCGCGCCGACGCCGATCACGCCCCGCAATCCGGGAACCGTGGCGGCCCAATGCCCGTCGTCGACCCGTTCGTACTTGGCCCGCAGCAGGGCCTCCTCGACGTAGCGGGTGAGCATGAACGGGATCGTCCTCGAGGGCGCGGTCGAGCGGAGGAGCGGAGCCCTCGACGCTCCCGAGCCGAGCGCGGACGCCCGCTCGCGCTACTTCGCGACCCCCTGATACGGCACCACGATCCGCGGCACGCGCGGATGGTCCGTCGCGATCTCCACCGTGCCCGAGAACGGGCCGAGCGGGAAGTCGCTCGTCGTCCGCAGCGTGAGCTTCCACTTCGGCGCGCTCTTCGCGTCGTGCGGCACCGGGCCGGTCGTCTGCGGCTCGACGGGCTCGCGCGTGAACGCGAGCTTGTCCGCGCCCGTGCCGCGGACATCCGCGCCGAGGAAACCGACGCGCTCGCCGGGCACCAGCGCGTCGAGGTCGATCGACACCGACTTCATCGCGTCGCGCTGGAACGTCCCGAACGCGAACGCCGCGGGGTGCGCGACGACGTCGGGGACGATCTGCGCGGTCACGGGCACTTCGAACGGCGCTCCCGGCGTCGTCCCGTCCGCGCTCATCGTGTTCAGCACGACCTTCCCGCGCACGGGGCCGAGCGGGAGCCCCTTCCGGCACTCCGCGACGACGATCCAGACCATCCGGCCCTGCACGTCGGTCGGATCCACGGTCGCGGTGAACGGTCCCTCGACCTTCGCGATCGAAACGATGCGCGAGAGATCCACGGGGTTCTCCGTCGACAGGTCCGTCCGCTTCGCGGCGCCGCCGTTCTGCGCCACCTCGCCGAACTCGAGCGTCGCCGGCACGGCGCGGAACGTGCGCTCGACGACGATGTGCAGCTCGAACGTGAGGTACGGCGCGCGCGGCGCGTCCGTGCGCACGCGGACCTGCGCGAGCTTGTCGACGTTCATGCGCTCGATCTGCGTCGTCGTGTCGAGCTCGCACACGAGCTCGAACACCGCGCCCGCGGGGATCGTGAGCACCTTGTCGCCGCCGCGCACGCCGCTCTCGAGCTCGCCGTTCGCGCCGACGTACTGGACGCGCGCCTGCGTGCAGCCGCAGCTCGGGAGGACGTCGAGGATCGTGACGTCGCGGCCTTCTTCGTTGCGCAGCTTGAAGGTGTGCGCGACGCGCGTCCCGTACGCGACGCGGTCGAAGTCCCAGTACATCGGGCGCTTCGGGAAGCCGTCGACGACGACGAGACCCTTCGTGCCCTGGTCGAGCATCGCGGTCGGCTCGAACACGGCGCCGGAGCCGGCTCTGCCTTCCGGCTCCGAAGCGCTGCTCGCGTTCGACGCGGCAGGTTCCTTCGGACAGGCTGCGACGAGGAGAGCGAGGAGGAGGAGCGGGAGGATCGGCGGGCGCATGCGTCGGGCTCGAAGCGAACGTGATACCGCCGTCGGGCCGCGCTTGCACGCGCTTCGAGCGCACGGATTCGCCGCGGCGCCGACGCGCGTGCTCGGAAGCGCACGGAGCCCGCTCGAAAGCGCACGCGGCGCACCGCGGATCGCACCGCGTGCCGAGCGAGAACTCCTTGCGATCCCGAGCTCCGTGCGATCCCGAGCTCGGTGCGATCCCGAGCTCGGTGCGAGCGGATGGCGGGACCATCGGACGAGCGCGCCGGGCGCGCCGCTCTCGCGTCAACGCGGCAGGAGCCCCGAGCGCGCGAACCAGTCGGCGATCACGCGCGCGATCACGGCGGAGCCGTCGTCGTAGGGGTGGACGTCGTTGTGGAAGAGGTCCTTGCGCCACTTCCCGTCGGCGCCCTGGCGCCACTTGTACCCGTTCGTCGCGACGGGCTCGGGCTGCGCGTCCTGCGCGCTCTCGTTCCAGGTGCGCTCGACCTCCGCGACGATCGCGGGGCCGCAGTCGCAGAGCTGGAGCGCGCGCGCGGCGGCGACTTCCTTCTCGATCGCCTGGATGCGGTCGTAGGTCTCGAGCTGCACCTCGCGGCACTCCTCGCGCTCCATGTGGCGGCGGATCAACGCCTGCGTCGCGAGCACGACCTTCGCGCCGTGCGCCTCCGCGACGGCGACGAGGCTCTCGAGGTTGCGACGGTAGTTGACGAGGCCCTGCTCGGGCCGCGCGCCACCGGGCCAGTCCTTGCCCGCGTCGCAGTACCAGCTCCCCGAACCGTCGCCGTAGCCGCGCTGGATGTAGGAGTAGAGGTCGACGCGCTCACGGCCCCAGCTCGTGAAGTAGCGGCGCCACACGAGGTACGCGCGGCTCGATTCGAGGAACGAGTCGAGCGCGCCGGGCCGCTCGCCCTGCCACGCCTGGCGGTAGTGCGTGTTGTCGCTCTGCACCGGCACGCCGCTGCGCGTGTAGAGCGCCGCCTTCATGTCGTTGATCGCCTCGTACACGAAGACGACGTCGGGCTCGAGGTCGAGCAGGCGGAACTCGAGGTTCCCGAGCATCTCGAAGCCGTTGTAGCCGAGGCAGCCGCCGTTCAGGACCTCGATCGTGGCCGCGGGGACGCGCTCGGCGAGCAGGCGCTCGAGGCGCGCGCTCCACACGGAGTCGTCGCACGAATCCTGCGACCCGTACACGCTCGATCCGCCGAGCGTCACGATGCGGAACGTGCCCGCGGGCTTCTTCCGCTGGATCTCGCGGCCGCGCAGGCCGAGCGAGTTGTGGGAGGCCTGGAGCCGGTCGCCGGGCGGCGAGCTCCAACTCGGCTTGAGCGCGTACCCGAGGAACGGGTGCGCCGCGACGCGCGCGTTCGCGAGCCCGAACGTCAGCGGATCGAGCGTCGAGAACGCCCACTTGTCCCACAGGTCCGGCGTGTGCGCCTTCGGATCCCACGCGGGGTCCGCCTTGCGTTCGGCCACGACGCCGTCGGCGTGGCGAGAGAGGAACTCGACCGCGACCCACGCGAGCACGACGAAGGCGAGGAGCGAGCAGCCGAGCTTCCTCCACGGCGAGCCGCGCGGTCGGCGATCGAACGGGGAGGAACTCACGCGATGGATCGTACTCCGCTCGCGACGTGCCGCGCCAGCGCGCAGAGTCCG
This sequence comes from Planctomycetota bacterium, assembly GCA_046349615.1. Taxonomy (GTDB): domain Bacteria; phylum Planctomycetota; class UBA1135; order UBA1135; genus JADJNY01. The sequence continues at coordinate 91,817 of JAXMBZ010000010.1, forward strand.
CGCCGTCGAGCGCGCTTCCACCGCGGCCGCCCGGGCTCTACGCTCCACGTCCCGATGAGCCCCGCCACGCGCCGCGCGCCGCCGAAGTCCTCGCCCGTGAGGAAGCGCGCGGATTGGACGCCGGGGTTCTTGAAGCACCGCACGCTCATGGCCGCGGAGGCCGTGCTCGTCGTGTCGCTCCTGCGCGGCGTGCTCGAGGACTGGGTGAAGGCCACCGACCTGCCGGGCTACGGGAAGGTGCTCTTCCTCATGGCGGGGACGGTCGGCCTGCTCGGGGGCCTCTACTGGATCATCGAGGCCCTGACGCAGAGCAGCGTCGAGCGGACGCACGCGCTGCTCAAGACGTTCTCGATGCCGTACCTTCTCGTCCACGGGCTCGTGTTCACGGTCCTCTTCTTCGTGTACGCGCACCAACACCACATTCGTGTGTGGTGAGCGCGGGAGACGTCGCATGCCGCATCGCGCTTTCCTCCACGCCACGCTCCTCGGACTCGCCGCGCTCGCGGCGGTCACGGCCTCGGCGCGGGCGCAGTCGCCGAACCAGTTCTACCAGCGCGGAACGCCGACCTTCGTGCGCGGCACGCAGGGCGAGGAGCTGACGGACAAGGTGATCGCCGCGCAGATCGAGCTCGTCCGCGCCTCGATCTTCCCGACCGCGACGGTCGTCGACGACAAGACGATCGACCCGGCGAAGGGCGCCGGCGCGTGGCCGGCGAACCCGGTGCTCTACGGCTCGAACGAGCACAACTCCGTGCTCGCGCGCCTCGGGAACCGCGTGCCGATCCGCTTCGTGCGGGGCGGGCTCGAGGTCGGGAGCCGTTCCTTCTCCGGGAGCGACCTGCGCGTGATCGCGTGCGTCCCGGCGGAGAAGGACGAAGGCGCGCAGAAGGGCTGGCCGGAGTTCGTGCTCTACGCCGGCGTGGGCCCGATGGACACGCTCGAGATCAACGGCGTCCGCCACGGCGACCAGAGCGTGCTCGTGCTCGATCGGTTCGGCCCGCTCGTCGGCGGTTCCTGGAAGCGCGACCCGAAGGGCCGGCTCGACGTCCTGTTCGCTCCGCCGGCTCGCCGCGAGACGTGGCGCAACACGAACGACGTCGACCGCGCGAACCCGCGGCCCGTGTTCGTGCACCACCTCCAGCTCGTGCCCGCCGCGGACTCGGACGGCGAGCAGGTGTCGGCGGTCCTGCGCGGCGTCGAGCGCGCGGCCGCGCGGCTCTCGCTCACGCAGTTCGACGGCGTGCAGGTCTACGTGCACCCCGATCGCAAGAGCAAGGAGCTCCTGACGGGCAATTCGGGCGACGGCCACGCCGTGCCCGCGGCGCGCACGCTGCACGTGCTCGCGTGCGACGCCTCCGAAGGCGGGCCGCTCGAGAACCTCGTCGCGCACGAGGTCGTGCACCTGCTCACCGTCGAAGCCGTTGGGCCGATCGCGAGCCCGCTCTTCGGAGAAGGGCTCGCGGTGTGGGCGAGCGGCGGCTACCAAGGGCGCCCGCTCGGCGAGTGGCAGCGCGAGCTCGCGGGCAAGGCGCCGAGTCTCGCGGACCTGTTCGCGCAGTTCCGAAAGCTCCCCGAAGCGACGGCCTATCCGCTCGGCGGGATCCTCGTCGACCTCCTCGTGCGCGAGGTCGGATGGGACGCGTTCAAGGCCTCGCTCGTCGGCGCGTCGCCCGCGACGTGGGGTGCCGCCTGCAAGTCCGCGGGCACGACGCCCGAGGCGCTCGCGGCGGCGTGGGAGAAGGCGCTCGCGAAGAAATGAAGCTCGCGCGCGCCGCGGCGCGCCTCTGGAGACCTCGATGAAGACGCTCGTTGGCCTGCTCGTTCCCCTCGCATTCCTCGCGGCGTCGTTCGCGCAGGACGACCCGATCAAGAGCCTGAAGTCGAAGGACGTCGCGACGCGGCTCGCGGCGCTCGAGCGGCTCTCGAAGGAGAAGAGCCCGAAGAACGAGAAGGCGGTCGCGCAGGCGCTCAAGGACGACGACTGGGAGGTCGCGGAGAAGGCTGCGTTCGTGCTCGGCTCGATCGGCACGAGCGCGTCGGTGCCCGAGCTCGTCGCGCTCGCGATCGACGGCCCGATCGCGCGCGTGCGCTCGACGGCGGCGGCGTCCGCGGCGCTCCTCGGCGCGGAGAGCGCGGCGGAGATGCTCTCGAAGAAGTCGGGCGGCAAGGAAGGCTGGCGCGCGCTCGACTCGCTCGCGGTGCTGACGAACGCGAAGGAAGCGAAGTACGAGCTCAAGTCGCTCGAGAAGGTCGCCGAGACCGCGAAGGACGACCGCGCGCGCGCGGCGGCCGCGCGCGCGGCGATCGGCGCCGTGCCCGCGGAGAAGGGCGAGCTCCTCGTGCGCTTCGCGGCGAGCGCGCACCCCGAGGTCGCGTGCGCCGCGCTCGACGCGGCGATCCACCGGCCCGCGGCCGCGCGCGTCGCTCCGCTCGCGGAAGTGCTCGGGAAGCCCGTGCTCTCCGACCTCGTCGAGCGCCGCGCCGAGCGCGCGTTCGTGCTCGCGGTCGCGGCCGCGGGCGACGGCGCGCTCGCCGCGGCGGAGAAGCCGGTGACCGCGCTGATCGCCGCGAAGGGCGAGGCCGTCGCCGCGCGCGGCGTGCGGATCGTCGGGCGCCTCGCGAGTGGCACGAAGCTCGACCCCGCGAAGCTGCGCGCGTGGCTCGCCCCCGCGCTCGCGCGCTCCGAAGCGTCCGTGCGCGCGCAGGCCGCCGCGGCGCTCGGCTCGATCGGCGGAGCGGACGCGACGAAGGACGCGCTCGCGCTGCTCGCCGGCGACAAGGACGAGCGCGTGCGCCGGGCGGCGCTCGACGCGCTCGTGAAGCTCGCGCCCGCGACCGACGCCGCCGCGCGCGCCGCGCTGGTCGAGCGCCTCGCGACCGATGCGTCGAAGGACGTGCGGCTCTCCGCGGCGGCGGCGCTCGGCGTGCCGAAGAACGACGAGGCGCGCACGGCGCTCGAGAAAGCGCTCGTCGACAAGGATTGGGAGGTCGTCGTGTGCGCCGCGGTGTCGCTCGGCAAGCTCGGCGGCGGCAGCGTCGCCGCGCTCGCCGACCTCGCGAAGAAGGCGCCGGACTGGAAGGTGCGCGGCGCCGCGTGCGAAGGCCTGATGCGCACCGCGAGCAAGGACGCGCTCCCGCCGCTGATCGAGACGCTCGCCGACGCCGATCCGTGCGTGAAGAAGGGGACGCACGTGTTCCTGCAAGCCGTCGCGGGCGAGGAGCTCCCGCCCGACGTCGCGGCGTGGCGCGCGTGGTGGGAGAAGAACGGGGCGCGCTTCGAGTTCCGCGACCCGCGCGCGCTGCCGAGCACGGGCGGCGGCATCGAGGGCACGAAGGCGCCCGCCGCGCAGATCTGGCGCGGCACGGACGTCGTCGTGCTCGACAGCCGCGGCGACCACATCCAGAGCGTGCTCGCGAAGCAGAAGGTCGCGCACCGCATGACGATGGCGGGCAAGATCGGCGAGAGCGGCGTGCACGCGGGCGCCGTCTTCGTCGCGAACTGCACCGGCGAGATCGAGGCCGTCGACGTCGACCGCCTGCGCTGGTTCGTGCTCGTCGGCGGCAACCTGTTCGGTTCGTGCTGGGCGCTGCACGAGACGATCGAGCGCGCGCTCCCCGGCGTCGTGCGGAAGGCCGAGACCGCGAGCGAGGTGCTCGACCGCGTGCCCGCGACGGACTGCTCCGGCGGGAGCCCGTACGTCGCCGGCGTGTTCACCGAGGGCGTCGTGCCGGAGTACGCGCTCGAGGGCGCGCACCTGATCGAGGTGCTCCTGCCCGAGCGCTGCGAAGTGCTCCTCGACTCGCCGACGGCGCTCGCGCACTGGGGTGCCGGCGACCTCGCCGTGCTCTTCCGCGCTGGTCACGGCACCGTCGTCGACTCGGTGAACCATTTCGAAGCGCAGGACTTCCAGACCGTCGAGGGCCTGAAGACCGCGGCCGACCGCCAGGCGTGGGCGATGGACCACATGGGCCTTTCCTACGAGGACTGGCGCAAGTCGCGCGGCGAGTCGTGGTGGGAGAGCAGCGTCAAGGCGTCGGCCGAGGTGCAGGACCTCTCGGTGTTCCGCCTCGTCACGAACGTCGTGCGGCTCTCGCGCGAGGGGCTCGGCGCGAACGCGAAGTGAACGGCCGCGCGCGCGGCGGTAGCATCGAGTGCGCGCCTCACGGCGCATTCGAACCATGTCGCGCACGCTCCTCGTCCAGCTCTCCCTCACGCTCCGGAACTCGTCCGCCTCGCTCACGGCGCGCACCCTCGCGCTCGTCGTCGTGAGCGGCCTCGCGCTCGCGGCGCCGCAGTCGCTCGCCGAGCCGCTGCGCGCGGTGCCCTTCACCGCCGTCGAGCTCACCGATCCGTTCCTTGCGCCGCGGATGGAGACCTGTCGCAAGGTCGTCATCCCCGCGTGCCTCGACCAGTGCGAGCGCACGGGCCGCCTCGCGAACTTCGCCGTCGCCGCGGGCCGCGTCGCGGGGAAGCACGTGGGCGCGCTCTACGACGACTCGGACGTCTACAAGGTGCTCGAGGGCGCCGCGTACGCGCTCGCGCACCGGCGCGACGCGAAGCTCGAACATCGCGTCGACGCGATCGTCGCCGACATCGCGGCGGCGCAGCGCGAGGACGGGTACCTGAACACCTACGTGCAGCTCGTGAAGCCGGACGAGCGCTGGAAGGACATGGCGTTCGGGCACGAGCTCTACTGCGCGGGCCACCTGATCGAAGCCGCGGTCGCGTACGCGCGCGCGACGGGCAAGGACGCGCTCCTCGCCGTCGCGCGCAAGCTCGCCGACCGCATCGACGCGGACTTCGGTCCGGGGAAGCGCCTCGATCCGTGCGGGCATCCGGAGATCGAGCTCGCGCTCGTCGAACTCGCGCGGTACACGGGCGAGGAGCGCTATGCGAAGCTCGCGCGCTTCTTCGTCGAGCAGCGCGGCAGTCGCAAGGGCCGCGCGTCGTTCGGCGAGTACGCGCAGGACCACCTCCCGGTGCGCGAGCAGACGGAGATCGTCGGGCACGCCGTGCGCGCGATGTACCTGTACTCCGGGATGGCCGACGTCGCCGCGTGGTTCCACGACGAGAGCCTTCTGAAGCCGTCGTTCGCGATCTGGGACGACTTGATCACGACGAAGACGTACGTCACGGGCGGCATCGGCAGCTCCGCGGCGAACGAGGGCTTCACGAAGGCCTTCGACCTGCCGAACGACTCCGCGTACTGCGAGACGTGCGCGTCGATCGGGATGCTCCTCTGGAACCACCGCCTCTTCCTCGCGACGGGGCGCACGGACGTGCTCGACGTCGCGGAGCGCGAGCTCTACAACGCGATCCCCGCGGGGCTGTCGCTCTCGGGCGACCGCTCCTTCTACGGGAACCCGCTCGAGAGCCGCGGCGAGCACGAGCGCGTGCCGTGGTTCGACTGTTCGTGCTGTCCGACGAACCTCGCGCGCACGCTGCCGAGCCTCGGCCGCTACGTGTACGCGACCGCGAAGGACCGGCTCTACGTCGCGCTCTACGCGCAGAACGACGCGCGGTTCGAGGTCGCGGGCACGCCGGTGCGCGTCGCGCAGAAGACGCGGATGCCGTGGGACGGGCACGTCGAGCTCACCGTCTCGCCGGAGCGGCCGACCGAGTTCGAGCTCTGGCTGCGCGTGCCCGGTTGGGCCGCGGGCGTGTCCCTCGTCGCGCCGCCCGTCCCCGCGGGGACGCCCGTCGACGCGTCGATCTTCCCGCGCGAGGAACGCGGGCCCGGTTTCGCGTGGCGCGTGTTGAAGCGCACGTGGAAGCGCGGCGACGTCGTCACGGTCGACTTCGGGCTCGACACGAAGCGCGTGCACGCCGACCCGAAGGTCGAGGCGGACGTCGGGCGCGTCGCGCTCCAGCGCGGACCGATCGTGTACGCGTTCGAAGGCGTCGACAACGACGGGCGCGCGCGCAGCCTCGTGCTGCCGGAGACGAGCGCGCAGATCGACGCGCTCTGGAAGTCGGAGTGGCTCGGCGGCGTGACGGTGCTCGCGACGAAGGGCGAGCGCGTGCGCGATTCCGATCCGTTCGCGGCGATCACCGAGCCGACGCCGCTCGTCGCGATCCCGTACGCGACGTGGGCGAACCGCGGGAAGGGCGAGATGGTCGTGTGGATCGCCGAGGACGCGGCGCGCGCCGCGCGGCCGGGTGAGGGCGTGCGCCTCGCGCGCTCGTCGACGACGCTCCTGCGCGCGTCGCACTGCTTCGCGAACGACACGCTCGCTGCGCTCGACGACGGCGTGCTCGGGAAGGGCTCGGGCGACGAGTCCATCCCGCGCTTCACGTTCTGGCCGAAGCAGGGGACGCAGTGGGTCGAGCTCGACACGAAGGAGCCGAAGACCTACGCGGGCGTCGCGGTGCAGTGGTTCGACGACACGGGCCGCGGCGCGTGCCGCGTGCCGAAGAGTTGGCGCGCGCTGTGGAAGGACGGGACGGAGTGGAAGCCCGTCGAGCTCGCGTCCGGCAGCTTCGGCGTCGCGAAGGACGCGCTGAACGAAGCGCGCTTCGCGCCGGTGACGACGCGCGCGCTGCGGCTCGAGGTCGAGCTCGCGGACGGCGTGTCGGGCGGGCTCCTCGAGTGGCGCGTCGACGAGGGCGGGAAGTGAGCGACGGAGCGCGCTTCCTGTACGGCACGTCGAGCTGGTCCGAGAAGACCTGGGACGGCGTGTTCTACCCGCGCGGCACCAAGCCGGGCGACTACCTCGCCTTCTACTCGCGCCAGTTCCGCGCCGTCGAGGCCGACTCGACCTACTACGCGATCCCGCCGCGGGAGCGCGTGCTCTCCTGGCGCACGAAGACGCCGTCCGGGTTCCGCGTCGCCGCGAAGTTCCCGCGCACGATCGTGCACGGCGGCGACGGCGAGCGTCCCGACGGCGCGCGCGTGCTCGCGCTCGAGCACGTCGGGAAGGACGTCGAGCGCTTCCTCGACGTGATGACCGCGCTCGGCGACAAGCTCGGACCGCTCGTGCTCCAGTTCCCGTATTTCAACCAGACGGCGTTCAAGACCCCCGAGCCGTTCCTCGAGCGCCTCGACCGCTTCCTCGAGGCGCTCCCCGTCGGCCCGCGCATCGCGGTCGAGGTGCGCAACAAGGCGTGGGTCGGCGCGCCGCTGCTCGACCTCCTGCGCAAGCACCGCGCCGCGTTCGCGCTCGTCGACCTCGTCTACATGCCGCCGCCGTGGGAGTTCGCGCGTCACCACGACCTCCTCACGACGGACTTCGCGTACGTGCGCCTGATCGGCGACCGCAAGGCGGTCGAGGAGCGCACCGAGAGCTTCGACCGCATCGTGCTCGACCACGGCGAGCGCCTCGCGCACTGGGCGACGTACCTGCAAGGCGTCCTGCCGCGCGTGCGCGAGACCTTCGCCTTCGCGAACAACCACTTCGCGGGCCACGGCCCGGCGACGATCCGCGACCTCGCGCACCGGATGGACGCGGAGACGGCGCCGCTCGCGGCGGACGAGACGGGCTGGGACGCGCGCTGACCGGAGGGTCGCGCCAAGTTCGCGAGCGGGCGCGCCGTTCGTGCGCGCGCCGCGCTGGAGTTCCGGCGGGCCGCTCCGCATCCTTGCCGACGACCATGAAACGACTTCTCGCCCTGCCGCTCCTCGCCCTCCTCGCGTGCACGTTCGCGTCCTCGACGCCGGAGGCGCGCGCTGCGCGGCCTGCTGCGTCCGAGGGTTCCGCCGCGCGGGAGGTCGGCGCGGCGATCGAGGCCTCCTCGGCGCGCGCACCGGCGTCGGGGACGAATCAGGCCGCGCGTTCCGGGCTCCCGCGACTCACGGGCGACGCCGCCGCAGTCCAGGCGCGCGCCGAAGCGCGCGAGACCGAAGGCGCGTGGGAGCTCGCGCGCCGCGAGTGGGCGACGCTCGACCTCGCGAAGCTCGACGACGTGGCGCGGCGCTTCGTGCGCTTCCGTCGCGCCGACTGCGCGTGGCGCTCGCTCGCGTCGACGAACGAAGCGGACGACAGCGGCCTCGTCGCCGCGAAGAAGGAGCTCACGGAGCTCCAGAATGCGGTCGAGCGGCCCGAGCTCCGCGACGAGCTCTGGGCGCGCGTCGAGGAGTCGCTCGCCGACTTCCACTGGCTCCCGCGCAACCGTCAGGACTGGGGGCAGGCCTGGCCGCACTACTCGAACGCGCTCGACTGGTGGGCCGGCGCGAAGGACGTCGAGGCGGCGCGCGCGCGCTACCTCGCGATGGTCTGGCGCATGGCGTGGCCGCAGGACCAGCTCGCGCGCGGCTCGTGGTGGGCGCGCCAGGTCCCGATCGACGTGCTCGCGAACGCGATGTCGATCGCGAAGACGAAGGACGATCAGGCGCGCGCGAAGTACCTCTTCGCCGCGAGCGTGCGCTGGAACGGCGGGAGCTACGAGCGCACGCGTCAGGCGTTCGGCGCGCTCGAGTCCGCGCTCGAGCTCGGCAAGGGCACGCCGTGGTACGACGACGCGCTGTGGGACCTCGCGCAGTGGGCCGAGTCGCCGGGCATCCCCGACGTCGGCGAGGACGGGAACTGGCGCTACGTGCCCGACTATCCGAAGGCGCTCGCGCTCTACCGCCGCTACGTCGAGGAATTCCAGAAGGGCCAGGCCGCGCGCTGGGACGACGCGAAGCAGGGGATCGAGCGCATCACGCGCGTCGAGGTCTCCGTCGCCGTGCCGAGCGCGTTCCTGCCCGGCTCCGAAGCCGGTTTCACGCTCGCGTGGCGCAACGCGGCGAAGGTCGACGTCGCGCTCTACGCGCTCGACCTCGCGAACGCCGTCGACCTCGCGAGCGAGCAGGACACGAGCGCGTCCGCGTGGCTCGAGCGCGTCTCGACCGCGGGCCGCGAGCGCGTGCGCTCGTTCACGCACGAGACGAAGGACGACGGGAAGCACGTGCCCGGCTCGACCGAGCTCGACCTCGGCGCCGCGCTCGCGCCCGGCGCGTACTTGCTCGAAGCGACCGCGGGCGGTGCGCGCTCACGTGAGCTCGTCCTCGTCGGACGCACGCAGATCGTGCTCAAGGCCGGGGACGAGCGCGCGCTCGCGTGGGTGTGCGACGCCTTGACGAGCGAGCCCGTCGCGAACGCGAAGCTCGTCGTGTGGGAGCACGTCTACGACGGGAAGCGCTGGAGCTGGGCGCGCACCGCCGGGACCTCCGCGGCGGACGGCACGTTCACCGCGGCGCTCTCGCCCTTGCGCGCGAACGGGAACCGTTCGGAGCTGCTCGTGTTCGCCGCGCTCGGCGAGCGCGAGTCGGTCGCGATCGGCGGCACCGCGTGGGAGCGCGGACGCGACGACGGATGGAAGCTCTACGCCGTCACGGACCGGCCCGTCTACCGCCCGGAGAACACGGTGCAGTGGAAGCTGACGGCGCGCGCGGAGCGCGACGGCCGAATGACGACGCCCGCGGGTTCGCGGCTCGGCTACGAGCTCTTCGATCCGCGCGGGACGTCGGTGAAGAAGGGCGAGCTCGTGCTGAACGCGTTCGGTTCCGCGTGGGCCGAGCTCGCGCTCGACGCCACGATGGCGCTCGGCGAGTACCGCGCGCAGTTCACGGTGAAGGAGCCCGGCTCCGAGCGCGGAATCGGCGGCGCGACGCTCTTCCGCCTCGAGGAGTACAAGCTGCCCGAGTTCGAGGTGACGCTCGCGACGCCGATCGTCGACGGCAAGGCGAAGCTCTACCGCCTCGGCGAGCGCGTCGAGTGCGACCTCGTCGCGCGCACGTACTTCGGCGCGCCCGTCGGCGGCGCGGACGTCGAGGTCGTCGTCTACCAGCGGCCGTTCTGGCGGCGCTGGACCGACGCGCGCGAGTACCCGTGGTGCTACGCGACGGACGATTCGTGGCGCTGGGGGCGGTGGAACAAGGGCTCGCAGGTGACGAGCGTCACGGCGAAGACCGACGCCGAAGGCAAGGCGCGCATCGCGTTCGACACGCCCGAGGGCGGCGGTCAGGACCTCGAGTACACGCTCGAAGCGCGCGTCACCGACGCGTCGCGGCGCGAGATCCGCAGTGAACAATCGATCCGCGTCACGCAGCGCGCGTACGACGTGCGCACGAAGCTCGCGCACCAGCTCGCGCGTCCCGGCGACCGCGTGACGGTCGAGTTCGAGGCGCGCGACGCGAACGACGGCCCCGTGCAGGCGGAGGGCCGGGTGCGGCTCGAGCGCCGGCGCTTCGTCGAGGTGTGGCTCGATCCCAAGGGCGCGGAAGTGCGCGGCGCGGCGCTCGACCTCGCGCGCGCGTCCGACCTCGCGGTCCCGCTCGAGCACCGCGCGGGTTGGCGTTTGAAGAAGAGCGGCTACGAGGAGGAACTCGTCGCCGAGACCGTGCTCGCGACGAACGCGGAGGGCAAGGCGTCGTGGGCGGTCGTCGTGCCGACGGAAGGCAGCTACGTCGCGCGCTGGGGGAGCCGCGACGACCGGCGCCGTCCGATCCAGAGTGAAGGCGCGTTCTGGGTCGCGAGCGAAGCGACGCGCGACACGGGCTGGCGCTCGGGGCCGGTCGAGCTCGTCATCGATCAGGACACGTTCCATCTCGGCGACGATGCGCCGGTGATGATCGCGACCTCGACGTCGAACCGCTGGGTGCTCTTCACGCTCGAAGGCGAGCGGCTGCACTCGTTCCAGGTCGTGCACGTCGAAGGGACGGCGAAGCTCGTGCGCGTGCCGATCCGCGAGGAGCACCTGCCGAACCTCTGGCTCGGCGCGACGACGGTCGAGGCGGGCGAACTCGCGAGCGACGTGAAGGAGGTCGTCGTGCCGCCGACGCCGAAGTTCCTCACCGTCGAGGTGACGCCCGACGCGGCGCAGCACGAGCCCGGCGCTCCGGGCAAGCTCTCCGTGCTCGTCAAGGACGCGCGCGGCGAGCCCGTCGCGGCGGAGCTGACGCTCTCCGTCGTCGACGAGTCGGTGCTCGCGATCCAGTCCGAGTACGCCGGCGATCCGCGCCCGTTCTTCCACGGCGAGCGCCGGCGCCACGACGTGCAGTCGAGCGCGAGCACGGACTCGCGCTCGTTCCGCCGCTTCGTCAAGGACGCGAAGGGCCGGCTGCGCGACGAGCGCGAGACGTGGGCCGAGGGCTCGGACGAGGACGACACGCTGAGCGATCGCTCCGAGATGAAGGAGGAACTCGCCAAGAAGGACTCCGGCAGGCTCGGCGTTCGGGCCGGCGGCGCGAAGTCCCAGCTCCGCGCGGCCGGCGCGCCGGCGGCGAAGCCGGGCGGACCGTCGACGGGCGGTCCCGGAGGCCCGGTCGGCAGAGGGGAAGCGCTTTCGCTCGGGTTCGTGTCGAACGAGGCCGCGGACGCGTACGGGTCCGGCGGCGCGGAACCCGGCGGCGACGCGGGCGGGGGCGCGGTGCAGGTGCGCAGCGACTTCCGCGAGACCGCGCTCTGGAAGCCCGACGTCGTCACCGGCGCGGACGGACGCGGCGAGGCGACGTTCACGTACCCCGAATCGCTGACGCGTTGGAAGGCGACCGCGCGCGCGGTCACGGCGGACTCGAAGGCCGGCATCGCCACGACGACGACGCGCACGGCGAAGCCGCTGACGGCGCGTCTGCAGACGCCGCGCTTCCTCGTCGTCGGCGACGAGGCCGTGCTCTCCGCGCTCGTCGACAACCAGACGGACGCGGCCGTCGACGCGAAGGCGGAGCTCGCGCTCGGCGGCCTGGCGCTCGTCGCGGACGCGCCGAAGTCGCTCTCGGTGCCCGCGCACGGGACCGTCCGCTTCGACTGGAAGGTGCGCGCGACGGACGCGGGCTCGGCGAAGCTGTCGCTCGTCGCGCGCGCGGGCGCGCTCTCGGACGGCATGACGCGGGCGCTGCCCGTGCTCGCGCACGGGATCGACGCGCAGGTCGCGCGCTCGGTGCGCGTCGCGGAGGGCGAGGTCGCGTTCACGCTCGACGTCCCCGCCGCGCGGCGCAAGCAGGACACGCGCTTCGAGGTCCAGGTCGCGCCGTCGCTCGCGGTGACGATGCTCGACGCGCTGCCGTACCTCGTCGACTACCCGTACGGCTGCACGGAACAGACGATGTCGCGCTTCCTGCCGGCCGCGATCGTCGCGAAGACGCTGAAGGACCGCGGGCTCTCCGCCGAGGACGCGCTGCAGCGCGCGTTCGGAGGCATCGAGCCCGAGACCGCGGCCGCGACGCATCCGAAGGGCAAGAAGTCGCTCGAGCTCCTCACGGAGATCACGCGGCTCTCGCTCGAGCGGCTCTACGACTTCCAACACGCCGACGGCGGCTACGGTTGGTGGAAGCAGGGCGACGCCGACGCGTGGATGACCGCGTACGTCGTGTGGGGGCTCGCGCTCGCCCGCGACGCGGGGCTCGACGTCGACGCGAACCGCCTCGCGCGGAGCGCGGAGTGGCTGAAGAAGGCGCTCGTCGAGGCGGAGGACGCGCCCGAGCTCCAGGCGTGGGAGCTGCACGCGCTCGCGGCGTGGTCGAAGGACGCGCGCGAGAGCGAGCTCGTCGACCGCGCGATCCAGAACCTGTGGGCGAAGAAGGACGGGCTCAACGCCTACGGTCGCGCGCTCTACGCGCTCGCGTGCCAGGGCTTCGGTCGCACGGACCGCGCGAAGACGATGCTCGACCTGCTCGTCAACGGCGTGCGGATCGACGAGACGCCCGACGTCGCGCGCATCGACCGCGGCGCGTCGCAGCACCACGCCGCGACGATGAAGACGGCGCACTGGGGCGCGGACGCCGTGTCGTGGCGCTGGACCGACTCGCGCGTCGAGTCGACGGCGTGCGCGCTGCGCGCGCTGATGGCGATCGATCCGAAGCACGAGCTCGTCGAGCCCGTCATGGCGTGGCTCACGCAGAACCGCCGCGGCGCGCAGTGGTCGAACACGCGCGACACGGCGCTCGCGGTGCTCGCGCTGAACGCGTACCTCGAGACGAGCGGCGAGCTCGCGCGCGACCTCGAGTACGAGGTGTTCGTGAACGGGAAGAGCGCCGGCCGCGCGAAGCTCGCGGCGAAGGACCTCTTGACGGCGCCGGGCCGCTACACGGTCGGCGCGGAGCTCGTGAAGGACGGCGCGAACGAAGTGCGCGTGAAGCTCCTCTCGGGCACGGGGCCGCTCTACGTCTCCGCGCGCGCGCGGTTCTTCAGCCTCGAGGAGCCGATCCCGTCGCGCGGGAGCCAGCTCTTCGCCGCGCGGCAGTACCACGCGCTCGCGAGCCGGCCGACGCTGCTCAAGGGCCCCGCGTACGACCGCGTCGCGTTGCTCGACCAGGGCACGGTGCGGAGCGGCGACCGCGTCGAGGTCGTGCTCACGCTCGAGGCGAAGAACGACCTCGAGTACCTCTTGATCGAGGACTTGAAGCCCGCGGGCTTCGAGGCCGTCGAGACGAAGAGCGGCGAATGGATGAGCGCGCGCGAACTCAAGGCGAGCGAGGTCGCGTACCGCTTCGGAAACGGCGCGCCGAGCGTCGCGCCCGATCCGGACGACGGCGCGCTCTACACGGGCCGTCAGCGCGGCGTGCACCAGGAGCTGCGCGACCGCAAGGTGGCGTTCTTCGTCGACCGCTTGCCGCAGGGCGTGTGGGAGCTGCGCTACGTGCTGCGCGCGGAGGCGCCGGGCCGCTTCCACGCGCTCCCGGTGCTCGGCGAAGCGATGTACGTGCCCGAGATCCGCTGCAACGGCGCCGAGCTGCGCGTGACGGTGACCGAGCGTCCGGACGACGGCGGTTGACGAGCGGAGCGTCGCGCCCGCGCGGCGCGTTCCCTATCCTCCTCGCGCGCCCAACCGGCGCGAGGAGGAGATCATGGGCAACGTGAACGTGTGGGCCGTGCTCGTCGCGGCGCTGTCGAGCTTCCTGCTCGGCGGGCTCTGGTACTCGCCGGCGCTCTTCGGAAAGGTCTGGCAGGCGGAGACCGGCCGCGTGCAAGGCCGCGTGAACGAGAAGAAGCGCCATCCCGCGGGCGTGTTCGGCCTCTCGTTCGTGCTCGCGGTCGTCGCGGCGTTCTTCTTCGCGCGGATGCTGCCGGGCTCGAACGACCTCGTGCAGTGCGCGCGCACGGGCGCGAAGGTCGGCCTCGTGTTCGTCGCCGCGTCGTTCGGGATCAACTACGCGTTCGCGGGCAACACGTTCAAGCTCTGGCTCGTCGACGCGGGCTACCACGTCGTGCAGTTCACGCTGTTCGGCGTCGTGCTCGGGCTTTGGCGCTGACGGCGCGATGAAGTCGCCGTTCTCGTTCCTCCGCCCGTCCGGCGGCGAGCCGCGCGAGCCGGAGCGGAGCCCGCCCGACCCGCTCGAGATCGTGCGCGCGTACCACGCGGCGACGTCGCACCACTTCCATCGCTTCGCGCGCGGGCCCGGCGAGCTCGACTGGGCGACGCAGCCCGATCCGTTCCGCCGCTACGCGGGCGCGGAGCTCGTCGCGCTCGATCACGTCGCCGCGGACGACGGCGTCGCGTACGACGACGTGCTCGGCGACGGAAACGTCGCGCCGCGCGCGCTCGATCGCGCGGCGCTCTCGGCGCTCCTGCTCGACGCGTTCGGGATCACGGCGTGGAAGCAGTACGGGAGCTCGACGTGGGCGCTGCGCGCGAACCCCTCGAGCGGCAACCTGCACCCGACCGAGGCGCACGTGCTGGCTCCGCCGATCGCCGGCGTGTGCGACGCGCCGTTCCTCGCGCACTACGCGCCGCGCGAGCACGCGCTCGAGCTCCGTGCGCGCCTTTCCCCCGCGGCGTGGGGCGCGCTCGCGGGCGGGCTCCCCCGAGACGCGATGTTCGTCGCGCTCACGTCGATCGCGTGGCGCGAGGCGTGGAAGTACGGCGAGCGCGCGTACCGCTACGTCCAGCACGACGTCGGCCACGCGCTCGGCGCGCTCGCGGTCTCGGCGGGCGCGCTCGGTTGGCGCGTGGAGCTCTGCGACGCGCTCGGCCGCGAGGACCTCGCGGCGCTCCTCGGCCTCGCCGACGCGCGCGGCGCGGAGCCGGAGGAGCCCGACGTCCTCGTCGCGCTCGTGCCCCGCGCCGCCGGCGACGCCGAGCTCGCGCTGCCGACGTCGATCGACGCCGCGCTCCTCCCGCGCACGTTCGTCGGACTGCCGAACGCGCTCTCGTCGTCGCACGTCGAGTGGGGCGCGATCGACGCCGCGCTCGAGGCGTGCCGCAAGCCGCGCACGCCGCCCGCGCGCGAACCGGGCCTCGCGCCGCGTCCGCTCGGCTTCGTCCCGCGACCGCGCGCGCTCGGACTGCGCGAGATCGTCCGCCAGCGGCGCAGCGCCGTCGACTTCGACGGGCGCACGGAGCTCGCGCTCGACGACTTCGCGCGCCTCCTCGCGCAGACGACGCGCGGCCCCGCGCTCGCTCTGCCGTGGGCGCCGCGCGTGCACCTCGCCCTCTTCGTGCACCGCGTGCGCGGCCTCGAGCCCGGGCTCTATCTCGCGCCGCGCGCGAGCACGGAGACGCCGCTCCTCCGCGCCGCGTTCGAGAAACCGTTCGAGTGGGCGCGCGTCGACCTCGGCGCGCACGGGCCCGAACTCTGGCGGCTCGCGACGGGCGACCAACGCGCGACGGCGCGCGCGCTCTCGTGCCACCAGGACATCGCGGCCGATTCGGCCTTCTCGCTCGCGATGCTCGCGCGCTTCGAGCCGACCCTGCGCGAAGTGGGGGGATGGGCCTACCCGCGGCTCTACTGGGAGTGCGGGCTCGTCGGCCAGCTCCTGTACCTCGAGGCCGAGGCCGCGGGCGTCCGCGCGACGGGGATCGGCTGCTTCTTCGACGAGCCGGTCCACGCCGCGCTCGGGCTCTCGAGCCTGCGCTGGCGGAGCCTCTACCACTTCACGGTCGGCGGTCCCGTCGAGGACGCGCGCCTGACCACGTGGCCCGCGTATCCGCCGCGCGCGTGATCGCCGCCGAGCCCCTTGCACCGCGAGCGTCGCTCGCGCAACCTAGCGCGCTCGAACACGTCGCTTCCGCAGCTCGCGGGGGCGTCCAACCCACACGGAGCAAGACCATGGCCGAACTCAAGGGCTCGAAGACCCACGCCAACCTCAAGGCCGCGTTCGCGGGCGAGAGCCAGGCGAACCGCCGCTACCTCTACTTCGCCAAGCAGGCGGACGTCGAAGGCTACCCCGAGATCGCGGGCAACTTCCGCGACACCGCCGAGGGCGAGACCGGCCACGCGCACGGTCACCTCGACTACCTGAAGAAGGCCGGCGACCCGGCGACGGACCTGCCGATCGGCACGACGGAGAAGAACCTCCGCGCGTCGGTCGCGGGCGAGACGCACGAGTACACGGACATGTACCCGAGCATGGCGAAGACCGCGCGCGCCGAGGGCTTCAACGAGATCGCCGACTGGTTCGAGACGCTCGCCAAGGCGGAGAAGTCGCACGCGGGCAAGTTCGATTCGCTCCTGAAGTCGATCACCTGATCGAGCCGGCGGGACGCACGCGGAGGCGTGAGGGCGCGACCGGCCCCTTGCGCCTCCTCTCGTCTCCCGGTCGAGTGGAGGCCCCATGACGAGCGGATCCGGCGCGATCTCCTATCAACCCACCGACGGGCTCTCGTACGACCCGTCCGAGGCGAAGTACTGGGACGAGGGCGGCCTCGCGAAGGAGGTCACGCGCGCCTTCGAGATCTGTCACGGCTGCCGCATGTGCTTCAAGTACTGCGACAGCTTCCCGCGCCTCTTCTCCTTCGTCGACGAGCGCCACGACGGCGACGTGCGGAAGGTCGACGCGCGCGAGACCGACGAGGTCTTCGACGCGTGCTTCCAGTGCAAGTTGTGCGAGGTCCAGTGCCCGTACACGCCGCGCGACCGCCACGAGTTCCAACTCGACTTCCCGAAGCTCGTGCACCGCTACAAGGCCGTGCGCGCGAAGAAGCGCGGCGTGCCGCTGCGCGACCGCATGCTCGGCGATCCCGACCGCGCCGCGGCGCTCGCGCGCGCGTCGTTCGGCCTCGCGAACACGATGAACCGCGTCGCGGCGCACCGTTGGTTCCAGGAGAAGCTCCTCGGCATCCACCGCGAGAAGCTCCTGCCCGAGTTCGCGTCCGCCACGTTCGAGCGCTGGGCGAGCGCGCAGGGCAAGGTGAAGCCGCCCGGTTCGGAGGTCGTGCTCTTCCAGACGTGCTACGTCCAGCACAACGAGCCCAACGTCGGCCGCGACGTCTTGGAGGTGCTCGAGAAGAACCAGGTCGACGTCGCGTGCGTCGCGGGGCTCCAGTGCTGCGGCATGCCCGCGTGGGAGCACGGCGACCTCGACGGTTTGCGCGCGAAGGCGCGCGCCAACCTCGACCTCCTGATGCCGTACGTCGAGCGCGGCGCCAAGGTGCTCGCGATCAACCCGACGTGCTCGATGATGCTGCGCCGCGAATGGAAGGATCTGCTCGAGGGTGCCGATCGCGAGCGCGCGACGAAGCTCGCCGCGGCGGTGATGGACCCGAGCGAGTTCCTCTGGTCGATCCGCAATGAGGCGCGCTTCAGCACGGACTTCAAGAGCTCGCCGCGCGGGCCGATCGCGTACCACGCGCCCTGCCATCTCCGCGCGCAGGCGATCGGCTTCAAGGGGCGCGACCTCTTGAAGAAGCTGCCCGACGTCACGATCGAGCTCGTGCTCGAGTGCTGCGGGCACGACGGCACGTACGCGATGACCGTCGAGGGCTTCGAGCCGAGCCAGCGCGCCGGCAAGAACGCGTTCGACGGGATGAAGGGCGCGTCCGCGGCCGTGTGGGCGACCGACTGTCCGCTCGCGGCGCTCCAATTCCAGCAGCACGCGGGCACGAAGCCGCTGCACCCGTTGACGATCCTCGCTCGCGCCTACCGCGGCGAGGCCTTCCCGGCGCCCGCGGCCGGGAGCGACGGAGGTGCGACGTGAAGCGCGTGCGACGCGAGGAACTCGTCGACTGGCAGACGTTCGCGGAAGAGCGCGCGACGCTGCTCCCCGGAGTGCTCGCGGCGAAGGCCGCGCGGCGCGTGCACGTCGGAAGCGAGCTCACGTTCCTCTTCGAGAACGCGCTCACGGTCCGCTGGCAGGTGCAGGAGATGCTGCGCGCCGAGCGCATCGTCCGCGAGAAGGACGTCCAGCGCGAACTCGACACCTACAACGACCTCCTCGGCGGCGACGGCGAGCTCGGCTGCACGCT
Organism: Planctomycetota bacterium; assembly: GCA_046349615.1. Lineage (GTDB taxonomy): Bacteria > Planctomycetota > UBA1135 > UBA1135 > JADJNY01. The sequence goes on from JAXMBZ010000010.1 coordinate 109,920, forward strand.
GCTCGTCGAGATCGAGGATCCGGCGGAGCGCGCCGTGAAGCTCGCGCGCTGGCTCGCACTTCCCGAGCACGTCTATGCGAAGCTCGAAGACGGCACGCGCGTCCGCGCGCGCATCGACGAACGCCAGCGCATCGAGGAGAAGCTCTCGAGCGTGCAGTACTTGAAGTTCCCGCTGGAGGGCCGCGTCCCGGTCGCGATCGGCTGCGACTTCCCGGAGGCGCGCGCCGAAGCCGTCCTCACCGACGTTCAGCGCCGCGCGCTCGCGGAGGACCTCGCGTCGTGATCCCGCTCCTCTTCGCGCTCGTCGTCGCGTTCGCTCCGCAGGGTGAGGAGCAGGGCCCCGCGCCGGTCTCGCTCGACGGGCTCCCGTTCCCTCCGCACGGCCGCATGGCCACGCAGGCCGAACAGGGACGCCCGGACGACCCCGTGCTCGCCGAGTTCGAGGGCGCGCCAGTCGAGCGCTTCCAGCGGGAGTGGACACCCGGCGGATTCCTCCGCGTGCGCCGCTACGTCGAACGCGACGCGCAGCGACGCGACATCGATCACGGCCCCGACTGGCGCTGGTACGAGAACGGCCAGGTCCAGCTCAAACGCACGTGGCGGCACGGCCGGCAGGACGGCCCGTTCATCGACTACTGGGAGAGCGGCTTCGTGAAGTCGAGCGGCGTCTTCGTCCGCGACGACAAGGACGGGCGCTGGCTCGGGTGGCACGAAGACGGCGCCCCGAAGGCCGAGAAGACGTGGAAGCTCGGCCGCCTCGACGGCGTGGAGCGCGAGTGGTTCCGCACGGGGGTCCAGCGCATCCACATCACGTGGAAGGACGGGGTCCTCGACGGTCCGTACCGCGTTTGGTACGGGACGGGTCGCCAGAGCGTCGACGGCCGGTACTCCGCCGGTGTGAAGGACGGCCCCTGGACCGAATGGGGCGAGGACGGCGGGATCGCCACGACGGGCACGTACTCGCACGGGTTGGAGGACGGTCGCTTCTATCGTCGCGACGGCTCGACGCACGAGCAGTACGAGGAGACGCTCGTGCTCGGTGTGCTCGAAGGACCGCGCACGGTGTTCGATTCGCAGGGTCGGAAGGTCACGGCGGGCTCGTACTCGAAGAACCGTCCGATCGGTCTGCACACGACGTGGTACCCGAGCGGAGCGGTGCGGTCGGAGATCGAGTACGTCGACGGCGTCGCGACCGGTCCCGCGAAGTACTTCCACGAGAACGGCCGCCTGCAGGGCGAGGGGAACCTCACGGCCGGGAAGCGCGAAGGCGCCTGGCGCTACTTCGATGCGGACGGCGCGCCGGACGCGGCCGCGACGGGCGTCTACCACGACGACGCGAAGGTGCCGTGATGCTCGCGCCCGCGCTCCCTCCGCCGCGCACCTGGACCCTCGGCGTCCGCGCCGCGTCCACGCTCCTCGCACTCGGCGAGCGCACTCCGGCGCGCGTCCTCCCGATCCGCGGCGAGCGCGAGCGCTGCGGCGTCCTGCTCGGCGAACGCGCCGCGCGGTGCGTGCGCGTGCTCGAGGCGCGCTTCGTCGAGAACGTCGACGCGCGCTCCGGGCGCTTCGAACTCGACTCCGGCGGCGTGGTCGCGGCGGCGTTGGACGCCGAAGCGCGCCGGCTCGCGGTCGTCGGTTTCTTCCACTCCCATCCGCGCGGCGCGGCGGTGCCTTCGCTCGCGGATCGCGCGGGTGCGTGGAACGAACACGTCGTCCTGATCGCCGCGGGAGGCCGGCTGTGCGCGCACTGGCCCGTCGACGGCGGCTTCGTCCCGCTCCGGCTCGTCTGCGACGAGGAGCACGCATGAAACACGTCCTCTGGCTCCCCATCGCGGCCGCCGCGACGCTCGCCCTCGCGGCGACGTCCACCGGAGCCGACCCGCGCCCGGCCGCCGCGAGCACGAACGTCGACGAAGGCGAGCTCGTGACGATCTCCCATCCGAACGGCGCCCGTGCGCGCGAGGGGCGCATCGTGCGCGGACGCCGCGATGGACTCTGGCGCGGTTGGTACGAGAACGGCGCGCTGCAGTACGAGGGCGCGTTCCACGACTACGAGCGCGTCGGCCACTGGGTGTACTGGAAGGACAACGGCAAGAAGGCGCTCGAAGGCGACTGGAAGGACGGGCTCCGGACCGGCACGTGGATCCTGTACGCGGACTCCGGCGAGAAGGGCTCGGAGGGCGTGTTCGAGAACGGCGTGCGCAACGGCGCGTGGATCTCGTACAACGGCGACGGCTCGAAGTTCCGTGTCGGCCGCTACGTCCAGGGCGTCAAGGAAGGCGTGTGGACGCAGTACCACCCGAACGGACAGAAGCAGCTCGAGGGGCCGTGGGTGGCGGGGAAGCAACGCGGCTTCTTCACGTGCTGGCACGACAACGGCCAGAAGGCGTGGGAGGGGAACTTCGACCAGGACCACGAGTCGGGGCCGTTCACGCGCTGGCATCCGAACGGGGAGGTCCAAGCCGTCGGCTCCTACCTCGCCGGCAAGATGCACGGCGAGTGGACGAGCTGGTACGAGGACGGCCAGCGGCAGTACCGCGGCTCCTTCGCGGCCGGCAAGGAGACGGGACCCTGGACCATGTGGTGGCCGAACGGACAGAAGCGGAACGAAGGCACCTTCGTCGACGGACTGCGCACCGGCGTCTGGAAGGACTGGACCGAGGACGGGTCGACCGACACCGAGCGCTCCGGCCTCTACGTGCAGGGGAAGAAAACGTGATCCCGTTCCTGGCTGTCGCCGTCCTCGCCGCTGCCGGCCCGCGTCCCGTGCCCTCGGCGCCGACGTCCGACCCCGTGCAGCCTGCGTTCCTCGGGTGCGCGGCGTCGCAGTCCGCGACGTCCGCGACGTCCGCGCCGCGCGTCGACGAACCGCGCACGCTGCGGTTCGCACCGGCGCCGGACACGAAGCTCGCGCGCCGCCTCGAACTCTCGCACGAGCTCCAAGTCGCCGCGCTCGTGCAGACGAACGCCCGCGGCGAGTCCCAGCGCTCGACGCCCGAGCTCGGGATTCGCACGAAGCTCGAGCTCGGGTTCGTCGACGACGTGCGCGCCGTCTCCGGCGGCCGTCCCGTCCGACTGCGGCGCGCGTTCGAATCGGGGCTCTTCCACCTCGATTACGGCACGAAGGGAGCGCGCAACCGGACCGTCGCCGACGCGCGGACCCTGCTCGAAGGCGCGAGCGTCGTCTTCACCTGGGTGCCCGAGGAGTCGGCGTGGGGCGCCTATTACGACGGCCGCGAGGAGGCCGAGGAGGTCCTCGCGTTCCTGCGTGCCGACGCCGATCTGCTCGCACTGCTCCCGAGCGCACCGGTGCGCGCGGACGCGACCTGGGACGTTCCCGCGGAGCGCCTCGTCGACGTGTTCGGCCTCGGCGGCCGGATCCCGCTGACCTGGCCGAAGGACGTGGACCGCGCCATGGTCCGAACCGTCTCCTTCGGCGTCGGCGGTGGACTCGACGGCGTCTTCGGCGGCGCGACGAAGGGCGGTGCGCGGGCGACGCTCGTGCGCATCGAGCCGCGCGACGGCGCGGAGTTCGCCCGCGTCGCGCTCGTGTTCGACCTGGAGGCCGAGCGCGAGCGCGAGCAGTCGGACCTCGGCCGCGGACGGGCCGCGCTCGACGAAGGCCCGGTCTCGACGCTCACGACGCAGGTTCGTTGGAACTTCCGCGGGACGGGTGAGCTCGTGTGGAACCTCACCGCTGCACGTGCCGAATCGCTGTCGATCGAGGGGGACGAGAAGGTCGTCGCGAGCAGCCGGCCCGAGCGAACCGGTCCCGTGCGGCAGGACCTCGAGGTCGCGGGGCGCCTGCGCCTCGCGTACTCGATCCGCTGAGCACCGCGGACGACGCGCGCCTTCGCCCCGTCGGACTGCGCGCTCGAGCCTCTTGCCAGAGAGTGCGTGGATCGGGGAAAACACTCGATCGCCATGCAGCCCGAAACCCGCGCATTCCAGGCCGAGGTCCAAGAGCTCCTCGGCCTCGTCATCCACTCGCTCTACAAGCACCAGGAGATCTTCCTCCGCGAGCTCGTCTCGAACGCGAGCGACGCATGCGACAAGCTGCGCTTCGAAGCGCTGACGAACCCGGCGCTCGCGGTGAAGGAGGACGAGCTCGCGATCCGGATCGAGGTCGATCCCGCCGCGCGCACGCTGACCGTCGAGGACTCCGGCATCGGCATGAGCAAGGACGAGCTCGCCGAGAACCTCGGCACGATCGCGCGCTCCGGCACGAAGGCGTTCCTGCGCGAGCTGCGCGACAGAGCGGGCGCGGGGACGAGCGGGCTGCCGACCTTGATCGGCCAGTTCGGCGTCGGGTTCTACTCGAGCTTCATCGTCGCCGACCGCGTCGTCGTCGAGAGCCGGCGCGCGGGCGCGGACGGCGCGTGGCGCTGGACCTCCGAGGGCAAAGGCGAGTACTCGATCGAACCGTGCGAGCGCGCGGAGCGCGGAACGCGCGTCACGCTGCACCTGCGCGCGCCCGAAGAGGGCGCCGAGGACGCTCAAGACTTCACCGACGCGCACGTCCTGCGCGGGATCGTGAAGAAGTACTCCGACTTCGTCGCGTTCCCGATCCGGATGGAGGTCGAACGCTGGGAGCCCGCCGAGGGCGGCAAACCCGGCGATGGACGCATGGTGAAGAAGGTCGAGACCTTGAACTCGATGCGGCCCTTGTGGACGCGTCCGAAGGACGAGATCACCGCCGACGAGCACGCCGAGTTCTACCGGCACCTCGCGCACGACTGGGAAGCGCCGCTCGAGACGATCCACTTCAAGGCGGAGGGGACGCTCGAGTACACGGCGCTGCTCTACGTGCCCGCGCGCCGGCCGATGGACCTCTTCTCCGCCGGCGCGTCGAAGAGCGAGCTCGCGCTCTACGTGAAGCGCGTGCTCATCGTGCCCGACTGCCACGACCTGCTCCCGCCGTGGCTGCGCTTCGTGAAGGGCGTCGTCGACGCATCGGATCTGCCGCTGAACGTCTCGCGCGAGGTGCTCCAGCAGAACGCGCAGGTGCGCCAGATCCAAAAACGCCTCGTGAAGCGCGTGTGCGAGTCGCTCGCGCAGATGCTCGAGAAGGACCGCGCGCGCTATCAGGGCTTCTGGACGAACTTCGGCATGCTGATCAAGGAGGGGATCTACCTCGGCGCGGACGAGGACCAGCGCCTCTCGAAGATCGCGCTCTTCCCGAGCACGCACGGCGACGCGCCGACGACGCTGCCCGAGTACGTGCAGCGGATGAAGAGCGGCCAGGAGGCGATCTGGTACCTCGCGGGCGAGGACGTGAAGTCGCTCCAGGGCTCGCCGCACCTCGAGGCCTTCGCGAAGCGCGGCGAGGAAGTGCTCTACTTCGTCGACCCCGTCGACGAGTGGCTGCTCGAGCGCTTCCGCGAGTTCGACGGGAAGCCCTTGCGCGCGATCGACCGCGAAGGCGCGCACGTCGAGAGCGCGTCCGAGAAGGAAGCGCGCGAGACGATGGAGCGCGAGCACCGCGAGGTGCTCGGCGCGATCGAGCGCGAGCTCTCCGCGCACGTGAAGGGCGTGCGCTTCTCGACGCGCCTCTCGGAGAGCCCGGCCGCGCTCGTCTCCGACGCGAACGCGATGGGCCCGAACATGGAGCGCTTGATGCGCGCCGCGAACCAAGAGGTCGAGCCGCAGAAGCGCGTCCTGGAGCTCAATCCGGAGCACGCGCTGTTCAAGAAACTCGCGAAGCTGCGCGCCGAGAAGGGCGAGGCCTCGAGCGACTTCCAGGACCACGTCGCGCTGCTCCACGGACAAGCGCTGCTCGCAGAAGGCTCGCCGCTGCCCGAGCCGGGCCGTTTCGCGCGCCTCGTGGCGAAGCTGCTCGCGTGAGAGGCTCGCGGGCTCGCCCGCCTCCTGTCGCGTTGCGTGACCGCGCCACGCTCACAGGGTAGTCGGCGGCATGGTCTCCGTCGGGATGCGCCCGCTCTCCGTCCTCGTGATCTTCCCACCCTGGCTCGGGCTCTCCTGCACGGGGAGTGCGTCTCACCCGCTCGCGCGCGACACCCCCGTCGAACCCTCGCGCGCAGCTCGTTTCGAAGCCGCGGAGTCCCAGGCCGCGCCCGAACGGGAGGCCGGGGCGAACACGGGCAAGCGGGTCGTGCCCCAGGATCGCCGCATCCCCGGCGGACGGGCAGCGTTCCTCCGCGAGCTCGCGGTGCGCCTCGCCGACACGCCGGAGTGGACGCTCACCGAGTCCGCGCACTACGCGTTCACGACGTGCGTGCGCGACGACGCGTTCGTCGTGCGCCTGCGCGAGCACACCGAGGCCGCGCGGGAACTCGCGACGCAGTTCTTCCCGCACCCCGACGGCGATCCGGTGACCGACGACCGCGCGCTCGACGTCGTGCGATGCGCGAAGGACGAGGAGCAGTACCACTCGTACGGCGGCCCCGCCGGGAGCGGCGGGTACTTCAGCCCGCTCGCGCACGAAGTCGTCGTGCACCGCGACGCGTCGACGAACGACGCGTCGACGTGGCGCGAACTCCAAGGGCTCGTCTTCTACTCGTACGCGCGCGAGCTCCATGGAGACGCGCAGCTCCCGGCGTGGTTCGCCACCGGGCACGCGGAGTTCCTCCGCGGATTCGAACCGGCGCGCCGCGAAGCGGGGCACGAGCGCGAGTTCCCGGTCGCGGCGCCGAACGCCGTGGTGCTCGCGACGTGGCGGCGCCTCGACGCGGAGCACGCGCTGCCGACGCTCGAGGAGCTCCTCGCCTGGACGAAGATCGACTGGGAACGTGGACGCGAGCGCTCGACCGCGGCGTGGGCGCTCGTGTGGCACCTGCGCGCGCTCGAGCGCGGCGAGCCGGAGCATCCGCACGCGCGAATCCTCGCGCGTTGGTACGCGGAGTGGCTCCGGGACGGCGACGCGGCGCGCGCGACGGCGGCGGCGTTCGCCTGCGTCGATCGCGCGCAGCTCGAGCGCGAACTCCACGCGCGGATCGCGGCGTTGCGGTAGGCCGCGCACGAGTCTCACGCCCGGGGAGCTTGCGGAGCGGAGGCCGGCCCGCGCGATCGCGGCCTCGTTCGATCACGCGGCGTCGTGCGCGCGCGATGAGCGTGCTCGACCGCCGCGCTCACCGCACGCCGAGCGCCTGCAGTCGGCCCGCGAGGCCCGTCCAGTTGCTCGAGTTGTCCTGCGACGGATCGCCTTGCTGCTGGGCGAAGTCGGCGAGCAGCGCGGCGTAGCTCGCGTGTCCCGTCCAGCACGCGAGCGCGCGCTTCAAGTAGCGGTTCTCGAGGCCCTTCCCCGCCGTCTCCTGCGTCGCGTCGCTCGCGTAGGCGAGCGCCTGCCACGGGTGGAAGATCTCGACGCCGCCCGCGAGCCCGTCCGCCGGCAGGTAGTTCGCGCCCCAGCGCGCGCGGTCGGAGAACGGCGGCGAGCGGTAGTCGTCGCTCGGCGCGATCGCGATCGCCTGCCGCGGGCCCGAGAGGAAGAGCGTCGGGTGCGCGGGATCGGGCTGCCATCCGTTCGGGATGCGCTGCCACGCGGGGCCGAACATCAGGTAGTCGACGCCCTTCACGAGCAGCGCCTCGAGCTCCGCGCGTCGCGCGTCGTCGACGCCGCGGAAGACGCTCTCGTTCATGCAGCGCAGCGCGTGCATCAAGAAGAAGCACTCGAAGGTCTGCGCGACGGCGTACTTCGTCGGGTCGAGCAGGCGCTCGTTGACCATGCGCTGCAGGAGCCCCGACGGTTGCGCCGCGTCGAGCAGGAGCTTCGACATGCGGTCGAACCACGCGCGATTCCGCGCGCGCCACTCCGGGGTCGCCGTCGAGTACGCCGCGCACATCGCGTCGATGCCCCAGCCGTCCTCGCGGCCGAACCAGAGGCCTTGGTGCGGGTGCTGCGCGACGATTCCCTCCCACACGCGCAGCGTGACGCCCGGCGACCAGTCCGCAGGCACGTGCGGGCTCTCGTGGCGCATCAGACGGTAGAGCTCGGCCGAGAGGAGCAGGTCGTCCTTCGCCATCGCGTCGTTGCCGAGCCACACGAGCGCCTTCGTGTTCTTCGTGTAGCGCACGAGGTGCTGGTCGTCGTGCGGACGCCACGCGAAGAGGTTCGCGGGCGAGTCGGCGACGCTCCCGCCCGCTTCGTACCAGTTGCCCTGGTCCCACGGCGGGCGCAGATCGTGCTCGACGACCCACTTCACGGTCGCGCTCGCGGGCGGGCCCCACTGGCACGGCAGCTTGAACTCGTACGGCACGACGCCGCCGTTCGTGCGGAAGTCGAAGGGGATCTTCCCGTCGGCGCCGAGCCACGCGTGGTAGCCCGCGGGATCGCCGCGCTCGTCGTACATCGCCTCGGGTTGGCGACACACGTTCATGCGGTGGAGGAGCTCGAGGTAGCGGTAGCCCGCGGCGCTCGCCGCGTACGCGACGTCGTGGCCCTCGAGCGTCGCGATGCCCTCGCCGCCGACGCCGCCTGCTTCTTTCACGAACCACGGGTGCGCCCAACCCATCGCGCCCGACGTGACGTACCAACCCTTGATGGTGCCCGTGCGCAGCGCGTCGAAGAGGTCGTTCGCCTCGCCCGTGTGCCGCGCGCGCAGCGCCGCCTTGCCCGAGAGCTCGCCGACGCGCACCGAGTCGAAGCTCGCGAGCAGGTCGCGCGCGGCGAAGTAGCGCGCGGTCTTCGGGTTCCACCACGACCACAGGTCGTCGCCGCGCTGACAGAATGCGAGACCTTCGTGCGCGAGCTCCGCTTGCGCGAGCTTGACGCTCTTGCCGCCGCCCTCCGCGTCGACGGGCGCGAGCACGAAACGCCGCTCGAACTGCGCCTGGGGCGGCAGCACGTGCAGCTTCCCGTCCGCGAGCGGCTTCACGATCGGGTAGACGCGGTTCGCGCCCTCGTCGTACGGCGTGCCGAAGAAGGGATCGCGCACCTCGGGCACGACGACCCATCCGCGCGGGACCACGAGCTCGAGGTCCTTCCAGTACGTCGGCCCCTGCGCGTGGAGCGCGGGGCTCGCGTCGCGCGCCGCGGCGGTGAAGCCGTTGTGGACGCGCAGGTCGAGGCGCACGAGGTCGTCGAGATCGCCCTCGGCGACGTAGGCGTGCACGCCGAGGACCGTCCTCTGCGCGGGCGGCACGGCCGCGGGATCGCCCGTGCCTCCTCCGCCGCCATTGTGGGGTACGCCGTGGATCCGCCGCACGCGCCGGTAAGGACCCGACGCGAGCTCGCGCACGTCGGGCTCGCACATCAGGGTCGCCTCGCCGCGCAGCGAGAGCGCGTACACGCGTCCGTCGAGCCCGTGCGCGCGCACGAGGAACTCCGTCCGCCGCGCCTCGCGTTCCGCGAGCGTGCCTTGGACATCCTGGGCTGGCGTTTCGAGCAGGGCCGTCACCCGTGCGGAGCGAACGTGCGGTGCGCGCTCGACGGGCTCGCCGAGGAGCACCTCGAACGCGGCCGGCTCGCCGCGGCGCACGTCGTCGGCGAGCTCGACCGGCGCTTCGACCTCGACCACGTGCGGCGCGCCGTCCGGACCGCGCGCGACGAGCTCGACCTGCGCGGGCACGAGCGGACGCCCCGCGCCGTTGCTGCGCACGTAGAGCCGCTTCGAGAGCTCCTCGAACGCGACTCCGTCGGGCACGGGCAGCGTCCCGTGCAGGAGGAACGGCGAGCGCCCGGGCGCGAGCAAGGCGAAGCGCGCGACCTGCTTCGCGGCGGAAGGACCGCCCTGCGCTCGTGCGGGGCCCGCGAGCACCACGAGCACGCCGAGCGCGGCCGCGCCGAGTCGGAGGAGAACCATGCGCTCCCTCTACCACGCTCCATGGTCCGCGGTCACGCGCGAGCGGCTCGTGCCGTCCGCTCGAACCCGGTGTTCCGTGCCTCCGTCGCGCTTCGGCCCCGACGCGTGAATCGCACCGAGCGGAGCGCGGTCGCTCGACGGGCGGGCTCGACGACGCGCCCGTCCCGACGCTTGCCCATACCCGAGCGCGTGTGGCAAGGTGCCGCGATGGACGTCCTCGCGCTCGCGCTCCCGATCGATGCCGCGCTCGGCGGCCACGGGTTCGTGCGCGATCTCGCGGTCGTCCTCTGCGTCGCGGCGGTCACCACGGTGCTCTTCCAGCGCCTGCGCCAGCCGGTCGTGCTCGGCTACCTGCTCGCGGGCCTGATCGTCGGTCCGCACCTCTTCTTCCAGCTCGTCGGCGACACGGGCACGATCCAGACGCTCTCCGAGCTCGGCGTGATCCTGCTCATGCTGTCGATCGGGCTCGAGTTCCGCTTCGCGAAGCTCGTCGAACTCGGTCCGTCCGCCGCGTTCACCGCCGTCGTCCAGGTCGGCGTCATGCTGTGGCTCGGGTTCAGCGCGGGCCACCTCCTCGGGTGGAGCGGGCGCGAGTGCCTCTTCGCCGGCGGCATCGTCGCCGTGTCGTCGACGCTGCTCATCCGCAAGGTGTTCACCGAGCTCCACGTCGAAGCGAAGATCCGCGAGATCGTCACGGGGATCCTCGTGTTCGAGGACCTCGTCGCCGTGCTCCTCCTCGCCGTGCTCGGCGCGCTGTCGGCTGGAGAGCAGCTCGACGCCGGCGTCCTCGGCGAGGCCGCGCTGCGCCTCGGCGTGTTCCTCGCGCTGACGATCGGCATCGGGCTCGCGGTCGTGCCGCGCGCGATGCGCGCGATCCTGTCGCTCAAGCGCAAGGAGACGGTGCTCGTCGCGTCGATCGGGCTCTCGTTCGCGCTCGCGCTGTGCGCGGACAAGGCCGGCTGCTCGCAGGCGCTCGGCGCGTTCCTCGCGGGCATGCTGATCGCCGAGTCGGGCCAGGGGGAGTGGATCGAGGAACTCGTGCGCCCCGTCCGCGACATGTTCGCGGCGATCTTCTTCGTGTCGGTCGGCATGTTGATCGACCCGCGCCTGCTCGCGCAGCACTGGCCGGCGGTGCTCGTACTCACGCTCGTCGTGCTCGTGGGGAAGGTCGCCGGGGTCTCGTTCGGCACGTTCCTCACGGGCAAGGACACGACGACCGCGCTGCGCTCCGGGCTCTGCATGGCGCAGATCGGCGAGCTCTCGTTCGTGATCGCGTCGATCGGCGTCGCGTCGAAGACGGCGGGGGAGTTCCTCTATCCCGTCGCGGTCGGCGTGTCGTCGGCGACCGCGTTCCTCTCGCCGTGGTTGATCCGCGAGTCCGTGCCGATCGCGAGTTGGATCGACGCGCGACTGCCGCGCTCGCTCGGCACGTTCACGCGCCTCTACGGCTCGTGGATCGCGACGATCCGCGCGAAGACGTCGCGCGACAAGCGTTGGCGCAGCGTGCGCCGCGCCGCGATCGTCGTCCTGCTCGACGGCGGACTCCTCGCGGGGCTCTTGATCGCGGGCAGCGTCGGCCTGGCACGCTTCACGGAGCTCGTCGCCGGCAGCACGGGCCTCGAGCCGCGCTGGGCCCGTGCGTTCGTCGTCGGAGCACTCGCCGCGCTGTGCGTGTTCCCGTGGATGGGGATCGCGCGCGGAGCGCGGCGGCTCGCGGTCACGCTTTCGGAGATGGCGATCCCCGCCGTCGCCGCGGGACGCGCGGACTCCGGCGCCGCGCCGCGGCGCGCGCTCGTCGTCGGGCTGCAGTTCGCGGTGCTCCTCTGCATCGGCGTGCCGATCGCGGTCGTCACCGAGCCGTTCCTGCCGCGCTTCGCGAGCCCCGCGGTCGTGCTGGTGCTGGTCGCGCCCGTCGCGCTGCTCCTCTGGCGCAGTGCCGCGAACCTCGACGGTCACGTGCGCGCAGGCGCCGAGATCATCGTCGAGGTGCTCGCGCAGGCGCCGAAGGACGAGCGCACGCGCGCGCTCGAGGAAGTCAGCGCCCTCCTTCCTGGACTCGGCGAACTCACGATGGTGCGCATCGATTCGGGCGGCCCCGCGGCGGAGAAGACGCTGCGCGAACTCGGCAAGGATCTCCTGCGCGGTGCGAGCGTCGTCGCCGTCGTGCGCGGTGAGCTGCGGCTCGCGCTCCCCGGCGGCAACGAGCGCCTGCGCGGCGGCGACTTGATCGCGCTCACGGGCGCCCCCGATGCGGTCGAGCGAGCGGTCAAGCACCTGACGCCCGAGACCGCGGCCGCGGACGCGACGCCGGCGGACGCCGCGCACGCGAGGACCGCGGGTGCGACGCATGCGATCAAGGCGGGCGTGCCCCAGGCGAGCGTTCACGCGACGTCCCACCGCGCGGACGCGGGACATTCGGAGCACGGTCCCGAGCGAACCCCCGCCGCCGAGCACGATCGGGCCCGCGGTCCGCACCACATGAGCTGACTTCGGCTGCTTGTCGCGCTCGGCCCGTCGGCCGATACTCACCCCATGTCCTCGGACGACGCGCGGGACCCGGCCGATCTCGAGCGCGCGCTGCTTGCGCGCTGGCAGGACGAGGGAGACGTCGACGCGCTCGACCAGCTCCTGCGCGACGAGGTCGGACGCATCGCGATCCGCCTGCGCGCGCGGGGACGGCTCGGTGGGGATCTCAGCGCGAGCGACCTCGCGCAAGAGGCGGTGTTGCGCATGCTGCGCCTCGAGGAACCGCCGCGCTTCGACGACCCGAATGCGCTGCGCGGCTACTTGTGGACCGCGGCATGGCGTCTCTTCCAGAACCATGCGGCGGCTCCGGCGCGCGACGTGCGCCGCCTTTCGACGATCGAATCCCGTACCCTTTCCGGCGCGTTCGCCGTCACCGGCGGCTTCGGCGCGCTCGCGGCGGAGGAGCAGCGCACGGCGCTCGAGGTCGTCGTCAACTTGCTGAAGCCGGAGGACCGCGACGCGCTCTCCGCGGTCTACTTCGAGGGGCTTTCGATCGAGGAGGCCGCGCGCCGCGCGGGCGTCGCGCGAGGGGCGTTCGACGTGCGGTTGATGCGCGCGCGGCAGAGGCTCGCGGAGCGGCTCGTGGATTGGTCCGACGTGATCGGCTGAATCCACCAAGAGATACTGGCCCTCAAGACTGGTGAGCACCCTTCGACGGCGGGGGGCCGGGGGGGGAGGCGGGAGGACGTGGGGCGCGCGGGAGCGTGTGCGCTGGAGCCGTCCCCACTCGATTCCTCGAGTTTTTTCGACGACCGGCGCGCGGGAGCGGCGTCACGCGCATGCGAGCCCCGCGCGACGACGCGGGGGAGGAGCGCCCGCCATGTCGTTCACGCCGCCCTGTTGTCCTCACTCCGGTTGTTCCGCGTCCACGCCGAGCGCGGGCTTCGCGTACGTGCATCTGGGCACCTACGCGCGCAAGTGCGACGGCCGCGTCGTGCAGCGCTATCGCTGCAAGACCTGCAAGTTGAGCTTCTCCGAGCAGACCTTCCGTCTCGACTACCGTCTGCGGCGGCCCGAACTCGACCAGCCCATCTTCGAGTCGTTCGTGTCGAAGGTCTCGCACCGCCAGATCGCGCGCGTGCTCCGGACCAAACGCCGCACGGTCGAACGCCGGATCGCGCGCTACGGTTCGCATTCGAAGGAGCTGCACGCGCTCCTGCTCTCCGGAGCGAAGGCGCGGTTGACGGGCTCGTTCTCGCTCGACGAGGCGGAGACGTTCGAGACGGACCGGCGCTTGTGTCCGCTCACGGTGCCGGTGCTGATCGAGCGCGAGACGCGCTTCGTGTTCCACGTCGAGAGCGCGCCGCTGGCCGCGCGCAAGGTGAGCTCGCCCGCGCTCGAGCGGCGCAAGGCGGCGCGCGAGTTGGCGCACGGCAAGCGCACGAACGGCTCACGCGCCGCGGTGAAACGCTGCTTCGAAGTCTTGAAGACGAGCGCGGCAGAAAAGGGCGCGCTCGAGATCGTCACGGACCAGAAGCGGACGTACCCGGCGATCCTGCGCGAGGTGTTCGGAGCGCGGGAGCTCGCTCACGCGACGACGAGCTCGAAGGCCGTGCGCGACACGAAGAACCCGCTCTTCGCGATCAACCACACGCTGGCGATGCTCCGCGACGGCGTGTCGCGCCTGGTGCGTCGCACATGGGCGCACGCGAAGACGAGCGAGCGCTTGCTCCAGCACCTGTGGGTCTACGTGGGCTGGCGGAACTACGTGCGCGGCGTGAGCAACACGCGCAAGCACGAAACGCCGGCGATGGCCCTCGGCGTCGATCCGGAGCGCTGGCTCCTCCCGGCCTGGATGCGCTGGAGGGCGCCCTGGGCGGTGCTCCTCCGTAATCAGTGATGGGGGCCGGTATCCCAGGTGGAGGCGCGTGGCGCGTGGGGGCCGTCGGGGGCTCCCCCGTCCCACGCCGCGTACAACTCGAGCGCGACGCGCACGAGCAACTCCGGCGGCGCCGAGTCCGATCCCATTCGCGCGCGCGCCGCATCGAGTTCGCGCTCGGCCTCCTCGAACCGTCGTGCGCGCGTGAGCGCGCGGACGAGCGCCGCGGCGTAGCGCACGGCGCGCTCGTTCGTCGGGCCGTTCTCGATCGCGGTCGCGCGCGCGAGCACGCGGTACACCTCGGCGGCGTCGAGCCAGCGGCCCTCGTCCATCAGGAGGTCCGCGAACTCGCGCACGAGCGCTCGGGCGTCGAGCGTGCTCGTGCCGGGGCCGGCGTCGAGTTCGGACCACAGCGGCTCGAGCTCTCGCTCCGCCTCCGCGTTTCGGTGGAGGTCGCGCAGGAGGCCCGCGTAGCGCGAGCGGGCGTAGAGCGCCTCCGCGCCGACGAGTCCGCCCGCGGCCGCGGCGTCGCGCGTCGCCGTCGCGAGCAGGTCGAGCGCCTCGTCCGTGCAGCCCGCGGCGATCAGCACGTCCGCGCGTGCGACCGCGAGCGACGTCGTCACGACGTGGCGGTCTCCGAGGTGCGCGCGCGCGTCCTCGTGAGCGGTCGTCAGCGTGTGTTCCGCGTCGCCGAGTTCGCCGAGGCTCTTCTGGAGGAGTCCGAGGTTGTTCGCGGTAGTCAACGTGTCGCCCGCGGCGGGGCCGAGCACGCGGCGGCGCCGCTCGAACGCCTCGCGCATCAACGGCTCGGCCTCTTTGCCGCGGCGCTGGAGCAGCAGCAAGGCACCGAGGTTCGAGAGCGACGAGAGCGTGTCGGGCGCATCGGGGCCGAGCGTCCGCGTGCGCGCCTCGAGCACGTCGCGCAGCACGCTCTCCGCTTCCTCGAGGCGGCCGAGCGCGCGCAGGAGCATCGCGAGGTTGTGGCGCGCGCCAAGCGCCGCGACGCTGTCCGGGCCCTGCACGCGCGCGAGTCCGTCCGCGGCGCGGCGCAGGTAGCCCTCGCTCTCCCGCACGGAGCCCGTCGAGTACAGGTAGAGCCCGAGGTTCGCCTCCGCGCCGAGCCGATCCGCGTCGTCCTCGGGGAGCACGCTCGACAGCGTTTCGCACGCCGTGCGCTGCGTGTCGAGCGCGAGCTCGGCGAGTCCGAGCGACCAACACGTCGTGCCGATCGTGTGGAGCACCATCCCCATCACGTGCGGGCGGTCGGCGAAGCGCTCCTTCGTCGCGGCGAGCATCGGGACGATCACGTCGTCCTCGAGCGTGCCGACGGCGACGTTGGTCGCGTTGACGCCGTCGATCGCGCGCTCGAAGTCGGCGAGGCGCGCGCGCAGGGCCTCGGGCTCGCGTTCGACCGCCGCGAGCTCGTCCCGGAGTCGATCGAGCACGTGCTCGGCCATCGTGCGGGGCGCGACCGCGCCGAGCACCTCGCCCTGGAAGCGCGCCATGTCCTCGAGGTCGCGCGTGCGCGCTTCCGCCCGCTCGCGTTCCTTCCGCGCGAGGTCGCGCTCGACGCGCAGCGCCTCGGCGTTCCTCGCCTGCACGACGCCGTACGCGATCGGTCCCCCGACCGCGATCAACGCGGCGAGCACGCCCGCGGTCGCGAGCCCGGGCTCGCGCCGCGTCCACTTCCACGCGCGGGTGAGCGCGCCGGTCGGACGCGCGCTCACCGGACGGTGCTCGAGCACGGCGTCGAGGTCGTCCGCGAACGCAGCAGCCGATGCGTAGCGTCGCGTGCGGTCCTTCTCGAGCGCGGCGAGCACGACCGTCTCGAGATCGCGCGACAAGGACGGCACGAGCGCGCGCGGCGCGACGGGCTCGGCGGAGAGGATGCGGTAGAGCACCTCCTGCGACGTCTCGCCTTCGAACGGCACGCGGCCGGTCAGACCCTCGTAGAGCGTGACGCCGAGCGACCACACGTCGGTGCGGTGGTCGACGCGCTCCTTGCCGCCCGCGACCTGCTCGGGCGACACGTAGTAGAGCGTCCCGTGCAGCTCGCCCGTGCGCGAGAGCGACTTCGAGTCGGCGTCGAGCGCGAGTCCGAAGTCGAGCAGGAGCGCGCGGCCCTCCGGCGTGACGCGCA
The DNA here is from genome assembly GCA_046349615.1 of Planctomycetota bacterium. Lineage (GTDB taxonomy): Bacteria > Planctomycetota > UBA1135 > UBA1135 > JADJNY01. The sequence goes on from JAXMBZ010000010.1 coordinate 126,166, forward strand.
CGTTCGAGGGCTTCACGTCGCGGTGCACGACGCCGACGGCGTGCGCGGCGGCGAGCGCGCGCGCGACGTCGCGCGTCCAGCGTACCAGCTCCTCGACGCTCGGGTGGCGGTGCGCGCGGCGCGCGGCGGAGAAGAGCTCGTCGAGGCTCGCGCCGCGCACGAGCTCCATCGCGAGGTACGCGACGTCGTTCGCGCGCCCCGCCTCGTAGACCGTGACGATGTTCGGGTGGAAGAGCTTCGCGACCGCGCGTGCTTCGCGTTCGAAGCGTGCTCGAGCGTCGGCGGAGCTCGCGAGCTCGGGCCGCAGCACCTTGAGCGCGACCGGACGACCGAGGCGTTCGTCCTCGGCGCGGTAGACGATGCCCATGCCGCCCGCGCCGAGCTTCTCGAGGAGGCGGTAGCCGCCGAGGCGCTCGAAGGGGAGCTCGTTCGCGTTCGAGGTCGGCGCGCGCGCGCCGCCGAACGTGCGCGCGAGCTTCTCGAGCTTCGCGCGCTCGAGCGGACCGACCTCGGGGTGCTCCGCGAGCCACGCCTCGAGCGGCGGCGCGGCGCCGCGCAGGAGCTGGTCGACGTACGCGTCGACGGCGAGCTCGGCCGGGGTCGGTTCGGTCATGGCGCGCGGGAGTCTACCGGCCCGCCGGGCCGGGCTCCGGCGCCGATCCGACCCGGCGGCAGGCCGGAGAGCGCGGAAAGCACGGGCGGCGTGCCTCGCGAGCCGCGCGCGCTCGCCGCGCGCCGCAGGGAACACCAGCCACGAGAAAATCCGGCGGAGCTGTAAGACGCGCGGGCCGAGCCTGTTCCTCGGGGGGATGACGCACTCCCCGACCCTCTCCGGAGACCACCTCGGACGCCCCGTCCGCTCGCCCGCGCCGCACGGTCGCGAGGCCCGCCGCCGCGCCGCCGCGGAGTCGGCGCTCTGGAACGTGCTCCGCGCCCCGGCGACCGGCCTCGGCGCGGCTCTCGTGCTCGCGCCGCTCGTCGCGCTCGCCTGCGCGCCGGAGGACGCCGCGGCGTGGGGGCATCGCGGGGTCGCCGCGAGCGCGGCGGTCGAGAGCGCTCCGTCCGACACGGAACCGACGAGCGTCGCGCGCTCCTCCGTGCCGCGCGCGCGGACCTCCGAGGCGCGCGCGCCCGAGCACCTCGCCGACACCGGGCTCTACGCGGACTTCGCCGCGAAGCTCGTCCGCGCCGATGCGCTCCCCTACACGCCGCGCTACCCGCTCTGGTCCGACGGCGCGACGAAGCGGCGCTGGATCGCGCTCCCCGCGGGCGCGTCGATCGACGGCGCGAACCCCGACGTGTGGGACTTCCCGGTCGGCACGAAGGTGTGGAAGGAGTTCTCCTTCGGCCGCCGCGTCGAGACGCGCTACCTCGAGCGCGCGGCGGACGGCGCGTGGATCTACGCGACGTACCTGTGGAACGCGGACGAGACCGACGCGGTGCGCGCGCCGGACGCGGGCGTGCGCGCGGCGCGCGGAGCGGCGCTCCGCCACGACGTGCCGAGCCGCACGGACTGCCTCGCGTGCCACGAAGGCTCGCCGGTGCCGGTGCTCGGGGTGAACGCGCTCCAACTCGCGAGCGCGCGCGATCCGCTCGCGCCGCACGGCGAAGCGCCGCTGCCGGGTGCCGTCGACGCGCGCGCGCTCGTCGAGCGCGGGCTCCTGCGCCTCGAGCGCGCCTACGTCGAGGACGGCGACGTCGCGGCGCGCACGCCGCGCGAACGAGCTGCGCTCGGCTACCTGCACGGGAACTGCGGCGGATGCCACAACGCGCAGGGTCCGCTCGCGTCGCTCGGGCTCGAGCTCGACCTGCGGGTCGCCGACCGCGCGCGCATCCCCGCGCTGCGCACGGCGCTCGACGTCGAGAGCAAGCTGCGACGTCCCGAGGACGCGGTGCACCTGCGCATCGCGAGCGGCGCGCCCGAGAGGAGCCTGCTCGTCGAGCGGATGAGCTCGCGCTTCGGCGCGCTCCAGATGCCGCCGCTCGGAACGCACGTCGTCGACGAGGACGCCCTCGCGCTCGTCACGGACTGGATCCGCGAGGACCTCGCCGGTCCCCGCACGGCCGCGGAAACTCCGCGGCGCTGAACGAACCCTGGAAACGGAGCCGCACATGAAGACCTCGATCCTCGTCACGTCCACGCTCGCCCTGACCCTCGCCGCCCTCGTCTACGTCACGAGCGCCGCGCACCTGAACGACGCGGCGCCCAAGCCCGTCGACGGGAAGGCGGCGCGCATCGCGCGCGGCGAATACCTCGTGAAGACCTCGGCGTGCACGGACTGCCACACGCCGATGAAGCTCGGCCCGAACGGTCCCGAGCCGGATCTCTCGCGCGCGCTCTCGGGCCACCCCGCGGGCCTCACGCTCCCGCCCGCGCCGGCGCTGCCGCCGGGCCCGTGGGTCGCGACCGTCGCCGCGACGATGACCGCGTGGTCGGGGCCGTGGGGGACGAGCTACACCGCGAACCTGACCTCGGACAAGGAGACCGGTCTCGGCGCGTGGACCGAGAAGGAGTTCATCGACACGCTGCGCACCGGCCGCCACCTCGGCCGCGGCCGCGAGATCCTCCCGCCGATGCCGTGGCCCGTCTACGGGCAGATGACCGACGAGGACCTCGGCAGCATCTTCGCCTACCTGCAGTCGACGCCCGCGATCTCGAACAAGGTCCCGGCCCCGCTGCCGCCCGTCGCGACGCGTTGACGAAGCGCGCGCGAGCCGAGCCTCGCGCGCGAGCGATACGGAGCCGAAGGCAACACGCAGCCGCGAGCCACTCGGCCACGTGAACAAGACGGAACCGAACGCAACCCGGCTTCAAGACGACACGGAGCCGAAAGCAACACGGAGCCGAGAGCCACCCGGAACTGAAAAACCCACGGAGCCGGAAACTGGCGGGAATCTGGGGAAAGCAGCACCGAGATCCACACGACTCCGCGAAGCGAAGCACCACGCCCCACCCGGAGCGAACTCGATCCTCGACGACGCGTGACACCGTCGAGCGTCGCTGAGAGAAACCTAGAACCCCGCGCGAGCCCCGACCGGTTCCTCCGGTCGGGGTTCGTGCGGGGTCCGGCATGCGGAGCAGCCGTTGTGCGCCTTTGCGCTCAGTCTCCGTTGCGGCTCATTTCCCTCGGCGCTCCCGACCGACCCCAACTCCACCCTGGCTCCGCGCGAGCTCCGACCTGCGGAGCAGCCTCTGCTCTCCGTCTCCGTCGCCCTCCACCCGCCTACCGCGCTCCCGACCTCCCCAAACACTCCGTCACCGCCCGCCTCAACCCGACCCCATCCTCCGCGCTCAACTCCGGCCCCGGATGCACCCAGCGCACTCGTCCACCGGCATCGAGCACGAACGTCACGCTCGTCGCCTCCCGCTCCGCGCCGGCCAACCAGCCCGCCTTCAACCCCGCCCAGTCCGCATCCACCGCCACCGCCCCGCGCCACTGGACGCGCTCGGCAAACGCCTTCACCTCGTCGTCCGTCACGTTCCGCGCGGGCTTGGGGTGATACACGGCGACGCCGAGCACTCCTTCCTCGCGCACGATCGCTTGGATCGCCGGCAACGACCGCTCGCAGAACGGACAACCCTCCGTCCACCAACGCGCGACGACGACCTGCCCGTCCATCGCCGGCGCGTCCCCGACGAACCTCCGTGGAATCCACGCGCGCCCATCGCGTCCGAGGAGCTCGTCGCCGACGCGCGGAGCCACGCCGCGCGGTTCCGGTCCGCGCGAGCACGCGAAGAGCGCGAGCCCCACCGCCGCTGCACCGAGGATCCGAGGAAGACGCGCGCGCATGCCGACCTTCCTCAGAACATGTCCGGCATGTGCGGGGCCGGGCCCGCGAAGCACGCGCTGGCGGCGGCGAGCGCGTCCTCCGCGCCGCTCGCGCGGCCCGTCATCGCGAGGTCGTGCGCGCTCTGCCAACCCGAGTAGAGCGCGGCGAGCGCGCGGACGTCGAGCGCGAGCGCGCCGCTCCCGCCGCGGGTCACGCGCGCGGAGCCGTCCGCGACCTCGAGCACGAAGCGGCCTCGGTTCTCGGGGAGCACGTCGTCGGCGACGTCGAGCTCCACGCGCGCTCGAAGGCCCGGCGCGTACCCGCGCGCCTCGAGCGCGCGCGCGACGTCGACGATGCGCAGCATCCAGGGCATCGCGAGCTTGGAGACGTACCCGTTCTCCGCGAGGAGCCCGAGCACGGGATCGCTCGGCGCGAGGAACGCCTTCGCGGTCGTGCAGAGCGAGCGATGGTCGCGCAGGAGCTCGAGGATCCGCACCGCCGCGTCCTTCGTCGTCGCGACGAGGTCGGAGACCGCGAGCTCCATGTCGAGCAACTCCGCGCGCTTCTGCGCGAGGAACACGTACCCCTCGACCTTCGCTCCGCTTCCTGCGACGTAGCCCGTGCGCTCCTCGCCGCGCCACGAGCGGACGCGCCTCCACAGGTACTCGTGCCGGTCGAGCCAGCCGTTCGTCGTGCGCGCGCGCGTCGCATAGAGCGCGCGGATCGCGCGCTCGTCCTCGGTGCGCGCGGGCCGCAGCCACGCATCGTCGGCCGCGCGCGCGCCCGGGCGGAGCGCCATTTCACGCAGGTGCAGCGCGAACGCGTGGCGCGCGCCCGCGACCTCGTATCCGACCGCGCGGTAGAGCGTGTTCGTCGCGGGATAGAGGCCCGAGAGCGGCGTGCCGCGCGCGCGCAGCTCGCGCAGGAGCTCCGTCATGATCCGCGCGCCGAGCCCGCGACCGCGCCGGCTCGGCTCGACGCCGACCGCGAGCACGCCGCCCATCGGCACGGAGCGTCCGCCGAACCACTGGCCCATGTCGAGCACGCCGAGCACGGCGGCGAGTCCGTCCGCGTCGCGCAGGCACCGTTCACCGCCCGTGCCGAGCTGCGCGCGCCAGGCGGGGAGTTCCGCGGGCGGGAAGCTGAACGAGCTCCCGACCAGCGCCGTCCAGCGTTCGAGCTCGGCCGCGTCGCGCGGCGGTCCGTAGTCGTCCATCGTCGTCGTCCTCCTCGCGCGCAACACGGCCTCGACCGGCGCTCGGCGCGCCGTGTCGCGCGAAGGCCGCGAGCTCGACGCGCGCCGCGGGCGCTTCGCCTCGGACGTGCTTCCTCCGCGCGTCCCCCGCGCGTCCTCGGGCGGTAAGCTACCGCGCGAGGAACCCACCGACCATGACCTTCCGCCGCGCGCGCCGTCTCGGCAGCCTCGTCCAGTCCGACATCCGCCGCATGACGCGCGAGTGCGAGCGCGTCGGCGGCATCAACCTCGGGCAGGGGATCTGCGACTTGCCGACGCCGCCGCTCGTGCGCGACGGAGCGATCGAGGCGATCCGCGCGCGCAAGAGCACGTACTCGTTCGCGGAAGGTGCACTCGAACTGCGCACGGCGATCGCGCGCAAGCTCGCGGAGCGCAACGGCATCACGGCCGATCCCGCGACCGAGATCGTCGTCACCGTCGGCGCGACGGGCGCGTTCGCGTGCGCGATCCATGCGCTCCTCGATCCCGGCGACGGGCTGCTCGTCATGGAGCCGTACTACGGTTACCACCTGAACTGCGCGCTGCTGGCGGGGCTCGAGCCGCACTTCCTGCCGCTCGCGGCGCCCGAGTTCCGCCTCGAGGAGGCCGCGCTGCGCGCCGCGCTCCGTCCGAACACGCGCGCGATCGTGCTCTGCACGCCGAACAACCCGTGCGGGCGCATGTTCGGCCGCGCGGAGCTCGACGTGCTCGCGAAGGTCGCACGCGAGAAGGACCTCTGGGTCATCACCGACGAGATCTACGAGGACATCCGCTACGACGGCCGCGAGCACGTCTCGCCCGCGACGATCCCCGGGCTCGCGGACCGCACGATCACGATCCTCGGTCTCTCGAAGACGTTCTCGATCACCGGCTGGCGGCTCGGCTACGCGGTCGCGGCGCCCGAGGTCGCGCAGGCGCTCCAGCTCGTCAACGACCTCTACTACATCTGCGCGCCGACCCCGCTCCAGCACGGCGTCGCGGCGGGGTTCTCCGCGCCGCGGAGCTTCTTCACCGAGCTCGCCGACGACTACGCGCGCAAGCGCGAGAAGCTCTGTCGCGCACTCGAACGCGCGGGCCTCGCTCCCGTGTGGCCGGAGGGCGCGTACTACGTGCTCGCCGACGTGCGCAAGATGGGCGCCGCGACGTCGCGCGACGCCGCGCTGCGGCTGCTCGAGGAGACGAAGGTCGCGTCCGTGCCCGGGAGCGCGTTCTTCCGCGGCGCGCAGGGCGAGCAGTGCGTGCGCTTCTGCTTCGCGAAGGAGCACGACGCGCTCGACGAGGCGTGCCGGCGGCTCGAGGCGTTCCGGCCGTGACGCGCGCGACGTCTCGCTCCCAGCGCGCCGTCACTCCGGGCCTCGCCGCGCTCGAACGACGCATCGTCGCGTGCGAGCGCTGTCCGCGCCTCGTCGCATGGTGTCGCGACGTCGCGCGCGAGAAGCGCAAGGCGTACGCGACGGAGACCTACTGGGGCCGTCCGGTCCCGGGCTTCGGCGCTCCGTCGGCGCGGGTGTGGGTCCTGGGGCTCGCGCCGGGCGCGCACGGCGCGAACCGGACGGGCCGCGTGTTCACGGGCGACCGCTCGGGCGACTTCCTCTACGCGGGGCTCTTCCGCGCCGGCCTCGCGAACCAGCCCGAGTCGCGCGCGAAGGACGACGGGCTCGCTTTGACGGACGCGTGGGTGAGTTCGGCGGGGCGTTGCGCGCCGCCGGGCAACCATCCGACGGCGGAGGAACTCGCCGCGTGCTTCGCGCACCTCGCGGACGAGTCGCGCGCGCTCGCTCGCTGGCGCGTCGTCGTCGCCCTCGGCGGGATCGCGTGGGACGCCGCGCTGCGGCTCCTCGAGCACGAGGGCGGGGCGCTGCCGCGACCGCGGCCGAAGTTCGCGCACGGCGCGGAACTCGTCGTGGGCGAGCGCGCGCTGCTCGGGTGCTACCACGTGAGCCAGCAGAACACGTTCACGGGCCGCCTCACGCCGGTGATGCTCGATCGCGTGCTGGCGCGCGCCGTCGAGCTCTCGCGCGCGAGGTGATCCGCGCTGCGCTGGGTCGCGCTCACTTTCCCTTCGCGAGCCACGCGAGGAAGCGCCATTCGAGGCTGTCCTTCTCGCCGTTGCGCTCCGAGATCGGCACGCCGTAGACCTCTTGGACGACGGCCTCGAACGGCTTCCTGTCCTTCGCTCCGATGCGCCGCATGAGCTCGCCGAACTTCGCGCGGGACGCCTCCGCGCCGGCCTTGTCGCCGTTCTTCGAGAGCCACTCGAAGAACGCGCACTTGTAGGCGCGGAAGAACTCCTTGTAGTCGAGCAGCATCTCCTGCGGCGGGTACGGCTTCTCGCCCGCCGCGGGTCCGAAGAACGGCGCGGAGGCGACGCCCTTCTTCGCACCGTCGGCGGAGAGCAGCAGGAAGTGCGCGGCCTGGTCGCGCGCGATCGCGGGATCGGGCTTCTCGGGCTTGTCCTTCCCGTACTGCTTCCACCCTTCCTTCTGGTACTTGCGCAGCACGCCGGCGAAGTGGTCCTTGCCCTTGCCTTCGCGCCAGCGCCCGTCCTTGAGCATGTCGCCGCCCGCGGCGGGGATCGGCGGGAGCCAACCGCCCTTCGGGTTGCCGCCGGGGACGAACTTCTCGTAGGGCTTCGTCGCCGCGCCCGTGCTGCCGCGGACCGTGTCGCCCTCGAGCGCGTTGATCTCGCCCGCGACCGCGATCGCGAGGTTCATCGCGACCGCTTGGTGGAGGTAGGTCGCGTCGTCGTCGCCGTAGCAGAGCCACTGCAGTGCGTTCGCCGTGTTCTGCAGCGTGTGCTCCTCGCGGCCCGTCGGCTCGAACTTCGTCATCGGCGTGCCGGAGCGGAACTCGGGGTCGTTGCCCCACGACGGGTACTCGAGCGCGAGCACGAAGTGGTAGCCCATCCAGAAGCTCGTCCAGCCGGAAGCCGTCTCGGTCCAGAGCGTCTTCTGCTGCGTCGCGTCGACGAGCCCCGTGTAGCCGAGCAGCTCGACGAAGTCGCGGCGCGTGGGGGAGAACACGATCGAGAGCCGCTTGATCTCGCGCGGCGCGACGCCGAGCACGTCGGGATTCGAGAGCAGCGCGGCGAGCTTCTCCTGCGCGCCGCGCTCCGCGTCGCCCGCGCCGAAGAGTTCGACGAGCTCGTGCTTCTCCGCGAGCGCCGCCTTCGTCACGACCGCGGGCTTCCAGCTCGAGACCCACGCGCGCAGCGCGGTCGCGGCCTCGACGCCGGGCTTCGCGGCGGCGGCGTCCTTGCCGAGCAGCTCGATCCACTTCGCCTGGAGGTCGACGAGGGCGCCGCACTGGCGCTGGAGCTCCTCGACGTGCGCCTTGTCGCCGAGGAACGCGGTCGGGTACGCGACGTCGACGAGTCCGAACGCGCCGTGCACGTAGTGCTTCTCGACGAGCGTGTCGAAGGGGAGCGACGCGGGCGCGTCCTTCGCGCCGTGGGCTTCGAGGTAGGCGCCGCCGAAGCGCGCCCAAGCGATCTCGTCGCCGGCCGCGGGGGACGTGGAGACGAGGGGCGCGGCGAGGAGGAGGGCGAGCAGCATGGGGTTCTCTCTCGAGGACGAAGCGCGCGTTCTGCGCGCCAGGAGGACTTGCGGGCCGCGCGTCCGCCGCGCGCGTCCCGGAGGTTCCCCGCGCGTCGATGCGGGGTCAAGCAAGAGGCCTGTCAGTTCGCGTGCACTTCAGAACCCGCGCAGGACGAGCAGGCGCACCTCGGTCAGCTCCTCGATCGTCGAGCGGACGCCCTCGCGCCCGAGGCCGGAGTCCTTGACGCCGCCGTAGGGCATGTGGTCGACGCGGAAGCTCGGCACGTCGCCGATCAGGACGCCGCCGACCTCGAGCACGTCCCACGCGCGCATCGCCCGGCCGAGGTCGCGCGTGAACACGCCCGCCTGGAGGCCGAAGTCGGAGTCGTCGACCTCCGCGAGCGCGGCCTCGAAGTCCGTGAACGTCGAGAGCACGGTGACGGGTCCGAACGCCTCGCGGCGCACGATCGGCTCGTCGCGCGGCACGTCCTCGAGCAGCGTCGGTTCGAGGAGCGCGCCGCGCCGTCCGCCGCCGCAGAGGAGCTTCGCCCCGCGGTCGCGCGCGGACTGGACCCAGCGTTCGAGGCGCACGGCGTCCTGCTCCGTGATCAGCGGGCCGACGAACGTCTCTTCGCGCTTCGGGTCGCCCACGACGAGCGCGCGCGTCGCGGCGACGAGGCGCGTTCGGAACTCGTCCGCGACGCTCGCGTGGACGAGCACACGCTGCGTCTTGATGCAGCTCTGACCCGACTGATAGAAGGCGCCGAAGACGATGCGCTGCACGGCGTCGGCGAGGTCCGCGTCGCGCTCGACGATCGCGGCGGCGTTCCCGCCGAGCTCGAGCACGACCTTCTTCCTCCCCGCGCGCCGCTTCAGGTCCCAACCGACCTCCGGCGAGCCCGTGAACGAGAGCAGCGCGAAGCGCGGGTCCTCCGTGAACGCGGCGGCGGCTTCGCGCGCGCACGGAAGGATCGAGAACGCTCCCGGCGGGAGCTCCGTCTCCGCGAGCACTTCTCCGATGATCAGCGCGCCGATCGGCGTCGCGCTCGCGGGCTTCAGCACGAACGGACATCCCGCGGCGATCGCCGGCGCGACCTTGTGCGCCGCGAGGTTGAGCGGGAAGTTGAAGGGCGAGATGAACGAGCACGCGCCGATCGGCACGCGCTTCCACAGCCCGCGGTAGCCGCGCGCGCGCGGCGTGACGTCCATCGGGAGCACCTCGCCGCCGATGCGCGTCGCTTCCTCGGACGCGATGCGGAACGTGTCGACGAGGCGCGTCACTTCGCCGCGGCTGTCGCGGATCGGCTTGCCGGCCTCGACGCAGAGCGCGTACGCGAGCTCCTCCGCGCGTTCCTCGAAGCGGCGCGCCGCGTGGTGCAGCACGGCCGCGCGATCGCACGCGGCCATCCGCGCGAGCGGCGCACGCGCGCGCACGGCGGCGTCGATCGCGGCCTCGATCTCCGCCGCGCCGGCGAGCGCGACGCGCGAGGCGACCTCGCCCGTGTACTTGTCGCGCACCTCGAGCGTCGCGGCGGTGTCGACGGGACGGTTCGCGATCCAGAGCGGGTAGCGCGCGCGCAGCATGGCGAGACGATGCCCACTCGCCGCGCGACCCGCAATGCGCGCGCGAGCGGAGAAACGAGCGAGCCGCCCCCCATCATGGATCGGCTCGGCCGCCGGGGACCTCCCCCGGCCTGCATCATCTCCAGCAGCCGTCGACCCAGACCTGCACCTCGCGGGTCTCGTAGCGGCCGGGGCTGCACTCGGTGCGCCAGAAGCCGGCGCGCACGCAGACCTGGTAGGCGCGGCCGCACGCGTCGTAGCGCCACTCGTAGACGGCGGGCTCGAACACCTGCCGGCTTTCGCCGGGGATCCACACCTGCTGGCACCGGGTCTCGTAGTGGCCCGGGACCCAGACGCGCGGCGGCGGGCAGGGGCGCGGCACGGCGGCCGGGCGGGGGTGGACGTAGCCGATCGAAACGTGCCCGTGCTTCGTGTGCTTCCCGAAGTGGAGCTCGAGGCCCTGCGCGTCGGCGTGCGGGGCGAAGAGCGCGGTGACGGCGGCGATCGGGAGGACGAGGTTCTGGACGGCGTTCATGGTGGACTCCTGCCCCGTTCGTGGGGCGCCGGGCCCAGGCGAGCGCCGTGCCACGGCCCCGGGAGGCGTCGCGCGCGTCCGCGACGGAGCCCGCGGCCGGAGGCACTGCGTCCACGAGTGGACGTTTGTCCTTCGCGGCTTGGGACAGCGGCGTGCCACGCCGAGCTCCGCGCGCTACCTTCGCGCCGCCATGCGCACGTCCTCGCTCGCGCTCTTCCTCGTCCTCGCCGCCTGCCAGGCTCCCGACCCGCGTCGCGCGCCTCCGCCCGGGCTCGCGGGGCCCGGCCCCGTCCCCGCCGACCTCGATGCGCAGGTCGCGGAACTCGCGGCCGCGAGCCGCCCGGGCGCGATGCACGCGCGCCTCGAGCCGCTCGTCGGCGAATGGACGGTGCGGCTCTGCGAGGTCGCGGAGGACCAGCGCGAGACGGAGTGGGCGCGTGGGCTCGCGCGCCTCGAGTGGGCGCACGGCGGACGCTTCCTCGCGTGGAACGCGGAACTCGCGCGCGCGGGCACGACGAGCGGCTTCCTCGGCTACGACCTGCGCAACCAGCAGTACCAGCTCCTGATGATCAGCTCGCTCTCCTCCGGGATGGGCGTCGCGTACGGGTACGGCGACGTCGCGGGGCAGGGCATCCGGTTCACGCAGGAGGTCGTCGATCCGCCGAGCGGGCGCCGCATGCGCATGACGAGCGTGCTGCGGCTCGTGTCCGCGAACCACTTCGTGCTCGACGCGGAAGGCGTCGACGACAAGGGCGTGAACCGCGTCGTGCGACGCACGCACTACGAGCGCGCGGCCGCGCCGAAGCGCTAGGCGTTCACGACGAACTCGCGCCGCGTGATGCGCCACGCGCCGAGCACGAGCGCGGTCGCGAGCACGATGGCGAGCGTCGCGAGCGCGCGCTCCTTCGAGTCGAAGCGCGTGCTCGCGAAGCCCTCGACGGCGTTCCACGCGCCCGAGCCCTGCGCGGCGATCACGCTGCGCAGGTAGAACTGGATCGTGAGCGACTGCGTGCCCGCGGGCATGTTCGCGAGGAAGCCCTCGATCGCGAACGCGTAGCCGAGACCGACGAGGATCGGATGGCGCACGAACACTCCGAGCGCCGCGAAGAGCGCCGAATACACCGCGCCGCCGAGCAGCGCGGCGGCGACGAGCGGTTCGCGCACGCCCGAGTCGAGCGCGGGGCCGTGCGCGCGCGCCTGCGCGGCCGCCTCGAGCAGGCCGAACGCGGACGCGGCGATCAGCGCGGAGAGGTAGACGAGGATCGCCGCGTAGCGCCCGCAGAGGATCGCGGCGCGCGGGATCGGACGCGAGACGAGGAACGTGATCGTGCGGTCCTCGACCTCCTCCGCGACGGCGGCGGAGCCGGCGACGAGCGCGAGGATCGGCACGATGATCTGCAACTCGAGCAGGAAGCCGACATGGACCGCGATCGTCGTCGCGTCGGTGTGCTTCCCGAAGCGCGCGAGGCACAGCGCGAGGACGGGCGCGAGCGCCGCGAGCACGACGCACACGACGCTGCGGCGGCTCCACGCCAGGCGGCGCAGGTACGTCGTGAAGAGGAGTGCGGTCGCGTCGAGGAAGGACACGTCAGGCCACCAGGTAGTCGAAGACGGCTTCGAGGCTCGCGTCGGTCGATTCGAGGGCGCGGATCCCGGCGCGGACGCGCGCGGCGACGCTCGGGAGCTCGTCCCAGAGGCGCTCGAGGTCGCGCGTCTCGAGCTCGACCGCGCTCCCGTCGGCGCGCAGGCGCACGGCGAGCACGTGCTCGAGCTCGAGCAGCGCGCGCGCGAGCGAGCGCGCGTCGCGCGCGACGATCTCGACCTTGCGCGGGTGCCGCGAGAGCAGCCGGCGGATCTCCGGCACGGAGCCCTGCGCGAGGAGCCGGCCGCGGTGGAGGAGCACGACCTGCTGCGTGAGCTCCTCGACCTCGTGGAGGATGTGGCTCGACACGAGGATCGAAACGCCCTCGCGGGCGAGCGAGCGGAAGAGCTCCTGCATCTCACGCCGCGCGAGCGGGTCGAGGCCGGTCATCGGCTCGTCGACGATCAGGAAGCGCGGGTCGTGCGCGATCGCCTGCGCGAGGCGGACGCGCTGCCGCATGCCCTTCGAGTAGCCGTTCGTGCGCCGGTCGAGCGCCGCGCCGAGCCCGACGCGCTCGAGCGCGCGGCGCGCGCGCGTCTCGGCCTCGGCGCGGCCGAAGCCGGAGAGTTGGAGCAGGAACACGACGAACTCGCGGCCCGTGAGGTCGCCGTAGAGCGCGTCCTGCTGCGGCGAGAAGCCGACCTCGCGGAAGTACGCGCGATTCGCGAACGGGACGTGGCCGAGCACCGTGACGCGGCCGCGCGAGGGCCGGATCTCGCCCGCGACGAGCTTCAGGAACGTCGACTTGCCCGCGCCGTTCGGGCCGAGCAACCCGACGACGCCGGGCTCGAGCGTCAGCGTCAGGTCGTTCAACCCGACGACGGGGCCGTAGTAGCGCGCGAGGTCGACGGCCTCGAGGAGCGCGCTCACGCGAGCGACTCCATGCGCTTGACGCGCACCACGATGATCGTCCACGCGACGACGAGCGTCGCCGCGAGCGCCCACCAGGAAGCCTCGGCGGGCCAGTTCAGGCGGAATCCATCGAGCTTCTCGATCCCGAACGTCGCCGCGGCGACGCGGCGCAGGTTCGCGAGGGGACCGATCGCCATCCACTGCGCCTCGTGCTGGAGCCGCGCGAGGATCATCCCGAGGACCTGCGTGAAGAGGAAGAACCCGACGGTCGCGATCAGCGCGAAGATCCGCCGCGACGCGAGCGTCGAGAGCGCGAGGACGATGCTCGAGAGGACGAGCGTGTTCACCGAGGAGAACGCGACGACCTGGAGGATCACCCAGCCCTGCTCGCGCAGGAACGACCAGTCGGGCGACGCGAACACGGCGACCGAGCAGATCACGAGCCCGGGCACGAGCACGCTCGCGAGGACGAACACGCCGACGACGCAGAGCTTGCCGAGCACGTAGTTCGCGAGCGAGATCGGCCGCGCGAAGTAGAGGAGGTGCGCGCCGAGCCGACGGTCCTCGCACACGAGTCCGGCGCCGTACCACGCGACCAGGAGCACCGAGAACATGCCGAGCACGAAGATCACCGAGACGATCACGTCGCGGACCTCGATCATGCGTCCCGCGACGGAGCCGATCATCGCGACGCCGGGCGTCGGAGCGTTGCCGCCGCCGGTGAGCGCGCTGGGCGTGACGCCCTGCTCGAGCGAGAACTTCGCGTAGACGACGAACGAGAAGATCACGGTCGCGATGATCGCGGGGACGTAGAGCAGGAGCGCCCACTTGTTGCGGAGCGCGACGCGGACCCCGCTGCGCGCGATCGTCAGGAACGCGCGGCGCGGGGGCGCGAGCTTCCCCGCGTAGCGGCGGTAGACCTCGGTGTGCGTCGTCGCCTTCACGCGCCGGCCTCCAGCCCGCCGAGGAATACCTGCTCGAGCGTCGCGCGCCGCTCGACGACGCGCGTGACGCGGGCGCCGTTCTCCGCGGCGAGCGCGAAGAGGAAGTCGACGTCCTCCGTCCCCGCGGGCAGGTCGACGACGAGCGCCCGCGGCGACTCTTCGACGTGCGGGAACCCGGCGCGGTCGAGCGCGGCGCGAAAGCGCGCGGAGTCGCCGTCGAACTCGAGCGTGCGGCGCGCGCTCGCGGCGCCCGTGAGCTCGGCGATGCCGCCGCTCAGCACGACGCGCCCCTGCTTCAGCACGACGACGTCGCGGCACGTGCGTTCGACGTCCGGCAGGAGGTGGGAGCACAGCAGGATGCTCTTCCCCTGGACGTGTCCGAGGTCGTGCACGAGCTCGAGCATGTGCTTCCGGCCCTTCGGGTCGAGCCCGTTCGTCGGTTCGTCGAGCAGGAGGAGCGCCGGATCGTGCACGAGCGCCTGCGCGAGCTTCAACCGCTGCTTCATCCCCGTCGAGTAGCCGTCGGCGGGGCGGTAGCGCGACTCGTCGAGCCCGACGTAATCGAGCACTTCGTGCGCGCGCGTCAGCGCGTCGACGCGCGCGAGCCCGGAAAGCTCGCCGAGCATCGCGACGAGTTCGACGGAGGAGAGGCCGGGGATCAGGCAGTCGCTCTCGGGCATGTAGCCGACGTCGCGGCGCAGCGCCGCGCGGCCCGCGGCCGTCGTCGGATCGTGCCCCGCGATGCGCGCGGTGCCCGCATCGGGCTCGAGCAGGCCGAGCAGGAGCTTGATCAGCGTCGTCTTGCCGGCCCCGTTCGGCCCCAGCAGACCGACCGGCCCCGGGGCGGCGGCGAGGTCGAGCGCGTCGAGCGCGCGCACGCGGCCGTAGCACTTCGTCAGGCCGCGGATCTCGAGGACGGGCTCCATCGGGTGCGCGGACTCTAGAGCTCGTCCCGGCGCTCGTCCACGCCGCGCCGCCGCCGCGGCGGGGGAGTTCAGCGCGACTTCCGGAGCGCCGCGCGCGCCGCGGTCGACACGAGGTCGCCGACGAGCACGATCCCCGCGCCGAGCGCGACGAAGAAGAGCATCTCGTCGTAGAAGTGCTTGGCGCGCGCGTCCTGGATCCAATAGCCGAGCGACACGACGCCGAGCATCCCGAGCACGGTCGCCTCGCGGACGCACGTCTCGAAGCGATAGAAGAAGTAGAGGAGGAAGCGCGCGAGCGCGAGCGGCAGCACCGCCGCGAGCCAGACCTGCGCGCGCGAGGCGCCGGAGTCGCGGAGGACGACGAGCGGGCGCGCTTCGGCGTTCTCGATCGTCTCCGCGCCGAGCTTGCCGAGGATCCCCGCGTTGTGGATCGCGAGCGCGAGCACCGCCGGCCACGCGCTCGGTCCGAGCATCGCGAGGAAGAGGAAGCCCCAGACGTACTCCGGGATCGCGCGCAGGAGGATCAAGAACGCGCGCACGCACCCGGTGAGCAGGCGCCAAGGGAGCGCGCTCCCGCCGCCGACGCCGCGCTGCGCGCCGGTCGCGAACTCGAACGGCCGCGCGCTCGCGAGGTTGCGCGCCGCGAGCGGGGCGAGGAGCGTCGCCGCCGCGCCCGCGAGCGCGATCGCGAGCACGGCGATCGAGAGCGTCGCCGCCGCGCCGCGGCCGCCGCGGTCGTTCCAGAGCTCGATCGCCCACGCGCGGAAGCCCGCGAAGCTCCAGCCCGCTTCGCGCAGCGGGAACGGCGTGAGCTCCTCGGCGAAGAAGCGCCGCACGTTCGCGCCGCGCTGGTCGCTCCACAGGTCCGACCAGTCGAAATCGCCCGACGTCCAAGCCCAGACGACGAGCAGCGCGAGCAGGACGATCGACGCGCGGAGCAGAGTGCTCCGCGGCTTCGTCTTCCGCAGTTCCTCGAGGCGCGCGCTCACGCGACGAACCTCCGTCGCAGCGCGCCGCTCCACGCCTCGACGCCGAGCACCAGCGCGCAGAGCGCGTAGAGGTACGTCCAGACCTCGCCGTAGTGCAGGTTCTCGAACGACGCGCTGATCGAGTAGCCGAGCGTCGGGAAGCCGAAGAAGCCCAGGATCGCCGCGCTCCGCACCGCGCATTCGAGCCGGTAGAACGCGTACGCGCACATGTCGGGCAGCGCGCGCGGCAGGAGGCCGAGCGCGAACACCTGGAGGTTCGTCGCGCCCGCGCCGCGCAGCGCGAGCGCCGCGTCGCGCGGCGCCTCGTCGAGCATCTCGGAGAAGACCTTCGCGAGCGTGCCCGCGTAGGGGATCGCGATCGCGACCACGGCCGCGACGTTGTTCAGGCCGAGCGCCGCGAGGAAGAGCACGGCCCACAAGAGCTCGTGCACGGAGCGCATCGCGACGATCACGACGCGCGCGGCGCCCCAGATCGCGGGCGCGAAGGCGCGGTAGAACGCGCGCGCCGCCGGGCCGCGGCCGCGCGCGCGCTCGTCGGACCACCACGCGGTCGAGCCGAGGAACCCGAGCACGATCCCGCCGACGAGCGCGAGGCTCATCGCCGCGACGGCGAACACGACCGTGCGCCGCATCGCGACGAGCGCCGAGACGAGGAGCGGCGGCGCATCGTCCGGGACCTCGCCTTCGTGCGTGAACGCGGGCGAGAGCGCGCGCGCGAAGAAGCGCTGCACGAGCTCGAGTCCGCCCTTCTGCGGCAGGAGCCCGGAGAGGTGCGCGTCGAGCGCGAGCGCCGCGAGCACGGCCGCGACGACGATCCCGGCGAGGACCCACCGCCTCCGCGACGCGGGGGGGGCGCCGCGCTTCCGCGCCGTCGAGCCGGCCGCCTCAGCCGCCATCCGCGAGCAGCTCCGCCGCGTCGAGCCGGTACAGACGCTCGAGCTCGTCCGCGGCGACGCGCTCGACGGCCCGGTCGAACGCGACGCGCCCCGCGCGCAGGCCGACCAGGCGCGGGAAGAAGGCGCGCGCGAGCGCGACGTCGTGCAGGCTGACGACGAGCGTGAAGCCGCGTTCGCGCGCGAGCGCGGTCAGGAGCTCGACCGTGTCGCGCGCGCGCGCCGGATCGACCGAGGACACGGGCTCGTCGCAGAAGAGCGCGGCCGGCTCCTGGTAGAGCGCGCGCGCGATCGCGACGCGCTGGCGCTGCCCGCCGGACAGGGTGTCCGTGCGTTGGTAGAGCTTCTCCGCGATCCCCACGCGGTCGAGCAGCGCGAGCGCGCGCTCCTCCTCGTCGCGCGACGGCCGGAGCGCCGTGCGCAGCGCGCCGACGAACGTCTGTCGTCCGAGCGAGCCGTGCAGGACGTTCTGCAGCACGCGCACGTTCGGCACGAGCGCGAGGTCCTGGTGCACGAACCCGATCCGTGAGCGCAGCGCGCGCAATTCGCCCGGCGTCCGCGTCGCGAGGTCGGCGCCGTCGACGAGCACGGCGCCTTCGTCCGGCGCGAGCGCGGCGTTCAGGAGCCGCAGGAGCGTCGTCTTGCCCGCTCCGCTCGGTCCGACCAGCGCGACGAGCTCGCCGGGGCGGAACGCGAGGTCGACCGCGTCGAGCACGCGCCGCGCGCCGAACGACACGCCCACCCGGCGCGCTTCGAAGCCGAAGGCGCCGGAGGGAGCGTCGACGCGCGGCTGCGCGGACACGGGCTGGGACCGGTGGGGACGGGCGCGCGCTCAGCGCACGAGCCCGACTTCCTTCGCGATCGTCTTGACCACGTCGAAGTCCGCGTTCGTCGCGGCGACGAGGCCTTCGGGCCGGTCGAGCGCCTTGAGCAGCGTCTCGTCCTGGATCGCGATCAGCGCGTCCTGGAGCTTCTTCGTGAAGCCCGCGCCGAAGAGCTGTTCGAGCTTCGGGTGCGCCATGAAGTGGTAGTCGACGAACGCCGGCGAGACCCAGATCACGCGGACCTTGTCGGGGTCGATGCCCTTCTCGCTCTTCGGGTCCTTCTTGAACTCGGCGACCATCTTCTCGTACTGCTTGAAGTCGATCGCGCCCGCGTCGAACGTCCCGGCCTCGACGAGCTTCGCGGTCTTGTCGTGCGCGCCGGAGAAGTTGTTCTCCATGCCGAAGAACTCCTTCGGCGTCTTCTTCGTCTCCTTGCGGATGAAGTACTCGGGCATCAAGCGGCCCGAGGTCGACGAGGGGCTGCCGAAGGTGAACTTCTTGCCCATCAGGCCCATCGGGAACGCGTCGGACTTGGCGAGGCCGAGCGACTTGTTCGCGATGAAGTACGTCCTGAACTCGCGGTCGACCTTGCCGCACGCGATCACCTGCGCGTCCGTGACCTTGATGCGCGCCTGGACGCCGGTGAAGCCGCCGAACCACGCGAGCAGGAGGTCGCCGTTCGCGAACGCGTCGACGGACGCGTTGTAGTCGGCGGAGGGGACGTACTCGAACGGGACGCCGAGCTTGTCGGAGAGGTACTTCGCGAGCGGCTTGTACTTCGCCTCGAGGTCGGCCGTGTTCGCGGTCGGGATCCCGGTGAAGCGCACGACGGCGGGCTTCTTGGGCGGGTCCTCGACGGGGCGGGCGGCGAGCGGCGCGGCGAACGCCGTGCTCGCGGGCGTCGGGTCGGGCGCGCCGGGACGCGCGAGCGCGAACGAGGAGGCGAGGAGACCGACGACGAGGACGGGGAGCGCGAAGCGACGAAGGTGCAGCACGGCACGGTCCTTTCCGCGGGGCGAGCCGGAACAGTCGGCGCGCGGCTCCGCGAGGTGACGAGATGGGGGAACGGGGACACGGGGAGGATAGCGGCCGTCGCTCCGGGGCTCCACGGCGGGACGGTGCGAACTCGGTGAAGCGGTCGCAGCACCGACGCGCCTCCTGGCGCCGGGGCGACGCGCGCGCCTAGAATCCGCTCGCGCACGGTCCCGCGCATCGCGGCGACCGAGCGTTCGACGCCTTCGGAGCGACTCCATGCGCCAGGATCCCCCCCAGAACGACGAGCGCGCGGACCTCACGCGCCGTCTCTTCCTCAGGAACGCCGGCACCGTCGCGGCGGGCAGCGTGCTCGCGCAGGGCCTGCTCGGCGCCTGCTCGACCGAGCGCACCGCGAGCGCGGCCGCCGCGGAGCCCGCGCCGGCGAAGCGCGAAGGCGCCGAGAGGCTCGACGGCGAGGTCGAGATCGAGCTCGACGTCAACGGCGCGAAGAGGAAGGTCGTCGTCGAGCCGCGCACGACGCTGCTCGACGCGCTGCGCGAGCGGATGGAGCCCGCGATGACGGGCACGAAGCACGTCTGCGACCGCGGCAACTGCGGCGCGTGCACGGTGCTCGTCGACGGTTCACCCGCGTACGCGTGCCTCGTGCTCGCGGTCGACGCGCGCGGCAGGAAGCTGCGCACGATCGAAGGCGTCGGCGCGCCGGAGGCGCTCGCGCCGCTGCAGGAGAGCTTCTGCGCGCACGACGCCTCGATGTGCGGCTTCTGCACGCCGGGCTTCGTGATGTCGATCACGGCGTGCCTCGAGAAGGACCCGAAGGCGGACCTCGCGACGATCCAGAAGGCGTGCTCGGGCAACGTGTGCCGCTGCGGGACCTACCCGCACGTGTTCGCGGCGGCGCTCGAGACGGCGCAGAAGGCGAAGAAGGGGTGAGCGCGATGAGCCAGCCGATCGAACCCGCGGGCGCCCTGACGAACGCCGCCCTCCCGCAGCAGGACAAGCAGGCGGGCGACAAGCCGAAGAAGACGCGCAAGATCAAGACGACGCAGGACGTGAACGGCGTCCCGCACGAGATCGAGATCGAGGTCGAGGACGTCGACGGTCCGCGCTGGGGCGAGCGCTCGGAGCTCAAGGTGCTCAACACCGAGCTGCGCCGCGTCGACGGACCCGTCAAGGTCACCGGTCGCGCGCGGTACACGCACGACGTGCGCGTGCCGGGCATGGTGTACGCGCGGATCCTCTGCTGCCCGTACCCGAGCGCCGAGGTGACGATCGACGTCGCGCCCGCGCTCGCGCTCCCGGGCGTCGAGGCCGCGATCGTGCTCGACACGAAGACGAAGTGGCTCGGCCAGCCGATCGCCGTCGTCGCGGGCAAGACGAGCGATCACGCGGAAGACGCGCTGCGCGCGTTGAAGGTGACGTACAAGCCGCTCCCGTGGGCGGTCGACCGCGCGCAGGCGCTCGCCGACGGCGCGCCGAACGTGCGCAAGAACGGCAACAAGGGCAAGCCGGGGCAGAACGGCGATCGCGCCGAGGCCGAGGCCGCGATCGCGTCCGCCGCGGCGAAGGTCGACGCGACGTACAGCGTGCCGGTGCAGCACCACGCTTCGCTCGAGACGCACGGCGTCGTCATCGACTGGCGCGGCGGCGAGGAGGCGACGGTCTACATCTCGACGCAGTGGACGTTCGCCGCGGGCGGACAGGCGGCCGAGATCCTCGGGCTCAAGTCGAACCAGGTGACGAGCGTCGTCGAGTACATGGGCGGCGGCTTCGGTTCGAAGTTCGACCTCGGCGCGGAGGGCGCCGCGGCCTGCCGCGTCTCGAAGCAGTTGAAGAAGCCGGTGCACCTGCTCCTGCACCGTCCCGACGAGTTCGTGATGGCGGGCAACCGCAGCGGCAATCGCGTCACGTACCAAGCGGGCATGGCGGCCGACGGCGCGCTCGTCGGGCTCGTCGCGCACGCCGAGAAGTACGGCGGCGTCGGCGACGGCGCGATGGCGCGCCCGCCGTACGTCTACTCGGCCGGGAAGACGTACAGCGAGGTCGTCGCCGTCTACACGAACACGGACTCGAATCGCGCGATGCGCGCGCCCGGTCATCCGCAGGCGTCGTTCGGCATGGAGGCCGTGATCGACGAGCTCGCGTACCAGCTCGGGCTCGACCTCCTCCTCGTGCGCAAGAAGAACCTGCGCGATCCGGTCTACCACCGCCAGCTCGAGCGGGTCGCGAAGGAGATCGGGTGGTTCGAGCACCCGCACCGCACGAAGCCCGGCCCGAACTCCGGCAAGAAGGAGATCGGCATCGGCTTCGGCATCTCGACGTGGGGCGGCGGCGGCAGCGGCGGCACCGAGTGCGACGTGCAGCTCGCGAAGGACGGCAGCGTCACCGTGAGCGTCGGCACGCAGGACCTCGGCACCGGCTCGCGGACGCTCGTCACGGCGATCGTCGCGGAAGAACTCGGCCTCGCGCTCGGCGACGTCGTCGCGCGCATCGGCAACTCGCGCCTCCCGTCCGCGACGGGCTCGGGCGGCTCGACGACGACCGGCTCGCTCTCGCCCGCGGTCAAGGACGCCGCGTGGAACGCGCGCCTCGCGTTCGCGGAGCACCTCGCGCCGATCCTGAAGACCGATCCCGCGCTGGTGCGCTTCGCCGGCGGCAAGGTCTTCTCGCAGGCGAACCCGAACGCCGCGCTGACGTGGAAGCAGGCGTGCGCGACGCTGCGCGACGCCGGGCTCTCCGCGCACGGCAAGTGGGACAAGGACAAGGCCGCCGCGCTCATGGGCAACGGCGTGCACGGCGCGCAAGCCGCGAAGGTCGAGGTCGACACGCTGACGGGCCGCGTGCGCGTGCTCGAGATGGTCGGCATCCAGGACTGCGGCCTGCCGATCAACCGCCTCGCGGTGAAGAGCCAGTTGAACGGCGGCATGATCCAGGCGCTCTCGTACGCGCTCTTCGAGGCGCGCGTGATCGATCCGACGCTCGGGCTCGCGCTCAACGCGAACCTCGAGGACTACAAGCTCGCGGGCCCGCAGGAGATCCCGAAGCTGACCGCGATCATCGACGACGACGACACGCGCAGCGCGGTGATCGGCATGGCGGAGCCCGCGATCGTGCCGGGCCACTCCGCGATCGCGAACGCGGTGCACAACGCGTGCGGCGCGCGCGTGCGCGATCTCCCGCTCACTCCGGACAAGGTGCTCGCGGCGCTGGGCCGCATCGGTTGAGGAACGAACGATGAAGCGCTTCACGCTGCTCACCCCGAACTCGCTCGCCGAGGCCGCGCAGGCCCTCGCCGACGGCGCCACGAACTCCCGCGTGCTCGCGGGCGGCCAGGACCTCCTCACCGAGATGAAGGAGCACCTGGTCGAGCCCGACCGGCTCGTCAACTTGAAGGGCGTCGCCGGCCTCGACCGTATCGAGCTCGAGAGCTCCGGCGCGTGCCGCATCGGCGCGCTCGTCACGATCGCGGCGCTCGAGCAGCACGCGGGCGTGCGCGAGAAGCTGCGCGTCCTCGCCGAGGCCGCGGGCTCCGTCGGCAGCCCGCAGATCCGCTCGATGGGCACGGTGGGGGGCAACCTCTGCCAGCGTCCGCGTTGCTGGTACTACCGCAACGAGCACGCGAAGTGCTTGAAGAAGGGCGGCGAGGAGTGCTTCAGCTTCACGGGGATGAGCAAGTACAACGCGATCCTCGGCGGGGGACCCTCGTACATCGTGCATCCCTCCGACCTCGCGCCCGCGCTCGTCGCGCTCGGCGCGTCGGTCACGCTCGCGAGCAAGTCCGGCGAGCGCCGCGTCGCGCTCGAGGAGTTCTTCACGCTGCCCTCCGCGGGCGACCTGAAGCGCGAGAACGTGCTGCGCGACGACGAGGTGCTCACGCACGTCCACGTGCCCGCGCCCGAGCCCGGGATGAAGAGCACGTACCTCAAGTTCCGCGAGCGCGGCTCCTACGACTTCGCGCTCGCGTCCGTCGCGCTCGCGCTCTGGCGCGACGGCGCGAAGGTCCGGTCCGCGCGCGTCGTGCTCGGCGGCGTCGCGCCGATCCCGTGGCGCGCGAAGGCGGCCGAAGCCGCGCTCGCGGGCGCCGCGTTCGAGCCGGCGACGTGCGAGCGCGCGGGCGCCGCCGCGGTCGAGGGCGCCGAGCCCCTCGAGCACAACGCCTACAAGGTCCCGCTCACGAAGGGGCTCGTGCAGCGCGCGCTGGAGGGCCTCGCGTGAGCTCCGCGGATCCGCGCGAGCCGGCCGCGCCCGCCCTCCAGGCGAGCCCGTTCTGCCGCCACATCCAGAGCAAGAAGCTCTTCTTCCGGACGTCGCCCCCGCAGTGCGAGGAGGATCTCCTCGACGCCTCGCGCCACGTCTGGTGCCGGCGGACCCACCAGGTCCTGGGCCCCGACGGCGAGGTGGCGACCCCGGACGACTGCCGGAACGGGCGGGGCTGCTTCGAAGCCCTCCTGTGAGCGCGGACCCGCGCCCGCGGCCGGTCCGGATCCGGTAGACTCCAGCGTCCTCTCTCCCCGCGGGCGCCCGGACGGCCCCGCCGATCCCCGGAGGTCCCCATGTCCGCCCTGCTCCCCGCGCTCTTCTTCCTCGCCGCGCACCCCGCCCCCGAGGCGGACCTCGCGCCGCACGGCCGCTACGTCGAAGCGCGCACCGCGAGCGTGTTCGCGGGCGCGTGCCACTTCGGCGGCGAGCGCACGACCGCCGGACGCGAGGCGCTCCTCGCGTGGCGCTTCGAGGGCGGCGCGGCGGACGGAGTCGAGCTCGCGGGCGTCGTCGCGGTCGTCGCGCTCGCGGGCGAGGCGAACCTCGCGGAGGACGGCGTCGCGCG
Organism: Planctomycetota bacterium; assembly: GCA_046349615.1. Lineage (GTDB taxonomy): Bacteria > Planctomycetota > UBA1135 > UBA1135 > JADJNY01. Next base: position 149,693 of record JAXMBZ010000010.1, read on the forward strand.
CCGCTCCGTGCTCTACGTCGGCGAGAACGCGAGCGTCGCGCAGCGCGGCGCGGTCGAGCGCGTGCTCGCCGACGAGCTCGCGTCGAGCTTCGACGCGGTCGTGGTGGCGCCGATCGCGGCCGAGCTCGGAGCGGACGACTACCGGGTCGCGTGCTCGGGCCGCTTCGCGCTCGCGGGGCGGACGCTCCCCGACCGCGCGTGCTGCAAGATGCCGTTCCAGGTCTGGTACGCGCCCTTCGTCCCCGTCGACGCGCCGATCGTCGGCAACGACGACGCGTTCGAGTACGAGGACGCGCTCCTCGGCCGCGTCTGGTCGCGCCCCGGTGAGAACGCCGCGTTCCTCGGCACGTTCCGCCTCGAGCACGCGGAGCGGGGAGCGCGCTGAGCCGCGCCGCATGCGCGCACGCTCCATCCTGTTCGCCGCCGCGGCCGTGCTGGCCGGGTTGTGCGCGTGGGCCGCGTTCGTCCTGTCGGAGGACGACGGCGGCCGCGGCTCGCCCGCGCGCGCGGACGCGGCCTCGAGCGTGCGTCCCGCGCTCCCGCCCGACGCGCTCGGCGCGGACGGCGCCGCGGACGGCGGCGGCGGCGCGGGCGCGCGGCTCGAGACGGAGCCCGTCGAACGCAGCGCGGAGATCGTGCTCAGCGACGCCGAGACCCTGCGCGCGATCCGCGGCGTCGTGCTCGATGCGCGGACGCAGGAGCCCGTGCCCGGGATCGCGCTGACGTTCCTCTCGCGGCGTCCGCGGACGATCCAGGTCGTCACGGACGCGGGCGGTCGCTTCCACACGGGCGCGGAGCTCGCGTGCGGCGCGGTCAGCGTCCTCCACGCGCCCGACGCGTCCGATCCGCGCTTCGCGGCGCGCTGGGCGCTCGACCCGAACCAGTTCGTCCTCCCGCCGCGCGCGCAGGGCGAGCCGGCGGGCGTCGCGCGCGAGATCGTGCTCCTCGCGCGGGATCCCGAGCAGGTGCTCGAGGTCGCGATCCGTCTCCCCGACGGCCAGCCCGCGCAAGGCGCGGCCGTCTCGCTGACGCTCGGCGACCGCGGCGCGAACGGCGCGTTCGTGCCGGTCGAGCGCGATTTCGAGGAGGCCGACGCGCTCGGCCGTGTGCGCTTCCCGCTCTTCGGCGACGACGTGTTCGGCCGCAGCGTGCAGGTCGAGGCGGAGCACGGCGGCACGCTCGCGAGCGACGTGCTCGAACTCGAACCACCGCTCGTCCTGCGGCCCGTCGCCCTCGCGCTCCACCCCGGCGGCGTCGTGCGCGTGCGCACGAAGAACGACGAGGGCCGTCCCATCGCCGGCGTCTCGCTCTACCTCGCCGTGCACGAGGACGCGCGCTCGGTCCGCGGCTGGCACGCCGCGAGCGACGCCACCGGCGAAGGGCTCTTCACGGCGCTGCGCGCGGGCTGCTACACGGTGAGCGCGCTCGATCCGCGCACCGGCCAACGCATCGAGCGCACGCTCGACCTCGGGCGCGGCGCGCAGGAGGTCGTCGAGCTGACGCTCTCGGTCGCGGGCCTGCGGCTCGCGCTCCAAGGCCAGGTGCAGGACGAGTTCGGTTACCCGTTGCCCGGCGTCGAGCTCGAGATCGTGCACGGGAACGGCGACGCGGCGACGCTCGCGAGCGGCGACAAGGGCCAGTTCGAGTACTGGGCGCGGCCCGAGTCGGAGCTCCTCGTGCGCCTCGGCCGCGGCCTCCAGGACGACCGCTTCGAGCCGAGCGAGGCCGCCGTCGTGTTCGGCGCGCGGGGGCTCGTGTTCCGTCGCAAGGAGAGCCTGCCCGACCGCGTGCTCGCGTTCGAGGTCGTCGATCGCGCGACCGGGGAGTCGCTCCGCTCCGCGCGCGTCGCGATCACCGCGGGCGATCCGGAGGCGTGCACGGGGCGCGAACTCGCCGTGTTCGACGCGCCGCGCGGCGTCGTGCAGACCTCGTTCAAGCTGCGGCCGGGCCTCGCGTACGTCGTCGAGGCACCCGGGCACGTCCGCGCGAGCGGGACGATCGCGGAGCTCCTGCGCCGCGACCCCGCGCGCGTCGTCGCGCGCTTCCCGCTCGACTCGGGCTTCGAGCGCCGGCTCGTCGTGCGCGAGCGCGCGACCGGCAAGCCGCTCGCTCGCGCGCGCGTGCTGCAGGGAACGCGGACGCTCGCGACGACCGACGCGGACGGCGCGGCGGAGCTCTCGCTCCCCGCCTGGCCGACCGCGCTGCGGGTCGAGGCCGCGGGCTTCCAGCCCTGCGCGTGGGACCCGCTCAACGCGCCGTTCCCGTCGGATTCGATCTGGCTCGACCCGCTGCGTTGACGCGACGCCGCTCCGGCGGAGTGCGCCGTCGGAGCTCGGGAGCGGACCTCGCGCGCGCCGCCTCCGCCGCGACCCACCGCTCCCGCGGCGACCGGCACACCGGATCCCTTGCGCGCGCGCGTGCGCCGATCCATGCTCACGCGCGGACGGTTTCGATGAGCGCGCGTGATCCGAACGACTGGATGTGGGAGCGAGCGGCCGAGCTCCTCGAGCGCACCGCGTGGGTGCAGCGCCGCTTCTTCCAGGTCGCGGCGGAGCGCGGCTCCGCGTGGGAGCCGCCCGCGGACGTGTTCGAGAGTGGCGCCGAACTCGTCGTGCTCGTCGCCCTGCCCGGCGTCGCCGCGGAGGACGTCGAGGTGCGCTGCGAGCCCGGGATGCTCCACGTCAGCGCGCGCCGCGGCCTTCCCGAGGCGTGCCAGGGCGCCGAGGTGCGCCGCCTCGAGATCCCGCAGGGCCGGTTCCATCGCCGGCTCCCCTTGAGCGGCACCGCGTACGAGCTCGCGGAGCACACGCTCGAGAACGGTCTGCTCGTCGTGCGCCTGAGGAAGATCGGATGAACGAACTCCCCGAGTCCCCGAGCCCCACGCCGACGCCTCCGCGCGCGGAGCGCGTGATCCTCGTGCCCGTGCGCAACATGGTCCTCTTCCCCGGCGTCGTGCTGCCGGTCGTGATCGGGCGCGAGCGCTCGGTGAAGGCCGTGCAGGAGGCCGTGCGCCGTCAGGCCCCCGTCGGCGTCGTGCTCCAACGCGACGAAGCGCTCGAAAACCCGGCGCGCAAGGACCTCTTCGACGTCGGCACGCTCGCCGAGGTCATGCGCTACCTGACGGCACCCGACGGCAAGCACCACGCGATCTGCCAGGGCACGCAGCGCTTCCGCTTGAAGGGCGTCTTCGAGGAGAACGACCTGTTGCTCGGCGAGTTCGAGCGCATCGAAGAGGAGGAGGCCGCGCGCACGCCCGAGCTCGAGGCGCGTTTCCTCGCGCTCAAGCAGCAGGCGCAGGAGGTGCTCCAGCTCGCGCCCGGCGCGCCCGAGGAGCTCGCGAACGCGATCGCGGGCATCACGTCGCCTTCGATGCTCGCGGACATGGTGTCGACGTTCCTCGACATCCCGCTCGCGGAGAAACAGGACCTGCTCGAGACCGTCGGGCTCCACGCGCGGCTCGACAAGGTGGCGACGAAGCTCGGCAAGCTCTCGCAGGTGCTCAAGCTCTCGCACAAGATCCGCCAGGAGACGGCCGGCGAGCTCAACAAGGCGCAGCGCGAGTACTTCCTGCGCGAGCAGTTGAAGCAGATCCAGAAGGAGCTGCACGGCGGCACGGGCGACAACGGCGACATGGCCGGGCTGCGCGCCGCGCTCGAGAAGGCGGAGCTGCCCGAGGAGGCGCGCAAGCAGGCGTTCAAGGAGTTCGCGCGCCTCGAGCGCATGAACGAGTCGGCGGCGGAGTACTCGATGCTCCGCACGTACCTCGAGGTCGTCTCCGAGCTCCCGTGGTCCGCGATCACGCCGGACAACCTCGACCTCGAACGCGCGCGCGACGTGCTCGAAGCCGACCACCACGGGCTCGAGAAGGTGAAGCGCGCGATCCTCGAGTACCTCGCGGTGCTCCAGCTCAAGCCGGACGGAAAGCGCGCGAACCTCTGCCTCGTCGGTCCGCCCGGCGTCGGCAAGACCTCGCTCGGCCAGTCGATCGCGCGCGCGATGGGGCGCAAATTCGTGCGCGTGTCGCTCGGCGGCGTGCACGACGAGGCGGAGATCCGCGGTCACCGCCGCACGTACATCGGTGCGCTGCCGGGCAACGTGCTCCAAGGCCTGCGCAAGGCGGGGACGAAGAACCCCGTGTTCCTGCTCGACGAGATGGACAAGCTCGGCGCGGGCATCCAGGGCGATCCGTCCGCCGCGCTGCTCGAGGTGCTCGACCCCGAGCAGAACCGCGCGTTCCGCGACAACTACCTCGGCGTGCCGTTCGATCTGTCGCAGGTGCTCTTCATCGGCACGGCGAACGTGCTCGACGGGATCCCCGCGCCGCTGCGCGACCGCTTCGAGGTCATCCAGATCCCGGGCTACACCGCTTCGGAGAAGCTCGCGATCGCGCAGCGCTATCTCGTCAAGCGCCAGCTCGAGCAGAACGGGCTCACGAAGCGGCAGTTCGCGATCGACCGCGCGGCGCTGCAGACGCTCGTCCGCGAGTACACGCGCGAGGCCGGCGTGCGCAACCTCGAGCGCCAGATCGGCCAGCTCGTCCGCAACGCGGCGGTCCGCATCGTCGAGAAGAAGACGAAGCAGGTTCGCGTCGCCGTCGAGGACCTCCAACCCGTGCTCGGCGTGCCGCGCTTCCAGAGCGAGATCGCCGAGCGCACGGCACTCGCCGGCGTCGCGATCGGACTCGCGTGGACGCCGGTCGGCGGCGAGATCCTCTTCGTCGAGGCGACGGGGATGAACGGCAAGGGGAAGCTCACGCTCACCGGGCACCTCGGCGAGGTCATGCGCGAGAGCGCGCAGGCCGCGTTGACGCTCGCGCGCTCGCGCGCGGACGCGCTCGGCCTCGAGGCGCGTTGGTTCGAGACGCACGACGTGCACGTGCACTTGCCCGCCGGCGCGATCCCGAAGGACGGCCCGAGCGCGGGCGTCACGCTGTACACGGCGCTCGTGTCGCTGATCACGGGCCGACGCGTGAAGAGCGGCGTCGCGATGACCGGCGAGATCAGCCTGCGCGGGCTCGTGCTCCCCGTCGGCGGGATCAAGGAGAAGGTGCTCGGCGCCCTCGCGGCCGGGATCCACACCGTGCTCCTGCCCGAGCGCAACCGCCCCGACCTCGAGGACGTCCCGAAGGAAGCGCGGGCGAAGATGCGCTTCGTGTTCTTGAAGGACGTCGACGCGCTCGTGCGCCACGCGCTCGAGCCGCGCGCCAAGTCCGACGTGCGTCCTGCGCTTTCGAAGAAGCCCGCGAAGCGCGCGAGGAAGGCGCGGGACGAGCGCCCGTCCGGGCCGCGCGATCCGACGCTCAAGCGGCGAATCGCAGCGCGAGCCACGCAGCCGCGATCGCCAGCGTGAAGAGCGCGATCGGCACGCCGACGCGGGCGTGCTCCCGCCAGCCGATGACGACGCCCTGACGCGCCGCCTGGTCGACGACGATCAGGTTCGCGATCGAGCCGACGAGCACGAGGTTCCCCGCGAGCGTCGACGCGAGCGCGAGCACGGCGCCCGACGCGGGGTGCGTCGCCTGGGGCAGGAGCAGCATCACGGCCGGCACGTTCGAGACGACGTTCGAGAGCGGCACGCACGCGAGGAACAGCGCGCGCGGATGGTGGAGGTCGACGCCGTGCGCGGAGAGCTCCGCGACGAGCTCCGGCAGCCGTCCGGTGTTCGCGAGCGCGCGGTGGACGACGAAGAGCCCCATGAAGAGCACGAGGAGCTGCCCGTCGACGCGCGCGAGCAGTTCGCGCGAGCGCGTCCGACGGCTCAGGAGCAGCACCCCCGCGACTCCGAGCGCGAGCACTTCGCGCGGCACGTCCGTCGCGAGGAAGAGCACGACGAGCAGCCCCGCGCCGAGGAGCGCCTTCCACGTCGCCCCGGCGTCGTAGGGGATCGGCGCCTCGCGCGGCACGCTCGCCGCGCGCGTCCAGCGCCCGCGCACCGTGGACACGATCACGAGCTGCACGACGGCGAGTCCGAGGACGCTCGGCACGAGCGCATCGAGCAGGTACCCGCCGAACGAGAGCCCGAGCGACTGCCCGATCAGCATGTTCTGCGGGTTCCCGATCAGCGTCGCCGCCGAGCCGACGTTCGACCCGGCCGCGAGGCCGAGCAGGAACGGAACCGGATCGAGCTGCCGCCGCGCGCAGCCGTCGACGAGCAGCGGCGCCATCGCGAGGCACACGACGTCGTTCACGAGCACCGCGGAGAGGAGCCCCGCGACGAGGATCACGGCGAAGAGCAGCGTCGCAGGCTTCACGTCGAGGTGCGCGATGCGATCCGTGACGCGCGCGTAGAACCCGCTCGCGCAGAGCTGCGAGGAGAGCAGCATGATCCCGAAGAGCAGCGCGATCGTCGGCACGTCGATCGCGGCCCACGCCTCGGCGGGCGTGAGTGCGCCGCCCGCGACCAGCGCGAGCGCCCCGAGCAGCGCGATCCCCGTGCGGTCGAGCGCGAGCCCCGGCAGGCCGCCGAGGATCATGCCGAGGTAGACGAGCGCGAAGACGCCGAGGACGAAGCCCTGCACGCGCGCTTCGTACCGGAGCGGGGCGGCGGACTCAAGCGTGCGGCGCGCGGTCCGGCGGGGCAGCGTGCTCCGCGGCGCTCACTCCTCGTCGAGTTCGGAGAGCTCGGCGCCCGCGCTCCCGCCGCGCTTCGTGAACTCGCGCATCACGACCGTCGCGTACGAGCCCTTCGGCAGCCGGAACGCGACGCGCAGGCCGAGCGGGTGCGCTTCGATCGCGAGGTCGGCGAGGAAGACGCGCACGGCCCGCCGCGTGCCGTCGAGCCGCGCGCGCGCGAAGTCCTCGAGCGTCGCGCCGCTCTCCGCGAGCACCGCCGCCTCGAGCTCGCCCGGCGCGCCGCGCGCAGGCTTCATCGCGCCGCCGAACATCGGCCCCGTCGCGACGATCTCGCGGGCTGCGGCGCGCGGGGCCTCGAGCGCCTCGTCGACGACGTCGAAGAGCGCGCCGTTCGTCGTCTTCTTCGCGACGTCGCCGGAGAGCACGCGGTCGAGCCAGCCGCGCTCCATCCGCCGCGCGACGACCTGGTTGAAGAGCGCAGCCTGGAACGCGTTCAGCGCGAAGCGCGACGCGAACGTGCGCTTGGGCGCCGCGAGGTCGCGCTCGCCGCGCCGCGCGTGCTCGCCGCGCGCGCCGAGGCGCTGTTCGCCGTAGAGGTTCGCGACGCCGGTCTCGAGGAGCCGCGCTCCGATCGCGCGCGCTCTCTCGAGCGCTTCCGCCTCGACGCCCGTGACGACGAGGTCGAAGCGGTTGCCCGCGAGGTGTCCGCGCCGCAGCTTGTTCCCGTGGCGCGCCGCCGAGCGCACGACGACGCCGAGCTCGCCCTCGACTCGTCGCGCGAGCTCCGCAGGCTCGGCGCGCCAGGGGAGCGAGAAGCTCTGCGTCGCGCGCGCGACCTTGTCCTTGAGTCCGGCGTAGCCGACGTCGCGCTCGCTCACTCCCGCGAGGCGCGCGAGGCGCACCGCGAGGTCGCGCGTGCTCCAGCCGGCGCGCTCGATGCGCAGGTAGACGTGCTCGCCTGCGCCCGAAGGCTCGTAGAGCGGCACTTCGTCGACGACGAAGTGCTCCGGAGACGACTTGAGCTCCCCGCCCGTGCCCGGGAGTTCCGGGGTCACGGTGGGGAGCTCGTCGTCGGCGCGCGCGTGGGTCATCGCGCGCGCGAGCCTAGCACGCGCGCGAGGTCAGGCGTGCTCGTCGAGGAAGCGTCCGACCTCGGGCTTCGAGAGCCACACGAGCGCGAGGATCTGCATCACGATGCCGATCAGGTCGACCGAGAGCAGTGCGGCGACGAGAGCGAGCGCGTTCGCGACGCGGATGCTCTTCACGGGCGTGCCGTTCGCGGCGCGGATGCCGGACACGAGCCCCCAGATCGCGAGGCCGAGCAGCGGAATCCAGCACACTCCGATGCACATCCAGATCAAGATGAGCACGACGATCAGGTTCAGGATCAGCGTCGTCAGACTGCCGATCAGGAGGAAGATGCCCGCGGTCTTGTAGTCGGCGGGCGCGGCACCCGGGCCGAAGGGCGGGTAGACGGGGATGCCCGGTCCGGCGGGCGGCGGCGGAGCGGCGGGCGGACGGCCCATCCACCCGGGCGTCGAGGGCGGGGGCTGCGTCGCGCTCGAGAGCGGCGGCGCATAGACGGGCTGCGCGTACGACGCCGGCGGCGGGGTGGAGGCGGGCGGCGGCTGCGGCGTCGGGTACGCGGGCGCGGCGGGCGGCGGAGCCGCCGGAGTCGGGGTGGGTTGCGCGGCCGGGGGGACCTGCGGCGCGGGCGCGGGAGCGAAGGGCGCGGGCTCGCCGGGCTGCGGCGCGGGCATCGAAGCAGGCGGAAGGTCGTTCATGGCGCGGTTGGCCCTCGAAAACACGGCGCGGCGAAACGCCGCGCACGGAGCCCCCGGCGGGCGGCCGGGAGACGCGGACCTTACGCACGCCGCGCGCGACGATTCGCGCGTCGCGGCAACTTCCGCGCGGACTCGGTCACTTCGGCGCGTCGCGCGTCGGTTCGAGGCGGTGCGCGAGGAGCCACTCGATCGCGGCGTCGAGCTTCGCTCCGACGACGAGCGTGTGGCCGTACCCTGCGACGACCTCGCACTCGATCGGCGCGCCGTCCTGGGCTGCGTTCGCGGCGAGACGCACGAGCCCGTCGGGCTTCGCGAGCGGGTCGAGCTCCCCGGCCCAGATCCGCGTCGGCGCCATCCTGCGGTCCTTCGGCGCGGAGCCGCCCGCGAAGCACGCGACCGCGGCGAGGCGCTCGCGCCGGCTCGCGGCGAGCGCGCACGCCGCGCCCGCGCCCATCGAGTGGCCGACGACGTACACGCGTTCCGGGTCGATCGCGTAGTCGTACACGAGCTCCGTGACGAGCGCGTCGAACGCGTCGCCCGAGAGTCCGCCGAAGCCGACGAGCGGCGCCGCGACGAGGAAGCCCTTCGCCTTCGCGAGCTCGACGATCGCCCCCGCGCCGTAGCCCTCGAAGAACATGTTCTCGTCGCCGCCCGCGCCGTGGAGCGCGATCACGAGCGGCACCTTCGCGTCCGAACATGCCGCGGGCGGCGCGAAGACGCGCACCGGGAGACCGTTCTTCCCGGCGCGCACCGTGCGCCAGAGATCGCCCGCTCGACGGCGGTACGGATCGCGGCCGTCCTTCAACGCGGCGAGCTCGGCCTCGACGGCGAAGGCGAGGTCTTCCGGCCGCGCGAGGAACTGCGCGGACGAGCTCTCGTTCGGCGTGTCGACGAGGAGTGCGTTGCGCGAGCGGCACGCGGCGAGCGCGGCGACGAGCGGCAAGTCCTCCGTGCCGGTGCGTTGCGCGAGCGCGTCGAGCTCCGCTTCGTTCGCGCGCCGCGCGTCGTCGAGCGAGCGCTGCAGGACGGGCCACGCTCCCACGCGCGACCCGATCTTCTCCTGCCCGTCGAGACGCACGGAGACGTCGTAGCCGAACGGAACCGGAGCGTTCAGGACGAGCTCGTGTTCGAACGGCGTGCCGGGCACCCAATCCGTCCGTTCCCACGTCGCGACGGTCTTGTTCATCTCACCGGGCGAGGTCACGTCGACGCGCACGCGCCGCGCGCGATCCTCCTCGCCTTCGATCCGGTAGAGCGTTTCGAGACGCACGCGGACGACGAGCTTCCTCGGCGGTGCGCCGTTCGCGTCCTTCACCCAGCGGCCGACCGGCGGATCGAAGCGCGCGCGCAGTCCGAACTGCTGCGCCGGCGCGCGCATCTCCGGCGGGAGCAGCTCGAGCGCGAGCCCGTCGATCGTGCGCAGCGCGGCGGACGTGTTGCCGAGGAAGAAGGAGACGGTCGCCTGGTCGAACGCGCGCTGCGCCTCCGCGAGCCGCTCGGGCGGCGGCGGAAAGCGCTTCCAGAAGCCCTCGAAGCGCAGGTACGAGCGCGCGAGGTCGGCGCGCGTCGGCGCGGGCGCGTTCGCGTCCCGCGCGGCGGGCGACGGAGGCGAGGGGAGCCGAGCCGGAGCTTGCGGCACCAGGAGCGCGAGCGCGAGGACGAGTGCGTTCATGGTCGTGTGCGCGTCAGAAGCGCTTCGCGATGGAGCCAGCATAGCCCGTGAGCTCGCCGTAGCCGCTGCCCGTCACGGAGCCCGTCACCGCGACCGGTCCCTCCCAGTACACGACGCCGGTCGACGCGCGCGTGTCGAGTTCGCAGTCCTGCACCTTCGTCGTGATCACGAGGTCGAGCCCTTCCTCGGGGCACGCGAGCCGGAAGCTCGCGGGATAGACGGCCTGCGTGCGCGGGCTCGTCCACGTCGCGCGGGTCTCGAGCGTGCACCGTGACAGCGCGAGCTTGCGGGTGCTCCCGTCCTTCGCGACCAGCGTCCCTCCGGACACGGGATCGGCGGTGCCGTCCGAGCGGCGCAGACGGAACAGCATGAGCTCGCGCCCGTCGTCGAGCCGCAGACCGAACCAGTCCCAGCCGACGACCTCCGCGCCGAGCGCCGACGTGCCGTACTCGTGGTCGAACCAGGCGGCGCCGTCGACCGCGTGCTCGCGTCCGCCGGACACGAGCGTCCCGCGCGCGCGCATCCGCGTCCAACTCGCGTAGACGGACGCGTTGCCCGCGGCACCGCCCTTCGCGGACACGCCGCCGTCGCCGTGGAGGACGAGCGGCTTCTCGGGCGCGAGCTCGAGCGCGATGCGCATCCCGGTCGCGCGGTCCTCGGCGTCGAGCCGAAGCAGGCCGCGCTCGTCGAGCCGCATCGACCAGCCGTCGAGCCGTGCGTCGAGCGTGGTCGTCGACGCTTCGGCGAGTCCGGGCACCGCGCGCCGCGAGCGTTCCGCGTGCACCATCTTCTGCGCACCGAGGTCGACGATCGCGAGGTGGCCCGCGAACGCCTGGCGCGCGCGCAGCGGTGACTCGCCCGGGAGCGGCGCGCCCGCGGCGAGGCCCTGGCGGAAGATCGTGAGCTGCACGCCGAAGCGCGCGCCGTCCGCGGCGGCCACCTCGAGGGTCGCGTACCACCACTCGCTCTGGTACTCCGGGTGCGCGCCGTGATCGCGCGGGTACGCGAGCTCGATCGGCGCGAGCACCTGCTTCCACGCGAATCTCTCCTGCGTCTGCGAGGGCGGCGCGTCGAACGGCGGATTCGCGCCCGCGACGAGCGCCGAGACCGCGAGGAGGAACGACGTCGCGCAGGGGTGCATGGGTTCAGTCCTCCTCGCGCAAGAGTTCGCGCGGGCTCCAACGCGACGCCGTCGCGGCGGGCCAGAGGCCCGCGAACGCGCAGACGAGCGTCACCGTCGCGACCGTCTCGATCAGCATGCCCCACGGCACGTGGAACTCGAGCGTCCAGCGAAACGACTGCGGATGCACGATCGCCACGGAGATCCAACCCGCGCCGAGGCCCGCGAGCGCGCCGAACGCCGCGCCGAATCCGCCGAGAATGCCGGCCTGCGCGCCGATCGCGAGGCCGACCTGCGCGGGCGACGCGCCGAGCGCGCGCAGCACGCCGATCTCGGCGCGGCGCTCGGAGATCAGCGCGAAGAGCACGGTGAGCACCGCGATCACGGCGACGACCGCGGCGACGGCCTCGATCCCGCGTGTGATCGCGAACGTGCGGTCGAAGACCTCGAAGACGCGCGCGCGCAGCTCGCGCACGGAGACGAGCTCGACCCGCGGATCCGCGCCCGCGCGCTCGAGGAAGCGCGCGCGCGCCGCGTCGACGTCGGAGCCCGGCGGGAGGAAGACGGCGATCTCGCGGGGCAGGTCGGCGGGGAACAGCGCGCGGAACTCCGGGCCGTCGACGAACACCTGCCCCTGGCTGCTGCCGAAGTCCTGGAAGACGCCGACCACGCGCTTCTCGAGCACGCGGTCGCCGACCTCGATCCGGACCACGTCGCCCGCGCGCGTGCCGAAGCGCAGCGCGAAGGCCTCGTTGACGACGGCGCCGTGCTCGGCGTGCGCGCGCTCGAAGGCCGCGCGCGCGTCGAGCCCGCCGAGGAACTGCATGATGCCGCGCTGCTTCACGACCTCGAACTCGGCGGCGCAGAGCTCGGTGCGTTCGCCGCCGACGCGCGCGCCGATCCGGTGGAACGGATCGACGCAGTTCGCTCCGTAGAGCTCGCGCGCGAGGTCGACGAACGACGGATCGAGCCGTCCGACCGGACCGCCGAGCGACGACGACGTCGGGCGGACCCAGAAGTCCGCGGTCAGCGCGCGCACGGTCCAGCTCTCGAGCGTCGCACGGAACGAGCCGATCATCGTGGCGAGCGCGACGGAGAGCGAGACCGCCATGCCGACCGCGCCCGCCGCCCAGACGGCGCGCCGCCGGCCCGACGCGATCGCCGAGAGCGCGAGCCGCAGGACCGTGCCCGCGCGCGTGTGTCCGCTCGCGCGCGTCCCGGCGCGGGAGAGCGCGTCGAACACGGGCGGCAGGGCGAAGAACAGCGCGACCTGGAGCAGCACGGCGCCGCCGAGCGCCGCGATCGGCAGGCCGTTCCAGGGAGCGAGCTGCGAGCAGAGCGCGGAGCCCGCGATCGAGGCGAGGAGCCCGACGAGCGCCGTGCGTCGCGCGCGGCCGCCGAGCTCCGTCGGCCGCTCGCGACGCAGGTTCTGCACCGGCGGCGTGCGGCGCGCTTCGAGCACGGGCAGCACGGCCGCGGCGAGCGCGCACGCCGCGCCGAGCCCCGCGGCGAACAGGACGTCGGTCGCCGAGAGCTCGACGCCGCGCGCGGGCGCCTGCCCGACGACGGTCGAGAGCGTGGCGCGGACGCCCTGCACGGCCAGCGCGGCGGACCCGGCGCCCGCGAGCGCGCCGAGGAGGCCGCCGAGGAGGCCGAGTGCGAGCGCTTCGGCGACGAGCGCGGTGGCGAGCTGTGCGCGCGACGCGCCGAGCGAGACGCAGATCGCGAGCACTTCGCGCCGCTGCACGACGGACGTCGCGAGCGAAATCGCGACGAGCACGCCGCCGACGACGAGCGCGATCAACGCCATGACGTCGAGGTCGAACTGGAGCGTCCGCGCGAGCGAGCGCGCGTCCTCGGCGCGCTGCTCGGGCTCCTGCAGCCGCGCGCCGGGCGGGAGCAACGCGCGCACGCGCGCCGTGAGCGTTTCGAGCTCGACGCCGTCGCGCGGGACGAGCTCGATGCGGTCGAGGGTCGCGGGGTGCCGGAAGAGCTCCTGCGCGCACGCGACGTCGAGCAGCACGACGTGCGCGAACGTGCGGCTCCCGTCCCGGGGCGCGAAGAGCCCGAGCACGTGGAGCCCGACCGCGCGGCCGCGCACGACGACCTCGAGCGTGCCGCCGGGCGCGAGGCCGAGCTCCGCGGCGAGCGGCGTCGCGATCCAGACGCCTTCGCAGCGCAGCGCGCGCGCGAGCGAGTCCGCGGCGCGCCGCGCGACGTCCTCGCCGGCGGAGTCGGGTCCCGGCGCGGCCGCGACGTCGAGCGCGAGTCGGCGCGCGACGGCGGGGTTGAGCGCGTCGACGCCGAGCACGCGCACCGTCTCCTTCGTCTTCGGGGCGAGCACGACCTCGTCGACGACGGGGAGGAGCTCCGCGTCGCCCGCGACGGGACCGAGCGCGCCGAGCACGGCGATCGGCACGCCGCCGTCCTGCACGACCTCGAGCCGCGCGGGCCCGGCGAGCTCGAGCACGCCCTCCGCGAACGCGTCGACCGCGGCGCGGCTCGACACGCGCGTCGAGACGAGCGCCGCGACCCCGGCCGCGACGCCGAGCAGCGTCGCGAGGAAACGGAGGGGCTTCGCGCGCGCCGGCCGGAGGAACAGCGCCTTCAGGAGCACGGCGCGCCCTCGACGCGTCCGTCGCGCAGGTGGATCACGCGATCGGCGCGCCCGGCGACGCGCGCGTCGTGCGTCGCGATCACGAGCGCGGCGCCGTTCTCGGCGCGCAGCTCGTCGAGCAGTTCGAGCACCGCGGTCCCCGACGCGGAGTCGAGGTTCCCCGTCGGCTCGTCCGCGACGACGAGCGCGGGGCGGTGCGCGAGCGCGCGCGCGACCGCGGTGCGCTGCTCCTCGCCGCCCGAGAGCTCGCCGGGGAAGTGGTTCGCGCGCGCGGCGAGCCCGACCCGCGCGACGAGTTCGGCGACGCGCGCATCATCGCGCTTCCCGTCGATCGCGAGCGGTAGCGCGACGTTTTCCGCGACGGTCAGGTGGGGGACGAGGTGGAACGCCTGGAACACGATCCCGAGCCGGCGGCGGCGCAGGAGCACGAGCTCGGACTCGCTCGCCGCGCCGACGTCGACGCCGAGCACGTGCGCGCGGCCTTCGTCCGGCCGGTCGATCCCGGCGATCAGGTTGAGGCACGTCGACTTGCCGCACCCCGAGGGTCCGACGAGCACGACCATCTCGCCGCGCCGGATTTCGAGCGAGACTCCGTCGAGCGCCGCGACCGTCGCTCCGCCGCGCGCGTAACGGCGCGCGACGCCGTCGAGGCGCACGATCACCTCGCCCGCGCCGGATGCCGCCGTGGACCGTGCGTCAGACATGGTTGCGGATGAGCAGTTCCTTCGGGTGCGGGTGCAGGTACTGCTGGCCCGCGAGGTACTCGATCCCGTGCTTGCGCACGAAGTGCGCGAGCAGCGTCACGGGCACGACGAGCGGGACGAGCCCCGCGCGGTAGTCGTGCACGAGCTCGAGCATCTCCTGCTTCTCCGCGGGTGAGAGGTGCTCCTTGAAGTAGCCGAGCATGTGCTCGAGGACGTTCGCATGGCGTCCCGGGCTCGCCTTGTGACGCAGCGTGCGCATGTAGAGCTCGCCGTACTCGCGCTCGAGCTCCGCGCGCGGCTTCTTCTTCGCGTCGGCGACGACGCGGCCGAGCGCTCTGTAGCCTTCGGTGTGGTGCGCGAGCAGGAAGAGCTTCTCGCTCGAGTGGAAGCGCACGAGGTCGCCGACGCGCCACTCGCTCGCGAAGAACGCGCGCAGGCGCGTGAAGCCGAACACGCGGTCGAAGAAGTTCTCGCGAAGCAGCGGGTCGGAGAGACGTCCTTCTTCCTCGACGGGCAGGAGCGGCTCCGCGGCGAGCAGCGCGGCGGCGAACACGCCGCGGCCCTCGCGCGCGGGCGAGCCGTTCGAGTCGTAGACCTTGACGCGCTCCATGCCGCACGACGGCGAGTCCTTCTTGAGCACGTACCCCGACAGCCCGAGCGCCGCGAGCTCCGCGCAGCGCTTCTCCGCCCAGCGCGCGAGGAGCTCGGTGTGGTCCTCGCCGGTCGCGGGCATCACGAGGCGCACGCGCACGTCGCTCTCGTCGGCGCCGACGCCCGGACGGCGCGGCGCACTCGACTCGCGCACGAGGCGCAGCGTGTCGCGGGGGATCGGGAGCCCGGCCTCGACCTCGGGGCACACGGGCACGAACGTGACGAAGCGCGCGAGCGTCTCGGAGAGGAACCGGTCGCGCTTGTGTCCGCCGTCGAAGCGCACGTGCTCGCCGAGCAGGCAGGACGAGATGCCGATGCGCACCTCGCCCGCGCGCGCGGCCGCGGCCGATGCGGACGGGTTGGGGCGCGCGGGACGGGACGGAGTGCCCATGCGGACAGTCTCCGCGCAGCGCACGCGACATTCCAGCGTGGACCGCGCGCGTCCCGCGCGCCATGCTCTCGTCCGCGATGATCCGGCGCGACGGTCGCGGCTACGTACTCGAAGTCGAGGACGTCTTGGACGTTCCGATCGAGCGGGTCGCCCCGTTCTTCGAGCGCCCGGAGAACCTCGAGGCGATCACGCCGCCGTTCCTCGCCTTCTCCATTCGCACGCCGAGCCCCGTGCCGATGCACGACGGCGCGCTCATCGACTACGTCGTGCGCCTGCACGGTATCCCGATGCGCTGGAGGACGCGCATCGAGGACTGGTCGCCCGGCCGCGCGTTCACGGACGTCGCGCTGCGTTCGCCGTACGCCTACTGGGTCCATCGACACGAGTTCGAGCCGCTCGCGGGCGGCCGCACGCGCGTGAAGGACCGCGTGCGCTACGCGCCCCCGCTCCTCCCGCTCTCGCGCCCCGTGCACGCGCTCTTCGTGCGGCCGACGCTCGAGCGGATCTTCGCGTTCCGCCGCGGGCGCGTGCGCGAGCTCCTCGCGAAGGAAGCGCGCGCGTGAAGCTCCTCTCGTTCCTCGCGCGCCGCTTCGCATGGACTCCGCACGCCGCGTCGCCGGCGGCCGCCGGTCCCGCGGAGCCCGGCGCGATGGAGGACTGCGTCGTGCTCTTCCTGCACGCCGAACGCGCGGACGCGGACTCCGCGCGCAGCGCGAGCGTCGTACGCCAGCTCGTGAAGCACGTGCGCTGGCAGGCGCGGCCGCGCGCGCTGACGCGGGTCGTGCTCCACTCCTTCACGCACCTGGGCGCCGAATCGGCCGAACCGGCGGCGACGCGCGCTCTGTTCGACGCCCTGCGCGCCGAGCTCGAGCGGCGCGGATTCGAGGTGCGCGAGACGCCCTTCGGCTACACGAACGCGTGGGAGCTCGCCGTCCACGGCGAGTCGCTCGCCAAGGTCTGGAAGGTGGTGGGAACCGCCTCCGAGGACGCCCCCGGATTGCCCGATGGGGCAGCGGGGGATGCGAACTAGCGCGCGCTTGCAGTCGGCCGCGCCGTCGGCACAATTCTGCACCCGAGGGGGAACTCCGGTGTGGCAGCGATGCCCGGAGCGTCCCCCCGTTCGTTTCGATCCCCGAGATCCCCAGGCGCGAACGCCACGGTCCGCGACCCGCGCTCCCGCCGCAACCCGACAGCGAATCATGCTCACCCTCGTCACCCTCCTCGCGACGGCGCCGGTCGCCGCGACCCCGGCCGTCGATGCGTCCAACGGCTTCGAACTCGCTCCGACGCAGGAGCAGGCCGCGGCCGCGCCCGCCGAGCGCAAGTGGACCGGCACCGTCGGCGTCTCGGCCTCGATGTCGAGCGGCAACACGGACAAGACCACGCTCGGCGCGGCGGCGCAGGCGGAGAACCGCGGCGAGGAAGACCGTTGGAGCGCGCAGCTCCTCTGGAACTACGCCGACGAGAAGGGCGTCGGCGTCACGCAGCGCCGCACCTACGGCCAGGTCAAGTACGACCGGTTCTTCAGCAAGGAGCTCTACGCCTACGGCCTCGTCAGCGGCGAGAACGACTTCAACGCGGCGCTCGACCTGCGCCTGACCGTCGGCGCCGGCGCCGGCTACCAGTTCCGCGAGGACAAGACGTGGAAGATCTCGGGTGAAGCCGGTCTCTCCTACGTCGACGAGAGCTTCTCGACCTCGGGCGACGACCAGAGCTACGTCGCCGCGCGCCTCGCCTACAAGGCCGACTACACCGCCGAGAGCGGCAAGTGGACCGCCGGCCAGTGGGGCGAGATCCTGCCGAGCGTCGAGGACACGCAGGACGTCAGCGCGCGCATCGACACGCACGCGCGCGTCACGCTGACCGAGAAGATGTTCGCGCAGCTCCAGCACATCTACACGTGGGACAACACGCCGGCCTCCGGCGCGGATCGCGTGGACGAGCTCTGGCTGCTCACGATCGGCTGGTCGTTCTGAGCGCGAGGAGGAGCGCGCGACGGCGCGGGCTCCTCCCGAAGACGCGCTGAAAACGCAGACGGGCGGCTCGAGGCCGCCCGTCGTCGTATCCGAGGCCCCCCGACGGGGACGCCGTGGATCACTTCTTCGCGTCGCCCGCGCGCAGGCGGTTCATCTGCTTCACGACGATGAAGATGCAGAACGCGACGATCAGGAAGTTCAGCACGGTGTTGAGGAAGTTCCCAACGCGCATCACGACCTCGGCGTGGTCGGCGGTCTTCGCCTGCAGCGTGATCGTCAGATCCTTGAAGTCGACGTGGCCGAGAGCCATGCCGATCGGCGGCATGATGATGTCCTCGACCATCGAGGTGACGATCTTGCCGAACGCGCCGCCGATGATCACACCGACGGCGAGGTCGACGACGTTCCCCTTCATCGCGAACTCACGGAACTCTTTGAACATGGCGGTGACTGTCTCCTGAACCTTCTCGTTGGGCGGCCGGGACCGCGGACTTCCCCTCGTCGTTCGATTGCGAGCGTCCAGGACACCCGCGTCCGGATTGGAAGTCAAGGGGCGAGCGGGCGTCGAGCGCGCGCCGCCCGAAGGGGCAGGTCACCGTCCGAGGACCGCCGCCGCGCGCTCGAACCAGGCGCGCGATTCGACGCAGCCCCCCGGCCGGTTGCGCGCGCTCCAGACCGCGGCGTAGTCGGCGATCACGCCGTCGAAGCGCTCGCGGAGCGCGCGGCGCTCGGCGCTCGGGAGCGTCGCGAGCCCGGGCCCGTCCGCGGCCGAGAGCCGCGCCGCGCCGAAGCGGCACGCGAGGAGCGCGGCGCGCGCGGCCCAGTCGAGCTCGTCCTGCACGACGCGCGCGTCCGCGCACGCCGGCGTCGAGCGCGCGAGCGCCGCGCGCGCGTCCGCGAGGTGCTGCTCCGCGCGCGCGAGGCCTTCGTGCGTGAGCTCCCGCACACGCGGATGCGGCCAGCCCTGCGGCGCGAACGCGAGCAGGAAGAACAGCGGCGAGCCGTTCGTGCTCTTCGCGCCGCTCGCGAGGCCCGCGCGTCCGAGCGCGATCTGCGCGGCGCCCGTGCCCGCGCCGGGCGCGTCGAACACGTGGCGGTCGAGCACGGCCGCGAGCTCCGCGTCGTCGTGCTCGACGCGCGCCGCCGTCCCCTCGGGGTTCCACGCGGCGCCCGCGGCGGTCACGAGTCCAGGCCAGCTCACGCTCCACGGCTGGTGGTGCCCGCGGTCGCCCCAGTCCGTGACGAGCAGCCCGCGCGCGCCGTGCGCGGCGCCCGCGCGCGCCGCCGCGAGCACGTTCGCGCGCATGACGTCGACGCGGCCGAGGAAGCTCTGCCAGCTCGCCGTGCCCGGACACACGTGGTACTCGAAGCCGTGCTCCGCGAAGCGGGGCGCGTCGCGCTCGAACGACGGCTCCGCTTCGTAGTTCCACAGCATCGGCACGACGTCGCGCGGCAGCTCGGGCACGAGCTCCGGCGCCTCGAGCACGATGTCGCCCCAGAACTGCATCCGTCGACCGCGCGTCGCGAGGAGCGCGCGCACCCGCCCGAGGAACTCGAGGTACACGCGGTGCTTCCCGCGCGCCGCGCACGCCTCCTTCGATCGGCCGAGGCCGAGGTCGAACGTCTCGTCGAGCCCGACGTTGAGCGTGCGGCTCGTGAAGCAGGGGAGGAGCTGGTCGTAGAGGTCCTCGAGCAGCGTGAACGCGCGCTCGTCGAGCGGGCAGAGCGCGAACGGCTCCTTCCGAATCGAGAACGCGTGCTCGACGCCCTCGGGCACCTCCGCGAGCGGGCGGTAGCGTTCGTGCACGAGCCAGCGGTGCAGGTGGCCGAAGCTCTGCTGGTTCGGCACGAGCTCGATCCCGTGCTCCGCGCAGCGGCGGTCGAGCGCGCGCACTTCGTCCGGCGTGTACGCGCTCGCGTCGCGCCACACCTCCTCGTGTCCGCGGTACGCGAACGCGTGCTCGAAGTAGAGCTGCAGCCGGTTCACCTTGAGCGCAGCGAGGCGCTCGATCGCGGCGTCGAGCGTCGCGATCGTCGGGACCTTCGAGCGCGACACGTCGAGCATGGCGCCGCGCTCCTGGAACGCGGGCGCGTCGTCGATCGAGACCGCGGCGATCGGACCGTCTCCCGCCGCGCGCGCGAGCTGCGCGAGCGTCGCGAGCGCGTGGCGCGCGCCCTCGACGTCGCGCGCGGCGAGCGCGACCCCCGCGTTCGTGACGGCGAGCGTGTAGCCCTGCGGTGCGATCCGCGCGTCGCGTTCGAGGCGGATCGTCAGGTTCCCGCGCTCCGCCGGCGCGAGCGCGCGCTCGACGCTTCGGCGCGCCGAGGCGAGCTCCCGTCCGAGCGCGGGCTCGAACTCCGTCGCCGCACGCCACGCCGGGGCTCCGCGAGGCGCGCTCCCCTCGCGCGGCGTCGCGCGTGCCGGCGGCGGCCAGAGCGCGCGGAGGAGTTCCGCTCCGTTCGTCGCCGCGCTCATCGAACGGAAGCGCGAGCGGCTTCGTCGCGGCGCGCCTTCGCCGACGCCGCGTGGAGCACCACGGCGCAACCGGCGGGGAACAGGAGCTCGTTCAGCGCGAGGAGCAGCACGGCTCCGGAGCTCGACGCGGACGCGTCGAGGACGGTGAGTTGGAGCGCGAGCCCGAGCGCGCCGACGGCGAGCCCCATCGTGAGGTGCGCGTGCGTGCGCTTTCGGGCGAGCCGCGTGCTCAGCATCCCGAGGAGCAGGTACTCGAGCGCGCGGACCGCGATCAGCCCCCACGGCACGCCCGCACCGCCCGCCGGCGCCGCGCTCCCAGCCTGCAGCACGCCCTTGTGCACGGCGCGCGCCGCGATCGCTGCGATCGGCGCGCCAGCGAACCCGAAGAGCCCGGTGCGCAGCGCGTTCGGCGGCTGGATCGTCTGCGCCCACGCGAGCACGGCGCAGAGGATCACGGACCACGACACGCGCTGCCCCGCGCTCGCGACGGTGCGCAACGGCTCCCATGCGGCGCCCTGCAGGTTCGCGGCGGTTGCGACGACCACCTCCAGCGCGAGCCCGAGGAGGATCGCCATCCACGCGACGCGCAGCACGCGCGCCGCGCTCGACTCGCCCGAGTTCGTTCGCTCCATTCCCTAGCTATCCCGAACGCCGCGCGCGGGGTCAAGCGCGCAGCGGACCTCGCGATCCCTCGATCGACAGCGGGGACGGGTCAAGGACGGCCGCGCCGTGAGGCGATGGAGACGGCGTCCATCCCCTCGTTCCATGCGCCTCCTCGAACGGCTCGGCTTGGCGATCGCCGGCGTCTTCGCCGTCTACGCCGCGATCGACTTCGCGATCCAGCACCGGGTCGTGTACCCGGGGTTCGAGGCGCTCGAGAAGCGGGAAGCGCAGGAGGACGTCGAGCGCGTCGCCCAGGCGATCGAAGCGGAGCTCGAGCACTTGGACGGGCTCTGTCACGACTGGGCGGCCTGGGACGACACGGTGCGCTTCGTCCACGAGCACGACCAAGCCTACGTCGAGTCGACGCTCCAACCCGCGACGCTCGACAACGCCGAACTCGCGGTCGTGCTCTTCGCCGACCGTTCCGGGCGCGTCGTCGATCGTCGGTACTCGACGGCGTTCGCGGCCGAGGGGTGCGAAGCGCCGGAGTACCCGGCCGATCAGCGCGCGCCGTCGCACCCGCTGCACGTGATCGGGTCCGCTCGAGACCGCAAGCTCGGGCTCGTCGCGACCCCGTGCGGCATCCTGCTCGTCGCCGCGCGCCCGATCGTCCCGAGCGACGAGTCCGGCGAACCCTGCGGCTCGCTCCTGATGGCGCGCCGCCTCGATTCCTCCCGCGTGCGCGCGCTCTGCGCTCAGACGCGCGTCCGGTTCGACCTCGTCCGCATCGACGGCGGCGCGACGCTCGGCCAAGAACGCTCCGCCGCGGCGGTGGAGCTCCTCGGCGGGGAGCGCTTCGCCACGGAGTCGAAGGACGAAGGCGACCGTCTCGGCTGGGCGCTCCTGCGCGACTACCGCGGGGAGCCGCTCGCGCTCGTGGAAGCGACGATTCCTCGCGAGATCAGCGCTCAAGGACGGCGTGTCGTCGACTACGCGCAGCTGTCGCTGATCGCGGCCGGGCTCGGCGTGCTCTTCGCGACGCGGCTGCTCTTGAAGCACATCGTCGTCACGCCGCTCGAGCGCGTGTCCGCCCATGCGGTGCGGATCGGGGACGGAGACGCACTCCACGAGCGTCTCGCGAGCGAGCGCACGGACGAGATCGGACAGCTCTCGCGCGCGCTCGACTCGATGGTGGGCCACCTCTCCGAGTCGCGGACGCGCCTCCTGCGCGTCGCGCACCTCGCCGGGCGATCGGAGGTCGCGACGGAGGTCCTGCACAACGTCGGCAGCGTCCTCACGAGCACCACGGTGGCGGCTCAGCAGGTCGAGGCGCGCGTACGGAGCTCGCGCAGTGCGGACGTCGAGCGCCTCGCCGAGCTCCTGCACGCACACGAGCACGACCTCGGCGCGTTCCTCGCGACCGACCCGCGCGGCGTCCGAGTGCCGGAGTTCCTGACCCTGCTCGGGAAGTCGCTCGCCGCGGAACGCGCGGCGGTCCTGGCCGAGTGCGAGACCCTGAACCAGAGCCTCGACCACGTGCGGACGCTCGTGCAGGAGCAGCAGAAGCACGCCGGGAGCGCCGCGCTCCTCGAGCCGGTGGACGTCGGGGCGATGGTGGAGCTCGCGCTCCGCCTCGCGCCGGCGTCCAGCGCGCCGGGCGTGCGCGTCGAGCGGCGCTTCGCGGCCCTGGGCCCGATCCCGGTCGCGAAGCACAGGCTGCTCGAGATCCTCGTCAACCTGATCAAGAACGCGCGCGAATCGATCGAGACCGCAGGCCCGACCGATCCGTGCCTCGTGCTCACGGTGGAGCGTGCCGGACCGGAGCGGGTCCGCATCGTCGTGCGCGACAACGGGCTCGGCATCGCGAAGGAGGACCTGACCCGCATCTTCTCGCACGGCTTCACGACCAAGGCGGACGGCCACGGGTTCGGTCTCCACTCCTGCGCGAACGCGGCGCGGGAGCTCGGCGGCTCCCTGCGGGCCGAGAGCGACGGGCCCGGCTGCGGCGCGTCGTTCGTGCTCGAACTCCCGGCGCCGACCGCGGTCGCGACGGAGGCGCTCGCCGCATGACCGCATCCCCGCGCCGCCGCCTCCTCGTCGTCGACGACACGCGCGCGATCCACGACGACTACCGGAAGGTCCTCGCGCCGCCCGACGCGGGCACGGCCGAACTCGACCGTCTCGCGGCGGATCTCTTCGGCGCGGCCCCGCAATCCGCCGCCGCTTCCGCGCGGGGCGCGTGGGAGTTCACGTCCGCGTTCCAGGGCGAGGAAGCCGTCGAACTCTGTCGCGCGGCGCTCGCGGAGAGCGCTCCGTTCCAGCTCGCGTTCGTCGACATGCGCATGCCGCCGGGCTGGGACGGACTGCGCACGATCCAGGAACTCTGGCGCCTCGATCCGCGGATCGAGGTCGTCCTCTGCACGGCCTACTCGGATCGGACGCACGCCGAGATCACCGCCGCGCTGGGGGACACGGACCGGCTGTTGATCCTGAAGAAGCCGTTCGACACGGTCGAGGTCGTCCAACTCGTGCGCAGCCTCGGCACGAAGTGGGATCTCGAGCGCGAGCGCGAGGTCCGGATCGCCGCGCTCTCCGGGACGCTCGAGGAGCGCAACCGCGAGCTCGCCGCGCGGCTGGAGGAGCTGGCGCGAGCGAATCGCGGGCTCGAAGCCGCCGCCGTCGAGACCGCGCGCGCGAACAAGGCACGCGACGAGTTCCTGACGAACGTCACGCACGAGCTGCGCACGCCGCTGACGTCGATCCTGGGGTTCGCCGAGTTGATCGAGGAAGCCGAGTCCGCGCCGGAGCTCGGGCAGCACGCGCGGACGATCCGGACCAACGGGGAGCACCTGCTCTGTCTCGTGAACGACCTGCTCGACCTCTCGAGGCTCGAAGCGGGCGCGATGCCGATCGAACGCCTCGAGTGCTCGCCGCGGGACCTCGTCCGGGACGTCGGTGACTTGCTCGCGCCCCGGGCGCGTGCGAAGGGGCTGCGGCTCGTCTGTCGATGCGAGGACGGCGTGCCCGCGCGCGTGTACACGGACCCCACGCGGGTGCGTCAGATCCTGTTCAACCTCGCCGGGAACGCGATCAAGTTCACCTTGTCGGGCGGCGTCGACCTCGTGGTGCGCGCCGGGGCCGACGCGTTTGAGATGGAGGTTCGCGACACCGGCATCGGACTCTCGCCCGAGCAACGCGACCGCCTCTTCGTGCCCTTCTCCCAGGCCGAAGCATCGACCGCGCGGCGGTTCGGCGGCACGGGCCTCGGCCTTTCGATCACCCGCAGGCTCGTCGAGCTCCTCGGGGGCACGATCACGCTCGAGAGCGAACTCGGCGCCGGCTCGACGTTCCGAGTCCGGCTCCCGCTCGTGCAGCCCCCCGAAGCTCCCGCGGCACCGCTCCCCGCGGGCGCGCCGGCGTCGAGTCCGAGCCAGCTCGCGGGCGCGCGCATCCTCGTGATCGACGACGCACGCGACGTGCAGCGTCTCGTTCGAACGTTCCTGGAGCGCGCGGGAGCGAGCGTCGACGCGCGCTCCGACGGCAAGACGGGGCTCGCGGGCGCGCTCGGAGCGCAGGGGGAGCTCGACCTCGTCCTGCTCGACATGATGATGCCCGAGATGGACGGCTACGAAGTCGCGCGGCGCCTGCGCGCGACCGGGTTCGAGGTCCCGGTGATCGCGCTCACCGCGCACGCACAGACCGGTGACGAACAGGTGTGCCTCGCAGCGGGGTGCGACGCGTTCCTGACGAAGCCGATCGATCGGACGCGCCTGATCGCCGAGTGCGCGCGCTTGATCCAGGCGCGCCGCGAAGCGCTCGCCGCACGTTCCACGCTCTCCTGACGGGCGATCGTCAGCGCGGCGCGGCCGCTTCGGCGAGGAGCGACGCGAGCGCGAGCTCGAGCTCGTTCGGCGGCAGGTCGCGGTAGCGCAGGACGCCGCGCGCGTCGACGACGAAGGTCGTCGGGAAGCGGCGCACGTCGTGACGGCGGCACCACGGCCCGTCGGGCGCGCCGTCGACGATCACGGGGAACGGAGGCTTCGACGCCGCGAGTGCGGCGGCGGCGCGCGCGCGGTCGAACGCGTCGACGCGCGCG
The DNA here is from genome assembly GCA_046349615.1 of Planctomycetota bacterium. Taxonomy (GTDB): domain Bacteria; phylum Planctomycetota; class UBA1135; order UBA1135; genus JADJNY01. Next base: position 174,355 of record JAXMBZ010000010.1, read on the forward strand.
AGCGCGGAGCGGTCTCCGTCCGCGAGCTCCGCGCGCTCCGCGGGCGGAACGCGACCGAGGCGTTCGACGACGGCGTCGAGCTCGGGAGCGAGCGCGTCGGGGCCGTCCTCGCGCGCGGGCGGCGCGTAAACGCCGACGATCGAGAGCGGTTTCCCTCCAGCGGCGGCGAGGCGCGCGGAGAGCACCTTGCGCTGCTCGCGCTCCGCGTCGTCGAGCTCGCTCCACACGTGCACGAGCACGACGCGGCCCTTCAGCGCGCCGAACTCGACGGGCGCTCCGTTCGCGTCGAACGCGGGCGCGTCGGGGAACGGATGCTGGACGCGCACCGTGTCCCACGCGCGAAGGAGATCCGCCGCCGCGCGCGAGCGGCGCGTCGCGGGCTTCGCTGCGGCGAGGTCCTCGAGCAGCGTGCGCAGCGCACGCGGACCGTTGCCTTGCAGGACGTCGAGCGCGTCGTAGCGCGCGCGCGCGAGCCCGAGCCCCGCGGCCTCGCGCACGTCGGCGAGGGCGGATTTCGCGCGGACCGCGGCGAGGAAGCGCTCGGAGCGCGCGAGGCCGTAGAGCTCGTTCGCGTCGGAACCGAGCCGCTCGCAGAAGGCCGCGAGCTCGGGGCGGTCGGCGTGCTCCGCGAGCAGGCTCGCGAGCGCCTCGTCGCACGCGGCCGCGGCGCCGCTCACGTTCGCGTGCTCGCCGAGCGCACCGAGCCGCGCGCGCGCGGCGAGCACGCGCACGAGCTCCGGCCCCGCGGCGAGCGCCCGCGCGGCGGTCGCGAGGCGCGGCAGGAACTCGATTGCAGGATGCGCTCCGCCGCGCGCTGCGTGCGCCGCGAGCGCAGCGTCGAGCGCGGCGAGGAGCGAGTTCGGATCCTCCTTCGCCGCGGGGGTCTGCGGTGCTTCGGCGGCGCGTTCCGCGGAAGCGACGGGCGCGGGCGTCGGCGCGGCGCTCGCGGAACCCTGCGCAGCGGACGCGCCGGCGGCGGCGAAGAAGAGGAACGAGCGGAGCATGCGGGCGACTCTAGCACGGCGTCGCGCGCGCATCCTCCGCTCGTCCTCCGCGCGACGTGCGCGCGGGTCTCAGTGGTGCTGCGCGCTCTGCACCTGCGCCGAGAGCTGCGCGTTGTCGGGGAAGAGCTCGAGGCCCTTCTTCCACGTCGAGAGCGCCTGCTCGCCCTTGCCCATGCTCTGGTAGAGGTTGCCGAGGAAGAAGTAGGTCTGCGCGTGCTCGGGGCGCGCGGGGCCTTGGTTCTGCTGCTCCAGCAACGTCTCGAACTGCTGCGCGGCCGCGCCCTGCTTGCCGAGGAACGCGGGCCAGTTCGAGAGGCTCACCGCCTTGTTGAAGCGCGCCGACCAGTCGTGGTCGTCGATCCCGAGCGCGGTGTCGAACGCTTTGTCCGCCTTCATCGCCCACGTGCCCTGCTCGGGGCCGGGCGGGACGGTGAAGAGCTTCTGGAGGTACGCCTTGCCGAGCTCGACCTGCGCCGCGGGATCGTTCGCGGCGTCCTTCGCCTTCTGTTCGAAGATCGCGAGCACGTCGTCGACGAGCCCTTCCTCGCGCAGCTCCTTCCACACCTTCTGCGCGGCGTTCCAGTCGAAGCCCGCGGCGGCGAGCGCTTCGTAGCCCTGTGCAGGCGTGCGCTTCTTCGCGACCACGGCGGGCTTCGGCGCGTCGTTCGCGGGTGCCGAGCCGGGCGCATGCGCAGCGAGCGCGCGCGCGACGGCGGCTTCGATCTCGGCGACGGGCACGCGGGTCTCGCCCGAGGAGCGCAGCGCGGCGTCGCTCTTCAGGCTCGCGAGCTCGCGCGCGAGCGACTGTTGGCTCTCCTCGAGCGCGCGCAGGCTCGTCGCGAGACGCTCGACGTCCGCGGCGCGCGCGCCGTCGCTCGGCGTCTTCGCCTCGGCGCGATCGAGCGTGGTCGAGCACAGCACGTAGCTCGCGGCGGCGGACACGAGGACGGCGACGGGGAGCAGGAGGGCGGGTTTCATGTTCGGGGCATCTTCGCGCGCGAGGCGCGCGTCCTAACGGGGGGAGCCGGTGGAGGGGAGCGTGAACGGGAGCTCGCGGTCCTCGCCGGCGTCCAGGTCGATCCGTGCCTCGACCGGCGCGGATCCTTCGCGGAAAACGCGCACGGTCCACGCGCCGGCGGAGAGGCCCGGCGCGCGCAGCGTTCCACGCGCGTCGGTGACGGACTCGCGCGCGACCTGGAGCTCCGCGCCGTCCGCGTCGACGAACGCGACCTGCGCGCCGGGCACGGCGGCGCCGCTGGCGTCGCGGACGACCACGGTCGCGCTCGCGCCGGGCTCGAGGCGCACGTCGAGGTCGCGCACGCCGCCCTCGGCGAGCTCGAAGCTCGCGATGCGCGCGGACGCGAGCGTTTCCACGGGCGCGTAGACGGTCGCCCGCCATTTGCCCGCGGGCAGGAAGTCGGCGGAGAACGCGCCGCGCGCGTCGGTCGTCGCGCGCGCGCCGAACTCGAACGCGCCCTCGCGTTCGCGCTGGAAGACGAGCGTCGCGTTCGTGAGCGGTTCTCGGGTCGCGGCGGCCGTGACGCGGCCGCGGACGGTGCCCGACGGGAGCCGGAACGTCGCCGTGAAGTCGTTCACCTCGGGCACGTCGAGCGCGGAGACGAACGCGATCCGCGCGCCGAATTCGAGCCCCGCGTAGAGCTCGTGCTTCCCCGAGGCGAGGCCGCGCAGGAGGAAGCGTCCTTCCGCGTCGGTGCGCTCGTTCTGCAGCCGGTCCGCGCCGTGATCGCCCGCGCGCTGGATGCTGACGTCGACGCCCGCCGCCGGCGCGCCGTCCGCGCGCAGGAGGACGCCGTGCAGGTCCGCGCCGCGTTCGCGCGAGCCGAGCGCGACCTCCGTCGTCGCGCCCGCGCGGACGACGACCTGCTGCATGCTCGGACTGACCGCGTCGTCCTCGAGGGAGAGCACGGCGTACGGACCGGGGGCGAGGTCGCGCGCCTCGAAGCGCCCGTCCTCGTCGGTCGTGCGCAGCACGTACGAGATGCAGCGGCGCGGCGCTCCGAAGTCGATGCGGCTGACGATGACGCGCCGGCCCGCGCGTGGACGTCCCGTCGCGTCGAGCCACCGGGCCGCGAGCGCGCCGCCGGGCGCGAGGCGGAACACGAGCTCGACGGGGTCGCGCTCGGGATCGATCGCGAGCGTGCCGCTCCACTGCGCGCCGCGGCTCGGCGCCCACGCGCGCAGGACGTGCTCGCCGGTCGAGAGCGCATCGAGCACGAAGCGCCCGTCCGGGCCCGTCTCCGCGAACGCGCGCCAACCGCGCGCCGAACCCGACTCCAGCTCCGCGAGGTCGAAGGGCAGGACGGCGGCGGGCGCGTCCGTCTCCGAGACGATCTGCGCGTGCTCGAGCGGCGCGCCCGTCGACGCGTCGACGACCCGGCCGCGCACGGCGGCGCCGCGACCGAGGCGCGCGACGACGGAGAGCCGCTCGTGCGCGCCGAGGGCGACGTCGCTCGCGCGCCACACGCCGTAGCCGCGGACGTCGACGAACAGCTCGTACGCGCCGGCCGGGAGCGCGTCCCAGCTCGCTTCCTTCGCGCCGGCGGCGAGCTCGCGCGCGATCGGCATGCCGACCTCGGGGAGGCGCGGCTTCGGGAGCAGCGTGGCGACGCCGCCGCCGTGCGCGCTCCCGCCGACCGGGAGCTCGAGCGCGAGCGTGATCGCTCCGGCGTCCGCGGGGGTCGCCGCATGGGACGGCGGTGTCGCGCTGGGCGCGTCGACGGGCGCGTCGGGGCGTGCCGGGACGCGCGCGCCCTCGCTCGAACCCGCGGGTTCCGACGCGGCGATCAGCGCGCCGTTCCGGGCGACGATCGGTTCGCCCGCGACGAGCGCGCGCGGACCGTCCGCGCCCACGAAGCGTGCTTCGCCCGAGAGGAGCCGGGCGGAGAACGAGCGCGCGCCGCCCGCGAGCTCGGGGCCGGTCTCGGAGAGCGCGAGCACGCCGCGCACGAGTTCGAACCGGCCTTGTGCGGTCGCGACGCTCCACGCGCCGCCGCCGCCCAGGCGCTCGAGCACGAGCGCGCCGCGGACGAGTTCCGCGTCGAGCGCGCGCGCGGCGACGTCCCAGTCCGCGCGGAAGCGCGTGCTCCCCGCGAGCGCCGCGGAGCCGTCGGAGCCGAACCAGAGCTTGGTCGCGAGGGCCGGCGGCGTCGCGAGCTCCGCGCGCCCGCCGGCGTGCTCGACGCCGCGCGCGGTCTCGGCGTCGTCGAGCGCGCGCCAGGCCTCGTCGCCGTGGCGCCACGCGCAGCGACCGCGCGCGACGAGCTCGTCGGGACCGTGCGCGCCGTCGCGCCCTCGCAGCGCGAGGAACACGGCCGCGCCGATCGCGAGGACGAGAGCCGCCGCGGCGAGGATTCGCCGCGCGGGCGTCGCCGGCGCGCGTTCGGCCGCGTCGGTGCTCGCCGCGCGCTTCACCGCGAGCCGCAGACTCGCGCGGAACTCCGGCGACGGCCGCACGGGGACGTAGGCGCGGACGAGGAGCCGCTGCAGGTTCTCCTCGAGGACGTCGCGGCTCATGCGGCACCTCCGCGCTGCTTCGCGAGCAGCTCGAACACGCGCGCGAAGGCGACGCGTGCGCGCGTGAGCGTGGACTCCGTCGCCTTCTCGGTCTTCGCGGCGCGCGCGGCGATCTCGGCGACGGAGAGCCCGTCCACGTACTTCGCGAGCAGCGACTCGCGGTAGGCGAGCGGCAGCGAAGACAACGTCGCGCCGACGAGGTCCCGGGTCTCGCGCCGCTCGAGCACGCTCTCGGGGAGCGGCGAGCGCGCGACCTCGGCGAGGATCAGGTCGATCTCGGGATCGGCGGCCTCGAGGACCTCGTCGAGCGAGCGCGGGCGCGCCTTGCGCCGCTCCCCGCGCAGCTTGTTGCGCGCGATCCCACAGAGCCACGCATGGAGGCTCGCGCGCCCGTCGAAGCCCGCGGCCTTCTCGAGCGCGGTGAGGAACGTGTCCTGCACGAGGTCCTCCGCGCGGTGCCGATCGCCGCCGACGCGATAGTGGACGAACTCGTAGAGCGCGTCGAGGTGGCGCTCGAGGAACTCCTCCGCCGCTCCGGGCGCGCGAGCCGCGACGCGCGCAGCGAGCGCGAGGTCCGCGCTCGAGGCGCGATCGTCGGCGGGCGGCTCGGCGAGTCCAGGGTGGGGCATGCGGGGGCTCCGTGGCGCGGAGGACGGACATCCTTCGCGCTTTCCCGCCGAATTCCAGCGCGCGGTCGCGGGCCCTGGATCGGCCCCCGCCGCGTTCCTAGACTCCGCCCCACGGAGTCCTCCATGCAACGCCCCGCCCTCGCCCTCCTGCTCCTCGCTTCGACCTTCCTCGCCGGCTGCGACGAAACGGACGCGGTCGCCGTGCGCGTGCGCGTCGAGGACGACCTGACGGGGACCGTGACCGTGAACGCGCTCGAGCTCCCCGCGTCGGGCGGCGCCGCCGTCGAGGCCTCGAAGGGCGCCGACTGGACCGCCCGCGTCGGGATCGTGTGCAACACGGGGACGTTCCAGGAGCTCGGCCGTCTGGAGCTCGCGGACATCGCGTTCGCCGGGGGCTCGAACCCGAGCGGGCTCGTCTACGCGACGGTCACCCTGCCGCGCGGCGAGAAGGCGGTGTGGCCGAAGAAGCTCGTCCCGCTCTCCGCGGACGACCGCACGAAGTCCGCGAAGGCCTTCGATCCGTCGGGCAAGACGGCGGAGGTCGGTGCGACGGTCAAGCTCGAGTTCACGCTGCCTTCGTCCGTGATCGGCAACGGACTCTTGGGGAAGACGCGCGGCGTGCGCCTCTCGAGCGACGGCAACGTCGCGACGCTGCTCGTGCCGATCGACGTCGCGCTCTCCGCGGGAGAACCGCTCGTCTGGCACATGACCTGGCAGCGGTGACGCGGCTTCACGTCGCGTAGCGCGCGAGGTACGGCTCGACGTCGAACTTCCGCGCGGTGTTCTGCGAGCTCATGTAGCGGATCGAGCCGAACACCCTGCGCTCGGGCGCCCACGGGCGGTCGTAGCGGCCGAAGACCCAGAAGATGCCCGAGTAGGAGTTCGGGTCGCGCCCGTCGAGCGCCCACCGGTTGTTGAGCTCGATCAAGACTTCGAGCGCAGCGCGCGGGCTCTCCGTCCACTCGAGGACCTTCTTGCCCCAGAGCATGCGCAGGTAGTTGTGGATCACGCCCTCGCGCCGCAGTTCGCGCTGCGCGGCGTTCCAAAGCGGGTCGTGCGTCCTCGCGTTTTCGAGCTCGTCGCGCGTGTAGACGTGCTCGCGCGCGTCCTTCGCGTGCAGCTCGAGCGTCGCGCGCGCCCAGTCGGGGAGCGACTCGAACCGGTCGTGGTCCGCGCGGCGCGCGCCGAAGTTGAGGCCGAGCTCGCGCCACGTGACGAGCTCGTCGAGGAAGGCCTCGCTCGACGGCGCGAGGTTCCAATAGCCCTCCTTCTTGCCCGCGGTCGTCGCGGCGAGCTTCGCGGGCGTCCAGCGCTCGCGCTCGGTCACCGCGGCGAACGCCTCGTGCACGGAGACGTGGCCGAAGTGGAGCCACGGTGAGAGCCCGGACGACGCGCCGCTCGCGGGCTCGCTGCGCTCCTCCGCGTAGCGCGGGAGGCGCGTGCGCACGAAGTCGGCGAGCACGCGGCGACCTTCGACGTGGCCGCCGATCCGAGACGCGACGACGCCGACCTCGGCGTCGAGCGGCAGACGCGCGAGCGCCTTCGCGTCGGCGCGCAGCAGCGCCTCGCTCGCGCGGGGCCAGCGCGATTCGATCCCGCGCGGGAGCGCCGCGTCGCGCGGAAAGGTCGCGCCGTCGAGCGGATCGGGGAGCGGCGGCTCCGCGAGGTAGGGACGCAGGTTCTTCTGCAGCCAGCGGCGGAACGCGTACGCCGTCGGGAAGAGCGCGTCGGGCGCGCGGTAGGGGACGAGGCCCGCGGCGTCGACGGCTTCGACGCGCACGTCGAGCGCGCGCGCGGCGGCCTCGACCATCCGCGGAAGGAAGAAGCACGGCCAGTCGTCGGCGACGACGCACGCGGCGTCCTTCGCGAGCGCGGCGAGGAGCCCGCGGCCCGCGCCCGGCTCGGGCTCGACGTACGCGTGGTACGCCACGCCGCGCTCGGCGAACGCCGCGGCGTTGTCGCGCATGCCCTGGAGCACGAACGCGTGGTGGCGCGGGCTCGCCCAGCGGTAGCCGGCGCGCAGCGGCTCGAGCACGACGAGCGGCAGCTTGCGCCGCTCCGCGATCCGCACCGCGCGCTGCAGCGCGAAGTTCCAACCCGGCCGGCGCGCCGCGGTCATCCAGTAGAGGACGTGCCGCGCGTCGGCGCGCTCGGGGCGATCGTTCAGCGCGCGGAGGCGCAGGGCCTGGGGCGAAGTCACGCGCGGGTTGTCGCAGCCGCGCGCGCCCGCGGCAAGTCCGAGACGCGTGCGAGGCGCCGCGTGCACGACGCCGGCCGCCGCGTCCGACCGAATCGACCGGGATCAGTAGCCGTAGCTCTCGGGGCGCGCCGAGAACGCGATCCACACCGCCGCTCCGGCGAGCAGGACCACGAGCAGCACGCGCGCGCTCTCGCGCTTGACGGGCGTCCACGTGGCGAAGGGACCGATGCCCGCGAAGCTCGGCACGACGACCGCGGCCGCGGCGAGCCCGACGGACGCGAGCGGCACCTGGTTGAACGCCCACGCGTTGATCCACGCGCCGACGAGCACGACGCTGACGATCGCCACGGGCCCGCCGGAGAGCGTGAACGCGCGGCGCTTGCGGGCGACGAGCGCGCTGACGGCGAGCACGGCGGCGAGCGCGCCGCACAACCGCCCGATCACCGTGCTCCCGCCGAGCGCGATCGCGACCGCGGAACCGGCGGAAGCGAGCGCGAGCACGAGCGACGGCAGCGGACCGCGCAGACGCTCGCACGAGAGTTCGAGCGCGGCCCACGTCGCCATCGCGGCGAGGAACACGAGCAGCGCCACGAGGATGCCGGGCGTGCCCTGCCCGATCTTCACGCGCAGGGACAGCACGACGAGCAGGGCGAGCACGATCGGCGCACCGCCGCTCGGAAGGAAGCGCTTCACCGACTCGATGCGCGCGACGCCCGCGGTGCCGATCGCGGCGACGATGCACCACGGGATCCAGTCCTTCGCGGCGAGGACGCGGGATTCGCTCGGCACGGCGAACTCGCGGAAGATCGACCACCACGCGGCGAGCAGGGCGAGCCCGAACGCGAGCGCGCCGAGCGCGCGCGCGTGGACGGAAGCCGCCGGGCCGCGCGGCGCCGGCTTGCGCTCCCGCACGCTGGACTCCGGCGCCGCGTTCTCGCTCGTGGAGCCGACGCCTTCCTCGCGCGCGCCTTCGCGGCGCCGCCACGCCCACGCGAGGAGCGCGAGCGCGATCAGCGCGGGGACGACGAGGTCGAGGAGCGGGATCTCGAGGGGGGGCATGGGCGGAGCGAAGCGCGCCGAAGCGTGGAGCCCCGCGCGCGGCGGGGCTCCTTCCGGCGCGCGGCGCGGATCACTTCTTCGCGGCTTCGACGTCGATCGTCAGGTGGACGTCCTCGCCGAGCATGCCGGGGTACGTCTTGATGCCGAACTCGCCGCGCTGGAGCACGAGCGAGGCGGAGAAGCCGCCGACCTCGTTGCCCATCGGGCCCTTGCCGCTGCCGACGAACTCGACGTCCGCGGTGACGCTCTTCGTCACGCCGTGGAGCGCGAGGTCGCCCGTGACCGCGAGCTTGTCGCCCTTCTTCGCGACCTTCGTGCTCTTGAACGTCGCCTTGGGGAACTGCGCGGCGTCGAAGAAATCGGCGCCCTTGAGGTGGTCGTCGCGCTTCCCGTTGTTCGTGTCGACGCTGCCGACCTCGATCGTGAGCTCGACCTTCGACTTCTCCGGCGCTGCGGCGTCGTACTGGATCGTGCCGCTCATCGCGTTGAAGCGACCGTGGAACCACGCGGCTCCGGCGTGCTTGAGCTTGAAGACCGCGCTCGAGTGGACGGGGTCGACTTCATAGGTCGCCGCGCCCTCCGCGACGATCGGCGCCGAGACGGAGGGACGGACGAACGCGAAGCCGAGCGCGAGGCTCGAGACGAGACCAGCGGCGAGGACGAGGCGGGAGATCTGCATGGCGTGACGGCGGGGTCGGGGTGTTCGGGATTCCTCCGGCGCGACGGCGCGGAGCGAGGCGGGGAGGCTCGCGGATCCAACGCGCGATTGCAAGCGCGCGCGGAATTCCGATTCGGCGCGGAACCGCGCGGCGCGCGCGGGTTTCGTGGAGAGCACGAGGGCACGTGGTCACCGCGCGGTACGCGGTCGCGGGCCCGGCGCGGACGCGCGGCGTCCTCCGTGCGTTTCCCCCGAACGCGGGCGCTCGCTCGCAGGCCCTCCCCATGTCCCACGCGGAATCCCGCACGCGCGGCGCGCGCGCGAAACGCGCCGCGCTCGACGGCGCGCTCGCGCTCGTCGTCGCGACGGCGCTCCTCTACGGCGCGCTGCGGCGCGTCGACCCGACCGGCGGAGTCGTGCAGGTCGCGGACGACGAGGTCGCGGTCGTCGTCGACGCGCTCGCCGGCACGCGGCGCGTCTCGAACGTGCCCGGCTACCAGCTCTTCGTCCCGTGGAAGGACGAGGTGCACGTGCTCGATCGCAGTCCCGACGAGCTCGTGTTCGACGGCGTCGAGTACTCCGCGCCGAACCAAGTGCCGAGGATCGAGGCGCGCGGGCGCGACGGATCGCGCTTCCAGCTCGAGCGGTTCGCGCTCTCGTACGCGCTCGTCGCGGCGCGCGCGGACCTCGTCCTGGAGGACTCGGGCCCCGGCGACGGCTTCAAGGAGAACCTCGTGCGCGCGTACGTCCGCGCGTTCGTGCGCGACGAGCTCGGACGGCTCGCGCCGGAGGAAGCGCTGCGCCCCGACCTCGCGCGCGCCGCGGCGACGCGGGCGATGGAGCGCGCGAACACCGCGCTCGCGCCGCACGGCATCGAAGTGCTCGAGATCGGCACGCCGAAGCCCGTCTTCGACAAGGCGTTCGAGGACCTGCTCAACCGCCGCAAGCAGGGCGACCTCGAGGTCGAGCGCAAGCGCGCGTACCTCAAGCAGCTCCCGCGCGAGCGCGAGGACCGGCTCGCGGCGATCCGCGACGACAAGGACCGCGAGCTCGATCTCCTTCGGCGCAACCTCGCCGTGAACACGGCCGCCGCCGAGCGCGAGGCGACGAAGCTCAAGGTCGACGCGGACATCGTGTTCGCGAACCGCGAGAAAGCGGGCGGAGCGGCGCGCGCCGAGCTCGCGACGCGCGCGGCGGGGCTGCGCGAGCGCAACGCGGGCCTGCTCGAGGACGCGCGGCGCGAGGCGGAGGAGCTCGAGCGTCACGGCGAGGCGGCGGTGCGCGCGGCGCTCGTCGAGCGGCTCGCGGACGTGCGCTTCACGATCCAGCCGTTCCGCCGCGCGAACGAGCGCGACGAGCGCGCGCTCCCGTCCGAGGTGCAAGCCGCCGCGAACGCGGGACGAGGTGCGCCGTGAGAGCCCTCTTCGCCCGGATGGGCGCGCTCGTCGTCGCGCTCGCGCGCGGGACCCTCGCCGCGGCGCGCCGTTTCGCCGTCGGTTCGCGTGCGTTGTTCGTGCGCGCGCTCCGCTCCGCGTTCGCGCGCGCCGCGGGACGGCTCGCGCTCCGCGGCGCGCGCATCGGCGCGCTCGGCGCGTTCCTCGCGGCGCTCGCGTTCGGCGTCGGCGCGCTCGGTCTGCACCGCGTGGCGCCGGGGACGATCGGCGTGCTCCAGGTCGACTTCGGCGGGCGCGGGATCGTGCCGCGCGACTACGAGAGCGGACTGCACTGGAGCCTCGCGGGCTGGCACTCGTGGCACGCGATCGACGGGCGCACGCGGATGCTCTCGTACGGCTGGAGCGGCGAACCCGCGGACGCGGAGCACCTCAAGGTCCGCACGAAGGACGGCAACTTCGTGCGCGTCGGCCTCGCGGTGCCGTGGCGCGTCAAGCGCGGCGAAGCGCATCGGCTCGTCGAGGAGGGGCTCAAGAGCACGTACGTCGAGCGCCTGCGCGCCGCCGTCGAGAAGACGCTGACGAGCGAGCTCGGCACGCTCTCGACGGAGGATTTTCGCGACACCGACGCGCGCAACGCGTGCCTCTCGGCGGCGCTGCCGAAGTTGAACGCGGACCTCGCGCCGCTCCACGTCGAGGCGGAGTGCGTGCTCGTCGAGCTCTTCCGCTTCAACCCGGAGTACGAGATTCGCCAGCAGCAGGTCCAGCTCGAAGCGCTGCAGACGATCGTCGACGACACGAAGCGCGCGATCGCGGCGGAGGAGAAGAAGATCGACCTCTCGCAGCGCGAGACCGAGCGACTCGAGGCCGAGCTGCGGATCGAGCTCCAGCGCGCGATCGACGGCGAGAGCGACGCGGGTCGCGCGCGGATCGAGGCGGTGCTCGCGGAGGGCCGCGCGTACGACCAGACGCGCAAGGCGGCGGCGACCGCGGAGTTCGAACGGCTCGTCGCGGCCGGCGAGCGCGAGGTCGCGCAAGCGGATGCCGCGCGCGTCGCGGCGGAGAACGAACGCCTCGCGTCGCGCGGCGGGCGCTGGCTCCTCGCGCGGCGCGCGGCGGAGAACCTGCACGTGAAGGAGGTGCTCCTCGACTCGAACGACCCGCGCAGCCCGAGCCTCTTCGACCTCGACGCGCTCGTGCGGCGGTTCGTGGGCGAGGGGAAATGAGGGACTCGAACCCCGGTTCGGGCGTGCGGCTCGTGGTTGCAGCCCGCCGAATTGGGGCGGCGTCGACGACTTGAGATCACAATTCGTGATGTCAAGTTCACGCGCGTCCTCGACCGACGCTCGCGCGGGGGCCGTCCTCGGCGGACGACTCGTTTCCGCGCGCGACGACCCCGCTCCCCGCGTGCTACGCTTCGAGCGCATGTCGAGTCGGTCCCAAGGCGTCGCCGAGCCCGCCTACCCGCCCTTCCAAATCGACCCGCGCGACGTGCGGACCGAGCGCGTCGTCTGCCCGATCTGTCGCGCCGATTCGCCGCGCTCGTACCGCCCGCGCATGTACTCCGTCGCCGGCGTACCGTTCGACCTCGTGCGTTGTCCGTGCGGGATGGTCTACGTGAACCCGCGGCCCGACGGGCCGACGCTCGGGCGCATGTACTCCGACCCGGCGTACTACACCGAGGGCTACAACCTCGGCGTCGAGACGGAGAACTACTTCGATCGCAAGGACGAGCTCGTCCGGCAGTACGAGGGCACCGCGCGCGCGCTCGCGGCGGAGCTCGGGCGCACGGGGGAGCTGCTCGAGCTCGGCAGCGCCGGCGGCTTCTTCCTCGAGGGCGCGCGGCGCGCGGGCTTCCGCGTGCGCGGCGTCGAGCTCTCGGCGCCCGCGACGGCGTACGCGCGCAGGGAGCTCGGCCTCGAGATCTTCGAGGGTTGGCTCGCGGACGCGCCGTGGAAGGACGCGACGTTCGACGTCGCGTACGCCGACAACGTGCTCGAGCACACGACCGATCCGCTCGGGACGCTCGCGAAGCTGCGCGCGCTCTTGAAGCCCGGCGGACACCTCGTCGTGATCGTGCCGAGCTACGTGAACTCGCCGTGGTTCCGCGCGCTGCTGCTCGCCCAGCGCGTGTTGCCGCGCAAGCTCCTCGGTGAACCGCTCGTGCGCATCCTGAAGCTCGACCCGGAGAAGGACAGCGGGCACCCGTACCACATCCTCGAGTTCGATCGCGCGACGTTGACGCGCCTCGTGCGCGCGGCGGGCTTCGAGGTCGTGTCCGTCGAAGGCTCGGTGCCGCTCCCCGCGCATCTCTTCAAGGTTGCGAGGCCCGACGTGAAGACGAGGCTCCTGCGCGGCGTCTTCCGCGCGCTCGACACGGGCATGCGCTGGCGCGTGCTGCCCGCCGCGCGCCTGCGGTTCCTTCTGCGGCGCACGTGACGATGCCGAAGCTGCGCAGACGTTTCAGTGCACGGGGTCCGCGTCTCCGCTCAGCGCGCGCTCGACCGCTCGGCGCAGCTCGGGATCCGCGCCTGCCGGGAACGCGCGCTCGAGCACCGCGGCCCGTTGCGCGGGCTCGACGACGGTTGCAACGCCCGCTGCGAAACCGGTCCACAGCGCAGGCGCGTCGCCCGGCTCCACGGCGAGGCCGATGCTCGCGGGCGACATCGGCTCGTCGCCGCCGTCCGCCAGGCCCTCGCCCAGGCCCGTGAAGAATTCGCGCGTGCCCGCGCTCGCGCGCACCCACTCGTCGAGCCGCGGGCGCTCGCTCGGGATGCCACGGACGTAGAGGCGGCCGACGAACAGGCCCGCGCCGCGCAGGGCGGCGGAACGAAGCTCGCCCGTGAACGTGTCGCGCAGCGCGGCGTTCGTGCCGAGGAGTTGGGCCGTCTTCGACTCCAGCGGCTCCGTCCCCGGAGGGAGGCACGCGCCCTCCGCGACGCGCGCCGCGAGGCCGGGTTCGTACGCAAACATCGTCGCGAGGACGCGCTGCATCTCGGCGATGCCGCGGGGGCTCGCGCCGCACGAGAAGCGCAGCGCGACGCCGAGCCCGCGCGCTAGGTCGACGCGATGCTCCGCGGGCCAGATCTCGACGAATTCCGCCGGGTCGACGTACCAGGCATCGTTCGCGCCCGCGCGCTCCTTCGCGGTCTCGATCGCGAGCGTGCCGCGGTTGAAGCCGATCGACGTGACGACGCGGCGGCGCAGGAGCGGCGGGAAGCGCGCGACGTGCGCGCGGATCTCGTCGTCGGTGAGCGCGTTGCGGCCCGCGATCAGCGCGCGACCGACCTGCGCGAGGTTGTAGCCGGCGTAGTGCGCGCCGAGGCCGGGCTTCGAGAAGCTCCAGTCGATGATCGACGCGTTCGAAACGCCGCAGAGGAGCGGCACGAGCGCGAGCGCCCAGCCGGCCGCACGCCGCGCGCCGCCGCGCTCGATCCACGCCGCCGCGACGATCGCGACGAGCAGGATCGCGAACAGGAGGTGCGGCAGGAAGTAGCGGTAGCCCGCGACGACGATCGGCGGGCCGTGGCCGCCGATGCGGAAGTTCGAGACGCCGTACGCGAGCGCCGCGAGCGGCAGATAGAGGAGGAGCGGCACGCAGCGCGCGGACTGGAAGCGCGAGGGCGCGGCGGTCGCGTCCTTCGCGAGGCCCGTGAGCAACGCGCCGAGCCCGCGCGCGACGCCCGGCGCGCACGCGAGCCACGCGACGAGGAACGCCGCGAGGAAGAGCGCGCCGAGCACGGGGCCCGGGATCCCGGCGAACGGTTCGTAGGCGGGGCTGT
>JAXMBZ010000011.1:0-186796 GCA_046349615.1 Planctomycetota bacterium
CCATGCGCTTTCCGTGTCGTCGAATCCCCGCGTTCGCGTTCGCTCTCGTCGCCGCCGCGATTCCGGCGACCGCGCAGTGTCCGAACTGGACGTCGCACCCGTTCGACGCGTCCGTGTTCGTCCTCGAGGAGCTCGACTTCCAAGGCACGCGCTCGCTCTACGCCGGCGGCAACTTCTCGAGCCCGGCGGGACAGGCGGGGCTCGCGCGTTGGGACGGTGGCGCGTGGAACCCCGTCGGACCGCCTGCGCTGCTGCTGCAGAACGGCCTCCCCGGCGCGATCCAGGCGATGACGGTGTTCCCGGACACCACCGGCCCCGTGCTCGTCGTCGCAGGTCTGTTCAACTCGATCGGCGGCGTCGATGCGAACGGGATCGCACGCTGGAACGGGACGAGTTGGGCGCCGTTCGGCGGAGGCCTCGTCGGTGTGGGTGGAAGCGGCGGCGACGTCTCCAATGTCGCCGTCTACGACTCGGGCAACGGCCCCGAACTCTACGCGGCCGGCGCGTTCACGGCGCCCCCGAACATCCACTGTGCGCGCTGGGACGGGACGAACTGGGTCCCGCTCGGCTCGGGCATCGGCCTGATCACGAGTCCCGTCAACGGAGCCGTGCTCAGCTTCGTCAGCGCGCTCCGCGTGTACGACGACGGCAGCGGATCGAAGCTCTACGTCGGCGGACGCTTCGACGTCGCGGGCGGGGTCACGTCGCACTCGCTCGCGCGCTGGACCGGGAGCGCGTGGGAAGCGACGCCGGGGTTCGCCACCGGGTGGCTCGTCTTCGACCTCGAGCCCTGGAACGGCGCGCTGCGGATCGGCGCGCACACGGGCCTCTACCAGTGGGACGGCGTGCAGGTGCAGAGCGTCGCCGCGTTGAGCCCGATCACGACGTCGTCCGGGGTGTTCGCACTCTCGCGCCACGTCGAGAACGGCACGTGGCGGCTCGACGTCGCGGGGAAGTTCACGTCGATCGGCGGCGTGGCGGCGGACCGCGTCGCGAGCTTCGACGGGGCGAATTGGACCTCGCTCGGCTTCGGCCCGGTCACGGGCCTCCTCCAGGACATCGAGCGCACCGACGTCGGCGGCGCGGGCCTGTTCGTCGGCTACTCCACCGGCCCCGCGGATCCGCCGGCGCCGCACGTCGAAGCGTGGACGCCCTGCCCCGACGCGCAGGTGCTCTGCGCGGGCGACGGGAGCGGGCTCGCGTGTCCGTGCGCGAACTCCGGCGCCGTCGGGCACGGGTGCGCGAATTCGGCGTTCGCGTCGGGCGCGGCGCTCGTCGGCGCGGGGACGAACAGCGTCGCGGAGGACGGGTTCTCACTCCAGGCGGCGAACCTGACCGGGTCGGTGTGCCTCTTCTTCCAAGGGACGACCGCGGTGACGCCGACGGTGATCGACGACGGGATCGGCTGCGTCGGCGGCGGGATCGTGCGCCTCGGCACGAAGCCGGTCGTCGGGAGCGCAAGCCGCTACCCGCAGAGCGGCGATGCCGCGATCCACGTGCGCGGCGCGGTGCCGGCGGTCGGCGGGACGTTCGTCTACCAGGCGTTCTACCGGAACGCGGTCACGGGCTTCTGTCCGCCCGCAACGTCGAATCGGACGAACGGCCTCAGCGTGACTTGGGCGCCGTAGGCGGCGCGCCGTCGGAGACGGAAGCTCAGGAGAGCGCGTCGAAGAGCGTCGCGAGCTCCGCGTCGACGTCGTCCGTGTTCAGCGTGTCGGCGATCTCCTCGCGCAGGAGCTCGCCGTAGCGTTTGCGCAGCCGGTGGACGGTGATCTTGATCGCGTTCTCGGTCCGGCCGAGTTCGACGGCGAGCGTCGAGTACGGCGCCGCGTCCTCGGCCGTGGTCAGGTGCGGGTGGAGCTTCTGCCACTCGTCGGACTTGCCTGCGGCGCGTTGCTCGTTGCCGAGGCGATCGAGCGCGCGCTGCAGCACGATCAGCGCCCACGCGCGGTCGAAGGCGCGATCCGGCGCGTCGAGCGTCGCGGGCTCGAGGGAGAAGCGCGTCTCCGCGTCCTCGGCGCCGAACTCGAGCGGGAGGACCTTGCGCCCACCGCCGCGCTTCTCCGCGCGCTCGCGCTCCCCTTCGTTGATCAGGAAGTGCTTCAGCGCGGTCAAGAGGTAGGCGCGGAAGCGACCGCGCGCGGGGTCGGCGCGCGCGAAGTCCTCGCGCTCGAGGAGGCGCGCGAAGAACTCCTGCACGAGATCGCGCGCGGCGTCGGCGTCGTGCCCCTTGCGGCGCACGAACGCGTAGAGCGGATACCAGTACGTCGCGCAGAGCGTCTCGAGCGCCGCGCGCGGCTCCATCGCGCCCTTCCCGCCCGCGGCGAGGACGAGGCTCCAGCGGGTGGTGAGGAAGGACGCGCGTCCGCGCTCGAGGTCGTCTTGGGTCACGGGGGTGGAGAGTAGCGCGCGGTCACGGCGTCGCGCGCTCCGCGGCGCCTTCTTCGAGGATGCGTGCGGAAACGAGCGCGTCTTGGGCGTCGAAGTCGAGGACGAGCCATTGCGGGTCGTCGGAGAGCACGCCGACGGGCGGTCCGAGGTACCAGGCCTCGTCCTCGCGGCCGAACCAGGGGCTCGCGTCGAAAATCGGCCAGCGCGACGGCGCACCGAGGAGCTCGCGCACCTGCCCCCGCGTCGCGCCGGGCGCGAGCGCGTGCTCGACGAGGTCTGCGGCCATGCGCTGGCGCAGGGGGCGGAGGACCGAGCCGCCGTCGAAGCGGTCGGGCGATTTCCAGGCGGCGGAGTCGAACGCGAGCGGCACGAGCGGGTGCTCGTCGCGCTGCGTGCCCAAGAACACGAGGCTCGCGATCGCGCCGAGGATCGAACCGACGACGCTCGAAGCGCAGCCGAGGCCGAGCGCGCGCACGCATCCCGGCTGGGACGAGTTCGGCGGAGCGGGTGTCTCGGCGCGCGGCGTGCCTGCGTTCGAGTCGAGCTCGCTCATCAGTTGTTCCTCGTCGCGATCTCGGCGCGGAGCAGCGCGCCGTCGGCGGAGAACGTGAGCACGAGGTAGTCGTACGTCGGTCCGAAGCCTCCGCCGGGGCCGAGCTCGTAGACCCACGCGTCCGCGTCGAAGCGCTGCGCGGCGTAGCCTTCCGCGCGCGGGCCGAGCAGCGCGAGCACGGCGTCGCGCGGCGTGCCGAGCGGGAGGTGGTGGTCGACGAGGTCCTGGGCCATGCGCTGGCGGATCGAGTGTCCGTACCAGCCTTCGCGCATGGAGTCCTCCCAGTCCGGAGTGTTCCAGAGGTCCGCGTCGAACGGGCGTGGGATCGGATCGCTGGAACCGAGACGGCTCACGAGCAGGAGCCCCGGCACGATCGGGAACACGAGCGCCCCGCTCACGAGCGCGACGATCGCGCAGAACGCGAGTTCGAGCGTGCGGTGGCCGCGCGGCACGAGCGGGGTCACGTCGCGCTCGCCCACGCCTCGAACGCTCCCGACTGCTTGACCGGCACGAACTCCGTCACGCGGTAGCGCGAGTAGCCCGCTTTCTGGAACGGATCGTCGGCGAGCAGCGCGTCGATCTCCGCGCGGTCCTTCGCGCGCGCGAGGATCATCCCGCCGGTGCGCGGCTCCTGCGGGCCCGACGCGAGCAGGAGGCCGCGCTCGAACGCCTTCCCGAGGTGCGCGCGGTGGGCGGCGAGCAGCGTGTCGAGTTGCTCGAGCGGCACGAGGTAGGTGGACTCGATCACGAAGTGCTTCCACGCGGGCTTCGCGCGCTGCGGAGCGCCCGGCGAGCCCGCGCGCGTCCACACGATGAAGTCGAGCGGCTCGGGCGGCGTTCCGGCCGCGCGCAGGAGGCTCGCGATCTGCGCGCGGTGGTGCGTGCCGTGATTCACGAGGTGGCGCACGATTGCGCCGAGCGCGTCGCTGCACTCTTCCCCTTTCGAGTTCCGGAAGCGCACGACGCGGTCGAACTCGCTCGGCGGCGCGGCGCGGAGGAGCTCCATCCAGCGCGCGGAGAGCGTTGCGCCGCGTTCGAGCGCAGTGTGCGCGTCCGTCTCCGCGGGCCAGACGGGCAGGTGCGCGGTGTCGGCGCCCTCGACGCGCGCGAGCCAGAGCTCCGATGCGGCGGCGATGTGCGCGAAGAGGTGTGTGGCTGTGGGGAGCGGATGCGCGTGCAGAGCGGCGCCGACGCGCGTGTTGGCCCAGCGGTCGTAGGCGAGGAGGTGGAGAGCGTCGGTGTGGTCGAGCATCGGAGGGGCGCGCGAGGCGGGTGGAGAGCGCGAGGGAGAGGGGAGTGCGAGGCGGGTGAGGAGGGCGCGAGGCGGGTGAGGGGGCGAAGGGGAGAGAGAAGCAACGGAACACATTCGGATGCTTCGCATTCCGGACTCCGTGTTCGATCGGGCCGGAGGACCGGCCCGATCGAACACGGAGTTCTAGTTCGGAGAGGGAGGTGGGCGCGAAAGGCGGGTGAGCAGGTTTGTGCGCACGGAGGGCCATTCGCTGTGCGTGATCGAGTACATCACCGTGTCGCGCACGAAGCCGTCGGGGCAGACGACGTGTTGGCGCAGGACGCCTTCGCGCGTCGCGCCGAGGCGCTCGATGGCGCGTTGGGAGCGTTCGTTTCGGGCGTCGGTTTTCAGCTGCACGCGCAGGGCGTCGAGGGTTTCGAAGGCGTGCGCGAGGAGCAGGAGTTTGGCTTCCGTGTTCACCGCGGTGCGTTGGAAGGAGGGCGCGATCCAGGTCCAGCCGATCTCGAGGCCGCGGTGCGCGCGGCGGAGGTCGAGGTAGCGCGTCGAGCCGATCGCGCGGCCGCCCGCACGCTCCACTTGCGCGAAGGGGAGCGCTTCGCCGCGCTCCTGGAGGCGCAGCGCTTCGTCGATCCACTCGAGGACGTCGTCGACGCGCCGCGGTCGGAAGCGCGGCATGTAGAGCCAGGTGCGGTCGTCCTGCGCGGCGTCGAAGAGGTCGGGAGCGTGAGCGCGCGCGAGCGGTTCGAGGCGCATGTGCGCGCCTTCCAGGACGACGGGCTCCGGTTGCATCCCATCAGCGTAGCGAGTCGGGTCTGGTCGGATCGACGGTCCGCGAGGAGCGCTGCCTCGACGTGCTCGCAAAAGGACCGCGCGTCGGCCGGGTCTCCCGCGCCCTCCGCAATCCCGGACGGCCGCGGACGACGTAGGCTCACGCTCGCCCGTCTCGCCTCCCCCACGCCCCCACCATGTCGCACACTTTCCTGCGCGCCAGCGCGATCTCGTTCCTGTTCCTCGTGGCCTCGAGTTGCGCTTCGAGCGGCACGCTCGCGCCGCTTCCGCCGGGCGCAGATCCGCTCGACCACCTCGGCACGCACCACCGCGCCGTGTCGACGACCTCCGCCGACGCGCAGCGCTGGTTCGACAAGGGGCTCGTGCTCACCTACGCGTTCAACCACGACGAGTCCGTGCGCTGCTACGAGAAGGCGCTCGCCGCCGATCCGAAGCTCGCGATCGCGTGGTGGGGCATCGCGTACGCGAGCGGGCCGCACATCAACAATCCCGCGCTCGACGACGGGCACGCGAAGATCGCGTGGGACGCGCTCTCGAAGGCGAAGGAGCTCTCGAACGGCGCGAGCGACGCGGAGCGCGCGCTCATCCACGCGCTCGAAGCGCGCTACGCGTGGCCGAACCCCGCCGATCGACGCGCGCTCGACCTCGCGTACGCCGACGCGATGCGCGCGGCGTGGAAGGCGCACCCGAACGACGCGGACGTCGGCGCTCTCTGCGCCGAGGCGGTCATGGACCTCTCGCCGTGGAACCAGTGGTCGAAGGACGGCGCGATGCAGCCGGGCACGGAGGAGGTCGTCACGACGCTCGCGCGCGTCCTCGAGTTCGCGCCGCACCATCCGCTCGCGCACCACCTCACGGTGCACGCGTGGGAGGCGTCGCAGCACCCCGAGCGCGCGCTCGCCTCCGCCAACGCGCTGATGGACCTCGTCCCCGGCGCCGGGCACCTCGTGCACATGCCCGCGCACACGTACGCGCGCGTCGGGCGCTGGCACGACTCGGCGATCGCGAACGAGCGCGGCGCCGCGGCGGACGCTGCGTACTTCACGCTCCACGGTCCGCAGGGCTTCTACAACGTGTACCGCGCGCACAACCATCACTTCCTCGCGTGGGACTGCATGATGGAAGGCCGCTCCGCCGACGCGCTCGCCGCCGCGCGCACGATGATCACGAACGTGCCGAAGGAGTTCGTCGACGCGGCCGCGCCGGTGATCGATCCGTTCCTGACGATCGAGATGGAGGCGTTGATGCGCTTCGGACGCTGGGAGGAGCTCCTGCGCGTCCCGCTGCCGGCCGCGAACCTGCCGCAGTCGCGCGCGTTCCGCCTCTTCGTGCGCGGCGTGGCGTACGCGGCGCTCGGCCGGGTGAGCGAGGCCGTCACGGAGCAGGGACGTTTCCGCGCCGCCGTCGCCGAGCTCCCGAAGGACGCGGCTTGGGGCCTGAACCCCGCGGCGAAGGTCTTCAAGATCGCCGAGCTCGTGCTCGCGGGAGAAATCTCCGCGGCGGACGGGCGCGCGGACTCGGCCGTGCGCGAATTGACGGACGCGGCGGAGTTCGAGGACCAGCTCGCGTACGACGAGCCCTACGATTGGATGGTCCCCGCGCGCCACGCGCTCGGCGCGGTGCTCCTGCGCGAGAAGAAGTGGAGCGACGCCGAGCGCGTCTACCGCGCGGACCTCGAGCGCTACCCCGAGAACGGCTGGTCCTTGTGGGGCCTCGCCCGCGCGCTGCGCATGCAGGGGAAGAAGGACGAGGCGAAGGCCGTCGACGCGCGCTTCGAGAAGGCGTGGGAGCACGCCGACATCGAACTCGGCACGAGCTGTCTCTGCATCCCGAGCCCGTGAACGCCTCGCGTCCGTCGCGGCGCGCGCGCTCCACGCGGATGCGCTCGCGTCGCGCAACGGGTAGGCTCCGAGCGTGAGCTCCGAACTCGAGGATTTACGCGCACGTTGGGCCGCGGGCGAGCGTCCGCGCCTCGTTCCCTTCTGGGGTCCCGAGGGCTCCGAGGACGGAGTCGGACCGCACGGCCTCAGCCAGTGGCATCCGACCGCGTTCGAGGTCGGCGGCGTGCGTTACTCGACCGCAGAGCACTGGATGATGGCCGAGAAAGCGCGGCTCTTCGGCGACGAGCGCGCGCTCGTCGAGATCCTCGAAGCGCAGACGCCGGCACGGGCGAAGCTGCTCGGACGCCGAGTCCGAAACTTCGACGAAGCGACGTGGTGCGCGCAGCGGCGCGACGTCGTCCTGCGCGGCAACCTCGCGAAGTTCACGCAACACGCGGCGCTGCGCGCTTACCTCCTCGGGACGGGAGCGGACGTCCTCGTCGAGGCGAGCCCGCGCGACCGGATCTGGGGCATCGGCCTCGCGGCGGACGATCCGCGCGCCGCGGACCCGCAGGAGTGGATCGGCCAGAACCTGCTCGGGTTCGTGCTGATGGACGTCCGACGTCGGCTCGCGTAGCGCTCGCGGCACCTCGACGCGTCGCCGGGGCCGTCGGTACGCTGCATTCGATGCCCACCCTGCGCATCGAGCTCAAGAAAGGCCGCGGCGGCCCCGACTCGCTCGCGTGCGTGCGCGCGGACGGCTCGCGCACGTGGGAGCGCGTACAGGCCGCGATCGCGCTCCACGACCTCGTCCACTTCGTCGTCGAGCGCGAGTTCCGCTGGACCGACGGCTTCTACGGCCTCGTCGCGAGCGGTTGGTCGATCACCGACTTCTACGACAAGGAAAAGGCGCGCACGCTCCCGCCCGGCGCGTTGCGCGCGGAGCACATGGTCGCGTTCTTCTGGCGCGAGCTCGGCGGCCAGGAGGAACCCGGCCTCGCCGACTTCCACGCCGCGATCGACGCGCAGAACGCGAAGGAGCCGGCGCTCGCGCTGCCGCATCCGACGCAGGCGCAGGTCGAGCGCGTGCGACGCGAGGTCCGGGACCTCGCGTCGCGATGGCGTGCGGTCGCAGCGGGCAAGACGCTCGCGCTCGAGTTCGTCGTCGGTGCGTGAGCGAGCGACGTCGCTCCGCTCGCTCACCGCCGCAGGTGCAGGATCGAGTGCCGGATCCCCCACTGCGCCATCAACCCGCCGTCGTCGAAGTCGCGCATTGGCTCGCGATCGATGCCGAGCGCGTCGTGCGCGACCTGGAGCATGTCGTCCGGCGGATACCCCGTGTTCCAGCGGTACGCGAAGAGCGCGCCCTGCGGTCCGATTTCGAGCGCCGGCGGCACGGTCGTGCGCGTCCACTCGTCGTATAGATGCGCGACGAGCCATCCGTCGTGGAGCTCGCGCCGCGCGATCGACCGCGTGCGCCAGAGCGTCATCTCGCCCTGCTCGTTGCGCGGCCCGGTGTGGACGATCACGAGCTCGCCCGCAGGCGTGAAGCGCGCGCTCGGACGCGTCGTGCACGTCACGCCCTCGTTCGCTCCTCCGACCCAGCGTTCGCCGAGCTTCGTCAGCGACCGTCCGCGGAACGTCGCGACCTTCATCGCGTGCTTCACGCCCGTCGGGTGCAGACCCGCGCCGACGAGCACGAGCTCGTCACGCGCGGGATTCGACGCGACGGCGGGCGGGACCTCGGTCGTGAACTCGAGCACGCGCGGCGCGTCGAGGGAGGGCGGCTGCTCGACGTCCGGCGCGTTCGTGTGCACCTCGAAGCTCAGGTCGAGTTCACGCAGGGCCCACCTCCCGTCGTCGAGCTGGACGAGGATTCCCGGCCGCTCGGCGTCGAGTGGCGTGATCGCAGTGATGCCGAGCCCCACGGGACGCGTCCTCGGTCCCGCGCGGAGCGGACCGTCGTCCTTCTCCGTGGAGGCGCGCCACCGCGTGACGCCCCACGAATCCCAACCGTCCGACGTGCGCGCGAAGACCCACGCGGCGCGCGCTCCGCCGGCGACGACGACTTCGCTCACGAGCCCCGACGCTTCGAGCGGGAGCGGCTCCGACCAGCGCTCGTTCCCTTCGTACGTCTGGACGCGCACGCTCGTGCGCGACGGATCGACGTGCGCGAGCATGGCGACGTCGCCGATGCGAGCGAGCGCGGGGCCGGCGCTCGTGAGCTCGACGTCGCGGCGCACGCCTGCGCTCGCGCCGCCGCCGTAGTTCACGTCCGCGACGACGGGCTCGTCCTCGAAGGTCCCGTTCTGGTTCCAATCGATCCACGTCGTCCCGTCGCCCGCGTCGCGCACGAGGAAGCGGAACGGCGGCGCGGCGAGGTAGCCGACGCGTTGGATCGGGAAGGGCACGTGCTCGTGCAGCGCGGACTCGTCGAGCTCGAACGCTCGGAACGCGCCGTTCGAGAAGCGGATCGCGTCGGGGACTCCGCCGAGCGAGTAGTTGAACGCGTAGTTCATCAACGACGGATAGAGCGGGCACCACGCCGGCCCGGAGTCGCCCGTGTGCGAGAGGCCGAGCTGATGCCCGATTTCGTGCGCGAACGCGGCCCACGAGAGTCCGCATCCGCCGAGATCGCCGCACTCCATCGACTGTCCGCCGCCGCCGGGCGTGATCTGCATCCAATGCAGCAGTCCGCGCATCGACGTCGGGAGTTCGCGCTCGCCGACCTCGGGCCAGTTGCCTTGACGCTCCTTCGGCACCGAGTCGAGCAAGACGTACTGCAAGCGGATCCCGTGCTTCCCGTCCGGGTTCGTCGTCGCGAGGTCGTCGAAGAGGTGCGTGGCCGTGTGCAGCTCGAGCTCGACGGTCCTGCGTGCGAGTTCCGCGTACGGACTGATCGCGACGAGCACGTCCTGGTGGAGCGGGTCGAGCGTCACGCCGTCGAACCGCAATCCGCGCGGGAGCCCGTCGACCTCCCATCCGTCGAGCAAGCCGTCGTGGTCCGTGTCGCGATCGAACGGATCGGTGCCGCGCTTTCGTTCGCGATCGTCCGAGAGACCGTCGTGGTCGGAGTCCGAGTCCTCGCCTGCGCGCGCGGGATGCACGCCGAGGACGAGCCGTAGCGCGCGGTGCGGATGCGGACGCTCGCAGTCGTAGACCTCGAGCGCGTCCTCGACGCCGTCGCCGTCCGCGTCGAGCGCAAGCGCGAGCCCCGGCACCCAGAGCCGGCCGTCGACGCGCTCGTACGGCGGCGGATCACCGCGCAACGTCGGTCGGCGGCGCGCGAACGGACTTGCGACGCCGAGCGCATCCGCGCCCCACGCGAACGTCCGCGACGCCTGCGGTCCGCACGCGAGCACGAGTCGCCCCTCCTGGGTCTCTCCCGCGCCGAACGAGGCGCCTTCCGGCGCCGCCACCGAACGCGGTTCGCCGAGCGCTCCGTGCTCGCAGCGGCGCACGACGAGCTCGCGCGCCGTCCACGCGCACACCTCCGCGCCGCGCTCGCGATCGGGGAGCACCGCGATTCCGACCGCACCCTCCGGCGCCTCGGCGAGCTTCGTCCACGCCGTGCACTTCCAACCGTTCACGCTGAACGCGACGCAGAGCTCGCGTGCGCCGTTGACGGTGAGCACGTCGTCGAATCCGTCGCCGTCGACGTCTCCCGCGGCGAAGAGCACGCACTCGGGCCCCGTCGTCGTCCAATCGCACGAGCGCGGCACGTCGCCGAGGGAGAAGACGAGAGCGGCGATCACTCGCCGCTCCCAAGGTCCGAGACGAGGAGTCGGTCGTTCACCAGGTGACAGAGTACCCGTTCGTCGCGTTGAACGTGTCCGGCGTGCAGAACGCCGCCGCGTTGCGGAAGTACGCCTGGTAGTGCGCGACGAGCCCGCTCCCGAGCGGCGTCTGGCTGCGCACGGAGAGCGGGTCCTGGAGCGCGCTCGACGGGTACTGCGACGCGCCCGCGGCGTTCGCCTCCATCCCGATGCGCACGAGCGCGCCGCTCACGCAGCGCGCGCCGTCGCCGAACACGACCGACGGCGCCGCGAGTTGATCGCCCTTGAAGTAGATGCACGTCGACACCGCGGGCATGCCGTAGCCGTGGAGCACGACTTCACCCGCGCTCGCCGGCGCCGCGGTCAGCACCGCGCCGAGCGCCGAAGCCGAGTGCGCGCAGCCGTGCCCAAGCGCACCGAGGTTTCCGCACGGACACGCGATGCTCGCGATCGGATCCGCGGGATCGGACGCGCACGACGACGCGCCGCCCGGGACCGCGACGACGAACTCGTTCCCGTTCCCTGCCGCGAACGCGAACGCGCCGATGTCCGCGCGCGTACCGTCGGGATCGAGCGCGCTCGCGGGATCGCCCGCGTCGATGCACGGCGAGCCGTAGTTCGGGAAGAAGTTCCCGCCCCACGGGTTCCACAAGAGCGGATCGCCGGACACGTTGCCCGTGCCTGCGAAGCCGGACTCGACGTCGCACCAAGCGACGTCGGGGACGTGGATGTACGGCACGATGTCTCCACCCGCGCTCGACCACACGATCGAGTTGCGCACGCTCACGTGCGGGGCGTAGACGTACAGCCCTCCACCCACGGTCGCTTCGTTGCCCCAGAACGTGCAGTGGTCGAGGACCACCGGGAAGCCCGTCTCGACGGAGATCCCGCCGCCCGTGGAAGCCCCACCTTGCGCTCGATTGCCGACGAAGACGCAATGCTCGAACCGGAACGGCCCGCCCGTGACCAGCTCTACACCACCGCCGAAGTCACGCGCCTCGTTGTCCTCGAACACGCAGTCGCGCACGATCAAGCTCGCATACGAAGCGAAGATCCCGCCGCCGCGACTCGAGCGCCCGTTGCGAAACCGGAAGCCCGTGATCGTCGTGCCGAACTCGTTGTTGGAAGCACCGAAACACGCGCCGAGCCGGCGTCCGTCGAGGGTCGGGAGGAACGGCTCGCTCCGGAGTCCCCACGCGACGAAATTCAGGGCCTTTCCGTTGGGATCGAGGTTCTCGTAGTAGACGTTCCCCGCGCGGACGTGGAGCGTGTCTCCGGCGACCGTCGTCGGCGCGTCGATCGCGAACTGGATCGAACGGTAGGGATCGTTCGATGTCCCTGAGCCAGGACCATTCGGATTCGGGCCGACGTACCAGTCCGTGAACGCGCTCGCGTTCGACGCGAGCAGCAGGGCGGAGCACGAGGTCACGACGAGCGACGGGAAACGCAACGGGAGCATGCGCCACCTCGGGCGGAAGCGAGTTCGGAGGAACGCGACGAGCGTCATCCTACACGCTGCGCTCCGCGACGTCGGGCGTCGAGGCGTCCGATTCGGGGCGGGAACGGCATGGACGGGCACGCGCCGGCTCCCCGATGTGCAGCGGCCGCGCCGTGACGTGCGTCTCGACGCGGCCGCGTGGACTCCGCGAGTGGCGCGAGCGCCACGAACGCGCTCGCACCGCGCATCGATCACCACGTCACGGAGTACCCGTTCGTCGCGTTGAACGTGTCCGGCGTGCAGAACGCCGCCGCGTTGCGGAAGTAGACCTGGTAGTGCGCCGTGAGCCCGCTCCCGAGCGGCGTCTGGCTGCGCACGGACAGCGGATCGTCGACCGGGAGCGACGGGTACTGCGATCCGCCCGCGACATTCGTCTTCATGCCGATGCGGAGGAGCGCACCGTCGACGCAGCGCACGCCGTCGCCGAACGTGACGCCGAAAACCGCGCGCTGATCGCCCTTGAAGTAGATGCAGGCCGACGTCGCGGGCATGCCGTAGCCGTGGAGCACGACCTCGTTCGGCGTCGCGCTCGGCGCCGCGGTCAGCACACCGCCGAACGTCGACGCCGAGTGCGCGCAGCCGTGACCCGGCGCACCGACGTTGCCGCACGGACACGGCGTGGTCGTGCCGGGAGCGCCGCTCGTGGAATCGCAGAACGACGCGCCGCTGACGACGCCCGGGATCACGTCGTTGCCGTTGCCCGCGTAGAAGAAGTACGTCCCGATGTCCGTGCGCGAACCGTCGGGGTCGAGCGCGCTCGCCGGATCGCCCGCGTCGATGCACGGCGAGCCGTAGTTCAGGAGGAAGTTCCTCCCCCACGGGTTCCAGAACACGGGTTCGACCGACAGGTTCCCGAGTCCGGGCACGCCCGACTGCGTGTTCGAGTACGTGATCGAAATCGACGGCGCGTTCGTGAAGAAGTCGCCGCCCTCGTTCGCCCAGAAGATCGAGTTCCGGATGGAGTGGGTCGCGTAGAGCGCCGCGCCGCCGCCCGCGTACGCCGCGTTGCCCCAGAAGGTGCAGCGATCGAGCACGAGTTGTCCGAGGTGGAGGTACGCGCCGCCGCCGTAGCCCAGCGCTCCGCTCGCGCGGTTCCCGACGAACACACAGCGCGACACGGTCACGCTGCTCTGGAACCCGGCGCAGAGTCCGCCGCCGAAGTCGAGCGCTTCGTTGTCCTCGAAGACGCAACCGACGACGGTCAGGCTGCAGTTCAGCGCGATGAGTCCCCCGCCCCGGCTCGCGCGGCCGTTGCGCAGGCGAAAGCCGACGATCGACGCGCCGAACTCGCCCGACGAGAGCCCCACGCAGCTCCCGTTCGCCCCGCCGTCGATGACGGGCAGGTCGTTCCAGTCGACGAGCGGCCACGCCGTCAGCGCGAGCCGCTTCCCGTCGAAGTTCACGTTCTCCGCGTACACGTGCCCCGACGCGACGTGGAGCGTGTCCCCCGCGAGCGTCGTCGGCGCGTCGATCGCGGATTGGATGGTCGAATACGGGTCGAGCGGTGTGCCCGTGCCGGGTCCGTTCGGGTTCGGCGCCACGTACCAATCGCCGAGCGCGAAGGCGGGCGCGGCGAGGACGAGCACGATGGGAAGGGCGAGGAGCGAGGTGTGGGAAGTTCGGCTGCGCATGGTGGCGAGGTCGGAGACGGGCCAGGTCGCGACCGACGCACCCTCGGCGCATCGGAGCGCGTGAGGAGCGAAGCACATGCCAGCTCGCGCGCGCGGTGGAGCTCGTGAGGAGCCCCATCGCGGACCGCGCGCGTGCGCTTCGTGGACGGACGGCGTGCGGACTCGCTCGCCGCCGCGTGCGGAGGATCGAGAGCGACTTCCAGGCCGCGAAACCGAGCTCCCCCGGAACTCCGTGTCCACCCCGCTACTTCGTCGCCGGCGCCGTCCACCCGAACTTCGCGGGGTCGTACGGCACCTTCTCCTGCGGGAACTTCGCGAAGAGCGCCTCCGCGCGCGCGATCAGCGTGTCCTTCTTCGCCGCGAGGTCCTTCGGGTCGTACTCGACGAGCTCGTGCGGGATCACGCCGAGCCCCTCGAGCCCCTTCCCCCCGTTCGCGCGCGCGTGGTTCGAGCGCGTCGACACGTAGAGCGCGAAGAGCTTCGACGGCAGTTCGATCGTCGTCTTCTGCGACGACATGCCCGCCGTCGCGCTCTCGCCGATCACGTAGCCGCGGCCGTCCTCCTTGAAGAGGTCCGCGGCCGTCTCGCCCGCGCTGCGCACGCCCGCGTCGACGATCGCGACGATCGGACCGCCGTACTGCCGCGGGCCCGCGCTCGCGTGCTTCACCGCGAACTCGATCGTCTTCCCCGCGGGCACGAAGCGGCCGATGAACGCCTCGTGGTCGAAGCTGCCTCCGCCGTTCGCGCGGAAGTCGAGCACGAGCCCGGGCACGTCGCCGACCTTCGCGAGCGCGGTGTCGAGGTCGTCGACGACGCTCTCCTTCATCCGCCGCAAGTGCACGTAGCCGAAGCCCGCCGCCGTGCGCCCGAACGCGAGATCCCCCGCGGTTTCGAGGCCTTCCGGCGCGAACGCGGGCCCGCTCGGGACCTGGTTTCGCTTCGTGAAGGTGATCGTGCGCTTCTTCTTCTCCCCGCCGATCGTCTTCACCTCGAGCTCGAGCCGCGTGCCGACCGCGTCGGCGAGACCCCAGTGACAGGCGTAGTAGAACGCCTGCTGATCCGTCGAGAACGAGACGACGTCGCGCACGTCGGCGACGCGCTTTTCCATCCACTTGTCGGCCGCGAGTCCGTCGATCGCGAGGAGCTCCATCCCCGGTTCGAGCCCGACCTCCGCCGCGGTGGCCCACGCGCTTTTCACGTACAGCTTCTTCCCGCTCTTGCACACGAAGAGCCCGGGGCCGCCGCTCTTGTCGGGCCACTCGAGCTTCACGTCCTTCGCCGCGGGGAGCGGACGCACCTCGCAGTGGCCGTCCTCGAGCCGCGCGAGCAGACGCACGAGCAGCTTCCCGTGCTCCGCCGGCGTCTTCACCTTCTTCGCCTCGGCGAGGAGCGGCGCCGTCGCCTTCTTCCAGTCGATCTTCTTCGCGGCGAGGAGCGCGCCGCACTCCTTCTCGATCGCGGAAACGGCGAACGTCACGTCGCCGGCGAGGTCGAGCTTGTCGCCGGCGTGCGCGAGAGCAAGCGGCGCTTGCGCGGGGTCGAGCGCGCGCGACGGCGCGAGCGTGGGAGCGACGAACAGAGCGAGCGCGAGGAACGGGGTGCGGCGCGAGAGCATGCTCCAAGGATGCGGACCCCGCCGCCTCGTCGCCAGAACGCGATGCTGCGCGAGCCCCCCCTGGGTCCGAGTTCGGAGTCGGGGCCGGGGCCCGTACGGTCTCGCTCGGTACCTCAAGAAAAACCGCAACACCGTCGCCCCCCCGCGACAAGAGAGGAGCGGTATCCTCGCCCCCCTTGGAGGTTTCGATGTCCCCGACGTTCCCCCGCATCCTGCCCCTGCTCGCGCTCACCTTCGCTCCGGCTGCCGCGAACACCTTCGTGGTCGACGCGGCGAACGGCCCCGGCTCCCAATTCAATGAGATCGCCGTCGCGGTCGCCGTCGCCGCGCCGGGCGACCTGATCCTCGTGCGCGCGGGGAGCTACGCGCCGTTCGTGCTCGACAAGGGCCTCTCGATCGTCGCCGACGCGGGGGCGGACGTGCTCGGGTCGGTGACGATCCAGGACGTGGCCTCCGTGCGCGCGATCGTCACGGGCCTCGACTGCGACGCGCTCGTCGTGTCGAACTGCGCGCGCGTCGTGCTGCTGCAGGACCTCACCGTGCGCGGACTCGGCAGCGGGTGGACGAGCGCGGCGATCGAGGTCGGCTCGTCGACCGACGTGCGCCTGCAGAGCGTGACGGTCCCGGGCGGCGCGACGGTCTTGCCGAGCCTGGAAGGGCAGAGCGCGATGCACGTGAGCGGCGCGCGCGTCGAGCTCGTCCGCTGCGACCTCGCAGGCCGCGACGGGCGGCCGACGTTCAACCAGTCCACGTCGTTCCTCAACCGGCCGCACGGCGGCCACGGTCTCGTCGTCGACACCGGCGCGAACGTCCACGTCGCGCTCTCGAGCGTGCGCGGCGGTCGCGGCGGCGACGCGAGCGGCGTGCCCGGCATCCCCTTCTACGCCGGCGACGGCGGCGCCGGAGTGCGGCTCGCGGGCATCGGACCGAGGCTCCTTCTCTCGGGCACGCCCACCGACCTCGTGCGCGGCGGCGACAGCGGCCTCGGCCCCGACGACCTGTGCCAGGATTCGGGCACCCCGGCCGGCGGGATCGACACGCTGCACGCGCTGAGCCCGATCGCACGCGCTTCCGGCGCGACGCTGCAAGGCGGCTACGACCTCTGCCGCGACGACACGCAGCTTCCGATCCGAGGGACCGTGACGCTCCCGAGCGTCCCGGATCCGACGCTCGAAATGCTCCCGCCGAGCGCCGGCCCGGGCCAGAGCGTGACCTTCGTCGTGCACGCCGCGCCCGGCACCGACGTGCGTCTGCGCCTCGGCCGCCGGCCGATCGTCGAGGACCTCGCGACGACGGAAGAGGACCGCCTCGTCGAGCAACTCCGGAGCTGGGGCCTCGGAATCGTGCCCGCGAGCGGCGACGTCGCCTTCCCGTTCACGATGCCGAGCACGAGCCCGATCGGCGCGTTGCTCGTCACCCAGGCGGTGAGCGTCGACACGCTCGGCGGCGCGGCGCTCACCGACTCGTGGCCGATCGTGCTGCGCTGACGCGCGCAGCGGGACGCGAACTCGAGTCCCCCGCGCTTCACCGCGCGCGCAGCACGATGCAGCCGATCTCCGCCGGGTTCCCGACGCGCATCGGGGGGCCCCAGAACCCGGTCCCGCGCGACACGTAGACCTGCGTGCGTCCACGGTGCAGGTGCAGCCCCGCGAGGTAGGGCTCGGCGAGCCGCACGAGCGCGCCGAACGGCCACAACTGCCCGCCGTGCGTGTGCCCCGAGAGCTGGAGATCGACCCCGTTCTCCGCCGCGAGGTCCGCGTGCGACGGCCGGTGCGCGAGCAGCACGAGCGCGCGCGCCGCGTCGCGTCCCGCGAGCGCGCGCGCGAGGTCGACCCGATGCTCCGCCCCGAACATCACGCCGTCGCGATCGGGGATCCCCGCGAGGTCGAAGCTCGCTCCGTCCGCGCCGATCGACACGCGCTCGTTCATGAGCACGCGCACGCCGCGCTCCCGCAACCACGCGATCCACGCATCCGCGTCCGAGTAGTACTCGTGGTTCCCCGTCACGAACACGACGCCGTGCGGCGCGCGGAGCTCGCGCAGCCGTTCGATTCGCGGTCCGAGCTTCTCGACCGATCCGTCGACCAGGTCGCCCGTGATCACGACGAGGTCCGGCGCCAGCGCGTGGACCTTCGCGAGCACGTCCTCGAGGAACTCCGCGCCGAGCAACGGCCCGAAGTGGACGTCGGAGAGCTGCGCGATCTTGAAGCCGTCGAGCGCGCGCGGGAGCTTCTCGAGCTCGACCTCGATCGTCGGCGTCGTGAGCTCCTGCGCGGAACGGCGCCCGGCCCACGTCGTCCCGCCCGCGGCGAGCGCCGCGCCGCTCGCGAGGACGCGCGCGAGGACCGTGCGCCGGTCCGGCGCGTCCTCGCCCGCGGCCTGCACGGCCTCCGTGATCACGGCTCGCTTCCCCGGCCGGCGGACCGCGCGCGCGAGGAGCCGCGCGAGATCGAGGAGCACGACCGCGAGGAACGCGTAGAACACGAAGCCGAACCACGTCCACACGAGGCCGCTCGGGCCGGACACCGAGTCCTCCGTCCGCCGCCGCGCGAACGTGAAGGCGACGGGCACCGCGAGCGCCGCAAGCACGACGAACGCCGTCGCGAGGTGCCCCCACGGCCGCGGGAGGCGTGCGTCGCGCACGAGCCGCGCCCAGACGTAGCGGTGCATGCCGTACAGCGCGAGGGCAGCGAGGACGAGGAAGATCGCGAGGTGCATGAAGCGGCTCACGCGCTCGATGCTACCGACCGAGGAGCGGCGAGCGCGACCGCGCGCCGATCGTTCGGCACCGCGCGACGCGTTCGCACGACGTCCGTCCGAGTCGACCGCCGCGCTTCGGAAGAGCCCGCGCGGTACGATTCGCGCGATGCCGCGTCTCGTCCTCCTCTCTCTGCTCGTGCTCGCCGCGTGCGCCCCGTCGAACGCTACGAGCGGCTCGCCCGCGCGTGCGCGCGGCGTCGTCGTCGCGAAGGTCCTCCCCCTCGGCGCGCCCGCCGCCGCGCGCGTCGAGCACGTGCTCGTCCAGCCCGGCGCGCGCGTCGAGCGCGACGCGGTGCTCGTCCAGTTCGACGCGCGCGCGCTCACCGTCCGCCGCGACGAGGCCGCCGCGGAGGTCGCGCGCGCGTCGGCCGAGCTCGCCCGCCTCGAGAAAGGCGCGCGCGTCGAAGAGATCCAGGAGGCCCGGGCGCGCTGCGACGAGCTCGCGCTGCGCGTGAAGGGCGCGAGCGACGCGGAGAGGCCGCTCCTCGACGCGCAGTTCGCGGCGGCACAGGCGCGGTTCGGGTTCCTCTCGAAGGGCGCGCGCAAGGAGGAGCTCGACGCGGCGCGCGCGGCGGTGCAGGCCGCGCAGGCGCGCCAACGCGAACTCGCGCTCGCCCCGGTCGAGCTGCGCGCGCCGATGCCCGCGCTCGTTCACCGCGTCGCCGCCGAGGACGGCGCGACGGTCGCCGAGCACGAACTCGTCGTCACGCTGCGCGATCCACTGCGCCTCTTCGTCGAGGCCGACCTCGCGCCGCTCGGCTCGGGCTGGCAGACCGGAGCGTCGGTGTGGCTCACGTGCTCGCTCCTTCCGGACCAGCGGTTCGAGGGCCGCGTGCTCGAGCTCAGCGTCCCCGCCGCTCCCGCGGACGCGAGCCGCGAGACCGAGCACGCCGCGTTCGTGCGCGCGCGCATCGAAGTGCTCGACGGGCGCGACCTCCTCGCCCCGGGCAGCGCGGTCGAGGTCGAGCTCGCACGCTGACGCGCGCTCAAGCGAGACGCCGGTCCGCTGAGAGGACGCCGCGATTCCGCGCCGAAGCGCGCCGTCGGGCTCAAGCGCGCGCCGGGTCCGATTCCGATGCACGGTGCGACGCGGCCTTCCACCGCGCCGCCCCACGCATGCAGAAGATCCTCGTCGTCGACGCCGACCCGTCCGCGCTCGAAGAGCTCGAGCGCAAGCTCGCGAGCGCCCGCTCCCCGTGGACCGTCGAACGCGCCGCGACGCGCGACGAAGCGCTCGAGCGGCTCGCGCGCGGCGCGTTCTCCGCCGTGCTCGCCGGCCCCGCCGTCCCCGGCGCGGGCGACGCAGGCCTCTTCGCGGACGTGAAACGCGCGTCGCCGTCCGCGCTGCGCCTGATGCTCGTCTCGCCGGCCGAGCGCGAGCTCGCGCGTCAGTCCGCGAGCGACGCGCACCAGTCGATCGCGAGGGGCGCGTCCGCGGAGAGCCTCCGCTCGGCCCTCGCGCGCGGGCTCGCGCTGCGCGACGTGCTCGCGGACGAGAAGCTCTGCGCCCTCGTCGCGAAGCTCGACCACCTGCCGAGCGTTCCGTCCCTCTACTTCGAGCTCGTCGAGGCGATGAAGGCGCCCGATGCGACGATCGAAGGCCTGGGGCGGATCATCGCCCGCGACCCGGGCATGACGTCGAAGGTGCTCCGCACCGTGAACTCGGCCGTCTTCGGCCTGCGCGAGACGATCACGAGCCCGGGCCAGGCCGCGACGTTCCTCGGCCTCGACATGCTGAAGTCGCTCGTGCTCTCGGTCGGAGTGTTCTCGCAGTACGAAGGACGGGCGGCGGGCACGTTCTCGATCGAGGAGTGCTGGCAGCACAACCTGCGCGTCGCGAGCTACTCGCGCGCGATCCTCCAAGCCGAACGCGCGTCGAAGTCGACGATCGAGGAGGGCGTCCTCGCGGGCATGCTGCACGACGCGGGGCAGCTCGTGCTCGCGACCAACCGCCCCGAGCGGTTCCAGGCCGCGCACGTGTTCGCCGAGCGCGACCACGCGGTGCGCGCGGACCTCGAACGGCGGCTCTTCGGCGTCTCGCACGCGGCGGTCGGCGGCTACCTGCTCGACCAGTGGGACCTCGCCCCGAGCGTCGTCGTCGCGATGCTCTTCCACCACACGCCCGCCGAATGGGAGGACGACGACTTCACGCCGCTCTGCGCCGTGCACGTCGCGAACGCGCTCGCGGAGGTCGACCTGGAGGACGACGACGCGGAGCTCGCCGAGCTCGACTTCGGTTACCTCGAACGGCTCGGCCTCGCGCGCCGCCTGCCGCGCTGGATCCAGGCCTGCCGCGACGCGTCCCTCGAGGAACGTGCGAGCTGAGAGGCTGTGAAGAAATGCCGGACGCCCGCCTGACGCGCCGGTCCATCGCCATCACGGCGTCGCGCCTCCTCCGAGTATTGCCCTGCAAATACGCGTCGTCGGCGCTCCTTGTGCTGGCGATGGCCCGACACGTCATCCGGGCCTCCGGCATTCCTTCACAGCCTCTGAGTTCGCGCGCGCCTAGCGCGGCGTCTCCGACCAGGTGACGCCGGAGTCGAGCACGCCGAAACGGAACCCGCTCGCGCCGCCGCCGTTCTGCACCTCGAGCACGACCGAGTTCCAGCCCGCCCGCAGCTCGAGCTCGCCGAAGTGCCGCACGGCCGCGTTGTGCGCCCCGTCGTCCTTCACGACGAGCGCGCCGTTCACGCGCAGCCGGGAGGCGTCGTCCGTGCCGAGCGCGAACCCGACCCGGCGCGCGTCCGGTGACTTCAGCCAGACGCGTGCGACGAAGATCGACTCCTCCGCGTCCTTCTTCAGGTCGCGCGCGAGATCGACGAACCCCGTCGCGTCCGGCTTCGCGCGCAGCACGCTCCACGCGAGCTTCGCGCCGCCGCGTCCATCGAACGACTTCGCGAGCGCGTCGTCCGTCTCGGGCCCCTGCTCCTCGTCGATGCGCGTCTTCTTGGAGGCGCTCGGGAACGGTCCGACGACGCTCCACGCATCGACCCACGCGCCGGGGAAGAGCTCGGCGAGCTCCTTCTGGTGCATCACGCGCCGATCCGGACGCAGCCCGCGGACGAGCTCGGCGTAGCGCGTGACGAGGTCCTTCCCGCCGCACGCCTTCAGCGCGCGATAGAGGCACAACCGCGCGTACCCGTCGTCCTTCTGCGCCTGGAACGCCGCGTCGAGCGCGTCGACGAGCCCCGGGTCCGCGAGCGTCTCGGCCGCGCGTGCCGCGGCGAGGATCGCCTCGGGGTGCGTCTCACCGAACGCGCGCCGAACGAGGCGCGACGTCCAGCGCTTCTTCGCCTCCGCACCCGCGGTGATCAGGAGTGCGCGCATCGCCGCCGGGAGGAAGTTGAAGCGCGTGTTCGCGCCCGCGTCGGTCTTGAAGCTCTCCGCGAGCTCCTGCGCGCGCTGCCATGGCGAGCTCCACTTGCCGTCGCGGTTCGCGTCGATCCAGATCGGGTTCGCGACGGCCCAGGGGAGGTGCTTCACGTCCGTGTCCGCGAGCACCGGTGCCAGCGAATCGTCGCCCTCGACCATCACGGTCACCCACGCGTCGTCGGTCAGGTTCAAGTCGACCGCGCCGTCGAAGCGCATCGGCTTGCGCTCCTGCGGCACGTCGATCGTCGCGACCACGTCGCCGTTGACGACGACGAGGATGCGATCGACGTCGACCCACGACGCGGCCTGCACCTGGATCGCGAGCTTGGGCTGGCCCGGCTGCGCGTCCGGCGCGACGGGGCCGACGGGCTGTCCGTCGTCGAAGCGAAACGTCACGAACGGTCCGGTCGTCGTGAACGTCTGCTTCGCGCGCAGCGCCGCCGCGACCTCCTTCGCGTCGATCTTCGACGGGTCGTCCGTCGACGAGCGCACGAAGTTGCGCGGGTAACCCGCGAAGTCGAAGTGGACCTCGTGGCTGTCCGAGTTGCCGACCGCGCCGTAGCGCGCGCCGCGATTGAGCAGGTGGAACCAGTCCTGCAGCACGCTCCCGATGTAGTTGGAATCGCGCGGGCCCTTCTCCGAGTCGGAGTAGCCCTGCGCCGCGTTCGCGTTGAAGACCTCGAGCGTGTCGAAGTCCGCCGACCAGTTCGACTGCGTGCTCACGCCCGTCACCGGATCGAGCCCCGTGCTCGTGAACCACGCCATGTCGCGCAGACGCGGGTGGTTGAGCTGGATGATCGGCACGATGCCGAACGCGTTGGGCTCGGCGCGCGCGAGCTGGAAGAGCTTCGTCGCGTCGGTGAGCTTCGAGTCGATCGGCTTGCGCGCGGGATCCAGCGGGAACGTGTTGAAGTGTCCGATCGGCGTCGTCACCTCGTCGCCGGTGACGGTCGTGAACGCGTCCTGCGCGCCGAGCTTCTCCATCGTCGGCCGGTAGTCCGTGAGGTGGTCGTGGTCGGTCGCGACCGCGAACTCGACGCCTTCACCGGCGAGCGCGATCACGCGCTCCTCCATGTTCGCGTCGCCGTGGCCCGAGTACGTGCGCGTGTGGAGGTGGAAGTCGGCCGAGATCCAGCCCTTCGTGTCGACCTCGTGCACGAGCTTCGCGGTCCAGTCGTAGGTCTTGCCCGCTTCGAAGGTGAACGCGCGCGAGACGAGGTTCCACTCGAGGCCGCGCGAGGCGTACACGGTGAACGTCCCGACCGGCACCGTGATCGCGCCCGAACCGCGCAGCGCGTAGACGACGTCCTTGCGCACCGCGAGCTCGTTCGGCGCGGCGTCCGTGCGCGTGAAGAGCTCCGCGACGCCGCCCGCGGGCTTCTTCTCGGGCACGAACGTGAGCCGCGCGGGGAGCGGCGCATCGCCCTGCGCGTCGACGATCGCGAAGCGCAGCACCGCGCTCGGAGCGTCGGGCGCGAGGAGCGGCGTCGGCTGCTGGGTCGCGAGGGTCGGGGCCAGGACGGCGAGGAGCGTGGAGACGTGCATGCGGACTCGGAGCGAAGGGGAGGTTGGAGCGCGGGCGACGGAGTATAACGGCGGTGCGCGGCGAGCCTCCCGATCGCTTTCGAGCTTCCCTCGACGCGCACTCGCCCCTCGGAGCGGGCGCTTCCATGACCGAGTCCGACCTCCCCGCTCGCTTCACCGTGATCGAAGCCCTCGAGCCCGCGACTTCCGCGGGACTCTGGCGCGCGCGCGACACGCTGCTCGGACGCGAAGTGCTCCTCGAGCGGCCTTTCGCGGCCGCGGGCGCCGACCGTGAACGATCCCTCCGCGAGGCCCGCGCACTCGCGCGCGTGAAGCACGCGTCGGTCCCGCGCCTCTTCGACGTGCTCGAAACGGAGCGTGGACCGCTGCTCGTCCTCGAGCCGCTCGAGGGCGAGACGTTGTCGGATCGTCTGGCGCGCGAAGGTCTGCTTCCGCCCGCGGAGGCGCGCCGGATCGCGCTCGCGCTCGCGTCCGCGCTCGAGGCCGTGCACGCGCTCGGCATCGTCCATCGCGGTGTGTCGGCGCCGAACGTCGTGCTGAAGGCGACGGAAGGCGAGGGCTCCGTCGTGCTCGCCGGCTTCGGGTTCGCGAAGTCCGGCCCCGGCGCGAGCAGCGTGCCGGGGACGACCTTCGTCTACCGTCGCGACGGGCGAGCGAGCGAGCGGCCGATCGAGCCGCCGCACCCCGCTCCCGAACAGATCCGCGGCGAGGCCGCGGACGCGCGCGCGGACGTGTTCGGACTCGGGTGGGTGCTCTACGAGTGCCTGACCGGAAGGCCGCCGTACGCGATCGAGCTCGACGTCCGGCACTGGCGCGCGCCGCGAGCCGCGCACGAGGAGCGCCGCGGCATCTCGCGCGAGTTGTCGGAGATCGCCTCGCGCTGCCTCGAGATCGACCCCGCGAAGCGCTTCGCGAGCGCGTCCGCCGTGCGCGGCGCGCTCGAGTCCGCCGAGGCGCGCGCGGGCGGCCGGCGCAAGACGCTCGTCGCCGCGTCCGCGCTCGTCACGTTGCTCGCGGCGAGCTTCGGCGTGCGCGCGCTCCTCCGCGCCGAGTCGCCCGCCGGGTCGACGGCCGGCGAGCGCGGAGCCGCCCTCGCGCCGCGCGCGACCGCGACGACGTACCAGCCGCGGTACGTCGCATGTCGCGCGCTCCTCGTCGGGATCGGCGCGGTGTACGCGCAGTCGGGCTTCCCCGCGCTCGCGAACGCCGAGCGCGACGTCGACGCGCTCGCGGAGCGGCTCGGCGCGCTCGCGCCGGCGGGACGGCCGAAGTGGGACGTCGCGAAGCTCCGCGGACGCGAAGCGACGCGCAAGGCGATCCTCGCGGCGCTGAACGCGCTGCGCGAGTCCGCGGGGCCGGACGACATGCTCCTCGTGTACTACGCCGGCCACGGCGAGCCCGCGAGCGGGCCGAACTCGGGCTACGTGATCCCCGCGCTCGCTCCGACCGCGAAGGACGATCCGTCGCGCGCCGAGTGGATCCGCTTCGACGAGTTCGCGCACGTCTTCGACGAGACGAAGGCGAAGCACGTGCTCGTCGCGATGGACTGCTGCTACGGCGGACGGCTCGGCGAGAGCGAGACGATCGCGATGCGGTCTTCGGCGCGCGCGTACGAGGAGGCGTTCCTCCGCGAGCGAGCGCACGTCGTGATCACGTCCGGTCGACCGAACGAGCAGGTCTCCGACGGCGTCGAGGGCGGGCACTCTCCGTTCGCGGCGGCGTTCCTCGCGCAGCTCGCGCGCGGTGCCGAGGCGGTCACGTCGAGCGAGCTCTTCGTCGCGGTGCAGAAGGAGCTCACCGGCGCCCTGCAGCAGCCGCGCCTCAAGCGTCCGACGGCGGGCGCGGACGGCGAGGTCGTGTTCTTCCTGCGCTGAAACGCGCGCGGCGCCCGGAAGGCGCCGCGCGGAGTCACTCGTCGTGGTCGCGTTCGATCACCACGTGATCTGCCAGCCGTTCGTCACGTTGAACGTCTCCGGCGGGCAGAACGCCGCGGCCGAGTTGCGGTAGTACGTCTGGTAGGAACGCGTGACGCCGCTCCCGATCGTCACGCCGCCGCGCTGCGAGAGCGTGACCGTCTCGACGGAGTCCGGGAAGCTCGACGCGCCGCCGACGTTCGTCTTCGTCCGCAGCCGCAGGAGCGTGCCGCCCGTGCAACGCACGCCGTCGCCGAACACGGCATCGTCCGTCCCGGTGCCTTGGAGGTAGATGCAGGACACCGTCGCCGGCATGCCCGAGCCCTGCAGGACGACCGTGTCGACCCCCGTGTCGCCCGTCGCGGCGAGCGTCGCTCCCGCCGCGTTCGCGCTGTTCGCGCAACCGTTGCCCGCCGCGCCGTTGTTGCCGCAGGGGCACGGAGTCGTGTGATCCGTGAGCGAACCGTCGCCCGCGCAGAACGCGCTCCCGTGCGCGTCGAGCTTCACGATCTGGAAGCCGTTGACGGACGCGTAGTTCGTCACCGGCGCCGCGGACTTCGAGATCGTGACGACGAGCGGCGAGCCGGCCGCGATCGTGACCCGGTGCCTGGAGTGCGTGACGCCTTGGACGTAGGCGTTCGTCCACGCGCCGCCGACGTCCTGCGCGGGATCGATCGAGCCCGCCACCGCGACGTTGGTGAAGTAGAGCGGACTGTCCGGGGCCATCGCGTACGTGTAGACGTCGTAGGTGCCGGCGGAGAGGTTGTTGAACGTCCACGTCGCCGGGGTCACGCCCGGATCCTGGATGTCCGTCATCAGGTTGAGGTCGTCGACCGTCGCCCCCGTCAGGTTCGTGATGCTCGAGTAGTTCGTCCCGCCCGACATCACGACCGTGACCGCGGTCGACGCGCCGTTGATGTCGGCGAGCGCGGCCGGCGTGGCGACCACGACCGGTGCGATCGACCACGCGCCCGGGCGCGCGGCGCCCGCACCGAACGTCGTGGCCGGAACCGGATTCCCGGTCGCCGCACCGATGTCGAGGTTGAAGTTCTGCGCGGAGGCAGTCGCCGTGATCGAGACGAGGAAGGAAAGGGTGAGGAGCGTGCGGGTCCGGAGCTGCATCGTGAATCTCCCTGCGAGGCCGTGCGTCGCCTGGTGCGCTCCCTGCGCACGAGTTCGGCGACTTCAGCTCGACCCTAACACGGCTCCTCGAGCCTGGGACGATCGCCGCGACGAATTCCCCCGGCCCCAGTGCACTTCTCGCCCGCTCTCGCCACGCGTATCCTGCCGCGCCGACCATGTCCGACACGAACCGCACCGGAGGCTCCGACGCGCGCGAGCCCGGCCGCACGACGCGTCCGACTTCGAACGCGTCCTCGCCGAACGTGTCGCAACCCGCCGACGTGAGCCTCGAGGCGCGTGCGTCGGCACGCCGCTTCCTCGAGCGTCTCGCGGCGCGCACGCCCGAGACCGAACGCTACGAGGACCACGGCGAGATCGCACGCGGCGGGATGGGTTCGATCCGGCGCGTGCAGGACCACGTGCTCCGCCGCACGCTCGCGATGAAGGTGCTGCTCGAGCGCGAGGACGACGACGATCCCGACGCGGCGAGTTCCGCCGAGATCCTCCTCGCGCGCTTCCTCGAGGAAGCGCAGGTCACCGGTCAGCTCGACCACCCCGGCGTCGTGCCCGTGCACGACATGGGCGTCGACGAGAAGGGCCGCGTGTGGTTCACGATGCGGCTCGTCAAGGGCCGCAACTTCGAGGAGATCATCGAGCTCGTCCAGAAGGGCGAGGAGGGTTGGACGCGCACGCGCGCCGTTCAGTCGCTGCACCGCGTGTGCGAGGCGATGGCCTTCGCGCACTCGAAGGGCGTCGTGCACCGCGACTTGAAGCCCGCGAACGTGATGGTCGGCCGTTTCGGCGAGACCTACGTGATGGACTGGGGCCTCGCGCGCGTCGCGGACCGGCCCGAGACCGTCGAGGTGCGCGTGACGCCGCATGCGGAGGACAGCTCGACCGTGCTCCGCGCGCGCGACGTCGACGCGGCGAGCACGAGCGCGTCGCCGCAGCTCACGATGGCGGGCTCGATCGTCGGCACGCCCGCGTACATGGCGCCCGAGCAGGCGCGCGGCGCGATCGAGGAGGTCGACGAACGCTCCGACGTGTACGCGGTCGGTTCCATGCTCTACCACCTGCTCGCGGGCCACCGCCCCTACGTGCCGCCGGGCACGAAGCGCAACGCGATCGAGGTGCTGCGCGCGCTGCAGGCGGGTCCGCCCGAGCGCATCGTCGCGCGCGACGTCCCGCCCGAGCTCGTCGCGATCTGCGAGAAGGCGATGGCGCGCGAGAAGCGCGACCGCTACGCGGACATGCTCGCCCTCGGCGACGACCTCCAGGCGTACCTCGAGGGCCGCGTCGTGCGCGCGCACAAGACGGGCGCGCGCGCGGAGTTCGTCAAGTGGGTCGCGCGCAACAAGCTCGCGGCCGGCGCGCTCGCGGCTGCGACGCTCGTGCTCCTCGGCGGTCTCGGTTCGATCGCGTGGGTCACGCACGCGAAGAACGCGCAGCTCGCCGCCGCGCGCGACGCGGCGGTGCTCCAGAGCTACGGCGCGAGCCTCTCGACCGCGAACGCGAGCCTGACGCTCAACGCGGTCGACGAAGCGCGCCGACGGTTGGAGGCGTGCGACGCCGCGCTGCGCGGGTGGGAATGGAGCCATCTCACCCTCGCGGCGAACCCGATCGTGCGCGAGATCGCTCTCGCCCCGGGCTCGGCGCCGGAAGCCGTCGAGCGCATTTCCTGGAGCCCCGACGGCGCGCGCTTCGCGGTCCGTTTCGCGAAGCGCATCGAAGTGCGCGACGCGCCGACGGGCGCGAGGGTCGACTCGCTGACGGCGGAGACCTACGCGCTCCGTTCGACGGCCTGGACTCCGGACGGACGGGCGCTCGCCGTCGCGCGGCAGGACGGGACGATCCAGCTCTGGACGCCCGGTTCGAGCGCGGAACCGCGGCGCATCGGGAAGCACGAGCAGCCGGTGACCGCGCTGCGATTCCTACCGGACGGAAGGCACCTCCTGAGCTCGGCGGGCAATCTCCTCTCGACGAGCGCGACGCCCAGCGACGACCACGAGACGGGACGCGTGTTCGCGTGGGACGTCGACGCCGGCGAAGCGACGTTCGTGCTCGGGAGCGGCGGGATGCTCGTGCAGGGCATCGAGGTCGATGCGCGCGGTACGCGCGCGCTCAGCCTCGATCGCGACGGAGCCGTGCGCGTGTTCGACCTCGAGCGCCGCGAGCTCGTCGCCACGCGGCGCTTCCCCGGGAGCTTCGTCACGGCCGCCGCGTTCGAAGGCGACGCCGTGCTCCTCTGCACGTCGACGAACGGCGTGCAACTCTGGGATGCGCGCCTCGAACAGCGCCTCGCCGGCCGCGAGGACGCCGAGACGATCGCCGGTCTCCTCGTCGACTGGGTGATCGGCCCGAACCACATCGCGTGTCGGCGCAGCGACGGCGGGATCCGCGTGTTCGACCGCCACGACTTCTCGGAGCTCGGCACGCTCTCCACGGCCGCTGAGGACGGGACGACGCTCACCTTCGATCCCAGCGGCCGCTGGCTCGCCGGCGCCGGCAAGCGCGGCGTGATCAGCGTGTGGAACCCCGAGATCCCGCGCGCGAGTTACGACCTCCCGCTCCCCGATTGGAAGATCGCGGGGCTCGCGTTCACGCCTGACGGGCGCCGGCTCGTCGCGGGATCGACGTGGGGCCGCGTCGCGGTGCTCGACGCCGACACCGGCGAGACGTCCGCCACGCTGCGCATTCCGCGCGGCTCCGTGCGCGGCGTGAGCGTGAGCCCCGACGGCGCGCGCGCCTACGTCGTCCACGAAAGGGGGCTCCACGTGCTTCGCCTTCCGACGCTCGAGTCGGAGTGGACGGTCGAAGGCCGCTGGACTTGCGGCGCGTTCGCGGGCGACGTCTTCGTCGTCGGCGGCGAGGACGGCGGGCTCGGCTGGCTCGACGTCACCGAGAAGCGCGTGCTCGCGACGACCGAGCGTCATGCCGCGCGCGTCACCGCGCTCACCGCGAGCGTGGACGGCGCGCAGGTCGTGTCCGGCGCCGAGGACGGCAGCGTGCTCGACTGGAATCCGACGACCCGAACCGTGCGCCGCAAGGTCCGCGCGGGAGGCGAAGCCGTGACGGCGCTCGTGTACGAGCCCGCGTTCGCGGCCGTGACCGTCGCGGACGCGCGTGGCGCGATGGAGCGCTACGACCTCGCGCAGGGCCGCCTCGAAGCGAAGGCGTCGAAGCGCGACAAGAGCGCGAGCGACGTGCTCGCGGCTCCCGGAGGCGCTCGGCTCTTCACGTGTTCGGGCGACGGCATGCTGCGCGTGTGGGATGCGCCGAGCCTGCTCGAGGTCGCCACGCTCGCGCAGACCGGCGGACGCGTCGAGCACCTCGCGTTGAGCGCGGACGGCGCTCGCGTCGCCTGCGCGCTCGACCGCGGCGTCGTGCGGATCCTGGAATCACGCGCGTCCGATCTGCACGCCGCGGACCGCACGGAGTGGCTCGCGACGCAGCGTCGCGCGCGGGGCCTCGTCACGCGCCTCGAGCGCGAGTTCGGCTCGGTCCGAGCGGTCGAGGAGCACATCGCGCGCGACGCGTCGCTCGCGCCTGAACTGCGCGCCGCGACGCGCGCGCCGATCGACGAACTGCGCGAGGAGGCGCGCACGACGCTGCGCCAGAGCCTGCGCGTGCTCCAGCAGAAGGACGAGGGCGTGACGGCCTACCGCTCGGCGCTCCAGCAGGCGGAGCGCGTGTGGCGTCTCGACCCCGACCGCCCGTTCCACCGCGAAGTGCTGGCGCTCGGCGCGGTGCGCGCGGGGGACACGGCGCGCGCGCTCGAGTTGCTCGAGCGCGGCGACGCGAAGGGGCGGCCGGGAGCGCTCGCGGTGCGCGCGCTCGCGCTCGCGCGTCTCGGCCGCGAGGAGGAAGCGAAGGCCGCGCTGGAAAAGGCGCGGGACGCGCAGAAGAAGGCGCCCAAGGATCGCGCCGAGGACCTCTCGACGCTCTTCTCCGAGGTCGACTCGCTCCTGCGCGACGCCCGAACGCGCTGACGTCGCTCTGCGCGTCTACCACCAGGTGATCGTGTAGCCGTTCGACGCGTTGAACGTCTCCGGCGGGCAGAACGCCGCGGCGGCGTTCCGGTAGTAGACCGTGTAGTGCGCGCGCAGCCCGCTCCCGACCGGCGAGCCCCCGCGCGCGGACAGCGTGATCGTCTCCGTCGAGTCCGGAAAGCTCGCCGAGCCTCCGACGA
This sequence comes from Planctomycetota bacterium, assembly GCA_046349615.1. GTDB lineage: Bacteria > Planctomycetota > UBA1135 > UBA1135 > JADJNY01. Next base: position 30,227 of record JAXMBZ010000011.1, read on the forward strand.
GCGGCACGGTCCGAAGCCGGATCAGGTTCCCGCTCGCGCAGCGAACGCCGTCACCGAACGGGCTCCCCGAAACGACGAACCCATCCCCCTTCAGGAAGATGCAGCTCCCCGTCGCGTTCATCCCGCTCCCGTGGAGCACGACGTCGTCGAGGTACACGCTTCCGCTCGCGAGCAGGCTCGCGCCCGCCGGGTTGAACGAGCTCGCGCAGCCGTGATCGGGCGCGCCGAAGTTCGCGCACGGACACGACGTCGCCAGCGTTCCGTCGCCCGCGCAGTCCGGGGTCCCGACCGCGACGTCGCAACCGGCGCGCAGGAGCCAGAGCCCGCCGAGGCCGAGCTCTTCGTTGCTGTAGAGGATCGAGCCGGGCGCCTGGAGGTTCGTGTAGTCGAGCGCGCCGCCCGGGAAGCCGGCGAGCCAGCTGAGTCGGCTCCCGCCGCAGACCCCCGACGTGTCGAACGGAGCCGGTAACGTCCCCGCTGCGTGCGTCAGCGACACGCCGACGAAGAACACTCCGTGCAGCCACGGCGCGGGCGAGAGCGCCGTCGTCACGAACGCGTCGGTGTCGACGTTCTGCACGGTCGTCGGGTAGACGCCGACGAGCGCGAGCCCGGTGCGCGGATCGCCGTCGTCGTCCGTGTCGTCCCAGACGACGATCTCCGCCGGCGTGCCGTTGGGCGGCGATGCGCCGGGGAACGCGGCCGTCCCGAACGCCGTCGACACGTCGGTGACGTTCGTCCAGTCCTGGGGCGCTCCGAAGCGGTGCATCCACGCGATCTGTCCGCCCGTCGTGAGGCCGATCGAGTTCTCCGACACGCCGTCGTCGTAAGCGCATCCTCCTGGCGGCGGGAGCGTGCCCGAGAGCGCGAAGCTCCCCGCGCCTCCGATCGCGCCCGGAAAGGAGCCGAGCTGGATCGTGTAGCTCGCGCCCGCGGTCGCCGTGAAGAACACCGAGCTCTGGAGAGTCCCGCAGGCGTCGTCGTCGCACACGATGGGGTTGCCCGTCGGGCAGCCCGAGCCCGCATAGATTGCCAGCATCGAGTCGATCCCGGTCAGGCCGATCGTCGTCACCACCACGGCCCCGGTGCTGGGCGAGGTCCAGGTGAACCACAGATCGTGATCCATCGCGTTGGTGCCGAAAAGGCCGCACGCTCCGCTCGGAACGGCGCTCGTCGTCGCGAGGCTGTTGTCGAACGCGAAGTTGCCGTAGCTCGGCAGCGCGATCGGCGCCGTGCAGTCGTCGCCGGGGACGCCCGCGAGCGGCGCCGTCGGGGGCGCGACGACCGCCGCGGCCTTCGCGGGCGCGAACACGGGGACGCGCGTGGCGATCGGCGACTGCGCCGAGAGCGGCAGGGCGAGCACGGAGAGCGCGAGGAAGCCCGGGAGGCTCGAGTGCGGGATCGACATGGGAACTCCTTGCAGGGGAAGGGAGCGCGCGGACGTCCGCTCGTCCTTCAGGCGTTTCCAAGCGCCCGGCGAGTTCCAGGAATCCGCCTTTCTTCCTGCGGGTTGCCGCACGGACGCGCCCCGTTGCGCGCGGCGCAGCGAAAACCCCGTGCGCCCGACACGTCGAGGACCGCGGACGCGATTCGCGCGCTCAACACCAGGAGTTGTTGATGACCTCGCCCATCCCGCCGGCGCCCGGGACGATGTAGCTCTTCTCGTCGAGCCCGCGCTCGCGGTCCCAGTGCGTCCCAGGCATCGTCGCGAGCACGTCGGGGTCGCTCATGCCGCGGTCGAGGCGCGCGGTGTAGATCACCAAGTTGTCGTACGCCTCGAGCACGTTCCGCAGGTACTCCGGCGTCGCGATCATCGGCAGCGCGACGATCTTGGCGGGCTTGCCGTAGTGCGCGTGGTAGTGCTCGAGCGCGCGCACCGTCGTCTTGCCCGTCGCCCCCATCGGATCGGGGAGCAGGAGCACGGAGCCGTCGACGCGCCCGCCGATCTTGCTCCCCGACAGGTCGACGCCCGTGACGTGGCCCGCGTCGTCCGACTTGCGCGCCATGTTCAAGTGGTCGAGCCGCACGCGCTTCTCGCTGAGCACCGCGGTGAGGAGCTCGAAGCAGATCTGCGACGGCACGATGCCCGCGCGGATGATGTCGACGACGACGACGTTCGTCGCGGGATCGAAGAGCGCGCCGCGGTACACGCCGCGCTGGGGCTGCGTCGCCGCCATGCGCGTCGGCTCCTCGGCGCGCACGCGCGGGAGCTCGCGCCCGCACCCCGTCATCAGGAGCGTCTGGTACACGCTGCGCAGGAGCGCCATCAGGTCGCGGTGCGCGACGTTCGGCGAACCGATGCGCGCGAGCGCGGAGAGCAGGTAGACGTTGTCGAGGATGTGCACGCGCTCGCCGTAGCGATGCTGCAACTCCCAGCCCCCGCTGCCGCCGCGCATCTCGGCCTGGAAGTCGTGAAAGGAGCTCATGCGAGTCGGGCGAAGATCCTACCGGAGCCCGGCGCGCGGGTGGGAGCCCCTCTTTGGGCGCATCCGTGCGGCGCGACGGTGAAGGACCGACTTCTCGAGGCGGAGAGCGCGGGCGCGGGCCGATTCGGTGGGCCGGCGGGCCCGTGGGACTCGGTCGAGCGCGGTTCACGGCACGCGGCGATCCGCGGCGGGAAGGAGTGCGCGAGGCCGATGGCGCGAGCCGCACGCGGCGCGCGCGGTCGTCCGTCGCCGGAGCGGCGTGCCGGCAGAGACGAACGATGGAGCCCGGACCGCGCGTCCCCGTCGCACGCAGAGCGCGCGGACCGCGAGCGCGCGCGGGACTCGCGTCCTCGAGTCGAACGCTCCTGCGTTCGTCGTGCTCCGCGAGGGGCGAGACTCGTTCCAACCCGCCCGTGTCTCTGCAACGCCCCGTGCGCGGTGCAGGGTCGTAGCCGTCGATTCGACGCGGGCGAGACGCGGGTCGCGCGCGGCGCGGGGGTGTGGTGCCGCGGGCGTCGCTTGGGCGCGCACGCCGTCGGCTCGAGGTCGAAGGCCCTCCGTGCGCGGCCGGCGCGCTCCGCCGAGTTCCGTGCAGCGCGTGCGAGCCTCTGAGCGTTCTGGTTGTCGTGCGAGGAACCTCCACCGACGCGTTCGACTTCGCGCACTCCGCTCTCGGGCGATCCCGCGACCTCGATCGGGTCCGCGCGCGTCACGGTCTCGCGCCGCGCGGCAACTCCCGGATCGAAATCAACCCGCGCCGGCGCCACCCCGACGTCAAGAGCCACGTTCGCGCTCGCGCAAGCCACGTCGGCGCTCCGCGGAGCTCCGCCCATCCGTCGAAGCACGCCGCGGACGTGCACGGATCGAGCTTCTCCGTCACGACCGCGCCGTGCCGACGCGAATTGCCGAAGACGTAGACGAGCACGTTGCGCACGTCGCGCGGAGCCATGAGCTCGCGCGCGTGATAGCGGTCCGCGAACAGCGCCCCCGAACGACCGAGGAAGCGGTTCACCCGGCGAGCGATCCGCACGAGGAGCCCTTTCATGCCGCGCGCAAGAGCCTGCTCGTCCTCCGCCTCGCACACGAGGTGCACGTGGTTCGACGCGGCGCCGTAGTGCACGACGCGCAGACCGAAGCGTTCCGCGCCGTCTCGAAGCGCCGCACGAAGGACGTCTTGCACGCCGCGCGAGCGCAAGCTCTGCACGCCGTCGACGATGCGCACGGTGACGTGCAGCGGATGCCGCCCGGAGAGAGCGGGCCGCGCGCGATGCGCGACCTGAGGTCGCGTCGCGAGTCGCCTGCGCCCGGCACCGGCTCGCGAGCCGCCGCGAGACTTGAACCCGAACGAAGCTTGATGCTGATCGCGCTTGATCGTCACAGCGGATAGACGTCGGTGACGACGGGCGGTGATCGAATTTCTCGAAGAAATGTGGGTGGAAAGTGGGTCGAATGGAGACAGCGCCTCGACTGCACTTCGACGCGCCAAGCCGGAGCGGAGCGCGAGCGCACCGCGCGTCGTTTTGATTGGGCAGACATTCCGACACGCACGCTCGAGCCGACACGCACGCTCGAGCCGACACGCACGCTCGAGCCGACACGCACGCTCGAGCCGACACGCACGCTCGAGATGGGATCGGGACCCGAGCATCCATGCACCGCCTTGATTGGGCAGACATTCCGAACACTCCACGTCGCCCCGGGCCGAAGCGGATCTCGAGCGCAAGGGCGTCATCTTGATTGGGCAGACATTCCGCACCGCACCGCACCGCACCGCACCGCACCGCACCGCACCGCACCGCACCGCACCGCACCGCACCGCACCGCACCGCACCGCACCGCACCGCACCGCACCGCACCGCGGACTGGTACTCGAGGACGCTCCACCGGCTGCAAGCGCCGCCGAATTCGAGACACGCAGGCTCGTCCCGGATGAACACGAGGCTCGCCGCAGCGCGACGTGACGGACTCGCTCGCGTCTCTTCAACTTCTCGTGACAGCCCCACGCCCAGGAGCCCCTCTCGCAGCGCGCGCACCACAAACCGGCGCTCGAGGACGCTCCACCGGCTGCAAGCGCCGCCGAATTCGAGACACGCAGGCTCGTCCCGGATGAACACGAGGCTCGCCGCAGCGCGTCGTGACGGCCTCGCTCGCTTCTCTTCAACTTCTCGTGACGGCCCCACGCTCAGGAGCCCATCTCGCAGCGCCCGCACCACAAACCGGTGCTCGAGACGCTCCACCGGCTGCACGCGCCGCCGAATTCGAGACACGCAGGCTCGCCCCGAATGACCGCGAGTTGGCCGCAGCGTGTCGTGACGGACTCGCTCGCTTCTCTTCAACTTCTCGTGACAGCCCCACGCCCAGGAGCCCCTCTCGCACCGCCCGACCGGCTCCGCGCGAAGGGTCGAGCCGCCTGGCGCGCGGTCACGACGCCCACGACGTCGACGGTCCGCTCGCTCCCGCACGGCTCACACGCACACGGGGTTCGAAGTCCAGCGAGCGCTTCGCGCACGCGCGCTCGACGAGGACGAAGGAGCGCGGGCCCACTCCGCGTTCGACCCTCGCGCGCGTCCCGGGCCCGGCGGCTCGCCTGCGCGCCTCTCTCACGATCGAACGCGCGGGGCGCCGCCTTTTGTCGCGACGCCCTTCACGCCGGGCCGAACGCTCCGGCCTCAGACGCGCGCGCGCGCCGCCGCGACGCCGCGGGCGAGGGCCGCGACGAGGCGCGGGATCTCCTTCACCGGCGTCGAGCACAAAGCGATGCGCACCGCGCCGTCGAGCGGCACGACGAACACGCCTTCGTCGCGCATCGTCTGCGCGGTCGTCTTCGCGTCCGGAGTGAAGACGGACACGAAGAACCCGCCTTCGTAGCGCGGGTACGCGAGCTTCGCGGCCGTCGCCTCGCGGTTGAACGCGCTGACGCGCTCGTCGAGCAGCGCGATCAGGCGTGCGCGCTCCGCGTCGGCCTTCGCGCGCTGCGCGGGCTCGGCGAGCAGGCCCGTGATCGCGAGCAGGCCGAGGTGGTTGCAGTTCGACCACGTCCCGCGGCACGAGAACGCGAGCGCGTTCGCGATCCGCTCGCGCTCCGGGCGGTCGGGGTGCGTCGCCACCAGGGCCCCCACGCGCGATCCGTACTGCGCGAAGCTCTTCGACGCGCTCCACGCGACGAGCACGACGGCCGGGTCGACCATGCGCGCGACGTGCTTGACCCAGTTCTGCGAGGCGCGCGAGCCGAAACGCGCGTACGCGAGATCGACGAGGAACGCGACAGGGCCGAGCTCCGCCGCGCGCCGCACGCTCTCCGCGACGGCGCTCCACTCCGCTTCGTCGAGCGAATAGCCCGTCGGGTTGTGGCACGGCGAGTTCAGGAACACGAGCGCGCGCCCCTGCTTCTTCATCTGCCGCACGAGCGCGTCCTCGAACGCCTGCACGTGGAAGCGGCCCTTCGCGTCGAACATCGGGAACGTCTCGACCGCGCGGCGCGTCTCCTGCGCGATCGTCGAGTACGGGCCCCAGAAGAAGCTCGTCGTGAGCAGCGCCTGCCCCGGCTCGAGGAAGTTCGTCACCGCGTGGTGGAGCGCGCCCGTCCCGCCCGGCGTCGCGACGGCGACGGACTGCTCCGCGAGCGGACCCTCGCCGTAGAGGTCCTGGATCACGGCGCGGAGGAACTCCGCGTCGCCCGCGATCGGCGCGTAGCTCGCCGCCTTCTTGAGCGGCACGCGCTGGAACGCGTCGATGACCGACGGCATGACCGCGAGCGTGCCGTCGTCCTCCATCAGCGCGCCGAGCGTCGCGTTGATCACGGACTCGCCCGCCTTCGCGCGGCGTTGGGCTTCGGCGTTGAGCGCGAAGATCGGGTCGTCGCCCGAACGGGACGCGCTGGACGGGATCAGGTTCGTGGGGAATGCGGTCACGGTGGTCGTCACGCGGGGCCTCGTCCGCTCTCGGGGAGTCCGTCGCGCGGTGGGCGCGCGCGACGGGGGCGAACAAGATAGCGGACGGAGCGCGCGCCGTCAGGGCTCGCGAGCGCTCGACGCGGTTCGTCTGCGCTCGAACCGCCCTTTTTCGCTCCGCGGCGCACCGGCCCGCCGCGCTTCGGTCAGAATCGCGAGCCCCTCCGGACTCCGCCGCACGCACCCGCACCATGCCGACCTCCCTCCTGACGCCCCTCGCCGCGCTCGCGCTCCTCGCCCCCGCTCAGACGCCGCCCGCCGGTGCGCCCCCCGCGCCCACCGCCGCACGCGCCGCGCACGGCAAGCTCGATTGGTTCCAAGGGAGCTTCGACGACCTCCTCGACGCGGCGCGAAGGAGCGGGCGACCGATCTTCCTCGATTTCTGGACGACGTCGTGCTCGTGGTGCAAGAAGCTCGACGCGGAGACGTTCACCGATCCCGCCGTCGTCGACTTCATGGGGAACTTCCTCTGCTACGCCGTCGACGCGGAGGAAGTGCGCCTCGGCGCGTCGATCGACGGCGCGCGGCTCGCGCAGCGCTACGGCGCGCGCGCGTATCCGTACCTCGTGTTCGCCGAACCGACGGGCGAGCTGCGCGACCGCATCGCGGGCTACCTCGCGCCGGGGGATTTCCTGCGCGAGGCGAAGCGCATCCGGAGCGGCGAGAACACGCTGACGGAGCTCGTCGACCGCGTGCAGTTCGAGCCCGCGAACGTCTTCCTGCGCGGCGAGCTCATGCAGCGCTATGCACAGCTCGGCGACGGGGACGCATCGAAGAAGGAGGGCGCGGAGCTCCGCGCGCGCATCGGACGCGGCGAGGGCTTCGACGCCTCGAGCCCGTACGAGCGCTGGCGCGTGTCTCAGCTCCTGCGCAACGCCGGCGACGAAGCCGGCGCGAACGCGCAGCTCGACGCGATCCGCCAGCTCGGCGAGCCCGGCGTGCGCTGGCTCGATCGGCGCGCCGCGCTCGACAACGCGGTCGCGACGGTGAACCTCGCGTTCCAGACCGAGAAGAAGCTCGACCCCGCGCCGCTCGCCGCGTTCATCGAGGCGGAGACCCTCCCCGAGCTGCGCTACGAGGGCTGGATCGCGCGGCGCAACATGGAGAACTTCACCGCCGTGCAGCGCCGCAACGAGGGCAAGCCCGACGAAGAGGCCCGCGCGCGCGCAGCGGCGCGCAAGTCCGCGCGCGAGGCCTGGAAGTACTGTCCGCCGCGTTTTCGGAACGACGTCGCGCGCGAGCTCGTCTCGGCCTGGGTGCTCGACTCGGCGTCGATCTCGATGGAGGAGCGCGCGTTCGCCGTCGAGGTCGCGCGCAAGGCCGCCGAGCAGGCGCCGAACGATCCGAGCCGCGTCGACTTGCTCGGACAAGCGCTCGAGGCGCTCGGCCACCACGACCAGGCCGTCAGCGCGTTCCAGCGCGCGCTCGAGCTCGACCCGCGCCGCGCGGGGACGCGCGAGCGCCTCGAAGCGGCGCGCGCGGCGCTGGCCCGTTGACGCGGGCCCGGGCGGCGACGGACGGCGTGCGAAGCACGCGAGCGCGGGCACGCAACCCGCGCGTTCGCGGAGCGCGCAGCGTTCGAACGCGGAGCGCGCGACCTGCGTGACGAGCGCCGCGCTCTCCGTCGCGTTGTGCGCGCCCGGCCGCCGCGTCGGGCTCGTTCGACGGCGCAGCACGCGCCCCCTGCGTCGTGATCGTTCGGGGCGGGAGCAGCGCACGGTCCCGCGTCGCGCTCGCTCGAAGGCACGGCGCGCCGCCCGGCCGTCGCGCGCGCTCGAAGGCAGGGACCGCGCCGCCCCCGGCTCGCACTCGCTCGACGGTGGTGCGCGCGACCTCCGAGCGCGCGACCCTCGCGACCCTCGCGCCCCTCGCGCCCCTCGCGACTCTCGCGCCCCGCGCGCGTCCTTCGTATCCTCCCGATCGATGTCGCCCGGCGCGATCGATCGGCTGAACGTCGGACTGATGCTCGCCGCGCTCGGTGCTGCGTTCGTCGTGCCGTTCGAGCTCTTCCTCGCGGCGTACGCGGTGCTCGGACCGCTCCACTACCTCACCGAGATCGCCTGGCTGCACGAGCGGCGCTACTTCACGCGCGGCCGCGGCGACGCGCTCGTTCTCGCCGGCCTCGCCGTGCTCGCGACGCTGGGCGCGCCGTTCGTGCTCGGTTCCCACCACGTGCACGCGCTCGCGCCGTTCGCGCCGCACCTCACGTTCGCCGCGTTCGGCTGCGCGCTCGTGTTCGCGCGCTTCGAGCGGCCGTTGGAGCGCGTGCTCGGCGTGCTCGCCGTCGCCGCACTCGTCGTCGCGTTCGCCGCCGTCGCCCCGCACGCGTGGTTCCTCTTCGGCCTCTTCGTGACGACGATTCTGCACGTCGCGCTCTTCACGTTCCTCTTCATGCTCTACGGCGCGCTCAAGAGCGGGAGCCGCGCGGGGCTCCTCGCCGCGGCCGCGATGGTCGTCTGCGGCGCCGCCGCGTGGCTCGCGCCCGTGCACGAGCCCGCGGTCGCGTCCGAATACGCGCGCGCGAGCTACGTCCCGTTCAGCGGGCTCAATCGCGAGCTCCTGCGCCTGCTCGGCGCCGACCCGAGCGCGGCCGGGATCTTCGCGAGCGAGACGGGCACGCGCGTCATGCGCTTCCTCGCGTTCGCGTACACGTACCACTACCTGAACTGGTTCTCGAAGACGTCGGTCATCGGCTGGCACCGTGTGCACAAGGGCAAGCTCGCGCTGACGGCCGCGCTCTGGATCGCGTCGCTCGCCCTCTACGGCGCGAGCTACGAGCTCGGCGCCCGCTGGCTCTTCCTCCTGTCGTTCGCGCACGTGATCCTCGAGTTCCCGCTGAACCACGTGTCGTTCGCGGGGATCGGGAGCGAGCTCGCGCGCCGCTTCGCTCCCTCGCGGGGAGCGTGATCGGAGCGCCGATGCACGGAATCCGTGCCGACCTCTCGAGCGGTCACGTCGAGCTCGCGACCGCGCGCGCGCGCCGCGCCGCGCCGGTCTCGGCTCGGGCACGCCGCGTGCCGGCGCGCGCGCCGTGAACTCGCTCCTCCCCGTGGTCCCCCGTGCACGCGCCATGTCCCTGAACTCCCCCGCGCTCGCCGTCGCGCTCCTCGCGTCGTTCTCCGCTCTCCCGCAGGCGTCGACGCCGTCGACCACGACGCCCGCGCACGCGGCGCTGCCGCGGGAGAAAGGCGTGCTCTACGGCGTCGTCGGCCGCAACGAGTCCATCCCGAACGGCTCGCTCCTGCGCGTCGACCTCGCGAAGCTCGCGATCGAGGACCTCGGCCCCGTCGCGGCTCACGACGGCCTCCACTTCCCCACCGACGCCGCGCTCGATCCCGAAGGCAAACACCTCTGGATCGCGCAGACGAGCTTCGGCGGCACGCCCGAAGCGTGGCGCACCGTACTGCAGCGCATCGAGCTCGCGACGCGGAAGGAAGACCGCTGGATCCCGGTGAGCGGGACGACCTACCTCGACGCGCTCGCGTTCGACGCCGCGGGCCACCTGCTCGCGATCGAGCGCTCGAGCGTACCCGAGAACCTCGTGCGCGTCGATCGCACGAACGGCACGTTCACGCGCCTCGGCGACACCGGCGACTTCGGCGTGCGCGGCCTCGCGTTCCACGGCGCGGAGCTGTGGGCCGTCGCCGAGAAGCGCGTCCCCGCACCGCAGCACGTCGAGGAACTCCTCCGACTGGACCCCGCGAACGGACACGTTCTCGCCCACACGCCGATCCCGGTCGGCACCGACGAGCACGCGCTCGCGCTCGCCTTCACCCCGAGCGGCCGCTGCCTCCTCTCCCTCCAAGGCCCGAGCTCGCCCCCCGGCCGCATCGCGTCGATCGACCCCACGACGGGCGCGCTGACGACCTGGATCCAAAACCTCCTCGTGCCGCACGGAATGCAGGCCGCGAAGTAACCCCCCAGCGAGCGACGACGCCTCCGCCGCACGTCGATCCGCCAAGCTGAGGAGCCACGCGCAACACGTCGATCCGCCGACGAACGCGAGCCCCACGAACGGCGCGCGCCCCTCAATCGCTCGCTCCCACCCCGGCGATCCCGTCCTCGGCCCGCGCCCCACTCCCTGGGAGACCCTAGAACTCCGCACGCTCTCCGACCGGTTCCTCCGGTCGGAGAGCGTGCGGAGTCTGGGATGCGGAGCACCCACATGTGCGCCTTTGCGCCCAGTCTCCGTTGCTCCTCACCCGCCTCCCGCGCTCCCGACCGACACGATTCCCCGCGCAAGCCGCCCCCAAAACCACACGAGGCGCAGCGCCCAAGACGCCACGCCCCGCCGCCGAGTCGAGCGCGACCGTCGTCACCTCACGACCCGCTCCGCCTCCTGCACCGCGTCGAGCGCCCGCTTCTCCTCGCCGCTCAACGTCCGCCCACGGAACGTGCGATCGTCGTGCGCGCGAATCCCATGCAGCGCGAGATACCGATCGAACCACCGGCGCGATTCGAACCTCCCCTGCGCCGCATCGCTCGTCACCGCCGCGATCCACACCGCCTCTTCGTCGAGCGGATCGAACCCGACCGCCTCCGACGCGAGCTTCGCCGCGCGTTGACGACGATCCGTCTTCGACATCCCCGCGATCGCCTTCGTCGCCGGCACCGCGCTCACGCGATCCGGATCGAGAGCGCGCGCCTGCGGCACGAGTTCCTCCGCCTGCGCGACGCGGCGCGCGCGATCGGCGAGCTCCTCGCCGCACTGCTCCGCGAGCGCGGTCGTGAAGAGCGGACGCGACATCGCCGACTCCGCCGCGTCGAGCCGCGCGAGCAGCGGATCGAGGTCGCGCTCGATGCGCTCGTGGTCGTGCATGCGCGTGAACATCAGGAGCTGCTCGTGCTCCCGCTGCCACGGCGCGTTCGATCCGTAGGCGCACGGCAGATCGCGCAGCGCGCGCAGGTCCTGGCGGATCGCACGCAGCCGCGCCGCCGCGAGATCGCAACGTTCGCACAGCGCGGCGACCTCGCCGTCCGTGAGGTCGACCCAACCGTCGGTCTGCGCCGAGAGCAGGCGCAGCGCGCCGCGGAGGTCGAAGAGCTCCGCCGCCGCGCCGTCGATCACGTTCGCGCGGACGCGGAAGCGCTGATCGGTGAGCAGGCGCGCGAGCCCATCGGCTTGCGCGCCGCCCGTGCGCAGCACACGGCCGACGTCGGACGCGAGCTCGTGGAAGCGCGCGCCGAGACGCGCCGGTGTGCCGGACACGTCGCCGAGGAGCGCGTAGACGCCCGACTCCTCGTAGCGCACGTCGACGGCGTCGATCTCGAGCTCGACGTCGCGCGCGAGCGTTTCGAGCTCGGCGAGGAACGCCTTCTCGGGGCCGTCGTTCGAGCGGAAGAAGCGCTCGAGCTCTCGACGTGTGCGGCCGTAGCCGAATCCGGGCGCTCCGTCGGGCGCGCGCGGAGCACCGAAGTCGTCGGAACGCGCGCGAAGCGTGGAGAAGCCGGCGGGACGTGTGGCGACGCTCGTCGTCTTGGCCCCTGCCGGATGCGGAGACGAAACGAGCAGCGTGAACAGAGCAACTGCGAACATGGAACTCCCCTCGCCGGATGCGGGGGAATTCCTGCCTGGAAGAGCTCCGTCCCTAAACGAACGGACCGCCCGCCCCCTCGCGATCGGCCTCGAATGTGGTGGGCCGTTCTTTCGGAGCGGGAACCGGGGTCCGCTTGAGACCATCCGGTAGATCCAACGTCGCCTCGGGCCGCTTCAACGCGAACGGAAGCTCCGAGCGCGAAAACTTGTCCGACTCGACGACGCGCGAGGCCGAAAGCGGCTCGGCCGGCGAGCTCGTCTCGCGCGCGGGCGGCAGCGCGCGGCGCGCGAGCGCGACGAGCCGCGCGAGCCGCGAGTAGCCCACGGGAACGCGCCTCATGAGCTCGACCGCGTCCGCGCGCGCGAGGAGCTCGAGCGAAGCGACCCCCGCGGCGGAAAGGCGCGCGACGAGCTCGGCGTCGAGCCCGTCGAGGTCGTGCGGGTGGAGCGGCGTGCCGAGTTCGGACGGCGGCACGACCGCGAGCTCTTCGCCGCGCTCGGCGGGGTTCACGCGCTCGAAGCGCTCGAGCGACGTGCTCGACGGCGCCTCGTTCGCGTCGTCCTCGGCGTCGCGGGAGCGCCAGGTTTCGACGACGCGGGCGAGCAGGCGCTTCTCGCGCGAATGGAGCTCGATCGCGACGCTCTCGCCGGGGCTCGCGGCGCTGTGGACCGCGCGCGTGTCGAGCGCGGGCGCGAGTTCCGCGGCCGCGTCCTCGATGGACTCGGAGGTCGCGACGGGGTCGTGTTCGCACTCGTCCTGCGCGACCACGAGCGGGGCGCGCGGACTCGGCTCGGCGTGCGGGGCGGGACTCGCGCTCCCCTGCAGGCGTTCGCGCAGCGTGCGCGCTTCCTTTTGAAGGCGCCGCGCCGCCGCGGGCGTGCAGGGGACGAGCGCTCCGAGGCGCTCCGAGTCGAGCGCCACGACCGCATCGAGCGTCGCGCAGCCCGCCTGGCGCAGGCGCTTCAGCGTCGCCGGTCCATCCGCATGCAACGTGCACAAGAGAGCCATCGCGTCCATGAACACACCCACCTCGCACCCGAGCCTCCGGGCGCGGCGGTCGGTGTAGACAAATGGGAGGCGCGAAGCCAGAGGCGGGATCGTGATCCGGGGGGCGGCACGGAGTTCGTCGAGCTCGCCGGCGACCCCGCCGGTCTCCGCTCGCATGGGCTCCGTGTCGCCCGCCGTCCACCTCGGCGCTCGAGCGGCTCGCACGCACGCCGAGCCTCCGCGGTCGTTCGTCGGTCGCTCGTGGCCGACGCGTTCGTCCGAGAGCGAAGTCGAGCGGGGACGGAGCCGCGAGCCCCGTCCCCGCTCGCAGTCGATCTTGGGCGCGTCAAGGCGTCCAGATCGCCAGCACGCCGTTCGTGATGTTGAGCGTCGAGGACGTGCAGAACGTCTGCGCGTTGCGGTAGCTCACCTGGTACGCGACCATCGCGCCGAGCGGCGGGAGTTGGCCGCGAACGCTGATCAGCGTCTCCCCGGGCACGGGGTACGTCGCGGCGCCGCTCGCCGCGGCCTTCGTCTTCAAGCGCACGATCGTGCCCGTGCCGCAGCGCAGGCCGTCGCCGAAGGTGAACGGGGTCCCGTCGACGACGTTCTCCTGGAAGAACCAGCACGTCGTCGTCGCGGGCACGCCCGTGACGTGCAGCGCGAACGTGTCGTTCAACATCGAGTTGACGCCGGACGCGTCGAGCAGGGCACCCGCGGCGTTGATCGAGTTCGCGCAGCCGTGTCCGATCGCGCCGTTGTTGTTGCACGGGCACGCTCCGATGGAACCGTCCCCGGAGCAGTAGCTCGACAAGAACCCGCCCGACTCCGTGTCGGCGACCGTCCCCCGCACCGTCGACGGCGAGCCGCTGCCGGCCGTGGTCGCGTATTGGAGCGAGACGATGGCCGCGCGGTGGACGAAGGACGGATCCGCGCCGGCGACGACCGGACAGGCGAGGCTCGGCCAGGCGCGGAGCGTCGAGTTCCCGCCGACGTCGAAGCTCGAGTTCGACCAGAGCGTGGCGCCGTTCGGGACCGTCGGCGCGAAGCCGAGGAACACGGGGTGATCTTCGAGCGAGCCCAGCTCCGTGCTCGATCCGTTCGCCCGGACGATCACGACTTGGAACTTGGAGCCGTCGTATTCGACCGCGGGCGAGAGCGAGGACGTCCCGAGTTCGACGGGATAGCTGTGGTTGAACTGCCCGGAGCTCGAGGGGTCGGGGTTGAGCATCTGCATCCAGGCGTCGTACTGCGACACCCCGTCGAACTTCTGCCACGCGACGAGGTTGATGCGCGTGCCCGGGATCGGGCTCGACACGGCGGCCGTCGTCAGCTGTTCCGCCCCGACGCTCGTGACGATCACGTGGGCCGGATCGGTGATCGCCCCGTTCGTCCCGACGCGCGCGGTCCAGATCTGACTCGACGAGGCGCCGCTCGCGTGCCGCTCCCATGCGAGCGTCCACTCGACTCCGTCGTTGCTGCGGGAGATCGCCGAGAGAAGGTGTTGCGCGCCCGGCTGCGAGCCGAGCGTGTAGGGCGAACCGCTCGCGAAGTTGCCGTTCGTGTCGAGGATCCCGACCCGGACGACGAACTGGGCGCCGGCGAGCAGGTCCGAATAGGTCAGGCAATACGGCGTCGGACCGCTCGCGCGCGGATCGCCGCCGACGCGCGAGCCAGCGGCCGAGTTGATCGTGGGCACGCCCACGGTGCGCAGGAGCGAGGGCGCGGAGGATCCCGGCGCCGGGAGCCAGCGTCCGTCGACGCGGTACGTCGAGCCCACGTTCACGTCGCCGACGATCAGGAACTGCCGCGCGGCGCGGTTGTCGGCGCAGTGGGGAGAGAGCCACGAGTTCGTCGAGAGGTCGACGAAGCCCGTCGAGAGTTGCCCCGCCGACGGATCGTCGCCGTAGAAGGCGTAGATCGGGTCGTACTCGCCGTTGACGAGCTCGCCGTACACGACGAGCCACGTGTGCGAGTCGGGGTCGTAGGCGACGTCGGGGCGGCGGAACACGCGGTTCGCCGTGCCGTCGACGACGAACGTGCTCACGACCGGATCGAGCGTCACAGGCAGCGTTGCGTGCGCGAGGAACTCGGCGTCGACACGGAGCTCGACCGCGCCGTCGACGACGTGCATCGAGGCCGCGCGGCGCGCACCGCGCGCGTCGATCGCGACGGCGCCGGTGTACGTGACGCGACCGAGCTCGTGCTCGAGCTCGACGCCGTCGGGGCCTTCGCGCAGCGCGAGGTCCGTGTCGAGCGGGATCGTCACGACGAGCTCACCCGCGCGCGGGAGGCTCGCGAAGACGAAGCTCTGCTCGATCGCGTCGGGCGTGAGGTCGTACGTCTCGACGAACGGGCCGCGCGCGAACGCGACGTGATCGTGCGCGCGGGCGGCGAGCGCTCCCGCTCCGAACTCGAGCGGCTCGCCGCCGACCGTCACCGCGCTCGGCGAGAGCGCGAGCGGGTGGTGCTGCGTGCTCTTCTCCCCGAGGATCGGGTAGTACGTCGCGCCGTCGGCGCCGAAGCTCGCCTTGTACTGCGCGCCGCGCGCCCAGATCACCTGCGGCTGCTCCGCGGCGTTGTCGAGGTCGCTGGGTTGCGTGTAGTGGACGCGCGCGGGGTCGGGAACGGCCGGAGCGAGCTCCGTGATCGCCGCGGTGGCGGGCGAGTGGGAGCTCGTCGGCGAGAGGCGCAGGGGCTGGAGGTCCTGCGGGACGAGGAGCGCGGGAGCCAGAGCGGCGAGGAGGACCGGGAGCGGCATGGGCGACCTTCTTGGGGAAGCGGAACGGGGTCGCCTCGCAGGCGCGGTGCCCGTCGAGGCGTCCCCCCGCCACCTGCGGCGGCCGAGGGCGGGAGACTCGGATTCCGTGCCTTTTCGGCGGAGATCCGTCCCGGGTGTCGTCCCACGGGGCGCAACGCGGCCCGGCGGAGCGCAGCACTCCGCCCGAGCGCCCCCCATCGCGAAGCGCTCACCGCCTTCGCGCTACCCCCGCGCCCGCACCTTCACCGTCTCGCCGACGGCGTTCAGCATCCGCCGCAGCTCGTCGTAGTCGGGATGCTGCATGCGGATCCACGCGTTCGCCATGTACCCGCCCGCGACGCCCTGCGTCGGCGTGCCGGGCGGCGGCAGGTAGTAATCGAGGATGTGCCGCCCGAACGCGTGCTGCACCTTGTCGAACCCGTCGTAGCCCGTGATGCGCCCGTCGCACTCGGGGCGCAGCGCGATCATGCCGCCCGCGCGCGCGCGCGACGGCTTCGAGTCGGTGCGGCCGTGCACGATCGCCTTCGCCCACTCGACGTACAGGTCGAGGTCGTTCGCGGCGCCGTAGATGTCCCACACGCGAACGCCCGGCGGACGGCACCCGATCTCGCTGAACTTGAGCCCCTTCGGCCCGAAGAACCACTCCATGTGCGTCGCCGACGTCCCGATGCCGAGCGCCGTGATGACCTTCTGGCCCATCTCCTTCAGCTCGGCGTAGTCGGGCGCCTCCATCCGATTCGTCAGCACGATCTGCGGCGAGATCCACCGCGTGCGCATCGCCTCGAGGACGTTCGGGTAGTAGTGGCAGATGAAGTCGTGCTGCACGCGGCCTTCGATCGAGAGCGTGTCGTAGAAGCCTTCGTGGCCCTCGATGAACTCCTCGACCGCGATCGGGGCGCCCTTGTCGACGCGCGTCGCCTTGATCGCCGTCTCGAGCTCCGCGTCGTTCGAGACCTTGCTCGTGCCCGACGCGCCCGCGCCGTCGCGCGGCTTCAGGATGAGCGGGTACCCGACCTGCTTCGCGAACGCGCGCACTTCGGCGGCGTCGCTCGTGCCGATCGACTGCGCGCACGGGACACCCGCCTTGCGCAGCACCTCCTTCATCGCGGGCTTGTCGCGGCAGAGGAACGCCGTGCGCACCGACGTCCCGGGGATCGTGCAGCGCTCGCGCACGCTCGCCGCGGCCTGGATGTGCGCCTCGACCGTCGTCTCGAGCCGGTCGACCCAGCCGCGCGACTGGATCGCGCGCACGGCGTCATAGAGCCCGTCCTCGTCGACGACCGAGCGCACCTGCTCGTAGCCGTCGAGCCACCCTTTCATCTCCGAGTCGAGCGCGCCGACGGGCGCCTCGCCGATCGCGGTGACGCGCGCGCCGACGGCCTTGAGCGCGCGCGGGAATTCGCGCTGGTTCCGGGGGAAGTTGGGCTCGACGAAGATCACGTGCATGGGGGTCTCCGGCCTCTCGTGCGAGGCCGCGCGGGGGTTCGTGTTCGGAGTCTTCGGCGTCGACGGACGGCGCGCGTCGGGCGTCCTCACGCTCCACGTCCGAGGACGCGCGCGTAGAGCGCTTCGTAGCGGCGCACCTGCTTCTCCCACGAGAAGTCCTGCGCCATCCCGTTCTGGACGAGCTTCGCCCAGGCCTTCTCGTCGCGCCACGCGCCGAGCGCGCGCGCGACCGCGTTCAAGAAGGCGTCGCCGCGGAACGCGTCGAAGAGGAAGCCCGTGCCCGTTCCGGCGCGGCCGTCCCACTCCTCCACCGTGTCCGCGAGCCCGCCGGTGCGCCGCACGATCGGCACGGTGCCGTAGCGCAGCGAGTACATCTGGTTCAGGCCGCACGGCTCGTAGCGCGACGGCATCAGGAAGAGGTCGGCGCCGGCTTCGATCGAGTGCGAGAGCGACTCGTCGTAGCCCGTGGCGTACGCGACCTTGTCCGGGAAGGACTGCTGGAGCTGCTTGAAGAAGCGCTCGTAGCGCTCCTCGCCGCTGCCGAGCACGACGAAGCGCACGTCCTCGCGGTGGAGCACGACGGGCATCGCCTCGGCGACGAGCTCGAAGCCCTTCTGCGCCGTGAGCCGCGACACGATGCCGAACACCGGCACGCGCGGACCCGCGGAGATTCCGTACTTCGCGAGCAGCGCGTCGCGGCACACGCGCTTGCCCTTGAGGTCCTTCGGCGTGTAGCGCGCGGGGATCAGCGCGTCGTGCCGCGGATCCCATACGTCGTAGTCGACGCCGTTCACGATGCCGACGAGCGAATCGCTGCGCGCGCGGAGCAGCCCTTCGAGCCCCATGCCGAACTCCGCGGTCTGGAGCTCCTTCGCGTACGTCTCGCTGACCGCGGTCAGCGCGTTCGCGTACAGGAGGCCCGTCTCGAGGAAGCTGATCTTGCCTTCGCGCAGGTGGTCCTGGTGCAGGAGGTTCGCGGCGTGCTCGAAGCCGAGGTCGTGGAGCTTGTCCGCGCCGACGATCCCCTGGTACCCGATGTTGTGGATCGTCAGGACCGTGCGCGTGTTCGCGAACATCCGGTCCCAGCCGTAGACCGTGCGCAGGTAGAGCGGGATCAGGGACGCGTGCCAGTCGTTGACGTGGAAGACGTCCGGCGCCCAACGCGACCACTGGCAGAGCTCGATCGCCGCGCGGTTCAGGAGCACGAAGCGCAGGTGCTCGTCGGCGTCTTGCGTGTAGAGGCCCTCGCGGTCGTAGAGATCGGGGCAGCGGACGAGCCAGACGCGCGTCTTCGAGTCGGGGAGCTCGGTCGTCGAGATGCTGAACCAGGTGCGGCGGGCGCCGAGCTGGATCGGGATGTCTTGGAGGCCGGGGACGGGGTCGAGCTTCCACTTGCCTTGCGCGATGCGCCGGTAGAGCGGGAGGACGAGGCGCACGTCGTGGCCGCGTTTGCCGAGGTGGCGCGCGAGCGCGGAGGCGACGTCGGCGAGGCCGCCGGTCTTCGCGAAGGGGGCGGCTTCGGAGGAGACGAGGCAGATCTTGAGGGGAGGCATGCGGCGGCGCGCAGTGTAGCGGAGGGAGTGGTGTCGGTCGGGAGCGCAATTACCGGATGGGCGAGAGAAGGGGGAGGGACGCCAAGGAGCACATTCGGGTGCTCCGCATCCCGGACCCCGCACGAGCCCGGGCCGGAGGACCGGCCCGGGCTCGTGCGGGGTTCTAGGGTCTCTCAGCGTCTCGGTGTGGGAGCTCTCGGCTCCTGGGTGCTCGGGCGTCTGGCTCCTCGGTCCGAGGGAGCTGGGTTCCTCGATGCTCGATCGCGCGGAGGGCTGCTCAGCG
The DNA here is from genome assembly GCA_046349615.1 of Planctomycetota bacterium. Lineage (GTDB taxonomy): Bacteria > Planctomycetota > UBA1135 > UBA1135 > JADJNY01. Next base: position 49,167 of record JAXMBZ010000011.1, read on the forward strand.
GGGCAGGGTGAGTTCGAGCGTGGCGGCGGCTCCGGGCTCCAGTTGGATCGGCCGGTTCGTTCGTCCGTGGTCCGTGTGGTCGGCGAACACGCGGTATTGGCGCGGGGGAAGGTGGCGGGCGTGGGCTTCGCCGTGCTCGTCCGTCGCGAGGTCGAAGTGGCCGGTGGTTTCGCCGTCGGTGACGCGCGCGTTCGGGACGGGGCGGCCTTGCGGGTCGCGCACGAGGACGTGGAGGGTCGCGAGGTTCGGGAGCGAGCGGTCGCCGAGGTCGAGCTCGGTGCCGCGGAGGTCGATCGCCCAGTCCTTCACGAGCGGGTCGTTCGGCGGGCCGACCTCGAGCATGCACGGGCCTTCGAGCACGGACTCGAAGGTGAAGCGGCCTTCGGCGTCGGTGATCGTCGTGTCGGCGCCGCGGAGGTCCTTCGCGCGGAGTCGAACGGCGATGGAGTCGAGCGGAGTCGCGCCGTCGAGCAATCGTCCGCGGAGCGTGCCGGCGTTCTCGAGCACGGCGCGCGTCGTCGTGACGGCGCGCTCGGAGAGCGTGACGCGCGCGTCGGTGCTGCGGCGGCCGGGCGCGCGCACGTGGAGCGCGTAGTCACCCGCGGGGAGCGGCTCCACGCGCGCTTCGGCGCCGACGTGGCGCGTGTACACCGCCGGGTGGAGCGAGCGCGTGCCGAGGCGCGGGACGTGCTCGAGCCAGAGCTCGAACGCGCCGGTCCAGGGTTCGCCGTTCGCGCTCGCGACGGAGACGACGAGCGCGCCGCCGTCGGTGGAGCGCGAGTTCGGCGGGTTCGCAGCTTCGGGCGCCGCGGGGGCGGGGGAATCGACGTGCGCGGGGCGCTCGAGCGGCTCCGTCGTCGTGGGCGTCGGTTCGGTCCGCGCCGCGCGCGCGAGTTCGCTCGACGGCGCATCCGCGGCCGGCGAGCGCAGCGCCCGCGCGACGAAGAACAGCGCGAGCCCCAGGAACGAGACGAGGCCGAGCAGGAGCATCGCCCCCACTCGGCCCGTGTTCGTGCGCTCCCTCATCCACGTCCCCACGTCGATGTTCTAGCGCACGAGGCACGTTGGAGCGACGCCGCGGTGGCTCCGTGCACGGCGCGCTCTCCGGCTCGCCGTCGCGCGGTCGTCGTCCGCGGCGTGCTCGCGTTCAGTGCGGCGAGTCGATGCCGATCGAGAGCCCGAGCTGCAGGATCGTCCCGTCGATCGCGTCGTCGTCGTACTTCGACGCGTTGACCTGCCACTTCGTGGCGTGGCCGTTGACGTAGTAGTTGAAACCCGCGCCGACGATCGTCGCGCCGATCTCGTTGTCGAGGTCCTGGTAGCGGACGAGCGCTTCGTACTTGCCCTCGCCGAAGAGGTAGCCCGCGGTGACGTCCCACGGCGTCGCGTCGTCGGTCGTGTTGCCGAGCGCGCGGCTCGCGAGCTCCTCGTCCGCGTCGAGGATCTCGGCTTCGAAGCTGAACGCGTCGTACGTCAGGTACGCGTCCGCGGCCCACGCCGATCCGAAGTCGGAGCCGCCGATCTGGCTGTCGTCCTTGAAGTACCCGAGGCCGAACGTCCCGTTGAAGCCGGCGGGAGCGCCGTACGCGCCCTCGTGCGCCTTCGCGCCTTCGCCGACCTGGTACTCGCCGCGCGCGACGATGCCCCAGCCGTCCGACGCGCCGTCCGCGCCGTTCTGCACCGCGAGCTTGAAGTGGAACGCGTCGAAGTCGCCGACGAGCGCGGCGCCGGGTTGGTACGCGCCGGGCGCGGAGAAGAGCTGACCGATGCGCGTGCGGTCGATGAACGAGAGCTTGCCGTCGCCGACGTTGCCGCTCTGGACGAGCGGGCACTTGTACTGGCCCCAGTAGAGTTGGAGCTGGTCCGTGACGTTCGTGCGCGCCCACGCGTCGCGCAGACCGAACGCGCCGACGCCGTCGCCGGTGATCGCGGGGAACGCGCTCGTCTCGCCCGCGTCCATCTTCACGAAGACCTCGTAGTCGCCGACCTTCGAGTCGAACCACACCTGGGCGTCGTACATGCGGAAACCGCTGACGTCGTCCGCCGTCGCGGAGAGGTCCGAGTCCGCGTCGTCGTACGCGACGCGGAGCAGCGCACCGAACGTCGGGCCGGATTGCGAATCGTGCTGCAGCGTGCGCGCGAGCGCGTCGAGCTCTCCGTCGAGCGCACTGAAACGGGAGTCGTCCGAGTTCCCAGCGCGCGCAGCGACGGGAACGGAAGCGCAGACGAGGACGAGGAACGGAATGCGGGGGGTCATGGGTATGGACGCGCGCTCTCGCGCGGCGTCGATTGCGGTGTGGGTCCGTGACGAAGACGCGTCGAGCGAAGTGCACGAGCGCGCGGAATGCGTGGAGAGCGGACGGCGCGATGGTAGGAGCGCGAGTTCGTCGCGTGCCGAACCGGTGCGAAGCGACGGAACGAACGCGCCGTAGCCCGTACGCGCGACGCTCGTACGCGCTACGCCCGCACGAAACGCCCGTACGGCTCGAGCTTCACTCGCCGAGCGCGTCCACCGATACGGTGGCGCGAAGCCGCGGCGCGCACAGAGCGCGTAGATCCGCCGACATCGCGTCCCCCCACGTTCGAGGGTTTCTCATGGCAATCGTGTCCCGTACCGCCTTCGCGAGCCTGCTCACGGCCGCACTCGTCGCGTTCCTCCCTGCCTGCAACGGCGGCGGCGGGAGCAGCAGCATCAACGACTCCCCGCGCGCGAGCACCTTCGCGCCCGACGTCGCGACGAGTTGGTTCGACCTCCTCTATGCGAGCGTGAAATCGACGAGCACCGCTCCGCCGCCCGCGTCGCGCATCTACGGCTACGCGTCGATCGCGCTCTACGAGTCCATCGTGCGCGGCATGCCCGACCACCAGACGCTGCAAGGCCAGCTCGTCTCGTTCCCCGCGGGCACGATCCCCGAGCCCGTCAACGCGCCGCACCACTGGCCGATCGTCGCGAACCGCGCGCTCGCCGTGCTCAGCGCGAGCTTCTTCCCGGGTTCGCAGGCGAGCATCGACGCGCTCGAGGACTCGAACCTCGCGCTCTACTCCGGCACGCAGTCGCAGGCCGTGATCGATCGCTCCGTGCAGTACGGCGAGGACGTCGCGAACGCGGTGATCGCGTGGGCGGCGACGGACGGCTTCGCGGGTCTCGCCGCGTGCAACGGCGCCTTCGTCGCTCCGACGGCGCCGATCGACGGCGGTTGGGTGGCGACCGGGCCGGGCCAGGGCGTCGGCGCGTTCCCGTGCTGGGGCACGCTGCGCACGTTCGCGGTGACCGACTCCGACGAGTGCCCGCCCGTGGGGGCGCCGCCCTACTCGACGTCGACGACGTCCGCGTTCTACGGGCAGGCGCTCGTCGTGTACGGAACGACCGGCGACGCCGGAGCGAGCCTCACGTCCGACCAGACGGCGATCGCGAACTTCTGGGCGGACAACGCCGGCGCGACCGGCACGCCGGGCGGACACTGGATCAGCATCGTGCACGTGCTCGCGACCGCGAACGACCTGAAGCTCGACGTCGTCGCGGAGGCGTACGCGCGCGTCGGGCTCGCGATCCACGACGCGTTCATCACGTGCTGGCGCTCGAAGTTCGACACGTATCTGCTGCGGCCCGTCACCTACATCCAGGCGAACATCGACGCGGCGTGGGATCCGCTTCTGACGACGCCGGGCTTCCCGACCTACACGTCGGGCCACTCGACGCAGTCCGGTGCCGCGGCGACCGTGCTCACGGGCCAATTCGGTCCCGTCGCGTTCACGGACACGACGCACACCGACCTGAACCCGGGCCTCGCGCTCGCCGACCGCTCGTTCGCGAACTTCCTCGACGCCGCGAACGAAGCCGCCGCGTCGCGCCTCTACGGCGGCATCCACTGGCCGTTCGACAACCAGGACGGCTTCAACCAAGGTCAGTGCGTCGGCGAGATCATCAACACACGCGTGCACTTCCAGAACTGAGTTCGAGAGCTCCGTGTGAAAGGAACGAGGCCGGCCCCGCGTGGGACCGGCCTCGTTCGCTTCCATCCACTCGTCATCCGCATCGGATGACGATCGTCATCACCAGTCGATCTTCCAGCCGTTCGTCACGTTGAACGTCTCGGGCGGGCAGAAGCCGGCGGCCGAGTTGCGGTAGTACGTCTGGTAGTAGCGGCGAACGCCGCTGCCGACCGTCACGCCGCCGCGCGCGGAGAGCGTGATCGTGTCGGTCGAGTCGGGGAACGCGCTCGCGCCGCCGGCGTTGGTCTTCGTGCGGAGACGGATCAGCGTCCCGCCCGCGCAACGGACGCCGTCGCCGAACACGCCGTCGTTCAGCGCATCGCCCTGCAGGTAGATGCAGGACACCGTGAGCGGCATGCCCGAGCCGTTGAGCACGACGTTGTCGAGCGCGGCCGAGCCGGTCGCCGTCAGGTTCGCGCCGTTCGCGTTGACGGAGTTCGCGCAGCCGTTGCCCGCCGCGCCGTTGTTGCCGCAGGGGCACGGCGTCGTGTGGTCGGTCAGCGTGCCGTCGCCCGAGCAGAACGACGCGAACACGGCGGGCGTCCCGACCGTGAACGTGAACCACATGATCTGGAAGCCGTTCGCGTGCGTCGTCGTGACCGGCGTCGTCGTGACGCCGTCACTGACCGTGAAGTTGCAGTTGGTCGTCAGGCTGGTCGACTGGTTCGCGACGACGTCCGGGAAGTCGAGGAGCGTGCCGGTCTGGAACGCCTCCGCCGGGTTGAGGTCGCCCTGGTTGTTGGCGGTGTTGTAGTTCGAGATCGCGACGTAGTACGTGCCCGCCGCGAGCGAGAGCGAGACCGTCGAGGGGCCCGCGATGCCGCCGGTCAGGTCGTCGTTGTGACCCAGCGCGACGGGGTTCAAGCTTCCGTCGTAGAGGTAGATCTCCGTGTCGGCGGTCGTCGAACCGGCGCTCGTCACCGTGATCGTGCCGGGGTTGAACGACCCGGCGATCACGCCCGGCGTGACGGTCGACGTCGAGAGCGTCGCGACGTAGTTCGCCGTCGTCGAGGCCGTGCCCGTGACGAGGTAGTTGACCTCTTCCTGCTTGCCGAAGCCGTACCACTGCGTGGTGCGAACCGGCAGGTCGCCGTTGACGACGGTGCTCGCCGTCTGCCAAGCGACGTCGCCGCCCGTGGGCACACCCGCCGCCTGGCTCTGCCCGCGGATCGAGCTCGCGTGGCCCGCCGTCCCGGACGTCGTGATCGAGAGGCGGTGGCGGTAGATCGCCAACGGCAGCGCGCACGTCTTCACGCGGTAGTAGTCCAGGCCCGTCGTCGTGGCCGAGACGCTGAGCCCCGTGATCGTGTCGTTCGCGACCATGCAGTTGATCGCCTGCGCCGTCGCCTTCGAGTCGTTGGACTCGACTTCGGGGAAGTTCGTCTGCGCGAAGACGGGCGCAGCGAGGGCGAGCCATGTGGTGGAGAGGATGAGCTGTCGATTCATGAGTAGGTGTCGAATCCAGGATGAGTGAAGGGCGCGGCCGCGTGCTTCCTGCCGGAAACTCCTGAGGCGGCCGAACGCGAGTCAACCTTGCCGCAAGCAGCGCGTGTTGCCCAGTGCATCCGGGAGTTGTTCGCGAGGATTCCAGAGTCGAAGCTCACGTAGCTTTCGAGTTGAAGGGCCTGCCGAGACACCTCGCGCACGACCCCGATCTCCAGGAGCCTCGTCCGCGGGGTCCGGCGCCGTGGAAGCTCCCGGGCGCATCGCACGAGATCACCAGTCGACGCGCACGCCGCTCGTCACGTTGAACGTCTCGGGCGGACAGAAGAGCGGCGCGGAGTTTCGGTAGTACGTCTGGTACCAGCGCCGCACGCCGCTCCCGGGCACGACGCCGCCGCGCTGCGCGAGGGTCGTCGTGTCCGTCGAGTTCGGGAACACCGCGGTTCCGCCCGCGCTCGTCCGCGTCCGCAGACGGAGCAGCATCCCGCCGACGCAGCGCACTCCGTCGCCGAACACGGCGTCCGCGAGCGCGTCTCCCTGCAGGAACACGCACGCCGCCGTCGTCGGCATCCCGTTCGCGGTCAGCACGACGCCGTCGTTCGCGGGGACCCCCGTTCCGCCGAGCACGGCACCTGCGCTCGTCACCGAGTTCGCGCAGCCCTTCCCGGGCGATCCGTCGTTCCCGCACGGGCAGGGCGTCGTGTGGTCGACGAGCGCTCCGTCGCCGGAGCAGAAGCTCGCGATCGGCGGCGCGGCGTCGTCGCCCTCGAGCGTCCACCCCGCGAGCGAGCCGACGTCGGAGCCCGCCCAGTCGCGGATCTCGAGCCGCCACGCTCCCGCGGGACCGCTGATCGACGCGAGCGGGACGTTGCTCGCGTTCGCCGTCCACATCCCGGCGCCCGTGTTCCAGTACGGGTCGTACGCGCCGGGCTGGAGGTCCGTCGCGCCCTGCTGCACCGACGTCCCCGCGGCATCGACGAGCTCGTAGTCGCCGAGCAGGTAGTCGCCGCGATCCCCGACCGTGTATCCGTCGGAGCCCGGACGGACGACGAGGTTGAAGTACGTCCCGTTCGGGCTCCGGAGCAGCAGGTGCAGGTCGCCGCGCCAGGGGTGCTGCAGGCCGAGCAAGCGCACGGAGGTGATGCGCGTCACGGCGTGACCGAGCGTCACGGTCGAGCTGAACGGCGCGCCCGTGTAGCTCGAGTTCCAGATCCCCGTGCCCGACACGAAGTCCGGGATCGGTCCGCCGGGGCCGGTCGCGATGAAGTGCGCCGCGAGTCCGAGCGGACCGAGGAGGACGGCGGCGAGGAACGCGAACGTCGCGCGCGACATGCGGATCCGGGGACGAAGGGGACTCGGCGCGCGAGGGGGAACTCGCGCGGGCGCCGCGGCCGACCCGGCCGACGAAAGACACCGGTCGAACCGTACCCCGGGATCCGAAGTGGGGTCGGAACGCTGGGGCGAACCCGCGCGGCCGGGTGCTGCCGGGGCCCTCGGCGGCGCGCCGCGTCCCCGCCTCGGCGCGCGGTACACAGCGGGCTCGCGGCCTCGAGTCCGTCGGCTCGGCCCCGGCCCGGCCCGAGCGGAGGACACGCCGGCGCGGCCCGACCCACGCTCCGGAGCGCCCGTCGAGCGTCCCGCAAGCGCGTGGTATCGTCCCGCCCCCTCGCGCCGCTCCGTCCCGCGCCCCCCCATGCCCAACGTCCTCTTCGCCGTCCCGTTCGCAATGGACGCGTCGCTGCGCTTCGTGCGCGCGGCGGTCGCGCTCCCCGGAGTCCGCCTGGCCGTCGTCACGCAGGAGCCGCCCGAGCGCTTCCCCGACGATCTGCGCGCGAAGCTCGCCGGGCACTACCGCGTGCGCGACGCGATGGACGCGGAGGAGCTCGTCCAGGGCGCGCGCCACCTCGCGGGCGTGCTCGGCGGCCGCGTCGATCGCTTCATCGGCATCCTCGAGCCGCTCCAGGTGCCGCTCGCGGAAGCACGCGAACGCCTCGGGCTCCCGGGCGCCAGCGTCGAAGTCGCGAAGAACTTCCGCGACAAGGCGCGGATGAAGACGATCCTGCGGGAGCACGGCCTCCCGTGCGCGAAGCACCACCTCGCGACGGAGCCCGCGGGCGTGCTGCAGTTCGCCGGGCGCGTCGGCTATCCGCTCGTCGTCAAGCCGCCGGCCGGCGCGGGAGCGCGCAACACGTTCCGCGTGAACTCGCGCAGCGAGCTCGAGCAGGCGCTCCGCACGATGCCGCCGCGGCGCGAGGCGCCCGTGCTCTTCGAGGAGTTCATCCAGGGCGAGGAGTACAGCTTCGACTCCGTCACGCTCGGCGGACGCCATCTCTTCCACTCGATCTCGCGGTACGCGCCCGCACCGCTCGAGGTGCTCCAGAACCCCTGGATCCAGTGGGCCGTCTACCTCCCGCGCCGCATCGACGACCCGAAGTTCGCGCCCATCTTCACCGCGGGCCCGCGCGCGCTCGAGGCGCTCGGGCTCGACACCGGCCTGACGCACATGGAGTGGTTCCGTCGGCCCGACGGCACGATCGCGATCTCCGAGGTCGCCGTGCGCCCGCCCGGCGCGCAGTTCACGACGCTGCTCTCCTACGCCCACGATTTCGACTTCTACTCGGGCTGGGCGCGGCTCGTGATCTTCGACGAGTTCACGCCGCCCGAGCGCCGCTTCTCCGCCGGCGCCGCGTACGTGCGCGCACAGGGAAGCGGCGGCCGCATCGTCGCGATCCGCGGGCTCGAGGAAGCGCAGCGCGAGCTCGGCGACCTCGTCGTCGAGGCGAAGCTGCCCCAGACGGGCCAGGCTCCGTCGGGCACGTACGAGGGCGAGGGCTACGTCGTCGTCCGCCACCCCGAGACCGAGGTCGTCGAGCGCGCCTTGAAGCGGCTCGTCGAGCTCATCCGCGTCGACCTCGGGTGATCCCGCCGGCCCGCGGCGGCGCTACACTGCTCCGTCCACGAGGCCCCCCCGCGTCCGCCGCGATGCCCTGGCGTCGGCGGCGCGCCTCCGGAGTCGCACCATGAACGTGATCCTGATCTCGCCCGGTTTCCCGCACCAGATCCCCTTCTTCACCACGGCCCTGGCGCGGGTCGGCGCGCAGGTCTACGGCGTCGGCGACCAGCCGGTCCAGGCGCTCGACGAAGGCGTTCGGCGCGCGCTGGCGGGCTACCTCCAGGTGAAGAACCTGTGGGACGAGGAGACGACGACGGACGAGATCCACGCGTGGGTGCGCGGCAAGTCGATCGACCGCGTCGAGTGCTTGTGGGAGCCCGGCGTCGTGCTCGCGGGCCGCGTGCGGGAGGCGCTCGACGTCCCCGGCCTCACCGTCGAGCAGTCGATCCCGCTGCGCGACAAGGTCGCGATGAAGAACGTGATCGAGGCCGCCGGCCTGCGCACGCCGAAGCACCGCCGCGCGAAGACCGCGAAGGAGTGCCGCGCCGCCGCGGAGGAGATCGGCTACCCCTTGATCATCAAACCGATCGCGGGCGCGGGCTCCGCCGACACGTACGAGCTGCGCTCGGCGAAGGACCTCGAGGACGCGCTGAAGATCCTCCAGCACGTGCCCGAGGTCTCCATCGAGGAGTTCATCGAGGGCGAGGAGCACACGTTCGACACCGTGTGCGCGAACGGCGAGGTGCTCTTCGAGAACGTCGGTTGGTACCGGCCGAAGCCGCTCGTCGCGCGCCTGAACGAGTGGATCAGCCCGCAGACGGTCTGCTTGAAGGACATCGACGCGCCCGAGCTCCTCCCCGGCCGCAAGCTCGGCCGCGACGTGATCCAGGCGCTCGGCTTCCGCGACGGCTTCACGCACATGGAGTGGTTCCGCACCCCGAAGGGCGAGGCCGTGTTCGGCGAGATCGGCGGCCGTCCGCCGGGCGGACAGATGGTCCACGGCATGAACTATGCGACGGACGCCGACCTGTTCGTCGGCTGGGCCGAGGCGCTCGTGCACGGGCGCATCCGCCAGGACCTCCGCAAGAAGTACAACGTGTGCCTCGTCTTCAAGCGCGCGCAGGGCGGCGGCAACCGCGTCGTGCGCTACGAAGGCCTCGACCGCGTGCTGAACGAGATCGGTCCGAACCTCGCGCACATGGAGCTCACCCCGCTCGGCGCGCCGAAGAAGGACTGGCGCCAGGTCGTGCAGGGCGACGGCTGGATCGTCGTCCGCCATCCCGAGCTCCGCCGCATGCTCGAGCTCTCCGACCGCGTCGCCTCGGACCTCACGTTGGTCGCCGGATGATGGCGTCGCGCTCCAAGGTCGTCCTGCTCGGGCCGCAGCGGCTCCACCCGACGCTCAACCTCGCGGTGGACTCGCTCGGCGTGCACGGGCGCATCGCGGCGATCACCGCGGGCTGGGAGGAGCGCGAGGGCGAGGACCAGGAGCTCTCCGCGCACCTCGGCGGGCGCACGATCAACCTGCGCCTGTGGGAGCGCGCCGCCGACGTGTCCGCGCGCGACCCCGAGCTCCTGCGCGGCTGGCGCGCGCGCATCGACGCGCAGCGCGAGATCCACGAGATCTACAAGCTGCGCCTCGGGCACGAGATGGAGTGCGCGCGCGAGCTCCTCCGCCGCGAACAGCAGGACCCGGCGCGCGAGCTCGTCGCCGCGGAGTGCGAGGGCGCGATCGAGGCGGTGCGGCAGCTCGACGCGTTCCACCTGAAGCGGACGCGCGCCGTCCACGACGAGTTCTTCGACCTCTGGAAGCCGCACGAGCGCGAGAGCGTCGCGCGCCACCGCCGCGAAATCGCCGGGATCCTGCACGAGGTCGAATGCCTGTGCGTCGCGGGCGGACACGTCGCGCGCCTGATCGACCACCTGCGGCTCTTCGGCATCTTCGGCTTGATGCCCGAGATGCCCGTCGTCGCGTGGTCCGCGGGCTCGATGGCGCTCGCGGAGCGCGTCGTGCTCTTCCACGACGCGCCGCCGCAGGGCCCGGGCAACGCGGAGGTGTTCGAGGTCGGGATCGGCCTCTACCACGGCGTGATCCCGCTCCCCCACGCAGCGAAACGGCTCAAGCTCGAGGACCCGCTGCGCGTGCGCCTGATGGCGCGGCGCTTCCGTCCGAACGTGTGCGCCGTGCTCGACCCGAAGACGCGCCTCGACTGGAACGGGCGCAGATGGCGCGGACAGACCGGAACGCTGCGCCTCTGCGAGGACGGCAAGCTCGCCGAGGTGAACGCGGCATGACGCAGCTCCTCGCCGAGCTCGAGCGCCGCGCGCGCACGCGGCCGTGGGACGTCGACGCGATCCTCGCGCAGCACGCGTTCCCGGTCGTCGACGGCCGCAACGTGACGTTCGTCTTCCGCGGCGAAGCGGAGCACGTGCGCCTCCAGCACTGGATCCACGGACTGCAGAGCGCACAGCCGCTCTCGCGCATCGCCGGCACGAACCTGTGGGCGTTGACGATCGACCTGCCCGAGGGTTCGCGCATGGAGTACAAGCTCGAGGTCGAGCAGTACGGCGTGAAGCGGCTCGTGCAGGACCCGCTCAACCCGCACCTCGCGCGCGATCCGTACGGCGCGAACTCCGTCGCGTACGGCGCGGGCTACGCGCCGCCGGAGTGGACGCTGTTCGATCCCGAGGCGCGCATGGGCGAGCTCGTCGAGCATTGGATCCAGAGCGACTTCCTCGGCAAGCGCCCGTTCCAGGTCTACCTGCCCGCGCGCTTCCGCCGCACGCGGCGCTATCCGCTCCTGATCGCGCACGACGGCGCGGACTACGTGCGCTTCGCGGGGTTGAAGACGATCCTCGACAACCTGATCCACCGGCTCGAGATCCCGCCGCTCGTCGTCGCGCTGATCCAGTCGCCGAACCGTCTGCAGGAGTACGCGGCCGACGAGAAGCACGCGCGCTTCCTCGTGCACGAGCTCGTGCCGCTGCTCGAGAACGAGTACCCGCTCGTCGGCAAGCCGTCCGGCCGCGCGCTGATGGGCGCGTCGTTCGGCGGCGTCGCGTCGCTCCACGCGGCGTGGAAGTACCCGCGCTTCTTCGACCTGCTCGCGCTGCAGTCGGGGTCGTTCGTCTTCACGGACATCGGCGACCACCAGCGCGGCCCGCTCTTCGACCCCGTCGTGAAGTGGGTCAACGAGTTCCGCAAGGCGCCGGGTCGGCCGAGCGAGCGGCTCTACGTCTCCTGCGGCAAGTACGAGTCGCTGATCTACTACAACCGCTCGCTCGTGCCGCTGCTCCAGGGCACCGGCATGCAGGTGCAGTTCAGCGAGGCGCCCGACGGGCACAACTGGGAGAACTGGCGGGACCGGCTGCGCGAAGCGCTCTCGACCTTGTTCCCGGGACCGCTCTGGCTCGTCTACGAGTGAGCGGCGCGCCGCGGCCGCGCGACACGCCCGGCCGGGGATGCGCGCTCGCGCCGCCGCCGCTACACTCCCGCATTCTCGCGGCGCGACTCGCGCCCGAAATCGCGCTCGAAACGCGCACAAAGGACCCCCCGTCGTGACCACGATCACCCGCAAGATCGGTCTCTCCCTCGGCGCCGACACCTGCTGGCCGCTCTGCTACGAGGACATCGTTCGCGAGCTCGACCTCGCGCTCCCCCACGGCAAGGACACGCTCCGCTTCGACGTCGAACGCGTGCGCATCGCGCCCTTCGACCTCGAGCAACCCTGCCCCTACGACGTCGTCGTCGACCGCCTGACGCACTGGTACGTGCCGACGCGCGAGTGGATCAAGAAGTCGATCCTGATGGACGGCCTCTACGTCTGGAACAACCCGTGGTCCGTGCAGTCGAACGAGAAGAGCACGACCTACGCGGCGATGCTGAAGCTCGGCCTGCCGATCCCGAAGACGTGGCTCGTCTCGCCGAAGAGCTACGACGACAAGGCCGACCTGCAGACGACGCTCTCGCGCTACGCGAACCTGTTCGACCTCGGCGCGATCGGCAAGGAGATCGGCTACCCGATGTTCATGAAGCCGTTCGACGGCGGCGGCTGGGTCGGCGTCAGCAAGATCGACGACGAAGCCGCGCTGCGCGCCGCGTACGAGCAGAGCGGCAAGGCGTTCATGCTGCTGCAGAAGGGCGTCGTGCCCTTCGACGTGTTCGTGCGCTGCATCGCGCTCGGGCCCCAGACGCACGTGATCAAGTACGACCCGTCGCAGCCGCTCCACAAGCGCTACACGACCGAGCGCGACTTCATGAGCGACGACGATCGCAAGCTGCTCGAGGACATGACGCTGACGATCAACGCCTTCTTCGGCTGGGACTTCAACAGCTGCGAGGCGCTGCTCAAGGACCACGTCTGGCATCCGATCGACTACGCGAACCCGTGCCCCGACTCGCAGGTGACGAGCCTGCACCAGCACTTCCCGTGGCTCGTGAAGAGCTACATCCGCTGGTCGCTCTACTGCGCCGCGACGAAGAAGAAGATGCGCCCGTCGCTCGACTGGGAGCCGTTCTTCGCCGCGCGCGACGAGAAGCTCGACCTGCGCACGCAGGTCGCGCGCTACGCGAAGATCGCGCGCGAGCGCCTCGAGGCCGATCGCTTCGAGGAATGGTGCGACAAGCACCTCGCGCACCTCGACGAGGTCGCGTGGAATTACTTCGGCACGCCGCGCGCGAAGGAAGCGATCCGGCAGAAGGTCGAGATGCTCTTCCCCAAGCACGAGTGGGAGACGTTCACCGACCACTTCTTCGCCGAGATCCAGACGTGGCGCGAGCGCGACGCCGCCGAACGCGCAGAGAAGGCGAAGGCGAAGGGGCCCGCGGTTCAGCAGCACTCGTTCCTGACGCCCGCGCCGAAGCCCGCTGTCGCCGAGAAGGCTCCGAGCGCGATCGAGAGCTCGGCGCCCGTGACGGACAAGTCGGCCGGCAAGGAGCCCCGGCCTTCGAACGCGGGCGACAAGACCCCGAAGCCCCCGAAGAAGCCCTCGAAGAAGTGACCCGAGCTCGGCCGGTGGAGCGAGTCCTCCGCCGGCCGCCTTCGTCTCGACCCGAGCCCACGCCCCCCATGAGCAAGCAAACCGAGAACTGGTACTCCGATCGCCTCGGCCAGCACGTCACCGTCGCGCGCTGGGGCCACGTCGGCACGCCCGTGCTGATCTTCCCGACCGCCGCGGGCGACGCGGAGGAATGCGAGCGCTTCTTGATGCTCGACGTGCTCGCGCCGCTGCTCGAGGCGCAGCGCATCAAGGTCTACTCCGTCGACTCCATCGCGGGGCAGGCGTGGGTCGACCGCGACATCCCGCGCGACGTCGCGGGGAAGCGCCAGAACCAGTTCGACGAGTTCGTCTACCGCGAGGTGATCCCGCTCATCCGCTCGGACTGCAAGGCGCCCGACATCGAGGTGATCGCCGCGGGCGCGTCGATCGGCGCGTTCAACGCGCTCGCCGCGATCTGCCGCCACCCCGACGTCTTCTCGAAGGCGATCTGCATGAGCGGGACGTTCGACATCGAGCGCCTGTTCTGCGACGGCGTCGTGTCGCGCGAGCTCTGGCACGCGTCGCCGCTGCACTTCATGCCGCGCATGCCGCCGGGCGAGCACCTCGACAAGCTGAAAACGCGCTTCGTGCTCATGGCGCACGGCCAAGGCCGCGCGGAGAGCCCCGAGCACAACTGGGGCATGGCCGACATCCTCGGCGCGAAGGGCATCCCGAACCGCGTCGACGACTGGGGTCCGGACTACCCGCACGACTGGGTGACGTGGCGCGAGATGCTGCCGCAGTACCTGGACGAGCTCACGCCGAAGCGCTGAAGCGCGCTGAAAACGCCGCGCCCCGGCCCTCCCACCGCGGAGCGCCGGGGCGTCGTGCGTTTCGGGCGACGCGGATCAGGCCGCGCGGCGCGAGCGCGAGCCGTTCGTCGCGCGCTTCCAGCCGGAGTTCGAGCGCTTGCCGCTCCAGGCGTTCGAGCGCTTCGCGTTCGTGCCGCGCGCGTTCGAGCGCGTGCCGCGGCTCGAGGTCGAGCTCCAGCCGTTCGAGCGCGAGTTCGTGTTCGTGCGGCCGCTCGTCGAGCGCGAGTTCGTCCGCGTCGAGTTCGTGTTCGTCGAGTTCGTGTTCGTCGAGTTGCGGTTCGTGCGCGTCGAGGAGCTCGAACCGCGCGTCGAGGAGTTGGAGCGCTTGCCGCTCGTCGAGGAGTTCGAGCGCGAGCCGCGCGTCGTGCGCTTGGAGGAGTTCGTGCGCGTCGACTTCGACGTCGTGTTCTTCGACGCGCGATGGAAGCCGTTCCAGTCGCGGAGCAGGCCCGGGAACGCGCCGAGGATCGTGCGGAACGCCTGCACGGTGGTCACCGAGTTCGTCTGGAGCTTCCAGTCGGTGGTGCGCGTCGTCGCGAAGGCCTTGCTGAACTTCTGGATCTGAGCCGGGGTGAAGGTCGTCATCGTGATTTCGGAAGGGTGCGCGCCGCGAGGGCGCTTCGGTTTCGATGGAGGAACGAGACCAGGACGCCCCCCCTATCGATCCGGAAGTTCTTTCCCATGAGCCCGGGTTGCCGGGCGTCCCGGGATCGGGTCCGCCCGCGGTGCGCTATCCTGGGCGCGCGATGTCCCCCCGCTTCGCCGCGCTCGTCTCCTTGGCGAGCGCCCTCCTCACGCTCGGCGCGCGCGCCCAGGAGTTCGGCCCCTGGCACGCGATCGGACCCTTCCCGCATCCCGCGGGAGCGTCGAGCTTCGAGCCCGCGCAGCTCCCCGAGCGCGCGCTCAAGGCGATGGCCGCGGGCAAGGAAGGCCCCGATCTCGCGGCGCCGATCAAGACCAAGGAGAGCGCGTACCGCTGGATCCCGGTGACGCAGGGCGAGAACGGCGGACGCGCGCTCGACGTCGGGCTCGTCGACTTCAACGCGCTGCTCGCGCCGCCGGGCGCGCCGAACGGTTGGAACGCGAAGCAGGTCGCGTACCTCTACCGCCGCGTCGATTGCGCGAGCGCGACCGACGTCGCGGTGCAGTTCGGCAGCGACGACGGTCTGCGCCTGTGGGTCGACGGCGAGGTCGTCGTCGAGCGCGCCGTCGCGCGCGGGATGACGCTCGAGGACCACCAGCTCGTGCTCCACTTCGCGCCCGGCGCGAACCACGTCCTCGTCAAGGTGACGAACGAAGGCGGCGCGTGGAGCTTCCGCATGGCGCCGTGGAAGCGCATCGACCAGGCTGCGATCGACCGCGCGATCGACCGGGGAGTCGACTACCTGCTCGGCGCGCAGCTCCTCGACGGCACGTGGGGCGACCACCCCGAGTACGGCGCGGGCCACGTCGCGTTCACCGTGTACACGCTGCTCAAGTCCGGCGTGCCGGCGGAGGACGCCGTGATCGTCCACGCGATGGGCGCGATGCGCGAACTCCCGTGCGAGCACACGTACTCCGTCGCGTGCACGGCGCTCGCGCTCGCGGCGACGCACGACGAGCGCTACCGCGCGCGCGTCGAGCAGTGCGTCCACGACCTGATCGAGTTCCAGGGCGGACAGGACCTCGTCTCGTACCCGATCCTGCCGAATTACCCGAGCACGCTGCCGCCGGACCTCTCGAACACGCTCTACGCGGCGCTCGCGTTCCGCGCGGCGCGGCGCATGGGCGTCGAGGTGCCCGACAAGGTCTGGATCGACCTCGCGCAGGGGACGCTCCGCTGCCTCGGCAAGGAGCAGGCGGCGCCGCGCAGCGTCGCGACCGGCGCGAAGGCCGCGCCCCGCGCCGCGGGCTTCTCCTACCGCGCGGGCACGTTCGAGGTCACGGGCTCGATGACGACCGCGGGACTCTCCGTGCTCGCGGTCGCGCAGGAAGGGCTCGGCGCACGCATCCCGCCGGCGCTCCTGCAGCGCATCCAGGCGGCGACGAAGCTCGGACTCGGCTGGCTCGACCTGAACTTGAAGTGGGACCAGAACCCGGGCCAGGGCGCGCACCAGTACTTCTGGATCTACGGCGTCGAGCGCGCGGGCACGCTGCTCGGGCTCGACGTGCTCGCGGGGCTCGAGTGGTACTGGGCCGGCGCCGCGTACCTCGTGAAGAAGCAGCGCGACAACGGTTCGTGGTCGTCGGGAGGCGGCGAAGGCGACGAGCCGATCGACACGCTGCTCGCGCTCCTCTTCCTCGAGCGCGCGACCGCGCCGATCGGCAGCGGCGTGTCGACCGATCACTCGCGTCCCGATCCTCGCAAGCCGCGCACCGCCGACGCGGGGGAGCGCAAGACCGAGTGGAGCGCCGGCACGGAGCGCGATCCGCTCGCGATCCACGCGCGCGGCGAGGCGACGACGGTGCTCTGGGTCAGCGGCCTCCGCGACGACTTGAAGCAGCAGATCGCGGGGCCGAAGGGCCTCGAGGTGAAGACGCTCGAGTTCCTCGGCCACTGCTCGGACGAGAAAGAAGGCGTCGAGAACGTGCTCGGCTCCGTGTCGGGACGGTTCGTGCTGCCCGACGACCTCGCGCGGCTCGAGCTCGAGCACGTGTTCGACCGTCCGGGCACGTGGTCGGTGCGCGCGCGGCTCTCGGTCCTCGTCGCGGGCACGCAACTGCGCGTGATCGAGACGCCGACGATCGCGGTGACGATCCACGACGTCTTCGATCGGCGGCGGCTCGAGTACGTCCTCGACCCGGGCCGCAACCTCCTGCGCGGGCTCGAAGCGAAGTGCGAGGCGTCGAGCAACGCGCCGCGCGCCCGCGAGGCGTTCGACGGGCGCTACGCGAGCTCGTGGGAGTGCGCGGCGACCGACGCGACCCCGTGGATCAAGCTCGCGCTCCCGCGGCCGATGCAGGCGGAGCGGCTCTCGCTCGCGCAGGCGCTCAACCGTCCGCGCGACGCCGCGAAGCCGCGCGCGCGCGAGGTCGAGGTCGTCGTCAACGGCGACGTGAAGCTGCGGCTCGTCATGGACGCGGACAACCGGCTGAAGAGCTCGATCGAGCTCCCGCCGCGCACGTCGGTGCGCACACTCGAGCTCAAGATCCTGTCGCTCCACGACGGGAAGCTCGGCGGTGCGCCCGCCGGTTTCAGCGAGATCGAGCTGTTCGGCGGGCGGTGAGCGCGCTCACTCCCCAGGTCGCGGGAAGTTCATGTTGACGTCGCTGCGCGGCGTCGAGCCCGCGAACGGGTAGCGACTCGGCACGCAGACGACGCCCTCGGGCGTGACGGTGAAGCGCTTCTTGTCCAACTCGAGGTCGTACCCGATGCGCTCGCCGCTCGGCACCTCGGTCCACTTGTCGAGGATCGCGCGCTTGATCTTCGCGCCCGGCCGCACGGTGACGCCGCCGAAGAGGATCGAGTCCTCGACGACCGCGCCCTCTTGCACGAGGCAGCGGTTCGAGAGGATCGAACGCTTGACGCGCCCGCCCGACACGACGACGCCGGCGCAGAGCAGCGAATCGACGACCTCGGCGCGCCGGCCGTCCTCGTCGAGCACGGTCTTCGCCGGCGGATCCGCGTGCCACAGCGAGTAGATGGGCCACTTCGAGTCGTACAGGTTGAAGTGCGGCTTGATGGAGCAGAGGTCCATGCTCGCCTCGTAGTACGCGTCGAGCGTCCCCACGTCGCGCCAGTACGGCTCCGCGTCCTTGTCCGTGCCGATGAAGTGGTGCGCGTAGACCGGCACCTCTCCGATCATGCGAGGCAGGACGTCCTTGCCGAAGTCGTGGCTCGACTGCGCGCCGAGTTCGGCGTCGGCGCGCAGGCGGCGGATGAGCTCCTTCGTCTCGAAGATGTAGATGCCCATCGAGCCGAGGCACGTGCCCGGCATGCCCGGGATCTCCTTCCCGACCTTCGGCTTCTCCGCGAACGACACGACCTGGTTCTTCTCGTCGACTTCGAGGACGCCGAAGCGCCGGCTCTCGGCGGCGGGGATGCGCACCGCGCCGATGGTGAGGGCGGCGCCGCGCGCGATGTGCTCCTCGAGCATCGCGCCGTAGTCCATCTTGTAGATGTGGTCGCCGGACAGGATCAGCACCTGGGAGGCGCGCTCCTCCTGCAGGAGGTCGAGGTTCTTGTAGATCGCGTCCGCCGTGCCGACGTACCACTCGCCCACCGATGCGTGGTGCGGCGGGCTGACCGAGATGAACTGCTCGAGCCGGCGCGGGAGGAAGTTCCAGCCGAAGCGGATGTGCTCCTCGAGCGAGCGCGCCTGGTACTGCGTGAGCACGTAGATCCGGCGGAGACCGGAGTGGATGCAGTTCGAGAGCGTGAAATCGATGATCCGGTACACGCCGCCGAACGGGACCGCGGGCTTCGATCGAACGGTCGTCAGCGGCATCAGACGCTCGCCCTGGCCTCCGGCGAGGATGAACGTGAGCGTCTCCTTGAGGTCCTGCGGCAGGGACATGAGCTCTCCGTGAAGGTCGCGTGGCGGAGCGAGTTCTGAGGGGATGCGAGCGACGCCCAGGATGCCGCCGGACCCGCGCGAGCGAAAGCCTCCACCAGCGTCGCGTGCTCGAACGGGCTCGCGTTCGTACTCCGCGAGCGTCGCGAGCCGCTCCCGAGCGCGCGCGACGCGGACACCGGAGAGGCTCTGGACGGTCCGCTCCGCGAGCGCGCGGGTCGCGGGCCGCCGCTCGGCGCGGCGCGCCGTGAAGTGGAGCGCGGGCGCGAGGAGGAGGCGCGCCCGCGCGCACCGCTGGCGGGTGATGCGGAGTTCCTCGACGCGCCGCTGCGCGGCCGCGATCACGTGCCGTTCGGATTTCCTGGGAACGCGAGCCGGTGGGGCTCGGTCGGGGACGAACCGCGGTCCCAACCGCCGCTCCGTCCGCCGGAGCGCGCGGTCCGCGCGTCGTCCCGAGGCTCGCGCCGACGGAGACGACGTGCTCGCAGGCGACGGAGGCCCTGTGCGCTCGCTACAATCCCCCGCCGCTCACGAGCGCACCCCCCATGTCCAAGATCGACGTCTCCGCACCGCCCGACGAAGCCCAACGCCGCAACTTCGTTCGCGCCCTCCTCGAGGACGTGCACGCACTCGAGCGCATGCTCGAGGAAGGATGGATCGAGGAAGGCGTCCGCCGCATCGGCGCGGAGCAGGAGATGTTCCTCGTCGACCGCTCCTACGAGCCGGCGAACAAGGCGCTCCAGATCCTCGATCGGTTGAAGAGCGGCTCGTACACCACCGAGCTCGCGCAGTTCAACCTCGAAGCGAACCTCGAGCCGCGCGAGTTCGAGGGCAAGTGCTTCTCGTCGATGCAGAAGGAGCTCGACCTCCTCGTCGACAACGCGCGCGCCGCCGCCGAGCTCGAGCACACGAAGATCGTCCTCTGCGGCATCCTCCCGACCCTGTCGAAGGAGCACCTCGGCCTCGAGTCGATGACGCCGATCCCGCGCTACCTCCAGCTCAACCGCATCATGGTCGAGCAGCGCGGCGGCCGCTTCCAGACGCTCATCAAGGGCACGGACGAGCTCCAGACCACGCACGAGAACGTGATGCTCGAGGCGTGCAACACGAGCTTCCAGCTCCACTACCAGGTCGGCGCGAAGGAGTTCGCGCGGCTCTACAACCTGGCACAGGTGATCACGGCGCCCGTGCTCGCGGCGGCCGTGAACTCGCCCGTGCTCCTGCGCCACCGCCTGTGGCACGAGACGCGCGTCGCGCTGTTCCAGCAGTCGCTCGACACGCGCTCCGAGCACCAGGCCTCGCGCGGCACGCGCCAGCGCGTCAGCTTCGGCGATCGCTGGGTGAAGGGGTCGATCCTCGAGGTCTACCGCGACGACATCGCGCGCTTCCGCTCGCTCATCACGACCGGCTCGAACGAGTCGCCGATGGAGATGATGGAGAAGGGCGAGGTCCCGCCGCTCAAGGCGCTGCGCCTGCACAACGGCACCGTCTACCGCTGGAACCGTCCGTGCTACGGCATCCACGAGGGCAAGGCGCACCTGCGCATCGAGTCGCGCGCGTTCCCCGCGGGTCCGTCGACCGTCGACGAGATCGCGAACGCGACCTTCTTCTACGGCCTGATGTCCGCCCTCGACGGCGAGTACGGCGACGTCACGAAGCGCATGTCGTTCGACGACGCGAAGGCGAACTTCGTCGCCGCGGCGCGCTACGGCCTGCACGCGCGCTTCCGCTGGGTCGACGGCAAGCCGTACGGCGCGGACGAGCTCATCCTCAAGACGTTGCTGCCCCTCGCGAAGAAGGGCCTCCTCGCGCGCAAGGTCGACGCGGCCGACGCGGACCGCTACCTCGGCATCGTCGCCGACCGCGTCCAGTCCGGACGTACCGGGGCGCAGTGGGCGCTCGACTCCCTCGCGCACATGGGCGAGCGCGGCAAGTCCGTCGAGCGCTTCCGCGCCCTCACGCAGGCGATGGCGCGCAACCAGGCGGACCACAAGCCCGTGAACTCGTGGGACCTCGCCACGCTGCGCGACGGCACGGCCGAACGCGAGAGCTTCCGCACGGTCGGCCAGGTGATGACCACCGACCTCTTCACGGTGCAGGCCGAGGACATCGTCGACCTCGCGGCGAGCCTGATGGAGTGGGAGCACCTCCGTCACGTCCCCGTCGAGGACAAGGACGGCCGGCTCGTCGGCCTCGTGTCGCACCGCGCGCTCATGCGCATCCTCTCGCGCGGCCAATCGACCGCCGAGAACCCCGTGCCGGTGAGCGAGGTCATGGAGGTCGATCCCGTGACCGTCACGCCGGAGACGAGCACGCTCGAAGCGATCGCGACCATGCGCAAGAACAAGATCGGCTGCCTGCCGGTCGTGTCCGAGGGCAAGCTCGTCGGCATCATCACCGAGCACGACTTCTTCGAGATCGCCGGCGTGCTGCTCGAGCGCTGGCTGAAGAACGAGTGAGCGCGCCGGCGGGGCTCGCGCTCGCGGACTTCCGCCGCGACGCGCCGCTCGAGCGCGTGCTCGGGACGCACGCGGGGAGCGGCTCCGGCCCGCTCCTCGTCGTGCTCGCGGGACTGCACGGCAACGAACCGGCCGCGATCGTCGCGTGCCGGCGCGTGCTGCGCGAGCTCGCGACGCGCCGCCCAGCGTTCACGGGACGCTTCGTCGCGCTCTCGGGCAACCGCGCGGCGCTCGCGAAGGGCGTGCGCGGCGTCGACCGCGACCTGAACCGGCTGTGGTCGCGCCAGCAGATCTCCGACGCGCGCGCGCTCGCTCCCGAGCAGCGCGACACCGAGGCGCGCGAGCTCGTCGAGCTCGCCGAAGTGCTCGAGCGCGAGTTCGCGCGCGCGCCCGGGCCCGTGACGGTGCTCGACCTGCATTCGACGTCGGGCGCGGGGCCGCCGTTCACGCTGCTCGTCGATCCCGAGCGCGCGCTCGCGCTCGCCCGCGCGCTCGACGTCCCGGCGTTGCGCGGCCTCCAGCTCATCCTCGGCGACACGCTCGCGGAGTGGGCCTTCGGGCTCGGACACCGCGCGCTCGTGCTCGAAGGCGGCCAGAACGAGACCGAGGCGACCGTCGACCACCACGAAGCGGCGCTGTGGATCGCGCTCGTGGAGCTCGGCCTCGTCGCCGAGCGCGACGTCGCCGAACTCGCCGGCCACCGCGCGCGTCTCGCGAACGCGGCGGGGACGCTGCCGCGCGTGCTCGAGCTCTGCCACCGCCACGTGCTCGCGCCCGGCGAGCGCTTCGAGATGGTGCCCGGCTGGGCGAGCTTCGACGCGGTGCGCGAAGGCGACCTCGTCGCGCGCTCGGGCCCGAGCCTCGAACGCGAAGTGCGCGCGCCGATGTCCGCGACGATGTTGATGCCCCGCTACCAGGGCCAAGGGCTCGACGGGTACTTCCTCGCGCGCGCCGTCGGACACTGAGCACGGCCCGAATCGGAACGCGCGAGGGTCGAGGAGCCGCGCGCGCCGTCCCGAAGGCCGCGATTCAGGCCCCGGCGAAGTCCGCCGCGAGCGCGCGTTCGGTGAGCTCGGCTTCGAGCCGCACGAGCCCCTTCGCCTTCATCTCCGTCGCGAGCGCGTCGAAGTCGAGGCACGCGTCGCTCGCCGGATCGACGACCTGGATCGGCGCGCCGAGCGCGGCCGCTTCGCGCAGCGCGTCGTGCTGGCGGAGCACGGTGTCGAGCAGTCCGTCGCCGAAACGCAGCTCGAGCGCGACGAGCACCTCGCGCATGAACGGCACGCGGCGGTCGAAGAGCGTCGCGAGCATGCAGACCTGGAACGGATGGTCGAGCTCCTGCTCGAGCTCGCCGAGGATCGCGAGCGCCTTGAGCGCCCCCTGCAGCGCGAACGCGCCCGTCTCGACGACGAGCACGGCCGTGTCGCACGCCGTCAGCGCGTTCTTCGCGAGCACACCGTCGACGCGCGGCGGGCAGTCGAGCAGCACGACGTCGAAGATGCCGTCGAGCTCGGCGAGCGCCTGGTCGAGCCGGCGCTCGGCGTGCAGCATGCGCTCGCACTCTTCCTCGAAGCGCGCGAGCTCGATCGTCGCGGGCAGGAGCCACACGCCGCCCGGAGCGGCGACGAGCGCCGCGTCGGCGCGGGCGCTCCCGGCGAGGACCTCGCGCACCGTCGGCTCATCCCGCCCGGGCGCGCAGGCGAGCGAGAGCGTCGCGTGTCCCTGCGGATCGAGGTCGACGAGCAGGGTGCGCAGCCCGAGGCGCGCGAACGCGCCCGCGAGGTGGACGGACGTCGTCGTCTTCCCGCAGCCGCCCTTCTGATTCACGAACGCGAGCACCTGCACGAGCGCCTCACCCCTTCTCCGGTTCGATCACGACCGCCGTCCCGTACGCGAGCACCTCGGTGACGCCCGCGGCGATCTCGTTCGCGTCGTAGCGCATCGCGACGATCGCGTTCGCGCCGACGTCGCGCGCGTGGCGCACGAGCAGCTCGTAGGCCTCCGAACGCGCCTTCTCCGCGAGCTCGGTGTAGAGCGTGATGTTGCCCCCGACGAGCGTCTGGAGCCCGGCCCCGAAGGTGCCGATCACGGAGCGGCTGCGGACGGTGATGCCGCGCACGATGCCGAGGTAGCGCGTGACGCGATAGCCCTCGAAGGAGTTCGCCGTCGTCACCCAAGGATCGCCCGCGCTCATGTCGTGTCCGCGCCGCAGAGCATGCAGCGCGAGAGCGCGCGGATCAACGCCCGTGAACGACGAAGCGCGCGACTCGGTGCGGTCGCTCGAACGATGCGTCAACGCAGCGCGCGCCGCGCCTTGTCGTAGAACGCGCTCGTCGTCCGCGCGTGGTCGATCGGACCCCAGCTCGCGATCGTCGAGAAGGCGCGGGCGGCGCGGCTCTCCGGCTCGTGGACGGAGACGGGCACGCGCACCTGGACGCTGCGCGCGACCGCGTCGTCGGCCGGCACCCAGCCGATGAACTCGGGGCTCGCGCCGAGGAAGCGCAGCGAGGCGGCCTTGAACCGATCCCACGCGCCGTGCGCGTCGGCCTCGGTCGGCACGCGGTTGACCACGACGCCGGTCCTGAGGTGCGGGTTGACCATGTGCGCGCGCTTGTAGAGCGCGTAGGCGTCCGACAGCGCCGTGACCTCGTGGTTCGTGACGACGATCAGCGTGCTCGTCGCCGCGAGGTGGGCCACGGTCGAGTACTGGAGCCCGGCCCCGTGGTCGATGATCATCAGGTCGAAGCGCTGTTCGAGCGGGAGCAGCGCCTTGAAGAGCTTGTCGAGCTCGCGCCGGGTCGGGTTCGCGAGCGCGTGGCGCCCGACGCCGCCCGAGAGGAGCTGGATCCCCTCCGGACCCTGGACGAGCGCGCCCTCGGCGTCGACCTGGTCGTCGAGGATGTGCCCGAGGTCGTAGCGCGGCGAGAGCCCGAGCAGGAGGTGCGCGTTCGCGAGCCCCGCGTCCCAGTCGACCAGGAGGACGCGCTCACCGCGCTTGGCGCGCAAGACGGCCAGGTTCGAGGCGAGGATGCTCTTCCCCGTGCCCCCCTTGCCGCTCGCGACGCAGACGACGCGCGCGCCCTGGGCGTCCTGCGCCTGGACCCGCTCGCCCGCATGCATCCACTTGGTGAACGACCGCAACCGAGAGAGGTCGAAGCGGGAGGTGTCGAGCATGGATCCAGAAGGGCATCACGTGAGCGCGTCGAGGTGAGGGTGCGTACTCTCGCCGAGCGCGGCGGACGCGTCAATCGGCTGGAGGCGCGTGGCGTGCGAAGAGCAGACATGCTCGTGTGGGATCTCGAGCGTGAAAAACGGCGGGAGGACGAGCGAGTCCTTGACTCCAGCCGCGGAGTAGGCTCCGCGCTTTCGTTCCCTTCCGGTGCTTCGACCTGTCGTCAGTGCAGTACGAACCGTCGGCGCCTTTCGAGCGTCACGCTGGGTTGCATCTTCCGAACGGCGACCTCCATCGACTCAGGTGACGTGCGGCCGAGAAGCAGTCCTCAACGCCAGGAGACACGCACCCACTTCGCGCATCGAGTTCCGAGTTCGTGGGCACCTCTCCGGCAAGGCCCGCCGTACCGACCCGGGCGGTCGGGAGTACGTCGCAGGCAAGTCGCGGAGTCGGGTTCGCCTGGGAACCGACGCCACCTTCGGACCAGAATGCCCCCCGGGACTGAGCGTGCCCTTTCCAGCTTCTCAAGGACGGAGGCGATGACATCGCTGTGAGGTGAAGATCACCGAGGTGAGAAGGCGATGACGGTGGTAGGTTGGCCAGCAACCACCTCGACCCGCTGGACCTCACGCCGAGAGGCCTCGTAGTCCACGAAAAACGGCGCACCGAAGCGTATCGAGTACTCTCCGGGTTCCACGGCGACCAAACGACAAGGGCACGAGCTGAGATTGACGATCGGAGCGATGGAGGGCTTTCCTTCCGCACGAATCTCGACCTGAACGGGTCCCTCGTACGTAGTGCCATCTGCCGCGTAGAGCTCGAACCGCAACGCACCCGAACGGCTGAAATCGATCAGGGCATGAGCAGGCACGTCGCTGATCTCGACCAAGATCGGGGGATCGTCGGGGGCGGGCAAGGTGAGTGATGCGGAGAACGAATGATAAGTGACGCGGTAGGCTCCGTACGGAATGTCATCTGCAACGAAGGAGTGCTGCTGTCCAACCGGCATGGAGAGCGTGATCGACGGCCCACTGTCGGATGAGAGTTTCAGCAGCCCCTGCATGGCCCCGACCGGCGACTCCTCTGGAGGTGCTGCCTCGATCCCCACGAGCTCGAGTTCGAGGCTCCCGAATCCGCTGACCAGGCGCGACACTTCCACGGTAATCCGGCTTGGGCTTCCCGTCAGTGGTTCGAGAAAGAACGTAGCGGCGATCGGCTCATAACCTGGAACGGTGTTCTTGTATGTGATCGGACCGACCATCCCCTTTGGCGTGTCCGTGACGAAGAGGAACGGCAAGTGACCGAACCCCAGGTCGCCGTCTGGAACATCCAGCCCCGCGAGAATTGCCTCGGCCGTCCCGGTCATCGCCTGACGTGCCTCGAGATCGCCCTGAATGATCTGCTGCGGAGTGAAGAAAATTGACTTGGAGACCCGAATCGGAAGGCGCGTGTCTCTGTCCAGCACGACGAGCTCGCCTCCGTAGGCGGGATACACGATCAGGTGCACCTTCGAGTTGCTCGGCGTCAACCGAACGAAGCCCCGGATGTCACCCTGCGCTCCGCGCGGAATCAGCCCCTTCCCGGCCGCCACGACACGAAACTCCGTCTCCGGGGCCAATCCCGACAATTCGAACGAGCCATCGTCTTCGGTCCAGGAACAGGCGACTGCCGGGTCTTCCGCGAGCGCCCTCAGCGCTTGGTTGCCATCCAGTGAACCCTCCGGGCAGGCGAGCACGCGCACGCCCGATCCCACCTTCGACCCATCCGAGAACTCGACCCAACCCGAGATGGAAGCACCTGGGGTGAGCACCACCTCGACCAGGAGCGGGATTGGAGACTGAAGCGGCAGCTCCCGTGTGCGGAACTCCGGGTGCTTCACGATCAAAGCCGCCTCCGAGTTCGGCACCGTTGAGAGCCCGACATTCCCGTCGGCGTCCGTCCTCCCCACCCGGGTCAGCTGACTCCCGCAACGCAACCACATCGTCGCCCCAGAGACAGAAGCACCCCCCTCGGTGACCACATGAATCCGATGGAGTTCTGTGGAACTGGAAGCTCGTGAAGCACTCCGGGTCGCCACGTCCTCGGCTGGGATGGCGTCCGATTCGTCTACCGCCGCGACGCCTGCATCACCCCGAGGTCCGTGGGTATCTGTTGAAAGGGACTCGAATCCGAACTTCTTCGTGGCCACGACCAAGACTGCCAGGAAGAGCAGAACGGGAATGAACAGGAGGTCGTTTCTCTTTTTCATGAGACCATTCCGACGAAGAGCACCGAGCCGGGACGTCGGAGCCGCACGCTTCGGCTCGCGAACACCCTCTTGCGAATCGACGTTTCCGCTGAACCTCTGAGCCGTGTGGATTCGAGCAGGTCGGCCCGGACTCGATGCGACCCAGGCGAGTTGGAGCCATGCAACCGTCGCGTGTCCGTGCTCGCCGAGCCCGGGCGGTGCCGAATGCGCTCGTCGCCTGCTGCTCAGAACAACGTCTCCCCCCTTGCGCGGAGGGGAGACTGTCGATCATCGAGGAGGCGAACCCGAAGCATGGTACGCCGGATCGCCCCCCCCTGTCGTCACCTACTGAAGACAGATGGACTCCTGATCTCCGTTTCCAGCAGGGGACAGCGTACACACACCATCATTGAAGCATGTGTCCTGCGTGCAATCCCCGGTCGCCATCGGCCAAGGCAATTGGTCAGGCTGATAGACGACGAGCACGTGACAGCAAGTCCACGGGTCACCCGTATTCTTGCAGGCACAGGTGACAGCTCCCCAGGTGGGCTGACCCGGAATCACGACCACGGCTTCGGTACATCCCCACGAGCAGGGCTGGATGCAGGTCAATGAGTATTGACCACCAACCAGGGCAGCAACGCTCTTGCATCGACCAGCCTTCGCGGGCACGACGAGCATGAGGAGAGCGGCGAGGGCCAAGGCAGTTGTTGCGGCAACTGCACTGACCTTTCCATTCGAGCGCATCTTCATTTGCCAACGTTCTTCGGCGGCGGAGAGCTTGCTTGGCCAGCGTGGCGGCAGGTGTCGGGAAGACCCTGCGAACTACGCACACGTCGGTCGGGAACCCTCCGTGGCTGGAGTCATGCTAAAGCCCCCCCCTCCTCACCGCAAGGCAGTGCTCGATCTACCTTGGAGATTCCCGGGGCCGAAGATTCGCGATGCTCGAGGGATCCTTCACGCACCACCCTGGCGAGGTGCCCCGTTGGCCCGGCGCGAAGAGGAAACCAATCGGGATTCCCTCGCAACGGCCCAGAGTGCCTCTCACCCGGAACGCCTCCTGCTCGACTTTCGGCAGCGGGCCCTACGCCTGGCCGCTCTACGGAGTCCGGGGCGCCGCGCCCTAGTGCATCTTCACTTCCTCGCCGATGCGATGGACCTTCATCACGTTGGTCGTGCGCGCTTTCCCAGCCGGCACGCCCGCCACGAAGATGATCGGATCGCCGTACTGCGCCATGCCGCGCACCACGAGCATCTCGCTCGCGAGCGACAACATGTCCTCCAGGCTGCGTTCGCGCCGGAAGAGCAGCGGCCGCACGTGCGCGAGCACCGTCATGTGGTTCACCGTGTGCGCGTGCGGGCTCAGCGCGAAGACCTCCGCGCTCGGCCGATAGCGCGAGATCAACCGCACCGTGTTCCCCGTCTCCGTGAAGCACACGATCTTCGAGATCCCGAGCGCCTCCGCCGCCTGCACCGCGGCCATGCCGACCGCGTTCGCGAAGTTGCGCTCCTGCGTGCGGAACGTGCGGTGCGGGAGGTCGTGGTAGCGCTGGCTCTGCTCCACGGCGCGCGCGATGCGCCGCATCGTCCCGACGGCCTCGATCGGGTACTTCCCCACCGCCGTCTCGGCCGACAGCATGATCGCGTCCGTGCCGTCGAGCACCGCGTTCGCGACGTCGGCGACCTCGGCGCGCGTCGGCCGCGACGACTCGATCATCGACTCGAGCATCTCCGTCGCGGTGATCGTGAACTTCCCGGCGCGGATCGCGGCCTGGATCAGCGTCTTCTGGATCAAGGGGAGCTGCTCGAGCTCCGCTTCGACGCCGAGGTCGCCGCGCGCGACCATGATCCCGTCCGCTTCGGCGAGGAGCGCGTCGAGGTTCTCGAGCGCCGCGTTGCGCTCGATCTTCGCGACCATCGAGGCCTGCGGCGCGAGCGCGCGCACGGCGCGGATCTCCTCCGGACGGCCGACGAACGAGATGCCGATGAAGTCGACGCCCGCCTCGCGCGCGAGCGCGAGGTTCTGACGGTCCTCCTCGGTCGGGAGCTCGTAGTGGATCTGCGAATCGGGGAAGTGCACGCCCTTGCGGTCCGCGATGTCGCCGGCGCGCGTGACGCGGGCGACGAGGTGGTCCTTCTCGACGCGGTCGACCTCGAGCTCGACCTGCCCGTCGGCGAGGAGCACGCGGTGGCCCGGCTGGACGGCCTCGAGGAAGCCGCCGAACTCGAAGAGCACCTCACCCGCCTCCGCGGTGCCCTTCGCCTGCCGCAGGCGGTAGCGGTCGCCCTCCTTCGCCTCGCGCTTGCCGCCGGGGAAGCGCGACATGCGCATCTTCGGGCCCTGGATGTCGGTCAGGATGCCGACCGCCGTCCCGCGCGCTTCGGCCTCGCCGCGGATCTTCTGCACGCGGCGTCGGAAGTCCTCCGGCGTGCCGTGGCTGAAGTTGATGCGGGCCACGGACATGCCGGCCTCGATCAGGGCGCCGATCTTGTCCTCGGAGGCCGGTCCGATCGTGGCGACGATCTTCGTGTGAGACGGAGTCGCGTCGTCTGCGTCGGAGCGAGGGGGCGAAACGGGGAAGTCGGGGGTCATGGCGCGATGGTCGAGGCGTTCGGAAGCGGCCCAGTCTGACCCCGCGGGGGGCGAGATCAAGCGCGCCCTGTCTCCCCACGCAACGCGAACCCGGTTCCGGCCGGACAGCGCGCGGGGGAACGGAGGGGGCGACGCGGTCGGCGGAGCGAGAGCTCGACACCAAGGTGAACGCCAGACCGGCGACCGGAGGCCGGACTGGCGTTCGGGGGGGTCCGCATCGCTCCTGAGGCGAGGCCGTCCACCGAGCGACGGCCCGCGCCATCGACGCGGGACACGCTCTTCGGACGGTCGGACCGCCCCCGCGGGTTCCGTCGCCTCCGCTCGCGCCGCGGAGGTTCCGCGCGCGCCCGCCCCAACTCGTGCGCGGTTCAGCGCTTCCGCGCGTCGTCGAAGCGCGGTCCGACGGCGCGCAGGTAGACGTCCCAGCCGAGCGAGCGCCGTCGATCGCCCCACGCCGCGAGCCAACCTCCCCGCCACGCGGCGACGGCGGGCAGGACCCGGTCGGGCACGCAACGCGTCTCGGTCTCGTTGACGAGCCGCACGGGGCCGAGCTCGGAGCGCGACGCGAGGATGCGCCGCACGTAGATCTGATCGTGGCCGGAGAGGTCGTCCTCCCACGCGACGGTCCACGTCCCGTCGTCGAGGCGGAACACGCACGGCCAATCCTGCTCGTTCGAGACCGTCGAGATCGGCAGGAACGGGCCGTCGGGGTGGCCGCGGGCATCGAACGCCCGCGCGAACACGTCCCGGCCGGGATCGTTCGGCGCGCCGGCCGTCCACGCCATCACGAAGCCGCCGTTCGGCCCGGGAGCGACGGCGGGGTCCCAGTCCTGGCCGAAGAGCGAGGGCTCGAACGCGAGTTCGGCGCCGACCGGCTCGCCGTCGGGCGCGAGGAACCGCGCGCGCAACGAGCACGCGGGCGGCCGCGCGGCCGTCTGCACGTCCCACGCGCAGACGAGGCGGCCGTCGTCGAGCACGGCGAGCGCCGGGTTCGCGACCTCGGCGCCCTCGGCCGCGCCGACGCGGCGCGGCGGCCCCGCGAACG
This sequence comes from Planctomycetota bacterium, assembly GCA_046349615.1. Lineage (GTDB taxonomy): Bacteria > Planctomycetota > UBA1135 > UBA1135 > JADJNY01. The sequence goes on from JAXMBZ010000011.1 coordinate 79,337, forward strand.
AGCCGTCGGGGAGCACGCGGCGCGTCCACAGGCTCCCGCCCGGCCGCGGCCACGCGAGGACGTACCCGCGCGCGCCGGGCAGGGCGACGAGCGCGCACGGCATCGAACCCTGGGTCCGCTCGCCGGGATCGACCGTTGCATGGGGCGCGACCGGCTCGGACGAGGCCGTCGCGAGCTGGAGCTGGAGCGTCTCGCCCGCGCCGCCGAGGTCGCGCCACGCGACCGCGAACGAGCCGTCGGCGGCGAGCGCGACCTCCGGGAGCTGGCGCACCGGACGACCGGGCGCGTCGCGGGTCGCGTCGAGCGGGAGCTCGAGTTCGGGGCCCGCGAAGGCAGCCGCGTCCGGCCCCGTCGCGGCGAGCCGGCGCACGAAGATGCGCTCCGCGACGTCGCGCGCGTCGTGCCACGCGACGATCGCGCGCTCGCCGTTCGCCGCGACGCGCGCGTGGCCCTGGTCGGCGCTCGCCTCGTCCGAGTTCGCGCGCACGAGCGCCCCGAGTCGCGCCCCCGCGGCCGCGGTCGGGTCGAACGTCCGGAGGAACACGTCGGGGTCGCCGTTGCGCTCATCCGTCCAGGCGACGACGAAGCGATTCCCCGCGCGCGCCGCGCTCAGGTCCGCGGGTCGCACCGCGCCGTCCGCGAACGGATCGTCGGCCGCCGGAGCGAGGTGCGCCGCGTCCGCGCCCACGAAGAGTCGCGCGCGCGCTCCGACCGGAGCGGCGCCGCGGCGTGCGTTCGCGGGCGCGGCTTCCGCGGCGAACCCGATCGCGGCGACGACCGAGCTCGGGCCGCAGGCGAGCGCGACGTTCACCGGCGTCGCATCGAGCGCGAGCCGCGCCGATTCGTCGCGCACGAGAGCTCCGCGGCCGTCGAAACGGACGAGCCCGAGCTCCTTCGGCTTCGCGGGATCGTGGAGCGCGGCCCAGGCGCCGCCGCGCGCGTCCGGAGCGAGCGCGTCGAGCACGCCGTCCCCGAGCGCGACCGGCCTCGCGTCCTCGGCGACGAGCTGCGCCGTCGCCGGGCCGCGCTCGCGCGGTCGCCAAGCACAGAGCGCGGCGTGCTCGAGCGCGACGAGGCGCGGGGCGCCCGCGGGCGGGTCGTTGCGCCCGCCGAGGACGCGGGCGCGGGCGAGCGGCTTGCCGCGCGCGTCGAACTCCTGCGCGACGACGCTGCCGTTCGAGTTCCAGGCGACGACGACGCGGCCGTCCGGGAGGACCGCGAGCGCGGGCTCACGGTCGCCGCCTTCACGGACGCGGGCGCCCGGCTCGGCGGCGCGCGCGTCCGGAGGCGCCTCGAGCGCGAGGTCGGGGATCGTGAAGCGTCCGCCCTCGTCGAACGCGCGCAGGAACACCGTGTTCTTCGCGCCCGCGACGCTCACCCACGCGACCGCGCCGGCGCCGTTCGGGCCGATCGCCGCGGCGGGGTCGCGCCTCCGACCCGAGTGCGCGGAGTGGATCGGACGATCGACGTCGAGCGGCGCGCCGTCCGTCCCGAACCGACGCAGGTAGAGCCCCATCATCCCGTCGCGGTGGTCGCGCCACACCGCGGCGACCCCGGCCGCGCCCCCGGCGAGCACCTGGAGCGCCTGCTGGTTCCCGCCGCGAACGTCCTGGGACGCGAGCGTGTCGGGCATGCGCACGTCGGCGACCGCGGGGGGCAAGGTCCCGAACGTCCCCATCTCCCGCACGGGCCCGTCGACCTCGGGCGGGGTCGAGCTCCTTCCCACACCCGGGTCGACCGGCGCGGTGGAACTCGGGGCGCACGGAAGCCCGGCAACGGAAAGGCTGAGAAGGGAAACGGTGAAGAGTCGGGCGCTCGCCATGGGTGTCCGGAGGTACGGTTCGAAGTGGGACCGGCTCGAGGCCGAGCTCCCGACGGAGGTGGTCTTGGCTTTCCAACCGTCGAATCCTCATCACGGCCCCATTTTTCTCGGGACCATGGTATTTCTGAGCTCGTTCGAGCGCCCGTCCCCCGGCGCGAGACCTCCGACGCTCGCAGCGGCGGTCCCAATCGAAGCTCAGGGTTCGCACCACGATCTCGCTTCCGAGTCCCCCCTGTCCGCGAGTCCAACCCGATGTCGTCCACGCCGCCTCCCCTAGGGAACCGTGGAAGCGTGCCGGAGGCCACGTCCGTCCTCCTGTTCACGCTCGTCGCCGGCCTGCTCTGGTACGCCCTCGTGCGTTCCGGATCCGATACGTTCGCGGCGGAGCGCGTCGGCCCTCCGACGCCCGCCCCCGCGACGGTCACGGACGAGCTCGGCGACCTCGTCGGACCGCGCATCCCGACCTCGCACGCGCTCCCGGTGTCGGTCGAGACCGCGATTTCGCGCCCGAGCGCTCCGGAACACCCCTGATCCGGGTCTCGGTCCGGAACGGATTTCCGGGCGCCGCGCCTCCTCCGCGAGGGCGCGGGTAGCGGGGTAGAGTTCGGTGGAGCGACCGCAGGCGCTCCGCCTCGCGCGTTCGGCAGGACGTGCGGCACGCGGTCCGGCTCCGAGCGCGCGTCGTGGAGCTCCGCGGCTTTCGGCGCGCGCACCCTCGGGTCCGTTTCGCACGCCAGCATGAACCGCAACCACGTCTTGCCGGGGCTCTTCGTCCTCGGCGTCCTCGCCCTTCCGTCGTTCACCCAGGCGACATCCCGGAGCCCCGAGGTCGAGGCCGCGCTCGCGCGCTGGCGCGCCGAGCAGGGCGCGTCCTGGCGCGGCGTCGACGACCCGGAGACCGGACGCTTCCAGTTCCTCCACGGCGGCCGCACGACGTCGGGTGCGACGCCCGCGAGCGACGCGGAGTTCGCGGATCGCGCGCTCGTCTGGATCGCGGCGACGCGCGAGCTCCACGGGATCGACCCGGCGACGCTCGTGCTCGAAGGCACGCAGTTCCTCCCCCTCGGCGCGACGGGCTCGAGCGACAAGCTCACCGTGCGCTTCCGCCAGGAGGTCTCCGGCACGCGCGTCGTCGGCGGGTACGTGAACGCGCTCTTCGACGCCGCGGGAGCGCTGCTCTCGCTGCAGTCGAGCGGACTCCCGGACCTCGCGGGCTTCGACGTCACCCCCACGCTCCCGTCGCGCGCCGCGGTCTCGATCGCGGTGCAGGAGTTCGCCATGCGCCACGGCGTGCGGCCGACGCACGTCGGCGCGGCCGAGCTCGTCGTCGAGCAGGTCGTCGAGAGCGGCGCTCGGCGCCCGCGCCTGTGCTGGCGCATGGACGCGCAGTGGCAGGGCGTCGGCGACGCCGAGCCCGTCGGCGAGTTCCTCTCGGTCGACGCGCGCACCGGCGGAATCGCAGCGCGCGAGCCGTCGGTCCACTTCTTCGACGTGTCGGGCACGGTGAGGGCGATGACGTCGCCCGGCGTGCTCCCGGACGTCGCCTCGAACCCCGAGACGGCGCAGGCGATGCGCGCGCTCACGGCGACGAGTTCGGCGGGCAACGCGACGACGGACGCGACCGGCGCGTTCACGATCGTCGGCGCGAACTCGCCCACGCAGGTCACGTTCCGCTTCCAGGGTCCGTGGGCGAACGTCGTGAACGCGGCGGGTGCGGCCTACGCGCTCGTCCAGACGCTGCAGCCCGGCGTGCCCGCGACGATCACGATGAACCCGTCCTCGACGGCGAACCTCACCGCGCAGGCGAACGCGTTCCGCTGCGTGAACCTGATGCGCGAGTTCGTCCGCGCGACGAACCCGACGGACACGCACGCGGATTTCGTCACGCTGGCGAACGTCGACGTCGCGGGTGCGTGCAACGCGTACTACAACGGCGGCTCGCTCAACTTCTTCGCGGCGGGGAGCGGCTGCGTGAACTCGAGCTACTCCACGGTGGTCAGCCACGAGCACGGCCACTGGATGAACGACCGGTACTCGACCGGCAACGGCGCGGATGGAATGGGCGAAGGCAACGCCGACGTCTGGGCGATGTACCTCTACGACACGCCGATCGTCGGCCAGAACTTCAGCGGCGGCACGTTCATCCGCACCGGCACGAACACGCGGCAGTTCTGCGGCGACGCGGCCCCCGGCTGCTACGGCGAGGTGCACACCGACGGCGAGGTGTGGATGGGCGCCGCGTGGAAGGTGCGCGCGAACCTGAACGCGAGCCTCGGCAACACGCCGGGCGACCTCACCGCGAACGCGCTCTTCCTCGGCTGGATGAACGCGTACAACCAGAGCACGATCCGCTCCGTGATCGAGGCCCAGTGGCTGACGCTGGACGACGACGACGGCATCCTCGACGACGGCACGCCGCACTTCGCGGACATCGACAACGGCTTCCGCGCTCAGGGTTTCCCCGGCGTCGCCGCGCCGTGTCCTGCACCGACGAACTACTGCATCGGGGCGCCGAACTCCGTCGGCTCGGGCGCTCACATCACGTCGCTCGGCACGACGCGCATCTCGCGCAACGACTTCCAACTCCACTGCGTCGGCGTGCGACCGAACACGTCCGGGCTCTTCTTCTACGGCCGGACGACGACGCAGGTGCCGTTCGGCAACGGCGTGCGGTGCGTCGACGACCCCTTCTTCCGGCTCCCCGCGCGTCAGGCGAACATCTTCGGGGAGATCCTCTACCCGCTGAACCTGAACGCGCTGCCGACGGGCGGCCTGATCACCACCGGACAGACCTGGAACTTCCAGTGCTATTACCGCGACGTCGCCGGCGGCGGCGCGATGTTCAACACGAGCGACGCGCTGACGACGACCTGGTGTCCCTGAACGCTCGAACCGTGCGCACACGCGGCCCGCTCGGCCCTTCCGGTCGCGCGGGCCGCGCGCGTGGGTGAGGGGGGCCCGCCCCCGCCCCCGTTCAGGAGATGTGAACCCTTGCCCGGCCGGGACGCCCCCTCCCTATACTTGTCCCCGACCCGACCGGGCCTCGTGGCCCGTCACGCCGTCTGCGCCGAGCGATCGTTCCCCTGTGCGCAGCCCCGCGCCCCGTGCGCGACCCGAACCTCATGAACGCCAAGCACCTGTTCGTCTCCGCCGCCCTGATCGCGCCCGTCCTCGCCGCCTTCGTCCTCCCCGGCGAGAAGGTGCGCTTCGCCCCCGCCGAGGGCACGAGCGCGACGAAGAACTTCGAGAACAAGATGGAGCTCACGCTCGATCACATGGCCATCACCATGAACGGCCAGGAGATGCCGGGCATGCCCGAGATGGACATGACGATCACGCACACGCAGAAGGTGGGCGTCACCGACGAGTTCGTCGCGATGGGCGACGGCCAGCCCAAGAAGCTCAAGCGTCACTTCGACGCGCTCTCGAGCGAGAGCTCGATGAGCATGAAGATGGAGATGATGGGCCAGTCGAACGACCAGGACCACAGCTCCGAGGCCGAGAGCGAACTCGACGGCAAGACGGTCGTCTTCACGTGGGACGGGGAAGCGAAGGAGTTCAAGAAGGCCTTCGACCCCGCCGAGGACAAGGCCGACCTGCTCAAGGGCCTCATGGAAGACATGGACCTGCGCGCGCTCCTGCCGGAGAACGAAGTCAAGGTCGGTGACGAGTGGACGATCGACGTGAAGTCGCTCGTCGACGTGCTCGCGCCCGGCGGCGACCTCTCCTTCAAGCCCAAGGAGAAGGAAGGCGGCGGCATGGGCATGGGGATGGGGATGGGTCAGGGCATGGGCAGCATGCACGACTACCTGTCCGACCTGCTCGAGGGCGAAGCCAAGGCGAAGCTCGGCGACGTGCGCGAGGAAGACGGCGCGAAGCTCGCCGTGATCAAGGTCACGATCAAGATCGCGAGCCAGAAGGACATGAGCGACCTCGTCAAGGACGCCATGAAGGACCAGGAGATGCCGCAGGGCATGGAGATCGAGTTCGACCACATGGACGTCGACTTCAAAATGGAGGGCGAAGGCGAGCTCGTGTGGAACATGAAGACGAACCAGATCGCGTCCTTCGAGCTCTCCGGCCCCGTGCACATGAACATGGACATGGCCATGAAGATCTCGGGCCAGGGCCAGAACATGAACATGGAGCAGTCGCTCGAGATGTCCGGCACGAACACGTTGACGGTCAAGGGCAAGTGATCCCCCGCCGCCGCGGAGCATGAACCCGAGGGCTCGGCTCCGCGCGTGGGAAGGACTCGTCGCGGCCACGACCTGCTCGGTCGTGGCCGCGCTGTTTCTCGGCCCTGCGGCGGCGGCTTCCGCGGCGGCGACCGGCTCCGCCGACGAGCGCACGGCGCCGGACGCGGCCTCGCTGCGCGCCGCCCGCGAGCGCGTCGACGCGAAGGACCACGCCGGCGCGCGCGCGCTGCTCGAGCCGCTCGTCGCGCGCGGACGCGCCGACGGCGCGGCGCAGGAGCTCCTCGGCCTCGTGCTCGAACGGCTCGGCGAACTCGACGCCGCCGCGCTCCGCTACGAGCTCGCCGCCCACGCGTACGGGGACGACCGCTCGGCCCGCGGCGCGCTCGCCGGACTGCGGCGCGTCGATCCGCTCGCCGCACGGCGCGAGGCCTTCGAGCGCAAGCTCGTCGTGGACCTGGCGGGCGCCGCGGAGGAACTCGCAGCCCAAGGCAGCGGCGCCCGCGCGCTCGACCTCGCGCGCCGGATCGCGCCGCTCGCGCGCGACAAGGACGCGGACCGCGTCCGCGCGCTGGCCGAGAAGGTGAAGGACGCGACGCGCGAGGTCGACCTCGACGCCGCGACGAGCGCGCGCCCCGCCGGTGCGGACTGGCCGCTCGTCGAGAGGGAGAGCAAGCACTACCGCCTCGCGTGCCGGCTCGAACCGGAGCTCGTCGCGCGGCTCGGCGACGTGCTCGACGACCTCCACGCGCACTACGTCCGCGTCTACTTCGACGGCGACGCGAAGCGCGCACGCGCCGAGAAGGCGACGATCCGCATCGTGCCCGACCGAAAGCGGCTCGCGGAGCTCTGGCAGGGCGGCGGCGAGCCGCCGGAGGGTTGGTGGTCGCCCGGGACGAACGAGGTCGTCACGTACGACGTGCGCAGTCGCAAGGGCGAGCTCGACGAGATGCTCGAGACGCTCTTCCACGAGGCGAGCCATCAGTTCACGACGCTCGCGTCGGGCGGCGGCTTCGTCCCCGCGTGGCTCAACGAAGGCACGGCGTGCTTCTTCGAAGGCACGCGCGCGATGGCGGATCATCGCGTGCTCTGGCCCGACGCGGCGCGCGGCCGGCTCTCGACGCTCGTGGCCGCGTTGCGCACCGGTGGGAAGCCCACCGCGCGCGACGTCGTGTCGTACGCGTCGCCGGCGTCCTACCCCGTCGACTACTACGCGTATGGATGGGGACTCGTGTACTTCCTCCAGGAGTACGAGGACGAGCGCACGCTCGAGCACGTCTACCGGCCCGTCTACGCGCGCTACTCGACCGAGTGCGTGAAGCGCGGCGCGGATCCGATGGCGCTCTTCGAGGAGCTCGCGCTCGGCAAGGCGTCGCCGCTCGGCCACGCGGACTTCGACGCGTTCGAGCGCGACTGGTCGAAGTGGATCACCGGCGTCGTCGCGCCGCTGTTCGGCGACGGCGCCGCAGCGCGGAAGAAGCGGCTCGAGCGCGTGACGCGATACGTCGACGCCGCCCAGGCCGCGCACGGGGACCGCAAGGCGGTCGTGAGCGAGGAGGAGCTGCTCTCGCGCGCGCTCGGCCACGTCGAGTACGTGCGCACGCGCATCGACGGCGACGCGAAGCCGGACGCGGAGCTCCTGCTGCTGCAGGCCGGCGTTCTCGAGCGGCTCGCGCGTCCCGCGGCAGCCGCGCCGCTCGTCGAGCAGGTGCTCGACCTCGCCGACGAGGGACGATGCGTGCTCGACGCGGCGCGCTACGCGGACCTCGAGAAGCGCCTCGCGAAGCTCGATCGCCGCAATGCGGCGCTGCGCACCGCGCGCTCCCGCGCCGCGGGGCTCGTGCGGTCCGCTCGCGCGCTGCTCGCGGAGTACGTCCAAACGGGCGACGCCGGGGTCGCGCGCGCTGCGGGCTTCGCGGCGGAGGTCGGCGCGGCGCTCGACGATCGCGATGGGCTGCTCGCGTCCGCGAGCGCGCTGCGGGACCGCGCCCGCGCGCTCGGCCGGCTCCACGGCGCCGTGCGCGCGCTCTCCTCCCCCACGGAGCGCTGGACGACGCCGTTCAGCGCTCCACCGACCGCGTTCCGCGCGGAGCGAGACCGCGTCGAACTCGAGACCGTGCGCACGCACGCGGTCGCCGATCCCGCGCTCGAGCTCGCCGGCGAGTACGAGGTGCGCGCGCGCCTCGTCCGCGCGGGCGCGCCCGACTTCGGCTACGCCGCGGGCCTCGTGACCGTCGCGCTCGAGGACGGTGACTGGACGATGTTCGGGATCGACGAGCGCGGCCAGGCGGGACAGTGGACCATCGCCCGCACCGGCAAGACCGGCGCGACCACGAACCGCGTCGCGACGTGGCCGCTCGATCCGCCGCTCGCGGAGGACGAGACGCCCGAGCTCGCCGTGCGCGTGCTCGCCGACGGCCGCGTCACGCTGCGCGTCGGCGCGCGGACGCCGATCGACGCGCGCAGCTCGACACCCGCGACGCTCGCACGGCGCGTGGGCGTCTTCGTGAAGAACGGTCGCGTCGAGTTCGCCGACTTGGTCGTCGAGTCGTTTCCTTGAGCGCCGTTGCGCGCGGAAGGCGCGCTGGCGATCCTCTCGGCATGACGGCCCGGCGCTACCACGTCGACGCGGACATCACGCGCGCATCCACGCTTCCCGGCGGCTTCTACACGGACCTCGACGCGTACGAACGCGCGAAGGAACGCGTCTTCGCGCGGAGCTGGCAGTACGCGTTCGACGCGCGTGAACTCGCGGTCGCGGGAGCTCAGCGGCCGCACGTCCTGCTCCCCGGCGTCGTCGACGAACCGCTCGCGTTCGTGCGCGGCGAGGACGGCGCGCTCGCCTGCCTCTCGAACACGTGCACGCACCGAGCGCACCCGGTCGTCGCCACTCGCGGCATCGCGCGCGCACTCGTGTGCCGCTACCACGGACGGCGGTTCGACCTCGACGGCCGCTGTCGATCCATGCCGATGTTCGAGGGCGTTGCGGGCTTCCCGTGCGCGACGGACGACCTCGCCCACGTCGCCCATGGACTCCTCGGTCCGCTCGTGTTCGCGTCCGTCGCGCCCGACGTCCCTTTCGAACGCTGGATAGCGCCCGTCCTCGAGCGCACGGGCTGGCTGCCGTTCGATGCGCTCGTGCCGCTCCAGGAGCGCACGCGCGACTACGTCTTCGACGCGCACTGGGCCCTCTACTGCGACAACTACCTCGAGGGGTTCCACATCCCGTTCCTGCACGGCGGGCTGAACGCGGTCATCGAGTTCGAGACCTACACGACCGAGCTGTTCGAGTTCGGAACGCTCCAGATCGCGCGCTCGAAGCCCGGCGAGCCCGCGTTCGACCTGCCGCGCGGCGCGCGCGAGCACGGGGAGCGCGTCGGCGCCTACTACTTCTGGCTCTGGCCGAACCTGATGCTCAACTTCTATCCGTGGGGCCTCTCGCTGAACCACGTGCAGCCGCTCGGCCCCGCGCGGACGCGCGTCGCGTTTCGTTCGTGGACGTGGCGGCCCGAGCTGCTCGACCGCGGCGCGGGCAGCGGACTGCACACGGTCGAACTCGAGGACGAAGAGGCCGTCGTCGCCGTGCAGCGCGGAGTGCGCTCGCGCTTCTACACTCGCGGCCGATTCTCGCCGTCGCAGGAGACGGGGGTGCACCACTTCCACCGCCTGCTCGCGGAACGGCTCGACCCTGCCTAGGCGCCGCCGTCTCGCGCGCCGATCACGTGCTTTCGGCGGGCACGTTCGCGGGCGTGTCCGGAGCTTCGTTCGCGGGGCGGAGGTGGCGCTCGAGCACCACGATCAACTCGGGCAGGAGGAACGGCTTCGACAAGAACCCGTCCATGCCGCTGTCGAGACAGCGCTGGCGCTCCTCCGAGACGGTTGTCGCGCTCAGGGCGACGATCGGCAGCCGCACTCCCGGCTCGTCGCGCTCACGCAGATGCTGCGTGGCCTCGAACCCGTCCATCTGCGGCATGTGACAGTCCATGAAGACGAGGTCGTAGCGCTCGCGCGCGCACGCCTCGAGCGCGAGCACGCCGTCGTCCGCGACGTCCACGTGCAGTCCCAGACGCTCGAGCAGCCGTGCGGCCACGCGTTGGTTGAGCGCGTTGTCCTCCACGACGAGGACCCGACCCTGGAAGCGCGGCAGTTGTCCGACGCGCACGTGTCTCGGAAGCGCGCCCATCGGCTCGCCGACGTCCTCGACGCGCCGTCGCAGCGGGATGCGGAACCAGAACGTGCTCCCCGCGCCGGGCGCGCTGCGTACGCCGAGTTCGCCCCCGAGGCGCTCGACGATCTTCCGCGCGAGCGCGAGCCCGAGCCCGAGCCCGCCGTGCTTGCGCGTCGTCGAACCGTCGACCTGGTGGAAGGAGCGGAAGAGCTTCAACTGCTCGTCGGCTTCGATCCCGGGGCCTGTGTCCGTCACTTCGAATGCGAGCATGGGCGTTCCGGACGAAGCCGAGACGATGCGGACGCCGAGGCGCACCGAGCCCTGAGTCGTGAATTTCAGCGCGTTGACGACGAGCTCGTCGAGCACGGTCCTCAACCGCTTCGCGTCGCCGACGACGCGCTGCGGCACGGCCTCCAGGTCGGGCCCGATCCAGGCGAGCCCGCGATCGCCCGCCTCGCGCGCGGCGAGTCGCGCGACGTCCGCGAGCAGCGCGGCGAGGTCGAACTCCTCCGTCGCGATCACGGCCTCCCCCGACTCGAGGCTCGCGTAGTCGAGCACGTCCTCCACGACCGAGGAGAGCTGCTCGGCCGAGCGGCGGAGGTTCGCGACGAAGTGGCGCGGCTCGGGCGCGAGGTCCGAGAGCTCGAGGAGGTTCGCCATCCCGAGCAGCCCGTTGAGCGGAGTGCGCAGCTCGTGGCTCATGTTCGCGATGAAGCGCGACTTGGCGCGCGCCGCCTCGAGCGCTCCGTCTCTCGCGACGGCGAGGTCCTGCTCGAGGCGCTTGCGCGCGTCGATGTCGATCCCGCCGCCGATGAAGCCCAGGAAGCCGTCCTGCCCATCGAACCGAGGCCGCCCGACGACGTAGATCCATCGGTAGCCGCCGCCGGAGTGCCGGAGGCGATACTCGAGCGCGAACTCCCGCTTCGTCGCGTTGCATTCGCGCCACAGGGCGGTGCAGCGATCGCGATCCTCGGGATGGATGCCGTCGGTCCATCCCGAGCCGAGCTCCTGCAGCATCGCGCGTCCCGTGAACTCGAGCCACCCCTCGTTGAACCACTCGCATTCACCGGCGGCGTTCGAGAGCCAGACGAGCATCGGCGACGTGTTGCAGAGCTCGCGGAAGCGCGTCTCGCTCTCGCGGAGCGCGAGCTCCGCGTGCTTCCTCGCCGTGACGTCCGTGTGCGAGCCGACCATGCGGTACGCACGACCGTCGGCGTCGCGCAGCACCTTGCCGCGATCGAGGATCCAGAGGTACGTGCCGTCCTTCGTGCGGACGCGGTGCTCGTTCGAGTAGGACGGCGTGCGCCCCTCGATGTGCTCCTGCAGGTCGTGGAGCGTGCGCGCGAGATCGTCGGGGTGCACGCGCGAGCTCCACGTGTCGACCACGTCGGGCAGCTCGTGCGGCTCGAAGCCCAGCATCGACTTCCAGCGCGGGGAGAAGTAGATCGCGTCCGTGCGCAGGTCCCAGTCCCAGATGCCGTCGTCGTTCCCGGCGAGCGCGAGCTGCCAGCGCTCCTCGCTCACACGCAGCGCTTCCATCGTCCGGCGTCGGTCCTCCGCGACCCGAGCCCGCTCGGCGAGCACTTCGACGCGTCCAGCCGCGGACCGCATCAACTCCGTCTCGTGCTCGCTCCAGCGGCGCGGGCGCATGCACTCGAGGACGAGCACGTGGTCGTACGGCGTCTCGATCCCGACCGCGACGCGGAGGAACGAGCGCGCTCCCCAGGCCGCGGTCGGTTCGACGACGTCGACGAACAGTGGGTCGCGGGTCACGTCGTTCACCGCGACGGTGAGCCCCTTGCGCAGCAGCTCCAGCACGGCCGGAGCCCGAGGCGGGAGGCGCGTCGCGCGTGGAGCGGCGGAACGGCCGCCGTCGTCCGAGCACTGCAGGACCACGATCTCGCCCGCGTCGCTCCAGCGTTCCAAGGAGACCCGGACGCCGGCCATGCGACGTTGGAGGCGCTCGAGGCCATTCGCGATCACGGCCTCGATCGTCGTGATGTGCCGCGCGTCCTCGAGGAACTCGTTCGTGAACCGGAGCCGGTCCTCGCGCTGCTCGAGCTCGCGCCGCGCGTCCGCGTGCGCCTCCGCGAGCTCCGCGAACTCGATGTTCGTCCGCCGCAGATCGAGCAGGCGCGACACCTGGCGCGCGAGCGCGCTCAGGATCTCCCGTCCCGCCGCGTCGAGCGCGCGCGGAACGCGGTCGAGGACGCAGAGCGTTCCGAGCGGACGTCCTTCGGAGTCGAGGAGCGGCGCGCCGGCGTAGAAACGCACGCCGAGCTCGCCCGTCACGAGCTCGTTGTCGCGGAAGCGCTCGTCCTGCGTCGCGTCCTCGACGACGAGCAGCTTGCGCGGCTCGAGGATCGCATGCGCGCAGAACGCGACCTTGCGCGAGGTCTCCGTGACGTCGACGCCGATCCGTGCCTTGAACCACTGCCGCTTCGCGTCGACCAGGCTGACGAGCGCGATCGGCATCGACAGGAGTCGCGCGGCGAGGGCCGCGAGTTCGTCGAACGCCGGCTCGGGTGCGCTGTCGAGGATGCGACAGGCGGCCAGGGCTTCGAGGCGGAGGGTTTCGTCCTGAGGAAGCGAGGCTTCGGCCACGGGATGATCGTCGGAGGCGAGTTTCCTCCGGAAGCGGGATGTCGGAACCGCCGGAAGGGTCGCTGGGATACGGAACCGTGATCTCCGCGAGCGCCGTGTCGGAAGCTCCTCCAGGTACGAACGGTGGCGGAGCGGGCGGAAGGAAATGCCCGCTCGATTGTCCCCAGTTCACCGATCCGTAGACTCTCCGCCCATCACCATGGCACGGAAGAACAAGGTCCTGGTCGCGAACGGCCAAGGTTTCTGGGGCGACTCGATCCTCGGTCCGATCCGCCTCGTCCGCGAAGGCCCGATCGACTACCTCACGCTCGACTACCTCGCCGAGGTGACGATGTCGATCCTGCAGAAGCAGCGCTCGCGCAAGCCGGCCGCGGGCTACGCGACCGACTTCGTCGCGATGATCGATCGCGTCGCGCCGGAGCTCGTCGAGAAGAAGATCAAGGTGGTCGCCAACGCGGGCGGCGTGAACCCGCGCGGCTGCATGGAGGCCGTGCTCGGCGTGCTCGCGAAGCACGGACTCACCGGAGTGAAGGTCGGCATCGTCGAGGGCGACGACGTCTTCCACCAGCTCGACGAGCTCCTCGCCGGCGGCGAGGAGCTCCGCAACATGGACACGAACGCGCCGCTCGCGACGGTGCGGCCGCGCGTCACGAGCGCGAACGTGTACCTCGGCGCGTTCCCGATCGCCGAGGCGCTCGATCAAGGCGCGGACATCGTGATCACCGGGCGCGGCACGGACCCCGGGCTCGTGCTCGGCCCGTTGATCCACGAGTTCGGGTGGAAGAAGACCGACTACGACCTGCTCGCCGCGGGCACCGTCGCGGGCCACATCGTCGAGTGCGGCGCGCAGTGCACGGGCGGCAACTACACGGACTGGCGCAAGGTGCCGGACATGGCGCGCATCGGCTACCCGATCGTCGAAGCGCAGGCCGACGGCACGTTCTGGATCACGAAACACGCGGGCACGGGCGGCCTGATCGACGTCTCGACCGTGACGCACCAGCTCGCGTACGAGATGGGCGATCCGCGCGCGTACCTCGGCCCCGACGGCACCGCGGACTTCACGAGCTTCCACCTCGAACAAGACGGGAAAGACCGCGTGAAGGTCACCGGCGTCAAGGGCGGTCCGCCGACGCCGACGTACAAGGTCTCGATCAGCTACGAGGACGGTTGGAAGGCGACGGGCCAGCTCACGATCAGCGGGCCCGACGCGCTCGCGAAGGCGAAGCTGTGCGCGGAGATCGTGTGGCAGCGCCTCGCGATGGACGGCGTCGAGTACGCGCCCGAAGAGCGCCTCGTCGAGTTCCTCGGCGCGAACGTGTGCCACGCCGGCATCGCGAGCGCGAACGCGGAGCCCTCCGAGGTCGTCCTGCGCATGGGCGTGAAGGGGCGCGACCCGAAGAAGATCGACCGCTTCGGGATGGAGCTCGTCCCGCTCGTCACGAGCGGCCCGCCCGGCGTCACGGGCTTCGCGGGCGGACGCCCGAAGGGCACCGAGATCATCGGGTTCTGGCCCGCGCTCGTCCGCAAGGAGAAGATCCGCTCGTCGGTCACCGTCGTCACCGCGGGAGCAAAGGCGTGAGCACCGCATCGTCCCCCGTCGTCGTCACGCGCGGTCGCGCCGCGGAGTCCATCGCTCGGAGGTTCGCGTGAAGGTCCCCCTCTCCCGCATCGCCGGCGCCCGCTCGGGCGACAAGGGCGAAGGCTCGAACGTCGGCGTGCTCGCGCGCTCCGAAGCCGCGTACCGCTTCTTGAAGCGCGAGCTCACGGCCGAGCGCGTGCAGGCGCACATGCGCGCGATCAACGTCGGCGGCGTGAAGCGTTACGAGGCCGACAACATGCGCGTGCTCAACTTCATCCTGCTCGACAGCCTCGGCGGCGGCGGCTCCGCGTCGCTGAAGACCGACGCGCAAGGCAAGACGCACGGGCTCGCGGTGCTCCGCCTCGAGCTCGACGTGCCGGACGACGTCCTCGGCGCGACCCCCGCAGCGTGATCCGATCCGCATGAACCTGATCCTCGAGCTCCACGAGAAGTCGCGCCGCGCCGAGAAGCGCATCGTGCTCCCCGAATCGCAGGACCCGCGCGTCGTCCAAGCCGCGTCGCGGCTCGCGCAGGAGAAGTTGTGCGAGCCCGTGCTCGTCGACACGGGCAAGCTCGCGAAGGCGCCCGCCGGCGTCGAGATCGTGCGCCCCGCGAAGGACGCGCGCGCGAAGCGCTTCGCCGAGGAGCTCTACGAGCTGCGCAAGGCGAAGGGCATGACCTTCGAGCAGGCGCAGGAGAAGGTGCTCGATCCGCTGTATTTCGGCGCGTTCCTCGTGCGCAGCGGCGACTGCGCCGGCGGCGTCTCGGGCAGCGAGGCCGCGACGGCGGACGTGCTCCGCGCCGGGCTCCAGGTCGTCGGGCTCGCGCGCGGCATCCAGACGGTGAGCTCGTGCTTCCTGATGGTGCTGAAGGACCGCGTGTTCACGTTCGCCGACTGCGGCGTCGTGCCGAACCCGACCGCGCCGCAGCTCGTCGACATCGCGCTCGCGTCCGCGGAGAGCCACCGCCGCCTCGTCGGCGAGACGCCGCGCGTCGCGCTGCTCTCGTTCTCGACGAAGGGCTCGGCGCAGCACCCCGACGTCGACAAGGTGAAGCAGGCGGGCGAGCTCCTGAAGGCGCGCGCCGGCACGCTGACGTTCGACTACGAGCTCCAGGCGGACGCGGCGATCGTGCCGAACGTCGCCGAGCGCAAGGCGCCGAGCTCTCCGCTCGCGGGGCGCGCGAACGTGCTCGTCTTCCCCGACCTCGACGCGGGCAACATCGCGTACAAGCTCGTCGAACGCCTCGCGGGCGCGACCGCCCTCGGGCCGCTCGTGCAGGGCCTCGAGAAGCCGTTCATGGACCTCTCGCGCGGCTGCAAGCCCGACGACATCGTCGACGTCGCGTGCATCGCGTCGATCCTCGCCTGACACGCGAAGGCCCGAAGAGCACCGGGCCGGCGCGCCGATGGGCCGGAAACGAGGCCACGCGCGAGCCCGGGCTCGGGCGGAGCGCGCGCGGCGAGTTCCGTCCCTCCCTCCGGAGCGTGCCTGCCTCGGACTCCCGCCTCGGGCGGAGGGACGCTACCCTGGCGCACCCGGCGATGAAGACCACGGCCCTCCTCCCGCTCGCCTTCGTCGCGCTCGCCGCGTGCGACGGCTCCGAGTCGAAGCCCGCGCCCGCGAGTTCCACTTCGAGCGCGAAGAGCGCGCCTGCTTCCGTCGCGAAGGACGCGCCGAGCTCGCCCGCCGCGGCCGCCGCGCCGATCCTCGCCCCGACCGACGCCGCGCCGTTGCGCACGCAGGACCTCGGCGAGGCGCTCCTCGTCGACGTGCTCCGCGAAGGCACCGGCAAGGTCGCACGCGCGACGAGCGCGGTCGCGCTCCACTACGAGCTGCGCACCGAGGTGAGCGAGGAACCGCTCGTGAGCACGCGTGCGCGCCTCGCGCCCGAGCGCTTCGAGCTCGACCCGAAGAGCGCGCATCGCCCGATCGAGGGCCTCGCACGCGCGCTCACCGGCCTCGCGCAGGGCGCGCGCGTGCGCGTCCACGTCCCCGGTCACCTCGCGTACGGCAAGTCCGGCGTGCCGGAGCTCGGCATCGAGCCCAACACGGACCTGCTCTTCGACGTCGAGCTCGTCGAGGTGCGCTGATGCGCCGCCTCGCGCCGCTCCTGCTCCTCGTGAGCGCGGGTTGCGCTCAAATCGGGCTCCAAGCGCGCCCGGTGCCGATGAACCACCGCGAGGTGCGCCTCTCCTCCGGCGTGACGTACGAGGACCTCTTCCTCGGCGAGGGCATCGCGGCCTCGCGCGGCGACGAGGTCGAGCTCGACTACACGCTCTGGCTCGAGGACGGCACGCGCATCGACTCGACGCTCGATCGCGGCGTGCCCGAGACGATCGTGCTCGGCGAAGGTCCGATTCGCGGCCTCGACGAAGGCCTCGTCGGCATCCAAGCCGGAGGTCGGCGCAAGCTCCGCGTGCCGCCCGCGCTCGGCTACGGGAAGGAAGGCGTCGAGGGCTTCGTCCCGCCCGACGCGACGCTCGTGTTCGAGGTCCACGTCCTCGGCGTGAACCACCCGCGCTGAAACACCGAGGCCGGCGCGGGAGGTTCCCGCACCGGCCTCGGATTTCGTTCGCGGACTCGAATCAGCCCTGGGGCTTCTTGTCCTTGCAGCACTCGGCCTTCTGGCCGGTGCACTCCGCCTTCGCGCCCGAGCATTCCTTCATGCCTTCGCACGAGCCCTTGCACTCCGCCTTCGGCATGTTCGCGCCGTTGGGGTCGGTGACCGACGTGTTGTGCGAGCTCTTGCAGGCGGCGAAGCAGGCGACGAGGGCGAAGCCGATGATGAGGTTCTTCATGAGGAATTCCTTCTCGAGGGCCCGGTACGGGCGTGGTTGTCGATGGATCGGGCGCGAGGCGCCCGGCTCCGGCGAGCCTAGAAATCGCCGAAACGTGGTGCCCAGCCTACGGAACACCGCGCGCGTGGTGGTACGAACAAGATAAAAACAGGCCGTGAACGGGCGTTCGCGGGGGCCGAGCCCGCGCGATCCGCCCCGACGGCGCTCCCGGCCGAGGAGCGCGCTTGACCTCGCCCCGTCCAGCCGGACGATGGCCGCCCCCCATGAAGCCCACGCTCCGGATCGCCCTCCTCGCCCTCCCGCTCCTCCTCGCGGCGTGCGAGAGCACCTCCCCCTCGACGCGCCTCCAGCGCATGTACTCCGAGCTGCACGCCGCCGTCGGGGAACGCAAGCTCGGCCAGGACGAGGGCGACGCATGGTGGCGCGCGCAGGTCGACCGCCTCGAGGCGACGCGGAAGCTCGTCGCGGAGAAGCAGGTGACGAGCGCGCGCGATCACCTGTACGCGGCCGTGATCCTCGTCGAGACCGACGCCGAGGAAGACCTCGCGACGGCGCACGAGCTCGCGCTCCGCGCCGCCGAGCTCGGCGAGCCGAAGGGGTTCCGCGTCGCGGCGGAAGCGCTGGACAAGCTCTGCATCAAGCGCGGGCTCGCGCAGAAGTACGGGACGCAGTTCGTCTACGAGCCGGTGATCAAGGCCTGGCGCCTGTACCCGGTCGACCCGAACACGACGGACGTCGAGCGCAAGGCGATGGGCGTCGAGACGCTGGCCGAACTCAAAGTCCGCGAGACGAAGCTGAACGAGGCGACGGGCGGAAAGCCCAACTGACGCGCGCGCGTCACGCGAGGTGACGCAGCACGTGATCGACCTCGTCGCGGCTGCCGAGGACGACGCTCGTGCGCTGGTGCAGCGTCTTCGGTTGGACGTCGAGGATGCGCTGCGCGCCGGCGAACGCCTTGCCGCCCGCCTGCTCGACGATCATCGCCATCGGGTTCGCCTCGTACATGAGGCGCAGCTTGCCGTCGGGGGCCTTCTTCGTCGGCGGGTAGAGGAACACGCCGCCCTGCAGGAGCACGCGGTGCACGTCCGCGACCATCGCACCGGCGTAGCGGCTCGAGTAGCCGTTCGTCTGCGCCCAATCGAGGTAGCGCTGATACCCGCTCGGGAACGTCAGGCGGTTCCCTTCGTTGCACGAGTACGTCTTGCCCGTCGCGGGGAGCTTCAAGTCGTCGCCGACCTTGAGGAAAGCGCCGATGCTCGGGTCGAGCACGAACATGCTGACGCCCGTCCCCGCCGTGTACACGAACACGGTCGACGAGCCGTACAGGATGTAGCCCGCCGCGACCTGCTTCGCGCCGCTCTGGAGCACCGACTCCTCCGGCGTGCTCGCCTTCGGGTCGTGCCGGAGGATGCTGAAGATCGTGCCGACGCCGCCGCACGTGTCGAGGTTCGACGATCCGTCGAGCGGGTCGAACAGCACG
Source organism: Planctomycetota bacterium (assembly GCA_046349615.1). Classification (GTDB taxonomy): domain Bacteria; phylum Planctomycetota; class UBA1135; order UBA1135; genus JADJNY01. The sequence continues at coordinate 97,989 of JAXMBZ010000011.1, forward strand.
CAGTAGCGCTGACCATCGCCCGCCGTGCGCTGCAGGATCATCGGCTCCTCGTTCTCCTCCGACGCGACGATCGCGACGCCCGCGCGATTGCCGAGGCAGCGCAGGAGCGTCTCGTTCGCGATGACGTCGAGCTTCTGCTGCCGCTCGCCCTGCACGTTGACGTTGTCGACGGCGCCGAGCACGTCCGAGAGGCGCGCGCGGCGGATCTTGGCCGAGATCACCTTCGCGGAAAGCGACAACGCCGACAGGATCCAGGAGAAGGACCCGGTCGCGTTCGGGTGCTTCTTCTCGCCCGAGAGGATGTGGCTCTGGAGCGTGGTCAGGTTGTCGCGCTGCGAGAGCGCGCTCTGCTCGAGGTCGAGGCCCGGGGTTTCCATTCGGGGGATTGTAGCGGACTCCCCGACGGCGCGCGGGGTCACGAACCGGAGGTCCGAGCGCGCGCCGCGGCGAGTTCGGCTCGGCAGTCTTCGCACCAATCGAGCGGCCAGCCGTGCAGCAACGCCGACGACGCGGAGCGCCAGTCGAGCGCGGGGTAGAGCGCGCAGTCCGGCTGGGTGCAGTGCGCGCCGAAGTGCGGCCCGATCCAAGCGCGAGCGGGGTCCGCGGGGAGGCCGAGCGCGTGACCGAATTCGTGGACGAGCGTGTGCTCCGCGAGAGTCGCCGCGCTCCCGAACCACGTCGCGCGCGAGCGCAGCGCGTCGACTTGGACGACGATCGAGTGACCCGAGCGCTCCATGGTGCCCGCCTCGAATCGGTAGAGCGGCGTGCACGTGCCGAGCAACGTGCCCGCGTCCGCATCACGCGGGACGAACGCGACGAGCAGCACGTTCTGCGCGACGACCGGACGCACGCTCGCGACGCCGTCCGGATCCAGCGCCTCGAGCGCGACGACCTCTCCGTCGCGGACGAACGCGTTCCAGGCGCCCGCCGCGAGTTCGCGGCGCACCACGCGGCCGGCTTCGAGCTCCTCGGCCGCGAAGACGGGCCACGTGAACGGCTCGCGCAACGCTCCGCGCTCGTCCGCGGGGAGCACGATGCGGCCCGCCTCGACCACGTCGACGTGTCCGGCGAGCGCGTGGCGCAGCGTCGCGAGCGCCCGCTCCCACGCTTTTCCCGGTACTTCCGCGCCGTTCACGTGGAGCACGCGCACCTCGACGCGCGGCGAGTTCACGAGCGCGGCGTCGACTCCTACGACCGGCGCGCGCGGATCCGCGGCGTGCGGCGCGACGCGGCAGGCCGCGCACGCGAGCGCGAGCAGGACGATCGTCCAGCGCGCGGCACGATGGACCACGCTGCGCGCTCCGCTCAGAACCCGACGTCCGCCGTCGGTCCGTACACGGACGGCAGCGCGACGTCGCAGAGGCGCAGGTACACCGTGTACTGCCCGCGGTGGTGGATCATGTGGTTGAACACGAACGACCGCAGGCACGCCGCGCGCGGGAGCGTGAAGAGCGCGACGCCGCCCTTCTTCAGGGTCCACGGCACGTGGAAGTCCGCGTCGTTCGTCGCGGCGATCACCGCGCGCGCGGCGGAGACGTTCGCGTCGAACGCCTTCAGCGTGTCCGCGACGGACTGCACCTTCGGCGGCACGTACGCGGGCCCGCCGAGCGGCGCGAGGTCGAGCTCCGTGAGCCGCAGCGTCCGCTCGACCCACGTCGGGATGTTCGTGAGGTGCGTCACGAGGTCGCCGAGGCTCATCGACTTCGAGTGCGGTTTCCACGCGAGCTTCGCCGGCGGCGCGAGCGCGACGAGCGTGCGCGTCGTGGCCCATTCGTGGTCGAACTCGGCGAGGAACGCCGCGGCGAGGTTGCCGGTCTTCGTCATGGTGGAGGTCTCTCTTTCGATCGCATCACGCGCGCTTCTTCTCGCGCGACGAATACAGGAACGCACACACGAGCACCACGATCAACACGCCGGCCCACGCGCCGGACGAGCCGCTGAGCACGGTCTCTCTGTCCTTCGGCAGCACACCCGCGCCGACGAGGCCCGCGATGACGACGCCCGCGAGCGCTTCCCCGGCGACGAGGCCCGACGCCGCGAGCACGCCGGGATCCATGCCCTCGCCCTTCTTCACGTCGCCGCTGCGCCCGCTCGCCTTCTCGTAGACGAGGCGCGCGCAACCGCCGACGAAGAGCGGCGCCATCGTCGCGAGCGGCAGGTACACGCCGATCGCGAACGCGAGCCCGGACACGCCGCACAGGATCGCGCCGATCGAGAGGCCCGCGCCCGAGAGCACGAGATCCCACGGCAAATTTCCGCCGAGCACGCCCTCGAGGATCGTCTTCATCAACGTCGCCTGCGGCGCGGGGAGCTCCTTCCCGCCGAACGTGTAGCTCTGTCCGAGCAGCATCACGGTCGCCGCGACGGCCCAGCACGCGAACGCGGCGCCGATGAGCTGCCCGAACTGCTGGCGCGCGGGCGTCGCGCCGACGAGCCAGCCCGTCTTCAGGTCCTGCGAGATGTCGCCCGCCTTCGACGCGGCGATCGTGACGACGGTGCCCGCGGTCAGCACCGCGGCCGCGGCGCCCGTGCCGGTCCAGCCGTTCGCGGCGAACACCGCCGCGATCACGATCAACGTGAGGAGCGCGATGCCCGACGTCGGCTGCGACGACACGCCGACGATGCCGACGATGCGCGCCGCGACCGTGACGAAGAGCACGCCGAGGATCCCGATGCCCGCGGCGCACACGAGGCGCTGCTCGAGCGTGAGCTCGCCGGAGAGCACGCCCGGCACGAACGCCGCGACGCCGACGACGACCGCGACGGCGACGAGCGTGAACCAACCGGGGAGGTCGCGGTCCGTGCGCGCGTCCGCCTGCTCCGCGGGCGCCGCTCCGCCGCGCAGACCGCGCACGACGCCGAGGAACGCCTGCGACATCGCGGGCAGGTTGCGCACGATCGTCAGGATGCCCGCCGCGGCGACGGCGCCCGCGCCGATGTAGCGCACGTACGCCTTGCGGAGCTGCTCCGCGCTCATCTCGCTCACGAGCAGCGTCGTCTCGGGCGCGAGCGGCGTCGAAAGCCCCGCGCCGATCTTCGCGATCACGGGCACGAGCACGAGCGACGCGATCACGCCGCCGGCGACGCACACGCCGGCTTGACGGAAGCCGAGGATGAAGCCGACGCCGATCAACGCGGGCGCGACCTCGATCGCGACGTGCGCCTTCGGGAGGAAGCTCGGGAGGAAATCGGTGCCGACCTCGGTCGGCGCGAGGAAGCCGGCCTTCAGCGCCGCTTGGATCAGCGCGCCGACGCCCATGCCGAGGAAGATCCACTTCGCGCCGCTCGCGCCGCCCGCGGTCGCCTTGAGCACCTCGGCGCACGCGGTGCCCTCGGGGTACGGGAGCGCGTCGTGCTCGCGCACGATCAGGAGGCGGCGCAGCGGGATCATCGCCGCGAGACCGAGCACGCCGCCGAGGAACGCGAGCACGACCATCTGGAGGTAGCTCGGCGCGGCGCCCCACATGTAGAGCGCGGGGAGCGTGAAGATCGAGCCGGTCGCGAGCGACGTCGACGCGGAGCCGATCGTCTGGGAGAGGTTGGCTTCGAGGAGGGTGCCGCGCAGACGGAAGGCTTGGAACAGCGCGACGGTCATCACGGCGGCGGGGATCGACGCGGAGACCGTCATGCCGACGCGCAGGCCGAGGTAGGCGTTCGCGGCGCCGAAGACGACGCCGAGGACGATGCCCATCGCGACGGACTTGAGGGTGAATTCGGCGAGGGGGGGCGGTTGCATGGCGTCGGGAGTGACTGGGGTCGGTCGGGAGCGCGGCGCGCAGATGGGGAGCGGCGGGAGACTGGAAGCCAAGGCGCACAACGGCTGCTCCGCATGCCGGACTCCGCGCGGACGCGGACCGGAGGAACCGGTCCGCGTCCGCGCGGAGTTCTACTTGGGAGAGTGGGAGCGCGAGGCGGGTCGGGGGCGCGAGGGGGAAGGGGGGGTCAGGGGCGGGTGGGGTCGATGGAGAGGGCGAGGCAGAGTTCGCGGAGGAAGAGTTCCGCGTCGGTCACGAGGCCGACGGCTTGCCACGAACCGCGGTCGGCGAGCTTGGTCACGACGGCGGGGTTGATGTCGACGACGACGGTCTTGACCGTCGCGGGGAGGAGGTTGCCGGTCGCGATGGCGTGGAGCATGGTGCAGATCATCAGCGCGAGCTCGACGCCGCGGACGGCGGCGCGCATGCGGTCTTGGGCGACGAGGACGTCGGTGATCACGTCGGGCATCGGGCCGTCGTCGCGGATCGAGCCGGCGAGGACCATGGTGATGTCCTTCTGGATCGCCTCGTACATGACGCCGCTCTTCAGGATGCCTCGTTCGACCGCCGCGCGCAGCGAGCCGGCGTTGCGCACGACGTTGAGCGCCTTCATGTGGTGCTTGTGGCCGCCTTCGACGGGGAGCCCGCTCCCGAGGTTCACGCCGAGGCTCGTGCCGTAGAGCGCGCTCTCGACGTCGTGCGTCGCGATCGCGTTGCCGCCGAAGAGCACGTCGACGTAGCCCGCGCGGATCAGCGCGCCGAGGTACGGCCCCGCGCCGCCGTGGATGATCGCCGGGCCCGCGACGACGAGGATCTTCCCGCCGCGAGCGTGGACCTCCTTCATCTGCCGCGCGATGTCGTGGATCGCGAGCTTCTTCGGCTTCTCCGAGCTCACCGCGCTGTTCATGAACGAGAACACCTCGTTCTCTCGCGCGCGCTCGAGCGGGATCGCGCGGATGCCGTCGTGCCCCACCGCGATCGGGTCGCCCTTCTTCACGTGCACCATCGGCCGCGTGAACGCGCGGCCCGCGGCGCGGTCGACGACGATCGCGACGTCCATCTCGGGGTCCTCGACGCGGAGCCAGCGCCCGCCGAGGCGCACCTCGGTGTTCAGGTTCGTCGTCGAGTAGAAGTCCTGCGGCAGCGCGCCGTCGCGCGGCGCGGGCGCGGTCGCGACGTCCTTCTGTCCGACGAGCTCGGCCCCGAGCTCCTGGAGCTGCGTGAGGATCGCGTCGAGCGTCGCGGCGTCCTTCGCGCTCACTTTCATGCGCGCGTAGCTCGTCTCGTCCTTCTTCTTGCCGACGCGGATCTCGACGACGTCGAACTCGCCGCCGAGGTTCATGATCGCGTCGAACGCGCGCGGCAGGACGAGCGAGTCGATGATGTGGCCGTGGAGCTCGATCTCCTCGCTGAACCCGCCGGCCGAACTCGCTTCGCTCATGGATTCGCTCCCGTGCGCGCGGAGCGGCACGCGCTCCGAGCGCGGGCATCCTAGCGGAGCGCGGGCTACGAGCCCGCGACGTTCATCCAGTCGCTCGCGGCGGGATCGCCCACGGGCGCGTCCGTCGTCGTCGGCATCGGCGCCGCGGGCGGCGGCGTGCCGTCGGCGGAGAGCCGGGCCATCCAGTGCGTCTCGTCGAACGCCCGCGCGCCGTCGAGCAGGAGCGCCGTGGCGTTCAGGCGGACGTTCGAGTCCGCGTAGAGCGGCGGACCGCTCCAGAAGCAGAAGCTCGACGCCGGCTGCTCGAACAGGCGCTGGAAAAGCCAGTGGATCTGGAGGCGCAGCGCGTCGAGGAACTGCTCCTGGGTGATCCACTTCTGCGCGACGAGCGTCTCGCCGAGACGCCCGGAGCCCGTCGCGCGCAGGAACTGCTCGAGCACGCTGCGCTCGATCACGTTGCGCGACACGAGGATGTCCCCGAGGCGCTGGCCCTCCGGCGTGCGGTTCGACTGCGCGTGCACGATGTCGCCGTTGTCGAACTCGAGCGTGAACTGCTCCACGGGCGTCACGACCTCGAGCAGGCCCGTCTTCTTCTGCGACGAGAGGAAGTTGACGAGGTCGGGCGTCGGGATGAGCTGTTCCTGCCCGCGCAGCGCGAGCACGTGGTTCGGGCTCGGCGCGTTCGGCCCGGCCGCGCCGGCCATCGCGGGGTTCGCGGCCTCGTCCTCGGCGCCGCCGAGCACGAGGCCGAGGAGCCCGCCGCGTTTCTTCTTCGCCGCCGCGCCCGAGGCGACCGGCGCCGAGGGATCCTGCTCGAGGAGCTCGGCGGCCTTGAGCACGAGCTTCCCGACCTCCTGCATGCGCCCCGGGTCGAGCTTCCGGCGATCCTTCGACAACGCCGAGGCGTGGTCGGCGAGGCGCTGACAGGCGTTGGCCAACGCCCAGATGTTCAGATCGCGAGTGGGGTCCATGGGGTCCCGCCGGGGCGGGGGGCACGCATGCCGGGCCGCTATCGGCCGCAGGCCGGGGGGGACTGTGAGGGAACCCGAGTTCAGGGCGGTGGTTGGGAGCGGACCTCGACCTCCCCTGAAGCTCGAGCGGCACCTCCCGCCCGGCCGGCGGGGCCCCCTACCGGGACCGCGCCCGGCCGACTCGGGCCGCTTGGAAAGTCCGAGCTCCGCACGGAACTCCCCATCCCCGGGCCGGTTCCGTCCTTCCACCATCCGATATCATTCCATCCCAATACCATGATCGGACTCAACGGAACCTCGCGTCTCCTCAAGGCCCTCGCGGACGAGAACCGCCTCCGTCTCCTCCACCTGCTCGCGCAGGAGGACCTCTCCGGCACGGAGCTCATGGAGATCCTGAACATGGGGCAGAGCCGGGTGTCGACGCACCTGAACCTGCTCAAGGAGGTCGGGCTCGTCGTCGACCGCCGCCACGGACGGCGGAGCCTGTACTCGATCGCGCCGGGGCCCGCGGCCGCGCTCTGGGACAAGGTGCTCGCAGAGAACGCGAAGAGCCCCGAGTTCCAGGCCGACGTGGCCGGGCTCGAGGCGCTGCGCGCGCGCCGCCAGCAGGAGACACGCTCCTACTTCGACCGCGTCGCGGCGTCGTTCGGCGAGCAGATCCTCCCCGGCCGCACCTGGGAGGGACTCGCGCGCGCGCTGCTCCAACTCGCGCCCCGCGGCCGGTACGCGGACCTCGGCGTGGGCGACGGCCTGCTCACGCTGATGCTCTCCGAGGTCGCGTCGCGCGTCACCGCGGTCGACCTGTCGAACGAGATGCTCGAGCAGCTCCGCCAGCGCGCCGCGCGCAAGGGCATCGAGAACATCGAGACCGTCCAGGGCGACATCGAGGACCTGCCGCTGCCCGACGCGAGCTACGACGTCGTCGTGCTGAGCCAGGCGCTCCACCACGCGCACGACCCGCGGCGCGCGCTCCTCGAGGCGCGGCGCATCCTCGTCACCGGCGGCCGATTGCTCGTGATCGACCTGCTCGCGCACAACGAGGAGTTCGTGCGCGCGGAGCTCCAGCACGTGCACCTCGGGTTCACGGAACAGGCGCTCGGCGAGCTGATCGAGGAAGCGCGCTTCGAGCGCATCACTCTGCAGCGTGCGGCGCGCGATCCGCAGCCGCCGCACTTCATGACCCTCGTCGCGACCGGCGTGAAGCCGGCCTGAGCGAGCGCGCCTCCCCCACCGAGACGAACCGCCATGACGAAAACCGAATCGGCCCGCATCGAAGCGCTGCGCGAAGCCCTCGCGACGCGCGTCCTCGTGCTCGACGGCGCGATGGGCACGCAGATCCATGCGGCGAACCTCGACCTGGATCGCGACTACGAAGGCCACGAAAACTGCGTCGACGTCGTGTCCGTCACGCGGCCCGAGGTGATCCAGAAGATCCACGAGGCGTACCTCGAAGCGGGGGCCGACCTCGTGGAGACGAACACGTTCGGCGCGATGCCGCACGTCCTGTCCGAGTTCGGGATCTCGAACCGGGCGCGCGAGATCAACCGCGTCGCCGCGCAGGTCGCGCGCGCGGCGTGTGCGAAGCTCTCGACGCCCGGCCGGCTCCGCTTCGCGCTCGGCTCGATGGGGCCCGGGACGAAGCTCGCGACGCTCGGCCACGCGACGTACGAGCAGTTGAAGTCGAGCTACACGGAGCAGGCGCGCGGCCTGATCGAAGGCGGCGTCGACGGCGTGCTCATCGAGACGTGCCAGGACCCGCTGCAGATCAAGGCGGCGGTCAACGGCGTGCTGCGCGCGCGCGAGGAGCTCGAGGTCGAGGTCCCGATCTTCGTCTCCGTCACGATGGAGGTGACCGGAACGATGCTCGTCGGCACGGAGATGGGCGCCGCGATCGCGCTGCTCGACCCGTATCCGATCGACGTGCTCTCGATCAACTGCGCGACGGGGCCGCGCGAGATGGGCGAGCACGTGCGCCTGCTCGGACAAACCTGCCGCAAGAAGATCATGGTGTACCCGAACGCCGGGCTGCCGCAGCTCGTCGACGGGAAACCGCACTACCCGCTGACGCCGGCGGAGCTCGCGGATTGGCTCCTGCGCTTCGTCGACGAGGACGGCATGAACGTCGTCGGCGGCTGCTGCGGGACGACACCCGCGCACATCGCGGCCGTCGCGAAGCGCCTCGGCGCCCGCGCACCGCGCGCGCGCAAACCCGCGCACGTCGCGTCCGTCACGAGCCTCTACTCCGCCGTCACGCTGCGGCAGGACAACTCGATCCTGTTCGTCGGCGAGCGCTCGAACGCGAACGGCTCGAAGGCGTTCCGCGAGCACCTCCTGAAGGGCGACGTCGAGTCGATGGTCGCGATGGGCCGCGAGCAGGTGCGCGAAGGGAGCCACGTGCTCGACCTCTGCACCGCGTACGTCGGCCGCGACGAGGTCGACGACATGACGAAGGTCGTCACGCGCTACCGTGCGGACGTTCCGGTGCCGCTGATGATCGACAGCACGGAGCCGCCCGTCCTGCGGCGCGCGCTCGAGCTCGCCGGCGGCCGCTCGATCGTGAACTCGATCAACCTCGAGGACGGCCTCGAGCGCATTCAGCACGTGTTGCCGATCGTGAAAGAGCACGGCGCCGCCGTGATCGCGCTCACGATCGACGAGCAGGGCATGGCGAAGACCGCGGAGGACAAGCTGCGCATCGCGCGGCGCATCTACCGCATCTGCGTCGAGGACTGGGGCCTGCGCCCCGAGGACCTGCTCTTCGACGTGCTCACGTTCACGATCTGCACGGGCAACGAGGACGACCGCAAGCTCGCGCTCGAGACGCTGAAGGGCATCGAGCTCGTGAAGCAGGAGCTCCCCGGCGTCGGCCTCCTGCTCGGCGTGTCGAACGTCAGCTTCGGCTTGAGCCCTGCCGCGCGGCACGTGCTCAACTCCGTGTTCCTCCACCACGCGACCGAGGCGGGCCTGACCGCGGCGATCCTGCACGCGGCGCGCATCGAACCGCTCCACCGCATCGACCCGAAGGCGCGCGAGGTCGCCGAGGACCTGATCTTCGATCGCCGGCGCGAGGGCTACGACCCGCTGCAGGCGTTCATCCAGCTCTTCCAGGGCGTCGACGTGAAGAAGAAGGCCGCGCGCGTCGTGCCCGCGGACGTGTTCGAGCGCTTGCGCTGGCGCATCGTCGAGGGCGAGAAGCCGGGCCTCGAAGACGATCTCGCGCTCGCGCTGAAGACGAAGAAGCCGCTCGACGTGATCAACGTCGACCTGCTCGCGGGCATGAAGACCGTCGGCGAGCTCTTCGGACGCGGCGACATGCAGCTCCCGTTCGTGCTGCAGTCCGCGGAGACGATGAAGGCCGCGGTCGCGTACCTCGAGCCCTTCATGGAGAAGTCCGCGGGCGAGTCGCGCGGCAAGATCGTGCTCGCGACCGTGCGCGGCGACGTGCACGACATCGGCAAGAACCTCGTCGACATCATCCTCACGAACAACGGCTACACGGTCTTCAACCTCGGCATCAAGCAGCCGATCCAGCACATCCTCGACGTCGCGCACGACGTGCGGCCGGACGCGATCGGCATGAGCGGCCTGCTCGTGAAGAGCACCGTGATCATGAAGGAGAACCTCGAGGAGATGAACCGCCGCGGCGTGACGACGCCCGTGATCCTCGGCGGTGCCGCGCTGACGCGCGCGTACGTCGAGGACGACTGCCGGCGCGTCTACGAGGGCGCGCTCTACTACGCCGAGGACGCGTTCGAGGGGCTCGCCGTGATGGCGCGCATCGTCGGCGGCGAATCGAAGCCGGCCGCGCGCGACACGAAGAGCGCCGCGGGGCAGGCCGCCGAGCGCGCGGCCGTCGAAGCGCAGGCGACGGAGCGCCGCGCGGCCCATTCCGCGGCCGCGGCGCGGCGCGCGCAGGCTGCAGGCGACACGCTGGAGGACCGCGCTCCCGTGCGCGCGTCCGCGGCTCCGGCCGCCGCGAGCTCCGCGCCCGAGGCCGACGCGCTTCCGAGCGCGGAGTCGCGGACGGACGAGCTGTCGTCGCGCGAGCTGCCGCTGCTCCACGGCAAGCGCGTGAGCTACGCGAGCAAGGCGTGGAGCAAGTCCGTCGACGTGCCGCGCGACATCGAGTATCCGGAGCCGCCGTTCCTCGGCGCGCGCCACATCGAGAAGGTCCCGCTGCAGAGCGTGCTCCCCTATGTGAACGAGACGACGCTCTTCCAGTTCCAGTGGGGCTACCGCCGCAAGGGCAAGGCGATCGCGCCCTACAAGCAGTTCATCAAGGACACGGTGCGTCCGATCTACTTCGAGCTCGCGAAGCGCTGCGAGAAGGAGAAGATCGTCGAGTGCCAGGCGGCCTACGGCTACTGGCGCTGCGTGCCCGAGGGCAACACGCTCGTGCTGCTCGATCCGAAGGACGAGTCGAAGAGCGTCGCGCGCTTCACCTTCCCGCGGCAGAACGGGAAGCAGGGCCGCTGCATCACGGACTACTTCCACGTGCGCGAGGGGAGGCCCGACGTCGTGGCGCTGCAGGTCGTGACGATCGGCCAGCGCGCGAGCGACGTCGCGCGCGAGTGGTTCGCGAAGGACAAGTACCAGGACTACCTGCACCTGCACGGCTTCGGCGTCGAGGTCGCGGAGGGACTCGCGGAGTACGTGCACCGCCAGATCCGCGGCGAGCTCGGGCTCGCGGACTCGGACGCGCGCGAGATGAGCGTGCTCTTCAAGCAGGGCTACCGCGGATCGCGCTTCAGCTTCGGCTACCCGGCGTGCCCGAACCTCGAGGACCAGGGCCCGCTGCTCGAGCTCCTCGGCGCGGAGAAGCTCGGGATCACGCTGAGCGAGGAATTCCAGCTTCATCCGGAGCAGTCGACGAGCGCGATCGTGTGCCATCACCCGAGCGCGAAGTACTTCACGCTCTGAGTTCGGTCGCACTTCGATCCGCATGGCGCGCTCGCTCGACGCGAGGCGTGCAGATCATTCATGCCGTGAATGATAATCATTCACGCCGTGAATGATCGACAAGAAGGCTCTCCAGCCTTCAGTCGCTCCCCGGCGGCCGCCCCGACCCCGCCTTCCTCACCCACGTCCGCGCGACGTGCTCCAGGTCCGGCGCCTCGCCGCCCGTGCCCGCGAAGAAGTGTCGTTCGAGCCGCTCGATCTCGCGCGCGAGGCCGACTCCTTCGGCGCGAGCCCGTCGACGAGCGCGGCGGTCCACGTACGGCGCGGTCGGGGCCGCTCCGCCGTTGCGACGCCGCCGCGTGCGGGTGCCCGCGGACGGCGTCGCGCCCGAACGCGGGGCTCTCGACCCACGGGACCCCGAAGCGGAGCACGGCCCTCGATCGTTGGCGCGCGCGCCACGGAATGGCATCCTCGCGCGCCTGCATGATCCGCCTCCTCGACGCCAAGATCGCGATCGTCGAGCTCGAGCTCGTCGTCGCCGCCCCGAAGAAGCGCGTCTGGAACGCGATCGTCGACGAGACCTCGCTCTGGTGGCGCAAGGACTTCTACGTCGGCAAGCGTCCGAAGGGCATGGTCTTCGAGCCGCGCGTCGGCGGGCGCATGTACGAGGACTGGGGCGACGGCGCGGGCGTGCTCTGGGCGACCGTGTTCGGCATCGCGCACGAGACGTGGTTCGACCTGCGCGGCGAGATCGCGCCCTCGTTCGGCGGACCGCGCACGTGGCAGCTCCACCTCGAGCTCAAACCGCACCCGCAAGGCACGCTCGTGAAGCTCGTCGACTCGTCGATCGGCAAGATCGACGCGGAGGGCGCGCAGGCCGTGCGCGACGGTTGGGAGATGCTCTTCGGCGAGGGCGGGCTCAAGGGGTTCGTCGAGAGCTGAACGCGCGCGGCGGGGCGCTCCAGCGCGGCGAACTCACGCCCAGGAACCGCTCCCGCGCGCCTTCGCGCCGCGGCGCGTGCGTTTCCGTGCACGAGGACTCGCGCTCGGCACGCGCGCCGACGCGCGCGATGGTAGAAGGAGCGCGCGTGTCCCCCGCTCAGATCGCCGCCGCCGCCGCGGGTCCGGTCGTCGTGCTCCTGCACGTGATCTGGTCCGTCGACAAACGGCGCGAGCCGTTCCTCAACGTGCTCAAGTACCTCGTCGTCGGCGCGCTCGTGCTCGTGCCCGGCTGCCAGGTGGAGCGGTTCGCGCTCGGGGTGCTCGGCGACCCCACCGCCGACGCCGCGAACGCGTCGATCCCGATGCTCTTCGCGGCGAGCGTGCTCGGCATCGGCCTCGTCGAGGAGCTCGCGAAGTACGCCGGCCTGCGCCTCGTCGCGCGGCGCGACCGCCACCTCGACGAGCCGTTCGACTGGGTCGTGTACGGCGTCACGGTCGCGCTCGGGTTCGCGCTCGTCGAGAACGTGCTCTACGTCGTGAACTTCGGCAGCGAAGTCGCGACGACCCGCGCGCTCTTCGCGGTGCCCGCGCACGCGTTGAACGGAACGTTGATGGGCTGCCGCATGGCGCGCGCGGCGACGCTCGAGCCGAGGCGCGCCGCGGAGCAGCGCACGCTCGCGCTCCTGGAACCCGTGCTGTGGCACGGCGCGTACGACTTCCTCGCGTTTGCGATGAGCGCGCGGAGCGAGGACGCCGCCGTGCCCGTTCCCGTGTTCGAGGCCGCGTTCGGACTGCTCGTGCTCGTGCAGTGGGTGCGCAGCGTCAATCAAGTGCGCGGACTGCTCGTCGAGGACGCGCCGATGCCGCCGGTGCTCTATCCGCTCGCTCGGACGCGGTTCGTGCGCCGCCGACAGCATCCGCCGACGTCCGGAGCGGGCTGAGCGCGCGCGCTGCTTCCTCGAGCCCGCGCGCTACGCACGTCGGCCCCTCGCGCGCAGCGCCGCGTGCGCTCGCCGTCCACGCGCAAGACGGTCGAGCGTAGCCCAGGGGGGAGATCGCGGAGCCGTCTCGACGGTCGAGCGGTTCGCGCGCTCCGCGCTCGAGACGCGGAAGCAGGCGTCATGAAGCTCCATCCTTCGGCGTGCGTCGTCCGTGTTTCGCGCTGGACTCCGGTCCTCGTGCTCGGCGCTCTCGCGGCCCCGGTCCCCGCGCAGGTGTCCTTCTCGATCGACTACCGCGGTCCCACGATCGCCGTCCCGTCGCCGACTCCGATCACGGAGGGCGACCTCCTCGTCCCGCTCGCCGGCGCATCGGGGTATGCGCCCCTGCCGCCGCCGTTCATCACGATCGCGGGCGGCGTCGTTGCCCCGCCCGCGCCCGGACTCGGGCTCCCGTGGTATGCCGCGGCGCAGGGCCACCCGCCCGGCGTGATCGGTCTCGTCGAGGTCGACGCCCACTCGTTCGGCGTCGACCTGCGCGTGCTCCCGACGGCGATGCCCGCGGGGACCTACGTCTTCTCGGTCGACGAGTACGCGGTCGGGATCGCGGGGCTCCCTCTCGCGCCGTGCGTCGCGACCGAGAACGCGCTCGGCGTGAACGAGGCTGCGGCGGACGTGTTCGAGGACCTCGGGCTCCCGCCGCCGCCGCTCGCTCCGCCGCCGCCCGGCTTCGCGTCGCCCGGGAACAGCGGGATCGTCGACGGCAACGGACAGGTCAGTGCGGCGGGTGGGAAGTACCCCGGGACGGGCCTGATCGAGCCGCGTCCGCCGATCGCGGGTCCGGGCCCGGCGCCCGGCGACAACGTCGACTCGCTCGACGTCGACACGCCTCCCGCGGCGTTCCTGCCGACGTACTTCTCGCTCGACGCGACGTTCCTCGATCCGCTGCGCGGCGCGTTGAACACGGGCTCCGCGGCGGCGAACGGATTCCTGCCCGCGCAGATCCTGCTGACGAACGTCCCGGGGGGCCCGCCGGTCGTGTACGCGCAGCCTGCGCAGCTCGGGCTCGATCGGTTCGGCGCCGGCACGGACGACCTCGACGCGCTCGCGCTGTGGGAGAACGGAGCCGCGGGGTTCCAACCGGGCGGACCGTTCCAATGGACGAACCCGAGCCCGACGGACATGTGCCTGTTCTCCGTGCGGCGCGGATCCGCGGTCGTCGGCACTCCCGATGCGTTGTGGGGCGCGCCGATCGAGCCGGGCGACATCCTCTGCCCGCCGCCCGCGGCCGGAATGCCGCCCGCGATCTTCGTCGCGGCGGAGTGGATCGGGCTCGCGACGGCGCGGTCGGGACTCGTCGCGTTCGGAGACGAACTCGACGCGCTCGACACGACCGGGCTCCCGCGGACGGGGCTCCCCTATTGCTTCGGCGACGGGAGCAGCGGCGTGTGCCCGTGCCTGCCCGTTCCGAATTGGGGCGCACCGGGCTTCGGCTGTGCGAACTCGGTGTTCGCGAGCGGCGCGCAGCTCTGGGCAGCCGGAGTCGCGAGCGTGAGCGCGGACTCCGTCGTGCTCACCGGCGTCTCGATGCCGAACTCGAGCTGCATCTACTTCCAAGGCACGCTCCAGCAGGTTCTGCCGCTGCAAGACGGACTGCTCTGCGTCGGAGGCAACGCGCTGCGGCTCGGTCAGAAGCAGAACGCGGCGTTCGGCTCGTCGTATCCGAACGCGGGCGATCCGCTGATCTCCGTGCGCGGCGCACTCCCCGCCGCGGGAGCGACGCGCTACTACCAGGTCTTCTATCGCAACGCGGCCCCGGCGTTCTGTCCTCCGGGGACCGCGAACTACACGAACGGCGTCGCGATCGTGTGGACCCCTTGATTCGCGCGCGTCCCGGCCGCGCGTCGAAGCGCGGCGCGGTCACACCCGGGCGTCGAGCTCGCTCGCGAGTTCCTCGCCCGGGTTCACGAAGCGGTCCTCCTCGAAGCGGTACTGGCGATCGTGCAGCTCTCGGTAGCGTCCGCCGAGACGCATGAGCTCCGCGTGCGTGCCGCGCTCGACGATGCGGCCCTGCTCGACGACGAGGATCTGGTCGGCGGAACGGATCGTCGAAAGCCGGTGCGCGATCACGAACGTCGTGCGGCCCGCGCGCAGCGCCGCGAGGCCTTTCTGGATCGCGAACTCGCTCTCGCTGTCGAGGCTCGACGTCGCCTCGTCGAGGATCAGGATGCGCGGGTTCGCGACGAGCGCGCGCGCGATCGCGACGCGCTGACGCTGTCCGCCGGAGAGCTTGATGCCGCGCTCGCCGACGATCGTGTCGTAGCCCTTCTCGAACCCCTTCACGAACTCGTCGCAGTACGCGAGCCGGCACGCCTCCTCCACTTCGGCGCGCGTCGCCGACGGCCGCGCGAACGCGACGTTGTCCGCGATCGTGCCGTCGAAGAGGAAGTTGTCCTGCATGACGACGCCGAGGTGCGCGCGGTAGTCCGCGAGGCGCAGCGTCGCGAGGTCGCGCCCGTCGACGAGCACGCGCCCGGATTTCGGCCGGTGGAACGCCATGACGAGCCCGACCAGCGTGCTCTTCCCGCCGCCGCTCGCGCCGACGAGCGCCGTCGTCGTGCCCGCGGGCGCCACGAGCGACACGCCTTGGAGCACGGGTTTCCCTTCGACGTACTCGAAGGAGACGTCTTGGAGCTCGATCGCGCCGGAGAGCTCCTTGCACGGAGCGCGCGCTTCGTCGCCGTCGTCTTCGCGCCGTGTGTCGAGCACCTCGCGGATGCGGTCGAGGCCCGCGAAGGCCTCGGTGATCTGCGTGCCGATTTCGGCGATGCCCACGATCGGCAGCGCGACGAGCGCTACGAACACGAGGTACATGACGAGCTCGCCGATCGTCATGCTGCCCTCGAGCACGTCGCGTCCGCCGATCCACGTCAGGATGCACCCGATGACGCCGGTGATCGCGATCGAAGCGGCCGTCGTCATGGACACGCCGCGGATCGACTGGCGCACGTTGGCGAAGAAGCGATCGGACCCCTCGGCGAAGACGCGCTCCTCGGCGGGCTCGGCCGTGTACGCCTTGACGACGCGCACGCCGCCGAGCGTCTGGTTCAGGCGCCCCGTCACCTCGGCTTCGATCTCGCCGCGCTTCCTGAACAACGGGCGCAGAGTGCGGAACGCCCACACCATGCACGCGCCGAACGCGGCGAGCACGACGAGGATCGCCGCCGTGAGGCGCGCGTTGAGCCAGAAGAGCACACCGAGCGCCACCGCCGCGGTGAGCACGCTCCCGACGAGCTGCACGAGCCCGTTCCCGACCAGGTTGCGGAGTCCGTCCGCATCGCTCTTGATGCGCGAGAGGATCACGCCCGTCTGGTGGTCGTCGAAGTAGCGCACGGGCAGGCGCAGGACGTGCGCCTGCACGCGCTTGCGCATGTCGTTGATCGCGCCTTGAGCCGCCACGCCGAGGAGCTGCGCGAGCACGAAGGTCGTCACCGCCTGCACGAGCGTCGCACCGACTCCGAGGAGCGCGATCGTCGGGAGGAGCTCGCCCTTCTTGTTCACGACGACGTCGTCGACGAGCAGCTTCGTGGTCCACGGCAGCACCATGCCCGCCGCGCGATTGACGAGCAGGAGCACGAGCCCGAGCGCGAGGCGGCCCTGGTTCGCGGCGATCAACGAGCGCGCCTCGCGCCACGCCGACGAGAGCTTCGGCTTCGCGGGCTTCGCCGGCGCTCCAGGCCGCGTCGCGGCGCTCACGCGCGCACCTCGAAGCCCTTCGCGGCGAGCGCGGCGTCGATCGCGGCGCCCTGACCCGCGCGGCGCGTCTCGACGAGCACCTCGATGTCGGTGAAGCCGAGCGGGACCTTCCACCCCGAGCGGTAGTGCTGCACGTCGAGCACGTTCCCCTGCGCGTCGGACACGACGGCGAGCACCTGCGCGAGCTGTCCCGGCACGTCGGGCACGCGCAAGCGCACGAGGTGATAGCGCCCGGAGCTCGCGAGCCCGCTCTCGATGATGCGCGCGAGCAGGTTCAAGTCGATGTTCCCGCCGGAGACGACGGCGCACACGCGCTTCGCTCCGCGCACTTTGCCGTGGGCGAGCGCTGCGACGCCCGCGACGCCCGCGAGTTCGGCGACGACGCGCTCCTTCTCCATCGCCTGCACGACGGCCTCCGCGAGCTCGCCGTCGTCGACCGTCACGACGTCGTCGACGTGGCGGCGGACGAGCTCGAGCGTGAGCGCGCCCGGCTGCGCGACGCGGATGCCGTCGGCGGAGGTGTGGGCCCGTTCGAGCGTCACGCGCGTTCCCGCGTGGAACGAACGCGCCATCGCGTCCGCGCCCGCGGCCTGCACGCCGATCACGCGCACGCGCGGCGCAAGGGCCTTCACGGCGAGCGCGACGCCGGCCGCGAGACCGCCGCCGCCGATCGGGAGCACGATCGCGTCGAGGTCCGGCACTTCCTCGAGGACCTCGAGCCCGAGCGTCCCCTGCCCCGCGATCACGTCCGCGTCGTCGAAGGGATGCACGAGCACGAGCCCGCGTTCGTCGACGAGCGCGAGCGCGTGCGCGTAGGCCTCGTCGAAGCTCTCGCCGTGGAGCACGACGGTCGCGCCGTGTCCCTCGGTGCGCTGCACCTTGTTGATCGGCGTCGCGCGCGGCATGACGATCGTCGCCGGGACGCCCGCGAGCTTCGCGGCGAGCGCGACGCCCTGTGCGTGGTTCCCCGCGGACGCCGCCACGAGACCGCGCGAGCGCGCGTCGGCTGAGAGCGCGCTCACCTTGTTCAACGCGCCGCGCAGCTTGAACGAGCCCGTGCGCTGGAGGCACTCGAGCTTGAGCCAGACGTCGCAGTGCGCGCCCTCGCTGAAGGTGTGCGAGTACACGGTCGGCGTGCGCCGAGCGTGCGGACGGATGACGTCGGCGGCCGCGCGGACGGCGGCGAGGTCGAGCGGGCGGTTCGGGCTCATCGGCGAGCCGAGGAGCATACCGCGCGCGGCGTCGCGAACGCTCGGCGCGAGCGTTGCGCGTGTCGAGCGCGCGATGTCGCGGTCGCGCGGCCCCACGCGCGGGACGAGACCGGATTCCGGCTCCGAACATGGAACCCGCGCGGGGCGTGCCACCGTCCCACGGTCGGGGTCGCGCGACCTCGCGCGGACCGGATCCCTCCGGTCCGGCGGAGCGTGCTCCCTCGTGGGGACGGACTCGAGCGCGGAAGGGAGTGCCGCGGGCGGGTCCGTCCCGCGCTTTGCACTCGGGAACGCGCGCGTAGAATCGCCGCGTGGCCCGAGAACGAAAACCGCGAGCCTTGCACGCGCGCCTCCTGTCGTTCGTGCAGCCGCAGGTGCTCGAGAGCCTCGTGACGGAGCACAACCCGCTGCTGCAGGTCGTCGAAACGAACGGCAAGCGCCGACTCGACGGACTGACGGTGAACTACTCGCGCGGCAGCCTCGAGCGGGTGCTCGCCGATGCGTTCGACGCGTTCGAGCTCGAGCGGCGGAAGGTCGAGAGCGTGCTCCTGCTCGGCTTCGGCGCGGGGAGCGCGGTGACGCTCTTGCGGCGCTCGCACGGCAAGGACGTGCGCTTCACCGCGGTCGAGATCGATCCCGCGGTCGTCGGGATCGCAAAGCGGTGGTTCGGGTTCGAGGGCGACGAGCGCGTCGAGTTCGTCGTCGCGGATGCGTGCGAGTACGTGCGGACGTGCGCTCGGACGTTCGATCTCGTCGTGGTCGACGTGTTCGTCGACGAGCGCGTGCCGGAGGGGCTGCACGGCGTCGAGTTCGCGCGCGCGGTGGGTCGGTGTGTCGGTGTCGGCGGGCGGTTGGTGTTCAACACCCTCGCGGATTCGGCGGAGCGGATGCGCGAGTCGGAGGCGATCGAGCGGGGGTTGCGGGAGTCGCTCGGGGGCATCGAGCGCCTCGAGGTGAGGACGAATCGGGTGTTTGGGTGGGAGAGACACTCGTGACGGGGCGCGGGAGGGAGCGCAAAGGCGGATGAGCAGCAACGGAGACTGGGCGCCAAGGCGCACATGTGGGTGCTCCGCATCCCAGACTCCGAGCTCGATCAGGCCGGAGGAACCGGCCTGATCGAGCTCGGAGTTCTAGGGTCTCCCAGGGACGGGCGGGAGGGGTGCGGGTGAGCAGGCGCGGTGCTTCTTGACTCGGCTCCGTTCCTTCGCGCTGTACGACCTTCTCGTACGGCTTGGCTCCTTCGCGCCGCGCTGCTTTCTCGCGTAACGCTGCTTCCTTCGCGTGGCGCTGCTTCCTTCGCTCAGCTCTTCTTCTTGAACCCGCCGAAGGGGTCGAAGCCCGGGGCGGCTTGGCGCGGGGCGGGGGCGGGTTGGGCTTCGCGCGCCGGGGGCGTGTTCGTCGGCAGCGGGCCGCGCGGCGGAGAGCCTTGGGGTTGGGACATCTGCGGCTGGGCGGCGGGCGCTGCTCCGCCGCTCGGGCTCGACTCGCCGGGTTCGGAGAGCGAGGAGAGGTCGATCTTGATGCCGAGCTTCTGCAGCTTGTTCGACATCTCCTCCTTGTTGATCGCCTTGATGTAGGCCTCGGTCGGATCGACGAGGCCGTTCTTGACGAGCTCTTCGAGCGAGTCGTTCAGGAGGCGCATGCCGTACTTCGCGCCGGTCTGCATCGCGGAGACGAGTTGGTGCGTCTTGCCCTCGCGGATGTTCGACGCGATGGCCGTGTTGACGATCATGATCTCGAGCGCGGCGACGCGGCCCTTCGGCTGGCGCTTGCACAGGGTCTGCGCGATGACGCCCTTGAGCGAGCTCGCGAGCATCGTGCGGATCTGCGACTGACGGTCGGCCGGGAACTGGTCGATGATGCGGTCGACCGTCGACATCGCCGTGTTCGTGTGCAGCGTGCCGAACACGAGGTGGCCCGTCTCGGCCGTCTCGATCGCGATCTCGACGGTCTCGAGGTCGCGCATTTCGCCGACGAGCACGATGTCCGGGTCCTCGCGCAGCGCGGCGCGGAGCGCGCGCTTGAAGCTCTGGGTGTGACGATGGACTTCGCGCTGGTTGATGCGGCAGCTCTTGTCCTCGTGCACGAACTCGACCGGGTCCTCGATCGTGATGATGTGGTCTTTGCGCGTGCGGTTGATGTGGTCGATCATCGCCGCGAGCGTCGTCGACTTGCCCGAGCCCGTCGGCCCCGTGACGACGACGAGCCCCTTCGACAGGTGGCAGAGGTCGAGCACGGCCTTCGGCAGGTTGAGCTGCTCCGCGCTGAGCACCGTCGACGGGATCTGGCGGAACACGGCGCCGGGACCCTTGCGGTCGCGGAACAAGTTCGCGCGGAAGCGGGCGAGGCCCGGGAGCTCGTAGGCGAAGTCGGTGTCGTGCTCCTCGAGGAACTGCTTCTTGTTGTTGTCCGGCGTGATCTCGAACAAGATCGCCTGCAGCTGCTCCGCGTTGATCACCGGGCAGCCCTCGACGGCCAGCATGTCGCCGTGGAGGCGGAACATGGGCACGCAGCTCGAGGTCATGTGGAGGTCGGAGGCGCCTTCTTGCACCATCCGTTGGAACAGGGCGTCGATCCAGGCCATGGTCGTCTCGGGTACGGTTCGGGGGAACGGGTCCGGCTCGCTCTTCGGACGGAGCGCGGCGGAACTGGACTGCGGCGGCCGGAGCGCTCGACCGCGTCCCGAGATCAGGAGAGCGCGATCGCCGCGCGCCACTCGCGCTCGAGGTCGAGCGGCTCGGGCAGGTGGAACGAGTGCAGACCGGCCTCGAAGCTCTCGAACAGGCCCTGCACCGTGACCTGCACGCCGCGCACGCGCGCGCGCAGCTCCGCCTTCCACGCGCGCGCTCGATCGAGCGCGCGCTCGTCGGCGAGGACCCAGAGCTCCGCGTCCTGCCGCGGGAACAGGTTGCGCCACAGCTCCTCGTACGCGAACGCGCGCACGAGGCGATCGGGGTCGAAGCTCCGCGCGTAGAGCGCCGTCGCCGCGCGCGGCCAATCCGCGAACGTGCGCTTCTCGACGATCGGCGCGCCGCGCACGGCGAGCGCGCGTTCGAGCGAGTCGGCGAAGCGCAACCCCGCGGGAGTCACGACGACGAACGGCCGCGTCGGCGGCGGCGTGCGCGGGTTCGCGAGGTCGGCGGCGAGGCGCGCACGGAAGCTGTCGAGCTCCGCGCGCGTCGGCGCGTCGAAGCGCCAGACGACGGTGCGTTCGAGGCTGCTCAGGGCGTCCATCAGGTGTTCCTCCGCGCGTCGTTCGCGCGTTGGTTGAACTCGCGCGTGCAGTGCAGGCAGTAGCGCGCGCAGATCGGATCGGTCGTGCAGTCGCCGCGCGCGACGAACGCGGCGGTCTTCGCGCGCTGCACGTCCTGCGGTTCGTCGATGCTCCCGAGCGGGGCACCGCCCTCGCGCAAGTAGACGGAGCACGGGTAGTAGTTCACCGCGTCGACCGTGCGCTCCGTCAGCGGCACGTAGCAGCGCCACGTCCCGTCCGCGACCGGCCGCGCGCGGTCGAGGCCGATCGAATCGGGCGCGAAAACGGTGCCGAGCTTGCGCCGCAGGAGCGGGAAGCGCTCCGCGGGCAGCGCGGCGACGACCTCCGCGAGCTCGCGCTCGACGCGTTCGCGGTCGGGGAAGTCGGCGAGGTCGCGCGCGCGGTCGACCTCGGTGATCAGCTTCAGGTCGTCCGCGCCGAGCGCGAGCAGGAAGCGCGCGATGCGCGGCAGATCGCGCCGATTCCCGGGCGTCACGACGAGGTTGAAGATCAGGAAGAAGTCCGCGCCTTCGCGCCGAGCACGGCCGAGCGCGCGCGCGGTCCGCACGCTGCGCCGCCACGCGCCGCGGCGCGCGGTGAAGCGCTCGCCCGCGGCTTCGTCCGCGGCGTCGATCGACAAGCGGATCTCGTCGATGCCGGCGTCGACGAGCTCGAGATAGCGCTCCGGCGGCAGCGTGCCGTTCGACGTCAGGCTCGTGCGGACGACGCCGCGCTCCTTCGCGCGCCGCGCCATGCGCGCGAGGTCGCGCACGGTGACCGCTTCGCCGCCGGTGAAGTGGAGGTGCTCGATGCGCGTCGCGCCGTGCGTGTCGAGCAGGCGCTCGAAGTCCTCGAACGAGTACGTCTTCGCCTTCTCTGGCCGCGCGGCGAGCTCCTCCGCCGTGCGCGCGATCGTCTTGCAGTACGGGCACGCGAGGTTGCACCGGTACGTCAGGAACACCGTCACGCGGTGCAGCGCGTCCTCCGCGCCGACCGCGGCGGGATCGTCGACGAGCGCGCCGAGATCGGCGACCCGCGCGTCGAGCACGTCCTCGAAGAGGAGGTCGGGGGCGCGGCTGCGCGCGGGCGCGTCGACGTCGAGGGCGGTGGCGAGCGGAGGATTCACGGGGGTTCGCGGCCGGGAAGACCGGCCTCTCGGGATCGGAGGTCCCCGGGAAACGCTTGAGCCCGCGGTCGCGGACTTCCCACGTTCGATCGCGGTGAGGCCGCTCCTGGGCGCTCCACCCGCTTCCCGCGGGCCGCTAGACTCCGCGCCTCCCCGTCATCGACCCACGAGAGGTGCCCGAACCATGAAGTCCACGACCGCCGCCCTGCTCTTCGTCCTCGCCGCGCCCGCGTCCGCGGACGTCCTGCTCACGAAGACCGTCCACACCGACGAGGTCCAGACGCCCGCCGGCGCGCAGCCCGCGAAGGACGAGACGCAGTCGATCTGGCTCGGCAAGGAGAAGGTGCGCGCCGAGATGGGGCCCGTCACCTACATCGTCCGCCTCGACCAGAAGAAGCTCTACGTGCTCCACCCCGCCGAGCGCACCTACACGACGCTCGCGATTCCGGTCGACATCGGCCAGTACGTCGACGCGAGCCAGAAGCAGGTCTTCGAGCAGATGAAGTCGCGCCTGAACATCACCGCCACCGTCGCGCCGACCGGCGAGACCGAGCGCGTGAAGAGCTGGAGCGCGACCAAGTACAAAGTGCAGACCACGACGCTCGGCCGCAGCACCGACGAGACGATCTGGACGACGAAGGACATCGAGGTCGACTGGGCGACGTTCTGGGACTCGCAGGCCGCGCTGCGCAGCCTGCAGCCGGGCAGCGAGACGCTGATCACGGAGATGCGCAAGCTCGACGGCATCGCCGTCAAGGCGGACCGCGTCACGACGATCGGCGACCGCAGGGTGCACTCGACGGAGGAACTCGCGAGCGCCGAGCGCAAGGCCGCTCCGGAAGGCGCCTACGACGTGCCGAAGGACTTCACCGAGAAGCCGCTCGACCCGGTCTCCGAGCTGCGCAAGCTCGTCGGCTCGCGCCCGAACGCGGGCCCCGGCGACGGCGCGCCGAAGCCGAACGGCGAAGAGCCCGCGCCGCGCCGCCGCGAGAAGCAAGGCGGCGAGGAGAAGAAGCGCGGCGGCGACGAGAAGCAGGGCGGTTGACGTCGAACGAGTCCGGGAGAGCGCCGTGTACACGATCCAGATGGCCCAGCCGGGCAAGAACGCGCTCTCCACGGTCTCGATGACGTGGCTCGACGCGGAACTCGACCGCGCGGGGAACGCGCCGATCCTGCTGACGGGCAGCGACGACGCGTTCTGCGCGGGGCTCGACCTGAAGGAAGTGGCGAGCCTCGACCGCGCGGGCATGGAGCGCTTCCTCCGCCACGTCGACCGCATCGCGATGCGGCTCTTCGACCATCCCGCGCCCGTCGTCGCGGCGCTGAACGGTCACGCGATCGCGGGCGGGTGCGTGCTCGCGCTGTGCTGCGATTGGCGCGTCGCGACGACGAACCCGCGCACGCGGATCGGCGTCAACGAGATCGCGCTCGGCGCCGCGTATCCGCCGCGCATCCTGAAGATCGTGCTGCACCGGATCTCGGCGCAGAACCGCGCGCGCGTGCTGCTCGGCGCGCACTTGCACGCGCCGGAGGAAGCGCGCGCGCTCGGCCTCGTCGACGAACTCGCGGACGACCCGCTCGCGCTCGCGACGAAGCGCCTCGGCGAGCTCTCCGCGCACCCGCGCGCGGGCTACGCGCACGCGAAGGCGCTCCTGCGCCGCGGCGTGACGACGCTCGGTCCCGAGGACGAGCGGCGCTTCGTCGACGTCGAGCTCCCGCTCTGGCTCGGCGACGACGTGCGGCGGAAGATCGACGCCGTGCTGAAGCGCTGAACGCGCTGCGGCGCCGCGCCGCGGCGCGCCGTACGATGAGGCGATGCTCCAGTCCCCCATCGTCCTCGCGCTCCTCCTCGCGCCGACGTTCCAGGCCCCGACCGCGCCCGCCGCGGACGCGGCGCCGGAGCGCGTGCTCCCGACGCACTGGCTCCTCCTGCCGGCGGTCGACGCAGGTGGTCGACGACCGTTCAACGCGAACGCGCCGTTCGCGCGCTACCTGCTCGCGCCCGACGCGCCCGCGCCGAGCGCCGGCGAGGACGTGAAGGGCGACCTCGGCGCGCCGAAGCCGTGGAGCGCGTTCGAGGCCGGCGCCGACGGCCGCGTCGGCGACGCCGCGTGGGCGTTCACGACGATCGAGTCGAAGACGGAGCGCGTGATGCTCGCCGATCTGCAGGGCGCGGGCCGCATCTACGTGAACGGCGCGGGTTTCGCCGGCGATCTCTACGGGTACGGCTTCGCGGGCGTGCCCGTGCTCCTGCGCGCTGGGACGAACCGTGTGTACGTCACGGGGATCCGCGGCGGCTTCCGGCTCGAATTCGCCGCCGTCGCGGAACCGCTCGTCGCGGGGCTCTGGGACGTGACGAAGCCGATGCTCGTCAAGGAGAGCGCGCCGGGCTTCCGCTTCGCCGCGCTGCCCGTGTGGAACGCGACGAACGCGACGACGACGGTCGAGCTCGCGCTCGGCGCGAGCGAGCTCTTCCAGCAAGGCGCGTGCGGGACCGCGAGCCTCCCGCCGCTGTGCGTCGACAAGCCGATCCTCGACCTGCAGCTCGTCGCGCCCGCGCCGAAGGAAGCGGGCAAGGTGCAGGTCCCGCTGACGATCAACGGGCGCGCGGTGCCGTTCGAGCTCGACGTCGTCGACGCCGCGGCCGTGCGGCGCGTCACGTTCCCCTCGCGCGTCGACGGCTCGGTGCAGGAGTGCAGCGTGCGTCCGTCGATGGAGCCGACCGACGCCGTCGTGCTCACGCTGCACGGCGCGAGCGTCGACGCGTTCAACCAAGCGGCGTCGTACTCTCCGAAGAAGGACTTCGCGTTCGTCGCGCCGACCAACCGGCGTCCCTACGGCTTCGACTGGCAGGACTGGGGCCGCGCGAACGCGTACGAAGCGCTCGCGGCCGGCATCGCGCCGAGGAAGCTCGACGACGCGCGCGTGTTCCTCACGGGCCACTCGATGGGCGGACACGGGACGTGGCACCTCGCCGTGAACGACCCGTTCCGCTTCCTCGCGATCGCGCCGAGCGCCGGATGGTCGGGCTTCGACAGCTACGGCGGCGGGAAGCGCGACGGCGAACTCGCGGCGCTCTGGCGCGGCGCGGACGCGAGCTCCGACACGCTCGCGCTGCTCTCGAACCTCGCGAAGACGCCCGTGTTCATCCTGCACGGCGAGGCCGACGACAACGTGCCCGTGAGCGAGGCGCGCAAGATGGAAGCAGCGCTGCGCGAGCTCGGCGCGCCGCCCGGGATCCACGTGCAGCCCGGCGCAGGTCACTGGTGGGACGGCGACGCCGCGCCGGGCGCGGACTGCGTCGACTGGCCCGGCATCTTCGAGACGTTCCGCGCCGCGATGCCGCGCAAAGCAGGCGCGGAGCTCGACGCCTGGAGCGCGGATCCGTCCGTGCAGTCCGTGCTCGGCTGGTGCGAGCTCCTCCAGCCCCTCGTGTACGGTGAGCGGCTCCACGTCCGCTCCCGGCTCGACGTCGCGCAGAAGGAGCTCGTCGTCGAGACGGGCAACGTGCGCGCGTTCCGCATCCGCGCGACGCCGGCGGGTTGGAACGGCAGCGTGATCCAGGTCGACGGCACGCGGATCGAGCTCAAGGCGTGGGACTACTCGGGTGCGTTCGTGCGCGAGGCCTCGGGCTGGGTCGCGTCCTCGAAGGACTTCGACCCGGCGACGCAGAAGACGCCCGAGTTCTCGGGGCCCTTCAAGCGCGCCTTCGATCGCGGCTTCGTGCTCGTCTACGGCACCGCCGGCGACGACCGCGAGGACGCCGAGCTCCTCGCGCGCGCGCGCTGCGACGCGGAGTCGTGGTGGTACCGAGCGAACGGCTCGGTGCGCGTGATCCGCGACGAGGACTTCGTCGCGCACGGCCTCGGCACGTGGGTCTACGACGTCGAGCTCGAGGACTTCGTGCCCAACGTGATCCTCTACGGCAACGCGGACACGAACTCGGCCTGGACGAAGGTCCTCGGCGGCGACGCGACCATCGGCGCGAAGCGCGGCGAGCTGCGCGTCGGCGCGAACACGTGGAAGGGCGACGACCTCGCCGCGGTGTTCGTGCGCCCCCGCCGCGACGCGAAGGGCCGGACGATCGGGCTCGTCGGCGCGTTCGCGGACTCGGGGATCCGCGGGGCGCGGCTCTCGTACGTGCTCGCGCCGTTCGCGTCGGGCGTCGGCTATCCCGACTACGCGGTGTTCGACTCGAACGTGCTCGCGAAGGCCGACGGCGGCGTGCTCGCGGCGGGCTTCTTCGATGCGCGATGGGAGCTCGTTCCCGGCGCGTTCGAGCGCGCGCCGGCGACGCAGCCGAAGTGACCGTTCGCGCCGCAACCGGACCGACCGAAGGCGGGCGCGGCGTTCCAATGCGAGCGCTTCGCGCGCGTCACCGCGGCTTCGCGAGCAGCGCTTCGTGCGCGGCGAGCCACGGATGGTTGGGCGCGCGCTGCGCGATCTGCGCGAGCATCGCGCGCGCTTCGTCGTCGCGGTGGAGCTCGTGCAGTCCGCCGACGATCCCGAACGCGGCCGGGAGGAACTCGGGTTGGAGCTCGAGCGCGCGCCGGTAGAGCTCGAGCGCGCGCGCCGGCTCTCCGCGCCGACGCAGGAGGTTGCCCAGGTTGTGCAGCGCCTCGGGGTAGTCGGGCAGGATGCGGAGCGCCTCCGCGTACTCGCGCTCGGCGCCCGCGTCGTCGCCCTCCGCGGCGAGTTCCGCGCCGAGGTTGAAGCGTGCCTTCGCGCTCCGCGGCGCCTCGGCGACCTGCGCGCGGAAGAACGTCGCGGGGTCGCGCCACACGGCGTTGCGCGCCCACGACGCGGCGAGGTTCGCCGTGACGAGCGCGCCGACGACGCCGATCGAGACCCAGGAGGCGAGCGCGCGTCCTCGCCGCTCGAAGCGCCCGGCGAACCCGACGATCGCGAGCCCCGCGAGCCCGCAGACGAAGAGCGACGGCGCGTACGCGAGTCGCTCCGCGCGCGGCGTGCCGATCGGGAAGAGGAGGTTGCTCGCCGGTGCGAACAGCAGCGCGTAGCCCGCGAGTGCGAGCGCCACCGCGCGCTGCCGTCGCCAGGCGCGCGCGGCCCACACGACCCCGCCGACCGCGACCGCGAGGACGCCGAGCACGCGCGCGTCGCCGAGGCTCGTCACGACGTCGAGCGCGGCGTGGCTCGCGTCCGAGCGGAACCCGAGGGGCACGAGCATGTGGAGGAGGTAGTCCCCCTGCACGGCGAGCGCGGTGAGCACGCGCTCCCACGTCGTCGCCGCGACGAGCGGGTTGTCGAGCATCGACGTCGCCGCGCGGTCGTCGCGCAGGACGAACGCGCGCGCGGCGAGGAACGCGAGCAACGCAGCGACGCTCGCGACGTGGCGCCCCCAGGCCGGACGATCGCCGCGCACGAACGCGTCGACGAGCAGCGCGACCCCGAGGAACCCGACCGCGGACTCCTTGCACGCGACCGCGGCGGCGTAGCACGCGGTCGCGGCCCACGCGGGCCCGCGGCGGACGTGCAGCAGGACGTACCCGAGCCCGAAGGCGAGCGCGAGCGTCTCCGAGCGGCCGGTGATCGGCGCGAGCGCCTCGACGTGGAGCGCGAGCACGGCGAACAGGCACGCGCCCGCGAGCGCGGCTCCGCGCGCGATCCCGAGCGCGCGCAGGAACGCGAGCACGAGCACGCTCGCGACGGCGTGCACGAGCGCGTTCACCGCGTGGAACGGCACCACCGACTCGAACGCGAGCCCGAACCGCTCGTGCAGCCAGCCCTGGAACGACAGCGACCAGCTCGCGACCGGCCGGTAGAGCCCGGCCGCAGGCTTCGCGGGCCCCCACCACGTCGACGCCCACACGCCGGGCCACGCGAACGGCGCGCGGAGCACGGGGTTTTCGACGAGCACGCGGTCGTCGTAGAGGATCCCGTTCGCGAGCGCGTTCGCCTGCGCCGCGAGCGCGAGGCCCGCCACGAGCGCGCGATCGCGCCGCGTCGAGACGTTCGCTCCTCCTCCCGATCGTTCGTCCATCGTCGAGCGCAGCCTAGCCGCGCGCGGTCGCGCCGAAAACGAACGAGGGGCGGCCCTTTCGGACCACCCCTGGTTTGTCGCGCTGGTCGGGCGTTCACCCGATCAGCTCGAAATCACTGGCCGTTGTCGCCGAGGACGCCGAGCGGCAGGAGGTCGCCGTTCGCCTGCGTGCCGACCGCGAAGGGCAGCTCGCCGCACGTCGAACCGTCGATGTGCTCGAGGAGCATCGCGAGGATCGCCGGATCCTGGAACTGGGCCGCCGAAGAGAACGCGACGTTGCCGTCGAGGCGCATCCAGCCGGTCTCCGAACCGTCGAGCGACTCGGCCGGGTTGTGGCCCGTCGAGGCGAGGAACCAGTCGGCGAACACGTTCGAGATGCGGAGGAGGTCGACCTTCTTCCAGCACTTGAACTGGTACTGGGCCGAGAACACTTCTTCGTTGTCGTTGTACACGAGGAAGTCGACGATCGCTTCGAACGCCGCGCCGCCCGTGAGGTTGATCAGGACGAGGTTCGAGCCGTTGTTGTAGGAGAGGTCCTTGCCGTGCATGCCGCCGCCTTCCTGACCCACGAAGCGCGGGATCAGGATCTCGTCGGGGGCCTGCTCGTACTCGTTGCCGTTCAGGTCGCGGATGCCGTCGCTGTCGAGGTCCGTCGCCGCGCCGTCGGCGAGCGCCGCACCGGCCTTGAACACGAACGGAGCGTACTCGTAGTCGTCTTCACCGCCGCCGCCGGCGACGTGCGCCGTGCCGATGAGGTGGTCGTGCTTGATGGCGCGACCCTGCGCGTCCTTCGCGAACACCCAGAGGTAGCCCTTCTGAGCGTTCGGGTTGTCGAGGAGCGTGCTGACCGTGAGCGTGTCGTTCGGGGTGAGCGTGCGGGTGCGGTTCGTTTCGAGGCAGCCGTACGCGTTGATGTACACGTACTCGACCTTGATGTTCGCAGCCAACGGGTCCGAGCTCTCGTTCGTCACGGTGATGAACGTGTCGGAGCCGCGCGCGTTGTCGTAGGAGGGGAAGAGGAGCAGGCTGCCCGCTTGCGCGACACCAGCCTGAGCCGAAGCACCGAGGGCGAGGAAAGCCGCGCCCGCCAGCGCCGCGAAGGAGAAGGGACGGATCATGACGTCTCTTGTGGAAAGGGGATCGAGGTAGGGACGGTCCCGTTCCGCGGCCGGACAGGGCGGGCCTGGATTCCGGACGGGACCTAAGAAAACGTATTTCACGATCGGGCGCCGTGCGGCGAAGTCACGGCGACTTCTTGGCGGACGGCGGCGCGTCCGGAAGGAACGCACTCGCGCCTTCGGAAAGTCGTTCCTCCTCCTCGCGCGCGCCCCGTATCTTCCCGCGCCATGGTGACGGGCACCCGCGGCGACCTCGCGCTCGTGATGAGCGGCGGCGGCGCGCGCGCGGCCTATCAGGTCGGACTGCTCCGCGCGCTCGCGCGTCACCGGCCGGACTTCGACCCTCAGATCGTGACCGGCGTCAGCGCGGGCGCGATCAACGCCGCGGCGATCGCGGCACTCCCCGGAACGTTCGGCGAGCGCGTGGAGCGGCTCGTCGAGCTCTGGAGCGGCCTGCGCGCCGAGCACGTCTTCCACGCCGAAACGGGCGTGCTCGCCGCGAACGTGCTCCGCGTCGGCATGAAGCTCGTGTCCGGCGGCCTCGTCAAGGGACCGGACGTGCGCTCGCTCGTCGACACGACGCCGCTGAGGAGCTTCCTCGTGCGCGCGCTCTCCGCGGAGCCCGACGGCTCGCTCCCCGGCATCGCGCGGCGCCTCGACATGGGAACGCTGCGCGCGGTCGCCATCACGGCGGCGAGCTACTCCACCGGCCAGTCGATCACGTTCGTCGAAGGGCGCGACGTCGTCCCCTGGACGCGCGCGCAGCGCAAGTCGCGCGCGACGCGCCTGCGCGTCGAGCACGTCCTCGCGTCGGCATCGCTCCCGATCTTCTTCCCGGCCGTCGAGGTCGACGGGCACTGGTTCGGCGACGGCGGCATGCGCCTGACCGCGCCGCTCTCCCCCGCCGTGCACCTCGGTGCGCGCCGGATCCTCGCGATCAGCACGCGGTATGCGCGCAGCATCGAAGAAGCGGACGAGGCGTCCGTCGACGCGTATCCGCCGCCCGCGCAGGTCCTCGGCGTCGTGTTCAACTCGATCTTCCTCGACCAATTCGACGCCGACGCGCAGACGCTCGAGCGCGTGAACGCGCTCCTCCGCGCCGAACAGCAGGCGCGCCGTCTCACGGGCGACGGCCCGGACGAGGCTCCCGACTTCGACCCCGACGCGGCCGCGGCGCTCTGCGGCGTATCCGGAACGAACGCTCCGCTCGACGGGCTGCGCGAGCTCGCGCTCTGCGTGCAGCGCCCGTCACGCGACCTCGGACGCATGGCGAACGAGCACGAGCCCGATCTCCCCGGCGCGTTCCGCTTCCTGACGCGCGGTCTCGGCACGAAGGAGACGCGCTCGAACGACATGCTCAGCCTCGTGATGTTCCAGCCCGACTACATCGCGCGCCTCGTCGAGCTCGGCGAGAAGGACGGCGCCGCGCGCGCCGACGAACTCGACCGCTTCCTCGCGGGCGGGTGAGGCGCGCTCCGCGCGCGAGCGCGGTCGAACTCGACGGCGGAAGCGGAGGTTCCGTGCCTGCGGAGCGCGGGCTCCTTCGACTCCCCGCTCGAGCTGCGTGCACCACGCACGTGGGCGCGGAACGCTCCGCGTGCGGCGCGTCGAACGGCCGTAAAACGCGGCGCCGCAGGGGCGCGAGCGCTCGGACGCGGCGCTACCCTGTGCGCCCCCACCGAGGTCCTGCGCATGATCGGTTCACTCGTCCTCGCGTCCGCCGCGCTCCCGTTCGTCCTTCAGTCCGCTCCCGCGGAATCGCGCGCGGCCCCCGTCGATGCGCGCGCGATCTCCGTCGCGCTGGCGCGCGTCGCGACCGAGTTCCCCACGCTCGCGAGCGTCGTCCCCGTGACGACGTCGCTCGGCGGCCGGAAGATCGAGGCGCTGCGTCTCGCCGCGGGCGAGCTCACGAAGGGCCGCCCCGCGATCCTCGTCGTCGCGAACCTCGAGGGTCCGTGGGCGTGGACGAGCGGGCTCGTGCTCGACGAGGCGCGCGAGCTCGCCGCGCGCTACGCGAGCGACGCGGCGGTGAAGGAGCTCCTCGACGGCACGACGCTCTACCTCGTCCCGTGCGCGAACCCCGACGCCGCGGAGGCGCGCTTCGCGACGCCGCTCGAGGAGCAGCGCGCCGCCGCGCCCTCGATGGACGACGATCGCGACGGCCGCGCGGGCGAGGACGGCCCGTCGGACGTCGACGGCGACGGTCGCATCCTCTGGATGCGCAAGGAGGATCCCGACGGCGAGTGGATCGCGGACCCGACGGATCCGCGCGCGATGGTGCAGGCCGAGCGCACGAAGGGCGAGCGGGGCCGGTGGAAGCTCTTCGTCGAGGGCCGCGACTCCGATCACGACGAGCGGGTCGGGGAGGACCCGCTCCTCGACGTGCAGGTCGGCCGCAATTTCCCGCACGGTTGGAAGGAGCACACGCCCGAGGCCGGCCCGTGGCCGATGAGCCAGCCCGAGTCGCGCGGGCTCGCGCTGTTCGTGCTCGCGCATCGCGAGCTCCAGCTCGTCGTCGTGTACGGCGCGCAGGACTCGCTGCAGGAGAAGCCGAAGACCGCGCCCGACGGCGGCGGCCGAGGACTGCTCGCGGCGACGCCGGAGTCCGACGCGAAGCTCTACGACGAGCTCGGCCGCCGCTACAAGGCGCTCGTCGCGACGAAGGCGAAGGGCGAAGGCGACGCGCACGGCACGTTCGGGGCGTGGTGCGAGCTCGAGCGCGGCCTCGCCGTGCTCTCGATCGCGCCGTGGTCGCTGCCGCTCGACCAGGAAGCGCCGAAGAAGGACGACGACGCGAAGAAGGACGAGGGCAAGAAGGACGGCGAGAAGCGCGAGCCCTCCGACGACGCGAAGCGCCTGCGCTGGATCGACGCGAAGGACGAGAGCGCGCGGTTCGTCCCGTGGAAGGCGTTCCAGCACCCCGAGCTCGGCGCGGTCGAGATCGGCGGCTTCGCGCCCTACGCGCGCATCGAGCCGCCCGAGAGCGAGCGCGCATCGATCGCGGACGCTCAACGCACGTTCCTCGCGTCGCTCGGCGGCGTCCTCGCGCGCCTGCGGCTCGTCGACGTGAAGGCGAAGGACCTCGGCGGCGTGTGGCAGGTCGACGCCGTGGTCGAGAACCCCTCGTTCCTCCCCTACCCGACCGTCGCGGGTCGTCGCACCGGCGCGCCGCGCCCCGCGCGCGTGACGCTCGCGCTCCCGCCGAGCGCGAAGCTCCTCGCCGGAGAGCGGCAGACGCTCGTGCGCGAACTCGCGGGCAGCGGCGGACGACGCGAGCTCCGCTGGCTCGTGCAGGGCGCCGCGCCGAGCCAGATCGAGCTCGCGCTCGACACCGATGGAGCCGGCGCCGCCGCGCTCGAACCCGAGATCGCGAAGTGACGCAGGAGGACGCCAAGTGAATCGATCGAAGCTCCACACGTCGTTCTCCGCCCGCGCGCCGCTCGCGCTCGCCGTCCTCGCGCCGCTCGCGTTCGCGCAGAGCGAGAAGCCGAAGGTCGTCGGCGCGGGTCCCGGTTTCCCCGGCACCGCCGTCGGCCACGCGCCGAAGGTCGAGATCGCGTGGAACCGCTTCTACGACTACCCGGACCTGCTCGCGCACTTCGACCGCGTCGAGGCCGCGTTCCCGGCGTTCGTCACGCACGAGACGATCGGGCGCTCGGTCGAGAGCCGCGAGCTGCGCGTCTACACCGTCACCGATCCGCGCACCGGCCCCGCGAGCGAGAAGCCCGCGATGTGGATCGACGGCAACGTGCACGGCAACGAGGTGCAGGGCGGCGAGGCCGCGCTCTACGCGCTCTGGTACCTCTGCGAGAACGCGGGCTCCAACGCGGAGATCAAGCAGCTGCTCGAGGACTGCGCGTTCTACGTGCTCCCCTCGCAGAACCCCGACGGCCGCGCGCACTGGTTCGAGTTCGCGCACGACCCGCACAGCTCGCGCACGGGCGTGATGCCGACCGACGACGACGACGACGGGCTCTTCGACGAGGACCCCGCGAACGATCTCGACGGCGACGGACAGATCACGCAGATGCGCAAGTACGTCCCCGGCCAAGGCACGCACCGCCTCGATCCCGACGATCCGCGCATCCTCGTGCCCGTGCCCGCGAACGACGAGGGTCGGCGCGGCGATTGGATCCTCCTCGGCGAAGAAGGCCTCGACGACGACGGCGACGGTCGCATCAACGAGGACGAGGTCGGCGGGTACGACATGAATCGCGCGTGGCCGTCGTCGTGGGCGCCGGAGTACGTTCAATTCGGCGCGGGGCCGTTCCCGCTCTATTGGCCGGAGCCGCGCGCGATCGCGGGCTTCATCCAAACGCACCCGAACGTCGCCGCGGTCCAGTCGTTCCACAACGCGGGCGGCATGATCCTCCGCGGTCCGGGCGCCGAGTCGTTCGGCGACTATCCGTACGAGGACGTGCGCGTGTACGACGAGCTCGGTCGCGCGGGCGAGAAGATGCTCCCCTTCTACAAGTACATGGTCATCTGGAAGGACCTGTACACCGTGTGGGGCGGGTTCGTGAACTGGACCTACGAAGGGCTCGGCATCGTGTCGTTCACGAACGAGCTCTGGAACGACGACCAGTACTTCCAAAGCGCGCCGCAACCCGACGGCGGCAACGAGAAGCAACGCCACTGGTTCGACGACAAGCTGCTTCAGCGCGCGGGCTTCGTCGACTGGCACCCGTACGAGCACCCGCTCTACGGGAAGATCGAGCTCGGCGGCTATCGGAAGGACGTCGGTCGCGTACCGCCGACCTTCATGATCGAGGAGATGCTCCACCGGAACGCGCTCTTCTGCCTCGAGCACGCGAAGACGATGCCGAAGGTCGTGCTCGGCGAGGCCACGGTGACGGAGCTCGACGGCGGCGTGAAGGCGATCGACGTCGTCGCGCGCAACCTGCACCTGATCCCGACGCGCACGGCGATTGCCGCGCGCGCGAAGGTCGGCGAGCCCGACGCGTTCACGATCACGGGGAAAGGCCTCACCGTGCTCGCCGGCGGCGTGCGCAACGACCGCTTCCGGCCGGAGCGCATCGAGCTGCAGGAGAAGGAGCCCGAGAAGCTCCTGCGCGAGCGCGGCGTCGGCTCGCGGGGCGAGCTGCGGCTGCGCTGGCTCGTCCGCGGCAAGACGGACAAGGCGGTCGTGACGTTCACCGGAGAGAAGGCGCGGAAGGTCGAGCTCGAGATCAAGCTCTGACGCGCGGACGGAGCGCGCATCACGGATCGCGCCCGGCTCGACGGCCGGGCGCGTTCATTCCTTGCCGACTTCGCGCGCGCTCCACGCCTTCGTCGTCGCGTCCTGCGCGAGCTCGAAGCGCACGACCGACTTGTCCGTGAAGCACCGCAGGCGCAGCGTCGGCTTCTCGCCGCCCGCGACGCTCACGATGCCGTTCGCTCCGGGAGCCGCGCGACCGGCCTCGCCTTCGACTCGATCCGCGTCGACGGCGTAGCTCCAGACGCGCAGCCCATCCGCGTCGACGAGGTCGAACTCGGAGCGGTACAGCGTCGCGCGCTCGCTGCGCCTCCACGCGTGGACGAGGACGAGCCCGGTGCCCGGGACCGGCTCGGCGCCGGCGCAAGCGTACGTGTTCGGGTCCGCGTCGAGCCGCGGGCGCCACTCGACCGCCTTGCCGGTCGAGAGGCTCCATGCGTTCCACTGCTCGCGCTTCGCGGGCTCGGACCAGATCCACGCGACGAACCGTCCATGCGCTTCGTCGACGAACCAACCGCGCGGCACCTGGATGCAGCCGGCGGGATCGCGGCCGAGCACTTCGACGGGGAGCCGTTGCTCGAGTCGAGGCGCTCCGTTCGGCGCGAGCACGACGTACGCCGCGCAGTCCTGATCGCGCGCCTGGCTCTCCGTGTACGCGAGCCCGGCCACGGTTCCGTCGGCGAGCACGCGCGCTTCCGCCAAGGCGAAGTGGAAAGTCCGCTGCCAGAGCCGCGTCCCGCCGTCGAAGAGCTCGTACGTCCCGTGCCCCGAAAACGGACAGGGCGCGTCGCCCGCGGCCGCGAGATTCGACTGGAGCGCGCCGTGGAAGTGGAACCGGCGATCGGCGGACGACGCGTCGAACTCGCGAGCGTCGGGCTTCACGAGGCCCTGCGCGGCGAAGAGGATCCAAAGCCGGAGCGGGGCGTCGAGCAGCATCCGGGAGAGCCTACGCGCCCCCTGCTGAGAGCGCGAGGCCCTCCGCGACGAGGGCGAGCGCGCGCCGGCTCGACCGCTCTACCCTTGGGCCGCGCGAGTCAGAGACCCGTGTTCCAGCTCGCGAAGAACGTGAAGTCCGGCCCGGATTCCGCCACGAAGTCGTCCGCGAAACCGACGATCAACGTCGAGCGTTCGCTCGTGTCGATCGCGAAGCCGACGTCCGCGGTGATCGTCTCGCGGTCGAGCTCCTTGATCCGGAAGTCGCGCGTCACCGGCGAGTTCACGAGCACGCCGCCGAGGAGCGAGAACGAGTCGTTCCAGCGATACTCGAGCCCCCACTGCACCGCGAGGTCGTCCTTCACGTCGACGCCGCTGCCGACGAACGAGCTCGGCCGGCGAGTGAACGCGTAGTCGACCGCGCCGGTCATCGTCCAGCGCCCGAACGACTTCTCCGCCAGAACGCCGGCGCCCCACTCGAGCGCGCCGTTGCCGAACCCGCGCGACTCCGAACCGAGCGGCAGATCGAGCCCGAAACGCGCCGCGATCGCGGGCGCCGAGCTCGTCTCCTTCTGCAGCGACTGGACGAGCACGACCGGCACGTCGCCGAACTCGATCACGCCGCCTTCGAGGTGGTAGATCTCGCGGCCGTCCTTCTCCTCGGTCATCTCGTAGCCGAACCGCTCGCGCTCGCCGCGTCCGCCGCCGGGAAAGCCGAAGAAGTCGTGCCAGCTCTCGACGAAGCGATCGAGGAAGCCGTCGGAGGCGTACACGACCGGGAGCTCGAACTCGAGGTC
Source organism: Planctomycetota bacterium (assembly GCA_046349615.1). Classification (GTDB taxonomy): domain Bacteria; phylum Planctomycetota; class UBA1135; order UBA1135; genus JADJNY01. Next base: position 134,345 of record JAXMBZ010000011.1, read on the forward strand.
CGTGCGCGGCCCGACGCCGAGGGAGACGGCGAAGCTCGTGCGTGCGATCTCACCGTCGAGCACGACGCGCTCGTCGCCGACGTCGCCGTTCTCGAAGATCGACGAGTACTCGCTCGTGATGCGCAGCGCGTGCTCGCCCTCGGGCAGCGTGTGCGCCGTGCGCGGCCGGAACGCGAGGAAGGTCAGCTTGTTCGGCTGCTGCACGCGCGTCGGGATCGGACCGCGGACCTTCGGGCTCGGCGCGTCGGAGTGCGACGCGACGAGCGCGCACGACGGGAGGAGGACCGCGAGGAAGCCGGCGTGGAGCGCGCGCATGGGCGCGACGTTCTACCCGAGGGGCGCGTGGAGGCGCCAGGGAGACGCGTGCGTCTCGCTCGAGCGGAGCGCGCTCCCCATTCGCGCGCGGTGTCGAGACCGCGGGTTCGCGGCGCTCGCGGGAATCACGGCGCCCACGTGATCTCGAGCCCGTTCGTCGTGTTGAACGTCGACGGCGTGCAGAAGTTCGCGGCGTTGCGGTAGAGCGCTTGGTAGCGGAGCACGCCGGGCTGCGTCACGGCGCCGAGCGTCGAGATCGACGCCGTGCTCCCCGTGCCGATCGACGCGCTCCCGCCCGCCGCCGCGACCGTGCGCAGGCGCACGAGCGTTCCACCGAGACACAAGAGCCCGTCGCCGAACACCGCGCCGCCGACGAGCGGCTGCGTCGCCTGCACGAAGCTCGTCGGCGACGTCGCGTTCGTCCGCTGCGTGCGCAGCGTGAGCGTGTCGCCCGCGAGGCTCGCGACGCCTTCGTCGCGCAACGTCGCCGCGACGCCGAGCGAGTTGCGGCAGCCCGCCTGCTCGAGCACGCCGCTCGCGTTCGCGCACGGACACGCCGCCGCGCTGCCGTCGCCGAAGCAGAACGGCACGCCTTGATCGTGCACGCGGCCGAGGAACGGCTCGAACATCTCCGCCGGCCAGTAGTACCGGTTCCCGGTGTACAGGAAGTCCCCCGCGCCGAGCGCGAACACGTCGCTGGCCCACGCGCTGTCCGAGACCGAGTACGCGGTCGTCCGGCGTCCGCGCTCGTTCCCGTCGCGGTCGTGACGGACGAAGACGGCGCTCATCGGGCCCGCGTCGTACACGAAGCCCGCCGCGAGCGTGCCGCCAAAAGCGTCGACCGCAAGCGCATCGAACTCGAGCGCGCCGCCCAGCGGCCCGTCGAGCACGCGACTCCAGCGCAGCGCACCCAGCGCGTCGAACGCGGCGAGGCACCCGCGCGACGTGAAGGTCCAGTTCTCGCCGACCGCGCCGGCCGCGAGCACGCCGCCCGCCGGATCGAGCGCGAGGTCGGTGAACTCGTCCGCGTCGCTCGTCCCGTCGTCGAAGGTCGTCGTCCACAGCGGCGCGCCGTTCGCGTCGAACGCGCCGATCCACGCGACGTCGCCGCCCAAGGTCGCGGCTCGTCCGCACGCGAAGGTACGGCCCTGCGCATCGCACGCGACCCGGTGCCGCGCGACGCGGTTGGAGAGCGCGCTCGGCATGTCCCGCGTCCAAGTGAGCGCGCCCGCCGCGTCGTAGCGCTCGATCTCGAAGCGTCTGCCGGTCGTGAACGTGCCGAACTCGATCACGGCGACGACGCCTCCTTGCGGATGCGCCACGAGCTCGATCCCGTCGTGCGCCGCGGCGAGCACGAGCGCGCCGACGAGCTGCCCCGTGCTCGTGAAGCGCAGTAGGAACGGCGCGGGGACCGGATGCGGCAGCATCGTCGTCGTCCGCCCGAGCACCCAAATCGCACCCGCAGGATCGAGCACGAGCCGCAACCCGACGTCGCTCTCGGCCGTCGAGTAGTTCGTGGACCACACGATCGCTCCGGTCGCATCGACGCGCGTGAGCACGACGTCGAGCGCGATCGACGCCGGATAGTCCGTTCCCTCCGAACTCAGCACGAGCGCGTCGCCGCTCGCGGGGTCGAACGCGACGTCGACCGCGGACGCGGTGCTCGCGGCGGTCGGGAGCGTGCGCGTCCAAAGCGTGACTCCGTTGCTCGCGAACCGCGCGAGTTCGATGCGGTACACGTTCGGCCCGGGCCCTTGGATCGTCCGCGCGAGCACGCACTCCCCGGCCGGCGACACGGCGACGTGCGGCGGACCGTAGTTCGCGGGGACGAACTGCTCCCACACGGGCTGCAGCTGCGCGTGCGCGAGGGACGCGAGCACGAGGACGGGGGCGAGACGAACGACGCGGACCATGGTTTGGAGCATGCGGGCGACCTCCGATCCGCGCTAGAGGTCGAACGGCGCACGGTCACGTGAAACTCCGCGAGCGCTGCGACGGTTCCTCCGTGAACGCGCTTGCGAGCGCGCCCCGAGCGGGATCCGCGTCACAAGGTCCAAGTGATCTCGAGCCCGTTCGTCGTGTTGAACGTCGACGGCGTGCAGAAGCTCGCGGCGTTGCGGTAGAGCGCCTGGTAGTGGCGCACACCGGGCTGCGTCACGACGCCGAGCGTCGAGATCGAGGCCGTGCTCCCCGCGCCGATCGACGCGCTCCCGCCCGCCGCCGCGACCGTGCGCAGGCGCACGAGCGTTCCGCCGAGACACAAGAGCCCGTCGCCGAACACCGCGCCGCCGACGAGCGGCTGCGTCGCCTGCACGAAGCTCGTCGGCGACGTCGCGTTCGTCCGCTGCGTGCGCAGCGTGAGCGTGTCGCCCGCGAGGCTCGCGACGCCTTCGTCGCGCAACGTCGCCGCGACGCCGAGAGAGTTGCGGCAGCCCGCCTGCTCGAGCACGCCGCTCGCGTTCGCGCACGGACACGCCGCCGCGCTGCCGTCGCCGAAGCAGAACGGCACGCCTTGTTCGTGCACGCGACCCGCGAGCACCTCCGCGACCCCCGTCGAGCCGTCGGCGGACTGGCCGGCGTAGACGAAATCCCCCGGCGCGGTCTGGAACACCGCGATCACACCCTGCCCCGCGGTGACGGGCGCCTGAGTGCGGAACTCGCCGCGCTCGACGCCGTCCGCGTCGTGACGCAGGAGCAGGCCCGGTCCCACGAAGTTCGTCGCCTCGCTGCCCGCCGCCGCGCTGTTGCCCGCCGCATCGACGGCGATCGAGAAGAGCTGCACCTTCGGCCCGGGCGCCGTGCCGAAGACGCGCATCCAGCGCTGCGCGCCCGTCCCGTCGCAACTGAAGACGAGGCCGCGCGAGTACGGCGCCGCGAGTTCGTCGACGCACGCGACCGCGTAGACGTTGCCGACGGCGTCGAGCGCGACGTCGTTGACCTGCTGGTCCTCGTTCGTCCCGTCGTCGAACGTCCGCGACCAGAGCTCGTTGCCGTTGGCGTCGTGGCACCCGACCCACGCCTTCAACGTCGACGGCGCGGTGAGCGAAGCCCCCGCGACGACGATGCGCCCCGCGCCATCGACCGCGACGCGCCGCCGCAACGGCGTGCGCATCGCCGCGACCGGCCGCGGAACGTTCCACAGTTGCACACCGGCGGCGTCGAAACGCAGGAGCGAGCCTTCGTACTGCGTCACGCCCGAGTAGGTGTCGAGCACGACGACGCCGCCGCCCGGATACGGCGCGACGTCGAGGATCGGCAGGCTGCCCGGGAGCGCGACGTCGTTCACCACGACGCCCGCGTTCGACACGACGAACAGGAACGGCAGCGAGTACGGGAACGTCCCGCCGCCGCGCGCCGCGCCGACGACGTACGCGGCGCCGTTCGCACCGAGGCACACGCGCTGACCTTGGTCGTTGAGCGCCGTCGCGCGCGTCGCCGTCCACAGCACGTTGCCGTTCGTGTCGAGCCGCAGGAGGTTCAGGTCGTACGCGGGCGGCCCGACGACGGCCGAGCTCGACACGAGCAGGAGCACGTCCCCGGTCGCCGGGTCCTCGACGAGGTCGTTGACGAAGTCGTACACGCCGCCAAGCGCGAATGCGCGCGTCCAGAGCAGCGCGCCGTTCGCGTCGTACTCGACGAGCTCGACGGAGTACAGGGACGGCGCGGGCCCGGCGATCGAGCGGCCGACGAGGATCCCGCCCGCTGCCGTGGGCGCGCTCTTCGGCGCGTCGAGGCCGACGGTCAGGGTCTGCTGCCAGACGGAGCGGAGCTCGGCGCTCGCGGATCGGACGCACACGACGAGGGAAGCGAGAAGGGCCAGCGAGCGAAGCGGTTTGAGCATGATGGGAAGACCTCGGCGCGTGCTAGCCGCGCTCCGCGCGCGGGTCACGGCCGTCCGCGCACTTCGAGCGCTTCAGGGGAGCACGAGACGGAGCTCGCGGTCCTCGACAGGAACGGCCGTCGCGGTGGTCTTGCTCTCGGGCACGAGCACGCGCTGCGCTGCGTTCGCGGGATCGGGCCGCGTGCGCCACGCGGTGAACGACAGCGCGCGGCCCTCCGGCTGCACGATGCGCGTCCAGCCCCCTCAACCCGATCATCGGTTTCGCGCCGCCTCGACGACCGCGGCGCCGACCGCGCGCGCACGGCGACGCGGACGGTCGGCGGGGCTCCGAACTACCGCGCGTTCGAACCCGGGGACGCACCGCCGGGCTTGGGAGCGCGCGAGGGCGCGATGCGCTTCTGGTACTCACCGCGCTGCGCGGCGATGTGCGGCGGAGGCGGGATCGGCGCGCTGGGCTTCGCGGCGGGAGGCGGCGTCGCGGGCGCGGGGGCCGGCGCGCGATCGGGCTCGTTGAGCTTCTGCTGGGCGCGCTCGTTCTTCTTCTGCTGCTTGTCGCGGCGCTTGTCCTGCAGACGACGTTCTCGCTGACGCTTCTGGTTCGTATCCATGCACGGTGCCTTTCGGCTGCTCGCTTCGGTGGCCGAATCCTCGCGCCGAGCCGGGCGGGAAGAAGCGGAGCGACACGGAGATGCCCTCCACGAGGAGCGCAGGCGTTCGCGTTGGGTCGGTCATCCTAGCTCACGGGAGCGCCGCGCCGGGTGCGGCTCGCGAGGATTCCGTGCGCCTGGGAGCGGGAGTTCGCGCGGGAACCGCTCGCCGCCCTCGCGCGGAGCGAACGGGGGCCGAGCACGAGCGTGCGCACGATCGACGCCCCTTGCCCGCGCTCACCGCGGCCCCATCCGCAGGACGACGTCGTTCGCTCCCGAGCGCACGCCGCGCGCTCGAGCGCGGAGCGGGCTCGCCGTGTCGAGGCCGCGCACGTTGTTCTCCTTCGTGCGCGACGGGCAGGCCTCGAGGTCGATCGCTTCGCCCGGCGCGACGCGCAAGCGGAACCGGCCGTCCTCGTCCGTGTACGCGAAGTCGAGCTCCGCACCGCTCGACGACTTCGCCGTCACGCCCGCGAACGCGACCGGCCTCCCGTCCGCATCGACGACTCGTCCCGCGACGAACGCCGCCGCCGCGAGCACGACCTGCACCTCGTTCGCGCCGGGGAGCACGTTCTCGAGCGTCGTCTCCGGCAACACGCCGGTCGTCGACTGCGCGGGACGCACGCGCAGGAGCATCGGTTTGCGTCCGAGCCCCGCGATTTCGAACCGTCCGCGCTCGTCCGTGCGCGCGCTCCCCCGCACGCCGAGCGCGATCGCTTCGACTTCGGCCCCCGCCGCCGGATGGAGCTCCGCGTCGAGCACGAGGCCGCGCAGCTTCCGCGTGCGCGCCACGACGATGCGCGCGGTCGCCCTCCCCTCCGTGCCGAGCCAGCACATCGTCCCCGGGCGACGCTCCGCGTCGGTGAGCTCGCCCGTCCCGTCGACACCGACGCCCTCGAGCGGCGCACCTTCCGCGTCGACGCACGCGACGACGCGATAGCGACTGGGCAGGAGACCGCCGAAGGAGAAGCTCCCGTCGCCCGCCGTCAGCACGCGGCGCGGCGCCGAGTCGGCGTCGATCCCGTTGCGCGCGACGTAGTCGCCGAGCAGCTCCTTGCGCAGCTCGACGACGATGCCGGCGAGCGGCTCGCTCGTGCTCTCCGGCTCGCCCTTCCACGCCCGCACGACCGTGCCGGACAACGTGTAGGGCTCGCCGAGGACGACGTCGCCGAAGTCGAACTCGCGCAACGCACGGCTCTCGATCCCGGCCTCGCGCAGCGCGATGCCGCGCGCTCCGGCGCGCACCTGGAGGCGGAACAGCGCCTGCGCGGGAACGTCGACGATGCGAAAGCGGCCCTCGCCGTCGGTGCGGGCGTCCTTCCACTCGGCGAAGTTCGAGCTCGGCGGGGCCGACAACCCGTCGAGGTCGATGCTCTGCGGATCGGAGACCTCGACGCACTCGAGCAGCACCAGCACTCCGGCGGCAGGCGCGCCCTGCCGATCGAGCACGCGGCCGATCACGGAGCGGTTCGGTTGGAGCGTGAAGTCCTGCGTGACGCGCGCGGTCGAGATCCCATCGAGTACGACCGTCGCGCGCGCGAAGCCCGGCGCCTGCGCGGAGAGCGCGAGCTGGCGCGGGCCTTTTTCGACGACAAAGCGGAAGCGGCCGTCGGGATCCGCCGTGGTCGTCTTCATGCCGGAGCGGTCGTTGTCGGCGGGCAGGAGCCACACGTGCGCCCCGGGGATCGTGCGCTGCGCGCCGTCCTCGCGCACGACGCCCTCGACGATCGCGTGCGCGTCGTCGGCGGGCGCATCGAGCGGCGGGAGCACTCCGTCCACCGCGCGCGCGCGCTCGACGGGCTCGAGCGCGTTGGGCACGGGCGCCGCCGATTCGACGACGTGGGGCGCGGTCGGATCCGCTCCGTCGGCGACGTCCTTCGCACCGGTTTCGTTCGGGACGATCAGACCGAAGCGCGCGATCGCGAGCACGAGGCACGCGACGGCGAGCAGCAGGGCGAGGACGAGCGCGGGACGGCGCATGCGGGGCCTACGGAAGCCTCGTGCGGAGCGCGAGCACGGGCTCCACGGATCCTACCCTTCGGCTCGCTTCTCGCCCCGCCCGAGGATCCTCGCCGCTCGGCGCGCGACTCCGCCCGAGCGCGTCCCCTAGAATCCCCGGCCGATGTCCGCCCCCGACGAGGGAACGAAGCCCCGCTCCAGCGTTGCGCGCAAGCTCGCGCTCGGGCTCGGCTCCTTCCTCGTCGCGCTCGTGCTGGTCGAGCTCGGCCTGCGCCTCTTCCATCCGGTCGACTACCGCCGCCCCGTGACCGTGCCGCCGGGAAACGTCTGGGTCGCCGGACTCCACCAGCCTTCGAACGTGCCCGGCCTCACCTACGAGCTCCGTCCCGGCGCGATCGCCGAGGCGAAGGACGCGAAGGGCGCGCGCGTCGTCGTCAACGCGCACGGCATGCGCGGGCCCGAGCTCGTCGAGCCGAAGGGCGCGCGCACGCTGCGCATCGCCGTGCTCGGCGATTCCGTCGCGTTCGGGTTCGGCGTCGAGCAGGACGCGATGTTCACGGCGCGCCTCGCGGCGAAGTTCGGCGCGCTCTCCGACCGCGCGCACGAGTACGAAGTGCTCGACTTCGCGGTGACGGGCTACAGCTCGCGCGAGGAAGCCGCCGTGCTCGAGGCGAAGGCGCTCCCGCTCGCGCCCGACGTGATCGTCGTCGCGTACTACCTGAACGACCCCGATTTCGGGCCCGTCAACGCGCTGCGCATGGCGTTCCACCGCACCGAAGCGTGGGAGCGCTCCGAGCTGCTGCGCCTCCTCGCGCAGAAGAAGGACCAGATGGAGCGCGCGCGGCTCGGCGGCGGCGACTACTACCGCTGGCTCCACGCGCCCGAGACCGACGAGTGGAAGAGCGTGCCCGAGGCGTTCGCGCGCATGCACGCGCTCGCGGACGCGCGGCACCTGAAGGTCGTGCTCGCGATCTTCCCGACCTTCGCGCTCGACGTCCCGCGCGGCGCGACGCGCTCGCTCTTCGCGACGTGGGACGAGTACGGCTACGCGCCGCTCCACGCGCAGGTCCGCGCCGCGGCGGAGAAGGAGGCGTTCGTCGTGCTCGACGTGCTCGACGTCTTCCGCGCGTCGGGCAAGACGCCGCGCGAGCTCGCGCAGGATCCCGATCATCCGAACGCGGCGGGACACGAACTCGCGGCCGAGGCGCTCCTCCGGCTCCTCGTCGCGCGCCACGCCGAGCTCCTCGGGTGCCCGCGATGAAGCTCCTCCCTCGTTCGAAACCGCTGCGCGCGCTCGTCGTGTCGACGACGACGCTCGTCCTCGCCCTGCTCGGAGCCGAGCTCTACCTGCGCGCCTTCGCTCCGGTCCGCTTCCGCGCGCCCGTCGAGGACCTGCCCGACGCCGAGTGGCGCACGTTCGTGCACCGCCGCTCGGAAGTCCCCGGGCTCCGCTACGAGCTCGCGCCGAACGTCTCGAAGGACATGCCGACGATGCACGTCGAGACGAACGCGCTCGGCATGCGCGGACATCCGCCCGAGTCGCCGCGAGGCGCGGAGCTCCTGCGCGTCGCAGCGGTCGGCGACTCGGTCACGTTCGGCTTCGGAGTCGCGGCGGAGGACGCATGGCCCGCCCGGCTCGAGACGCTGCTCGGCGAATGGGCCGCAGCGAGCTCGCGGCGGTGCGAGGTGCTCAACTTCGGCGTCGGCGGGTACAGCACGCGCGACGAGTCGATCGTCGTCGAGGCGAAGGCGCTCCCGCTCCAGCCCGACCTCGTGGTCGTCGCCTACTTCCTGAACGACCCGGACTACGATCCGACGCACTACCAGCTCCTCCACCGCTACTTCCGCGGCACGATCTGGTGGGAGCACTCGCATCTCGCGCGCCTCGTCGCGCGCTGGAAGTTCGAGCGCGAGCGCGACGCCGCGGGCGGGCTCTATCGCTGGTATCACCGGCAGGACTCGGACCGCTGGCAGAGCGTCCTCACGGGCTTCGACCGCATCCGCGATCGCACGACGGAGGCGCGCGTGCCGGTGCTGCTCGTCGTGTTCCCCTGCTACCGCGACTTCACGCGGTGGGAGGACTACCCGTACGTCGACCTGCACGAGCGCGTGCTCTCCGCGGCGCGCGAGCGCGGGTTCGCGACGCTCGACCTCGTGCCCGCGTTCGCCGCGAGCGGGAAGCCGCCGGGCGAGCTCAGCGTCGACCCCGAGCATCCGAACGCGCTCGGCCACGCGCTCGCGGCGCGGGCGATCGCGGAGTTCGTCGAGGCGCACGCGGCGGAGCTCCTGCGCTCCGCGCGCTGACGGTTCGTCCGTTCAAAACTGGAAGTAGATGAACGGCGTCGTCCCCGTCGCGACCCACGGCAGCGCGAGGGCCCACGCGATGCCGTAGGCGAGCGCGAAGGCCCAGTCCGGCGCCTTGCGTTCGAACGGCAGGAGCGTGCGCCGGCGCGCGAGGACGTGCGCGACGAACAGCACGACGACGAAGGGCACCCAGCGCCACGTGAGCGCTGCGCCGCCGTCCGCGCCCGTGCCGAGGAGGTTCTTCCACACCTGCGCCGCCGTCGCGAAGTCGGGCGCGCGGAACACGACCCACGCGAGGAGCACCGCGAGCGGCGTGAGCACCCAACCGAGCGCGCCGCCGAACGCACCGAGCGCGCTCTCCCTCGCGACGCGCGCGCTCCACACGCGGTGGACGACGAGGTATGCGCCGTGCATCGCGCCCCAACACACGAACGTCCACTTCGCGCCGTGCCAGAGGCCGCACAGCAGGAACACGATTCCGAGGTTCACGTATGTGCGCGACGGCGACACGCGGTTCCCGCCGAGCGGGATGTAGAGGTAGTCGCGGAACCAAGTCGACAGCGACACGTGCCAGCGCCGCCAGAACGTCGTGATGTCGGTCGCGAGGTACGGGAAGTCGAAGTTGAGCGTGAGCTGGTACCCGAACAGCGCGGCGGTCGCGATCGCCATGTCGCTGTAGCCCGAGAAGTCGCAGTAGATCTGCACCGCGTACAGCACGACGCCGATCCAGCTCGCGAACGCGCCGTACTGCTCGGGGTGTTCGAAGAGCGCGTCGACGCTCGGCGCGACCTGGTCGGCGATGCACGCCTTCTTCACGAAGCCGACGAGGAACAGGACGAGCGCCGGACGCAGCGCGACGTCCGCCCACCGCTTGAGCGTGTCGAGCTGCGGCAGGAAGTCGACCGCGCGCACGATCGGGCCCGCGACGAGCTGCGGGAAGAACGTCACGAACAGGGCGAAGTCGAGGTAGCTCTTCGCCGGCTTCAGCTCGCGTCGATAGACGTCGAACGTGTAGCTCATCGACTGGAACGTGTAGAAGCTCACGCCCACCGGCAGGACGATGTCGAGCGTGCGCGGACTCGCGTGGAACCCGAGCCAGGCGCTGAACGTCGCCGCGGAGTCGACGAAGAAGTTGAAGTACTTGAAGAACCCGAGGATCCCGAGGTTCCCCGCGAGCGACAGCGCGAGCCAGAGCTTCCGTCCGCCGGGAACGCGCTCGCGCCCGAGCATCGCGCCGATCACGAAGTCCATCGTGAGCGTCGCGAACATGAGCGCGAGGAAGCGCACGTCCCACGCGCCGTAGAACGCGCACGAGCACGCGAGCAGCCAGAGCTTGCGCGCGTTCGAGCCGCGCAGGCTCCAGTGGACGAGGAAGCCGACGAGGAGCAGGACGAAGAAGCGGCCCTCGGTGAAGATCAAGGCTGGCGCGCTCCCTTCACCGCTTCGCCTTCGCGAATTCGACGAACTCGCGCGCCAGGACCTTCGAGAACTCGGTCGCGCCAGCGCGGGAGAGGTGTCCCGCGTCGTAGCGCGAGTCGACGGTGAAGAACTGCGGCCACGCGTCGGGCAGGTTGAAGTCGAGCAAGCGCTCGATCTTCCCCGCGTGCTGGAGCGCGCGCCGATCCGGCCGCGGGACGCGATCGGGGAGCACGACGTACACGATCTCCGCGCCGGCCGCGCGAACGAGTTCCTGCTGCGCCGCGAGGGCCGGCAGGTTCAAGGTCTCGACGTCGGGATACGCGTCGTTGCCGGCCCGCACGTCCTCGACTCGCCGCGCGAAGGTCGCGGGGTTCTCGACGAGAAGCCGGTGCCGCTCCGCGTCGTTCGCGTCGGCGTTGTCCTCGAACGCGACGAAGCCGCTCGCCGCATCGAGCTCCTCGGGCGACAGCATGCGCCGTCGGTTCGCGGTGAGTTCCTCCCCGAGGACCTCGCCCAGGATCGCGCGGCCTTGCCCGTAGTTCGTCACGTTCCACGCGAGCACCTGCACGTGCCGGCGCGCGAGATCGGCGCGCCACGCGACCTCGAGCGCACCCACCGCTTCGAGACTGGGCGCGATCCGGGGGTTCTCCTCGCGCCACTGTCGTGCGTCGCTCTCCGCGATGGGCCACACCGAGATCGAGCGCAGGACGTCCCGCGTGCATTCCGGTGTGTGCCAGAACACCGAGCGGCTCGACTCGACGTCGTCCGTCGCCTCGAAGCGCGGGTCCATGGGCCCGCCCTCGTAGAGCACCCACCGCAGCGCCTTCGGCCTGCGCTCCAGCACCGCGCGGAGGATCAGGTCCATCTCGAACGGCCGCACTCCGCCGACGCCGAAGTTGAAGGCCCGCAGGCGCTCGCCGCGCTCCGCGAGCTCCGCTTCGAACGCGCGCGGGTCGAACGCGCGGAACACGCGGCTCGATCCGACGAAGACGACGTCGTGCTCGTCCGCATGCTCGTTCCACCACCGCAGCTTCGCGGCGAGGCCGTACTCCTCGGGCCACGGGACGAGCGGGCGGATCAGAGCCGCGGTCGCACCGAAGCCGAGCCCCGCGAGGAGGACGAGCGAGCCCGCACGTGCGACGCTCATCGCCGCGCGCCTCCGGACGGGTGGGGAGTGCCGCGTGCGCTCGCCTCGATGATCGACGTGTTCACGTTCACGATGCGGACCGCAGGACGTGCTGGGCCGGGCAGTTTACGGAGCGACGAGCCACGATGCCCGTGCGTGCTCGGCCGGAACCGTGAAGCCCCCCTTCTCGACGCGCTCGATCGCGCCGCGCAGGAGGGCGCGGAACTCCGACTGGAGCTCCGCTCGCGCGGCGTCGTGCGCGCTCCGCAGACGGTCGAACACCATCGAGAAGCGCTCCCCGCCCAAGCCGCGCGCCTCACGCACGCCTTCCATGACGTCCACGACCAAGAGCCCCATCGCGACGTTCCCACCGGCAGGGCCGAGACGTTTCGCGCCGACGAGCGCACCCACGGACCTGCGCGCGGACCACGCCTCGTGGTAGATGCGGTCGTCGTAGTCGTCGACTTCGCGCGGGAGCACTTCGTCGAGCGTCGCTTCGAGGCCCGGATCCGCGCGCCGGTGGAACTCGAACGTCTTGCCGTCCGACGTCGTCACCCGTAGGGCGCGTGCGCTCTCCCTGTGGAGCTCGGCGGCGAGGTCCTCTTCGTGCGCGTCGAAGCGCGCGTCGGCCCAGATCGCCGCTGCGATGTCCGCGACGTCGGCGAAGTCGAGCGGACTCTTCTTCGCGCCCTCGAGTCGCTGGAGCAAGGCCGCGACTTCGGGCCCGAGCGGACCGCAGGCATCGTCGATCGGCTTGCGCTCCGCGGCGCGTCGCTCCGAGTTCGCGATGCGCGCGCTCGCGAGCGCATGACCGGCTCGCGCGGCTTTCGCGAGCCATTCACGTCCGCTCTCGACGTCGACGTCCGTGCCGCGTCCGCGCAGGAGAGCGTCCGCGCAGAACACCATCATCTCCGGATCGCCGAGCTCCGCCCCGCGCTCGAAGAGCGGGAACAGGTCCTTCGCCATCATCTCCTCCGAATCGAGCGCGGCGATCGGGCTCCCATAGCGACGACCGACGCGGTGCTGGATCGCCAGTCGCACGGAGTCGAGGTGTCCGGCGTCGATCGCGAGCTGCAGCGCCGCGCGGTACGCCTTCACGGCGTCGGCGGCCTTCGGGTCGCGGCTCGCTTCGGCGCGGTCCGCGAGCACGCGCAGGCGGCGAGCGTCGAGCGCGTAGTAGCTCTGGTCCGCGCGCTCGAGCTCCTCCGGCTTGGCGAGCGCGCCGAGGATCGCCGTCGTGAAGCGCCGTCCCCCGACGTCGTCGGCGAGCAGGCTCCACGCGAGCGCCCCGGCGAGATCGCGCGCATCCGCCTTCGCGTAGAGCACGCGCGCGGCCTCGACGGCGCGCAAGGTCGCGAGACGCGCGCGTTGCGCCGCGTCGCCCGCGTTCGGCGCGGCGAGGAGCGCGTTGCGCCAGAGTTCCTCCGCCGGCTTCACGGGCGAGGGCGCCTCGGTGACGCCCGCGAGGCGCAGAAACCACGGTTGATCCTTCGGGAATCGCGCCGATTCGCGCTGCGCGTCCGCCCACAGCCCAGCGATGCTCGGCAGCGGGACGACGTCCGCTTCGGTCTGCGCGGCGAGCAGCGCATCGCGCGTCGCCGTGCCGGCTTCGAGCGCGGCGAACAACGCGGGGAGCTGCGTATCCCGCAGTCCGTGGCGCACTTCTGCGCCGAGGTAGTCGACGAGGACCTCGGTGTGGTACCGCTCGTTCTCGGGATCGCGCGCGATCGCCTGCGAGACGCGCCGGTGGGACTCGGCGGCGAGGCGCAGCGCGCGCGCGCGGTGAACGCGCTCCCCCTCGAGCGTCGCCACGGGTACGCACTCGACGCCGAAGTCGGCCGCGGCGAGCCCGAAGCCGAGCGCACGCGTCGGGTCCTTCCGCGTCCCGTGCCCATTCCGTTCGAGCACGGCGAGGACGGCGAGCGCCCACACGTTGCCGCGATCGAGCTCCTCCTCGAGCCGCGATCGTGCGCGCGCGAGGTCCGCGCCTTCCTCCACGACTCCAGCGCCCTTCAGGTAGAGCGCAGCCGCGTGCACACGGTCCGTCGCGACTTGTTCGCCCTCCGCGTAGCACTTCGCGAGGTTCACCATCGACGCGCGATCTCCCGCGGCGTGTCCCTTCCACCAGTACGTCATCGCCCGTGCGCGATCTCGCGCGACGTCGATTCCGTTCCAGTAGCGCGACGCGACCTGCTCGGCGGCCGCGCCGTGTCCGAGATCCGCGGCGTGGGTCATCCACTCGAGCGCGCGCGCCGCGTCCTTCTCGATCCCGTGGCTCCCGAGCTGGTGAGCGACGGCGAGCTCGAACATCGCCGGGACGTGCCCGGCCTTCGCGGCCTCTTGGAGCGCGCCGCGCACCGCGTTCTCGTCGCGCGCGGCGCCCTGAACCTCGGCGAGCAGCTCGAACACGCGGCCTTTGCCGACGATCGAGCCTTGCTCCGCGATCGCGCGCCAGGTGGCGAGTTGCTCGGCGGGCGTCGAGCCCTCCGGCGGCGCCTTCCAGCCGCGTGCGATCGCGCGCTCGAACCACCGCGTGCCCTCGGGGTCGTCCTCGCGCACGCCGAACCCGTTCCAGTGGACGTAGGCGAGGTCGAAGCACGCCGCGGCGACCTGAACCTCCGCCTGGCGCTTTCGAGCCGCGAGGTCGAAGAGCGCGGGGAAATGCGGGCCGTCCGCTGCGTTCACCGCGGCGTCCTTCGCCGTGGCGGGCTTCGTCGCGTCGACAGCGGACGGCGCAGGCACGACCGCCACCGGCGCGGGCGTGGGAACGAGCTCGCGGGCCGCGATCGCGGGCTGCGCGCTCCACGCCGACACGGGAACGCGCCAGCGCAGCGTGAACTCCGGCGCGCACGCGAGGAGCTCGTCCTCGAACGTCGCGACGAGGCGATACCGCACGTTCGCAGCGCCGGGGAGCTCGCGCCACGTCGCGAGATCCTCGCTCACGTACGCGCGCCCCTCTCTCGAAAGCGCGACGACCTGCGCACCGAGCGCTGCGGCCTCGACGAGGTCGGGCGCTCCGTCGAGCACGCGCGCGCTCCACGCTCGGCCGTCCGTGGACGACGCGAGGAGCCCCGCGTCGCCGACCGCGACGAAGGACCGAGCCGTGCGCACGATCGCATTCAGCGGCGTCCGCGCGCCGGAGAGCTCGATGCGCTCGACGCCGCCGTCCGCGGCTCGACGCAGGAGCAGGGCCCCGGCCGTCGCAGGCCCGCGCGAGCCCACCAAGTACCACGCGCCGTCGTCCGCGAGCGCTCCGCGCACTTCCGCGGGCTTCGTCGACGGCGTGAACGTGAAGGACGTGAGGTCCGTCGTCACGGCGAACCCCGCTTCGTCGTTCACGAAGAGCCAGGCTCCGTCGCCGTGGAACACGCGCGCGAGGCGCACGTTGCCGAGCTGCGAGAGCGGCCCGCTGCCTGCATCGGCGTTGCGCGACTGCCGCAGGAAGCCCTTCGGTCCGACGAGCACGACGAGCTCATCCGAGGCGGCGACGTCGACGAAGGGGCACCACTCGCGAGGCGGGCGCACCACCGGGGTCTCGTAACCGTGCCCTGGACGCCACGCGTGCGTCTCGCCGTTCGAATGGAGCTCGAGCACGTCGCGCTTCGTGACGCGGCGGATCGGATCTCCCCAGAGTTGGAGCGTGTGCTCCGGATCGAGCCGCGCGCCGTCGGGCAGCGTCCATCCCGCGAGTTTCAGCTCGACGCGCGTCCCCGACAGTCGCCGTACGCCGGCGGGCGTGTCGACGTTCGTCCGCGTGTGCACGAGCACGCCGCCGTCGCCCCCGGCGACGATCCACGGACCGACGCGCGCGGCCGTGCGCAATGCCTTTCCGCCGGTCGAGTGCCACACGAGGAGCTCGTCCCCGTCGGGCAGCACGAGTTCGCCCGCCTGCGTCGTGATCACGCCGTCGTCGAGGCTGGTGACGACGGTCGCGACGTCGAGCGGATACTGGAACGCCGTGAAACCCATGCCCGTTCGCGCGAGGCGCGCGCCGCTCGCGGGATCGAGCTCGAGGAACAGCGTTTCCTGCAGCGCCGCGCGCCGCAGGTGTGCCGCGGAATACGGGAGCCACTGATCGGAGAGCGCGCCGGGTTCACCCTCGAGCGCATGCACGAACCCGTCCGCGCCGGCGGTGAGCAGCACCAACGCTCCGTTCACGTCGACGAACGCGTCGAGCACGCGCGTGCCGGCGGGCAGCTCGACCGGCTTCCACCCGCTGAAGTCGCGCACATGCACGCGACCGTCCTCGGCGAGCGCGACGAAGTTCCCGCCGCCGCTGCGCAATGCTCGCGTGACGAACCGTGCGTTCTCGACGGGCGCGAACCGCTGGGCGTCCTCGGAGCACTCGTGGAGCCCGTCCTTCGCCGCCGCGACGATGAATCCGCCTCCGACGGCGATCCGATGCGCGGGTGCATCGAGCCCCTCGAGGTGGGTCCACTCGCGCGCGTCCTGCGAGCGGTACACGCCGCGACTCGTCGCCGCGTAGAGGACGAACTCGGACCCGGCGAGTTGCTCGATCGTCGCGCCGTCGCACGCGATGCGCTGCTCCGTCGCGTCGCAGGCGAGGGTGTCGACCAGTCCGCCGACGGGAGGAGGCATCCACGCGGGCTCGTCCTCCATCGTCTCGGGCTCGTCGGGCTCCTGCGCATGGGCAGCGACGAGGAACGAGGAGACGCCGGCGACGACGAGCCACGCGCGGGAGCGGAGCTTCGGGGAGAGGATCGACGTGAGCATGCGTGGATCGATGGATCGGCCGTTGCGCTGGAATGCCGGAGAAGAGAGGGCGCGTGAGCCCCCAAGCGCCCCAGCCCAGGGACGCCCCCGAGCTCCGGTCGCCGCAGACCCGTCCTCGTTCGAGGGGGGACCCCGTCGCGCTGCGCGAGAGCATCGCCGCTGTAAAAGCGAGCGCAACCGGGCAACTCGCGCTAGCGCATCTACTACTCGGGTAGTAATACTGGCCCTCGGAGACGGGGAGCGGAGCGCGCGCGCGGTCCGCCCGCGGGTCCGGTCCGGCGCGGGAGCATCCCGCGGAGGTGATCGATGGGAGACAAGCACATCCTGGGCGACCTGCAGCACGCGATCATGCGCGTGCTCTGGCGCGAGGGCGAGGCGACGGTGGCGCGCGTTCAAGAGGCGCTCGAAGGCGACCGCGACCGCGCGCTCACCACGATCGCGACGATGCTCGTGAAGATGGAGAAGAAGGGCGTCGTCGCCCATCGCTCCGAAGGGCGCCAGTTCGTCTACCGCGCGCTCGTCAGCGAGGCGGACGTGCAGCGCTCGATGGTCGGCGAGCTGACGGACCTCCTCTTCGGCGGCGACGTCACGGCGCTCGTCAGCCACCTGCTGACGGAGCAGGAGGTCGACGACGCCGAGCTCAAGCGGCTCAAGGCTTTGATCGCGGAGCACAAGACGAAGGAGCGCCGCCGTGGCCGCTGAGCACCTCGATGCCGCGCTCCTCGCGTGGCTCTCGACGTACTTCGTCCACTCCACGCTGCTCTTGGCCGCGGCGTGGATCCTCGCGCGCGTCGTCGCGCGTTCGCGGCGCTTCACCGACTCGGGACCGGCGATTCGCGAGAGCCTCTGGCGCGTCGCGCTCCTCGCTCCGCTCGCGACGGCGACGCTGCAGCGCGGCCTCGGCGTCGACGGACCGGCTTCGCTGTGGGCGATCGAAACGCGCGCCGCAGCCACGACGCAGACGCTCGACGAGCCGAACGCGCCCGCCGATTCCGGCGCGAGCGAAAAGGAGTTCGTTGCCGCCCCGCAGACCGGACTCACTGCCGAGCGTCACTCCGCGACGAGCCCGACGAACACGGACGCCGTCCCTTCCGTGCGCCGCATTCCGATCGTCCCCGTCGTGTTCCCGACCGCGGTCGTGTTCGTTCCGCGCGAGACGGCGAGCCACTCCTTCGCCCGTTCGAACGGTGCGAACGAATCCCCGACTGCGACGCTCCTGTCCGCGGCAGCGTCCGAGCCCGACGATGTCGAGCCCGCACCCGCTGACGAGCGCTCGTTCCTCGCGTCGATTTCGTGGTCGCGCGCGCTCCTCACGCTTTGGCTCCTCGGCATCGCCGCCGGCGCCGCGTCGTGGCTGCGCGAATGGCGCGGGCTCCGACGCCGGCTCGAACACCGCGTCGTCCTCGACCGCGGCCGCGTCCACGACGCGTTCGCGCGCCTGTGCGAGCGGACGAACACGAGCGGCGTGGAGCTGACGTGCGCGCCCGCGCTCTGCGCGCCGATCACGCTCGGCCTCGTGCGGGCCGAGATCGCGATCCCGCCGCGAGCGACGACGCAGCTCTCGCCCGACGAACTCGACGCGCTCTTCGCGCACGAACTAGCGCACGTGCGGCGCGGCGATCCGTTGTGGCTCGTGCTCTATCGCGCCCTCGAGGTCGTCTTCTTCTTCCAGCCGCTCAACCGCATCGCGCGCGTGCGCCTCGTCGACGAGGCGGAGCTGCTCGCCGACGATTGGGCCGCGACGCAGCTCGAATCGCGCGTCTCGCTCGCGAGCTGCCTCACCGAGATCGCCGGCTGGATCGTGCACGAAAGGCGGCTCCTGCCCGCGCCGGCGATGGCCGCGCGCGGCACGCGCCTCTCGGTGCGCGTCCACCGGCTCCTCGACGAAGGACACCATCCCGAAAACGCGCGACGCCCGAGTGGTCTCCTGCTCCTGGCCGGGTCGGCGGTCGCGGGCGTCGCGCTCTTCGGCCCCGGCGTCGCGGCGACGCGCATCGTCGAGGATGAGCTCGCGCCGCGGACGGACGACGCGTGGGAGACGAGCACCCGCTCCCCGTTCGACGCGCCCGCGGAACCGTCGAAGGCGACGGCGCTCGACGACGGAACACCGAGCGTCGGCCCTGCGGAGGCCTCGCCCTCCGTGGATTCGACGGGCGCGGAAGCGATTTCGTCGAAGGCGGAGCTCGGGAACGCCTCCCCCACGACCACGGAGCCCGCGCGCGCGCTCGCCGACCTCGCGAGCGAGATCGACGCGCTCCGCCGCGCCGCGGAGGAGCGTGAGCTCACGCCCGAGCTCGCCGCCGAGCTCGCCGAACTCGTGGACGCGTACGACGCGCTCGCGAACGAGATGCAGGCGCTCGAAGCGCTCTTGGAGCGCCTCGACGCGACACCGAACCCGGCCCGTTGACCCTCGAAGCAAGTACCCGACTCAGGCAGGCAAGGAAGGATCCATGAAGTCCACGATGCTCGGTTTCCTCTTCACGCTCGGCATCGCGTCCGCGGTCTCCGCGGCGCCGTGCGATCACAAGCACCCGGGTTGCACGCACGTCGCCGCGCAGGGCGGCACGCTCGCGAGCACGACGACGAAGGCTGCCGACGGCAAGACGCTCGTCGTGACGTCGAACGGCGGACGGAACGTCGTCACGCTCGCGCCGGCGGATGCGAGCGTCGTCGTGGTCCGCGACGCGGACGGCTCCGGGCGCTGCGTCGCGATCGCAAGCACCTCGTCGGCTCCGCGCGGGTCGTCCGGCGGGTGCAGCGCGGTCGCGTCGACGTGCTCGGGCGAAGCTGCGGTGTCCGTGTCGTCGAGCGCGCAGAGCTCGAGCGCGTGCAGCAGCGGCTCGAGCGCGTGCACCAGCGGCGCGAGCGCGTGCGGCAGCGCGTCGTCGGACGGCGCGCACACGGCGGCTGCGCCGAGCGCCCCGACGACGACGCGCCCGGCGCGTCCCGCGCGCGCGCCCCGTCCGATGCGCGTCGCTCCGATCGCTCCCGCGCATCCCGTCGCCCCGATCGCGCCGCTCCAGCCGGCTCCCGCCGCGCCGGGGTTGAGCGCGCTCCCGCCGGGCGAGCCGAGCCTCGCGTTCGGCGTGCAGTCGGGCGCGCAGGTTCCCGTGAACCTCGCGCAGGGCTCGGCCACGCCGGCCCCCGAGTCGCCCGAGCGCGTGCGCGGTCTCCTCGCGCGCGTGCGCTCGACTCCGAACGCGCGACCGAGCATGCCGTCGGACTGCGCGCCCGCTCCGAAGGCGGCCGCGGGTTCCGCCGACGCGCCGTGCACGGGCGGAGCTCCGACTCCTTCGTGCCCGAACGCATCCATCGACGCCGCGCCGGCGCAGATCGGCGACGACGAGACGATCGAGGAGCCGTCGATGGACGGCGAGGTCGCGATCGCCTTCCCCGGCTTCGAAGGACTCGACGCGTTCGATTCCCTCGATTCGATGGACATGCCGGACGCGCTCGACGAGCTGGAGAGTCTCGACGGTCCGGACTTCCCCGAGGAGGTGCGGGAGGAGCTCGAGCGCGCGCGCGCCGAGGCCGAGGAAGCGCTGCGCGATGCGCAGGAGGAAGCACGCGCGCAGCAGGAAGAGGCTCGCTCGGAACAGCGCGAGCAGGCGTCCGAGTGGGCCGAGCGCGCGCGCGAGTGGAAGCAACGCGCCGAGGAGGCCGCGCGTGAAGCGCAGGCCCACGCGCGCGAGGTGCAGGACGCCGCGCGCACGTACCAGAAGGAGCACGCGGAGCAGTGGCGCGCGCGCGCCGAGGCCCTCCAGGAGCGCGTGCGCTCTCAGATGGACGGGATCCGCGAGCGCAGCCGCGCTCTGCTCGAGCGCGCTCGCGCGCAGCAGGACGAAGCTCGCGCGCGCGTCGCCGAAGTGCGCCCGAACGGCGAGGCGCGGACCGATCGCGTGAAGGTGCGCCGCCCCGCGCGGACCCAGGAAGCGCCGCGCGCGAGCTCGCCGCTCGAGGAGCGGATCGCGCACCTCGAAGGGCTGCTCCGCGCGCGCCAGCCCGGCGCCGTCGACGGCGACGCGTCGCGCTCGCTCGAAGAGCGCGTCGCGCACCTCGAGGAGTTGCTCGGCGGCCGAGCTCCCGAAGCGGCCGCGCCGCGCGACGAAGCGCAGCCGCTCCGCGCGCGGATCCACGTCGACGGCAGCGCGCCCCGCGTGCTGCAGGTGCCCGGCCCGCTCGGCGCGGACGGCCTGCCGACCTTCCGGTGGATGACCGCGCGGGACGGTGTGAACACGTTCCGTTGGAAGGCTCCGCAGGGCGGCGCGCGCGTGCTCGATCTCGGGAACGGCAACCCGTTCCAGTGGAAGATCGTCGACGGCGACGGGACGCCCCTCGAGGGCTTCACTCCGGAGGCGGTCGAGCCGCCGTCCGAACCTGCGAAGACCACCGACGACGCTCGCGCGGATCGCGCCGAGCTCCGCGCGCAGGTCGAGGAGCGCATGCAGGAGCTCCGAAAGCAGATGGACGAGCTCCGCGCGCGGATGCAGTCGCTGCGCGGCGAGCTCGAGCAACGCCCGCGCCGGTGACGCCGACGCGCTCGGACGCGGGCCGCGCGGCTCGCGCTCGAACCTCCGCCCCGGCACGCCCGGGGCGGAGTCGTTTCCGCGGAACGCGTCGAGGGCGCGAATTTCCCCCGGATCGTCGTCCCCCGTTCGCCCGTTCACGCTCGTCTCGTCCTCGAACCCCGACCGAGGACCCCATGCGCCCCACTCCGATCGTCGCGCTCGCGTTCGCCCTCCTCCTCCCCGCGTGCCTCGAGACCGAGGAGCGCGTCACCGTGAACGCGGACGGCTCGCTGCACGTCGAGCTCCGCGCCGAGGGCGACTTCCTGGACCTCGCCGACGGCTACCCGCTCCCGCTCGCAGGCGCGTGGCGCGCGCAGGACGACACGACGCGCGATTGGATCGCGCGCGTCGGCGCGGACACCGGCGGCGCACGCACGCGCGAGAACGCGAAGGCGCTCTTCGATCGCAACGACGTGCTCACGCGGAACGGCAAGACGACGCTCGTCGTCGCGGCGGACTTCGCGAGCGCGGAGGAGCTCCCCGCCGGGTACGCGCCCGCGTCGGAGCCGTACGCGGACGCGTACCTGCAACGCTCGACGCACGTCTCGATCGATGCGAAGCACGGGCGGCGCGTCTACGTCTTCGAGCGCGAGCTCGCGCCGCGCACGTTCGCGCGCTTCGATGCGTGGTCGCGCATGCGACTCGAGCTCGACGAGACGATCGTCGACGCGGTGGAGCACGACCACGCATCGCAACTCGACGACGCGCAGCGGAACACGCTCGCCCTGAGCGCGGAGCGCCATCTTCGCGAGGCCGCCGTCGCGGTCGCGGAGGACGCGCTCGGCTCGCTGTGGACCGAGGGCGACGCCTCGCTCTCCGTCGCGGGCCGCGAGCGCTGCGTCGAGGCGCTGCGGAGCTCCGTGGCCGAGGTCCTCCGACGCGAACGGCTGAACGAGCTCGTCCTCGCGCTCCTGCACCGCGTCGAACCGAAGATCGGCGACGACGAGGCCGCGGCGCGGTTCACGGCGATGGAGCAGAGCGTGCGCGCGGCGCTGCGCTCGACGCTCGCGCGCGAGCTCGACCGAGAGGAGCTCGCGCCCGCCGCGCGCAACGCGGTGCTCGGACAGCTCGAATGGTCGTTCACGGCCGCGGACCAGACGAACGACCTCGGCGACGAGGCCCTTGCGCTGCGCGTGCGGATGCCCGGCGCGATCGTCGCGGGGAACCACGCGCGCGTCGAGGACGGTTGCGCCGTGTTCGAGCTCGCCGGGCGCGACCTCCGCGACCGCGGGGTTCGGCTCCGCGTCGTCTCCGTGGTCGAATGACGCCGATGGCGAGCTCCGCGGACACGCCCGCGTTCGATGCGCTCGTCGCCGCCCACCGCGGCGACGTGCTGCGCGTCTGTCGCGCGATCGTGCGCGAGGAGCACGCGGCGAACGACGCGGCGCAGGAGACGTTCTTGCGCCTGTGGCGCGCGCGGCGCGACGCCGAGGCCCCGCGCGACGCGGAGCCGTGGCTGAAGCGCGTCGCCGTGCGCGTCGCGCTCGACCACGCGCGGGCGCGCGCGGCGCGCGAACGACTCGGGCGGACGACGGAGGACTCCGGGCTCGAGTCCGTCCCCGCGCACGGCGAGGAGCCGCTCGACGCGCTCGCGCGTGCGGAGCTCGGAGCCCGCTTCGCGCGCGCGCTCGACGAGCTCCCGGACGGCCAGCGCGCGGTGTTCCAGCTCGTGCACGACGGCGGGCTCGGCCTCGCCGAGGTCGCGGACCTGCTCGAGGTCTCGCGCGAGACGGTCAAGACCCAGTTCGCGCGCGCGGTGCTCCGCCTCCAAGCGGCGCTGCGCGCGGACGCCCACGACGAGGATCGACGATGAACCACGGTCGCTACGAGGAGTTCCTGGCGCTCGCGCTGTACGACGAGCTCGAGCCGCGCGAGAAGGACGAGCTCGCGCGCCACCTCGCCGATTGCGCGGCGTGTCGCGCGCTCGAGGTCGAGTTGGCTCAGGGCATCGGCGCGCTGCGCCCGACGTCCGAGCTCGCCGTCGCGCGCGTTCACGCAGCGAGGAACGCGTTCGAGGTGTCCGACGGCGCCTTCGACGCCGCGCTCTCGCGCGCGCTCGCCGCGGAACGTCCCGCGCCGCGCTGGACGCCGTGGATCGGTCTCGCCGCGAGCTTCGCGGCCGGCGTGCTCGGCGCGTGGCTCGTGCTACGCGGCGGCGACGCGCCGACGCGCGACGCGAGTCCGGCGACGGCCGATACGCCGGCTGCGCACGGCGCGCACGCGAGCCCGTGGCAGCGCTTCCACGCCGATCTGCCGCCGCCGCCGTCGACGAGCGCGGGCTCGCTCGCGCACCTCCTCGCGCGCCGCGCGCGTTGACGCGTTCCGCGCGTCGAAGCCCACTCCGCGCGCCGACGCGCTCACGCGCGCCGCAGGTCGAAGCCCGTCAGCCCGCGCGGCGTCTCGCGCTCCACGTCGACGGACACGACCTGCGCGTGCGGCGGACCGCGGTGGAGCCACGCGACGAGGGACTCGACGTCCGCGCGCGGACCTTCGATCCAGACTTCGACGCTCCCGTCCGCGAGATTCTGGACGAAGCCCGCGAGGCCGCGCTCGCGCGCCGCGCCGAGCGTGTGGTGGCGGAAACCGACGCCCTGGACGAGCCCGCGCACGCGCGCGTGGACCGCGATCGTCTCCATGCGGCGCAGGATGCCGAGGCCGGCGCCCCCGCGCCAGCCGCCGCGTCCGTTAGGATGCGCGGATGCTCCTCGCCGCCCTGCTCGCCCTCTGCCCCCAAGAAAAGCCCAGCCTGCCCGCCGAGTTCGTCGGCCCGTGGCGCGCGGCGCTCGCGAGTCCAGGCGGCGAACTGCCGTTCGCGCTCGAGCTCGACGCGTCCGGCGCGGCGCGCGTCGTGAACGGCGCGGAGTCGATCCCCGTTCCCGACGTGAAGCTCGAAGGCGGCGAGCTCGTGCTCGCGTTCCCGCACTACGACTCGGAAGTGCGCGCGCGACTCACGAACGGCGCGCTCGACGGCGCGTGGACGAAGCGCACGGCGGCGGAGGAGCCCGTGCGGCTCGCGTTCCACGCGACGAAAGGTGCGAGCGCGCGTTTCGCGCCGGAGACGAGCGGCGGCGACGGCGCGCCCGCGAGCGTCGCGGGTCGCTACTCGGTGCGCTTCGAGAAGGACGCGCGGCCGGCCGTCGGGATCTTCGAAGGCGACGGCGCGAGCGTGATCGGCACGTTCCTGACCGCGACGGGCGACTACCGCTACCTCGCGGGCTCGTACGACCACGGACGGCTGCGACTCTCCTGCTTCGACGGCGCGCACGCCTTCTTGTTCGACGCGCGCGCGACGAAGGACGGGCTCGCGGGCACGTTCCACTCCGGCGCGACGTGGAAGGACGCGTGGACCGCGACGCGCGACGACGCCGCGAAGCTCGAAGATCCGTGGAACCTCACGACGTGGACGGAGAGCGTGCCGCTCCCGCTGCTCGTCTATCCCGACCTCTCGGGCCAGGTGCGCTCGCTCGGCGAGTGGCAGTCGACCTCGAAGGCGTTCGTGCTCGTGCTGTTCGGGTCGTGGTGCCCGAACTGCCACGACGAGCTCGCGGACCTCGCGGAGCTCGACCGCCGTCTGCGACCGAAGGGCCTCTCGATCGTCGCGCTCGCGTTCGAGCAGAAGGGCGAGTTCGAGCACGACGCGCAGCAGGCGCGGCGCGCGATGTTGATGCACAAGGCCTCGTTCCCGGTGCTGCTCGGCGGTCGCGCGGCGAAGGGCGAGGCCGCGGAAGCGCTGCCCGGTCTCGGCGGTCTCGCCGCGTTCCCGACGACGCTCTTCTTCCATCGCGACGGCCGCATTCGCGCCGTTCACACCGGCTACAGCGGCCCGAGCACGGGCGCGGAGCACGCGAAGCTGCTCGCGGAGTTCGAGGCGACGGCGCAGGAACTGCTCGACGAGCCCGACGCCGACCTGCGCGAGCTCTGGCCGCGCCTCGCGTCGGGCCGTTGGGTCGACCTGCCCTTCTACTTCACGACGACGATCTTCCGCGACGACAAGGGCGCGAAGTTCCTCTCCGACGATCCGATCTGGATGCCGGAGTCGCCGAACGACCAGGTGATGCGCGAAGTGCGCGTGCAAGGACCGTCCGTCTGGTTCGACGCGCGGCTCTACGCCTACGACGCCGCGACGTCCGTGTTCATCGATCCGTTCGACGCGGGCCACCGACTGCTCGCGGAGAACCCGCCCGGCCGCGAGCCGCCGTCGCCGATCTGGACGATGCTCCCCGAGCAGATCGACGAGAACGCGAGGAGCGCGACGCCGCGTCTGCGCCGCGAGGCGCTCTACACGTCGGTGCGCGCGGTGCGCGAAGGCAAGCGCTCGACGCCGCTCGATCCTGCGCCGTTCTTGAGCGACGCGGACCCGTTCGTGCGCTGCGTCGCGGCGTGGGCGGCGGGCGAGCTCAAGCTCGACGCGTGCGTGCCCGCGCTCGTCGCGAGCGCGTCGAGCCCGTTCGGCCCGCTGCGCCGCGAGGTCGCGCACGCCTTCCGCAAGCTGAAGCGCCCCGAGACGCGCGCGACGCTCGAGACGCTCGCGCGCGACCCCGATCCGCTCGTGCGCCAGCACGCGAAGGTCGCGCTCGACGCGCTCCCCCGCTGACGCTCACGCGCTCGGAACCGGCGCGCCTTCGCCGGAGTGCATGCGCGCCTCGAACGGCAGCGCGGCCAGCACGCGCGCTTCGACGCCGAGCAACTCCTCGAGGCGCTCGCGCACGCGCTCCGGCGCGTAGTGCTCCTTCGCGAGCTCGACGAAGAGCGCTTGGTGCGACGCCTCGCTCGGCACGAGCGAGCGGTAGAACGCCGCGAGTTCGCGGTCGCGCAGGTGCTCGGCGAGCAGGAGGAAGCGCTCGAGGCTGCGCGCCTCGATCAGCGACGACACGAGGAGCCGGTCGAGCAGGAGCTCCTCTTTGCGATGCGAGCGCGCCGCGAGCAGACCCTCGGCGTACGGGTTCGCGCGCGCGGGAAGCAGCGTCGCGCCGCGCTTCGAGAGGACGTCGAGCACGAGCTCGAAGTGCTCGAGCTCCTCGCGCGCGATCGCGCTCATGCGCTGCACGAGGCGCGAATCCTGCACGTGCTTCACGATGAGCTGCTGCGCCGACGCCGCGGCGCGCAGCTCGCAGTGCGCGTGGTCGGAGAGGAGTTCGATCGGCCGCTCCTCGACGCGCGCGACCCACGCGGGCGAGGTCCGCGAACGGAGCTTCGCCATCGCTCAACCGCCGAGCTTCTTGCCCGGGACCCAGAGCACGTCGCCGCGTCCCTGGTCGTTGAGCACGCGCCCGAGCACGAAGAGCAGGTCCGAAAGCCGATTCAGGTACTTCACGACCTCGACGTTGACGCGCTCGAGCTCTCCCGGCTCTTCCCGCAGCTCCGTGACGAGCCGTTCCGCGCGGCGACACACGTTGCGCGCGAGGTGGAGCCACGCCGACGCCATCGTGCCGCCGGGCAGGATGAAGCTCTTCAGCGGCGCGAGCTTCTCGTTTTCGCGGTCGATCAGCTGCTCGAGGCGCGTCGTGTACGCCGGCGTGATCCGCAGGCGCGCGCCGGCGTCGCCCGGCACGCAGAGGTCGGCGCCGACGTCGAAGAGGTCGTTCTGGATCTCGACGAGCTCGCCGTGGAGCGGTTCCGGGACCCCGTGCGCGAGCGCGAGCCCGAGCACGGACGACAGCTCGTCCACCGTGCCGTACGCGGCGACGCGCAGGTGGTGTTTTTGGACGCGCGTGCCGTCGCCGAGGCTCGTTTCGCCTTCGTCGCCGCCGCGCGTGTAGATGCGATCCAGTCGGACCATGGGGTTCCTCGCGCGCCATCCTCCGGTCGCGCGCGGCGCGAGGCAAGCCGCGGGTTCACGGGACCGCGAGGCGCAGCTCGACCTCGCGCAGCACGGAGCGGCCGGGACGCGCGCCGCAGCGCACGCGCAGGGGGCCGAGCAGGTCCTCGGCGTCGAGCCGCACGTGGACGACGTTCGTGCCGGGGTGCACCGCGGCGCTCGCGACTTGACCGCGGTGGTAGCGCGGTTGGCGCGCGGTCCGGTAGAGCACGTCGAGCTTGTCCTCGCGGTCCGATTCGACCACGACGCGCGCGAGGCACGTGCGCCCCGCGGGGAACGGCGGAACGGCGAGCTCGACGAGGCCCGTTTCGCCCTCCGCCTGCTCGACGACGAGCGCGCCGAGCTCGACGCGGGCGCGCGTCCCGTCGACGGACGACCACGCCGCGGGCTCGCGTTCCGGCGCGAACGTCCAGAGCCGCTCCGTGCTCGCGTCGAAGGCGCGTGCGAGCCGGTCCTCGCCCGCGAGCGGGACGGCGGGCGGGAGGTCGAGCAGCAGTCGGCGCTCGGCGAACAGCTCGAGCACGACGTCCGGCCGCTCCGCACGGACGCGCTCGGCGTCGAACACAGGCGCGAAGACGAACGTCGAGCTCGCGAAGCTCCGAGCAAGGAGCTTGCGCACTCGCTCGCCGAACGAATCGTGGAACACGAGCACGCTCGGATGCGCGCCGCGCGGACCGACGCGCACGACGCCGTCCGCGCGCACCACCTCGCCGCGGAAGTCGCGCTCGCAGAGCGCGAGCACGCGCGCCACCTGATGCAGCGTCGACGAAAGGCGCAGTCGGTGCGCCCACGTGTCGCCCTCGTTCGGGTCGAGCTCCCACGCGAGCTCGTCCGGCGCGATCGACGCGAGCCCCGCGACGCGGCCTTCGAGCGCGCGCAGGAGCTCCGCGTGCACCGCGAGCGCGCCGCGATCCGTCCAGTGCGTGCCGAGCGGGTAGTACGCGAAGTCGCTCCCACCGTCGCGCGCCTTCTCCGCGCGCAACGCCGGCCGCAGGTCGACGAGCCGGAAGTCCGAGCGCGCGGCGAGCCACGCGACGAGTTGGTCCTGCACGCCCGGACCGATCGGCGTCCAACCGTCGGGCAGGCGCTCGGGGTAGATCGAGCTCTTCTCCGGCGCGAGCGCCGCGCGGTACTCGGCGCCGAGCGACGCGCAGAAGTCGCGCCGGCTCTCGAACGCCGCGCGCCACGTCTCGAGCCGCGCGCGCGTCATCTGCGCGCGTCCGCGGCTCGCGTCGAGGATCCCGAGCAGCGTCGGGAAGATCCACTCGTCGCGCCCGACGAGCAGTGGTTCGCCCGGCGACGCGTGGAAGACGTGGACGCGGAAGAAGCTCCCGTGGTGCAGCAGCACGTCGCGCAGCCCGAGCGCGTCGCCGTACCAACGCTCGACGCCGCTCGGGAACGCGCGCACGGACTCGAGCGTCGGCTCGAGCACGGGGAACGGCTCCGGGTTGCGCGCCTCGAGCTCGACGTCGCGCCGCGCTTCGGGGCGCACGAACGAATCGACGGCGGGCGCGAGCAGGGCCGCGGAGAACGCGAGGATCAGCGCTCGATCCCACCCGGTCCTCCTGCGTGCACTCATGGGTGTCTCCATCGTCCGGACGCTCCCACCTGGTGCCGTCGCCGCGTCACTCGAGCTTCGCCCGCACTTCGAGCGCGTGCACGAGCGTCGAACGTAGGCGGCGCCCAAAGCGGAAGCGCAGAGCGCCGACGAGGTCCGGCTCGTCGATCTCCGCGTACACGACGCTCCTCCCCGCCGGGAGGGTGGCCGTGACGACCTGCCCGCGACGGAAGCGCGGCACGCGCTGGGTGAGGAAGAGCACGTCGACGAGATCGGTCTTCTCCGCTTCGAGGTCCATGCGGACGATGCAGCCGCGCCCCTTCGCGAACGGGAGCCCGGCGACCTCGAACGTGCCGGCCGAGTTCGCCGCGAGGCGCGCGACGAGCCCATCGGCGGCGGGCTCCAGGACGGCTCCGTCGACACCTTGGATCCCGATCGGAGTCCGATCGAGGTCGAGCCGGAAGAGCACCTCCCGGCTCTGCTCGAACTCGCGGCCGAGCGGGTCGTGCCCAGGGCGCACGATCGGCGCGGGCCGATCGAGCAGCACCTGACGCTCCGCGCGCAGCTCGATCACGACGTCGGGCCGCTCGCGCTCGACGATCTCCGGCTCGAACGTGCCCCAGCTGAAGTAGCACTCCGAGAAGTCACGCGCGAAGAGCTTGCGCATCCGATCGCCGAAGGAGTCGTGGAAGAGCACGAGCTTCGGGCGCGTCGGATCCGGTCCGCGCACGACGAGGTGTCCGTCGTCCGCGCCGGGCCGGCCCACCTCGCAGTCGTATTGCTCGATCTCCTGCAGCACGGGCGCATGCTGGTGCAGTCGTCCGACGAGCCGGAGGTTGAACGCCCACGTGTCGCCCTCGTCCGGGTCGTCCTTCCAGTGGAGCGCTGCGAGCGGAGTCGCGGCGAGGTTCGGGAAGCGCCCCGCGAGGCGCGCGACGACGAGTTCGTACGCGCTGTAGATCGCGCGGTCCGTCCAGTGCGTGCCGAGCGGGTAGTACGCGAAGTCGTCGCCGTGGTCGCGCCCGCGCTCCTCGAACATCAGCGGCCGGATGTCGAGCACACGGAAATCGGAGTGGCGCTCGAGGCGCGCGAGGAGCTGGTCGTACGCGGTCGGCGGCCGGACGTCGAGGTACGACGGAAGGAAGTCGGGATAGATCGTGGGCTTCTCGGGCGCGAAGACCGCGACGTATTCGGCGCCGAGCGACTCACAGAAGTCGCGCCGCGATTCGAGCGCGTGCTGCCACAGCGCGAGCCGCTTCTCCGGCAGCTTCGCCGTGCCGCGCGACGCATCGAGGATCCCCATCAACGTCGGGAACACCCAGTTCGAGCGACCGAGGACGGCCGCCGGCGTCGGCGAGCGGTGGAAGAGCTCCACGTAGAGTCGGCTGCGTCGCTCGAGGAGCACGTCTCGGAGCCCCATCCGGTCGGCCCACCACGCATCGACGGCCGACGGCAGCTCGCGCACGTCGCCGAGCGTCTTCGGCAAATCGGGGAACGTCGCGGGAGTCCGCATCTCGCGTCGCACGTCCGCGATCGCGGACGGACGCAGCGCGACGTCGATCCCGGGCGCGACGAGCGCACCGGCGAACAGGGTGATCAGCAGCACGTCGAAGGGTCGCCGCACGCGAGGAGCAGTCTACAGTCCGCCTCGATCGGCGACGGACCTCGACTCCTCGGGGCTCCGACGCCGCGCCGCGCCCACCCCGGACGCGTTGTGCCGCAGGTCCGCCGTGGGATACCGTGCGAGCGTGGGATCCTCGTCCAGCGTGACGATTCGGGCTCGGACGCCGCGAAGCCGGCCATTCCGGCGCCGGTTCCGCCGCGAATGGAGCTTCGCGCTCGCGGTGCTGCGCCATCGCGGCGCGAGCTTCGCGTTCCTGCTGCTCGTGCTCGTGCTCGGCGGCCTCGGCTTCCAGTACCTCGAGCCCGAGGAGCGCTTCTCGCTCCCGCGCGCGATGTTCCGCACGTGGAGCCTGATCTTCGGTGAGGCGCCGGACCCGTATCCGGAGTCGATCGTGCTCCAGACCATGTTCTTCGTCATGCCGGTGCTCGGCGTGACGGTGTTCCTCGAAGCGATCGTGGAGATCAGCCAGATGCTCCGCGACCGGACCAAGGGCGAGCGGGAGTGGTGTCGCATCATGGCGGGATCGATGAAGGGACACGTCGTTTTGATCGGCCTCGGACGGCTCGGCTGGCGGATCTACGCGATCCTGCGCGACCTCGGCCACGAGGTCGTCGTGATCGAGCGCAACCCGGAGAACTCCTTCCTCGACGACGTGCGTCGCGACGGCGCGCCGCTCTTCCTCGGCGACGCGCGGCGCGAGCAGTGGCTCGTCGACGCGAACGTGAAGGACGCGCGCAGCATCGTGATCGCGAGCGACGACGACCTCGCGAACCTCGAGATCGCGCTCGACGCGCGCCGCATCAACCCGAAGGTGCACGTCGTGATGCGGATGTTCGACCCGAACATGGCCGAGAAGGTGCGCGACGGCTTCCAGATCGAGCGCACGTTCTCCGCGTCGTCGATCGCCGCGCCCGCGTTCGCCACGGCCGCGCTCGAGCGCACGATCGAAGGCAGCCTCGTCGTCGACGACGAGATCATCGTCACGCAGCGCTGGACGGTGCGAAAGGGCGACGAGCTCGACGGCCGCACGGTCGGCGAGCTCGCCGAAGCCCGCTCGATCGGCGTGCTCGAGCGCAGCACGCCTGCGGGCGACCGGCGCTTCTTCCCCGGGCCGTCGACCAAGCTCACGGCCGGCGACGAGCTCGTCGTGCAGGGCACGCTCGAGTCGGTCGTCGCGCGCTCGCCGGGACGTTGAACCCGGACGCGGGTTCATGGTCTCGCAAGGTCTCGCGCGCGGGCGCGAGTTCTCCCGCTGCGCAGCAGAGAGGCGCGCGCGGTAGAGTGCCGCCGATGTACTCCCCCCAGAGCGCCGCGCGCGGACCGCGCACGATCCTCGCGTTGCCCGCCGCGTTGCTCTTCGCCGCGGCGTGCGCGACGTACGCGCCAAGGCCGCTCGATCCCGCGCGGACGGCCGCCGAGTTCCGCGCGCGGCGCCTCGACGATCCAGCGCTCGTCGCGTTCGCGAAGGAGGTCCTCCCCGCGGGCGCCGACTTCCCGCCGACGGCGTGGGATCCCACGCACTTGACCCTCGTCGCGTTGCACGAGAACCGCGAGCTCGCCGCGGCGCGCGCCCGTCACGCCGCCGCGCTCGCGGGCGTCGAGCTCGCCGACGTGCCTCCGAATCCGACGCTCGGGCTCGACTCCGAGTACACCGCGAACACCGGCGTGCTGCCCTGGGCGCTCGGCTTCACGTTCGAGCTCCCGATCGAGACCGGCGGCAAGCGCGCGGCGCGCGTCGAGGTCGCTCGGCGCGAGGCGGAGCTCGCGCGCGTCGACGTCGAAGCGGCCGCGTGGAACGTCCGCTCGAACGTTCGCACGGCATTCGTGCGGTTCGCCGCCGCGATGGGCGAGGACGCGCTGGCGCGCGCCGAACTCGCGCTCCACGCACGCCGCTGCGCGCTGCTCGAGGCGCGCGTCCAAGCCGGCGAGGAGGAGCGCGGCGCGCTAGTCCGTGCCGAGGCCGCCCGAGCGCGCGCGGCGGCGGAGCGGACGACGATCGCCGGACGTATCGCGACCGCACGCACCGAGCTCGCGCGCGCCTGCGACCTGCCCGCGAGCGCTCTCGACGGAATCGAGCTCGCCTGGCCGGGCTTCGACGCTCCGCCGCGCGCCGATGGGCTCGACGTCGAGGCCGAACGGGCGCTCGTGAACCGCGCAGAGCTGCGCCGCGGGCTCGCGGAGTACGCCGTCGCCGAGGCGCGTCTGCAGCTCGAGGTCGCGCGGCAGTACCCCGACCTCGCGCTCGGCCCCGGCTTCCAATGGGATCGCGGCGATCACAAGTGGCGACTCGCGCTGTCCGTGCCGCTGCCGCTGTTCGACACGCACGCGACGGCGATCACGGAAGCCGACGCGGCGCGCACCGCGCGCGCGGCGGAGTTCGAGGCGCTCGAGACCCGCGTGCTCGGCGACGTCGAGCTCGCGCGGCAGGCCCTCGCGCGCGCGTGGGACGAGCTCGAAGCGGCGCGCGCCGCGGAAGCGACGCTGACGCGCGTCGTCGAGAACGAGCGCGTCGCCCGCGACGCGGGAGCTTTGGACGCGCTCGCGGGCATCGACGCGGAGCTCGAACGGGCTCACGCTCGACGCGACGCGTGGAACGCGCTGGTCGGGGTGCAGTCGGCGCTCGGTTCCCTTTCCGATGCGCTCGCGACGCCGCTCGAACGCTCCCCCACGGACGCCGCATCGAAGGAGTCTCCAGGACGGAACCCATGAGGTACTCGCGAAGCCCCTCGACGCGACGCTCGGATCACGGACGTCCGCCGTCGACCGCGGACGTGCGGCGCGCGCTCGCCGGATCGGGACGACGAGCCACGCTCGCGCTGCTCGCGCTCGTCGCCGCGCTCGCGCCCGCGTGCGAGCACCCCGCGAAGGCCGCCGCGCAGGCCGACGAGCACGAGCCGGACGCGGCGAAGCGCTCGGACGCGCCCGCGCTCGGCACCCACGGACAGCCGCTCTTGCGCCTCGAACCCGAGGTCGTCGCGCGGCTCGACCTCGGACGCGAACGCGCGGCGGCCTGCTCGCATCGACCGCGCCTGCGCGCGCTCGCGCGCGTGCTCGACGACCCCGCGCGACGCACCGTCGTGCGCGCGCCGATCGCGGGCCGGTGGCTCGCGGCCGCGGACGGCGCGTCGCTCGCGCTCGGGGCGTCGCTCGCCGCGGGAGCGGAGCTCGGGCGCGTCGAACCGCGCCTGGGCGCCGTCGAGCGCGCCGACGCGGCGGCGAAGCTCGCCCAAGCGCGCGCGGACGCCGCCGCGGCACGCGCGGAGCTCGACGCGGCGACGCGCGCGCTCGACCGACTCGTCGAGCTCAACGCGCGCGACAAGAACGCGTCGGACAAGGCCGTCGAGGACGCGCGCGCGCGCAAGGACGCCGCCGCCGCGCGGCTCGTCGGGGCCGAGGACTCCGCGCACACGTTCGAGGCGCTGCTCGCGCCCAACGCGAACGCTTCCGCCGCGCTCCCGCTCCGGCTCGCCTCCGCGGGCGAAGTCGTCGAGCTCCTCGCGCGCCCCGGCGAGGACGTCGACGCGGGCGCGGCGCTCTTCGCCGTCGCGGACTTCGCGACGCTGCGCGTGCGCGTCGACGTCCCGCCGAGCGCGGCGAGCATGGTCGCGCCGACGGAGCTCGCACTCGGGAGTCCGTTCGATCCCACCGCGCGCTGGAACGCGCGCGTGACGGGGCTCGACGCGGACTCCACACGCTCGAACGGCGTCGCCGGATGGATCGCGACGTTCCAGCCAGGAGCGAGCGCGGCGCCGCGACCGGGGGCGGTGCTCGATGCGTGGATCCCGTTCGGCGCGGAGCGCTCGGGTTTCCGCGTGCCCGAGGCCGCGGTCGTGCGCCTCGGCGGCCGCGCCTGGGTCTACGTCGACGAAGGCGACGGCGCGTTCGAGCGCGTCGAACTCGCGCTCGACGAGCCCGTGGAAGCCGAGCACGGCGGCGGTTGGTTCACCACGGACGCGTGGGCCGGCGAGCGCGAGCTCGTCGTCCGCGGTGCTCAAGCGCTGCTTTCGACCGAGGTCCTCGGCGCGCAGACCGCGGCGGGCGCGGCGGAGGAGGAATGAACGCGACTCAGCACACGCTCGACGCGATCACGAGGGAGCCGCGCGCATGTTGAGCGCGCTCGTCCGAGTCGCGCTCGCGCGCCGCGGCGTCGTCGCGGTGCTCGCCGTGTTCGCGATCGTGTGGGGCGCGTGGACGGCCATGCACGCGCCGCTCGACGTGCTCCCGGACTTCGCGCCGCCGCAAGTCGTCGTGCAAACCGAGTGCGCGGGCCTCTCCGCCGAGCAGGTCGAACGCCTCGTCACGCGACCCGTCGAGGCGAGTCTCGCTGGGAGCGCGAACCTCGCCGCGCTCCGCTCGCAGTCGATTCAGGGGCTCTCGGTCGTCACTGCGGTGTTCGAGGACGGAACCGATCCGTACCTCGCGCGTCAGCTCCTCGCGCAACGCGTCGCGGAGGCCGAGGCACGCCTTCCCGCCGGCGTCGCGCCGCCGAAGATGACGCCGCTCACCTCGGCGACGATGGACGTGCTCAAGATCGGCCTCGTGTCCGACGAGGTCGACGTGCGCGCGCTGCGTGCTTGGGTCGAGACGCAGGTGCGCCCGCGACTCCTCGCGGTGCCCGGCGTCGCCACCGCGAGCTTGTTCGGCGGCGAGGTCGAGCGCATCGAGGTGCAGGTGCTCCCCGAGAAGCTCGCCGCGCTCGGCTTCACGCTCGAGGACGTCGCCGAGGCGACGCGCCAAGCGACCGGCGTGCGCGGAGCGGGCTGGATCGACACGCCGAACCAGCGCTTGGTCGTCGAGACGCGCGGAGCGTTCGCGCGGCCCGAGGACCTCGCCGGAGTCGTGCTCGCAACCCGCGAGGGACACACGTTCGTCCTCGGCGACGTCGCGCGCGTCGTGGTCGCGGGCGCGCCGAAGTTCGGCGACGCGTCGATCCAAGGTCGGCCAGGCGTGCTCGTCACGATGCTCTCGCAGTACGGCGCGAACACGCTCGACGTGACGCGGCGGCTCGAGGCCGAGCTGGCGGACCTCCGGCCCGTCTTCGAAGCGAAGAAGGTGCAAGTCTTCCCGCGCCTCCACCGCCCGGCGACGTTCGTCGAGAACGCCGTCCACAACCTGAGCGAGGCGCTCCTCGTCGGCGCCGCGCTCGTCGTCGCCGTGCTGTTCCTGTTCCTGCTCGACCTGCGCACCGCGTTCATCTCCTTGACCGCGATCCCGCTGTCCTTGTTCGCCGCGCTGCTCGTGCTCCACGGCTTCGGCGGCACGCTGAACACGATCACGCTCGGCGGGCTCGCGATCGCGCTCGGCGAAGTCGTCGACGACGCGATCATCGACGTCGAGAACATCCAACGGCGCCTGCGCGAGAACGCGCGCCTCCCGAGTCCCAGCTCGGCGGCCGCCGTCGTTCTCGACGCGTCGCTGGAGGTCCGCGGCGCCGTCGTGTACGCGACATTCGTGGTCGTGCTCGTGTTCGTGCCCGTGCTCTCGATGACCGGGCTCCAAGGCCGGCTCTTCGCGCCGCTCGGCGTCGCGTACGTGCTCGCGGTGCTCGCGTCGTTGCTCGTCGCGCTGACGGTGACGCCCGCGCTGTCCCTGCTGCTCCTCCCGCGACACGCCGAACGGACGCGGGAACCGAGGCACCTGAGCGCCCTCCGCCGCGTCTACGAACGCGTCGTCGCGGCCTCGGCGCGCCGGGCGGGGCTAGCTGTCCTCGCGACGCTCGCGTTGATCGGCCTCGCGGTCGCGTACGTGCGTGGGCTCGGGTTCGAGTTCCTCCCCGAGTTCCGCGAAGGCCATTTCGTGCTCCAAGTGACCGCCGTCCCGGGCACGTCGCTCGACGAGATGAAGCGCATGGGAGGTCGGATCAGCTCCGCGCTCCTCGCCGATCCGCGCATCGCGACGGTGGAGCAACAGATCGGGCGCGCCGAGCTCGGCGAAGACACGTGGGGTCCGAATCGCAGCGAATTCCACGTCGAAATCCGCTCGATGTCGTCAAAGGAAGAGGCCGAGACCGAAGCCTGGATCCGCGCGACGCTCGCGGGTTTCCCCGGGCTGCAGTCCGAAGTGCTCACGTTCCTCGGCGACCGCATCAGCGAGACGATCACCGGCGAAACGGCCGACTTCGTCGTCGACGTGTTCGGCGACGACATCGGACTCCTCGACGCAACGGCGGCGGAGTTGGAGCACGAGCTCCGCGGAGTGCGCGGCGCGGTCGACGCCCGCGCGGGGAATTCGTCGGGCACGCCCTCGATCGCCGTCGACCTCGACCCGACGGCTCTCGCGCGAGCCGGCCTGCGGCCCGTGCAGGTCCTCGACGCGGCGGAAATCGCCTGCCAGGGCCGCGTCGTCGCGCAGGTCTGGGAAGGCGAACGCGCGCGCGACGTCGCCGTCACGCTCGCGCCCGAGTCGCGCGCGCGGCCCGAGGACGTCGGCCGCATCGAGGTGCGCGGAGCGGACGGACTGTCCTGGCCGCTCGTGCGCCTCGCGCGCGTCTACCAGGACTCCGGCACGTCGATGCTCGCGCACGAGAGCGGCCGTCGGCGCCAAGTCGTCACGTGCAACGTCGAGAACCGTGACGTCGGCTCGTTCTCGGCGGAAGCGCGCGAGCGACTCGCGCGCGTGAAGCTCCCGTTGGGAGTCGACCTCGCGTTCGGCGGAGCCGCGGAGCAGGGACGCGCCGCGCGGGACGAACTCCTCCTGCGCTCTGGCCTCGCCTTCGCGGGGATCGTGCTCCTGCTCTCGCTCGTGTTCCGGCGCGCGCGCAACCTGCTCGTCGTGCTCGCGAATCTCCCGTTCGCGTTCGTCGGCGGCGTACTCGTCGTGCGCTTCACGAGCGGCGTCCTCTCGATCGGCTCGCTCGTCGGCTTCGTGACGCTGTTCGGCATCACGTTGCGAAACTCGATCATGCTCGTGTCGCACTACGAGCACCTCGTCGTTCACGAAGGCGCGCCATGGGGTCTCGCGACGGCCGTGCGCGGCGCGAGCGAACGCCTCGTGCCGATCCTGATGACGGCTGCGGTCACGGCGCTCGGACTCCTCCCCCTCGCGCTCGGGAGCGGCGCAGGACGCGAGATCGAAGGCCCGATGGCGCTCGTCATCCTCGGCGGCCTCGCGAGTTCCACCGCGCTCAACCTGCTCGTCCTGCCCGCGCTCGCGCTGCGCTTCGGCCGCTTCGAGCCGCGCGCGACGACCTCAGAATGACCGCGGCCCGGAAATACCTTCCGACTCCGTGACCGGAACGAAGGCGCGCGGTGGGTCGACAATTCACCGCCGAGCGCGGAGAATGCGACCTCGTCCCATGCCCTTCCTCGCCTCGCTGCTCGCGGCGCTCGCGCCCTTCCTCCAGTCCCCCGCGTCCGCGCCGACGCCGCGGACGCTCGCCGCGGCACCGTCGACCGGCGCGCGGTCGGCCCCTGCGCAGCACCCGACGACCACCGCGGCCCCGACCAGGCCGAACATCCTCGTCGTCGTGCTCGACGATATCGGCTGTGAACGACTCGGGGCCTACGCGATGGGCGCGCCGTACGTGCGGACGCCGGCCCTCGATTCGCTCGCCGCGCGCGGTGTCACGTTCACGAGCTTCTATTCGAACCCGCTCTGCGGGCCGACGCGCGCCCTCCTGCAGACGGGGCGTTATGCGTTTCGCACCGGGTTCGGTCCGAACATCTTCCCGAACTACCAATTCGGCTTGAACCCCAACGAGGTCTGCCTGCCGGAGCTCCTGCGTGACGGGTTCGCGCCGAACCCGTCGCCGTACACGAGCGGGATGTTCGGCAAGTGGCACATCTCGATGTACGTCGACACGACGCACCCGAACGACTGCGGGTTCAGCCACTACTCGGGCTGCATCGCGAACGTCGCGGATCAAGGCGAGCTCTTCGGGACCTTCTACCACCACTACTACTGGCGAAAGGTCGAGGACGGCGTCGAGTCGATCGTGGGCACCCCCGACGGCCCGTACAGCGAGCGCCAGTGGTCCGGCTCCGTCGAAGCGCGCGACGCCGCGGAGTGGATGCTCGCGCAAACGCAACCGTTCTTCGCGCAGGTCGCGTTCAACCCGCCCCACGCGCCGTATCAGGTCCCGCCGTTCTCCCTGCTCTCCGCGGCGAGCCGCACCGCGATCGAGGCGCTCGGCGTCGCTCAGATCGGACAGCCCTATCGCGAGGGCGACTACGCCTGGATCACGGACCTCACGCATCCCACCCACCCGCTGACCGAGGCGCAGCTCGCGCAGAAGAAGCGCGTGTTCTACGACGCGATGATCGAAGCGACCGACGCGAACCTCGGCTACCTGCTCGACCGCATCGCGCCCAAGGTGTCCGACACGATGATCTTCGTCTTCGGCGACAACGGCCCCGAGGCGAGCGTCGTCGACCCGACGCGCTTCGATCCGAACCGCGCGAAGCGCACGTGCTACCAGTTCGGCGTGCACGAGCCGCTGATCGTCGCGGGCCCGCTCGTGCAGGCCGGCGGACGGCTCTGCGACCACCCGGTCGGCGCCGTCGACTTCTGGCGCACGATCCGCGACGTCGCGGGCGCGCGCGAGGTGCCGGGGATGATCGCGAGCGACATCGTGATCGACAGTGTGAGTTTCCTCCCCTACCTCGTCGACCCGAACGCGCCCCGCGGCCGCGAATACGCGTTCTCCGAGGTCTTCAATCCGATCGGCAACCCCGCGAACCTCGGTATCGGCGCGCGCCAGCGCATGCTCACCGACGGGCGGTGGAAGCTGATCCGGACCGGCCTCGACGACGTCGAGGAGTTCTACGATCTCCAGAGCGACCCGCTCGAGCTCCAGAACCTGCTCCCGTCGTCGAACCCGTCGGTCAAGGCGGAGCGCGACCGACTCGCGCTCGAGCTCGACACGCTGATCTTCAGCGACGGTTGAGCGCCGCGCTCGCGCGCGACGTCCCCGCGGGCGAAGCCCGTCCGCGAGGACCTACGGCGACGGACTCGAGTCGTCCTCGCACGCGAGGAACGAAGCGAGCAACGCGCCGAGCGCGCCGTCCTCCGGGCGCGGAGCGATCCGCGCGGTCGGAGCGAGCGCACGCACGACCTCCGCGAGCCCGTTCGCGTCGGCGTCGAGCACGACGGACGCGGGAGTGTCTCGCTCGAGCTCCGCGCGCAGCTCCGCGTCGTCCCCCGCCGACGCGACCGTGAAGCCCATCTGCGCGGCTTGCGAGCGGGCGCGCGCGCGCCACTCCGCGGAACCTCCGGCGAAGAGCACGCGCGGCTTCGCGCGCGCCGCGTCCTGCAACGCGCGGTGACGAGCGCGCTTCGTCGTGATCTCGAGCCCGAGCGCCTTCGGCGTCAACGTGCTGCCGAGCGCGCGCGCCATCAGGTGCCACGCGCGCGCGTCGCGGTCCTCGAGCGCGCCGCGGCCGAACACGCGGTCGATCGAGTCCTCGATGTCGCGGCGCGCGGACTCGGTCAACGCGACGCGCTCGCCGAACGCGTGCTTCAGATTCGCGACGAGGAACGCGCGCGCCTCGTTGGTGAGCGGCTTGACGCCGCGCTCGCGCGGGACGTACCGGCGTTCCGCGAAGAGATCGGCGAGCACGACGCCGACCGCGACCGCGAGGTTGAGCGACGTGTGCTCCGCGCTCGTCGGCACGAAGACGAGCTCCGCGCAGCGCGCGACCTCGTCGGAGCGGAGGCCGCCGACCTCGGCGCCGAACACGAGCGCGACGCGTTCGTCGGGATCCGCGCCGCGCGCGCCGAGCTCGTCGCGCTTCGCGCGCCATTCGTGCCGCGGACGGCCTTCCTGCGGGCGCGCGGTGAAACCGACGGAGAACGTGCAATCGGCGAGCGCTTCCTCGAGCGTCGCGACGACGCGGCAGCGCTCGCGCGCTTCGGGCACGCCGTGCGACATCTGCTGGAACTCGGGGTGGACGAGCAGCGACGGGAGCTCGGGCGCGACGAGGACGAGCTCGCACGGGCCGAAGTTGGCCGTCTCGCGCACGATCATGCCGACGTTGCGCGGACCGCCGGGCCGGACGAGGACGACGCGCTTCACGAACGAGCGCCCGCTCCGCCGCGGTCGGGGTTCGACGAGGAGCGCGAGGCGGCGTGGGATGACGAGTCCGCGCTCGGCTTCGCCTTCGCATCGGACGACGAGCCCGCACGCGGCGTCGCGCCAGAGTTCGCGCGCTCCGCCGCGAGCTCCGCGCGCACCTTCGCGATCTGCTCCGGATCGGGGTTGCCGCCCGAGACGATCGTGACGACGCGCAGCGGGTTCGCGCGCGTGCGTCCGGCGAGGAGTTCGCGCGGAACGAGCCCTTCGAACACCGCGGCGCTGCTCGCGGCGCCCGCGGGCTCGACCGTCTCGCCGAACGCGACGAGGCGCTTCTGCGCGGCGAGCACGGTCGCGTCGTCGAGCAGGAGCACGCCGTCGAGCGTCGCGCGGCACACGTCGATGTTGACGCGGCCCGCGTACGGCGGCGTGAGGCCTTGGATGCAGCTCTGGATCTCGACCTGCACGGGCGAACCCGCCGCGAGTCCGCGCGAGAGCGTCGCGGCGCCCTTCGGCTCGACGCCGAACACGCGCACGGCGCGGCCGAGGCGATGACGCAGCGCGAGCGAGACGCCGCTGACGAGCCCGCCGCCGCCGACGGGCACGTAGACGAGCTCCACCGACGGCCACGCGTCCACGATCTCGAGCCCGACGGTGCCCGCGCCGAGCAACGTGCGCTCCGCGTCGTAGGGGTGGACGAGCGTCGCGCCGTCCTTCACGCGGCGGTCGCATTCGGCCTCGCACGCGAGGCGCGTTTCGCAGAGCACGACCTCGGCGCCGAACTCGCGGCACGCGGCGATCTTGTTCGCGTACGCGTTCTTCGGCATCACGATCGTCGCGCGGATGTCGGCTTTGTGCGCGGCCCACGCGAGCGCTTTGCCGTGGTTGCCCGAGCTCGTGCAGACGACGCCGCCGCGACGCTCGTCGGGTGTCAGCTGCGCGACCTGGTTCCACGCGCCGCGCGCCTTGAACGCGCCGATCACCTGGCGGTTCTCGAGCTTGAGCCGCAGGTCGACGCGCTCGTCGCCGCAGTCGAAGGGGACGAGCGGCGTGGTCTCGACGACGCCGGCGATGCGTCGCGCGGCGTCTTCGATGCGCTCGGGATGGAACGGGGTCCAGGGGTCGGGGGTCATGCGATTTCGCGCGCAGTCTAGCGCGGCGATGGCGACGGAGCGCGGACGGACGAGCTCGTCGTCGACGGAGCGCGCGTCCGGCGAGCGCTCCGGTTCCTCCCACTGCTGCCGGCGCAGCGCGGCGTTGACTCGCAGGGCGCGCTCCCGGATCGTGGCGCGCTCTTCCGTCCCGTCGAACGACCCACGCTCCCACCATGAACCCGAACCAAGCCCTCGTCCAAAGCCTCTACGACGCGTTCGCCAAGGGCGACGTGCCTGCCTTCCTCGCGCGTCTCGATCCGAAGGTCGTGTGGAACGAAGCGGAGGGCTTCTTCCTCTCCGACAAGAACCCCTACGTCGGCCACGACGCGATCGTGCAGGGCGTCTTCGCGCGCATCATGACGGAATACGAGGGCTTCCGCGTCGTGCCGAGGGAGCTCGCCGGCGACGGGAGCGTGATCACGATGTTCGGCCGCTACGTCGGCACGCACGCGAAGACGAAGAAGCCGCTCGACGTCCAGTGCGCGCACACGTGGTGGATCCGGGACGGAAAAATCGTGCGCTTCCAACAGATGGTCGACACGGCAGCGGCGGCGAAAACGCGCGCGTGAGACGCGCTCTCACTTCTTCCGCTGCACCGGATTGAACCGCAGCACGACGAACTTCCGATCGTCGCGCTTCCACGCCGGCCGCAAGTCGACCCCGCCGGCCAGCCTCCAATTCGGGTGCTTCGCCTCGACCTTCTTCGGCGGATCCCGCAGTTCGAGCTTCAGCGTGCCGTCCTTCCCCGTCTTCCCCATCGAGCGCCCGTCCGCGAACACCTCGACACCCTCGATCACCCCGCGGCCGTCGCGCCGCACTGCGCGCACGACGTCCTTCCATCCGGGCTCGAGCGCGAGTTCCAACACACGCCGGATCTTCCCGTCGACGTGCTCCTCGACCGCGAACGCCGTCTCGTCGCCGCGCTCCGATCCATAGCCGGGCCGATCGATCCGCCAGCGGAACGCCCGGTCGAGCGGCACCCCGCGCTCGATCACCTCACCCGACGCGAACCGCCGCTCGCGATTCGGTCCGTTCTTGAACTCGATCCACGCCCGCACGCCGTCGAGCGCGACCCCGTTGTCGCGATCCGTCACGCGCACGACGTAATCAGACGTCGCGACGTCGTCGCGCACCAAGATCCGCACGTCCTCGTTCGGCGCGGCCACCTCGAGCG
This sequence comes from Planctomycetota bacterium, assembly GCA_046349615.1. Lineage (GTDB taxonomy): Bacteria > Planctomycetota > UBA1135 > UBA1135 > JADJNY01. The sequence continues at coordinate 176,595 of JAXMBZ010000011.1, forward strand.
AGCGCGGCTCCCACTTGAGCCAGTCGTCCTTCTCGACGTTGAGCGTGAACGGCCCCGCCGGTAGCGACGTGAACTGGAAGACGCCGACCTTGCGCCCCTCGACCGTCGTCCACTGCACCTCCGACGCGAGCGACGGTCCCCCGCGATCGTTCACGGCGACCAGCGTCACCCGCGCCCGCGGCGTCGACCGCCCCGTCTCCGTCGCGATCGTCCCGCGGATGTTCCCGACCGGCGGTTTCGGTTGGAGCACGACGACGAGCTCCGCCGTCGCGCGCTGCGTCAGCGTGAACGTCCGCTCGTTCTCCGCGTGGCGGAGCGAGCGCGCGGTCAAGCGACACTCGCCGGGCCGCACGAAGTCGAAGCGGAAGCGCCCGTGCGCGTCCGTCGCGGCGTCGCGCTTCCTTTCGCGCTGACCACCGAGCCCCTCGCGCAGCACGACCTGCGCACGCGACACGCCGATCCCGTCCGCGTCGACGACCGTGCCCAGGACCGAACCGAACGCGTCGGCCTTCAGCGTGACGGTCCCCTGCACGCCGCGCACCGCTCCGACGTTCGCGTCGCCGCGCCACACGCCGTCGGCGGAGCGCAGCTCGACGCGCTCGGCGTGGTCGAAGCGCGGATCGACGGGCCCGAAGCGCACCCACGGCAGCCCGCCCGCGTCCGATGGATCGGGCGCGCGCGCCGCCTCGCCTCCGACGCGGTCGCGGTCGTCCTCGCCCGCGACGGCGAGGTAGAAGCGCGCGGTTTCGAGCGTCAGCGGGTTCGCGTCCGGCGCGTCGACGACGTGGAGCGAGTCGACGGCGACGGGACGGGCGTCCGCGGGTGAGGAGCTCTCGGTGCTCGCGGGCTTCGGCTCCGACGCGGCCGGCTTCGGCTCCGTGGCGACGGCGACGCCGTTCCTCGGCGTCTTGTCGTCGGAGGAGGTCGCGCTCTTCTCGTTCGCCGGCGCAGCCTCGCTCTTCGCGGTCGAGCTCGTGCGTGCCGCCATGTCGGCGCTCGCGCTCCCCTCGCCCTCCGTCCCCACTTCCTTCGGCGCGAGCACGAGCACGCCGTTCGGCGTCAGGTTCAGCGTGAACGTCGGCCCGCTCGGCACCGCGAGCGCGAGCTCCTGCGCGCTCGTCCCCTCGACCTCGTGATCGACCTGCAGCGACGGCGCGGGCCGCCGGCGTTCCGGATGATCGAGCGGGTCGATGCGCAGCCGCCCCGCGCCGAACTCCGTGCGGCTCTCGAAGCGTCCTTCCGCGTCGGTCCACACGTCTTCCTGGTGCGTGCGATCGTGGACGCGCAGGAGGAAGCGCGGGAGCGGCTCGTTCGTCGCTTCGTCGACGAGTCGTCCTCGCACGTGCGCGCGCGGGCCCGCGGGCACGGCCGAGGGCGTCGGCGCGACGGCGAGCTCGGCGCGCGCGGGTTCGTCGGCGCGCGCCTCGGGCTCGAGCACCACCGACGGCTCGTCGCCGCCGTCTTCGAGCGTCGCGCGCGGCGGCGCGGCCTCGGCCTCCTTCGCGGCGGCCTCGCTCCACGGCGGGTCGAGCTCGTGCGGCGCGTCGGCGCTCGCGAACGTCCAGAGCCACGCTCCGAGGAGCGCGATCGCGAGCAGCGCGACGGCGAGGACGAGGGCGTTCGTGCGGCGCATGGACGGAACGAGGATACCGGCGCGTCGGCGCGCGCACGCGCCTCGACACCTTCTCGTCGCGCAAGACCGGCGCAAGCGCGCTCCGCCCGTAGTTCGCAGGGGAAGCCGGCGCGCGCGCGCGCACCGCCGCCTCCTCGCCGCGAGCTTCCGGCCAGAGCGCGCTCCGCCGCGCCGAGTACACTCTCCCGAATGGCCCGCGCGCTCCCGTTCACCGCGACGGCCCTCCTCGCGCCGATGGAGGGCGTCACGGACCCGTGCTTCCGCGACCTCGTGCTCGCGCGCAACGGGCCCGAGGCGCTCGGCGGCGCGTTCACGGAGTTCGCGCGCGTCGTGCAGGTCGCGCTGCCGCGACACGTGCTGCGCGAGCACCTCGGCCCGCGTCGTTTCGCGCAGCCGGTCGGGCTCCAATTGATGGGTAGCGAGCCCGGGCTCGTCGCGGCGAGCGCGCGCCGCGCGGAGGAGGTCGGCGCGCCGCTCGTCGATCTCAACTTCGGTTGCCCGGCGAAGGGCGCCTTGCGCGGCTGCGCGGGTTCGTCGCTCCTCCAGGATCCGGCCGCGGTCGAGCGCCTCGTGCGCGCCGTCGTCGACGCGGTCGAGCGCGTCCCCGTCACCGCGAAGATCCGCGCGGGCTTCGACGACGCGTCGCGCGTCGAGGACCTCGCGCGCGCGGCGGAGGACGGCGGCGCGGCGCTCTTGACGGTCCACTGCCGCACGAAGGCGGAGCTTTACTGCGACGAGGTCGATTGGACGCGCCTCGCGCGCGCCGCGAACGCCGTGTCGATCCCGGTGTGCGGCAACGGCGGCGTGCGCACGCACGCGGACTTCGAGCGGATGCGGCGCGAGACCGGCTGCGCGTTCGCGATGGTCGGACGCGCGGCGCTCGGTGATCCGTGGATCTTCTCCGGGAAGCGCGTGAGCGCCGCCGACGCCGCGCGCTTCCTGCTCGACTACGTCGACGTGCTGCGCGCGGAGAACGTCTCCGCCCGCGGCGCGGCGGGGCGCGTGAAGCAGCTCCTCCAACACTGGACCGCCGGCGGTCTGTGCGACGACGACCGCGCGAGCTGGCTCGGCGAGCGCGAGCCCGAGCCGCTCTTCGCGCGTCTCGAGCGGATCGCGGGGGCGGAGCGCGACCTCGCGGTGAACCCGCCGCTCGCCGCCTCGGAGGAGGCCCAGGTCGGAGCCTCGACGAGCGAGGGGCGCGCCGAGGCGCGGCCCAACGCGCCGCTCGACGCGCGGCCGGGGCGGGTCGAGGCCGAGCTCGCGACGCCCGTCGAGCGCCCGAAGCGGGCGTGACCGGTCGGCGACTCGCCTGCTAGTCGGTTTCGATCCGCGCCCCGTCGCGGTCGAAAGGACCCGCCATGCTCGCAGCTCCTCGTCTCCTCGCCGGTCTCGTCCTCCTCCTCCCGCTCACCGCGCTCCAGCTCGAAGGCCCCGCTCACGAGCCGCCGACCGGCCCCCACGGCCCGCGCGACGGGACGTTCGTCACGGGGACGTCGGTGACGGGCAACTTCCAGGAGGCGCTCGACGCCGCGCTCGAGACCGCGCGCGCACGCTTCGCGCCGCACGGGACGACCGTCGACTTCTCCTGGCGATTCGACGGTCTTTCCGGCCGACGAGCGCTCGCTCCCGACACGCGCGCGCTGACCGTCGTCCTCGAGATCACACGCGGCGTCCCGCCCGAGCTCCAAAAAAAAGCGGGCCCCGGCGGCTCCGCTCCGGGAGGGGGTTTCTAGAATCCTGCGCTCAGGATTCCCCTTCCTCTCCCCGCAGGAGCATTCGCGAGCACGATGGCCAGGTGGACCCACCTCGATAGCGAGACCCTCTACAACGTCAGCAAGTGGGGTCTCGGGTTCTTCCGCATCAACGAGCAGGGCAACGTCGAAGCGAAGCCGGAACCGGATCGCAACGGATCCTCGCCCGGCATCGACTTGCACGAGCTGCTCGGACAGCTCCTGCGGCGCGGCGTCTCGACGCCGATCCTGTTGCGCTTCGACGGCATCCTGCGCGCCCGCGTGCGCGCGATGAACGAGGCGTTCAACAACGCGCGCAAGGAGTTCCAGTACGAAGCGCCCTACCGCGGCGTGTTCCCCATCAAGGTGAACCAGGAGCGCCACGTCGTCGAGGCGCTGCTCAGCGAAGGCGCCAACTGGCAGATGGGCCTCGAGGTCGGCTCCAAGCCCGAGCTCATCGCGGTCGTCGCGCTGATGGCCGGCCGCGGCTCCTTGATGGTCTGCAACGGCTACAAGGACGAGGAGTACATCGAGATGGCGCTCATGTCGACGAAGCTCGGCATCACGCCGATCGTCGTCGTCGAGAAGTACTCCGAGGTCGACACGGTGCTGCGCGTCGCCCGTGCGCTCAACATCCGTCCGAACATCGGCGTGCGCGCGAAGCTCTCGGGCAAGGGCGCGGGCCGCTGGCAGGAGTCGGGCGGCGACCGCTCGAAGTTCGGCCTGACCACGCGTGAGATCGTCGAGGTCGTCGAGCGCCTCGAGCGCGAAGGCCTCCTCGACTGCCTCCAGCTCATGCACTTCCACCTCGGCAGCCAGATCCCCGAGATCCGCTCGCTGAAGAACGCGCTCAAGGAGGCGACGCACACGCTCGTGTCGCTCTCGAAGATGGGCGTGCGCATCAAGTGGTTCGACGTCGGCGGCGGCCTCGGCGTCGACTACGACGGCTCGTCGACCAACTTCGAGTCGTCGATGAACTACTCGATGCAGGAGTACGCGAACGACGTCGTGTACCACCTCCAGCAGGCGTGCCTCGAGAACGAGATCCCGCAGCCGGGCATCATCACCGAGAGCGGCCGCGCGCTGACCGCGCACCACGCGGTGCTCGTGACGGAGGTGCTCGGCACGAGCGACTTCACGTCCGAGGGCCTCGCCAAGGCGCCCGCGGAGGACGAGCACGAGCTGATCCACAACTTCCACCAGCTCTGCGAGAACGTCACCGCGAAGAACTACCAGGAGAGCTACCACGACGCGATGCAGATGCGCGACGAGGCGATGGTGCTCTTCAACGTGGGACAGGTCGGCATGCGCGAGCGCGCGCGCGTCGAGGACTTCTTCTGGAGGACGTGCGAGAAGATCCTGAAGATCACGCGCGCCCTCGATTACGTGCCGGACGACCTCGCGAACCTCGAGCGCGACATGGCCGACACGTACTTCCTCAACTTCTCGCTCTTCCAGTCCGTTCCGGACTCGTGGGCGATCCACCAGCTCTTCCCGATCCTCCCGCTGCACCGCCACACGGAGCAGCCGACGCGCCGCGGCATCCTCGCCGACATCACGTGCGACTCGGACGGCAAGGTGGACCGCTTCATCGACCTGCGCGACGTGAAGCGCACGCTCGAGCTCCACCCGCTCAAGAAGGACGAGCCGTACTACCTCGGCTTCTTCCTCGTGGGCGCGTACCAGGAGATCCTCGGCGACATGCACAACCTGTTCGGCGACACGAACGTCGTGCACGTCGACATGGACGAGAACGGACGCCCGCGCCTGACGCACGTGTTGCGCGGCGAGCGCGTGCAGGACGTCCTCGAGTACGTCGAGTACTTCGAGACGGACCTGCTCTCGAACCTGCGGCGCTCGGTCGAGAACTCGCTCGAGGAAGGCCGCATCACGTTCGAGGAGTCGGCGCTGATCTACCGCCGCTACGAGAACGGCCTGCACGGGTACACCTACCTCACGCGCGAGAAGTCGCGCGTCGAGACGCCGAGCTTCCCGCAATTCGGCGCTCCGGGCGCCCCGGGCGCACCCGCGCCCGCTCCAGCGACTCCGTCGACGGCGTTCGTGTCGTCGGCGCAGGCACACCTGCCGCTCTCCGGCAGTTCGGGTCCGATCCCGTCCGGCTACACGATCCCGGCGAGCGCGCCGCAAGCGGCGAAGACGAACGCGTGAAGATCGAACAGGACTGCTTCGTCGAGCTCGAATACCAGCTCAAGAACGGCAAGGGCGACGTGGTCGAGCAATCGACCGAGCGCGGCCCGATGACGTATCTGCACGGGCACGAGGAGATCCTCCCCGCGCTCGAACAAGGCCTCGAAGGCGCCGGCGAGGGCGACAAGCTCTCGATCTGCCTCGAACCCGATCAGGCGTACGGGCCGTACGACCCCGACCAGATCCTGTCCGTGCCGCGCAGCGAGTTCCCCGAGGACGCGGAGATCGTGCCGGGCGATTGGATCACCATTTCGCTCAGCGACGAGCAGGACACGGACGTCGACGGGCAGGAGATGGACGCGCGCGTCGTCGAGATCAGCCCGGACGCGATCACGCTCGACGCGAATCATCCGCTCGCGGGACAACAGGTCGTGTTCGAGATGCGCGTCTTGAAGGTGCGCAAGGCGACCGAGGAAGAGATGGAAGCGCGCGAAGCGGCGCGGGACGAGGACGAGGACGAAGGCGGGTGACGCCTTGAGCGCGGCCGGCCCGGCGCGCGCTACGATCGAGCCTACGTGATCCCCGCGTCCGTCGCGCTCCTCACCCTCCTCGGCACGCCCCAGTCGGCGGGCGCCGCGGCCGAGTTCGCGACGCCGCCCGGCCTGCGTGTCGAGCTCGGCGCGGCGGAGACGGAGCCCGTGCTCGCGCTCGCGTTCGACGCGCGCGACCGCCTCTTCGTCGCGCGCGAATCGGGCGCGATCGTCGCGCTCGACGACGACGACCACGACGGCGTGCACGCGCGCCCGGTGCTCGTCTCCGACGGATGGAGCCAGGTGCACGCGCTCCTCCCGCGCGACGACGGACTCTGGCTCGTCGGCATGCGCGGCGCGCGCGCGGGCGTGTGGCGGCTCGCGTTCGACGCGCGCGCCGCGGCCGCTCCGAGCGACGTCTCGGCGACGTCCGACGCACGCGTCGCCGTGGAGCCCGAGCTCGTGCTCCCCGTGCTCGGCCACACCGAGCACGGCGCGCAATCGCTCGTCGCGACGCCGGAAGGGCACCTGCTGCTTTCCCTGGGGAATTCCGCCTGGATCGACCCCGCGGCGCCCGCGCGCGCGCCGATGCCGCCGGTCGACCTCGCCGCGCTCCACCCGCTCGACGAACCGCCCGGCACCGCGCTTCCGCGCGCGCCGCACGGCTGCGGGACGATCGTCGAGCTCGACGCGCGCGACGGACGCTGGTCCGTGCACTCGTACGGCTACCGCAACCCGTTCGGGCTCGCGTTCGACGCGCACGGCGCGCTCTGGACGTGCGACAACGACATGGAGTGGGACCTCGGGTGTCCGTGGTACCGGCCGTCCGCGCTCGTGCGTTGCCTGCGCGGCACCGACCGCGGCTCGCGCACGGGCGCGCAGCCGTTCCGCGCGGGTTGGCCCGACGCGCTCGCGCCGGAGCTCGATCTCGGCCGCGCTGCGCCGACCGCGGTCGTGTCGGGACATCGGACGAACCTGCCCGAGCCGTGGCGGAGCGCGGTCTTGATGGGCGATTGGACGGGCGCGCGCGTGCTCGCGCTGCGACCGGGCGCGGGCGACGACGCGGTGCGCGAGCTCCTGCGCGCGCGCACGACGTTCGCCGTGACGAGCCTCGCGGTGCGGAGCGACGGCGCGCTCTACGTCGCGAGCGGCGGCCGCGGGACGCGGGGACGCATCGTGCGCGTCGTGCCCGAGACGCTGACGGCCGTTCACTCGGAGAAGGAGACCGCACGCACGGAGCGCGAGCCCGCGCGCGTCGACGCCGATCCCGCGCGCACCCGCGACGATGCCGCGCGCGCCGGCGACGATGCCGCGCGCGCGCTCGCCGACGCGGATCCCGAGCGGCGGCTCCGCGCGTGCGAACGCTTCGTCGGCGCGGCCGAGCTCGCGCCCGCCGTCCGCGCGCGTCTCTACGAACGCCTCGGCGACGACGATGCGCGCGTGCGGGCCGTCGCGCGCGCGGCGCTCGCGAACGCGATCGACGACGCGCTCCGCGGCGCGATCGCGCGCGAGACGGACCCGCGGCGTGCGCTCGAAGGCGCGCTGCTGCTCGCGCGGCCCGGCGTCGAGGACGTCGAGCTCCGCGCCCGCGACGCGCGGATCGCGCACGGCGTGCTCGCGGCGCTCCTCGACGGCGAGTTCGGCCGCGCGCACGCGGGCGACGTGCTGCGCGTCGTCGAGCTCGCGTTCCTGCGCCTCGGTCCGCCCGAAGCCACGGCGCGCGCGGCGCTCGTCGCACGGCTCGTCGCGCGCTTCCGCGAGCTCGATCCCGCCGCGCGGCGCACGGCACTCGTGCTGCTCGCGCACGAAGGCGCGCCCGAATGCGCGCAGCTCGTCGCGAACGCGCTCGACGCAACGGGCCCGGACGGCGCACGCGCCGTCGCGAATGGGAAGGACGCGACGACGCGCTCCTCCTCGGAAGGTGCGGGCGATGCGAGCCCTCGACTCGACGGCTTCGACCTGCTCGTCGCCGTGCGCGACGTGCGCACGGGTTGGACGTCCGCGCTGGCCGCGCGCGCGCTCGCGTGGTTCGAGGCGCCCGCGCCGCCGAACGCGGGCGCGAGCCGCGCCGGGTACCTGAGCGTCGTGCTCCACGCGCTGCTCGAGGACTTCGGGCCCGCGCTGCGCGCCGAGCTCGCGCGCTCGAACGCCGTCGGACCGCGCGCGCGCGCCGCGCTCGTCGCGCGCGACGAGGACGGCGTCTCCGGCCCCGCGTTCGAAGCGTTGCGCGCCGGCTGGAGCGCGCTTCCCGAGGGCGACGCAGGCGACGCGCTGCGCGTCGAGCTCCTGCGCGCCGTGCGCGACGCGCGCGACCCCGCGCTGCACGCGTGGCTGCGCGAACGCCTCACGGGCGGGTTGCGCGAGCGCGAGGAAGCGTTCGCCGCGCTGTGCGCGCACCCCGAGGCCGACGACCGCGCGCTCCTTCTCGCGGGCCTCGCGAGCACCACCTACGGCGTGCCCGAAACGTGCGCCCGCGCGCTCCGCAGCGTCGCACGCGAGTCGACGCACGCCGACGAGTGGGTGCGCGCGCTCGACGCCGCGCACGAACTCGGCGCGCCGCGCGGCTGGCCGATGCTCGAACTCGTCGGCGACTGGAGCGGGACCCCCGTCGACGGACAGCGCGGCCGCGCCGCGTTCGATCGCGCGCTCGAGGCCGCCGAAGCGGCGTTTCGCGCACGTTTTCCCGAGCGGCCGCGCGAGCCCGTGCGCGTGAACGCGCGCCCGCACTGGTCGGCGAACGCGGTGCTCGACTTCCTCGATCGCAGCGCCGCGCGCCCGGGCTCCGCGCGGCGCGGACGCGCGCTGTTCGAGCGCGCGACGTGCGCGCACTGCCACGCATTCACGCTGACGGGCGGCGACGCGCTCCCTCCGGTCGCGGGGGCGGGCTTCGGTCCCGACCTGACCGGCGTGACGAAGCGCTTCTCGAGCGCGCAGCTGCTCGAATCGATCCTCGAGCCTTCGCGGCGCATCGCGGACGAGTACCGATCGACGCGCTGCGTCCTGCGCGACGAGAGCGTCGTCGAGGGCCGCGTCGTGCGCGAGGACGCGCGCGTGCTCGTGCTCCTCGGCACGGACGGGCGCGAGACGACGCTCGAGAAGAGCGAACTCGAGGAGCGCGCTCCGTCGCGCACGAGCGCGATGCCCGAGGGCCTCGCCGCCGCGTTCGGGCTCGAGGACTACAAGGACCTCTTCGCGTTCCTCGACTGCGGCGGCGCGCTCGGCCCCGAGCGCCCCGAGGACGGCGCGTGGACGAAGCTCTTCGAGGGCCGAAAGCGCCGCGACTGGGACTTCGATCCCGCGCGCTGGCGCCTCGACGGGGACACGCTCGTCGGCGTCGCGGAGTTCCTCGAGCACTCGAGCTACCTCCTGTCGAAGTCCGAGCACGGCGACTTCGAGGTCGCGTTCGACGTGCGCCTCGCCGGGGGGAACAGCGGGCTCCAATACCGCTCGCGCGTCGAACCGGGTGCGGAGGACCCGATCGGCTACCAGGCCGACCTCGGACAGACGTACTGGGGCTCGCTCTTCGCGACGGACGGACGCGGCGCGCTCGCGACGGCGGACGAAACCGCGTGGCGCTCCGTCGTCGATCCGCGCGGCTGGGTCCACGTCCACGTGCGCGCGCGCGGCGACGAGCAGCGCATCGAGCTCGGCGGGCTCGTGCTCGTCGACGCGCACGACGCCGTGCATGCTCGCGGGAGGTTCGGATTCCAACTCCACCGCGGCCTGAAGATGGAATTGCGCGTCGCGGATGCGCGACTCCTCGATCTCGATCGACGCTGATCCGAGCGTGCGGAGTTCCGAGACGACCGAGCGCACGGCGCGCGCGAGCCTCTAGACTGACGCGCCCCCCCGGAGCGCCCCGACTTGAACGCCCCCATTCCCGATTCGCCCGGTGAACGCCGCTCGATCCTCGACCTCGTCCGCGCGAAGACGGGCGTCGCGCCGAAGGTGCTGCTCTCCGACGTCGACTCGGAGCACGGCGCGTCGCCGATGGTCGATCCGAGCTCGTCGGCGGCGAAGCTCGTGCCGCAGGGCCGCGGGAACTACCAACTCCTCGGTGAGATCGCGCGCGGCGGCATGGGCGTGATCCTGAAAGGTCACGACACCGATCTCGGCCGCGACGTCGCGGTCAAGGTGCTCGATTCGGAGCTCGCGAAACGG